>JBDRZY010000001.1:0-445860 GCA_039804205.1 Caldifarciminota bacterium
CAGTAGACCATTCATCTCTACTCAATTTCAAAGAGACCGAATATTTAAAATCGTTTCTACTTTTTGTGTTATGAAACCAAATTTGATGATCCTTTCAACAAACAGATCTGATTTTTCACATTTAAAACTTATTGTTGAAAAATTGAAAAGTTCAAAAAAAATAAATACATTTTTTGTTGCATCAGGTTCACATTTTGATAAAGAAAAGGGATATTCTTTTGAGGAAATAAAGGATGAAGGTGTAAAGGTTGACTATAAAATCAAAACAACGATCAACTGGAGGTCAGAAGCAAAACTCTTTAATTCGCTTGTATCATTTCAGAAAAAGTTGAGAACACTTATAAAGATGACAAAAACTGATTACATAATGGTTCTTGGAGACAGAATAGAACTCTTACCTGTTATAAACCTTTCTTTGGTAATGGAAAAAAAAATAATCCATATTTCAGGTGGTGAAGAAACAAAAGGTGCAATCGATGATAATATAAGGAAGATGCTTTCTTTAAATTCTTATATTCATTTCGTATCTGGAGAAATGTTCAAAAAAAATCTTGTAGAATTTTTGAAAACTGAAAAGAGGATTTTTAATGTTGGAGATCCGATACTTGAATATATAGATTCCATCCAAATAGAACCATTTGAAAATGTTTTAAACGATTTAAAGTTAGATCTTGAAAAAGGGAAGTATTTACTTTTCACATTTCATCCTGAAACAAAAAGTTCTATTGATATTAAAGAACAATTTAACGGACTGGAAAAATTTTTACTTGAAGTTGATATGCCGGTTCTGTGTACTTCTCCAAATCCCGATAAAGGAGAAGAGTATATACTTAAAAGGTTAAAACATATAATTTCTCTGAAGAAGGATATATCCTTTGTTCCTCATCTGGGTTTCAGAAAATATATATCACTTATAAAAAATTCGTTTGCCGTAATGGGAAATTCTTCATCACTTCTTATAGAAACACCATATTTAGGTGTGCCATCAATACTCATAGGAAAAAGACAGGATGGAAGGCCACTTGCTGATACCGTTTTTAAAACAGGTTATCAACCGGAAGAGATTAAATCTGCATATAACAGGATAAAAGAATTAAAAGTGAACGGATATTTTGAAAAGGGAGTCAAAAACCTTTTCTATGAAAGAAAGAATACATCAGATCTTGTATTAAAACATCTTGAGGATGAAATTGGTTTTTAATATTGACACTTACATCACTTTTTGGTATAAGGAAATGTTAAAATGGAGGATAATTGTATTTAAGTGAGTTGAGGATCTATGGATTTAAGTCATTTCCAGACCCTATCACGATAAGATTTGAAAGGGGAATAACTGGTTTTGTTGGTCCAAACGGTTCAGGGAAATCAAACATTGTTGATGCGATAAGATGGGTTTTAGGGGAACAATCAGCAAGAGAGTTGAGAGCAACCCTGCATGAAGATCTAATATTTGATGGAACGAATAAAAGAGCACCATCAAACCTTGCCTCAGTTTCTGTAAGGTTTGTTAACGATGATGGAGAATTGCCTTTGAATTTTACCGAAATAGAGATAGAAAGAAAAATATATAAATCAGGTGAATCACAATATCTGATAAACAAAGAAAGTGTAAGGTTGAAAGATGTTCAGCATCTACTTGCAGAGATGGGACTCGGAACGAAAACTTATTCACTTTTTAAAAAATCCTTGATAGAAGATATTGTTAATGACAGAGCTGATGCTTTGAGGAATCTGTTTGAAGAGTCAGCCGGAATAACGATATACAAAAACTCAAAAAAGGAAACTTTGAGAAAACTGATAGCAACACAGGAGAACCTGAACAGGATAAATGATCTGATAATGGAAATAGAAAAGAATGCGAAAGAATTAAAAAAACAGGCAGGGAGAACAAAAAAGTATTTTGAGATGAAAACTCTATATCAGAATCTTTCTCAGGATTATTACAGAAAAAAGAATGTTAAACTCGAAGAGGAACTTTTAAAGATTGAAAAACAGATAAACGAGAAAAGCGAGAGGATAGAAAACTTTCATAAAGAGATAGAAAACATAAAAAAACAGATTGAAGAAAAAAGAAGTGAAAAATATGAACTTGAAAACCAACTTGAGATAAAACTTGGAGAGAAAGAAAGTGTTCAGAAAAATCTTTTTGAACTTAAAAACAGTGTTTCAATTTTGAATGAAAGGATCAAAGGTCTTGAAACACAGATAAAGAATAAAGAAGAGTTTAAGGAAAAAATTACAGAAGAGATGCCTTTGAAAAGGGAAAGGTTAAAAAATGATGTTGAAAAAGTCGAAAATTTAAAAACGAGGATAGAAAAGATTGAAAACGATAGAAATTCTTTAGGCGAAAATGATGTTGAAACTCTTTACAGAAAAAGTGAAAACGAGTTTGAACAACTTTCATCAAAAATAAGAAAGATAGATGGAGAGATAGTTGTTTTGAATTCAAAGGTTAACTCTTTGAAGACAAGGATTGAGTATGAGGAGAGTATAGTTGGAGAGAAGAAGAAAGAGTTAGAGGAGGAGAACAAGAAAAATGAAACAAATTCTGTGGAACTTGAAAAGTTGAAGAAAGATAAAGAGGAGATTTTAAACCAGATCGAAAAAATAAAAGAAGAAATAAATGGAATGGATTCAAAGAGACAGGAGTTGAGAGCAAAAGAAAAGGAACTTTATGATAAAAGGGATCTTTTAAACAAAAATATAATTATTGAAAAAACAAAGATAGAACAGATCGAACAGAGGATAAAGGAAACAAAGGAAAGTTTTAAGGATGTTTTAAAAATATTGCAAAAAGATGATATAGAACTTATAAGAAACCTTGTGAAACCAAAAGAAGGTTATGAACAGATAGTTGAAACAGCACTGTCAGTTATTTTGAACGGTATAGTTTTAAGTAAAGATGATATAGAAAAGTTGAAGGGAAAAGTGACTCCTCAGGTTCAAATAATATTGAAAGATTTAAAATATAAAAAAGATGAAAGTGAGGATGTATACCTACTTTCAAATTATATCGATGGACCAGATTTCATAAAGGATTACTTTTCAAACTTTAAAATTGTTCAAAGTGTAGATTTTGATAACCTTGAAGGTGAAAAATATCTTGTCACTAAAGATGGATTCCTTGTTACACCTGATAGGATCTTTATAAAATCGGGTGAAGTAAAAGTTTTGAATTTTGTGAACGAGATAGAGAGTTGTCATAAAAATATAAGCGAATATGAAAAGGAAATCGAACAGGTTCAAAAGCAAATCGATCAGATAAAAAATGAATTAAAAGATTTGAGTTTTAACCATGATAAAAAGAAAAACCAGTTGAACGAACTTTCCGCAAAAGAAAAGTTTACCCTTGAAAGTATAAAGGCGTTTGAAAAAAATGTTGAAACGAAAAAATCTTACATTTCAAAAATTGAAGAGAAGATAAAAGAGATAAACGAGAAAAAACTGGGTTATGAGAAGGAAATGGATGATAGCAAGGAAAAGATAAAAGAACTTGAACAGGAGAAAGAAAAACTTTTAGGTGAGGTTAAAAGGGTAGAAGAAGAGTTTACAAAGAAAAGGGATGAATACATAGTTTTTAAGAACAGAAAAGATGAGATAGAAAATGTTTACAGAGAACTTTTGAAAGAGAAAGAAAATGTTGAAAGGGATATAAAAGAGATAGAAAATATTTTGGTTGGATATGAAAAAGAAGTTTCAAATTTTAACGCTTTCTTTGAAGAAGCGAAATCGCAGATTAAAAAGTATGAAACTGAGATAGATCAAAAAGAAGAGAATATTCTTAAACTTGAAAAGGATGTTGAAACAATTGATGGCCAGATCAAAGATCTAAACGAAAAGATAGATGAGATAGAAAGCATTTTGAAAGAGGAAGAGGAAAAAGAAGAAGAGTTAAGAAACCTTATCGAGGAGATTACAAGAGAGAATGAAGAAAATTTACTTGCGAGAGAGAGGGTTTTAATTGAAAAGAAAAACAATGATGAAAAAATAGATTTGAACTTTGAAATAGATTATGACCTGATCTCAAAATATATTGATACAGAAGAGGAAGAGATAAAATTTCTTGAAGAAAAAATTAAAAACTTTGGTCCTGTTAACGAACTCGCTTTTCAGGAATATACGGATACATCAGCACGCCTTGAAGAGATTTTAAGACAGAAAGAGGATGTTGTTCAATCGAAAGAGAATCTCGAAAAGACGATAAAAACACTTGATGCTAAAGCAAAACTTTTATTCTCTCAATATTTTGATACGATAAGAGTTTCTTTCAAGGAGCTCTTTTCCGAAATATACAAAAATGGAAAAGCGGATATAATTCTTGTTGATGAGGAAAACCCTCTTGAAAGTGATATAAATATAATTTTTGAACCTGGGGAAAAGAAGATTGGTAATCTGATAAAACTCTCAGAAGGTGAAAGAGGGATGATGATAGTTATACTTCTTTTTGCGATGTATATGGTTAAACCGACACCTGTATGTATAATGGATGAGATAGATGCACCATTTGATGATGCAACAGTTGAAAGTTTTAGCAATCTGCTGAGAAAGTTTAAAGAAAAAACTCAATTCATAATAATTACACACAACAAAAGAACTATGGAATTCTGTGATTTTCTCTTTGGAGTAACAATGGAGGAGAGCGGGGTTACAAATGTTTTCTCTTTGAATCTTCAGACAATATCCGAAAGGTTTTTGAAAGATGCTACTTCATAAATTAAAAAATATTTTTCAGAAAGCAAAACTCCCTTTAAAGGATGTTGTTCAAAGTGCTGTTTTTGGTGGCAAAAGAGAGGATTATGATTTTATTGAAGAACAGTTGATTCTTTCAGATATAGGAGTTGAAACAACACAGAGGATAATAAAAAAGTTAAAAGATAGAGTAAAGGAAGGTGTAATAATAGGCAGAGAGAATATTGTTGAAGAGTTGAAAAAGATTTTAAAGGAAATACTTAAAGATCCAGTTTATTTCAATCTTGAAGAAACGGTTATAATTCTTGTTTCAGGTGTCAACGGTTCAGGGAAAACAACATCGATAGGTAAACTTGCAAACTATCTTGTAAAAAATCAAAAAAAAGTGCTTCTTGGTGCATGTGATACATTCAGGGCAGCAGCTTTTGATCAAATAGAAATATGGGGTAATAGGGCGAACTCTTTTGTTTATATACCTGAAAACGGAAAAGAGCCGGCGGCAGCAGCGTTTGAGTCGGTAAAATATGGTGTTGAAAATGGGTTTGATAAATTTATCATAGATACAGCGGGAAGGATGCATACTAACAGAAATCTTATGGAAGAGTTGAAAAAACTTTATAGTGTTTTAAAGTTAAAATTTCCAAAATTACGGATTTTTTCAATACTTGTAATAGATGCAACAAATGGAAAAAATACTTTACAGCAAGCAAAAAACTTTAAAGAAGCGGTAAATGTTGACACAATTTTTTTAACCAAAATGGATGGAACAGCAAAGGGTGGATCTGTAATAACGATTGCAGATGAACTATCTTTACCCATTTCATATATTGGTGTCGGAGAAGGGATAGAGGACTTAGAGTTTTTTGATAAGGATCTTTTTGTTGATTCCATTCTATAAAAAAATAAAAACTCCCTCTTTTGCAAGAGGGAGTTTTCAGCGGGATTGGGAAACACTTTTTATCTTATGATATTCACTTTTAAAGATAGGTTATTGTTCTTCTCTTTTATAAAATAAACACCAGAAGGTAAATCCTTAACACTTACAAAGAACTTTGAATAACCTTTATCTATTATACCAGAAAAAATATTTTTTACAAGAGCACCTGATGAATTGTATATACCGAGTTCAATTTTTTGCTCTCTGGGTATTGAAAGTTCCAGAGATATGTTTTCTTTTACTAAGTTGTTGTTAGATGATATGTTAAACTCTTTAATCGCTGTTTTTGGAGTTACGGATATTTTACCGATCTCAATAACTTTTCCATTGTTTGTGATCCCTATAACCCGATATTCTGTTGAAACATTTTTTAAATCTTTATCTTTATAAAATCTCTGGTCTGATTTCAATTCAGCAACAATAGTATAAAATTTTTCATCTATTCTTTTTCTTTCGACTCTTATAAGTGTTATATCATTCATTTCAGTGAAATTCCATTTCAAAAGAATACCATCTTTCTGTAAAATGGCTGAAATTGATGACTCATTGATACCAATGTTTGCTGTCATATCAAGTATAGATCTTGGATAAACTTCATAAGTTGACCAGTAAGGTTCTGAGGTATCATACTGGGTTAAAATTCCAACTATCTGTTTAGGCCATGTTGGTTCGGGAGAGTCATCTATATCGGTGTCAGAATCAACCCAGACGAGGAATGTATCAACAGCCTTGGTTCCATTTTTGGTGAAAACGGTGTCCCTGAACACAAGGAGTGAATTTGTGCCTGGTGTTGGCCATGTTCCACCTATTCTCGCTGCTGCATTGATTTTTAAAAGTAGTCCCTCATATTTTTCACCAACTGTATCTCTCAGTTGATCTGCTGTTAAAAGTATCGTATCAATAAGATGTCCTGTGCTTATCTTTGTTAATTTTGAATATGGGTTACCGATCCTTGTCTGACCATTATAAAAGGTTATTGTTCCTTCCACGATAACAGAGTCAGAAGGAACAACTGTTTCAGAACCATTACTTTTTATTGAATCATTTTTCCAGACAGCACCGAGTATATAATTCTGTTGTATATTGATTATATTTTGTGTCGGAGTGAAAGCACCGGTTCCAACTGTAACTATTCCGGTAGTTCTTGTGAGATAACCGAGATATTTGGGTTTTCCAGAAGAGTCGTTTTCTTTGTATCTTGGTATTGGTGTTATGCCCCAGAAAAATCTTTCTGGATTTGATTGGACAACTCGATTCAAAGAGTCGGTAACTTCAACATAACATTCAAATCTACATCCATCACCTCTGCTGCTTAAAATGTATCTATAAAGGGTGTCACCTGAGATCAAAGACATATTATAGGTATCTATATAAGCACTGTCATAACTACTCGCTATAAGTTTTACCGATTTTAATGGAACTTCATGTTTAATTACAGCCCAGATAGTATCCTGTTGAGTGGATAAGGGGATAATTGGATTTCTTGTTACACTTGAAATCACTGTGTTTGCTGCACCTATAGTATCATTGTAAAGTTCGATATACTCATAAAGGTAGTTTGTTGTATTATCAACAACCTCGGTGATAACCATTCCTCTACCTTTATTTATGATTGTGGATCCAACTGAACCAGGTGTTGCATTTGTGGTACTGAAAGTGTTGAAAGAAAAGTTGTTTAGATTTGTAGAATCCCTAAAATAAACTCTGTTTGTTACGAGATTGAAGAATGTGGTATCAACTTTGTTTCCAAGATTGTCATATAAAGAGAAAGTTTCATCTCCATTTATGGTTGGCATATTGTATGTAGAGTCAATAAAAATCACATTGGAAGGAAGTGTTACTCCATAATGTGCTTCAAAGTTTGATTTCGTAGCACCTCTGCAAACTATGACAAAATATCCACCGGGAACATTTATATCACCAAAAGTATAAGTATATGATGAATTATACTGTTTTAACTGCCATCCATTGAGATTGAAAGATTGTGTCACCTTTTGTTTTACAATGAACGTAAAAGTATCAGAAACAGTTTCATCTCCTAAATTATCTTTTGCTTTTATTACATATTTTACGGTGTCATTAGCAGAAAAACTTCCTATTTTATAAAAATAAGTTGAAACAGATAATGAATCGTGAGTTTTTTTGTTCCATGAACCATCATTAATTTTATAAAATATAGTATCAGAACCTATTGTCCCATCATCTGTTATACTGCAAAAAATTGTAACATTATCATTTTCAAAAGGTATTGCAGGAGAACTGTTCACATTGCTGATCGTTGGTTTTGTGTTCACAAATCCACCTGTATCATTGTAAAGTTCAACATATTCATACAGATAATTAGCAGCATCAACTATTTCTGTTATTACCATTCCTTTCCCTTTATTTATAACCGTCGGTCCAGTAGAACCAGGGGTTGCATTTGTTGTTGAGAATGTAATATAAGAAAAAGTGTTAGCGTTAGTTGAGTCTCTATAATAGACATATCTAACAGATGCTGAAACAGTTACAAGTGTAGTGTCAATCTTATTATTCAAAGCATCATAAAGTGAGTAGACCTCATCACCATTTATCACTGGCATAGTAAAAGTTGAATCTATAAAAATCACATTTGATGGAAGAGTAACCCCGTAATATGCTTCAAAATTTGCTTTTTTTGCTCCTCTACAAATTATGACAAAATATCCACCAGGAACATTTATGTTACCAAAAGTATAAGTTTGAGAGGAATTATACTGTTTCAATTTCCATCCATTTAGATTATAATCTGTTGAAAAAATTGTAAGAAAGAGCAAAAAAGAGAGAATAAATAAAACTATTTTTTTCATAAGAAACTCCCCTTAAAAAATTTTATTTTTCTTGAAATGTTCTCCCCACCTCTAACGATATTGAAAAATTATCTCTTTTGTAAGTTAATCCGATATTTGAAAGTAATAGGTTCTCTTTCAAATTGTAATTCAGATAACCAAAACTGTAATTTAGAATCAGATTGTCATTCAGTTTTGAAAAATAGTTTGCATTCAGTAAGGAATATGAGATTTGATAATTGTTGTTGAATAAAAATCCGGTTGAAAAAGAGTATGATTGGGAATCAGGTTTTAAAAATGTGGAAATCATTTTAAAATTTTTATAATTATCAAAACTCTGGGAAAAAGTAAGAGAAAATAAAACAGACATTATGAATGAAACCAGAAATATCTTTCTCATACAGATAAATTTTAAACATCAAAAATATTAAAGTCAAGGGTAGTCAAAATTTTTAACAGAAAATTAACAGTTAAGCAAACATTTGACAAAAAATTGATTTTTGACAAAAACCCATTATAATTTAAAAAAAGGAGAAAGGATGCTGGTTGATGAACTCAATAAAAAAATGGTGGATTCATTTTTAGAGAAGTTTAAGAAATTAAATCAACAAGAACCTGACAGAAAAATTGTTGAAGGATTTTTGAAAGTTTACAGACATTATTTTGTTCCCTATATTTATGAAGAAAAAGATGGTATTTTTGTTAAACAGGATTTAAATTATGCCTTTTTAAAAGATGAACTTTTACAAAAAATTTATGTTGATACACCTCTTGTTGTTCTTGTTGAGGAAAATAAAGTTATTACAACTTCATCTCAGCCATTTGTTATGGCTATTATGGCAAGAGATGCTAATGTAAAAGAGGGCGGTAAAATACTTGAAATAGGAACAGGTTCAGGATACAACGCTGCGATACTTGCCTATGTATCAGGAAAAGAGGAAAATGTTGTATCTATTGAAATAAACAAAAAAATAACAGAGTTTGCTTTAGAAAATTTGAAAAGGGCAGGATTTTCAAAGATAAAGGTTATAAACATAGATGGGGGACTTGGATATTCTCAGTTAGCCCCTTATGATTCAATAATAGCAACATGTGGTTGCCCTGAAATCCCTTTCTTTGAACAGTTGAAGGATGGAGGGTATCTTTCCATACCACTTGTAACAAGAGGGATTGAAACTCTTGTCTCCTTTAGAAAAGAGAATAACAAACTTGTTGGAAAACCAACACTTTTTGTGAAATTCCTTCATTTTGAAGGTGTGTTTTCAGATAAAAGACAATTTGCAAAAAATATTCAATCATTACAAAGAATTGTTGAAACTTATGGTAAAAAAAGGGATGATTTAAAGCAAGAACTCTCAGATATTATTGAAAATGAAAACGATGAGGAAAATTTAAAACTCGAAAAAAGAAAAAGAAGAGCAAATTTTAACTTTTTCCTTGCGATTTCAAATGATGATGCCATCATGTATGAGTCAGATATAAAAGGAAGGGAAAGTGGTTATGGTTTATGGCACTCAGTTTTAAAAACATCGGACAATGGACTTGTGATACTTTTTTCGAACGAGATAATAAGTTGGGGAAGCGAGAGTGTTGTTGAGAAATATGTTTCTTTCTATAAAAAATGGAAAGAGTTGAATTGCCCATCTCTTGAAAATTATTCTATAGAATTTTTTCCTGAAAATGTTGCTTTTTCATCCGAAGAAGATGACTATACTGTTAACAGAAAATATGGAAGAACTGTTTTCAGATTAACTTAATTTTTAAGAAGCAAAATACGGACTGCAACAATAAATAGGGCAACCGAAAGAAAATATAAAAGAAATTCATCTTTGACTTTTTTTGAAAGTTTTGCTCCAATCTGAGCCCCTGGGATTATTCCGAGAATAAGAAAAAAAGAGTTCAAAAGAATAAATTTATCGATACCGGATAGTATATGGGTTAAAACGCTAACAAAACTCATCACCATCAGAACAAAATGTGATGTTGCGGTCGCTATATGAGGTGGGAAGCATAAAAGTTTTATCATAAATGGAACATGTAATACTCCACCACCGATTCCAAAAATTGGTGAAAGAAAACCGACAATAAAACTTAAAATTAAACCTGTTAAAAGATTATATGAAAATTTAAACTCATTATCAAATCCATCTTTGATATAACAAGTTTTTAAAAAATTAGAAAAATTTTTCTCATTCTGTTCAATTCTTTTAAAGAAGAGTAGAAATAAAGTTATAAATATCAGAAAAATTCCAAATATGAGATTATATCTTTCTCTGTTTATATGGTTTGTTATAATTGTTCCAGCTATAGAACCTGGTATGGTTATCAAAGAAAAAAGGAAAGCAGTTTGAAGTTCAACCCTTTTCATTTTTAAATATGCGTATGTTCCTGAAAGTGAATTGAAAAATATTGAAATCATCGATATAGATGTTAACTCTTTTGGTGTTTTGTTTGAAAAGTATACCATCATAAAAGGCATCAATAAAAATCCACCACCAGCTCCCATAAGAGTTCCTATGATTCCCACTAAAAATCCAACAGGTATCAAAATTAATATTTTCATAAACAAGATTATAACAGACCTTTTGAAAATTTAAAAGAAAATTTACATAATTGACTAATGTAAAATATAAAATATACTTTATGATTAGTATGGATAATTTAAAAAAATTTTTTGTTATCTTTTCACTTATTATTATTTTTATAAACATTTTATTTTCAAGTGAAATCACAATTTCAGATTATTACTACAAAACAATAGAAGCGGGCGAAAGATTATACATAAATGGACTATATGGAGTAGAGAGTTATTCAATAGATTTTAACAGAAAACTTTTTTCAGATGGTGGAGTTTTAAAATTTGAAGGTGATAGATTACTTGTTGGAAGTTTGAGACAGGATCTTATTCCTGGAACCGTTGATACTATAATATTTTCAACAAAAGAAGGAATGGAATATCTTGAACTAAAGATCTCCCCTTCAGATTTTGACCTAAGAATTGATAGTGTTAGAAGTTCTGTTAAAGGAAGAGTTTTGTTTTTTTATAACAACAATTTCATAAAAAATGGAATAGATTCCTTGTTCTTATTGTATGAATCAAACGAGAATTTTGTTTCCCAAAAGATCTTTTCAATTCTTGAAGATAGCTCTAACGATAATAACTCTTTTCCTTTTGAAATAAAAAAACCTGTTGATGAAAAAGATTATTCAATTTCTTTGGTTAAATTTACAGGGTCACTCTCCGATACTTTTTACTACCTTGAAGGTTTTACAACAAAAGCAAAAATTGAGAATTTCGTTTATCCCTTTCTAATGGATTCGAGAAGTAAAATGGTAACAGATAACATCACAGGACTTTATTCAGATTTCAATTTTGATTTTATAAGTACATTTTATAATTATGAAATTCCATCAGAATCGATTATTCAATATGATTCAAAATATTTTGTTTATTTGAATGTTGATGGTGGGAAACTTTTAAAAGAAACAAAATTTCTATCAGAACTAAAAGAGATATCAAAAAAGGTTCCAACTTTTATATTTACAAGAAACATAATACAATTTTTAAATCTACCTGAAAACAGGAGTTCAAAGGATTTTTTAGAGATGATGTTTGGTATAGAATTTAGAGAATATGATGAGATAGAACAAAAAGAATTTTTGCTGGATCCACTTGACGATGAAGATGTAGAATTTTTCTGGGACAAGAATGAAAAAGATTATAGTGCATATTATCTATCCGATACGATATCATTTTTTATGTATCTTCCGAAGAGTTTAAACATTGATATTCTTGATCAACTGTTAAAAAACTCAAAAAACATCAAAAAACAGGAAATTTTTGGAAAACTATCTTCGATCATCGAATTTGAAAACATTGATAAAAATGAGATAAAAATATCCTATTATGATAACAGAGGTAATTTTATAGGAGAAGTGTTTCACGATATAAATTATTTAAACAGAGTTCTTGTTGATATCTCAAAAACTTTTAAGCAGAATTTTGATAGAGGTAATGGGTTTTATATTTATAAGGTTTATTCTGGTGGAGTAGAAAAAAGAAAGGGTATCTTTTTGGTGTTTTGATACTTTTATATACTTGACAACATTTCCCTTAAACTTAGATTGAAATAATGGAAAACTTTATAAAACTTCTTATCTCTTTACCAGGGTTATCAATTTTTTATTCGATGTCAGAATATCTTTTAATCGGTTTTTTAGCAGCAGGTATTGCAAAATTTTTTGTTTCTGAAGATAAAATATATGAAAATTTATCTGACAAAGGGTTTTTAGATATTTTTAAAGCAGCGATTCTGGGAGTGCCAATACCAGTTTGTTCCTGTGGAGTTATACCACTTGTGGAACATCTCAAAAGAAGCGGTGCTTCTCAAAAATCTATTGTTTCATTTTTAATCTCAACTCCGACAACAGGATTTGATTCTATATTTGCAACCTATTCTCTTTTAGGACCCGTGTTCGCTTTTTTTAGACCGATAAGTTCTTTTTTGGGAGGTTTACTTGCTGGAACACTCGTAAAGTTTTTTGTTAAAGAAGAAGATAACAGCAGAGAAAAGAAAGATGTATGTGTGACAAAAGATATTGAAAAAGAGAACCTAAAAGAAAAAGTTTCAAAATCTTTAAAATATTCATTTTTTGAACTGGTTGAGTCAACCGGCAAGTGGATAGTTCTGGGAATAGTTTTGGGAACATTGATTTCCTATTCAGTCCCAGAAACTATTTTTCAAACTTATTTTTCAAACAGATTCCTTTCGTATCTTCTTATGATGTTTATTGGAATTCCTTTGTATGTTTGTGCAACAGGTTCAATTCCGATCGCTCTTTCTCTTATCATAAAAGGTATCTCTCCTGGTGCTGCTCTTGTTTTTTTGATTACAGGGCCGGCAACGAACAGTGCAACGATACTTTTTGTTTTTAAAAGGTTGGGGAAAAAAACACTGTTGGTTTATCTCGTTTCTATTGTGATAATATCTTTAATTTCAGGTTTTGTTCTCGATACTATCTTTAGGGATTTTAATTTTATAAAAAATCAGATCACTCATAATCATACAGAAAGTATAAACTACTGGAAATTATTTTCATCTATCGTTTTAATGGGATTGATTTTAAGACCTTATTTAACAAGAATCTGGAGGAAAAAAATGGAAGGAAAAAAATTTATTGTTCCTGATATATCCTGTTCTCACTGTGCTAACAAGATAGAAAATCATGTGTTGAAGGTAAAAGGAGTGGAAAAGGTGGTCGTTGATGTATCGAAAAAAGAGGTTTATGTTCAGGGGGAATTTGATAAAGAAGAGGTTGAACAGGCGATCAGGGTTGCGGGATATACTCCACGATAAACTTTTCAAGTTGATATTTTTTCACAATAATTTATAATTTTATTATAAGAGGTTTTTATGAACAAAAAAATTCTTTTTATGGTTTTATTATTTTCAGTTATCTCTATCTATTCAGAAAAACTGGAAATAAACTTTCAAAAGGAAAATGATCTTAAAAAAGTTAGTATTTTAAAAGTGATGGAAAATAACTTTAATGTTAATCTTCCATCTTACTTTATAATTTTAAAAGATAATTTAAGCAAAATTCAAAGTGTCGAATTTGAAAATCCTTTTGAAGTTAAAGATTATAGGTTGATCGGTTTTTCTCAACAACCTTTATCTTTAAGAAGAGTTGAACAGGAAAAATTGTTCAAAGGTGAACTGAAAGAGTATTTTGAGTATTCTCCTGTAAAAAATTCTGTAAAAATATTTCCGTATTTTATAAAAGATGGAAAAATTTTTTCTTATGAAAAAGCGATCATTTCATATTCAAAAATTTTATCGATTGAAAAGAAAGAAAATTCTTTGTATGATTATCTTATAATCACTTCGATAAAATATGATTCCATTTTTTCACGCTTAAAAGATTGGAAAACGAAAAAAGGATATAAGACAAAGTTGAGTTTTATTGAATCCATACTTCCATACTATTCTGGAGTTGATAGTGCTGAAAAGATAAGAAATTACATAAAAAATGAATATAACGTAAACAGGTTCAAATACCTTTTGCTTGGTGGTGACAGAGCGATTATACCTGTCAGACGGCTTTATGCTATGAACTGTAATGCTGACTATTATCCAGACGAGGATTCAATACCTTCAGATTTATACTATTCAAACCTTGATGGAAACTTTAATTTTGATGGAGATGATGTTTGGGGAGAAGTTGAGGATTCGTCTGATCTTATTCCTGAGGTTGTTGCTGGAAGAATCCTTTTTGATACGATTTATTATGGTCCATCTCCAATAATCTCAAGGATAATAGATTATGATCGTGTAAAAAATAATGAACATCTTTCAAGAGGTGTTTTCCTTGGAATGGTTCTCTGGGATGATCCGATGACTTCTGGTGGTGTCGCCAAAGATATGATAGATAATGATATAATTCCTGAGGATTTTCATCTTTTGAAATTTTATGAAGATCTGGGACATCTTGGAAAAGCGGACATTCTTGATTCTCTTGATATGGGATACAACATAGTTAACCATAATGGACACGGTTCTTTTAAGGGAGTATGGGTTGATTATAAAACCGCGATCACAAGAGGAGATGCGACAACTTTGACCAATGGAAGTAAAACTGGACTTTTCTATTCAATAGGATGCTGGGTTGGGGCTTACGATCGAGAGGACACAACGTATATACTCCATTCGATAACTGAAAATTTTCAGGATTCTCCAACAGGTGGATTTATCTCTATTATAACAAATTCAAGGTATGGATGGGGTGCTCCTGGTTATCCAGGGTATGGTGTTTCTGAGATACTCGATTACAGGTTTTTCCAGATTCTTTTTCAGGAAAGTGAATACAAAAGACCATCAGAAATTTTAAACCAGGTAAAAAGTGAAATCGAGCCTTTTTCCTATGATGAGAATCTCTACAGATGGCATATTTATCAGTTAAACTATTTTGGTGATCCAGAACTTCCCATTTTTACACAGAATCCTGAAAATTTGAATGTGGTTTTCAGAAAGAATACAGATTTTTTGGAGGTTTTTGTTCGGGATCAGAACAATAATCCTGTAAGCAACGTTTTAATATGTTTTTCGAAGGATACGATTTTAAGAAGAGGAAATACTGATGGTAACGGGTATATAAGTTTTTCGACAACTGGAATAAATGATAGTGATTACATATACTTTGTTGCGAGCAAAGTGAATTATAAAACTGTTTACGATTCGTTGATTTTGAAAAATACTGGAACTAAAAATATCTCGATCTTTTCAGATAGTTTATTTTCAGGTGCTAACAACTATTTGAAGATAAAAAATTCTGATCTAACCCCACACAATGTTAAACTCGTTTCAAAATTTTTGAACGATGAATTTGTTTTGGAGAGTGGTTCTACAGATTCTATAATTTATGTCCCTTTATCATCAAACGAAATTATAGACACTCTTTATCTTTATCTTGATAATGTTCTTGAAGATACAGTGTTTTTAAAAGTTTATAGATTGAAATTTTCAATTGAAAACCTTTACTTTTCAAATTCAAACTTTAACATAAAAGTTAAGAAAGAAAAAAGTCCCAGAGTTGAAAACGCAAAACTTAGAATTGTTCTCAATGGTTCATACACTCTTCTGGACACTGTATTTTTCGAAAATGTTGATGATATACTGGAAAAAACGTTTTACTGCGGTGTTCCGGCAGGAGAAAATAATTTGAAATTTTCTTTTTACATATATAAAAATGATACACTTCTTGCACAGAAAAAGGATTATCTCAACAATGGAGAATATTCTTTTTACGATGATTTTACTGGTGATCTATCAAAATGGGAACGATATACTTCAAATTGGACAATAACAAAAAATCAAAATCTTCACCCTGGAAGTGAAACTGGTTATTTTAACAATATGGCGGATACTATAACCTCGAAAGAATTTTATATTTACCCACAAACATTATGTTCGATCTATATATATGCAAAACTTCCAGTTCTTGAATTTTATAACTCTCAACCGATCTTCAACGTTGATGGTATTTTCATAAACCTTTTAAAAAATGACACAATAAAAATACTTGATTTTATATCCTCGGGAGGTGCTTTAACAAAAGATTCATCACTCGTTGTAAAGGGATGGAAAGTTTACAACCCTAAAATTGATTCCTTGGAAAAAGTAAAATTGCAGTTTATTTTTAGAAGTGATTCTGTGATAACCGATAGTGGAGTTTTCATAAGTTATGTTAAGGTAAAACCAAGATTCTTCTACTCTGAAACAACAGGTATTATCAGAAATGATACAAATGTTGTATACAGGGATAAATTAACATACTATTTTAAAGGACTCAAAGGTGTTTGGAAAGTTAAAATTTTATCTATAGATGGAAGAGTTGTTAAAAACTTCACATTCGAAAACAAAAACAACTTCACTTTTGATTTGAAAAATTTTTCAAATGGTGTATATTTTGTGATATTTGAAAATGAAAAAATCTTGTTTAAAGATAAAATTTTACTTATAAAATGATATTATGAAACAAAGGTTAAAACAACTATTCATATCAGGCATTTTGGTAATAGTTCCACTTTTTGTGACTGTACTTTTTGTTACTTTTGTAATTTCAAAATTAGGTGGATTCTGGGGATTCATTTTTAAAAGTATTCCCTATGTTAGAAATCTCCCTGTTTTTGTGATAAATTTTATTGGATTTATTCTTTCGATGGTTTTGATTATAATACTTGGCTATATAGGAGAGATGTATATTGGTAAATATCTTATAACTTTCTTTGAAAATGTTCTTCTTTCAACACCTTTTGTAAAAAATATATATATGCCAACAAAAGAGATAGTAAACCAACTCTTTCAGCAGAAAAAAAAGTCATTCAAAAGGGTTGTTTTCGTAAACTATTTTAACAGGGATATGTATACGATAGGATTTGTAACGAACGATGAAAAATGGTTTGTCGATGGAGAAGAGGCATTATCAATTTTTATTCCAACATCTCCGAACCCAACCTCTGGATTTTTTGCTGTTGTAAAGAAGAAAGATATTATTGAAACAGATTTCACTCTTGAAGAAGCGTTCAATATAATAGTAACAAGTGGCTTGTTTATGAATAAGAATGGAGAGATAACAGATGGAAGGAAAATTAAAAGAGATTCTTAAAATACTTTTTGGTAAGAATCCAAATACAAGGGAACAGTTTATAAAAGAAATGATAGAAGAATCTGAAGAGAAAAAAATAATCTCAGATGATGAAAAGGATCTTGTGGAAGGAATATTTGAACTTGAGGAAACATTGATAGGTGAAATAATGGTTCCAAGAGTTGATGTTAAGGCGGTTCCTTATGATGAAACTTTAAGCGATGTGGTTGAACTGATAAATAAAACTGGAAAATCAAGAATAGTTGTCTATCAGGGTAACATTGATAACATTGTTGGAATAATCTATTCAAAAGATATTTTGAAATTTTTTAAGGATCAAAAAGAACTTTATGCTGTTGAAATAGTCAGACCACCATATTTTGTTCCCGAAACAAAATCGGCACTTTCTGCTTTAAGAGAGTTTCAAAAAAACCATATTTCGATTGCAGTTGTTATCGATGAATATGGTGGTGTTGCGGGTATAGTTACGATGGAGGATATTATTGAAGAGATTGTGGGAGAGATTCAAGATGAACTTGAAAAAGAGGATATAGATTATAAAAAAATAGATGAGAATACCTATCTTGTTTCGGGAATGATGAACCTTGATGATTTCAATGAGAATATAGGTTCAAACTTTGTTTCTGAAGATGTTAATTCAATAGGTGGCTTTGTTGTTTCAAAACTTGAACATCTACCAAGAAAGGGAGAGGTCATCACAATCGATAACTACGAGATAAAAATTCTTGAGACGCATAAACACAGGATAAACAGGTTGCTTGTAAAAGATCTGGGAAAGGCAAAAGAAAAATGAAGGATTTTGTTCATCTCCATCTTCACACTGAATACTCTTTACTCGATGGAGCTATAAATCTTGATAAACTTATAAAAAGGGCTCTCGAACTCGATTATTCTTCACTTGCTATAACCGATCATGGGAACCTTTTTGGGATAATCGAGTTTTATGATAAATGTGTTAAGAACGGTATCAAGCCGATAATAGGTCAGGAATTTTATATTGTAAAAGATCTTGAAAAGGATAGAAATGAAAATATTAAGGATGAAGATAAAAATTTTCATCTTTTGATTCTTGCTGAAAATGACGCTGGTTATAAAAATCTTATAAAACTTTCCTCTGAAGCGTATATAAAAGGTTTCAGATATAAACCAAGGATAGATTACAACCTTCTAAAAAAACATTCAAAAGGATTGATAGGACTTTCAGCATGTCGAAAAGGGGAAGTACAAAACTACATCCTTGAAAACAGATTTGAAGATGCTCTGGATGCAGCAAAAAGATATATTGAATTTTTTGGAAAAGATAATTTCTTCCTTGAACTTATGAGAGTTGGTATGGTTGATGATCAACTCATAATAGAAAAACAATTAGAGATTTCTGAAAAACTTGGGATTGGCTATGTTGCGACAAACGATGTGCATTATCTTAATGAGGAAGATTATGAGATACATGATGTTCTTTTATGTCTTCAGACTGGAACAGTGTTAAGCGATGAAAGAAGATTGAAATTCTCTTCAAAAGAATTTTATTTAAAATCAAAAGAACAGATGAACACACTTTTCAAAGATCTGCCTCTTGCTCTTGAAAATAGTGTAAAAATAGCTGAAAGATGTAATGTCTCGATAGATACTACCGGTAAAAACTTTAAAATGCCAAAAATTTCGATTCCAGATGAGTTTGAAAATGAAAAAAGTTATCTTGAATTTCTTGTAAATCAGGGACTTGAAAAAAAATTTAAAGGAAATCCACCAAAAGAGGTTCTTGAAAGAGTTAGGTTTGAAATGGATGTTATAGAGAGAATGAATTATTCGGGTTATTTTATAATAATCTACAATCTCGTTAAAAAGGCGAGAGAAAATAACATTCCAGTTGGACCAGGTCGAGGTTCTGCAGCAGGTTCGCTTGTTTTATATCTTCTTGATGTTACGAAAGTGAATCCACTCGATTATGGTTTATATTTTGAAAGATTTCTAAATCCTGATAGAGTTTCAATGCCTGATGTTGATATAGATATTTCGGATAAGGATAGAGACAAACTTATAAACCTTTTGATTGAAGAGTATGGAAATGAAAATGTTGCACAGATCGCTGCATTCAACAACCTTAAATCAAGACAGGTGTTTACAGATGTTGCAAGAGTTTTTGGACTTCCACCATCAGAGGTAAAGAATATTACAAAAAAATTACCACCTGATATTTCACTTGAGGAAGGGAAAAATGAGATAACAAATTGGAAAGAGTTAACAGGTGGAAAAGAGGAATATGAAAAAGTATTAAACCTGGCAATTGGTCTTGAGAAGAACAAGAGACATGTTTCAAAACATGCTGCTGGAATAGTTATAACTCCTGGGCCAGTAACCGATTTTGTTCCAGTATGGAAACAATCGTCTGATGATAATGGTATTGTAACCCAGTTCGAAAAAAATTGCATCGAAAAGATAGGTCTTGTAAAAATAGATGTTTTAGGTCTAACAACACTTTCGGTGATCGAATTCACGCTTGATCTTTTGAAAGAAAAGAATATTAATATAGATCTTTACTCTTTGCCTCTTGATGATAGAAAAACATATGAACTTTTACAGAGTGGAAAAACGATTGGAGTGTTCCAGCTTGAAAGTGCAGGAATGAGGGATCTTTTGAAAAGATACAAACCAACAGAGTTTAACGATATAATCAACATCATAGCGTTTTATAGACCTGGACCTCTCGGCCCAGAGCAGAAGGAAAGTATAATAAAGAGAAAAAATAAGAAAGAGGAAATAACCTATAAACATCCAAAACTTGAACCGATACTCAAAGAAACTTTTGGCCATCCATTGTTCCAGGAACAGGTTATGCAGATGGCTAATATGCTTGGTGGGTTTACCTTTGCTGAAGCGGACACTCTGAGAAAAGCGATGGGTAAAAAAGATCCTACAATAATGGATAGCTACACTAAAAGATTTGTTGATGGAGCAGTAAAACAGGGAATTTCCGAGGAACTCGCTTATGAAATCTTTGAGATAATGGCTAAGTTTGCAGGATATGGATTCAACAAATCACATGCAACAGTTTATGGTCTACTATCATATTTTACGGCTTATTTAAAGGCACATTATCCTGTTGAATATATGTGTTCTGTGATAAATTCATATATATCGAATATCAAAGATATTGTTTTTTACATCTCCGAAGTTAAAGATATGGGAATTCCAATACTACCTCCTGATATAAACAGTTCAGATTTTTATGTGAAAGTTGAAAATGATTCTTTGAGATTAGGGATGGGTGTGATTAAAAATGTTGGAGAGAATGCAGTTAGAGAAATAGTTAATTCGAGAGGTGAAGGAAAATTTAAAGATTTTATGGATTTTCTTCTTAGAGTTAACACAACAACTGTAAACCAGAAGGCAATAGAATCGTTGATAAAAGCAGGGGTTTTTGATTCTTTAAAGATCAATAGAGATACACTTTTTGAAAATCTTTCACATCTTATGAGTTTAGCACAGAGTAAGAAAAAAGAGGAAGAGAGTGGAATGATGAATCTGTTCGCTTCAGCGGTTGATCCATCTTTTGATGATGACTGGAAAAAGAAACTTGTGAATCAAAAAAAATGGGATAAAGAGACAACTTTGATGTTTGAAAGAGAGGTTCTCGGTTTTTATCTTTCTGGGCATCCGATAGAGAAAGAAAGAGAAATATACAGATCTATCGTTTCCGCTTCGAACGAGGATGTAAAAGATATGCAGAATGATACTTTTGTTACATTGATGGGTATAGTTACGGATTTCTCAAAGAAAAAGGCAAAATCTGGTGTTTACTATGCGAATTTTAAAATTTTTACACTTGAAGGGTATCTTGATTGTATGATATTTTCAAACAAACTTGATGAATACTCAAAAATTCTTTTTGATGATCAACAGGTTATAATTGAAGGTAGAGTTTCTAAAAGTGATAAAGATATAGAGGTTAAGATTGTTGTTGAAAAAGTCTATACTTTAAACCAGATAAAAGAAATGATCGATGGAATCGAAATAAGTTTACCATCAGATTCTTATAAGAATGGTGAATTCGATGAACTTGAAAATGTGTTGAAAAATTTTAAGGGAGAAAAAAATTTATACTTTAAAGTTTACGATTCTGAACAGAGTTTGACCATAAGATCTAAAAAATATAAAATAAATCCAACAACACAACTGTTTTTGAAGATTCAGGATATCTTTGATGTTGACAGCGTTAAATACATATTCAGGAGGTAAAGTGAAAAAATTAATGTTTTTTTTCTTACTTGTTGTATCGTTATCTCTTTTCTCATATCCTGTTTACAATTACGAAACGATTTTAAATCCAACGACCGGAATTATTCCTCCAAAAAGTTATAACATAAATTTTACGATGTTACCTGTTGGAGGAATGGGTTTTGCAACAAATTTTTCATTCTTTCCAAGAGTTATGTTTGGTTTATCATATTCAGCAACAAACATAGTTTCCTATGATAGACCTCAGTTTTCAAAATATCCTGGTTTTCTTATAAAAGTGTTACTGGTGGAAGAGGAAGATTATGTTCCTGCTGTGTCTTTTGGAATCTCGTCTCAAGGGTTTGGAACTTTTTACAACAATAGATACTATATAAAATCGAAGGGATTTTTTGTAAACACATCGAAAATTCTATATCCACCACTTGGGGAACTTTTGATCGGTGGAGGAACGAATTATTCAATATTCGAAAATATAGATGAAAAAATGATAGATTTCTTCTGTCAGGCGGAATACTATTTTACAGACAACTTTGGATTGCTACTCGAGTATTTTCTTGGGCTTGATGATAGAACTGATGATAACAGCTTTGGAAGAGGTGTAGGATACTTTAACATAGGACTGAAATGGATATATGAAGAAAAACTTGGTATAGAGATAGATTTTGTAGATATTTTAAAGAACAATGTGACAGAAAACGGAATCGGAAGAAGTGTTAAGATTACTTACACAGATCTATTTTAAGAGGTTTTATGGAAGCAAAAATAGTTGTAGGTTTGCAATGGGGTGATGAAGGTAAAGGGAAAATAGTTGATTACCTTTCTGATGATGCTGATCTTGTCGTCAGGTATCAGGGTGGTGCTAATGCTGGTCATACGATAGTGATCAACGGGAAAAAATATGTCCTTCATCTTATCCCATCCGGTATCATAAGGGGAAAACTATCTTACATTGGAAACGGTGTTGTTGTTGACCTTGATGAACTTCTTAATGAAATGGAAAATTTGAAAAAAGAAAATATCGATACTGATAATTTAAAAATTTCATCAAACGCACATATACTTTTTGAATTTCATAAACAGATAGATGCTTTCGAAGAAGAAAGAAAACAGGAACTTTCAATAGGAACAACGAAATCGGGAATAGGACCATGTTATGTTGATAAATATGATAGAATTGGTATAAGGATTGGAGATCTTTTAGATAAAGAAGTTTTGATAAAAAAATTATTGAACAGAATCAAAAATTATAATGAGTTTTATTGTAAAATGTTTTCAGCAAAAAAAATAGATGGAGAAAAATTTATTGATGATCTTCTGAAAAAGAGGGAAAAAATAATAGATAAAATTGTTTTCCCGGAAGTTTTTGCAAAGCATGTTATTGAAAAGAGGATGAAAATACTTTTTGAAGGAGCACAGGGGAGTTTACTCGATGTTGATTTTGGGACTTATCCTTATGTTACAAGTTCAAACCCTACCTCATACAATTCTTTTTTAGGATCGGGAATACCTCCATATTTTGATTATAAGGTTATAGGTATCACAAAATGTTATGCAACAAGAGTTGGAAATGGCCCATTTCCTTCAAGAATGGAAGAAGAGTTTGAAGAAAATGTTAGAAAAAAGGGGGGAGAGTTTGGTGCAACAACAGGAAGAAAGAGAAAATGTGGATGGCTTGATCTACCTGCTCTAAAATATACTTCTTTTATAAATAGAACCGATAGTATCATAATGACAAAATTCGATGTGCTTTCTGATCTTGGAAAAGTTTTTGTTTTGACAGAATATTCTGTTGACGGAAAAATCCTTGAAAATTTTCCTGAAAATGTAGAAAAGTTTGAAAAGATAAAACCTGTTTATAAAGAGTTTGAATGCTGGACACAGGATGAGGTTGATGATTTGAAAAAGAACAAAGTATCCAAAAGGATAAAAGATTTTGTTGAATTCGTTGAAAAAAATGTCAAAGTGAAAATTACACATTTAACAACAGGTCAGGATAGAAACGATATTATAGAACTATGAAAAAAGTTTTATCCATCTTAATTATATTTTTTTCAATCTTTTTGTTTTGTTTCTATTCAGAAAAATACCTTGAACAGGATGAATACTATTATTACATCTTCATAAATGATAGCGTGAAGAATCCAGATATATATCCTGTCTTCAAAGATGGTTATGAAAATAAAATATTCGATCCTTTTTCAGAATATCTTGTTTCAAAAAATCTTTTAACTGAAAACGGGTTTTTCAAAAATCTTTCTTTTATAATCGATCCATGTATGGTTTACAAAGATCAACCGAAATTTAATATCTACATAAAAGGAAAATATGAGAAAAAAATAAATCAGAATCTTTTCATTTCAACTTCAGCGTTTATTTTTACTGACACTTCAAATCCTGAAGGTTTAAAAGTTAAACCATTTAAAGATTTCCTGATAGCAGGATTTGATAACGGGTACATAACATATAAAAACGAAAAAGTTTTACTGACATTTGGCAGAACATATTTTAATTCTGGTTTTGATTACCAGAATTCGTTGATATTCAGTTATAATGCACCACCTGTGGATGGAATAACTTTTTTCCTGAAATTAAACGACAATTTAAATTTCATATCAAAATTTTCAAATCTGGGAGAGATGATACTTGATTCAGTGTACAACTTTGATGGTGTTGATGTCGATAGGATTTCAAGATTTTTATCATTCCACAGGTTAACATTTTTTTATAGAGATCTTTCTTTATCTTTTTCAGAGTCAGCGATTTTTGGAAGAAACACGATATCAAACATCTTTGATTACACCTTCCCATTCTTTATCTTTTATGGTGAACAGAACAACATTGATAAAAACGATAACATACTCTGGGAAATCAGTTTAAATTATAAACTTTTTAAAAAGTTAAACATATCGTACTCTTTTTTGATAGATGATTACCAGTATGAATATGAAGGTATAAAAGATCTTGAACCACCAGAACTTGGACATCTTTTAAATATAACTTATCCCTTTTCAAAAGGTTTTTTCAAAATTACTTACACAAGAGTTAACGCATGGGTCTATAACCAGAGATTTCCATGGAACAGGTATGTTTCGCATGGTAAAGTGATAGGATACAAGGATGGACCCGATATCCAGAGTATAAAAGTTTTTGTTACCAGTGTTCCAGTAAAAAATCTGAAAACGATTGTTTCAGGAGAGTACAACATAAAGGGAAACAACTATGTTGAAACTCCATGGGTTTTTCCATCAACGAATATTTACTGGTATAAAACACAGATAGGTGTTGAACCTTTATCAAGATGGTTAAATTTTTCTGTTGGTTTAGAATACCTTTTCAAAAAATTTATTTTTTATGCTTCTGTTTCCTATAATCATTCACTTGAAAATTTTTCAGAATTCTTTGAATTGAAGAGTGGAATCAAAATGGTTCTATGAAATCAATACTTGTTGGTTCGGGAAGAGTTCTCTATTCAATAATCATTTTCCTGTTAACCGTCATATGTTCAAGATTATTCTCTGTTGATTTTTATATAACTTTCAGGGAATTTATCCTCTATTTTCTGATAGGTGTCAACCTTGCAGGGATACCCGCAACGAACACACTCTACTTTTTTAGAGAAAGAAACAATAAGAACATTTTTCAGATTTACATGATATCTTTCTTTTTCCTTTTGATTTTTTTCTTCATACTCTTTTTAATTTCAAGATCGTTTTTGATCCCTCTATCTTTTATTGTTTCATTTTCATCTATATTTTTTCTTGTATGTGAAGCGACATCACTTTCCTTGAGAACCCCTTTGTTTTCAGTTCTTTTAAATATTTTCGAATCGATATCTTTTTTTATTCCTGTTTTTATCATTTTTCTTTTTAAGATCAACGAGTTTATGTTTTTTGTTTATCTTTTGTATCTTGGTTTTATAAAAATTGTTTTCTATCTGTTTTTGACATTGTTTATGAACAGAAAGAGTAAAGAATACGATAAGAGTGAAGTAATAAAATTTTCTTTACCATTGTATTTTAATGGTATTTTGGGAAGTGTATCAAAACAGATAGATAAATTCATCGTTTCTTTGTTTTATTATGGTAAAAGTTTTGCTGACTATTCAACTGGTAGTTTTGAGATCCCTCTTGTTGCAAGATTTTTTGCCGGTATATTCCATGAAAGAGCGGATTACATAAAAGAAAAGATCGAGAAAAAAAAAGAAGAGGAGTTAAAAAAAGATTTTGAAAAAATTTTAATGTACTCTGTTACAATTTTAGGAGTGTTGACCTTATTTTTCTTTATAAATTCAAAAACAATGATCAGGATTTTCTTTTCAGAAAAATATCTTGAGTCCTATAAATTTTTTATGGTCTATCTTACAGTTTTACCTTTAAGGAACATTCCATTTGGTTTTTTGCTTTCACTCAAAGGTAAAAATATATCACTTTTTTTGATTTCCCTCCTTGATTCCTTTTTGACAGTATTCTTTTCTCTGGTGTTTGCAAAATTTTTCAACACATTTTTAGTTTCTTTCTCTTTTGTTATAGCAACTGTTACCTCAGTTTTTTTGACTATGTTTTTGATCAGAGACATTTTTCCATCAAAAGTTTTTGTTAAAAGATATTTTTTGATCGTTTTTTTGCTTTTGATTTTGATACCACTTTTAAATCGATTTAACAGCATTCTGTTAACCTGTATTTTTATTTTGATCTATATGGTTTTAGATATTTTGTTGTTCTGGAGAAATAGATGAAAATTAAAATCCTTGGTTCAGGGACATCAACTGGTGTTCCGATTATCGGTTGTTCCTGTCATGTTTGTTTGTCGGATGATAAAAGGGATAAAAGAACAAGACCGGGATTACTACTTGTTAAAGATGATTTTAATCTTCTTATAGATGCCTCACAGGATCTCAGAGAACAGTTGCTGAAAAACAGAATCGATAGGGTTGATGGTATCATAATTACTCATGCACATGCGGATCATATATTTGGTCTGGATGATACAAGGATGATATCAAAAAAATATAAGAAAAGTATGGAAATCTTTTGTACAAAAAAGGTCGAAAGAGAAATCAGAAGAGTTTATTCTTATGTTTTTAATAATTCCCAGGAAGGTGGAGGAAAACCAAAATTTTCTTTTTACGATGTTGAAAAGTTGAAAAATATTGGTCCCTATTCGTTGAAAACTTTTGATTATTACCATGGGAATATAAAGATGAAAGGTTTTATTCTCGATCAACTCGTTATACTTATGGATGGTTCTTACATAGATATGAAGAATTACAGGTTGATAAAAAAATATGGTAAGCATATCGTAATAAATGGTTTGAGAACAAGGCCTCATCCAACACACTTTTCAATCTCCGAAGCAATTTTTTTTGTGAAATCTCTTGGGTTTGAAAGTGGATTTTTAGTCCATATATCTGATTCCATGAAACACAGGGATATATTAAAGATCGTTCCAGAAAATATTTTTCCAACCTATGATGGTATGGAAATCGAAATATGAAAAAGTTTAAAATAGTTTCAAAGTTTTCACCTTCAGATGAACAAAAAAAAGCGATCGACAAACTTGTTGAAGGTGTTTTGAATGGCAAAAAATATCAGGTTCTACTCGGAATAACAGGTTCTGGAAAAACATTCACGATAGCAAATGTTGTTGAGAGGTTGAACAAACCAACCCTGATAATCTCACATAACAAAACACTTGCAGCACAACTGTATGGTGAATTGAAAACTCTCTTTCCTGAAAACAGTGTTGAATATTTTATCTCTTATTATGATTACTACCAGCCTGAAGCATATCTTCCCGATAGAGATATTTATATAGAAAAAGAGGTTGATATTAATGAATACATTGATAAATTAAGATTAAGAGCAACCGTCTCTTTATATGAGAGACGGGATGTGATAATCGTTGCATCCGTCTCCTCAATATACACGCTTGGATCACCTTCAGATTACTATGATCAAATTTTTTCTATAAAGAGGGGAGATTTTTATGACCTTGATAGGTTGATAGATAAACTCATAACGATGCAATACCAGAGAAACGATATAGATTTTTCAAGAGGAAGATTCAGAGTGCTTGGAAACACGATCGATATCTTTCCATCACATCTTGATATTCCCGTAAAGATAATTTTTGATGATCAGAAAATAGAGGAGATATATACATTTGATAGTTTAAACAACTCAAAAATCGAAGAACTGGAGATTTTTTCTTTCTTTCCTGCAAAACATTTTGTGACATCAGATGAAAGAATAAAAAGGGCGGTTGTTTCAATCAGAAAAGAGTTAAAGGAAAGAGAAAGAGAATTGAAAGAATCTGGAAAAATACTTGAAGCAACAAGATTGGTGTCAAGAACAAACTATGATCTTGAACTTTTGAAAGAGGTTGGATACTGTCCGGGTATTGAAAATTATTCAAGACATATTGATGGAAGAAAAGAAGGGGAAAGACCTTATACACTTATAGATTATTTCAGAGAAGATTTCTTAACCGTTATCGACGAATCACATGTGACGATTCCACAGATAAGAGGGATGTATAATGGAGATAGAGCAAGAAAGATGAATCTTATAGAATATGGTTTCAGATTGAAATCAGCACTCGATAACAGACCTTTAAAACTTGAAGAATTTGAAAGAATAACAGGACCTATAATCTGTATGTCAGCAACACCCGATGAGTATGAGATAAGTAAAGCGAATGAGGTAGTTGAACTTGTCATAAGACCAACAGGACTTGTTGATCCTGAAATTATAGTCAAAAGTTCAAAAAACCAGATAGATGATCTTATAGATAATATAAAAGAGGTCGTTAAAAGAAATGAGAGAGTTCTGGTAACGACACTGACAAAAAAGATGGCTGAATCACTTGCAAAGTATCTTGAAGAGAAAGGTATAAAGGTAAAATATATGCATTCTGAAATAGATTCGATTGAAAGAGTCAGTATAATAAGAGGTTTAAGGTTGAAAGAGTTTGACGTTCTTGTAGGAATAAATCTTTTAAGAGAGGGACTTGATTTACCGGAGGTCTCACTTGTAGCAATACTCGATGCGGATAGGGAGGGTTTTTTACGATCTGAAACATCCTTGATACAAACGATAGGAAGAGCATCAAGAAATGTTAACGGTAAAGTTATACTTTATGCGGATAGGGTAACAGAAAGTATGAAAAAGGCGGTTGAGATAACAAATAGAAGAAGAGAAAAACAGATACTTTACAACAAAGAACACAATATAACTCCAAAAACGATCTCAAAAGAGATAGAGGACATACTTGTTATCACAGATATTGCATCATCTTTTACAAAAGAAGTTGAGAGTCAGATTGATGAGGATTATAAAAAGTTATCAACCGTGGAAAAAATAGATCTTATTGAAAAACTAACCCAAAGGATGCATAGATTTGCCGCTGAACTTGAATTTGAAAAGGCAGCAAAATTAAGGGATAAAATAAAAGAGATAAAGAAAAGTATAGATTAACTATCTTTGTTTGTTATAAAGTTTAAAAATCTAATGACTCCACTTACAAAAATGTTATCAACACTCTCTCCGACACAGGGGAAAAAGCATTTATCACATCTTGAAAGTTTTTTTATGTTATATTCGTAAATGTTTTTATCTTTCAATTTTGTAAATCCATCAGAAAAAATATTTCCATAACTTTTCATATCTTCAACAAAACGAGGTTCACAGGGATTTATCGTTCCATCGTTTTCTATCTGTACTGAAATTTTTGCTTTGTTGCAGATATAGGGTAAACTATCCCTCATTATTTTCAATGCTTTTATCGAATTGTTAACCGGATAACCTATTTTTTTGTAATACATTATTCTGTTAAAAACCTCACACCTTTCTTTTTTATCAAGTATTATATTTTCGTTGTAATCTGAAAAAATGTTTGAAGGAAAAAATTCTACAACAATTCCATACTTTTTTGCAAACTTCAGCACCTCTAAGGTGTCATCCCTGTTGATTCTGTTTATATGTGACCAGATTTTTAATCTCACATTTTTTTGATTTTTGAAAAGTTCAATTCCTTCAACAATTTTCTCAAAAAGTTTTGGAGTTCTTCTTGTTCTGTTATGTTTTTCTCCAGTTGATTCTAAAGAAATTATTATTATATCAATGTTGTTTTTAATATCATCGTATCTTTCCTTTAAAAGATAACCTGATGTGCACATACTCGTTTTGTATCCAGTATTTTTTGCAGTTTTAAGATAAAACCCAAGTTCTTTAACAAGTAAGGGTTCTCCTCCCCATAAAACATAGGTTGAAAATCCTACACTCCAACCATCTTTTAAAATTTTACTGATTTTTTCTCTGGAAATAACAATTTCATTCGGATCAGAATTTTTCCAGAAATCACAGAATTCACATCTGCAGTTACACGATAATGTTGGCTTATGATAGAGAATAAAAGGTCTTTTCTTTATTATGGAACTTATCGTTTTTATATAATATTTTATCCCAATATTCCGGTCAAACATATATTGATTATATTTGTTTGGACAAAGTTTATCAATAGTTGAACACTTGATTTTTGTTAAAGCAGGTTTATTATAAAACTATGAAAACAAAAATTTTGACCTTAATAGTTTTTATCATCTTAATAAAATCTTTTTCTGAAACAAGGATTATCGTTGAAAAAAACGATTTTGATCTTTTAAAAAAAAATCTGAAATCTATCGATATAATTGGATTTGAAAAGAATAAAAATTATCTCCTGAACCTTACAGATGAAGATTTCAAAATAGTCAACAGTTTAAACTTAAAGTATAAAATATATGAACCGAAAAGTTATAAACTTGGTTATAAGAGTTTAGCAGAATATTTTTCCTATATAGATTCTTTAGTTTTAAAATTCCAGAACATAGTAAAACTTGAAACTCTTGGTTTTACTTTCAACAACAATCCTCTGGTAGTATTGAAGATCAATGGAGCAGATCCTTCCATCTATTCAGGGCAGAATACTTTTCTGTTGATGGCTTTACATCATGCGAGAGAGTGGCAGACAACGGTTACAGCAATATTTTTTGCAGAATCTTTACTTGCTTCGTATGGTAAAGATAGTTTGATAACTGATCTTATAAATAGAAATTTCATAATAGTGTTCCCGATAGTTAATCCCGATGGATACTATTATTCACACGACGATCCTTCAGGTGATAACTACTGGAGAAAGAATAGAACATATAGAAACGGATACTATGGAGTTGATCTCAACAGAAATTATGGTGGTGGGTGTAACAGGATAGTTCAGAGTGATTGGGGTTATCCGTCTGGGATAACACATAACCCTTCTGATCTTTATACCTACTGCGGACCATATCCTTCGAGTGAAATTGAAGTCAGATGTGTTGAGGAGATTGTAAAAAATTATAATGTTAAAATTTCTTTATCTCTCCACTCATATGGAGAAGATGTTCTTTACCCATGGGCTTCGGTTTACAACTTTACCCTTGATGAAGGTATAATAAGAGATTTTGCTTACAGGATAGCATCGAGAATGAAAAAGAATAGCGGGGAACCTTATGATACTTTAAGATCTGCTGCTTTGTATGCAACAACAGGTGATACTGATGACTGGATATATGGATTTTCAAAATTTGTCAAAGGAAAAACAACGATTCCTTTTACCGTTGAAATGGATAACACTTTTCAGCCACCGGTATCAACCCTTGATACTTTATGCAGAAACATTTTCCCGGGATTTCTGGAAGGTCTAATTTTAACTGATAGTGTTGATGGAAGAACACAGGAGATACCTTTAAAACCAGAAGTTAAAATCGTTTCGGATTCACTTTTCTGGACACTTCAAAACGATGAATTTTCTGATTTTTATAGAGTAAAAATATATTCGGGAATGGAAAATTTAATAGATAGTTTAAACGATCTTGATCTTTATAACATGATAAACATAAATATCGATTCGTCAGTTTATTATTCTCCGAAATACTCTTTTCATCCAAAAAATATAAACAGTTCGTTTTCGATAATAGAGAGCAAATATAAAAGAAAATATTTCACAAACGACACATTTTATATAGTTTTAAGATATGACCTTGAAAAGGATTATGATGTTATGCTTGTGGAATATTCTATAGATGGTTTTGAGTATGAGCCGATCGATACAAATTTTTACAGGTTCACAGGAACGAATCTGAACTGGAATCTTTTGAAGATTCCTTTTAGGAGTGATTCAAACTATATATTTGTGAGAATCAGAACACTCTTTGATCCATTCACTTTAAACAGTGGTGTCTGGATTGACAATATTGGTTATCTGACATCGTTTATAAGCGATTCGATTTTTAAAGATTCTATCGTTGATACAACGATGTTGATCGAGATTCCAGCAGTTGTTCAGACGAATAAGAATTTTTTTGAAGTTATTCCCCACAAAAATAATTTCGGTTTTACAGTTTCTTCAGATTATATAGAATATTATTTCCCTCTATCTTTACCACCGATTTTTCTCGATAGTTTAAAAGTTGATGATTACAAAATCGAATTTGATTTTAAAGAAAAACAACTGGTTTTAAAATCTCTGCTAACCAGAAGAAAGGATCTGTTGTTAAAAATATACGATCTGAGTGGAAGAAGGATTTACCTTGAAAAATTTTCTTTTGAAAAAGAAAAAAAGATAGATCTACAATTTTTGAAAAGTGGAAGATACTTTTTGCTTTTTGAAGGCAAAGACAAAAAAAGATACTCGGTTTTGATTTTAAAATGAAAGAGGAAGTTCTTGAATTTCTTGAATATCTGAAAAACAACAGAGGATATTCTGAAAACACTGTAAAATCTTATGAAGATGATCTTGATCAATTCGTTTATTTTTTAGAGAGAAATCGGATAAACGATTTTAAATCGGTAGAAAGAAACGATATAAGAAGTTTCATAACATTTCTTATAGAATCTAAACTTTCAAAAAGGTCTATCACAAGAAAAATATCAACACTGAAAACATTTTTCAAATTTTTGAAACATAAAAAGGTAATAGAAAATGATCCGATGTCTTTCTATAAAGGCTTAAAATTTGAAAAAAAATTACCCCAGACACTTTCAGTCGCTATCGTTTCAAAATTTCTGGATTCTTTTAAGGATGATGATTTTTTGGAGTTGAGAGATCACCTCATTTTTGAAATCCTTTACGGTTGTGGCACAAGATCGAATGAACTTATAAACATTGAAGACAAAGATATTGATATTGAAAACAGGATAATAAGAATAGAAAAAGGAAAAGGAGATAAGGAAAGGATAGTTCCATTTAACAATAAAGTAAAAGAGTTGATCTTAAAATATATACCTTTAAGGGATAAAATCAGAAGACAAGAGTGTAAAACACTCTTGATTTCGAGAAACGGGAAAAAACTTGATAACAGTATAATCAGGAAAATTGTGAAAAAAAGAATCAAGGATTTTGCTGAAATATCAAACATTTCTCCACACACTTTAAGACATTCTTTTGCCACACACCTTTTAAATAGTGGAGCTGATATCAGGTTTGTTCAGGAACTTCTCGGGCATTCTTCTATAGGAACCACACAGATATATACACATACATCTGTTGAAAGATTGATAGATGTTTATAACGATTGTTTTAAAAGAAAGGATCAATAACTTTTTCCATTATCAAGAAGATTTTTGGATATTCCGATTTTTATATTTTTCAAAGAATTTTTGTTATAAAAAAACTGTACAGAATCGGTTTTTAAGAAACCTATCTCTTCAGGTTTTTCTCCATTATATAATCTTATAGCAAGATTTCCACATAGGTAACCGTGATAAGATGGATCTGGTGAGATTGCAAAGGTTGCTCCGTTTTTCACAAAGGTTGAATATGGAGCGATTATTGGTATATTTTCACTTTTTGCGATTTTCAAAAGGTTTTCGAATCCTTCTTTTGAAGTTACAAGTTTATCCTTTCCAAGCCATAATGCCTTTATCCCTACAGTTTTCAAAAGTTTAAAAGTTAAAGGAAGATCATCCAAACTTGAAATGTTACCAAGTTCAACAAATATTCCTTCCTCTTCAGCAATTGTTTTAAACTTTTTTGCATACTCCAGTGAATTATCTACAGAAAAAATTAATCCTAAAGAATCATAAAGAGGCATATTCTTTTTCATCCATGAAAATATTGTCTTCTCGTTAAGGTCAAAAACAACACCACAAACATTTTTTTTGCTTTTTATGTTACCCGGGATACTTGTAACCATAGATAGAATCAGAGGAGTTGAATCTATCTTTTCTCCGATCTCTTTGACTGCAAAATATCCCACAAGAAGGACTGTTGATGGTTTGTCATTTTTTATCTTTTCCACGATGAATTCAACATTTTTTTGTTCGTTGTTCAAGTTGAAATATACGAGATCATATTCGGCTCTTTCTTTAAAAGAATAAAGCATCGGAGAATATATTTCATTGTCTTCCGATTGAATAACATATATATTGAATGAAAAAATGTTCAAAAATAAAAATATCGGGAATAAGAAGAAACTAATTTTTCTCATAATCTATACCTTTTTTACCAATATCGGACCTATAAAAAGTATCTTCTATATTGATTTTTTTAATATTAGAGTAAACTCTTTGAATCGATTTTTCAAGAGTTGTATCACACGAAGTTAAATTTAAAATTCTTCCTCCAGTATTTTCATAAATGTTATTTTCAACTTCCTTTGATGAAGCATGGAAAAGTATTGTATTGTTATCAAAAGTTTTTTCATCGATTGAAAATCTGATCCCCTTTTTATAGTCATCAGGGTAACCTTTTGCGGCTATCACAACGGTTGTAGCATAAAAATTGTTTAATCTGATCTCCTTTGTTTTCAATTCACCTGATGCAATTTCAATCATTATATCATAAAGGGAAGAGTCCAGCAAAGGAATTATCGATTGTGTTTCCGGATCTCCAAATCTTGCGTTGAATTCGACAACAAAAATGTCGCTACCGTTGACCATAAGACCAGCATAAAGAAGTCCCTTGAAAGGTTTTCCCTCTTTTTTTAAAGCATAAAGGATCGGTTCAACGATTTTTTCAACACTTTTATCAACGAGTTTTTGATCAAGAAGTTTGCACGGAGCATAGGAACCCATACCTCCAGTATTTGGTCCGCGGTCGTTATCAAATGCCTTTTTATGATCCTGAGCAGGGGGGAGAAGTAAAAAATTTTTTCCATCGGTTAAAATAAAAAGTGAACATTCATCCCCTGATAGAAATTCTTCAAAAACCAATCTTTTGGCGGCGTCTTTAAAAATATTTTTATAATAGATATCTTCCAGAGCTTTATAAAAATCATCATCGTTGTTAATTATCATGGCACCTTTTCCTGCTGCGAGTCCTGAAACCTTGATAACAAATGGAAATGAAAATTTTCTTTTCAAATCCTTCGTTTCTTCAAGAGAGTTTGAAATCTCATATCCTGCTGTTGGAACATTGTATTTCTTCATGAGATCTTTTGCAAACGATTTATCGGTTTCGATCTTTGCACTCTCCTTTGATGGTCCAAAAACTTTTATTCCTTTTGATTCCAAAATATCAACAGCTCCCTCATCCAGAAATTTTTCCGGTCCTATAACAACCATCTGTATATCTTTTTCTTTCACAAATTTTGCAAGATCTTCGTAAAAATTCGATTTCGAAAATTCGGGGGACTTCAGAGAATAACTCGATATCGTGGGGTTTGGGTTGTATGAGTAAACGAGTGCTCTATCTCTGTTTAATTTATAACATAGTGCTGACTCTCTACCACCATTTCCGAGTAAAAAAAGATTCCTTTTCATAAATTAAAATCCTCTTCAGAGAATATTTCAGCTTGAAACTTATAAATCTGTGTGTCTTTTTCTTTATAACAATCAGGATAAAGCCCTGCCTTCAAACATGTTTGTCTTAAAAATTGTTCTCTATCATAACCCCATTCAGTTGCAACCTGAGGAAGCAATAAACCGCTTCTAAACCCTTTTTTAACAAGCAACCCATCTTTTCCAACAGTTATATCTTTTAGATCTTCAACTTTTTGAAGTGGAGTTAAAACAGATATTTCAATTTTTACTCTTTCAAACTCATCAAAAGTCAATGGATAAAATCTCGGATCGTTGAATGCTGCCTCTATAGCCATCTGTGAAACCGCCTTATAAAGTTCCATGACAGGTTGAATATAACCGATACATCCTCTCAGATCATCATCGATTTTCAATGTAACAAAACATCCTGATCTCTTTTTCAATTCCTCACTCTCTGGCTCAGACACGATTAAACTTTCACCCTTTAACTCTTTAAGGATCGTTTCCCTTGCCAGTTTTAAAAGATAAATTTTATCATTGTTATCCATTTTTTACCCCAACAAAAGAAGTGTATCCAACAGTATAACCAGAGTAATCGTTTGTTATATCAGCACTCGTTATGTGATGAAGGTGTATAAAGTTTTTTATATTGTACCTTTTATTCAAAAGCAAAATCAAAGTGATCGGACCGAAACCACATGCAGGAGAGTTGCCTGAAATTTCCTCTTCGACTATATAATCGTAGAAAAGTTTATAGTCATTCGAAGAGATTTTAGAAATTGTTTTTTTATCTGTCTGGATTGCCTCATCATAATCGTTTCCATGATAGAGATCTGAAGATGCAATGAAACATGTCTTCGATAAGTTGAATCCCGAAATCTTTTCAACAAAATTGAGAGAATTTTCAACCGTTTGTTTGGCCATTATCAATGGGACAAAAAGAAAATCTTTTGAAAAGATATATTTTAAAAAGATCGATTGAACTTCAACCGAGTGTTCATCGTTATGAATATTTTCGTTGAATATGAAATTTTTTGATTTTAACCTGTTTAAAAAATCTTTATCGATTGTTATATTTCCGAAAGGTGTTTCCCAAATCTCTGATTCTGTCATGACGAATCCATCAAAAAGATGGTGATGGGATGGACCAATAACAACTATTCTTTCTATATCTTTATCTTTTAACAGTTTGTAAAAATGGTATGCTGTGAATCCTGAATAGATTATCCCTGCATGGGGAACTATTCCTGTGAAAATATCACCTTTAATTTTTTGATCTATATTCTCATCGAATTTTTTAAAAATTTTTTCAATCTGATTCGCTGAAGAAGGGTAAAAATAGCCGGCAAACTTCGGTTGTCTTATCTTCAAATTTTCTCCTTTTTCAATCCCATATCAACCACTGTTTTTTCAACAAGTTTTTTGTTGTTTTCAGATAGAGGAGCAAGAGGTAATCTCAACTCTCCTGAGTCCAGATTTAAAAATTTCATACAGTGCTTTACGGGAACCGGATTGGTTTCAACGAATAAAACTTTTGAAAGAGGATACAAAAATTCGTGAAGTTTTTTGCATTCTTCTAAATCGTTTGCATAGAATAGTTCGAACAAAGATTGCATATAATCTGGAACAACATTTGATATGGTTGAAATTATGCCAACACCTCCAACTGAAAGTAAAGGTAAAAACAAAGAGTCCTCACCGGACATAACGGCAAATCCCTTTTTGGCTTTCAGTAGTATTTCGGTTGTCTGGTTTATGTTTCCACTCGCTTCTTTTATCCCGACTATATTTTTTATCTCTGAAAGATAAGCAACCGTTTCAGGTAGAATGTTTACACCTGTTCTTGATGGAACGTTGTATATTACTATTTCGAGTTTGGTTGATTTTGCGACCTTTTTAAAATGTTCAACGAGTCCCTGCTGGTTTGGTTTGTTGTAATATGGTGTTATAACGAGAGCATAATCGACTCCGATATTTTCAGCGATCTTTGTTTTTTCAATAGTTTTTTCAGTGTTGTTGGTACCTGTACCGGCGATAAGGTATGCGTTTTTTTTATTCGAGTTTGCAACCCTTACTACCTTTTCCCACTCATCATCGGATAAAGCAGGTGATTCTCCGGTTGTGCCACATGCGAGGATTCCTGGAACATTTTTATCGAGTTGTCTTTTGATCTGTTTTTTAAACAGTTCAAAATCTATGCTTTTGTCCTTTTTGAATGGAGTTATCAAAGCGGTGCAACAACCTTTTAATCCCATATTTCCTCCTATTTTACATACATACTGTCGATTGTAAGTGGTGGATTTATTTTTATATTCTGATAATGTATATCTTCAACAACATCACCTTTTTCAAAATTGTAAAAACCTATCAAAAGATTGTTTTCATCAAAAAACATTTTTGTTTCGTCAAATCTGTATTTTTCAGGGTTTATGTTTTTTATATGTATAAAGTTTGTTTTTGTACCTTTAAATTTTGTTTCGCCTGTAAAAATTTCAACACCATTATCATCGAGTATATCAAAAGTTCTATTCAAAACGTAGGGCCAGTCGGATTCTGCTATAGTGATACCTCTTATATTTTTTACAAGTGAATTAGATAGATCTAAAGTCAGTTTTATTTTTGAAAGCATTCCACCCTGCCTTCCGGTTACCTTTTGAGTTTTACAGTCAAAAAATGCTTTGCTGCCAAGTCGGTCACCTTTTATCGATTCCATTCTGATGTACTTTGGCTTTAAGAATTTGTAATCCCAGTAATTGTCTGTTGATCTGTTGTTTGATTTCACATATTCATGAAGTATACAGGTGTATGTTGTTGTTGTATCGAGAATCGATTTGAAAGAATTTAAAATTTTTAAAGATTCCTCCTTTGGGTCAGAGAAAAGTTCCAGAGAAATGAAGAAAACGACAATAACAAAAAATTTTTTCATTTTTTCCTCTTTTTTGTATTCTTATCGAGTGCTAAATCTATGACCTGATCAAAGTTTTTCACAAAATGAAATTTTAAACCTTTCAATGTATCCTTTGAAATTTCATCAAGATCCCTTCTGTTGAATTCTGGTAATATTATGTTTTTGATTCCAGCGAGTTTTGCACCAATGATCTTTTCTTTTACTCCTCCGATCGGCAGGACTTTTCCTCTAAGAGTTATTTCTCCAGTCATTGCAATATCACTCCTTACAGGTATCTCTGACAGGATCGAAACTATCGATGTTGCAAGTGTAATTCCAGCGGATGGCCCATCCTTTGGGATAGCACCTTCAGGAAGATGAATATGAAGATCATATTTTTCAAAGTCCTCTGGTTTTATTTTAAATTTTTTGTAGTTAGCTTTTATGTAAGATAAAGCAGCCCTTGCACTCTCCTTCATAACTTCACCGAGTTGTCCTGTTAGTATCAGGTTACCTTTTCCGATCATTTTTATCGCTTCAACGAAGAGTATTTCTCCTCCATTTGGAGTCCAGGCCATTCCCGTTGTTATACCTATTTCAGATTTCTTTTCTGCTTTGTCTGATAAAAATTTTCTCTTTCCTAAATAATCTTTTACATTATTTTGGTCTATGCGAAATTTTTTGTTTTTATTTTCAGCGATCTTTTTTGCAACTTTTCTGCATATACTTCCTATAGTTCTTTCAAGGTTTCTCACACCTGCTTCTCTTGTGTAACCATCTATTATCTCTTTCAACCCCTCATCGGTTATCATCAGATTATCTTTTGTTAAACCGTTCTCTTCTATCTGCCGTGGCAAAAGGTATCTTTTAGCGATAAAAATTTTATCGTTTATTGTATAACCGGGGAGTTCTATAACCTCCATTCTATCTAAAAGTGCAGGTGGAATCGTGTAAAGAACATTTGCTGTTGTTATGAACATAACCTGTGAGAGATCGTAAGCAAGATCAAGGTAATGATCCTGAAAAGTATCGTTCTGCATGGGATCAAGAACTTCAAGTAATGCACTTGATGGATCTCCCCTGAAATCTGAACCGATTTTGTCGATCTCATCAAGCATAAAAACAGGATTTGAAGTTTTTGCTTTTTTAATTTCCTGTATTATCCTTCCGGGTAATGCACCAACATAGGTTCTTCTATGGCCTCTTATCTCTGCTTCATCATGGATTCCACCGAGTGATATCCTCACAAAACTCCTTCCAAGTGCTCTTGCGATGGATTTTCCAAGAGAAGTTTTTCCAACACCTGGTGGTCCAACAAAACAGAGGATTGGTCCTTTTGAATCGTTTTTCAATTTTCTCACAGCAAGGTATTCGAGTATCCTTTCTTTAACTTTTTCGAGATCATAATGATCTTCATTTAAAATTTTTTCAGCCCTTTTAATATCAAGGTTATCTTTAGAATATTCGTTCCAGGGAAGTTCAAGTATCCAATCGATATATGTTCTTGAAACATTATAATCAGGCATCATGGGGTTCATCATCTCAAGTTTTTCAATTTCCTTTTCGACAGTTTCAACAACATTTTGTGGCATCTTCTTTTTCTTTAACTTCTCTCTCAACTCGTTTATCTCTTTATCTTTTGGATCCTCTTCACCGAGTTCCTCTTTTATCGCCTTCAACTGTTCCCTAAGGAAAAATTTTTTCTGATCCTCATTGATTTCACTTGTGACTTTAGATTTGATCTTTTGCCCGAGTTCGATTATAGATGTCTCTTTTGCAAGTATCTCGCTGATCCTCTCCATCCTTTTGGTTGAATTTTTTATCGTAAGGATCTCATATCTTGTATTCACATCGATAGGAAGATTTGAAGCGATAAAATCGGCAAGTTTCCATCCTTCCTGGATACTATCGAGTATTTGAAAAATTTCTTCTGGAAACTGCTGTGATAGTTTTATATAGTTTTTGAACTGTTCCTTTAAATTTCTTATGAGTGCTTGATAAGTTATCGTTGTGCTTTCAACTTCCTCAATCTGTTTGTATTTTACCAGAAAATATGGTTTATCGTTTGTTAATATTTCTTCTATTTTTGCTCTTTTCATTCCCTGTAAAAGTATTCTGACAGAACCATCGGGAAATCTGAGCATCTTCATTATATTCGCTATAACACCAAACTCTTCAATATCTTTTGATGTCAGATTTGAAAGGTTTTCTTTTTTTGTGTATCCTAAAAATATTAGTTTGTTATGGGATAGAGCATCATCTATGAGTTTTATCTGATTTGGTTCGTTTACCGCAACTGGAAGAATCAAAAGCGGATAGATTATAACATCGTTTCTAACAAGTAATGGCAAAATTTCGGGAAGTTCCCTGTTCTCTTCGTTAACCTGTTGTTCATTGTTTTCAACATTTTTTATATTTTCATCCATAGTTTATCCTTTCTACTCTATATTTATTTTCTTGATCTTTTTGTAAACGAGTGGAATTTCTATTCTTAAAAATCCGTTGTTGTATTCTACTTCCATATTATCTATATCACTGTTCGAAGGTATTTTAAACCTTCTCTCAAATGGACCATACTCTATTTCCATGTGGTAATAACAGATATCATTTTCTATAAAAGATTTTCTTTTCTTCTCACCTTTTAAGATTAAAATGTCATCACTCACTGTGAGAGAAATATCTTTTTTTTCCACACCTGGTATTTCGACAACTATTATAAATCTGTCTTTCACTTCATATATATCAGCAGGTGGTATAAGATGAGTCCTTCTGTAAGATACAACTCTTGAAAATCCAAAAAAATCGTCTATCAAACTATCCAATTTTTCATTGAAAGGATCATCCTTCATCTGACCTCCTTATTTTCTTATAATAGAAACATTTCCTCTACCTGATACAATTTTCCCGATCTTTCTATATTCTATTTTAATTTTTTTGAAGAAATTTTCAACATCCAAAACATCTTTTTTATCAACTATCAGAACGATGCCGATGCCCATATTGAAAACCCTGTACGCTTCCTCAAATTCTATATTTCCAAGTTCACAGAAATTTTTAAACAGTTCCGGAACTTCCCATGATGAGGTATCTATAATAGCATCAACTTTATCGGGAAGGATCCTTTTGATGTTATCTTTAAAACCACCACCAGTAATGTGGGCTATTCCTTTTAGTTTCTTATATTCAATTAAAGGATAAACTTCTTTAAAGTATGATCTGTGCGGTTTTAAGAGTTCTTTGTATAAAGGTTCTTTCGAGTTTTTAAGAGGTTTTTTTAAATTCAAATTTTTTTCTTTAATTATTCTTCTTATCAACGAATAACCGTTGGTATGGAAGCCGTTTGAAAAAAGTCCAAAAATCTGATCACCGGTTTTTATCTTTTTCCCTGTTATAAGTTTATCCTTTTCACATATTCCAACTATGAAACCAACGATATCGTAATGGGTAAAATTATAAACATCCGACATCTCTGCGAGTTCACCTCCAACAAGGGAAAGAGAATTTTTTTTACAGGCGTTTACCATTGAAGCAATTATCCTGTTTACGATTTTTCTATCGAGTTTTCCCATTCCAATATAATCAAGGAAGTACAGAGGTTTTGCCCCAACAGCAAGGATATCGTTTACAGAATGGTTGACTATATCCTCTCCAAGGTTGTCAAAAAAGTTTACCTGTTCAGCAATTAGAACCTTTGTTCCGACACCGTCACAAGATGATATTAAAACGGGATTTTTGTATCCTGAGAATTTTCCAGAATACATACTTCCAAAAGTTCCAATATCTGAAAGAACATTTTTGGAGTAGGTTGATCTTACAAGTTTTTTTATGTCGTTAACGGTTTCGTTTGCCTGATTGATGTTAACACCAGAATCTTTATACTTCATCTTTATACATCCTTTCTTTGATTGTTATTCCCATAAGGGATAATCCTATTTTTATTATCTCTCTTGCTGAAAATAGTACTGATATTTTTTTTAACATTTCTTTTTTATCGGTCATATCAATGATCCTGTAATCATGATAAAATTGATGAATCAAGGAAGAAAGTTCTATAAGATAATTTGGAATTTTTTGCAACTCATAAGAAAAAGCGGTATTGTAAACAATGAAAGGAAACTCTAAAAGTTTTTTTGCGATATCTCTTAAATTTTTATTCTCAAAATTTTCAAAATCGAAACTTATTTCATTTTCTTTTAAGTTTGCTTTATCAAAAAGTGATGATAACCTTGCATAGCAGTATTGAACATAATATACAGGATTGTCCATACTTTTTTCTTTCGCTTTTTCTATATCAAAATTGAAAGGCTGGGATAGTTTTCTTGAGAGGATCATAAATTTTAAAACATCGGTATCTATCTCTTCTGACAGTTCATCCAGTGTTATAAATTCACCTGTTCTTTTTGACATCTCATACTTTTTTCCATCTTTGAATATCGTAACGAGCTGGGCTATTATAACATCAAATTCGACTGTTCTGTCTGAAACCATATTGATAGCTGATTTCAATCTTGGAACATATCCATGATGATCGGGACCAAGTATATCTATGATTTTATGAAAACCCCTTTCGATTTTATAAAAATGGTATGCAATATCAGGTAAGAAATAGGTGAACTCTCCATCAGATTTTACGATTACTCTATCCTTATCATCTCCAAAAATTGTTGTTTTTAGATATAAAGCGTTATCCTTGGTGTATGTATAACCTTTTTCTGATAATCTTTCTAAAACTTTTTCTAAATATTTATTTCTGATATCAGATTCGTATACCCAGTTATCAAATTCTATAGAATATTTTTCCAGAGAATCTTTTTGCCATTTCAATATGAACTCTTTTCCAAAATCTGAAGCGATTTTAATGTTTTCATCGTTGTAATCTGGTTCACCGATCCTTTGTTTTAGTTTTTCTGATATATCCTTTATGTAATTTCCTCTGTATCCATTTTCTGGAAAATTTTCAGGTTTATTTTTTGAGATATGATAAAGTATCGAAGCACCCAGATTGTAAATCTGGTTACCGGAGTCGTTTATATAATTTTCCTTTTCAACATCATACCCTGAGTATTTTAGAACATTTGCAAGCATATTGCCGGCAACTCCAGCTCTTAAATTTACAAGAACAAGTGGACCTGTTGGGTTTGCACTTATGAACTCTATGTTGACCTTTTGGTTGTTCTTTTCTTGTTTACCATAGAATCTGCTGGTTATAATCGTTTCACATTCCTGGAAAATTTTTTTGTCATCGAAAAATATATTTATAAAACCTGGAGGAACTATTTCAGTTTTATAGTTGTATCCTTTCTCAAGTTTTTCCGAAATAGTTTTAGATATCTCCAATGGATTTTTTCTGATCTTTTTTGATAGTTGAAAGGAAATGTTTGTTGAAACATCACCAAAATCTGTAAAGGAGACCACTTCATAATCTTTAAAAGAAAACTCTACAGAAAATTCATTTTCGACTATTTTTTTCAGATTATCGAGAAAAGTTTTAACCAGCATTGTCTTCACCTATATGTGTAATCTTTCCATCAGCCCACAGGGATTCAAGAGAATATCTCTCTCTTTCCTCCTGTTGAAAAATATGAACAACTACATCACCATAATCCATAAGTATCCAAACACCAGCGCTCTCACCTTCGATATTTACATTTTTATAAAGTTTTTTTAATTTTCGATATATGTTATCCTTGATAGCGTTTGTTTGGACTGAAGAGATACCAGTTGTTATTATGAAATAATCTGTAAATGTTGAGATCTCTGACAAATCGATTAAAACAGTGTTTAATCCTTTTTTCTCCAGTATAGCATCAACGATCATTTTTACCTTTTTTTCCAAAAAAACTCCTTTTTAATATGTTTTCATAATCTTTTCCAATTATTATTGTTACATCTATATTGAATGTTGAGTCAACAAGAGAAAAAATATTTTTACACTTAAAAACCCTGCCAATATTTTTCGCATATTTCATATTTTTATTTTTTCTATCAACTATACAGGTATTATTTAATATTTCGTTCTCAAGCATTTCAACAGAAAATACTTCATAATTTTTTTTCTTCAAAATTTCTGCAAACTTATAACCTATATCTTTTCTGTCAGTGGTATTTAAAATCTCAACTTTAATTATATACTTTTCTTTTTCAAAAATCAAAAAATAAATTGTAGATACTAACGCAACGATCAGAGCAAAGACAGCAATTATGAAAAATTTTTTCATCCTTTTAAATTTGAAAATGGAGGAACAACCTGATCTTCTCTTGTTTCGTAATTTTCAAGTACCGAAAAGGATGAAATTTTTGTTCCTTTTCTTATTATGGATTTTCCCTTAATAACAACGTAAGGTTCTATTGTAACATCGTTTTCAAAAACAACATCGTATTCTATATAACATGTATGTGGAGATTTTATCGTTACTCCATTTTTTAATAAGGAAGAAACCTTTTTGTTTAAAAGAATGGTTTCAATCTGTGATAACTGTTCTCTATCGTTTATCCCTGAAACTTCTATAATATTTTCCAATTTTATGGTTTCTATCTTTGATCTTTCTTTTGAACCAAACTTGATAAGGTCTGTTAAATAGTACTCTTTTTGGCTATTATCGTTGGAAAGTTTTTTTAAATACTTTTTTAGAAAGTTATATCTGAAAACATATACCCCAGAATTAACCTCTTTTATCCTTTTTTGTCTCTGGTTGCAGTCCCTGTCTTCAACGATCATGCTGATTTTCCCCTTTTTTTCTTTTATGACTCTTCCATATCCCGAAGGATCTTTGAGTTCCATCGTTAAAAAAGTTATGTCGTTTTTATCCTTGATATGTTTATCAAGCATTTTTGATAAGGTTTCGTAGGTTATAAGGGGAACGTCTCCTGCAAGAACAACGATGTTAGAATTTTCATCAAACTTTTCGAAAGCACACATAACAGCATGTCCGGTTCCAAGTTGTTCTTTCTGATACGCTATTTCAACATTTTTGTCTTTTAAAAATTCTGTAACAAGTTCAGACCTGTTTCCAACAAGAACGATAACTTTATCATTTTTTACTTTTTCTACAGTTTCGAGAATATAACCTAAAATTGGTTTTCCGAGTAGATCAAAAAGAACTTTTGGCTTATCGGATTTCATCCTTTTTCCAAGACCTGCTGCGAGTATCAGTATGTTGGTTTTTTCATTCATTTCAATTTAACCCTTATGTTATCGATCAGTCGTGTTTTTCCAAAGAAAACAGCGAGAAATATTCTGCAGTATTTTGTATTCTCTGTTACATCCTTCAAACCATCCTCATCGTATATTTCAATGTAATCTATTTTATCCGGTTTTTCACTTTCTATAAGTGTCTTTATTATTTCCTTTGTTTTTCTGATATCTTTTTCTTTCTCCAAAATCTCTTTTCCAAGTTTTAAGGATTTGAAAAGAACCGTAGCCCTTTTTCTCTCATCTTCTGAAAGATAAGAGTTTCTTGAACTCATCGCAAGACCATCTTTTTCTCTTATTATCGGGCAGGGAATAACTTTTAAATTGAAGTTTAGATCCTCTACCATCTTTTTTATTATTAGATACTGCTGGAAATCCTTCTCTCCAAAATATGCTTTATCTGGAGAAACTATGTTAAAAAGTTTCGCTACAACTGTCAAAACTCCTTCAAAATGTGTTGGTCTCGATATACCACACAATTTTTCTGAGAGTTCTTTTATTTTAACTGAAACCAGTTGGTTATGGTACATTTCTTGATCAGATGGAAAAAATAGTATATCACAACCATTCTCCTTCAACATTTTTTTATCCCTCTCGATATCTCTTGGATACCTACCATAATCTTCGTTAACTCCAAACTGGAGAGGGTTTACATATATCGAGACAACAACTATTTCATTTTCCTTTTTTGCTCTTTTGACAAGCGAAATGTGTCCATCATGCAGATAACCCATCGTTGGAACGAATCCTATAGATTTATGTTGATCCCTTAATTTCTTTAATTCTTTTTTTATTTGTGGTATTTTAGAAAATACTTTCATACTGATATCGGTTTTAAAAATTTCAAACCTTTAAACGGTTTTTCTATTTCCTGAATTATCTGAGCGATCGATGCCTGATCTTTTGAGAGATCAATATCATCAACATTGACCATGAGCACTGGAGCATCTTTATACATCATAAAGAAGTTCGAGTAATTTTTTGAGAGTTGATTTATGTAATCGTAACTTATATCCTGTTCGAAGGTTCTGTTTCTCTTTTTTATTCTTTCCATTATTGTTTCACATGATGCTTGAAGGAATATCACAAGGTCTGGCTTTGGAATTTCGGGTTCAATGAATTTTATTATATGTTCATAAAGAATGAGTTCGTTATCATCGAGGTTTAGATTTGCAAAAATCCTGTCCTTTTCAAAAATATAATCACTTATAACCATATCGTAGAACATTCTTGTCTGTTTCAACTTTTGAAGTTGTTTGTATCTTGCAAAGAGGAAATAGATCTGTGTCTGGAATGCATAATGTTTGACATTTTTATAAAAATTTTCGAGAAAGGGATTTTCTTCAACAGGTTCAAGTATCATTTCAGCATTGTAATGCTTTGCCAACCTTGTTGCGAGAGTGGTTTTACCAACTCCTATAACACCCTCAACACTGATAAACTTGTAAGAGTTTGTCAAAATAAAACTCCTTTTAAACTTTTCCTTTTATACTCTTCAACTCTCTTACTTTTATCGATCTTTTGAAAGACATCTTTCACCTTTAAATTAAATTTTGGCATCAAAAAATCAGGATCGATATCCATTAAAAGTTTTATTATAAAATATCTATTCAAAATACTTTTGTGAGGGATTGTTAACTCCTCACTATCAATTATTATATCATTGTAAAACAATATATCAATATCAATTATTCTCGGGCCCTTTTTTATTTTTGAATCCCTTCTTCCGATAAGGTATTCTATCCTCTTTACAATTCTTAACAGTTCTTCTGGTGAAAAGTCGGTTGAAACTTTTAGGATTATGTTTAAAAAATCGTTCTGATTTTCATAATCAACAGGTTCGGTGTTATATAATTTGGAAAAACCTGTTATTGTTATGTTGTTAAGTTTAATAAGTTTTATAGCATCTCTGATATTTTTTTCTCTGTCACCCATGTTTGAACCAAGACATAGAAAAATCATATCTTTTTGCATTTTTCCATCTCCACGTAATAACAGTATTTCATTTTATAAGGTTTATTTTTCTTAACGATCAACCTGAAAGAATTTCTATTTTTGAAAAATTTTTTCAACTCTTTTTCAACACATTCGATCATTTCTTCGATGAGTGAAAATTTTTTATTTTCTAACAGAGTTTTAATGGTATTGTAAACTTCAGAGTAATCAATGAATTCTTTTTCTTCATATTCTAACAGAATATCAACAAGATTTTTTTTATTTTTCTCAACCTCATACACACCGAGGTAGACGGGGAAATTTTTAAGATAGAGTTTTACCTTATACATATTTACCTTCTATAATACCTATTGGAAGAATCATCTCTTCCATCGATATACCACCATGTTGAAAGGTGTTATAATATTCTTTTTTGTATTGGTTTAACTTTGTTGAGTATACAAAGTATCCGTTTCCAAAGGTGATGTACCATTTATCGTTTGGTTTCTGAACAGGTAAACCGAATTCATCAGGTTTATCTATCACAAGCAGATCTTTGCTCTGGGGGGAGATCGACGAACCAAACTTATATTTTAAATTGATAGAAACATCTTTACCGGTATTCAGTATGATGGGATCCTTTGCAACTATTGAACCATGATCAGAAGTGATGAAAACTGTGAATCCATTATCTACGCTTTTTTCTAATAGTTCAAGAATTCCGGAAGTTTTTATCCATATACCCATAAGGAATAGAAGAGAACTTTCATCAGGGAGCATATCTTTTAATATGTTAGATTCACTTCTTATGTGTGTAAAAATGTCCATGATGTTTATCACAAGAACGTTCAAAGAGTTATTTTTTAAATTTGAAAAATTTGAAATATATTTTAAAAGGTTTTCGTTTGTTGAAACTTTTGAGTAATGAACATTGTCAAAACCATTCTTTTTTGCAAGCGATTTCAAAAACTCATCCTCATACTGGTTCTGGGATAGGGTATCCTCAAACTCCCATCTTTCTGGAAAGATTTTGTAAATTTCAACGGGAAGAAAACCACTGAAGATTGAATTTCTGCTGAACGGTGTAGCTGTTGGGATGATTGAAAAATAATGATCGTTTACTATTCTGAAATATTCGGAGATCGCTGACTCAAAAACAAGATATTGATCATATCGCATACAATCTATGAGAATGAACAGGATTTTTTTGCCCTGTTTTAAAACCGGGAAAACTTTATGTTCGAACAACCTGTGTGAAAAGGTTAAACTTTTGTCCTTTAAAAAATCTGGATAATTTTTACTAACAAATTTGGCAAAAACCTGATTCATATTCTCTTTCGTTTGCTCATGTAAAGATAAAATCTCCTTTTTTAAAAATTCATTTAATACAATGTTCATCGAAGATGAGATACGATGGAGTTCATAGAAGGATTCTAAAGAGAGTTCTCCGTTTAAATAAATTTCAACTTTTTTCAAAAAGTTTGAGTATCTTTCTCCTATACTGTCAGATATAATTTTTTTATTTTCCAGTATCCGTTTGATCGTTGTTAACAGTTGCATAGCATTGATTGGTTTTATCAAATAATCGTTTATTTTTAATGATATCGCATTTTTTATTATATCTTTGTCATCAGCTTTAGTAACCATTATTACAGGAATGTTTGAAGAGTACTCTTTTAATAGAGATAAAGTTTCTATCCCATCAAGTCCAGGCATATATTGATCGAGTATTATCAGGTCGAAAGTTTCGTTTTTTACTCTTTCAAGTCCATCCTGTCCGCTTGATGATGATACCACCTCATAACCCTCATTTTCCAGAAATTTGGAAAGGGATCTGAGATTATCTATCTGATCATCGATCCATAAAATTCTTTTTTTCATCTTTATCGAGAATTATTAAAAAGGTTGTTCCATCGTTAACAACTGTTCTTTCAAGCATTAATTTTCCTTTATGAAAATCTTCTATGATTTTTTTAGCGAGAGGCAAACCAAGTCCCCAGCCAAACTTTTTGGTCGTGAATCCAATCTTAAAAATGTTTTCAATATTTTTTCTTTCGATACCAACACCATTATCTGATATTCTTATAAGAATTCTGTTATTTTCATTTTTTGTTTCAATTTTTATCTTTCCATCTGTTATGTTTTTTAAAGAATCTATACTGTTTTTGATCAAATTCTCTAAAGCCCATTTGAAAAGTTCTCTATCAACGAGGATCTGTTCGTCTTTATCCAGTTCTGTTTCAATCGAAATTTTATTTTTACCAGTTGTTGGAACCCTTTTTTTGAAATAGGATGAAACATCATCTATGATTTCTTTTAAACTCGTCATCTCAAAAATAGGATTTGATCCGATTTTATTGAACCTGTTTGATACGGTTTCAAGACGGGAACAGTCCTCTTCAATTCCCTCTACAATGAATTTATCAATAGTTTGTTTTTCTTTCAGCATATATATCCATGTTTTCAGGGAGGTCAGAGGAGTTCCGATCTGATGAGCTGTTTCCTTTGCCATTCCTGCCCATATTATATTGTCTTCACTTTTTCTGTATAAGAGAAAAGCATAGATTCCTATCAGAAGGAAAATGGAAGAAACTATTACCTGAAAAAATGGAGCAAACTGAAGTTTTTTGTAGAGTGGATCTTCCCCCATGTGTATGATCGCAAGGACTTTTGAGTTGTACACAAGTTTTAGAGGTCTTTTCTCACTATCCAATTTTTCGATTATTTTTTTTAAATCAGCAAGATATTTTGGATTATCTTCTATTTCAAAAACAGTATCAAGATAACCAACATTTCTCCATGATATCGGATAACCAGATGTGTCAGTTAAAACTATTGGAAAGGAAATATTTTTTATGATCTCCTCAAAGATTATCTCTTCGCTTTTAGAGGATTGGTCTTCTGTGATTCCCATTGCGTATCTTGCAAAGATTCTTGATTGTATCAAAGATTTTTCTTCAAGTTTGAACACAATATCCTGAATGAAAAGAAAAGATGCTAAAGATACAACTATCAGAGCAACAAAAAAATATGATTTGAAAAAGAATGGGTTTTTGTTCATCACTTACCCATTGATTCTATCTCTTCCTTTTCTTTTAGCATCGTAAAGAGCATCATCAACCCATTTTAATAATGTTTCAACACTGTCACCATCATCGGGATATGTTACTGTTCCAACAGATACAGTTATTTTGATGCCGTTTGTGAAATTTGTTCGTTTAACAAGTTTGTTTATCTTTTCCGCTATCGAATGTGTAAACTGTTTACCTGTTCCTGGTAAGATTATGAAAAATTCGTCCCCTCCGTATCTTGTAACGATATCACCTTTTCTAACAGTTTTTGATAAGAGTTGAGCGAGTTCTCTAATGATCATATCACCAACCATATGACCATAGTTATCATTTATTTCCTTGAAATAGTCGATATCAAGCATGAGAATAGAAAGAGGTATGGAAAGTTTTTTTGATCTTTCAAGTTCATCTTTAAGTTTTTCGATGAAGAATCTATAGTTATACATATCTGTCAAAGGATCGGTATTTGCGATTCTTTTGGTTTCCTCATATTTGAAAGTGTTATCTATTGAAACAGATAAATGTGAAGCAAGGATTGAGATGATTCTAAAATCGTTTTCATCGAGAGAATTGATCCCCTCACTTTCTATATCCAATATTCCTATCATACCTGAAGAGAGCTGTAAGGGAACAGCGATCTCGGACATCGATATATCAAGCCGTCCGACGAATCTTGGATCTGAACGTGTATCCCTTACATGGACCGCGGTTTTATGCTCAGCAACCCATCCAACGATACCCTCTCCCATCTTCAACATTTCGTTTATGCGTTCTATATATTTTTCGTTGTATCCAGAGAACGCTTTTATCTCGAGTTCATTGAATTCGTTGTAAAGGATTATAGATGTGTTATAGTGTGGAAAATTCTCTTTTATCGATTTCACAAAATGGTTCAAAAGATCGTCGAGTTGTATATGGGAGTTCATCAAAGCAGATATTGTGGATACCTTTTCCAGATTTTTTATCAGTTGTTCCATCCTTGAAAAGAGTTTAGCATTTTCGAGTGAGATTGCTGCTGTTTGAGCGAACGATTCCAAAATTTCTATCGATTCCAAAAGGTTAACATACTTGTTTATTGGTTTATCAACGGTGATGATCCCGAGGATTCTGTTTTCCTTTGAATAGAGTGGTATTATAAGAATATCTTCAGGGTGCCAGTTAACATACTCATCTGGCCTCTCCTCGGGTATCACATAAGCGATCTCGTTTAAAGTTTTGTCTATCTGGTCAAGGTTCATCTCTTTATGGTTAATATAATACGACTTTGAAATTCTGAATTTTTCCTGCATCAAATTTTTTATCGTTGAAAAGGGAACCTTTTGTTTTTTCAACTTTTCAAAAACTTTCTCGTTCAAACCGTTCTGAGCAACCCTTTCCATCGAATCTTCTTTTTCGTTGTAGAGAGAAACAAGAACAACGGAAAAACCGAGAGATGAACTTATCGCTTTTGTTATTATGTTGAGGATCTTTTCAAAGTCAAAAGTTGATTGTAAAAGGAGAGTCAACTGTTGTAATGTGTATAGTTTTTTGTTAACTGTTGCGATCTTCTCCTCTATATCTTTCTCTGAATTCAATTTTTGTAATAGGTATATCTTCGTTAAACCATTTTTGATCGAGGGTAAAATCTCAAGCAATTCAAGATTTTTTCTTTCATCATATATTTCACCTTCATTCTGAAAAATCAGAAATAATTCTTCCTGCTTATCTGTTAAAAATATATAATGGTTTCCGCTTTGTAGAACAACCTCATCGCCAATCCTTATATCGTATAAAAGGGAATCGATCCTGTTGATCTGTTCCTTTTCTTCAACAGATATCCTTTTAAAATTGTACAGTTCTTTTGTTTCCGTAAAGGTTTTGTCCTTTTTTAGAGTTGAATAGAAATAAAAACCGTTCTGTGTTTTTAAACTTAAAAAAAGATTTTTTATGTAGAACTCTTTTAAAAAGAAATTTATTGCATCGATAAAATCTTTTTCATTTTCAGAACTCAAAAATTTGCTTACAACAGGTTTCATATAAATTGATTATAATATTTATACAACAAATGTCAACAAAATGAAAATTCTAATCTATGATCAAACCATCTTTGATGTGGATTATCCTATCTGTTTTTTTGGCAACATCAGGTTCGTGTGTAACTATTATTATGGTTTTCCCTTTCTGATTGAGTTCCCTTAAAATTTTCATTATCTCATCAGACATCTTGGAGTCAAGGTTACCTGTTGGTTCATCTGCAAGAATGAACTGTGGATCGTTTGCAAGAGACCTTGCTATTGAAACTCTTTGTCTTTCTCCACCTGACATCTCAGATGGCAGATGATGCATTCTGTGTGATAATCCTACAAGTTCGAGGAGTTCTTTTGCTCTTTTGATACGCTCATTTCTTTTGATTTTGGCATAGATCATCGGCATTTCGACATTCCTTAAAGCGGTTGTTTTGGGAAGGAGGTTATAACTTTGAAAAACAAAACCGATGTATTTGTTTCTGATCTCTGCAAGTTTATCGTCATCATATTTTGATGTGTCGTTTCCATTTAAAAGATATGTCCCGTCGGTTGGTTTATCTAAACATCCAAGAATATGCATCAGTGTAGATTTTCCTGAACCGGATGGTCCCATTATTGATAGAAATTCTCCTTCGGAGATCGATAGGTTGATATCTTTTAAAGCTTCAACATAACCACCCTTGAAAGGATAGTATTTTTTTATATGAAACATTTCTATTATTTTATTCATATCTCAAACACTCCACTGGATCGAGTGATGCGGCCTTTCTTGACGGAAGAATTCCAAAGAAAAGTCCTGCTGAAAAAGAGAAAGTGAAACCTAAAAGGACTGACCACAAAGGAATCGCAAATGGTAGATTTGTGAATTTGGAAATTGTAAACGATATTAAAAATCCGGTAATTATGCCTATGATTCCTCCAGTAAGAGAAATCGTGATCGATTCAAACAAAAACTGTAAAAGTATCTCGCGGTTTTTCGCTCCGATTGATTTTCTTATTCCGATCTCTCTTGTTCTTTCTGAAACCGAAACGAGCATTATATTCATTATGCCTATTCCCCCAACTATCAAGGATAAAGTTCCAACAGCGATCATAACAAAGAAAATTGCTGTTGTAAGGGATTTCCACTGACTGATCAATGCATCCTGAGTGTTTATATGGAAGTTATCGGGGTCTTTTGGTTTCAATGAATGTGACAATCTCATGATCCATCTCAACTCTTCTATAGTTTCATCTGGATTGAAACTCCTCACCATTATAGATATCCTTCTTGACTCATCACCATAATATTTTATGAGGGTTGTGTAAGGAATGTATACAACCTCATCCATTGATTGTCCAAATATTGAACCTTTTTCTGTTGTTACTCCTATAACTATATATTTTCTACCATCGACAGTTAAAAGTTTTCCTATCGGATTTTCATTTTTAAAAAGGTTTTTTTGTATATCTTTACCTATAACACAAACATTTCTTCTGTATTTGATATCATCCGATGATATCGGAATACCTATGTCTATCGATATATTTTCTATCTTAAAAGAATTTTCTGAAATTCCCGAAACGTTGACCGCTTCCAGTCTTTCACCTTTATATTTTACCAGAAACCTTCTTGAAATAGAAATACCAACATCCTCTGCTGATCTTATCATCTGTTTAACCATCTTATAATCGTTAAAATCCACATAGTTCCTGAAAGATCTTCTCCAATCGTTTGGTCCCATCGAAACCCATGGGAATCTTTCAACATAGATGACATTAGAACCGATTGTTGAAAACACCTGTTGAACCTTCGATTCGAGTCCAGCGATTATTGAAACAACTATTATAACAGTCATAACGCCGATGATTATCCCGAGTGTTGTTAAAAAACTTCTGAGTTTGTTACTTCTTATAGAATCGAGACTAACTCTTAAACTTTCCAGAAAAAGTTCGATCATCTTTTTCTCCCTGAGGTAAATTTCTTTTCAGAAGAAATTTTTACCTTTAAACCGTCCTTGAGAAATTTAAATGACAGAAAAGGTCCACTTACTATTGAATCTCCCGCTTTCAAACTATCTGAAAATATCTCCATTTTCAAATTACCGGTGATGCCTGTTTTAACGGGAACAAATTTTATCTTTCCTCCCGAATATTTAAAAACACCCTCTTTGTTTTCTCTGTTTACCATCGACTGGATCGGTATCGACAGGGTACTATCCTTTTCGAGAGTGACTATATCGACATCACAACTCATACCAGAAACTAAAAGGTTGTTATCATGTGAATCATCGAGAATGATTTTGACTTCGTATTCAACAGCGGTTGAAGAGGATGATGAAAAAGCAGAAGATGAAGATGATGAAACTGTGTATTTGGGTCTGTTCGCTTTCATGAACACTTTTCCAGTAAAAGTTTTTTCAGGGAAAGCATCGAAAACGACTTTTGCAAGGTTACCGTTTCTTACCTTCGAAATCGATGTTTCATCAACATTCGCTTTAACGATCAATTTCTGGTTGTTTGATATAGTCATAAGAACAGTACCTGCGTTATTCATAGTGCCTGTAATTATATTTTCACCTTCTTCAACATATATGGCGGTAACAGTTCCATCTATTGGGGATCTGATAATGGTCTTTTCGAGGTTATCTTTTGCTATCTCATAGGAGGACTTTGCAGATGTTAAAAGGTTCAAACTATTTTTATATTCAAGTTCAGCGAGAGTGAATTCAGATTTTGAAATAAGATTCTGTTCGTAAAGTTTTTTCTGGTTCTCAAACTTATATGAAACATAATCAAAGTTTGATTGTGCGTAGTTTAAAGCTGTTTCTGACTCCTTCAATCTTGCCTGTTGTGAGATATCATCTATTTTTAAAAGTGGAGTACCTCTTCTTACGAAATCACCTTCTTTCACGAATATTTTTAGACATTTTCCCATTATATCAGAGGAAATTTCAACATCGACGAATGGTTCAAGTGCGCCGGAAGCGTTAACCGTTTCCTCTATCGTATCAAGTTTTACCTCTGAAATTTCAACTGAAACAAGATTTTTTTTCTTTCCAAAAACAAGAAATAGAATGATCAAAACTAAAATCGCTATAATGTATGTTCTTTTTTTCTGAAAAATTTTCACCTGATCCTCCTTATTAAATAAAGGTATCTGTAGTATGTTTTGTAATATTCCTTTTTTGAATTCAGATGGTTTATCAAACTTTCAATGTATGTTTTTTCAATTGTAGTATAATCTGTTATGTTTAATTCTCCATTCTGTAAAAGTATTTTTGCTTTTTCAAAATTCTTTTGTGCCGATTCATAAAGTTTTTTTGAACTCTCGAGGAAATTCTTTGAAAGTTTTATTCTGTTATCAAAGTTGTTTATTTCAAGTTTTAAACTTTCCTCAGTTTTTAAGAAGTTGAGATAAGCGCTCTTATGGGAATAATTTTTTTGTATGACATTTAAACTCCTTGAAAATCCTGTAAAAACGGGAAATGAAACTGAAATGCCAAACCTTACAGTGGAACTATCTAAAAGGTTGTTCAGATTGAATCTGTAAATTGTATCCGTCAAACCATAGGAAACGTTCAATGATGCTTTTGGAAAGAATTCGGCGTAAGAGATAAGTTTTTCCTCTTCGGAAACAGTGTAATTTTTTTTCGCTATCAGGTATTCTGGAAGGTTTTTTAAAATTTTTGATCCATCGATGCCGGAAAAGGTTATCTCAGGAAAAGTATCTATATCGATAAGTTGACCTGGAGATTTTATCCCGGTTAAGTTTATGAATTCTTCAAGGTATGTTTGATATGTGATTTTATCTTTTTCATAAGAGAAGAGAAGAGAATAATAGTTTGACTCGATCTGTAAAAAATTTGATTCTGAAATAAGTCCATTTTCATAAAGAATTTTATTCTTTTTTAAATTTGTTTCCTCAAATGAGATTATCGTTGAATCGGTTTCAAGTTTTATCTGATAGGATAAAAGGTTAAAATATGATTCGATGATCTGTTGAATCATATCGTTCAAACCTTTTAAATATAAAAGGTTTGCTATATCCGAATACTCTTTGTTTTTTAAGATACTTAAAAATACTGGAAGGTTAAAAATCGTTTGACTTAAAGATATTGATTGTGAATAGTTCCAGTTTGAATAGGTCGACGAATCGATTGAAACAGTATATACTATATAAGGTAAAATTGATGGCAGAGAATTTAGAAGTGCTTTATTGTTGATATCCCTTTCAATAACTTTCAATTTAAAATCGATCGATAAAGTTTTCGCTTTCAAAAGAGCATCTTCGAGTGATGTTTGAGCGAAAACATATAAAAATGTTGTTAAAATTATAACGAAGATTATAACAAATTTTTTCATCTGACCTCACAACTTGAATTTGGATACAATTTTAACCGATAATCTTATTTAATCAACAACAATTTAGACGAAAATTTTAAACTTTTCCCTCGCTTTTTTTTAAATTTTTTGAAATAAGATAACCTGAAAATATTATGAGTCCTCCACCCACTATAAGGAAAATGTTGAGTTTCAATTTTAAAAATATAACTTCGTTTATGGTTGTAAAAAGAATCGTAAAAATGAAGAGTATGGAAGTTGAATTAACAGGGAGATAGGATAGAGCATAATTCCAGAATATATAGGCGAGACCACTTTGAAAAATGCCCATCTCAAAGATCCAGAACCAGTGTTCAAATTTTGAAGGTGTATTTGGTGATAAAAATAATAGTGGAGAAACTGTTATTGAAGATAATAAAAAGATTTTAAATAGAAAATTGATTATTTTTTCTGGGTTGTTTCTTAAAGGTGTAACCAGTTTCGAAGAAAGGTAGACATAGAAACCAAAACTCATACCGGTTAAAATTCCCCAGAAGATTCCCAAATAAAAATTGTTTTTCAGATCAAAAAATTGTTCCTTTCCTAAAACGATCACTATTATTCCAAAAAAAGATAGGATAAAAGCAACTATTTCAAAAAATGTAGGTTTTTTTCTGTCGACCAGGAAGGAAAGAAGTATTACGAATATTGGGGAAAGATTTTCAAATATCATTACAAGCGTGCCTGACAGGTATTTTAAAGATATATGGTAAAGTAATGAGTTTCCAGTTATACCTATTACCGATATCGCTAAAACAAGTTTAAAGTTTTCCCTGAAATTCAAATCCAATTTTTTTGTAAAAATCAGAAAAACGAAGAAAAGAAATGTTCCTATGAAAAATCTCACTGTTGCCACAAACAACATATTAACATTTTCACAGGCAAGATATCTACCGGCAACTCCATGAATACCCCATAGAAAGAGTGCTATGAAAGCATAAACCAGACCTTTTCTTTTTTCTTTCATCAGTATTGTCCAAGAAGTTCAGGGTAATTTATTGGGTTTCCAAGATGAATGTTAAAAGTGAAAAAATCTTTTCTAATATTGTTTTTAAAATACCCTGCACTCGTTTCAAAAACTCCGAACGGAGTTGCAAAAGTTAAAGATAATCTTGAACCAAATATGTATTTTATGAAAAATTGATTTACAATTCCATCAAAAAGAATAGAACCTTCATTCTCACTCTGAATATAAAAATTATCATTTATAAAATATTTTAATGTGTAACCGGAGGATATGGTATACCTTTTTTGAAGGTTTTTATCGTAAAGATATCTCAACTCAAAAGTTGGTTGGGATGTTGGATAGTCGAGAGAAATTTTTGAAGAAACTGGATAATCTGGAAAAAGAAAATAAACAAAACCATATTTGAAAACTATAGAAGAGTTAAACTTTTTTGATAATCTTTTTTGATCCAGAAAATAACCTGTTGATTTTACATATATCTGTTTTAAAGAGTTCAGATCAAAAATATCGTTGTAAGTTTTAAAATCGGTCGTTTTGAGTGCAGGATTTGGAAGATTCAATCCGAAAATAAAACTTTTTTTATCCGTTGAAACATTTGAACTTAAAGGTTTTTCTTCTTTTTCAAAAAAGTATACACCAACAGATGTTTTGAAAAGATCCAGAGAAAGAAATCTTTTATACTTTGATGAAATAAAAAATGAAAAAATCTTCCTTTTGTCTATGTTTGTTCCAAACAAAAATGTTGTATTGTAATTTTGTTCATAGTTGAAATAGTTATCAAACACATTGTAATTTTTGTAGATATGAAAATTTGAATAGATTCCAGCCAGAAGGTTTGAAAAAAATATACTCGGAGAAAAAAGGTTCAGAGTTAATCCTTTGATATAGTTACCTGCAAAACCGTATATGTCGAGATACGAAAGAGTGTTAAGAATATTGTTCTTCTGGTAAACTCCATAAAGGTTTATTCCCGCTTTTGAATCTGCGAAACCTCCGAATCTAAAAATTGTTGAATCGATCTCTTTTACTTTAATTTTTAAAATCATTCTCTGATTGGTTTCATTTATTGTTATCTCAGGTTCGATCGATTCAAAGATCGAGAGGGAATAAAGTGTATAGATTATTTTTTTCAAATTGTCATAAAAGAAAATGTCCCCCTTTTTTATCTTCACAATATTTCTTATTGATTTTTCACTCCACCTATTTTTTGATTCAATAATTAGAGTATCGATGATTCTTCCATTAAAAGTTTTGTATCCTTCTATGTAAAATTTTCTATTTTCTTTTGGATATTTTTCTTCTTTTTTGATCTTTGCTTTTATCTGAGGAATGATCTGTTTCGCTCTATCGTATCCCTTTTTTATTATCTCTTCAGATTTTATAAATTCGTAACCTCTATATTTCCCAACATCAGGTCTTATATAGATGCTATATTTTTCAAGAGTGTCTACAGGATAGTTTCTTGTTAACAGATCAACTATTGTAAAAGTTATATCTATAATGGAAGGATTTTTTTCTTCAAGATTTTTCCCATCAGAAGAAACATCTACACTTATTATTACATCGGGGTTAAAAGTATCTTTCAAAGATTTCAAAGGGACATTTTCAAACATTCCTCCATCAAAATATGATATTGAATCAAAAATAACAGGTTTGAACACAAGAGGGATGGCCATGGAAGCCCTTATACATTTTTCCAGTTTTCCCTTAGTGAACACTTTGGGTTTTTCACTTTTTAAATCCGATGCTGTGCAGAGAAATGGTTTATACATTTTTCTGAAATCTGATTTGATCGCATAATCTACATCTGAAAAGAATGAGAAAAGTTCCAGATTTATTATCTTATCATCAACCGTTCCCTCAGGCATTTTGAGTTTACCATCTTTTAGTTCAGTGGTTAGAAATGTGGGATATGAATTGAGATAAAGATAAACTGGTTGATAGTTTTTTATTGTTGTCTCATTGAGCCAGTTTTTAATGTTGTCACTCAAAAAGATCGATTCTATTTCGCTCGCTATATAGCCGGATGCCCATAGTCCACCTATTATAGAGCCCATACTTGTGCCTGCAACATAATCAATTGGGATATCGTATTCTTCGATCACTTTTAAGACACCAATATGTGCAAGTCCTCTTGCAGCACCACCACCAAGAACGAGCCCAACCTTTTCCTGACAATATATGAGTGAAAAAAAGTAAAGGGTAAAAATAACTAGAATTTTTTTCTTACTTTTGAGAATCATTTTTTCTTTTTATACATCTCTTCTATTTTCGTTTTATACTTTTCTATAATAACTTTTCTTTTCTTTTTGAGTGTTTCTGTTATCTCTTTACCTATCTGTAATTTTTCGGGAATTATTGTGAAATTCTTTATCGATTCAAATGGATGAAAATTTTTGGATCTATTGATTCTTTCTTCAAGGAAATTTTTAAAAAACTCTTTGACCTTTATATTTTCAATACCTTCTTTCAGATCATCTATATTCAGTTTGAGTTCTTTTATAAGGTTTTTCAATTTTTCTTCTTCGATAAAAATCAAAGCAGCAAGATCTTTCTCATCATCTCCCACAACAACAGCATGTGAAATGAATTCGTTCTCTTCAAGTTTTTCTTCGATCCTTTGAGGTTCCACATTTTCTCCACCTAAAAGAACTATTGTATCCTTTGCTCTTCCAAGTATTATCAGGTTTCCATTTTTTGTTATGAATCCAATATCACCGGTGTTTAACCATCCATCTTCAGTTAAAACCTTTTTTGTTTCCTCTTCGTTCTTATAATAACCTTTCATAACCTGATCCCCTTTAACATGTATGATTCCCTTTTCACCTTTTTTTACCTTTTTCCCATTTTCGTCTCTTAATGAGATTTCAGTTCGATCAAAAGGGATACCAGCCGTAAAAAGAAAATTGTAATCGAATCTCCTTGATGTTATTCCCGGAGATGCTTCTGTCATACCATATGCGTTTAAAAGTGTTATTCCTACTGTGTTGAAAAAGTTGTCGATATAGTTGGGAATCATACCACCACCTGTAAATGCACCTCTCAACCTTCCACCAAGATTATCCCTTATAGATTCAAAGATAAAATATGCGAGTAACGATGGTATAAGAAATAATGGAAAAATTATAAGTGACATCAATATTTTGAAAAATCTTTTTTTATAACTTTCTTCGTATAGTTGTGTATCCCTGTTAGTAAGAACTCTATAGGAATATAGATGTTTTTCTCTTATGTTCAAAAAAAGATAAAAAAGTGTTTTTTTGAAAACCTTTTCATTTTTCATTCGATCTATAATCTTTCTATAAATATGTTCCCAGATCCTTGGCACTGCGCTCATTATTGTTGGTTTTATTTCCAGCAGATCCCTTGCAAAATTTTTAACATTTGAGTAAAAAATTTTTGCTCCACCGGCAATGCATACGTATTCAAAAGTTCTTTCAAAAATATGCCATACCGGTAAAATTGAAACTGTTACATCTCCATCTTTTCCATAGGTTTTAAATTTTATCAACGGAGTTATAGCAGAGACATTATGCATAAAATTTTTGTGTGTGAGCATAACACCTTTGGGGTTTCCAGTAGTTCCGGATGTGTATATGATCGTTACAAGATCATCTTTGTCGATGTCTGATTTTTTATACTCGTTTCCATCATCTTTAAGAAGGGCGGAAAAATTTATAAAATTTTCGGATCTGTTAAAAACTACAACATTTTCTTGTTTTACTATACCTTTTATCGGTTGATAGAGTTTTTCATCCTCAATTATCGCAAACTCAGAATCCGAATGTTTTGCGATGAAACTCAATTCACTTTCAGGTGAAGATGAACTCCTTGGGACATCTACAGCCCCGATCGACAAAAGAGCCATATCCACAATGAGCCATTCGTATCTGTTGTCTGAAATGAGTAAAACTTTTGTTCCCTTTTTTATTCCCATCTTTCTGAATGCGGATGAGACCCTTTTTACTTTTTCAAAAAATTCTTTGTAGGTAATATTTTTAATTCCATCTTGTTCTCTGTAACTTTGTAAAGTTCTCAAAGAATATTTTTCAACTGCGTTTTCCAACATTTCAAAAAGTGTTTTTGAATTCAGTATTTTTTCCATAATAATATTATATCCTTTTTTTTCGGAATGAAAAGATTGAAAAATTTTTCTAAAAAGTTATAATGAAAAAAAATGGAGGGAGAATGAAAATTTTAACAAAAAAAATATTTCCCGTGCTGGTTGTGATTCTATCTATTGCCTGTGCTAAAGATTTTAAAATAAAAAATTCAGAGTATTCACATTTTTTTAAAGAGGGTAGCACTTTAGTATATGATGTATCATCATGGGGGGACAAGTATGAGTTGATGATCGAGATAAAGAAAATAGACAAAAATCTCTACTACAAATACCTGGTTGAAGATGATACTATATTTAAATTCGTGGATAATGTCACTGTTTTACAAAAATCTCTTGAAAGTTCAGACAGAATATTTATGAATCTGTGGGATTATAGTGTTAGCAATCTTGAGAATAAAACATCCGTATTCTTTTCAAAAAAAGTTTTTAAGGATCTCGTTAACAAAAAAGAAGTCATAATCGATGTTGGGGATGGAGAAGAACATCTGACTTTTGAAAGAAAAACCGTTTACAACTGTGTGGTTGATGGAAAAGAGGTTGGACTCAAAGCTGTTTATGCAACGAGTGATCTTTTTGGTTATTTCTGGATTCTTGATGATGAAAGGTTTCCATTGATATTGAAGATGGAAGTTGGATACATAATTGAACTTAAAGAGATGAGTACAAAATAGTTTCAAAAAATATAAAAGAATAAGACGTATATCAGGATATTCAAAAAAGTTAAAGGTATACCTATTTTTGAAAATTCAAGAATTTTTAATCTGATCCCTTTTTTCTCAGCTGTTTGTAATATTATTATATTACTCGCTGCTCCAAGAAGAAAAATATTTCCTGCTATTGTGCTGCCTGCCGCAAGTGCCATTAGAAGTTGATTGTCAAGGTTTTTAAAGGTTTCAAGAAAAAGTATTACAAAAGGAACGTTTGAGATTAGCTGGCTTAAAACTATTGATGAGGAAAAAATAAAATTCAAAGATATTTTAATATTTTCAAAATTGAACAGAAAGTCAGGTTTTTCTTTTAAGTATAAACTTTTCATAAGAATAAACATGGAAATGAAGAAGATGAGAGTTTTGTAATCAAGATTTTTCAATATATGTTTTCTCTTTTGGTTGAAAAAGAGTATCAAAAGTGATGATGGTATTGGAATTACAAAGAGTGGTATTCTGATATTTTTAAAAATTAAGGGTAAAACGACTTTTAATAAAATCATAAGGATAAGGAGTAATACAGAAAGAAAAGAAATTTTAAAATTTCTGTTTATCACATATTTTTCCTGTTCAAAAGATATTGTTCTGGTGAAATCTATCTTTTTTCTAAACGCGATTTTCATTGTAAAATAGAGTATAAAAAGATTAAAAATTGTTGGAAGAAATAGATACCTTGTGAATATAACAAAAGGAGAAACCTCATTTATTCTTGATGCGATCACAAGGTTCTGTGGATTACCTATTGGACTTGATACACTTCCCAGAGTCACACTGTACGCAAGAGTTAACAGGAGGGATTCTGTGTCTATGGAGAATTTCTTTGAGAGGTATATGGCAAGAAAGGTTCCAACGATAGCTATCGTGTCGTTCATAAAAAAGTATGAAAGAGTCCCCATAGTCATTATAAAAAGAAATAGAAGGGAATCTACATTTCTGGCTCTTGAAAAAATTCTGTAACTTAGAGAGTAAAGGAATCCACTCTCAAAGAGTGATTCACCAACAACAAATATTGATGCTAAAAAAATGATGACCTCAAAATCGATCGCTTTAAAGGAGTCGTAAAGAGAAATACTCTTTGTTAAAATAACGAACATTGCTCCAGAAAACATCACAAAATAAATCTTTATTCTGTCACCGAAAAATTCTCTAAGAAAGATTATGAGGAAAACAACGATGGTTGTAAGAAATGGAATAAAATCTTTTGTTTTGTTATATAAGGATAAAAATGAATCCATCTTCGATTTTCGCTATCTCAAGGGATCTGGATCCGTTAAACTCGAAAGTGAATGTTTTTCTGGTAAACGTCTCATCCTTTAACAGAAAATGTATTTCTGAAGTATAGAAATCAGGGATTATATCTGTAATTTTTATTTCTGTTCCTATGTTTTTGTGCTTTGCCATATAGTTTAAAAATCTATCGTTATAGAAAAATATTTTGAAATTATTATCCACAGCAAAAAGTGGATTTGGCAAAGATTCGAGTATGGAATAATATTTTTTCAGCTGGTTACTCAGTTTTTCCTCAAGTATTTTTCTATCTATCAATCTTGAAATCTGCTGTCCAACAAAAGAAAGAAATTCTTTATCCTTTTCAGAGTATTTTAGATTTTCATCATAACTTTGAACAGCAAGTACTCCAGAAAAATTGTCACCAAGGAGTGGGACTCCAAGCCAGTATTCAGAAAGAGTTCCAACTATTTCTACTTCACCTTTTCTCGAAAGGTTTATTATGTCTTCTCTTGTTAAAAGTTTCGCCTCTTTTGTCTTTAAAACGTATTCGGTTAAACCGTTTCCGAACCTTTTCGATGGAGCATGGTTATCCCTTTGATCAACAAAATAGGGGAAAGAAATGATGTTGTTTTCTTTGTTGTATATCGCTATATAAAAATTTTCTGAGAATATTATGTTTTTTATCTCCTGATGTAACTTTGTAAACAGATCATCGAGATTTTTTGAATTGTAGATTATATTTGAAATTTTATAGAGCGCTTCATTTAAAAGTGATGATAGTTTTTTTTCAGTTATATCACTTATTATCGCTATTATACAATTCTCTTCGTCGATCTCTATAAAATCTGCACTGACACTCGCCCATCCTGTCGTTCCATCTTTTCTTCTAAATTTGATCTCGTAATTCGTTATTGGACCTTTGGTTAATATTTTGTCGATGAAAAGAGCCCTTTCTCGAGGATCAGCGTAAAGGAGCAGAGTTGACTGGCCTATTATCTCATTTTGAGTGTATCCAAAAACCTTTTCAACTGAATTATTGATTTCGATTATCTTACCATCCTCAACCCTGCTTATCAGAACAACAGCGGGATTGTTCTGGAAAATTTTAGCAAACCTTTCGTTGACCTTTATGTTCTGATCTTCAACATATTTTTTGAATGTTATATCTTTTATGAATAATAAAACTTTAAAATTTTCGTTTTCAAGGTCCTCAATGGGAATGAAAAGGTTCTTTACCCAGAATTCTCTACCTTTGATAACAGTCAGGTTGTCTATATCAAGAACTTTTTTTAGATTTAAGGTTTTTTGTATCGCTTCTTTTTTTTGCTCTAACTCGAAATCTTTAAAAATATGTTTTAAAGGGATTTCACTTTCACTTTTTATTTCAAAAAATTCTTTCGCTTTTTCATTTAAAAATTCAACGGTTAAATCATTGCTTATCAGTAACACTGCATCATCAAGAAGGTTTAAAAAGTTAAAAAATATCTTTTCCTGCTTTATCGCAATCTCTTTCAGTTGTTCATAACCATATTTTTCAAAATTTAACATTTTTTTATTCTATCAATTGATTTTTACATTGTCAACAAGTAAATTTTTCACGAACTCTACTATATTGAAATGAAAAGGACATATGGAATAACCCTGAAAAATATAGTTATATATCCTTGAAAAATCTTTTGTTTCGATGTAAGGAAATTCTCTACATTCTGTCCCTCTAAAGGGATAAACTGAACATTCGTTACCTTTAAGGTATTTACATGGTGATTGGTTCATTACAAAAACATTATGCTTTTCATAGAAAATAAAAGTTTTCTCAATAAGTTCTTTTTCGTCTGTTCCTGTTCCCTTTGAAAGAATTGGTATATCATCTTTTTCAAATACGATAATAACTTCTCTACAACAGTTTCCACATTCCCTGCATTCGATAATTTTTTTCAGTTCCCCATAAAATTTTTTTACGGGAGTGTCAAAACCTTTTTTTATATAATCATCAAGATCCCTGAATTTTTCAAAGAAAATTTCATTTTCACTGGCTTTTAGAGTTGAAATCTTTTTTATCTCTTCTATACTTTTTATTATCTCCATCGTTATATGATAGTTGAATTAAAATATTTTTCAACAAGAATAAATTCGGGAAACTTCTTATTGACTTAGAAAAATTTTTAAGTAAAATACTTTCTTTTAAAAATTTATGATGATTTAAGTTTTGGATAGGAGGTATAATGAAACCAACTTATCATCCAAGTAAGATAAAAAGAGTAAGAAAACATGGATTCAGAAAAAGGATGGAGACATCAAACGGAAGAGAGATACTTTCAAGAAGAAGAGCGAAAGGAAGAAAACGTTTGACCGTCTCTGATCCTAAAGTATGAGGAGAATTGGGAATACCCCGATTTTAAAAGAGAGTGAAATAAAGAGTGTATTTGAAAATCCTAAAAGGATTTCATCTGACTCTTTTGTTCTTTTATATAAAAATGGAAAAGAGAAAAAGGTTGCTTTTACCGTAAAAAAGGGAAACTACAAGAATATAGTTGAAAGAAACAGGATGAAGAGAATTTTGAGAAAACTTTTTCTGGAAAACGAATCAGGTTTTGTTGAAAATATGAATTATGTCTTTATCGCGAACAGAAAAATATTACAAAAGGATATTGAACAGTTAAAAGAAGAATTTTTCAGTGTTGTTAAAAAGGTTAAGCAACTATGAATAGAATCTTTATCTTTTTTATTAAAATTTATAAGATTTATGTTTCACCATTGTTCCCTCCGACTTGTCGTTTCACTCCAACCTGTTCAGAGTATTCCTTACAGGCATACCAGAAATATAATTTTATTAAAGCATCGTTTTTAACTATCAAAAGAATTCTAAGATGTAACCCATTTTCAAAGGGTGGATACGATCCGCTCGAATAGGAGTTTTTTTATGAACAATTCAACGAAAATGCTCATCATGTTTTTGTTGATAATTTTGATCTTTGCCTATTATTCTTATATGACACCAAAAACATCTGTTGTCCAGAATACAACAGGTGATAGTTTAAAGGTAGATAAAGTTGACACAACTTCAAAAAAAATAGAAACCCTGCAACAGAAATCTCCGGAAAGTTATATTTTACCAAAAGACACAAGTTTGTTTTATTTTGAAACGGATCTTTTGAAGGGAAAAATTTCATCTTTATCTGGTTCTTTTTCATCTCTGATTTTGAAAAATTATAAAACGAGAAAAGGTGATTCCCTCGAACTTTTAAACGATGGACAGAAACTTTTTAAACTGATTGTAAAATCGAGAAATATCGTTTTAGATTTTTCTAACATAAACTTTTTTCCAGTTTATATAGGAGATATAAATCCTTTAAAAAATGATGTTGACTCATTGGTTCTTATGGGATTTTTTGATACCATCAGGGTAACGAGAACTTTTATTTTTAGAAAAGGAAGTTATCTTATAACACAAAAAATAGGTTCGAACATACCACTTGATAAAAAGGAATACATTCTGGAAAAAGGAATTTCTTTTACAGAAGACAATATATCCGATGAATTGCAGTATTATGGAGTCAGTTATCATAGTTTCAACAACATTTACAGAATAAAGGAAAAAAATGTTAAAAATATATCAAATTATTCGGGGACGTATGACTGGATGGGAGTTCAAACAAAATATTTCTTTGCTGGAATCATCGGAAAAGGTGATAACATACAGGTAAAAAAACTTGAAGATAAAAAACTCGAAACACAGTTTTCGATACTCTCGGATTCCGTTGAGTTTTATGTTGGCCCAATAGATTATAGAATTTTGAAGCAGTTAAAAAATGGAATGGACAAACTACCAGATTTTGGATGGTCATGGATACAACCAATAAGTAAACTGATACTTTCTTTTTTAATATTTATGTACGGATTCATTCCAAATTATGGAGTTATAATTATACTTCTTTCGATACTTTTTATAATAATATTTTCTCCTTTGACTTTTACTTCTTTTTCATCGATGAGAAAGATGCAGATGATTCAACCACAACTTGAAGAGTTGAAGAAAAAGTATGCAAAGGATCCACAAAAACTCAATACAGAGACGATGAATCTCTATAAAAAATCTGGAATAAATCCTTTTATGGGATGTTTACCGCTGTTGATCCAGATGCCCATCTTTTTCGCTCTTTACGCTATACTGAGAACAACGATTGAATTGAGGCAAGCACCTTTTGCATTCTGGATAAAGGATCTCTCGTATAAGGATCCTTTCTATGTCCTTCCAGTTTTAACTGGTATAACAATGTTTATTTCACAGAAGATTTCTTCAACTGCAACAGATGAATCACAGAAAATGCTTGTATACATAATGCCTGTAATGATCACAATTTTATTCTTAAATATGCCTTCGGGGATAAACCTTTACTGGTTTATTTATAATATTTTGTCTGTAGGACAACAGATCTTAATCAAAAACAGTATAAAAAAGCAGATGGGAGAATGATTATGGATAAAGAAAAGAAATATATTGATGTTGAGGATGAAACTGTTGAAAAAGCGATAGAAAAGGGAGTAGAACTTTTAAAAACAACTATCGATAATGTTGATGTGGAGATAATAAATGAACCTCAGAATGGTTTTTTGAAGTTCGGTAAAAAGAAAGCGGTTGTTAGATTGCATCTTTTGAATGGACAGATACCAGAAGAACTTCTCAAGAAGGAAGAAAAGATTGAGGAACAGAAAAAAGAAAAAATAAACATCAACGAAGTGCTTGAAAAAGTTTCAACTGAAAAAAGCAATGGTGTTACTGTAAATGAAGCAAAAGACAGGATTGAAAATCTTAATGAATCAACAAAAGAGTTATCACAGATAAAGATCATTGAGGAAAAATTTAAAAAGTTAACCGAGTTGATGGGGTTTTCTGTTGAACCTGAGATAAGTTATTTGAACAACAAATACAGGATTATTATAAAAGATACGCCTGATGCCAACCTGTTGATTGGGAAGAACGGAAAAACGATAGATGCTTTACAACATCTTTTAAATAAAATGTTGATAAAGGAAAAATTTACAAGACCTGTTTATCTGGATATCAAGGGTTATGTTAAGCAGAAAAGGAGAAACAGATTTCTGAAAAATGGAAAAAAATGATACAATATTTGCACCGATAACTCTTGTAGGTAATTCTGCTATAACAGTTGTCAGAATATCTGGTCCTGAGACCTTTGAAATATTAAAAAGAATAACTTCGATCAAAAAGTTTGCCCATCATAAAGTTTATGTGGAGTATATAAAATACGAAGATAGGGTATATGATCATTCTGTTATAACGACTTTTTTTTCTCCAAACAGTTATACCGGCGAAGATATGGCAGAAATTTCTTTACATGGTGGTTTCGCTGTTGTTGAAACATTTTTAAAACTGTTAAAATCTTTAAACCTTCGGGAAGCTGAAAGGGGAGAGTTTACAAAGAGAGCTTTTTTGAATGGAAAGATCGATCTTGTTCAAGCAGAATCGATACTTCAAATAATAAATTCGAAAACTGAAAGATCACTTTTCTTATCATTGAAAAACGAAATGGGAGAGTTTTCCCAGAAGATAAATCGGATAAAAGAGAATTTTTTATCTTTGAAAACTTATGTTCAAAGTGCGATCGATTTTCCAGATGATGTTGATTGGTCTTTCGATAATTTTAAAAGGGAACTTGAAAAGGTTAAAATTGAACTTGAAAATTTGAAAAGATCTATTTCAAGTGGAAGGATAATGGATAAAGGGATAAAAGTTGTTCTTGTCGGAAGGAGTAACACCGGGAAATCAACACTTTTCAACAGGTTACTGAAACAGGAAAGAGCGATAGTATCAGAGTTCGAAGGAACCACAAGAGATTTCATATCAGAATGGATAGATGTAAACGGAATACCTGTCAATTTAACTGACGGTTGTGGCATCAGAGATACAGATGATCCTATCGAGAAAAAGGGTATAGAACTTCTGCTTCAAAAAATTGAAACATCTGATATGGTCATTTTCATATACGATCTAACAAAAGGGTTGCTGGAAGAGGACAAAAAAATCCTTCATCTGATAGAACATAAAGATCCAATAGTTGTTGGAAACAAGTGTGATCTATCAAACTCAAAAACATGTGAGGGAATAAAAATTTCAGCTTTGACTGGAGAGAATTTGAATGTTCTGAACGAAGAAATTTTCAGGAGAATAAATTTTTCTGATGAAACGATAATAGTTTCTCAACATCAGTTCAATGTTATAGAAAAGATGTTTGATGAAATGGAAAAAGTTGAAAATTTAAATTTGAAACACGAACCCGAAATAATAGATTTTCATTTAAAAAATATAATCGATCGATGTGATATGTTGCTTGGAAAGATAACGGATGAAGAGATTCTTGATAAAATCTTTTCTAACTTTTGTATAGGGAAATAGGAGGAATTTTGAGAGAATATTCTTTAAAGATGAACTATTTAAAAAATGAAAAAGCGAGTTGTCTTGTTTCGATGGGGAACACGCAGGTGTTATGTGTTGCAACTCTTCAAAAAAAACTTCCACCTTTTATAGATCCAGAAGAGAGTGGCTGGATAACAGCCGAATATGCGATGTTGCCAAGATCGTCTACAAACAGAATCGAAAGGGAAAGGGGAAAGATCAACAGTAGATCAACAGAAATACAACGGTTGATCGGCAGATCTTTGAGAGCTTCGGTTGATCTTGGAAAAATGAAAAATGTTTCAATAATAGTTGATTGTGATGTTATCGTTGCAGATGGTGGAACAAGATGTGCCTCAATAAACGGTGGGATGGCTGTTTTATATGTTCTGATTTCAAATCTTATGAGAGAAGGAATCATAACTGAAAATCCATTCAAAACTTATATTGGAGCGATAAGCGGAGGGATTGTTGATCAAAAGATTGTTATAGATCTTGATTATGAAAATGATTCAAAATCTTCATCAGATTTCAATTTTGTGCTTGATGATCAGGGAAAAATCGTTGAAATACAGGGAACTTCTGAAAGGGATAACATTTCAAAAGAGGATTTTGATAAAATTTTTGAAAAGGCGAAAAAGGAAATACTGAAAATAATCGATTTTTCAAAGAAAAAAGTTAAATATGGCAAAATTTAGAATAGAGCATACTGTAAAGAGTGAAAACCCATCATCAAGATTGGATATCTTTCTGAAATCTCTCGGTGTTAGATTATCGAGAACGAGGATAGCAAATCTGATAGAGGAAGGAAAAGTTCTTGTTAATGGAAAGATTGAAAAACCATCTTATAAAGTTAAAAAGGGAGATCATATACTTGTGGAGTATGAGATACTTGTAAAAACAGATCTACAGCCGGAAGATATACCTTTGAAGATCCTGTATGAGGATGATGATATTATAGTTATAGATAAAGAAAAGGGAATGGTTGTTCATCCGGCAAAGGGAAACAGAGATGGAACAATTGTAAACGCTTTACTACATCACACAAAATTGTCAGGTGGAGATGAACAGAGACCGGGTGTTGTCCATCGTCTCGATAAGGATACAAGTGGTGTAATGGTTTTTGCAAAAAATGAAAGAGCTCATCAATACCTTGCCAACGAGATTGAGAGAAGAAGGGTTAAAAGAACTTATCTTGCTTTGGTTTGGGGTAGTTTTACAAGAAAGGTCGGAGAGATTAACGCTCCGATTGGAAGAAGTAATGTTGATAGAAAACTTATGACTGTGACCGATGTGAACAGTAAGGAAGCGATAACGGTTTACAGGGTTTTAAAAAATTTTAAAATATGTTCTCTTCTTAAAGTCAACCTTCAAACTGGAAGAACGCATCAGATAAGAGTCCACATGCATCATATAGAACATCCTGTGGTTGGTGATCAGGAGTACAAAAAAAATATTCATCTTGCACTGAAGAATCTTCCTGTTGACTTGAAAAAACATTTTGATAATATTAACGGACTTATTGATAGACAGGCGTTACATTCGGTATCATTGACATTCAGGCATCCTTCCGATGGTAGGATCGTATCGTTCTATTCACCTTTACCGGAGGATTTTTTGGATGTTTTAAACTATCTCTGGAATTTAGACAAGGAGAGTAATTGAAACTTATCATTGTTGAATCACCAACGAAAGCAAAGACGATAGAAAATTATGCTGGAAAAGATTTTAAGGTGTTATCTTCGAAGGGTCATATAATCGATTTACCTGAAAAGGTTCTCGGGATAAACATAGAAAAAGATTTTGAACCTGATTTTAGATTGATTCAGAATAAATCAAAAATAGTTGCTCAAATAAAAGAGGAGAGTTTGAAAAGTGAAAAAATTTTTATAGCAACCGATCCTGATAGGGAAGGAGAGGCAATCGCTTTTCATATAGTTTCAATAATGGATGATCAGATAAAATCGAAAGCAAAAAGAGTTCTATTTTATGAGATAACGAAAAAGGGAATAAAAGAGGGACTTGAAAATCCAAAAGATATAAATATGAATCTTGTTGAATCACAGTATGCGAGAAGAATACTCGATCGACTGGTTGGTTACCTGATAAGTCCATTTTTATGGAAAGTTATAAAAAAGGGACTCTCAGCAGGTAGAGTCCAATCTGTTGCTTTAAGGTTTATATGTGAAAAAGAAGAAAAGATAAGAAATTTTAAAAGTAAAGTAACTTTTAAAATAAAGGGAAAATTCAAACACAAAAACGGTTCATTTTTTGCTGACCTTATAAAGTACAATAACGATAAAGCTATTTTTGAAGAGGAAACAAAAGCAAAAGGGATTATAGATCTTCTAAAACAGGAACAGTTTGTTATAAAAAATGTTTCGTTTGATGATAAATCGATAAAACCTTATCCTCCATTTATTACAAGCACTCTTCAACAGGCAGCTGCAAACATTTTAGGTTTTCCCGCAAAAAAAACGATGAGTATAGCCCAGCAACTATATGAGGGAGTTAAGATCGAAGATAGTATGACAGGTCTTATAACATATATGAGAACCGATTCTACAAGGATGAGTGAAGATGGAATAAAGATGATCAGAGATTATATAGAGAAAACGTTATCAAAAGATTATCTTTCCGAACATGTAAACGTATACGAAAGTTCAAAATCTTCTCAGGATGCTCACGAAGCGATAAGGGTTACAGATGTTGAACTCACACCGGAAAAAGTTGAAAAATACCTTTCAAAGGATCAGTATAAACTTTATTCTCTGATATGGAAAAGAAGTGTTGCAACGCAGATGAAAAATGGTATCTATACATATACAACGGTTGATATTGAAGGTGGAAAATTTTATTTTAGAGGTGTTGGAAACAGGTTGAAATTCGATGGGTTTTTGAAAATTTATCCTTACGGTGATTTCAGAAACCTGAAAAACGATATACCTGAAGTTGCGAGAAACGATGAGATAACACTTGAAGGATCGGAGATAAAAAAAGAGGAAACCCAGCCACCATCGAGGTATACGGATGCCACCCTTGTGAAAGCACTCGAACAGAAAGGTATTGGAAGACCTTCAACCTATGCATCGATAATCGATATTCTTTTGAAGAGAGAATATGTTTTAAGGGAAAAGAGATTTTTTAAACCTACAGAACTTGGTGAAACTGTGAACAATCTTCTTATAAGATGGTTTCCAGATATTTTTGATGCTGGTTTTACCGCGAAAATGGAAGAAAAATTGGATCAGATTGTTGAAGGAAAATTTTTGAGAAAAGAAGTTTTGAAGGATTTTTATACTCAACTTGAAAAAGATTTGAAAAATGCTAATGGAAGCAGTAAAGAGGTTTCAAAAAGTATTCAACAGAAAACCGATCAAGTGTGTGAAAAATGTGGTTCCCCGATGATTATCAGATGGGGAAGGTATGGTAAATTTTTATCGTGCACTAACTATCCAAAATGTTCCAATGCAAAACCGATAGTAGAAGAGGAAGAAAAACTTGATGAAAAATGTCCAATATGTGGAAAAGAACTTGTTGTTAAAAATGGGAAATATGGAAAATTTATTTCCTGTTCAGATTATCCAAAATGTAAATTTACCAAGAACTATTCAGTTGGAATCAAATGTCCAAAGGATGATGGTGATATAGTTCAAAGGAAAAGTTCCAAAGGAAAAGTTTTTTATGGTTGTTCCAACTATCCGAAATGTGATTTTGTTCTCTGGTCAAAACCTGAAAAGATAAAGTGTGAAAAATGTGGTTTCGAAGGTATGGTAAAAGTTAAGGACAAATATAAATGTATTAAATGTAACCATACACAGACGATAGATGAAAATATCTCTCACGATGATAGTCCGGAAGAATAGATCGTATAAAGATTCTTTATTCTTTCAATATAATTTTCTGATAAGGTTTCATTCCTTCTCGCCATAACCTTTTTCATATCGGATATCAATTTTTCAATGTTATATATGTTGGAATCATCTCCCCAAGAAAAAGGTTTTATGTATTTTTTATTTCTGATATCAAGAAAAATGTTCGAAAATGGTCCGATGACTGTTCCTGTGTTTATCATTGTCCCTATTGCTGTTTTTACATGTTCTCCTATGATACATCCCAATTTTTGCATTCCACTATCAACAAAATCTTCTCCATTAAAAATTCTAATGGTGGAATAATTGTTTTTAAGATCGGAATTCGTTGTCCCTGCTCCAAGGTTTACCCAATTGCAAATTATCGAATGGCCTATGAATCCATAATGATGTTTGTTAACATAATCGAAAAAAATCGATTCTTCGATTTCTCCTGATAGTTTGCACACTTTTCCAGAAATGAACGGTCCCCTTATAGTTGCAGAATCTATTAGATTACCTTCACCTATGAAAGCTGGTCCTTCGATAGAATTATAATTTTTTAACACCGTATTATCGGAAATAAAAATCTCTCCTTTTGTAAGATTTATTATAGTTAACCCTTCAACTTTTATGTTTTTACCTAAATGAAGTTTATTCTTTTCTCCGATTATAAATAGATTTTGTGGAAACGGATTTTGAGGTAAAGTGATATTTCCAAAAAAGGTATTTAAAATTTTTTCAAGGTTTTTCACAAGATCATAACTGTTTTCAATCTTTGTAAAACTATTGATTTCGTTCAGGTTCATTCCAAGAATTTTTATGTTCTCTTTATCCATTGTCAACGAAAGCGGAAAAAGATTCATATCTCCATCTCCCTTTTGTATATTTCATAGTATTCAAAAACCTTTTCTTTAAACTCCTTTTTAAATCTTTCTTTTGAAAATCTCAATGAATTGTTTCTACAATCTTCGTGTGAGAAACTCATCTTATCGAATCGATGTATAGCATCTACAAGAGAATCAACATTCTGTTTTTCAAAGAATACACCTGTTTTATTTTCTATTATCGTTTCAACTGCTCCTCCCATTTTTAAAGCGATAACAGGTTTTCCGCACGCCTGGGCTTCAAGGGACACTATTCCAAAATCTTCAATCTGGGGAAACACGAGTGCTTTACATCTTTGATAATAGGAAAGCAATTTTCTGTCATCAACATGGTTTAAAAATTGAATGTTCTTTTCAGAGATCGATTTTAAATAGTTGTAATGTGTCCCTTCCCCTATTATCACTAAGGGTCTTTTCAATCTATTGAATGCTTTTATCGCGAGTTCAATCGATTTGTAAGGTTTCAAACGGGAAACTATCAAAAAGAATTCCTCCTGCCTTTTATCACTGTCAGGGATGAAATAATCGGTGTTAACCGGTGGGTATATTATTGGGGAATCTATATCATAATATTTTTTTAATCTTTTCTGGACAGTTTTAGAGATGGTTATGTAAAAATCGGGTCTTTTTGATGAAACTTCATCCCATAATCTTATTTGACTTAAAACGAGTTTAAGCCCTTTGCTTACAACTCCTCTTTTGTTAACGAGAGGAAAAAAGGACTCCCACACAAATCTCATCGGGTTAAGGCAATAGGTTACATGCATCGTTTTTGTATTTGTTATGACACCTTTTGCCCAGGCAGAGGAATTAGAGATTATGATATCGAATTCTCTTGTATCAAAAGATTCAATCGCTGCTGGATAAAAAGGTAAAAGATACTCGTAGTAGAATTTTGAAAAAGGAAATTTGTTTAAAAACGACTTTTTTATTTTATGTTTAGAAAGAACAGGGGATACTCTATTTTTGTCGTATATCAAAGTGAATACTGTTGATTCTGGAAATATTTCAAGTAAAACCTCTAAAACTCTTTCAGCACCACCATACTGGTTCAAATAGTCATGAACAATTCCAATTTTCATTATTGATATTATATGTGTTGAAAAAAAATAGTAAATAGGTAAAATACGCTTTATGAAGAAAATTTTATTTTTTAAAGTTTTTATTATTTTTTCCTTTATTTTTATCCATTCTTCTCAGAGATATAATCAACTCTTTATTGAAAAAGCACTCGAAAAAAGAAATTTTAAAGAGTTTGATGATGAAACTTATTGTAAGATTGCAAGAAATTATTTCCTTGAAGGTAATTTTGAAAACTTTATGGGGACATTAAGGAATATTGAGAATGAAGAAATAAAAATTGTGACTGTGGAAAGAAATTTTAACGATGCTATTGAGAGCAAAAATTATGATTTTGCGTTAAAACTGATAGAAAATCTAAACGATTCTTTTAAAACCAGATTCTATTTAAAGATTGCTTATGAATATTTAAAGGATCAAAATCTTTCAAAAGCGAAAAAATATTTTGGACAATCGGAAAATTATCTCTCATTTATCAAAAATGATTTTGAAAAAACTCAATCGAACATTCTTTTGGGACAGGGTTTTGGACTTGTAAAGGAAATATCGAAATCCCTTTCACTTTTAAGTTCAGCATTCTGGGAAACAAATCGAATGAAGAATAAGAATGAAAAAGCGATTCTTCTTGTTGAACTTTTTGATGCATATAGAAAATTGAATCTTTCTGTTAATTCAAAACTCGTTGAAATTCAACTTAATTTTGAAAGCGATCCGGAGATTCTGTTAACTGTTTCAGAAAAGTTCTTTGAAAAAGGTGATTCGGTGAATTCAAAAAAATATCTGGATCTTGCTTACAAAAATAAAGATAGGATAAAAAACAATATAAAAAAAGCACTTCTGCTTTCGCAGATAACAAATGATTATCATCTGTTAAATGACAGAGTAAAATTGATAAATTCATTTAAAGAGACGATCAGAGAAGCAAAAAGTATTACAAAACGCGTTGAAAGGATTAAAATAATACTTTCAGTTTTGAGGTTTAACAACGATGAAAATCTTGAAAAACTTCTTATAGAAGATATTTCAATGGTGAAAGATGATAGGTTAAAAAATGAAATGTTTTTGAAATTGATCGAAACATATTTGATAAAAGGTGAAGATGAAAAAGGTTTTTTACTTTTAAAGATGTTTATTAATGAGTTAAAGGTGAGTAATAATGACAATATTTTATTCTATCTGCATCTTATATCAGAAATGTATGCAAATTACGGAAGTGTTTCATCATGTCTTGATTTTATAAAAATTTTGAAAAGGGATTTTAAAAAATACCCATCGGTTATATCCAAGATGTATATATATAAGAATGATTTCACATCAGGTCTGGAGTATATAAAATTGGTAAAAGAGAATCAGGAAAAGATAACTTTGCTATACCTTTTTCTCGAAGAAACATTTAAAAAAGAGGATAACATTTTAAACAACAGAAATTTACAGGAAGTTTTTCAGCTGGTTTCTAAAATCGATGATAAAAAATTCAAATCTTTATTGCTACTCGATATCTCTTATTTGATATTGAAACACAATGTTAATATAGATAACAAAACTTTGTTCTATCTTGAAACTATTTGATCTTTTTTAAACTATCCACAACATCTTTCAACTCTGTGCCTCTACCGGTGAAATACCCTTCGATTTTTTTCTTTATCCCTTCATCGATATTTCTTTCGATTGGATTTATGCAAGAGTTTCCAACAGTTTCAATGAAAATTTTCCCGAAATTTATCAGAGGGGCAACACCTTTTTCAGATATTTGATCAACAGAATCTTTATCAGTATGTATAAACCTTGACGGAACACCACCTGCTCTCAAGAGGTTGATAGTTGGAACACCTTTGAGTGAAAAAGGCATATTATCACTTGAATAAATATCTTTCGAAATGTTTATAGAATTGCCTGTAAGTTTTGAGATAAAACTTATGATGTTGACGAGGTAATCGTTTGCTGTAACGATACACTGTGTTGTTCCAAAAGGATCACCAGCAACATCAAAATTGATTCCAAGAATATAATTTTTTAGATCTTTTTCTTTTCTTGCGACAAAGAATCTGCTTCCCCAGAGTCCCCACTCTTCTCCAGAAAAGAATGAAAAAATTATATCCCTTTTTGCTGGATTTTTCGAAAAATATGCTAAAAGTTCAGCCATTATTCCGATTCCTCCACTGTTATCTGAACCGCCAGGAGATCTCGGGACAGTGTCCGTATGTCCCATCACGATTATTTTTTCTTCTGTTTTTTTTGTTCCATCGATTTTTGCAATGATATTTTCTGTTCTCGTTTTATAAGTTTTTCCTTTTCCTTCAATCTTTATCTTTTTTCCTGTATTTTCCATTAGTTTTAAGACATCGGAGTATTTAACATCGATCATCGGTATTATACAGTTTTTCTCTATCATCCAACTTGAAAGATGTAAAGATGAAACAAGATCATCAGATCTTGAAGCGGTGATTATACCTTTAATTTTTTTCTCTTTTAGGACTGGAAATTTTGACATATTTGGTCGATCTCTCATGATCAGAATTTTATTTTCAAAGTTTTGATCAACATTTTGGATCTGATCAAAAGATTCAGCATACTCTAAAATTCCTTCAACCGAGTATGGGACTGTTAACCCATAGGGAACACCTTCATATTTTTTAGAACCAACGAATACGAATCCTTTTCCGATTTCGGAAATGTATAGTGGAAAATCTATTGTTTCATATTTAACCTTTAAATCTTTTAGAAACTGTTTTAAAATATTGTTTGCCTTTTTATGATTTTCTGTTCCAGCTATTCTTTCACCTTTCAATTTTAACATTAGATCGTATGCTATCTTTCCAGTCATCCTTCCTCCTTTCTGTTTAGAGAATTTTAGCATATAAAGGTATAAAGTAAATGAAATTTTTTCAAAAAAAAATTGACTTTGATAAAAAAAAAATTATAATCAAATAAAAATTCTCTTTTTTGAAGGGGTTTCTATGTCAGACGATTATAAATTTGATCCAATGGTGAGATTGTTAAAACCAGAACTTGAAGAGATAATAAAAAATAAGGACTGGAAAAATTTGAAGGAATTGATCTCGTTCTGGCAGCCCCCGGAGATTGCAGACCTTTTCAGAGAGATAGAATCAAAAGAAAGAGTTGTTATTTTGAGGTTGCTATCCAAAGATTTCCAACAGGAAGTTTTTTCCTACCTTGATAGTGATATGCAGGAGGATCTGCTGAGAAATCTTTCAAACGATGATATCAAAGCGATAATCGAAGAACTTGAACCGGATGATAGAACTGAACTTTTTGAAGAGATGCCCCCTGATCTCACAAGAAAGATGATAAATCTCCTTTCACCTGAAGAAAGGAAAAAAGCGTTACAGCTTTTAGGATATCCTGAAAACAGTGTTGGAAGGTTGATGAACCCTGATTACATCGCGGTGAAAAATTCATGGACTATAGAAAAAACGATCGCATTTATCAGAAATTATGGTAAAGATGTGGAAACGATAAACATGATATATGTTGTTGATGATCAATGGCATCTTTTGGACGATATATCGATAAAAAAATTGATCCTTGCTGAACCTTCTCAAACGATAGATTCTTTGATGGATAAAAGTGTTATATTTTTGACTGCGAACACAGATCAGGAAGAAGCGATTAAAATTTTTGAAAAATATGATCTTCTCGCATTACCAATTACAGATGAAGAAAGGCATCTTTTAGGTATTGTTACATTTGATGATATTCTTGATGCGGTAAGAGAAGAACAGACGGAGGACTTTACAAAATTTTCAGGTATCCAATCGCACGATATTGACCTTGATTTTATAACAAGAATAAAAGATGTTCCTATGATGCAGATCTTTAAAGCGAGAATAAGTTGGCTTGTGGCACTTCTTATAATGGATTTTGTTACTGGAGGGATAATTCAGGGTTTTCAGGACACGATAGCAAAGTATGTTGTTTTGGTTTCATTTTTACCTGTTCTTGTTGATACTGCTGGAAATGCGGGAGCACAATCAGCAACACTTGTAATAAGAGCGTTAGCGATGGGAACGGTTGAAATGAAGGACTGGTTTGTTTTGATCTTAAGAGAACTTTTGATAGCAACATTACTTGGTCTTGTGATGGGACTTGGAATTTCAATTATGGGATTTATAAGAGGGAAAAATTTTTTAATAGCATCGATTGTTGTTCTTTCGATGATCGTTAATGTGATAATTGGAAGTTTAATAGGAGTACTTTTACCTTTCATATTCACAAAATTGAAAAAAGATCCTGCAACAGCAAGCACCCCTTTGATAACATCACTTGCCGATATAATTGGAACAGCAATCTATTTGAGTATAGCTTTTATATTTTTGAAGTAGTCAGTTCTTCTTGAAAACACTGATCTCTCTACAATTTGATATACCCATATTTGTCATCTTACTCAATTCTATTCTTATATATCTTGCTTTTTTATTCAAATTTTCAAAATAGAAGTAATGTTCATCCATTGAAACAGAATCAAGTTTTTCATCCCATCCATTGGTTGTATCTTCATCTAATATCAAATAATATTTTCCGGTTTCACCTGAGTGATTTATTCCATAAACTACAACAGAGAATATTGAATCATAAACCTGTCCAAGATCCAATACAATCCAGGAAACATCTGTCGAACCTATGGTTAACGAATAAGATGGATATGGCCCAAAACCTCCATCTGTTAAAGTTTTGATTGTTTCAGGTGTTGCTTCTCTAAAACAATTTTTCCCTGACGATATATTTGTATATCCGGTTATTGGAATCGATGTAGTATCAGTTTCAGACATATAAACGAAACCAAAATCTGCATCTGAAGGCGCTTTTTTTTCACAAACGATTCTCCATCCGAGATACTGGTTACCTCCAAAAATGTAAACAGGCAAATTTATTGGATCGTTCTTATAAATCTTTTTTTGCCACAGGTTGTATCCAATTCCATCTATTTTTGCTTTGGCTTCAAATCGATAGGTATCAACATCAGAAACTCCTATTCTTTCAACGCCTTCAAATGTAAAATTAACAATATCATTTGTTATGGTAAATTTGCAGTTACCATTCCATAATTTTAAATCAGGAACCTGATTATCTTTGTATATTGGATAAAAATCTATTCTTGTATGAGGTTCCAAAGGAAGATTTGTATTATAATTCATAACAGAAACTTTATAGGTTGAACCGTTGCTGGATGTAAAATCCCTGCCTTTTCTTAAAAACTCATAGTATCCAGACGAGTCGGTAACAGTGTAGGTTGAAGGTGTTAAGCCAAAAAAGTCAGTCAAAAATGATTCTGGAGAAGAAATCCAGAGTCCTATCTCCATATCTTTATAAGTTGTAGAATCGATGTCATAAGATTTCCCTGAAATTTTAACAGTGTCATCAGGTCCATATTCTGCTTGTGGCCCAAGATTACATGAAGATAAAATTAAAAGAAGTAAAACAAATAGTACAAAGATTCTTTTCATAAACACTCCATGTTATTTTCTGGAAAATTAATTTACTCCCATTGTTTAATTATAGAAAATATAATTTGTAAGTCAACTCAAATATTTGTGTTTTAATTGTTAAATTTTCAAAAAGACAACAGTAATAATAGAAAAAAATTTTTTGACTTTTAAAAAAAATATGATAAAATTTAAAAAATTTGAGGAGGGTTATGAAATTTTCCTTGAAAACATTTTTTTATTTTTTTCTACTTTCTATTTTTATTTTTATTTTTTCCTTTGAACAGGAGTTGGGGCTTGAAGAACTCTTATCACAAGAGGTGAATGTCGCCACTCAAAAATCACTCAGTGTTAGAGAAACAGCAGGTATTGTAACTGTGATAACAAAAGAGGAAATTGAAAAAAGTGGTGCAAAAGATCTTGTTGATATTCTCAATCTTATACCTGGATTTTTCTTTGGAGCTGATGTTTCACAGACGGTTAGTTTAGGTGTAAGAGGTGTATGGGCAAATGAGGGAAAAATTCTTTTACTTTTTGATGGTCATGAGATGAATGAACTAACCTATTCTAATATCATTCTTGGTAACCATATATCACCTGAAATAATTGAAAAGATAGAAATTATAAGGGGTCCTGGTTCTGTGAAATATGGTGGTTTTGCTGAACTTGGAGTTATAAACATTGTTACCAAAAGAGAAGATGATAATGACTTTTTAAAGACCGATATTATTTATTCCAGTTTTGGGAAAATCTATTCTAAAAGAGGTGGAGTTGTTTCTTTCAATAAAAATTTTTCATCTTTTAACATAGGTGGTTCATTTTCATACAATCAATCTATAAGAAGTGTAAAAACTTATTATGATATGTATGATGATAGTTTCTCTATGTCGTCAAATTCAAAAATATTCCCATTTAACGGAAGATTGAATTTCTCTTTTAAGAATTTTGAAGTCAATCTGATGGTTGACAGATATGATATGACAATAAGAAGTGTTTATGATTATATACTACCTAAAAGTGTTTATCAAAAATTTGACTACTATTTTACGGATGTTAAATACAGATTGGATTTAAATGAAAAAATAAAAGTTTCACCAACGCTTAAATACAAATTGCAATACCCATGGCAGATAACTGATACAAGTTCAAGTATAGCAGAAAATTACTGGAATCTGAAAGCGGAAAGAATACTTGAAAATATTTCATTGAACTATGAACATTCAAAGGATATTCTTTTGATGGTTGGTGAAGAGTATTACTATGAAAGATGCATTGCAAACGATAGTTTGCAGGTTGATTTTGCTGATGGAACAAGAAAAATTGTCAATCAGAATCTTTCAATTTTTACAGAACTTTTTTATAAGATTCCAAAAGTTGATCTTATTTCAATTTCAGGTTTCAGGTTTGAATACAATAAATTGTATGGAAAATTTTTAGTTCCACGAATTGGTTTTACCAGAGTGTTCAATAAGTTCCATCTAAAATTGTTATATGCCCACTCGTTCAGATCTCCAAGTTTTATGAATGTGAACGGTAATGTGAATATTTTACCTGAGAAAACAAAAACTTTTGAGATTGAAGTTGGTTATATGATCACACCTGAGATGTTTGTTGCAGGAAACTTATTTGATATAAATATTCTTTCACCTATAGTTTACTATTTTGATGAAGAAACTTTTTTTGAAGGATACTTCAACGATACACGTATTGGTTCAAGAGGTTTTGAGTTAGAGTACAGGGTTAAAAAGGGTAAAGTTGATATAAAATTGAACTATTCATACTACACAGCGAATAAAAATGAGGTAGAACTATACAGTGTGCCAGTAGATGAAAAATTGTTTCTCGGTGCTCCAAGACACAAAATTGGATTTGCGGGAACATTCAATCTGTTATCAAATCTTTATTTTAACATTAATGGAACCTATCAATCTTCAAAATATGCCTATTATAAATATGAGGAAAATATAGATGATTTTGTATTCAAATCTTTTGATCCAGATTTTCTTGTAAATTTTAATCTAACATATAAAGATTTTTTGTTGAAAAACATGTCATTTTCATTTTTTATAAAAAACATTCTTAACACATCCTACTATTTCGTTCAACCTTACAATGGAGGTTTTGCCCCTATGCCTGGATTGGATCGGGAGTTTGGTTTAAAGATAACGTATTGTTTTTGTAAATAAAATGGGGATAAAATGAAAAAATTTTTTATTCTGCTACTTTTTTTGTTAATGGTCAAAAATATTGAATCAAAGATATTGATTCTGAAGTGGAAAAATATGGAGATATATAACCTTGCAGTTTCAGGGATCGAGAAATCTGGTGTAAAAGATTATGATATTGTGGATTGTGATGGGAAAAAAGAAGAAGTTTTGAGTGGATTAAAGAATCTCGAAAAGTATGATCTTATCTGTGTGTTAGGAGAAACTCCCCTGAAACTGGTTGTATCTGAAAAGATCAAAAAGCCAGTATTTTATGGAATGGTTTACAACCCTGCATTGATCGTTGGGAAGGAAGATAATATTACAGGTGTAAGTTTGAACATAGATTATTTAAAACAGTTGAACATTATAAAATCTGTTTTTCCGAACTGTAAAAATGTTGGAATTTTATATTCCAGAGAGGAGCTGGTAAAACAGTTTGAAAAAGATGCAGAAAATTTCGGTATCGGTGTTAAAAAGATAAAAAGTGAGAATGAAAATGATGTAAACGAAAAAATAAACTTGTTAAAGGATGTTTCTATAATCGTATTAATAACAGATCCGATAATATCTTCATCTGGTGTTATCAACAATATTATATTGCATTCACAGAAAACAAAAATTCCATTATTTGTAACTTCTGATAAACTTGTAAAAGCAGGTGCACTTTTTGGACTATCTCCTGACTATTCTGAAAACGGTATGATTCTTGGAAAAATGATAAAAAAATATCTTGAAGAAAAAAAACTTGAAAATCCCCAGGATATGCCTGATGGGTATCTTTATGTTAACCTTAAAGTTTCATCGGATTTTAATATTAAAATTGATGAAAAAATTTTAAAAAGTGCTAAAGAAATATATAAATGAAGAAAAAGAGAAACAGTTTACTCAAAAAATCAACTTTGATAATAGTGGTCCTTGTTATATCAATAGTAGTTGTTTTGGAAACATTTTTTTATTTTTACACTGTTGGTTCTTTAAAAAATGAATTCAGATCAAAGGGAGAATCCATCGCATCTCTGTTTGCTCTTGCCTGTAAAAAATCTGTTGGTGAAGCAAACTGTAATGATATTTCTGAGGTTTTATTAAACCTATCTTCTCAAAACGATATAGTTTATTCTTATGTATACGACAGGGATGGTAAAGTTATATCTTACCAATCAAAGATAGAATTTGATGATCTGATTGATAATAGAATTGTTGATAGAATGAAAAACGATGAAAAATATTTTATTGAAGGAAAAATCTGGGAATTCTATTATCCGATAAGTGTTAGTGGAGAAGATTTTTTGGAATCGTTTGAAAAAACTTTCATTGGTTTTGTTAGAATTGGTATCAGCGAAGAGTATTTAAAGAGTTCAATTTTTAAAATGTTAAGAATTTCTTTATTTTTTACTTTGATGGCTCTTTTAGCAGGTATTTTTACAGCTACCATACTTGTTGGAATTCTAATAAATCCTGTTGTTAAAATATCAAACGAAGTCAGTTCTATTGGCACAGATTTAACAAAAAGAATAGAGAAAAAAGAGAACAATGAAATAGGATACCTTTCCGATGGGATAAACGAGTTTCTCAATGAGTTGAGTGAGGTTGTTATTGAATTAAAAAAATCTGCTCCAAAGCTTTTTGAGCAGTCCGATAATCTTTCATCGACAACTGAGCAACTTCTTGCCTCTTCACAGGAGATTTCATCATCAATACAGGAAATTGCAAACAGTTCACAAAAACAGATGGAATCTGTAATGCATATACTTGAAAAAGCAAAGATAACTGATAACAATGTTTTTGAAACACAGCAGGCAGCGTTAAAAGCAAAGGAGATGTCACAGAATACTTTAAAAAATTCGATCGAAGGAAAGTTTGAGTCAGAAAAAGCATTTAAGAGTTCTGAAGATCTTGTAAACTCGATCGACAATTTATCTATAAAAATTAAGAATCTTTCTGAAGAGTTGAAAAAGATACCTGAAATAATGAACACAATAAACAATATTTCCAATAAGACATCACTTTTATCTTTAAATGCTATGATAGAAGCAGCAAGAGCTGGTGAATATGGAAGAGGTTTTTCCGTGGTGGCACAGGAGATAACCAAACTTGCAAACAACAGTAAAGAAAAAGCAAAAGAGATAGATCTAATAGTGAAGGGGATTCTGGAAAAAACAGAAATGCTTATAGAAGAATCGTTGAAAACGAAAGATGGAATAAACAGTTCGAAAGGTATATTTTTTGATATATCAGGCAAATTAAAAAATATATCTGAAGATATGGAAAACTCTGTCTTGGAAATAGAAAATATCGCTCAAAAAAGTGAAATTTCTAAAAATGCTATGAGTGAACTTTCGACCTATATTGAAAAGATTTCAAAGGAGTCAGAGCAGAATGCAGCAGCAGCCCAGGAGGTTTCAGCAGCGGTTGAAGAAGAAACTGCATCTTTTAATTCACTTTCTGAATCAATTTTGACTTTAAAGAATATTGCTGAAGAGATGAAAAGATATGTTGATAGGTTCAATGTTTGAATTTGGATCTATGGTAAATTTAATTTTTTTGTTAAAACAAAAATAAAAAACTTAAAATTTAGAGAGGAGGATAAATGAAAAAAATTTATTTAACTCTTTTGATTTTATTAGTTTTTATTTTGTTTTCTGCAGAGGAAATGGGGTATTTTAAAGATTTCATTGATCAGAAAAATGTTTATGATAGTTTGAACATGAAAAGAATCGGAGTAGTCCCCTACTATGGTTATGCAAGAAAAGTTTTTGTTGTTGATACTATCGCTTTTGTCCAATCTGATTATTATGTTGTAGTATTAAATGTAAAAAACAAAAACAATCCAGTATTTTTAAGTGAGATAGGAGCCCCAGAGTATATTAATGGATTTTTTGTTGAAGGAAATCATCTGTATATTGCCTGTGGTTTAACTGGTGTTGGAATCTATGATGTTTCTGATCCTTCAAATCCAACATTTATAAGATTTTATGATACATCAGGTTCTGCTTTTAATATTTTTGTAAAAGACACTTTTGCTTATATACTTGACGGTAGCAATGGTCTTGTAATTTTAAACATTTCAAATATGTCAAATCCAGTAGAGGTGGGTTATTTTAACTCTCCAAGTTGGGAAATGAGCGTTGTTGTTTCCGGGAACTATGCCTATATTGCAAATGGTGATTCAGGTTTGTATGTTTTGAATGTTTCAAATCCAGCATCCCCTTCAAAAGTTGCTTCTGTTAACACTCCTGGTTATGTGTATGATCTTTTTATATCAGGTAATTACGTTTATGTTGCTGATGGATACTGGGGTGGAGTAAGGATTTTTGATGTAACAAATCCATCAAATCCTGTTGAAACAGGATATTATGATACAAATGGTTGGGCTTTAAATATTAATGTTAGTGGGAACTATGCTTATGTATCAGATGGTTATTTTGGAGTTTCAATCTTAGATGTTTCCGATAAATCTAATCCTGTGTTTGTAAGTAATTTTAATTTTGGTGAGTTTGTTGAATATATTTTTAAAGATGGTAACTATGTTTATGCGTGTGTTTCAACTTTAGGGTTGATGTTAATTGATGTTTCAAATCCTTCTATACCAGCCCAGGTTGGGAGTTATGGTTTTTATGGTTTATCCTATTATGTATATGTTATGGGAAATTATGCTTATGTTACAAATGGAGATTGTGGATTTAGGATAATTGATATCTCAAATAAATTAAATCCTTATGAAGTGGGAAGTTATAGTAATGTTTACTATAGCAAGGGATCGTGTGTTGCTGGAAATTATGCTTATGTAACTGATGTTAGTTTGGGTTTGCTAATACTAAATATTTCTGATCCTGCAAACATAACACAAGTGGGTATTTATGATACCCCTGGTTATCCCAACAATGTTGTTGTTTCCGGGAATTACGCCTATATTGCAGATAGTGATTCAGGTTTGTGTATAGTAGATGTTTCAAATCCTGCATCTCCTTCTAAAGTTGCTTCTCTTGATACTGTCGGCTATGTTATTAATATTTATGTGAATGGTAATTATGCTTTTTTGGCATTAAATAATAATGGTTTAAAAATAGTAGATATTTCAAACCCGTCATCACCAGTTGTTTTAGGACATTATGATTCTCCTGGCTGGACAAGTGGAGTATTTGTTTTGGGAAACTACGCTTATTTGGCTGATGGAAGTTTTGGGCTCAGGATAATTAATATAACAAATCCGGCAAATCCTCAAGAGGTTGGTTATTATGATACACCCGGTTGGTCTTGGGATGTTTGTGTTGCTGGAAATTATGCTTATGTTGCTGATCAGAATACAGGTGTAAGGGTTATAGATGTAACAGATCCGGCTAATCCACAAGAGGTAGGATATTATGATACTCCAGGAGAAGCGAGAGATGTGTGGGCTGATAGTAACTATGTTTATCTTGCATCTGGGTGTTTTTATATATTGAAAAATACTCTCACCAATATCGAAAAAGAAAATCTTAAAAATAATATTACTAAAATGAAAATTAGTCTTAATTCTTTTGAATACAGTTTAAATGGAAAAACAAATGAAATAGTTGTTTATGATGTTTCTGGTAAACAGGTGATTTTTGAAAAAAACAAAAATCCGGGAAATTATGCTTTGAATATAAAAAAGCTCAAAAAGGGAGTATATTTTATAAAACTTATTGATGATGGAAAAGAGTTTACTGGTAAACTTGTTATAGTTAAGTAGCTTGATAAACAGGGACAGTATTCCTGTCCCTGACTTGTTGACAGAATTATTGTTTATAAAGATATTAAAAGTCAAGTTTTCTCTTTAATCAAAATAATGAATAAATAAAAACTATATTAATGAGAATTATGCATTTGGTAATTGTTCTAAAAACAAAGGATATGCATATTAAATGGAAGATTTCACGAAAAAATCTTGTTATCAAAAGAAAAATTTGTTGCTACAGAAGAAATGAAAACAAAAAACTATTGTTAATTGATTTTTACATCATAGGGATTATCAAATAAAGTGATTGGTTTAATACAAATTTTATTTTCAATCGATTTAGTTATTTTCTTACTGAGGTTTTATATTTTACAAAATAAACTGATTGGTTAAAATTTCGATTGGAGTATAATAATTGGCTGGTTTTAACATTTTTTTGCGATATACATTTTTATGAAAAATATTAAAGATATTGAAAACTATAATTTTTTTTGTAAAATGAAATCAAAACAGGAGTTTTATTATGAAAAAAAGCAACAAAATTTTATTTATTTTAATTCTCTTTGTTTTTAATATATTATTGGCTGGAGAGGAGTGTGTTGGAAATGTTTGTAAAGTTAACACAAATAAGAATCAGAAAGAAATGACTTATCTTAGTTTTGATTATGGGGTTTCAACGAACTTTGAATTTGTTGGAGTTGAAGAACTGAAAAATCCTGAAAATTATTTTGAGTATTATCGCTTCAAATATGAAAATGATAGCTTAAAAACAGTAGAATATTATCTCCAAAACAAACTTAAAAATGGTGGAATATTCGGTGTTGCGAAGATTATCATCATCTATGATAGTTTGGGTAAAGAGTTTGTTTTTAAAGATAAAGATGATAATCAGATCAAAACGAGTGATGGTGTATATAGAATGAAATTTTTCTATCAGGTTTTCAAAGATAAAAAAGGAAAAGAATTAAAACGTGTTGTTCAAAATATAAACTTCGACGAAAATGGAAATCAGGTTAAAGATTATTGTGGAGTTGCAGAATATAGATTCCTGTATGACTCTGAAGGAAGATGTGTTGAACAACAACATTTTGAAAAAGGAGAGATTGCAGAGGATCTATATGGATGTGCTAAGATCAAATGGAAATATGATAACAATGGAAGATTGATAGAGGAAAGTTTTTATGATAAAAATAATAGTTTAAAAGGTGCTAACGATCTTTATATTCCAATAAAAAGATGGAAATATGATGAAAAGGGAAGAAAGATCGAAGAGAGTTATCATGATGAAAAAGGCAATTTGAAAGAAAGTTTTATTGTTGGTTATGCAAAAAAAGGGTTTGTTTACAACTCGAAAGGACAACTTGAAAAAATCTTTTACACTGACGAAGAGGATATGCTTGTAAACAATGTATACGGGTATGCTGTTGAAGTTTACCAATATAAGGACAATGGTAGCGTTGGTATAATAAAATACCTCAACAAAAATGGCATGGAAGTATTTCCGGATTATTGAGGAATGTTATATTTGGGGATATTTGTCCCCTTAAATTCATGTAAAGATTGTAAACTTGGGGACGGTGCTTGACTTTTTGACAGGAAATATTTTAACTTACTGTTTTAAAATAATTTATACGAAAAAGAAACTGTTATAATTTTATTTATTTTTTAAAGGTATTTGTTGTATTCTCTCTATTTTTATTACAAAACTATCATAAACAAAGGCAGGAAAAAGAAATTGAATAAAAAATTAAAAATTTTTGTTTTAAATGATTAAATAATTAAAAATTTATATCAATTTTAAGTTTCGTAAAAAAATAAAGTTACAAAAAAATGTCAAAAAGTCAAGCACCGTCCCCATTATTTATCACCATTATTTATAAATCTACTTCATTATTTAATGCTGGGGCTTGACCACAAAACCATTTCAAGTAGAATAATCTCAAAATGTATTGCTCAATTGTCAATGCTGGGGCTTGACCACAAAACCATTTCAAGTAGAATGCGACTGATTTATACAATGATTTGCTTGATGCTGGGGCTTGACCACAAAACCATTTCAAGTAGAATTTTTGTTGTTAAATTCTTCCACGATAAACTGCTGGGGCTTGACCACAAAACCATTTCAAGTAGAATGATTTAAACACATTTACTTATATCGACCTCGCTGGGGCTTGACCACAAAACCATTTCAAGTAGAATTTTCACAATAAGAAATATTCAAAAGAGGTTAGCTGGGGCTTGACCACAAAACCATTTCAAGTAGAATATGCATCCTCTGAACCATCAGTGTAGTTTCGCTGGGGCTTGACCACAAAACCATTTCAAGTAGAATATACAAACTATAGAGCCAGACTGCGCAATGGCTGGGGCTTGACCACAAAACCATTTCAAGTAGAATGGGAAGTATGTTGATAGTTTTCAGCCCGGAGCTGGGGCTTGACCACAAAACCATTTCAAGTAGAATTTCGTTGCATCTGTTGGAAACATTTGTTAGCTGGGGCTTGACCACAAAACCATTTCAAGTAGAATTTTTGTTGTTAAATTCTTCCACGATAAACTGCTGGGGCTTGACCACAAAACCATTTCAAGTAGAATGATTTAAACACATTTACTTATATCGACCTCGCTGGGGCTTGACCACAAAACCATTTCAAGTAGAATTTTCACAATAAGAAATATTCAAAAGAGGTTAGCTGGGGCTTGACCACAAAACCATTTCAAGTAGAATATGCATCCTCTGAACCATCAGTGTAGTTTCGCTGGGGCTTGACCACAAAACCATTTCAAGTAGAATATACAAACTATAGAGCCAGACTGCGCAATGGCTGGGGCTTGACCACAAAACCATTTCAAGTAGAATGGGAAGTATGTTGATAGTTTTCAGCCCGGAGCTGGGGCTTGACCACAAAACCATTTCAAGTAGAATTTCGTTGCATCTGTTGGAAACATTTGTTAGCTGGGGCTTGACCACAAAACCATTTCAAGTAGAATATCGACGTATTTGCCAAAGATATCCGCCAAGCTGGGGCTTGACCACAAAACCATTTCAAGTAGAATCTTTCCGATGGGGAAAAACAAATAATTTTAGCTGGGGCTTGACCACAAAACCATTTCAAGTAGAATTTTTTGTTATTATTATTATTTTTTTTTAAGCTGGGGCTTGACCACAAAACCATTTCAAGTAGAATGTCATTTTGCAAGAGCTGTCTTGTAAGTTAGCTGGGGCTTGACCACAAAACCATTTCAAGTAGAATTCCGAAACGAGATCAATTCGCATACATACGTGCTGGGGCTTGACCACAAAACCATTTCAAGTAGAATTATTAATTATATTATATTATAAATTATTATGCTGGGGCTTGACCACAAAACCATTTCAAGTAGAATCAATTTTCAGCCTTCAAAACACCATTTCTTGCTGGGGCTTGACCACAAAACCATTTCAAGTAGAATTCAACACCCTCAAACACCTCCCGGGAAACCGCTGGGGCTTGACCACAAAACCATTTCAAGTAGAATTATATCCCTCGCGATACGTGGCTATAAGCCGCTGGGGCTTGACCACAAAACCATTTCAAGTAGAATTTCATCAAGAGATTTGGATAGTATGTATTTAGCTGGGGCTTGACCACAAAACCATTTCAAGTAGAATAAATGTGATAGACACCTGGACATTACAACCGCTGGGGCTTGACCACAAAACCATTTCAAGTAGAATTTTATTTTTTTTTGCTAAAAACAAATGGCGCTGGGGCTTGACCACAAAACCATTTCAAGTAGAATGGGAAGTATGTGGACAGTTTTCAGCCCAGTGCTGGGGCTTGACCACAAAACCATTTCAAGTAGAATAAATGAATTATCGCTTCTCTCGTGTTGCTGGCTGGGGCTTGACCACAAAACCATTTCAAGTAGAATATCTATTAGTGTTGTGTGAGGATTTGAGTAGCTGGGGCTTGACCACAAAACCATTTCAAGTAGAATTTTTCTCTGATGCTTCAATCATATTTTTAAGCTGGGGCTTGACCACAAAACCATTTCAAGTAGAATTTGTAGCGTGAAGGGAGTCATCAATTCTGTGCTGGGGCTTGACCACAAAACCATTTCAAGTAGAATTATTTATTATTTCATAATCAATATTATAAAGCTGGGGCTTGACCACAAAACCATTTCAAGTAGAATCTATTTCAATAGTCGAAATAAACAATATGTGCTGGGGCTTGACCACAAAACCATTTCAAGTAGAATCGGATCCGAGATCTTCATAACCGTCAAAAGGCTGGGGCTTGACCACAAAACCATTTCAAGTAGAATAATATCAATAACCCTGTACTTGAAAGTGCCGCTGGGGCTTGACCACAAAACCATTTCAAGTAGAATTAATAACAAATAACGGTCAACAGAGAGTAAGCTGGGGCTTGACCACAAAACCATTTCAAGTAGAATATAGTTTTAGTCTGATTTACATTCATTGTGGCTGGGGCTTGACCACAAAACCATTTCAAGTAGAATAGACCCTCTCTTAAGTTCACATAAAGAGAGGGTTTATTGTTAAAACTGGATTAAAAAAGTAGAAGTTGTTCTAATTTCTTTTCAGGTTTTTTCTTGGAATTTTGATAATACACTTCCATCTTTCCAAACTGGATATCTGTTAAACAGATTATTCTTACTTCACCTTTTGGAGGAACAACCGATTTTATTTTGTTTTTAAAAGTATCCGCTCTTTTTTCATCACCAACATATCTTGCATATACAGAAAATTGTAATTGTTCAAAACCAGATTTTAAAAGTTCTTTCCTGAAATCTCTATAATTTTTTCTATCCTCTTTTGTTAGTGTTGGTAAATCGAAAAGTGCTAAAATCCACATTGAATGGTATCTATTATTTGGTGTTGGTATTTTTTTCCTTTTCATAAGGGGTTGGAATATTTAACTTTTTCTCTTTTCCAGAGTAAACATTCACAAGAGATGACGCTAATTTAAAAAGTGATTCATTAAGTAAAAATTTTTCTTTATTAACATCAAATTTCTTATTCAGAAGTTGTTCGATGATTTCTTTTTTTAACTCTTTTGTTAAAAATAGTTGGATTCCTGACTGGATCATCAATCTATAAGTTAATTCATCAACTATAGGTCTATATGGTTCCATCAGATCATCTGCAAGACAAAAAGTATTATATTTGTTATGATGGAATATACCAAGAGTTGGATTTAATCCAGAAGAGCAAACCGCTCTTGCTGTCATTGCTCTTAAAATTGTATAACCGTAATTTAAAATAGAGTTAATACCGGGTAAATTTTTATCCCGTTTGAATTGTTCTCCAAAAAGTTCTTTCCAGTAAATTTTTGAAGAATATGCTTCAAGATTTGTAGAATCACCTGATTGAACTTTTTGGGATATGTTGAAAAGTCCAAAGTCAAATCCTTTTATTTTTTTTAAAACTGATGCCTGTGAATTTATTTTCTCTGAAATTATCTGTTTCCAGAGCTGTTTTTTTAAAGGTAAAGAAGCGTTTATCTGTTTTTGAATTCTTTCATATTGGATATAATTCAATTCATAAGGTAAGAAAACACCAGCTGGAAGGTAGAATTGATCACAGGTTATAATCATCCCTTTATTTTTGGTTATCAAGGAGATAACATTTGTTGATAATGAAGCAAGTGGAGTTGAAATCAGAAGAACAGCAATTTCATTCAGAGGAATTTTTAAAACTTCAGTTCCATTTTTTGTCACTATCAGTTGTTCATATTCAGAAGAAAGTTTTACAGGACCTTCTGAAATCTCAACTATTTTTTCAATCATTTGCGTAATGTTTTTCTCCCAAAATATTTATAACCACTTTTTTGCAATTTCTCTCTTGCAATGATGAAGGAAAAGCAGTTAATCCTTTTTTATTTTTGAATATTTCTGTTGTTAATCTTGCATCATTTAATTTTACAAAAGTTATTTGATTGTTACTTGCTGAAATAACTCTCACCACGAACAACTCTCTTTCCCCATTTTCAGTATCAAGTTCAATAACCTCACCTTTTGCAAGTGAGAATAAGAATTTTTTGTTCTCTCCGAAGTTCCTGTTTATGATTGGAAGATTTTGCTGTTTTCTTTTATATGCTTCAAGAAGAGAAACAACATATCCATCCCATTTGCCTGTTGTTAAGTCCTCAAAGATTTCAATATGATGGCTATCAGCTGATTGAACATATCTTTTCGCTTTTTCTGGTCCAATTTCATTATAAGTTTCAAATTTAATTTTTATTGTAACCTTATGGATTTGAACTTTTTTCCCATCCTTCTCTTCAATATAAGGATGATTTTTGGGATCTTTGAATTTGATTTTTGGATCTTCTCCATTTAAATTTGATTTTATAATCTCTTTTATTTTCGGATCAACAATATTTTCAATATCTTTTTCACTTAAATTTTCTAAATTGATCCTTTTGTGTGTATAGGATTGACCATTTTCTTCAAATGGTTTTTTGTAATATGTTTCATCATGTATCTGACCTGAAACTTTTTTGTTAACTTTTCTTGAAACTAAAAGATTTGTAATTTTTTCTTCAACTTCGTTTCTGAAATTTTCCCATGGAAGAGGATAGTTTTTGAAAAGTTTTGAATAACTTTTTTCTCTTTTTGCTGCATCTGAAATTTTTTTAATAGTTGAATTATCTGTTAAGGCAATTGTTATTGCATCAATAGCGTGCTGTCGATGATCATCTCTTATTTTAAAATTTTCTTCGTTTAAAATTGTGTTTAACCCAAGAGCATTTCTTAATGTTGCTGTTACCTTTCCTGAAGTTGCAATAACTCTTCTTATTTTGTTTTTATCCATTCCATCATCTTTTATTCCACCATAGAGTAAACCAAGATATTTTTTTGCTTCTTTTGATGCATATCTTGTATCGTTTAAATATTGAGATGAGAAATTTTCAAAATGTTGTTCAACCTGTTCTGGTGTCATTTGAAATCTTCTCAATTTTTCAAGTCGGGCGTTACCATTGAATTTCTTTACTCTTTCAATTATTGCTTCCCATTTATCAGTTCCGAAATATGCTTCATAGGGAGTTTTGTTATGTTTTACATTTCTATTTTCTTCTGAGTAACAGAGAGTTTTGTTTAAAAAAGAATTGTCAAGAGATCTATCAAATGGGATTATATGCTCAATATCAAATAAAGGATGAGGACCCAGAAGGTCGTTTATATTAATAGATTTTCCAGTATAAGGACAATGCCAACTACATTCTTCTGCAAGAAGGTATCTTAGAATCTGATCCTCTGTTGGTTCACTTATATTCAAATCATGTTTTATTTTTTCGATCGCATCCTCTCTTTTTTTCCTGTTTTCTCGATTCTCCTTTATTTTTTGTTCTTTCTGTTTGTTTGAAAGTTTCAACTCTCTTGCAAGTTCAATTTTTATTGTTTCTGGTTTTCCATATTTTTTTATTAAAAAATTCACAAGATATCTTGTTTCGGAAAGTGTTCTTTCAACAAGCGGATTTCTGACCTGAACGACATCTTCTATCTCAGGGAGAAAATCAAATTCTTCATGCATTGGATTATCAAGTTCAACAGAGTAAACTTTTTTTATTGCATCAGATTCTTTATAACCTTCTTTTAAAAATGGTAAAAGTTTTTCGATCGCTTTTTTTGAATAACTCAAATATCCATCTTCAAAAACAACCTGAGAGAATTTTTTTGCCTGTTCAGGAGAAAGTCCAAGTTTTAAACCCCTTCTTTCGAGTGCTTCGATTTTGACGATCGTTCTAATTTCGTTTATCAAGGAGTTTTTTTTCTCCTCCTCGAAATTATCCCAATCATCAAAGACCTTTTTCATTTTTACATTTGTTCTGTTTCCTGTGATGTGTTTTTCTCCACCTTTTTCAATATTGAAAATGAACCTTTCTTTATCTTTTATTCCAAGAATTTTTTTTATCTTATCAAAAGCCAATTTTTCATTGTTTTCGAGTTCATTAAAAATTTTCTGTTTCTCTTCTTTTGTTAACTCTGTTATTTCTCCAGTATCTTTATCGATCAGTTTCAAATTGTTCACCTTGCACATATATCTGAACCTTTGAGAATCAAGGAGGGCAAGGGGAGCTCTTTTTTTACCTTTTTCAAGAATACATTCTCCAACCTTATCTTTTTGACTTTTCAGTTCTCTCTGAAAGAAAATGAGTTTGTAGAGTTTTTTCTTGAATTCATCTGTTAAAATTTCTGGATAGAACTCTTTCTGTTTTTTAAAAATCTGCTCAAACTCCTCTTCATACATTTTTCTGCTTGTATGTTTTCCTCTGATTCTTTCACCTTTTTCAAAGAGCATTGAAAAATATTCGCCCAGGGTTCTACATCCTGATTGTTTTATTTGTTCGGCAAGAGAATTTATTTCGCTTTGGATTACACCAGACTCTTTTTTCTTTTCACCACCTTCTTCTATCTTTGCAAGTTCTCTTTTTGTTGTCTTAAAACCTCTGTGTTGTGCAATATGGTAAAATATCCTTGCGAGTTCTTTCAGTTCAAGTTTTTCGTCAAGACCTTTTTTTCTTAAAATGTATGGGTTTAACATCTCTTTATCAAGTTTCGATAAAAACTCATTCCTTTCAAAAGAATCAAAGATTTTATCTTTTTGGTCATCAAAAAAATTGTTTTCTATAAAAAAGTTTAAAAGTTTTTCAAGTCGTTTTGTTTTTCTAAAAAGTTGTCTTCTTCTCAATCTTGCTTCTCTTCTTGTGACATTTTTTGTTTTGCCCTTTCCATCCTTTTCCATATCTTCAACTGAAGGATCAAACAATCTTACACCGGTATTTATAAGTTTTTTGGGATTATCGTTTTCATCTAACTCAATCATAGCCCAGCCGATTGAGTTGTATCCAAGATCAAGACCAAGAACATACTTCATAAAATTCCCCCTTGACAAAAATTTTTTATTAGTTAAAATATTTTCAATTCTACTTAAAATGGTTTTGTAGTCAAGTCCCAGTAAGGCGAAAGCCGAACTGTTAAGCCCTACGGGGCTCAGCGGGCAGATTCAATATCTGCCCATTTTTATTTGTAATAACTGATGATTTTAGTTGAAAGATTTCCAGTTTTTTGTTATAATAAAATATTAAATTTTAGGAGTTTTTATGGTAAAAAGAATGTTATATACTATGATTTTAATTTTATCTGTCCTTACGATATTTAGCGCCTGTGAAACAAAGAAAGAAACATTGAAAACAACAGAAAAGGTTTTGCAACTTCCTGATAAAACGAAAGTTCTATCTGATCTTAACAAACTGAGAAATGGTATTGCATCGTTCTACATGAACAATGGGAGATATCCTGATGATCTTTCTGAACTCAATCTAACACTTGAAAATCCTTTAGAAGATTTTGTTTACAATAAAAATAATGGAAATGTAAAAAACAAAAATTATCCACAATATTAAGGAGTTTCGTAAATGGATATCAACAGACAGAGAATCATTGATGTAACAATTGAAGATGAAATGAAGTCCTCTTATCTTGATTACGCAATGTCCGTAATCATAAGCAGGGCTTTGCCTGATGTTCGTGATGGTTTAAAACCAGTTCATCGTAGAATACTCTATGCGATGAAAGAACTTGGACTTTATCATAATAAACCATTCAAAAAGTCCGCAACAGTTGTTGGAGATGTTCTTGGCAAATACCATCCTCATGGAGATATGGCTGTTTATGAGACCCTTGTCAGAATGGTTCAGGATTTTTCTTTAAGGTATCCGCTTGTGAAAGGACAGGGAAACTTTGGTTCAATTGATGGTGATTCTGCTGCTGCATACAGGTATACAGAAGCAAAACTCTCAAAAATTGCTGAGGAGATGCTTGTTGATATTGACAAGGATACAGTCAACTTTATGCCTAACTTTGATGGCTCTTACAAAGAACCGGTTGTTCTTCCTTCAAAATTCCCGAACATTCTGGCAAATGGAACATCTGGAATCGCTGTTGGAATGGCTACAAATATTCCCCCACACAACATCACAGAACTTGTTGATGGAATGGTTGCATATATCGATAATCCTGAAATCAATGTTGATAAACTGATGAAATATATAAAAGGGCCCGATTTCCCGACAGGTGGAATAATTCAGGGGATAAGTGGAATAAAAAAAGCGTATGAAACAGGTAAAGGGCAGATAATTTTAAAAGGGAAAGTTAAATTTGAAACAAAAAAGAATGAAAAAGAACAGATCATAATAACTGAAATCCCCTATCAGACGAATAAAGCAAAGTTGATAGAAAAGATTGCTGAACTTGTTAACAACAAAGTTATAGAAGATATTTCCGATATAAGGGATGAAAGTGATAGAGATGGAATGAGGATAGTTCTTGAACTCAAAAGAGGTGCGGAGAAGAGAGTTGTTCTGAATCAACTCTACAAGCATACTCAACTGAAAACTTCATATTCTATCATGTTTATCTGTCTTGTGAACAATGAACCAAAAGTTTTAGGGTTAAAGGATATCATCCATCATTACATAAAACATAGAGAAGAGGTTGTCAGAAGGAGAACGGAATTTGATTTGAAAAAGGCAGAGGAAAGAGCGCACATCGTAGAAGGACTTAAAATCGCTGTTTCAAATATAGATGAAGTTGTAAAAATAATAAAAACATCAGAGAATGTTCAGGATGCTTCAGAAAAACTCCAGAAAAAATTTAAACTATCAGAGATTCAAGCAAACGCGATTCTTGAAATGAAACTTGCAAGGTTGACCGGTCTTGAAAGAGAGAAACTTGATCAGGAATATGAGGAGTTGATAAAACTTATTGAAAGGTTAAAATTCATCCTTTCATCTGAAAAAAATATTCTGAATGTTGTAAAAGAGGAACTTCTTGAAATAAAAAAAGAGTATGGAGATGGAAGATTGACAGAGATAGTTCCAAATGAGGATGAGGAACTTGAAATAGAGGATCTTATAGCGGATGAAAATGTTATAGTTACGATAACACATCAGGGATATATTAAAAGACAATCGATCTCTTCATACAGAAAACAGAATAGAGGTGGAAAGGGAGTTATTGGACTAACAACAAAGGATGATGATTTTGCTGAAAAAATTTTTATCGCTTCAACGCATCAGTATATTCTCTTCTTCACAAATAAAGGGAAGGTCTACTGGTTGAAAGTGTTCCAGATACCTGAAGGTGGTAGAACATCGAAGGGAAGAGCGATAGTGAATCTTCTTGAACTTGAAAAGGATGAAGAGATCAGGGGAACTGTTCCTGTGAGAGAGTTTGACGATAAACATTTTGTTTTCATAATCACAAAAAATGGTATAGCAAAGAAAACAGAACTTTCCGCTTTTAGTAATCCAAGGAAAGGTGGAATAATCGCACTCAATCTTAACGAAAATGATAATGTTGCAGATGTTGCTTTAACCGATGGAACAAACGATGTCATCATAGTAACAAAGTGGGGAATGGCGATAAGGTTTGAAGAAAATGAAGTGAGGGATATGGGTAGAGGAGCAACAGGTGTTAAGGGTGTTACCCTTGAAGAGGGTGATGAGGTTGTCAGTATGGTTGTTGTAAAAAGAGAATCAACATTATTCATTGCAACAGAAAATGGATATGGAAAAAGATCAGAAATGCAGGAATACAGAAAAACCCACAGAGGTGGAAAAGGAGTTATCGCGATAAAAACACATGAAAGGAACGGAGCTGTTGTTGATGCTATTGAAGTTCTTGATAAAGATGAACTTCTTTTGATAGCAGAATCAGGACAGATAGTAAGGATCGCTGTATCAGATATAAGAGTTATAGGAAGGAATACTGCAGGTGTCAGGTTGATGAACCTTGCAGAAGGTGATAAACTTGTCGATGTTGCGATAATAGCACATGAATATAACGAGAATGGAAACGGAACCGACAAAAATACTGATGAACAACAGGATGAAGTAGAGAGTGAAAGAACAGATGAAGAAGAGAATTTAGAGGAAAAAGATGAATGAAATTATAGATGTTTCAAAAATTTATAACAGAATAGAGGAAAATGTAAAAAAAGTTGTTGCAGGACAGGACCATATAATAAAAATGGTATTTCTGACTCTTATATGCGATTCACATTCAATTATAGTTGGTGTTCCAGGTCTTGCCAAAACATTGATAATAAAACTTATCGCAAGGAGTATAGATTGTAAATACAGCAGAATCCAGTTTACTCCAGATCTTATGCCTTCAGATATAACGGGAACAACAGTTTTAAGAAAGGATGGAAATGAAACTTTGTATAAATTCATAAAAGGTCCTGTATTTGCAAACATAATACTTGCTGATGAGATAAACAGAACACCTCCCAAAACTCAGGCAGCACTTTTGCAATCTATGGAAGAAAGAATGGTAACAAATGAAGGTGTTGATTACCAACTAGAAAAACCTTTCAATGTTTTTGCCACGCAGAATCCGATCGAACAGGAAGGGACATATCCTTTACCTGAGGCGGAACTTGACAGATTCATGTTCATGATAGAAATAAATTACCCTGAAAAGCGGTATGAGATGGAGATTTTAAAACAGAGAATCGTAAATGAGAATTTTAAAATAGATGAAAGCATAGTGAAAAAAGATGAAATAATAAAGATCCAGGAATATGTCAAAAATATACCTGTTGGATCAAACATTGTTGAAACTGTATCGAAAATTTTAAGAAACTCAAGACCTGAAACGAGTGAAGTTGATCCTGTTAAAGAGTATATCAAATGGGGAGCAAGTCCAAGGGCCGGGATTTTTATAATTGCTGCAGCAAAAGGATATGCACTTATGGATGGAAGAGTTACCCCTGATATAGATGATGTTGTAAAGGTTGCTCCCTATGTTTTAAAACACAGGTTGATTCTGTCTTTCAAAGGTGAGATGGAAAATGTTAAAAAGGAAGATATCGTTGATAGTATCATCAAAAAAAGTTGTTTTTAATTTTTTATTATTTCTTTTGATTTTTACAACTCTTTTTGCTGCTGATGATATTGATAAAAAGATCAGTGAGAATGAAAAAAAATTGAACGATTTAAAAAAACAGTTGAATCAGATCAAGGAGAGAAAGGACTCGTTAAAACTTGAGGAGACAAAAACACTTTATAGTTTGAACAGGATGGATGAGGAGATATATTTAACAGATCTTTTGATAAAACAACTTGAAACAAAAGATAAACTTTTGACTTTAAAAATAGATACAACGGAAAAGGAACTTGTAAAGGTTCAAAACGAGTTAAACGAGAGAAGATCGAAACTGAAAACAAGAGTTGTAAACATCTACAAAAAGGGGAAAATACATACTTTTGAAGTTGTATTTACTTCAAAATCTTTTGCAGATCTTGCAAAAAGGATAAGGTATCTTTTACTATTAGCAAAACAGGATAAAAAACTTTATGATAAAGTTAAAAAATTACAGGTTTTATATCAGACAAAACTTAAAGAGTACAATCAGAATAAAGAACAACTGCTTGTTGTTAAAAGTGAAGTAGAAAAAGAAAAACAGGAACTCCAGAATAAAGTCGAGCAAAAAAAGCAATTTTTAAAAGGTTTACAGACCGAGCAGAAAAAACAGACAGATATAGAAAAAGAGTTGATCAAATCACAGGAATCGTTACAATACCTTATAAACAAATTGAGGATCGCCCAGAAAAAGATTGATAAGAAAAGGGATGTTTCAGAGGGGAAACATTATTTTGATCTGAACAAAGGTAAAGTTATCTGGCCTGCGAATGGAAAAGTGATTTCATCCTATGGTTCGATTATGCATCCAAAGTATGGAACGAAAACGATAAATAACGGAATAGACATAAAGGTGAACATAGGAGATCCAGTATACGCTGTTTATGATGGTGATATAATCTATGCTGATAAATTTCTGGGATATGGAAATGTTGTAATGATAGATCATGGAAACGGTTATTATACATTGTATGCTCATCTGTCGGAGATAGATGTGGTGCTAAACCAGCCGGTTCTTGCAGGTGAAGTTATAGGAAAAGGGGGAGATACAGGTTCCCTTGAAGGACCAGTTTTACATTTTGAAATGAGGAAAGATGGAAAGCCGATAAACCCTTTGCAGTATCTGAAAAAGAAATAGTATGTTTGAAAATGTTGTTGGTCATGAAAAAGTAAAAAGTATACTTGAAAAATCCATTCTTGAAAAAAGGATAGCCAACGCTTACCTTTTTACTGGAAACAAAGGGGTTGGGAAATTCTCACTTGCTTTAGAATTTGCTGTACAGATTTTTGGAGAAAAATATAGAAAATATGTTGAAGAGTTTAAACATCCAGATCTGTTTATCGTATATCCTTTTTTGAAAAAGGATATTATAAGTTCAGATTCAATTTTAAAATCGATAAATGAAGCATTGCAGGAAGGAATAAAGGATAAAACAACCAGAAAAGAAAGATCTCTGTTTTTTCTGAACTTTTTTTCATTCTCTGGAAATGAAAATATTCCTATTGATCTTGTAAGAGAGATTATAGTTGAATCTTCCACAAAACCATATTTGGGTGAAAAAAGAATTTTTATCGTTAGAAACATTGAGATGATGAGAAAAGAATCAGCAAACACTTTTTTAAAAATACTTGAAGAACCACCGAAATCCACAATGTTTATTCTAACGACCGATAATTTAAACGGGGTTTTGCCAACCATAGTTTCAAGATGTCAGGTTCTAAAATTTGGTTATCTTACGAAAGAAGATTTCTATAAAATATATAGAGAACTTGGATACGATGAAAAGAAGATAGAAAACTATCTTTATCTTTTTGATGGTTATATCAGTCCAGAGATCGATCTTGAAACATCATTTGATTCTCAAAAGAGTTTGAACCTGTTCCTTTCAGGTGATAGGGATGGGTTTTTAAAATATTTTTCAACTCTTTCAAAAAAGGGAGAAGAAAAATATTTTTTAAAACTTTTTTTAAAGGTTTTATCAAGATATTTGAACGAAAAAATACTTGAAGGTGAAAATGCAAAAACAGCAGAAAACATGTCGGAAACGCTTGAAGAGTTGATGAGTGTTGAACAGGATATAAAGGTGAACTTTCAAACTGTTCATATAATAAATCACCTCTTTGATTTAAACGAAGGAGTTAAAGATAATGTTTGGAAGAGTTGAATTCAGAGGTGCTGAGAGAAAAATGTTTGAAATTCCAACAAACATAGATGTTGAAGAAGGGAAATATGTTATATGTCAACATGATCAGGGACTTGATATTGGAATACTGTTAAAAATCTTTCCATACGAGTTCGAAAAATCTGTTGGAAAAATAATAAGAAAAGCAACGGACGATGATATAAGGTTGAAAAAATCAAATGAAATGAAAGAAAAAGATGCTTATGAACCAACTTTAAAATTCATAAAAGAGAATGGACTCAACATAAAACTTGTTGATATAGAGATACATTTTGATGGTCAACATATAACATTCTATTTTATTTCAGAAAAAAGAGTTGATTTTAGAAATCTTGTAAAACAACTCGCTTCATTCTTTCATGCAAGAATTCAGATGAAACAGATAGGTGTAAGGGATTATGCTAAAAGATTGGGAGGTTTTGGTGCTTGTGGTGAAGAGTTATGCTGTAGAAGGTTTTTAAAAGATTTTGAAGCGATAACTTTACAGACATTGAAAGATCAAGGGCTTTCTGTAACACCTCAAAAAGTTTCAGGTATGTGTGGTAGACTCATGTGTTGTCTTATGTATGAGATGGATTTTTATGAGGATGTTTATAAAAGGTTTCCTCCCATTAATTCAAATGTTGTAACAACTTTAGGTGAAGGAAAAATAGTAAAACTTGATATATATAACGATCTTGTGACAATACAATACAAAGATGTTGAAGAGAATGGTGGACTCATAACACATACACTTGAGGAGTTCAATAAGATAAAAAAGAAAAAATGGAAATTCGTTACAAACCTCAACAAAACAAAGGAGGATTGATGACAAGGTATCTCGTTACCGCTGCCTTACCTTATGCAAACGGTCCAATCCATATAGGACACCTTGCAGGATGTTATCTTCCTGCTGATATATATGTGAGATATTTGAAACTCAAAGGAGAGGAAGTTTGTTTTATCTGTGGAAGTGATGAACACGGTGTTCCAATAACGATCAAAGCGGACGAGATGAAGAAAACTCCAAAAGAGATAGTTGATTATTACCATGAGGTTATGAAAGATTCTTTTGAGAAATTCGGAATAGTTTTCGATAATTTTTCTGGAACTTCAAGACCCATACATCATGAGAATGCAAAGCATTTCTTTTTGAAACTTTATAAAAATGGATACGTTTCAAAAAAGGTTGAAAAACAGTATTACTGTGAAAACTGTAAAAGATTTTTGCCAGACAGATATGTTGAAGGTATTTGTCCACATTGTAAAGCGGAGGGAGCAAGAGGTGATCAATGTGATACGTGTGGTAAACCCATAGATAATGTTTCATTAATAGATCCAAAATGTAAAATCTGTGGTGCTTCACCTGTTGTTAAAGAGACAGAACATTTTTATCTTGATCTTGATAAGTTTCAGGACAGATTGAAAGAATACATAAACTCAAGGACATGGTGGAAAGATAATGTTAAAGAGTTCTCTTTAGGATGGATCAAAGAAGGTTTGAAACCAAGGGCTATAACAAGAGATCTTGATTGGGGAGTTAAAGTTCCGATAGAAGGTTTTGAGAACAAAGTTCTTTATGTCTGGTTTGATGCACCGATAGGATACATATCTTCGACGATGGAGTATTTCAAGGAAAAAGGTGATGAAAAAGGATGGGAAAAATGGTGGAAAGATAAGGATACAAGGATAATCCACTTTTTGGGAAAGGACAATATAGTTTTTCATTCTGTAATCTGGCCAGCAATACTCATGGGAGTTGATGAAGGTTACAATCTACCTTACGATATTCCTGCAAACGAATATTTGAATATTGAAGGTAAAAAACTCTCAACATCAAGGAACTGGGCTGTCTGGCTTGACGATTATCTCAAAAGGTTTCCACCTGATATTTTAAGGTATGTTCTTGCTTCTATACTTCCAGAAAGCAAAGATACAGATTTTTCATGGACAGAATTTCAGAACAGAAACAATGGTGAACTCGCTGATATATATGGAAACTTCGTTAATAGAACTGTTCAATTCGTTTTAAAATATAATGACGGAAAGGTTAGGAAAGGAAAAGAGTTAAAAGATGATGACCGGGAATTTTTGAAAACAATATATGAAAAGATTCAAAAGGTTGGAGAATATATAGAGACCTATCAGTTGAGAAAAGCAACATATGAGTTTATGGATATAGCGCGAGAATCGAACAAATATTTTGCTTCAAAAGAACCGTGGGTTCTTGCAAAAAATGATCGGGATTACCTTGACACCGTTCTATATGTTTGTATGAAAGCAGTTGTTGTTCTGTCATGTGTTGGTGATCCTTTTATTCCATTCACATCGAAGAAGTTGAGAGATTTTTTGGAGATAAAAGATTTTAGATGGGATAATATAAAAGATCTGGAACCATCACAGGAGTTCAAAAATAAAAAACTTGATATACTTTTCTCAAAGATAGAGGATAAAGTTATAGAAGAAGAGAGAAAAAGGATGGGGCAAAAGGTTTCAACTGAAATAGGTTCGAAAGAGAAACTGGAAGAAGAAAAAAACTATATATCCATAGATTATTTCAAAAAGGTTCAACTCGTTATTGCAAAAGTTCTTTCATGTGAAAAGGTTGATAATTCAGATAAACTTTTGAAGTTGAAAATCGATGTTAAAGATGAAGTAAGAGATATCGTTGCAGGAGTTGCTCTATTCTATAAACCCGAGGAACTTATTGGAAAAAAGATAGTTGTTGTAAAAAACCTTGAACCTGCAACGATAAGAGGAAACAGATCTTTTGGTATGCTTCTTGCGGCTTCAAATAAGGATAAAACAAGGGTAAAAGTTCTTTTTGCTGATGAAAGTTGTGAAGCAGGGGATACTGTTGGCTGAACCTTTTCTTGATTCTCACCTTCATCTTCAGATGGAGGAATTTGAGTTTGAAAAAAATCGAAATATTTTTACCTCAGGTTTGAGGGAAAACAATGTCAGGATTTTAAACATAGTTGGATATGATCTTGATAGTAGTATAAAATCTTTCTCTATAGAATTCCCTGACGATTTTGAAGTGTATCATTTTGTGGGAATACATCCACACTACGCTTTAAATTACACTGATCAGGATATTCACGAAATTGAAAAATTGCTTGAAAAAAAAGATTGTTCTGGAATCGGAGAAATAGGAATCGACCTTTTCTGGCACAAGAAAGAGGAGTTAAAACAACAGAAAGAACTTTTTGTAAAACAGCTGGATCTTGCAAGAAAAAAGCAAAAACCAGTAATGTTACATGTCAGAAATGGATACGATGAGGTTCTCGAAATAGTAGATGATTATAAAGATTTGATTTTTGAATTCCATAGTTTTTCAGGCACAGAAGAGGATCTTGAAAATATAGTTTCAAAAGGGTATTTTTTTGGAATAAATGGAATCATAACTTTTAAAAATAATGATTTGAAAGATATCTTAAAAAAAGATTATATCGAAAGAATGCTTGTTGAAACAGATGCTCCTTACCTTTCCCCTGTTCCATTCAGAGGCAAAAGGAATCGTCCTGAATATGTTGTTTATATATACAAAAAAATTTCCGAATTGTTTGGTATTGATGTTGAAGAATTGAAAAAAATAGTTAAAAAAAATTTTTATGAATTCATCGGCAAAAAGAGTTAAACTATCACAGAATTTTTTGACTGACAAAAATGTACTTAAAAGAATAGAAGATACTCTATTGGATCTTGAAGGGAAAAGGATTCTTGAAATCGGTGGAGGGGATGGAAGAATAAGTGAAATCATCGTTTCGAAAAAACCTGAAAAACTTGTTGTACTTGAACTTGATAAAAAATATTTTGAAATACTGAAAGAAAGATTTTCAAAAAATGAGAATGTTAAAATTTTAAATACAAGCTGTCTCGATTATAAAATAAAAGAAGAAATAACCGTTTCGAGTATACCGTACAGTTTGACAAAAGAAATTTTTAAAAAGGTTGTTGAATCTGAAAGTATAAAAACAGGTTATTTTATAGTTCAAAAGGAGTTTCAGGAAAAACTTGTGAAAAAACTGTTTGTCCCAATATCAATATATGTTAACATTTTTTTTGAAGTTCAGAACCTTTTTAACATCAAAAAAAATTCTTTTTCTCCTGCGCCGAAAGTTGATTCTTCGTTGATACTGATTTCAAGAAAAAAGGATTATGGAAAAAAATATAAAAAACTTTGGGATTTTTTGAATTTTTTAACACAAAATAGGAACAGGAACATGAACAAATTTTTCAAAGATAAAGATAACAAAAAAATATATACTATTTCCTATGAGGAAATTTTAAAGATCTATGCTGACGAATACATTCGTTCATATTGATGGGATAAGTTATAAGAAAGAAGAACAACTCTGGAAAAAAGGTTTCAAAAATTGGTGGGATGTTGTTGAAAAATGGAACCAACTTCCCTTCGGTGAGAAAAAGAATATCCAGATTTTAAATGAGGTAAAAAGATCGATAGATTCGTTTAAAAATGATGATATAAAATATTTTTTTAAAAGATTAAACCATAGAGATTACTGGAGAGTTCTGACACATTATAAAAGTGAGATAGGTTACATAGATATAGAAACATCTTTTGAGGGAGAGATAACTCTGGTAGGACTTTATGTTGGTGGGAATTTTTATGTGTATAAAAATGGTGAGGACTATCTGAAACTTGAAAAGATGTTTTCGATACCATCTATACTCGTTTCTTTCAACGGACAGACATTTGATATTCCAAGAATAAAAAAAGAGTTTCCGTTTTTATCGTTACCAGATTTTCATTTTGATCTCTTCAGAGCATCGAAGAGTGTTGGATGGAAAGGTGGCTTAAAAAAACTTGAAGAGAAATTTATGATCGAAAGGTCTAAAAGAGTAAAAAATCTGACCGGTTACGATGCTGTTTTACTCTGGCAGGAATATAAGAACGGTTCAAAAGATTCTTTGAACACTTTGATAGAATACAATATGTTCGATGTTATCAACCTTGAAAAACTTACAACGATTTTTTTGGAAAAAAAGAGAGAGGAATATTTAAAGATTCTATCTTGAAAAGAATTTTTTTATCCCACCTTTCCTGTTGTTATCATCAGTTTTTTCATCCTTTTTATTTTCAATGTCCGCTTTTTCATCAGTTATCTGCGCATCTATTTCCTTTAAAATATCGTCGAGTCCCTCTTTTTCTTCAACTGTTATAAGTCCACTCGTTATAAGACCATAGATCGTTTTTGCTGTTTGGAACTCTGATTGGTTGACCTTTTTTGCGATCTCTTTAATCGTTGAAACATTATCAACGAATGTCAACATCTTCCATTCTTCGCTTGAAAGTTTTATGTTATCAGTGTCGATATCTGGATTTTCTACAACCTTTACGACAAGATCTAAAGAAGGTATGAGTTTTTCAATCTGTTTCCACTCATCGATACTTCGTGCTGCTTCAAGCATCAAATGATGTATGGGTAAACTTATCGTGTTTCGTGGTGTTTTTACATCCGGAATAAATTTGAAATTTCCATCGTTTATTACAAGTATCTGATGTATTGCACTTTCTCCAAATCTATCATCTATCTCGGCGTGCGTAACACTACCACCTTCAAAGTAAATCCTTCCAACACTATCTTTCGTTGTTATTTCAAGACAACCATCTTTTTTGTTCATATTTATGAGTTGAAGTATGTCAGTAATTTCAAAATCCTTTAAACTTCCCTGTAAACCTGCCATTGTTCCACCTAAAAGTTATAATTTAAACTCACACAGTTTTCAAAACCAAGTCCATAGTTGAAAGGAATAAAAGAATAGTTCAAGGACAATCTGTTATTTCTAACTCCAAGTCCAAAAGATAAAAATTTTGCAGGGTCGTTTATTATAAACCCCATTCTTAACGAGAGTGTCTTCAAAATTTCTCCATCGTATCCAAAAGACACCTTGAACTCTTGATCGTTAACTTTTGTGAAATCGGAGAAGAGAGTATTTGTAAAATTTTCATTCATATTTATATCGAAAGATGTTCCAATTTTTAAAGTAAAAGGTGGGATAATATAATCGAGTGATGCTGCATCATACCTTGTTCTGAATCCAATATTCAGAGTGGAAACTCCGATCTTAAAGTTGAAAAATCTTTCAAAGACCAGTAAAACTCCAGCACTTGCAACGAAAGAAGTTTTGTTTAACAGAAAAGAATTTTCATTTATCGCTGAGGATGATAAACCTATGAAAATTCCGTCCGTTATGCTGTTAGAATAACCAAGCGAAAAAGAATATGAGTTGAATCTATAATATCCAAGAGGGTTTTCAGTGGGATCTTCATTTCTTAATTGAATCGTATCAGATATTGATGAAGTCGCTGAAAACGAAAATGTTCCAAAGGAAAAAGGATACTTTATCGCTCCAGAATAGATATTTGAAAACCCGGAAGAGTAGATTGTTGAAACTATTATTCCCTTTTCTCTGTATAATGATGAGGATGCTGGATTTGTAATGAATGAAGATGGAGAGTTATAACCAGTAGTTGCACCACCGGAAAATGCTGATGAAAATGCATCAGGGTTTATTTTCAGAATGGAAAATCCAACATTGGATGATTTTGAAAACAAAAAATCGGTTAAAATGTTCGATCCGTTCATGTTTGAAAAGAAAAATATCTGCAAAATTATGAAAATCTGTATATTTTTTAAACGATTCATAATTTTTTATAATAATCTTTTATTGGTATTTGTCAAGATAAATAATATCAATTTTCATTGAAAAAATAAGTTTTTATAGTATCATTTTTATAAATGAAAAAATTTATTTTGGTTTTTATCATAGGAGCACTTTTCTTTACCCCTTCATACTCGAAAGTAAAAAAGAAAACCAGGATCAACAACATTTTCAACATATCATTCTCTCCACAGATTTATTTCGAGCCGATAGAACAGAGTAACACATTCTATATCAACCTTTTTCCATTCTCATCAGAACTCGCTTTCGCTGAAAAAAATGGGATAAGGTTCACTCCGATAGCTGGTTTGAAACTCTATTCCTATGGAGCGAGGTTTGGACAGTTAGGTATATCTTTTTCAATCCCAACATATCAAAAGGCAAGGAGTAAAGATGGATCCTACTCTGGATACTTTACTTCAGGTTATACAAAACTCGTTTACAATCCATCAGAGTCATACACAGCGTTCACACTGGCGAACGAGAACGGTTTTCTTTTTTATTTTGGTGAAAACCTATCTTTGAGTTTTTCGATTCAGGCAGGTTATTCATATTTTTTCTTTTCAGATCCATCTTTGAACAAAGGGATAATCTTTTCAGGTTTTTCTCTTTCAACAGGGATCTGGATATTTTAAAATTGTTGACTTTAAATCCCCTTTTAATATAATAAAAAATTCAATAAAAGGAGTTTTTACGAAAAAGAAAGTTATCTGGATATGTTATCAGAATGCACACACCTATGAGATGACGGGTGGAACAAGACATCTCGATTTTGGAATCGAACTTGTAAAAAGAGGTTACAAGGTTTATATAATCTCGTCAGATTTTAATGTTCATAAACTCCAGCATATGAAACTCGCGAAGGATGAGTATTACAAAATCGAAAATGTTAATGGGGTGAATTTTGTATGGGTTAAAACCTTTACATACAAGAAAAACGATTTTCAGAGATTGTTGAACCAGATAATTTTTTCTGTTGAAATGTACAGGGTTGGAAGGATACTCGAAAAACCAGACATAATAATTGGAGTTTCACCACAACTCATAACAGCACTATCTGCACTTTTTCTATCGATAAAATTGAAAAAACCGTTCATATCAGATATACTTGATCTCTGGCCTGAATCACTGATACAACTCAAACCTGAGATGAAAAAGAATCCCTACACATGGTTTTTATATCTTCTCGAAAGAATAATTTATCAAAAGAGTAAAAGTATAATCGTATGTGTTGAAAAGTTTAAAAACCATATAGTTTCAAAAGGAATAGATGAAAAGAAAATACATTTTATATCGAATTGTACATACCCAAACCATTTTACACCGGATAGATCAAAAGAGTATTACAGAGAAAAATATAAAATCGATAAATTTACAGTTGCTTACACCGGTGCGATAGGTGTTGCGAACAACCCTTACCTTATTCTGGATATTGCAAAAAAACTTGAAGATAAACCGATAGATTTCTTGATACTCGGAGAAGGTCCTTTGAGAGAGGATCTTGAAAAAAGAATTGAAAATGAAAATATAAAAAATGTTAGAATCTATAAGACGATACCGAAGAGAAATATTTTAAATTTTCTTGCGAATGTTGATCTTTGTTTGATCACGGTTAACAAAACTGAACTTTACAAATACGGTTTAAGTCCAAACAAACTTTTTGATTATATGCTTGCAGGAAAACCTATTCTTATTACAGCAAAACCGGAATATTCAGAGTTTGTTAGGGCCTCCGGCTGTGGTTTCTATGCTGATCCGGAAAATCTTGATGAAATCGTTTCAATAATTATGAAAGTATACAATATGCCTAAATCAGAAAGGGAGGAGATGGGAAAAAAAGGGAAAGATTATATTTTAAAATTTTATTCTGAACAGAGTTTGGGAGATAAACTTGAGATGATAATAAATCAAACTCTTTCAGAAGAAAATCAAACAGGTTGACAAATTCAAAATTTTAAATAATAATCTTTAAATAAATAAAAGGAGGATTGATGAGGCAATTTTCTAAAATATCTAAAATAGTTCTTATCCTATTGGCGATAATTCTTGTTATCTCGTGTGAAAAGAAGGTATCGAGAGCACCACAGGTGGGAGAACCAGGAGGAGAAATAGTTGTTGGGATAGTTGGAGAACCTGAAAACCTTTCACCGATATATCCATCATTCATAGCACACAACGAAATTGTTGATATGCTCTTTCTTCCACTTCATAAAAATGATATCAACGGAAACATAGTTCCAATGCTTGCAACTTCCTGGGAATACTCCGAGGATTTGAAAAAAATAACATACTATCTTAGAAAAGATGTCGTCTGGCAGGATGGTCAGCCGGTAACAGCGTATGATGTTGAATTCACATTCAACCTCATTAAGGATCCAAAGAACAATTCTCCATTGTTTTCTAAATTACAGAATATAGATTCTGTTAAAGTATTGTCGGATGATAAAATCGTTTTCTATTGCAACAAGGTTTATCCTATGGCACTTTTTGATTCAAATATAAAACCCCTTCCAAAGCATTTGCTTGAAAAAGAGAAAGGTCAGATCCAGTATTCAGATTTCAACACAAAACCTGTTGGAAATGGACCATACAAACTCGAAAAATGGGAAAGTGGAAAATATGTATCACTCGTTAAAAATGAAAACTATTCTTTGGAAGATAAACCTTTCATTGATAAAATCGTTTACAGAATATACACTGACCAGCAATCCATTATCAACGATCTTAAAGAGGGAAAACTTGATCTTGTTTATGATATAACCCCTGATAACATAGAGGAGATAGCAAAGTTAAAAAATGTAACCGGAATTCAGAAGAAAGGAAACATCTATACATACATTGGATTCAACCTTTCAAGAAAACCTTTTGATTCAAAAGATTTCAGAATCGGTGTTTCACAACTGATAAATAGAGATCTTTTAATAAAGAATACCATAAAAAACGGTATACCTGCTAACGGTCCGATAACCCCATCATTCTGGGCTTATTCTGAAGAGATTAAACCTGTTGCTTACAACAAAGATGGAATAAAACTTATTGAAAAGATTCTGAAAAAGGATCCAGTAAAAGGATACCTGTTCAACAACAAACCGTTTGTTTTAAATATCATAACCGATAAAAATGATGCCATGATCGTTAAAGTAGCAAGAGAGGTTACAAACCAGTTGAAAAATGCCGATTTGAATGTCAGCTTAAAAGAGTTACCATCAGATTCCTTGATCTTGAAACTCTTTTCGAAAGATTATGATCTTTACATACTTTCATGGCAGGTAAACGAGGATTTCAATCCACTACCTTTCTGGTCTTCAGTAAAAGAGACCGGTAGATTTAACTTTGTTGATTACAGAAATCCAAAGGTTGATTCTATCGTTAACCTTGCTATGACAACGATGGATAAAGAGGAAGCAAGAAATTACTGGAAAGAGTTCCAGCAGATAATCGTTGATGATCAACCTTACGCTTTCCTTTTTGTTCCAAACAGGGTTATCGTAGCGAACAATGTTTTGAAATCGTTTGATAATGTTTACTCTTCTAATATTGAACCGATTTCAAATCTTGATATATTCTATGTGGAGAAACCGAACCAGAAGAAAATAGATTTTGCTCTGCTGTTCCCTGCACCAAAAGTTGAAGAAACTGTTCAGACAACGGAAACAAAAACTGTTGAAACCGGTAAAAATGTTAAAAAAGAGGTAAAAGAGGAAACTAAACCGAAAGAGGAAACACAGGTAAAAACTCCAACAGCATCACAGTTGCTTTCCCAGCAGGTTCAGCAACAGCAACAACCGGTTGATACTGTGAAAAAGGAAGAGGAAAAGAAACCTTCTGTTGTGATACAGCCAACCCCGAAACAGATAATCCAGCCAGCATATCCTGAAGCAGCAAGAAAAATAGGTGCTGAAGGAACAGTTTTTGTTGAGGTCGTTGTTGGTAAAGATGGAAAAGTTGTTTCAGCAAAGGTTATAAAATCTTTGAACCCTGCATGTGATAATGCAGCAGTTGAGGCAGCATACAAAGCGGTATTCAATCCTGGAACAATCGATGGAGTTCCAGCAGAGATGAAAACAACGATACCTTACAGGTTTAAACCATAAATTTATGGATTACGATCTTTCATCACTTGAGGAACTTTTTGGAAAGGACTCAGATGATTTTAAGGATATCCTGAAAGCGTTTTTGTTCGATTACGATCAGAGATATCCTTTGCTTGAAAAGGCGATAAAAGAACGGGATTTTGAACAGATTGCAAAACAATCACATGCGTTTAAGAGTGTTGTTGGAAATTTTAACCTTTCCGATCTGATGGAACTTGCCAAAAAGATTGAACTTTTTGGTAAAAATAGAATATTACAGGATGAAGAGAGCACTCTTGATGCTCTCTTCATCAAATTTTCTGAAAAATTGAAGAATTTTAAACAGTATATTGAAAAAAGATATGATCTGAAATGATCATTTCTCCTGTTGTTCCTCTTGAAATCTTTTCGCTTCCTCTATAATCTTTGAAACCTTTTCCCTTGGGACCTCTTCATACGTCTCAAATTCCATCTTGAATGTTCCTCTACCCTGTGTCATCGATCTGAGTTGTGAAGAGTACTGATACATTTCAGCTTCAGGTATCAGCGCTTTTATTTTTTGATATCTTCCGGCGTGTTCTGTTCCAAGAATTTTTCCTCTTCTTGCGTTGATATCTCCCATAATGTCGCCCATATACTCTTCTGGAACAGTTACCTCTACATTCATTATAGGTTCAAGGATCACAGGATCTGCCTGTGGTATTGCACCTTTTACAGCGAGTGATCCAGCTATCTGGAACGCGATATCCGATGAGTCAACATCATGGTATTTTCCATCGAAAAGAACAGCTTTTACATCAACTATCGGATAACCTGCAACGACTCCCTTTTCAAGAGCATCCTTTATACCTTTTTCAACTGATGGGACAAATTTTGCAGGGATCGCACCACCGAAAATTTCATCAACAAACTGGAATCCGGTTCCCCTGGGAAGTGGTTCAAATTTAACATTACACACTCCGAACTGTCCTCTTCCACCAGATTGTTTCTTATGTTTTCCTTCTGCTGATGCTGTCTTTTTAATAGTTTCTCTGTATTTGATCCTTGGTTTTTCAAGGTTAACGTTCACTCCGAATTTTTCCTTTAATTTGTTTATTATTACTTCAAGATGTATCGTTCCAAGTCCATGGATGAGTGTTTGTTTTATCTCAGGGTCAAACTTGAAATAGAACGATGGATCCTCTTCATGCAATTTTGATAAACCGTTTGAAATTTTTTCCTCATCACCTTTTGCAAGAGGGATTATTGCCATTGAAACATTTGCGTGAGGAAATTCTATAGGAGGGAATTTAATGTTTATCGATTTATCACATATCGTATCAGAAGTTTTTGTTGATTTTAATTTTACCAAAACACCTATCATACCTGTTGTCAACTCATCTATCTCTTTTCTTTCTTTTCCAATATTTATATACATCTGGTTGACCTTTTCGGTAACATTTTTCGAACTGTTGTAAATTTCACTTCCTGATTTCAATACACCCGAAAATACCCTGACAAAGTTTATATCACCTAAATGTTTTTCAACGTTTGTTTTAAAAACAAATCCTGCAAAAGGAGAGTTCTGATCGGGATTTTCGGGATAAGTTTCCGATTCGAGAGGTCTTCTGGTGTTGAGATCCGCTGGTGAAGGTAGATATTTTATTATATAATCAAGCACAAGGTCAGCACCAATGTTCTCAACCGAATCTGTAAAACATACAGGATAGAGTGTTCCATTTTTTATTGCATTTAGAAATCCTGTATTTATATCTTCTTGAGATAAACTATCAGCAAAAAACTTTTCCATCAGTGTTTCATCAGATGATGCAATCTGTTCGAGGAGTTCTTTTTTCATCTTTTCAACAGAATCTTTGATGTCACCGGGAACCTGTGTTTCACTTTTTTTACCGTTTTCGTAAAGGTATGCTTTTCCGGTGATAAGATCAACTACTCCTTTAAAGTTTGGTCCACTTCCTATCGGGAGCTGGATCAGAGTTGCACTTTCTGAAAGTGAATTTTTTATTTCCTGAAAAACTTTTTCATAATCAACATTTTCCCTTTTCATCTTGTTGATAACAAAAAGTCCGGCAAGTTTCTCTTTCTTTCTGAGTTCCCATGCATTTTCAGTTCCAAGATCGACTCCCGTTGAACCATCTATGATGAAAATGAAAGATTCCACAACTTTTGATGCTGATATGACCTCACCAAAGAAATCAACGAATCCAGGAGTATCGATGAAATTGATAGTTTTATCCTGCCATTTTACAGTTGCGAGTTTGAGCCCTATCGTTATACTCCTTGCCATTTCCTCATCTGTATAGTCAAGCAAAGAATTTTTTTCATCAACCTTGTTCAACCTTGTTGTGAAACCTGTATTAAAAAGTATAGTTTCACCAAAACTTGTTTTACCTGCTCCGTTGTGTCCAACGATTGCTATGTTTCTGATGTCACCTGTTTTAATATCAGCCAAAATATCCTCCTTTTAGTTTAATAAAAAAATAGATTTTATATAATAAAGATTTACAAAAAAATGTCAATAAGAATTTAAAAAAACTATTGATCGTAAGTCATCAGACCTAAAATTATCCGGGTTAACATGATAAGATCGTTTTCAAGAATATATTCATCAACAGTATGAACATTTTTCATCCCGGTTCCCAAGATAACTGTTTTTATGCCATGTTCGTTAAAAATGTTTGCATCAGAACCACCTCCACCTGTTAAAATTCTGTAGGGGATTTTAAGATTCTTATAAACATTTATCGCTCTCTGTAAAACGGGTTCATCCTCTTTCACATACATGGCAGAGTATGCTTTTTCAATTTCAATTTTACATGTTGCAGTTTTTACAGATCCATCAGGTAAGGTAATCCTGTTTTTACTTATAGCATTGTAAACTGCCTCTTTGATTTTTTCAGTATAATATTTTAACCTTTCCTCATCATGACTGCGAACCTCTCCTTTAACGGAACATTTTTTTGCAACGATATTTGATGCGAGTCCTCCCTCTATAACACCTATGTTTGAAGTTGTTTCGCTATCGATCCTTCCAAACGGCATGTTTGAAATCGCATCACTTAAAACTTTGATCGCTGATATACCTTTTTCCGGAGACATTCCAGCATGTGATTCTATCCCTTCAACTGTTATATCTATGAAATTTTGAGATGGTGCCCTGTTGAAGATTCCCTCTATATCTTCACTATCCAGAGCATACCCTTCCCTTGCTTTCAAAACTGAGAAATCAAGATTTTTTGCTCCCTTGAGTCCGACCTCTTCAGCCACAGTTAAAACTATTTCGATATCGGGAACATCGAGTTCATTCTCTTTGACTATTCTTAGTGCCTCAAAAAGTGATGCTATACCTGATTTATCATCAGCACCAAGAATCGTTTTCCCATCAGATGAAATTTTACCATTTTCATAGATAGGATTTATATTTTTCCCAGGTTTTACAGTATCGATGTGAGCGCAGAAGAGTAAAGTTTTTTTTCGAGGATTACCTCTATATTTTGCAATGATGTTGGACTGATTGGATCCAATTTTTATCGAAGCGTCATCTTCATATATTTCGAGTCCAAATTCATCTTTGAGAATTTTTTTACAATAATCACCCATCAATTTTTCATCATAGGATTCAGAATTTATCCTGACCATATTTAAAAAATCGTTGATCAACCTTTCCTTATTGATGTTGAACATAGACACTCCTTTTTTAATTTGACAAAACTATTCTATTTTAATATAAAATTTTGTCAACCGGAATGTTGACAAAAAGTTTCATTGTTATAAAATCTAAATATAATATGAACGAAAGAAAAAAATTTTTTAAAGCGATACTTTTTTTATCCCCTGCGCTTGTCATTCTTCTTGTTTTCAGGTTTTTCCCTATAATTTTATCTTTTTTTATCAGTTTTTTTAACTGGGGAATAGCTGGAAAAGGATCTTTTGTTGGTTTTGGAAACTATCTGGAAATTTTTAAAGATGAAAAATTTTACCAGTCATTATTGAATACACTCTGGTATGTTATAATGGTTCTTCCCGGAACGATCATAATATCAATGTTCATTGCAATACTTTTGAACCAAAAAATAAAATTTAAAGGATTTTTCAGAACAACATACTTTTTACCAGAAGTTACATCGATAATTGCGATCTCGTTCGTATGGAAATGGATATACCATCCAAAGATAGGTATAGCCAACTATATTCTGACATCACTTGGAATGTCACCGTTAAAGTGGCTTGAAGAACCAAGGGGAATCTTTGAAATGCTTTTTCAAACCGATCTCCCAAAGATTCTTGAAGGGCCTTCACTCGCTCTTTTTTCTTTATCAGTCATGACAATCTGGAAGTCGATAGGATACAATGTGATCATTTTTCTTGCTGGACTCCAGAATATCCCTGAACACTATTATGAATCAGCAAAAATTGATGGAGCATCAAGCTGGGAAACTTTCAGACACATAACATTACCATTACTTTCACCTACAACTTTCTATGTTTTTATAATGACAACGATAACGAGTTTTCAGGTTTTTGCTCCCGTCTGGATGATGACCGGGCCTCCTGCTGGTGGACCTCTTGGGACAACGAATGTTATAGTTTATTATCTTTACGATATGGCGTTCAACTATGGAAAGTATGGTTATGGAACAGCTATTGCTTTTATTCTATTTTTGATAATACTTTTTTTAACTATAGTCCAGAAAAAATATGGAGAAAAAAATGTCTTTTATGAATAGGTTAAAAAGAATAAACCTGTCAATGTTTTTTACCTATCTTATCCTTATCATAATTGCGTTAACGATACTTTTCCCATTTTTCTGGATGGTTTCAACATCTCTGAAAACACCTGTCGAAGCGGTTAAATTTCCACCATCGATCTTCCCCGAAAATCCACAACTGAAAAATTATGTTATAGCATGGAACAAAGTTAACTTTACAAGATATTTTTTGAATACTATCTTTATCGCTCTTGCACAACTTGCTGGAACACTATTTACTTCGATACTTGCTGCTTATGCTTTTGCAAGATTGGATTTTAAAGGTCGTGAGATTCTTTTTGTTTCTCTACTTGGTCTTATGATGATTCCCATGCCCGTTTACATTGTTCCAGGGTATATGATTTTACAAAAGATGGGATGGATCGACACTTACTATGCTCAGATCGTGCCCTGGATGGCCAACGTTTTCTCAATATTCCTTTTAAGACAGCATTTCAAAACCATACCAAGAGATCTTTATGATGCTGCTGTGATAGATGGATACTCTGATATTGGTTTTTTGTTTAAAGTTGTTGTTCCTCTTTCAAAGCCAGCTTTAACAACCATATCGATATTCTCGATTCTATCTTCATGGAATTCTTTTATCTGGCCTCTTGTTGTGACAAACTCCGATTCGATTCGACCAGTTCAGGTTGGTCTTGCATATTTTATACAGGAACAATCAACAAATTATACCTTACTTATGGCAGCATCAACATTTGTTGTTCTACCACTTGTTATAATGTTTTTCATCGCTCAGAGACAGATAATAGAGAGTTATTCAAGGAGTGGATTGAAAGATTGAAAAAGTTTGTTTATCTTTCATTTTTATTTTTTTTGCTGACATCTTTTGTTTATGTTAGATTTCTTAAAGGTGAGGTAAAAAAGGATATTGAAAATCAAAAAAAAGATTACGTTGGTGTAAAATATGAGATCACAAAAGGAGAAACTTTCGTTGGAATCTTAAGAAGATCTCACCTTGAAAGTGATGTTATCGATTCGATAATAAAATATTTTTCAAAAATTTATCCTCCCAAAAAAATTGATATAAACGATCAGATATTCATTTTTACTGATGAAGATTTTAATTTTAGAAGGCTTGAATACAAAAATGATCTCTCAAAAACATATATCGTTGAATACACTACAAAATATAATTCTTACATTTTAAGCAACGAACCAACTGTTTCGATAGAGTTTATAGAAGGTGAAGTTGAAGATAACATTGTAAACGCTATCAAACAAAAAGGAGAAACCGAAAAACTGGCTTTAAAATTTACAAAGGTTTTTGACTGGAGATTCGACGTCTTTTCAGAAGTGAAAAAAGGTGATAAATTTATAATACTTTTTGAAAAAAAATATATAGATGATGAATTCTACCAGTATGGTGACATAATATACGCATCTTTTGAAAACGATGAGAATCTGTATGAAGCATTTTTGTATGATGATGGAAACGGTAAAATTTATTACGATCAGAATGGCAACTCTCTTGAAGGGACATTTTTAAAATCACCTCTTGCAACCTATTACAGAATATCGTCCACTTTCACTTCGAAAAGGTATCATCCAATTTTAAAAAGATATATTCCCCATTATGCTGTTGATTATTCTGCTCCAAAGAAAACTCCAGTGTATGCTGCATCTGACGGTTATATAATTTTTGTTGGATACAACTATATCGGTGGAAAGACGATAAGAATAGACCATGAAAATGGATACCAGAGTGAGTACTGTCATCTTAATTCGTATGCGAAAGATATAAAGGTGGGAAAGTTTGTGAAGCAGGGTGAAGTTATCGGTTATGTTGGAAAAACAGGTTATGCAACTGGATACCATCTGCACTTTGCGGTGAAAAAAAATGATAAATTTATAAATCCTTTAAAAATTAAAAACGAAAAAAATGTTTCAATAGATCCTGCAAAATTGGAAAATTATTTAACCTATGTTGACAATATAAGAACTCTGATCCTTGGAATAAAGTCCTATAAAAATTTTCCTTCAATGTTTTCAAAGAGTGATTTTATCTTCAAATATGCAAATACTCTTAGTAAATCCCCCAATATATGATTTTACCTGTTACGATTACTGGTTAAAACCTCTTGGACTTTTGTATGTTGCATCATTTTTGAGAGAGAACAAAATCGACTTTGACTATTTTGATTTTATGGATAGAAGATCTGTTTTTCTCGAAAAAAGATACAAAAGTAAATTCTTTTCAACAGGAAAGTTTAGAAAAGAAAAGATTAAAAAAAATGAGGTTTTTGAATGGTTCAAAAGACCTTACTATAGATATGGTGTTTCAAAAGAAAAATTTTTAGAGTTTATCTCAAAAAAAAATTATGATTATGTTTTTATCACATCGATGATGACATACTGGTATGAAGGTGTAAAAGAGGTGATAGAAAGTGTTAAGGGAAAAACCCCGAAAACAAAAATAATAGTTGGTGGAGTTTACGCGAAACTTTTACCTGAACATGCAAAGGAACTCGGTGTATCGCATGTTTTCACCTCCGATGTGGATACACTGTATAAGTTTCTAGCCGAGAATACTGATATAAAAGTGAAAAAAAATTTTTCTCTTGAAGAACTCATTCCCGCATACGACCTTTATTCTGAACTCGAATCAGCAGCGGTTTTAACTCAAAGGGGATGTCCTTATAGATGCAGTTATTGTGCTGTTTCCGTCCTGTATAAAAATTTTTCCTGTTTACCTTTTGATAATATACTGGGACAACTGGATCTTCTGGAAAGTTTGAAAGTTAAAGATATCACTTTTTATGACGATGCTTTACTCTTTAGAAAGGATAAACATTTTTTACCTCTCTTTGAAAAGATAATCGAAAAAAAATACACTTTCAGATTCAACTTTTCAAATGGTTTACATGTAAGGTTTATAGAAAAGGATGTTCTGGATATTTTTAAAAGAATAAATCTTGGAATGATCTCACTTTCAATAGAGACAATATCAGAAGATATTCTATCAAAAACCGGTAATAAAACTAATATTGATGAGATTGAAAGCGCTTTAAATTTGTTGTTGAAAAACGGTTTTGATGGAAGAAAGATTTTTTGTTATATTCTCGTTGGACTTCCGAATGAAAATTTGGAGGATGTTATTCGAACAGCAAAATTTTTAAGAGAAAAAAGGGTAAGAATTGTTTTGAACGAATTTACACCTGTTCCCAGAACAGATTTCTACAACAGATATGAGGAAATAATAAAGGATCCATTACTTACAAACAAAAGTGTTTTTTCATCCTATTACAAATACTCCGAGGAGCAGATACAGGATCTTAAAAATCTTATCAGAAGTTTTAACAGGGAAACAAAAAAGTATTATGAAGGATTTTGAGAAATTTTTTGAAAATATTAAAAAGATCATAGAAAAAAATGTGTATCCAGATTATATGAGGAAGAGAAAAAGATCTGTGATAGTTTTTAGTGATTTTGAATATTTTAAAAGAATAAATAACAATTTTGAAATAAGTTTTTTCAACGAAAAAACCCCGAACAAAAAGATTGTTGAAATTTTTGTATCAAAACCTTACAACATAATTTTGGGTGATAAAGAGTTTTTTAAAAGGTTATCTCCACTTGAGGTTTTTTTTAGATATAGAACCGATATAGTTATCCCATTTTTAGTTGATGATATCGATGAAATATCGTTTTACAGGTCTGCTTTCAACTCTTTTGTATATCCAGAAAACCCTTATGTTGAAAGGTTCTTTTTTATGGATTATAAAGGTAACTGTTTTGTTAGAAAAGGTTTTTTAAAAAATCTTGAAACTTTTCTTAATCTTTATTCGTATCAGGATAACGATTTTAAGATGTTTTTCCTTAAAAAGGGAGAGTGTAATGGATTCGAAATATTCTCATATCCATATTACTCTTTTGAAAAATTTGCAATTTTTGAGACCAAAGGTGCTGAGAAGTATGCATATCCCATAAGATGTTTTGAAATTTTTTTGGAAAAAAATGCTGAAGGTGTTTTTAATGTGAAACTGATTGGTGATAAAAAACTGGAAATCTTTTTTTATAAGGGAAATAAAGAAAAGATCGAAGAAAGTATAAAAGCGGGATTAAAAAAGTTTTTTGGTGAAAAAAATCTGGTAGAAAAATTTTTCGATTATGAAGTAAAAAAACTTTTTTAAGGAGGGGATTTATGTCGGGAAATATAGAGTATAAGAATTTGAAAGATGTTGATATTTTAAAAAATATTCTAAAAAGAAACTATAATGAAGAAACTCTTGTAAAAACTATTGAAAAGATCTACACAGATTTTCCTGAAATTTCATGCGATTCTTTAACTGAACTTGAAAATGATGACAGAGTAAGGTTGTTCTCGATTTTTGAACTGTTCAGGAGATTAAGGGAGAAAGAAAAAAGGATAACTTCACCAAAAGATGTGTTTTTATTGTTAAAGGAGATTTCAAAAAGAAGGCAGGAAAATTTTATAGTTATAAGTCTGGATTCCTCGATGAAGGTTATACAGAAAAGAACCGTTTTTATAGGAACTCTGAATACAACATTCGTTCATCCAAGAGAGGTCTTTTCTGATCCTATCGTTGATAGAGCATGTGGAATTATAGTTGTCCATAATCATCCTTCGAACAATGTTGATCCATCTGATGAAGATGATATTGTTACAACACGCCTTATAGAAGCAGGAAAGATACTGGGAATAGAGGTATACGATCATGTAATCCTTTCAAAGGAATCCTATTATAGTTACAAAGAAAAAAAACCTGAAATTTTTAGATGATTGTTTACTTGAAAAATTTTTAAGATATTATATTTGTTATGAAAATTATCGATAGAATGATTTTAAAAGATTTTTTCCCATCATTTTTTCTTGCACTATCTTTAATAATTTTTGTTCTTCTTGTAAACAGAGTTTTCGAACTCGTAAACCTTTTGATAGGGAAAGGCATTCCTTTTTTGATAGTTTTAAAACTCTTCATTTACAATCTTCCATTCATAATATTTTTATCGATACCCATGTCTGTTCTCGTATCAACAATTATGACTTTTGGGAGAATGTCGTCTGATCTTGAGATAACAGCATTGAAATCATCTGGAATAAACCCTTATAGATTCATATTCAATTTAACTTTTTTTTCAGTAATACTTTTTATTTTAACGTTCATGATATCTGATGTTGTTGTTCCATACTCAAACCATAAGGTAAAACAGTTGTTCATTCAAATATTGAATCTCAGGCCTGCTGTCAATGTAGAAAAAGGAATATTCAAAAAAAGTTATGATGGTGAAGTATACTTTTATTTTAATGATATAAGGAATGACAACTCATTTTCAGGTTGTAATATCATAAAAGATAGAATTTTTATAAAGGCGGATAGTGGTCATATCTCGATGCTAAAAGGTGCTAACAAGATCTCAGTGTATATGAAAAATGGAGAAATTTTTGAAATCGTTTCAGATGGTAAATATAAAAAGAGTTCTTTTTCGACTTTCGTTCAAAATATAAAAATTTCAGGGGATATAGTTGAGGGGGGATTTGATGTAAGAGGTGATCGAGAGATGAGTATTAAGATGCTTATCGAAAGTATCAAAAATTTAGATAGGAGTTATGAGAACAAAAAGGGAAGAGATTATGATATCAGGAGAAAAAAATCTGTATACAGGTATCTTGTTGAGATACATAAAAAATTTTCAATATCTTCTGGAGTTTTTGCTTTCGTTTTACTTGGTGGGATAATAGGTATAAGGTTGAAAAGATCCTCTCTTGCAATAGGTTTTGCGATTTCTACTATGCTTTTCGTTTTCTATTATGTTCTTCTTGTTCTTGGAGAACAACTGTCTGATAACGGATTTGTAAATCCTGCGATAACGATCTGGTTCCCAAACATTTTAACTTTAATCTTTTGTTTTTATTTTATGTTTAAAGATTTAAGGATTTTTAAAAAATGAAGATACTCGACAGATACCTTCTAAAGAATTTTGTTTTATTTTTAATCATAGTTCTGTTTCTTTTCATATTCATATTTTTAATAGTTGATATATCTGATAACCTTTCGGCTTACCTTCAGTCAGGAAAAACTTTAAAGGAGATATTTTTTCTATACATTTTTTATATACCTTCGCTTTTAACTCTTCTTTTTCCTTTAGGGATACTTGTCTCAATTTTTATAACCATTGGAATCATGATAAAAAATAATGAACTTGTTGCTATAAAAGCGAGTGGGATCTCTATTTATAGATATCTTCTACCATTGTTCTTTCTGGTTATCCTTTTATCTTTTATACAGTTCTTTTTAAAAGAGAATATAGAAACATATTCAACAAAACGATATAAAGAGATAAAGGAATCGAAAGAATTTGATCTGATCACCAGAGAAGATTTTATATTCGTACAGGATGAAAGAACAATCCTTAAGGGAGAGTATTTTTCAGTTAAAAATATGCTTATCAGGAATCCGGAACTATTCAGGATGGATGATAATAAGAATTTGAAGTTGTTCATCAGAGCGAAAAGGGGAATTTTTCGTGATGAAAAGTGGATATTTGAGGGTTGTCAGATTTATGATCTTGAAAAAAATCGTTTCGAAACTTTTGAAAACAGAGAGATGTTTGATGTTTTGAACGTAAAACCTGATGAAATGATTTTTGATAGAGAAAATGTTGAAATTTATAAGATTTCGGAACTTTTGAAGATAAGGAACAGAATTTTAAAAAGTAAAGGCGACCCGGCAAAACAGGAAACGGAAATTTCCTACAGATTCTATTTTATATTTATAAATATAATCATCACTATTATATCGGCAAGTTTTGTAATCAATACAAAAAACACAGGTATAATTTTTGGACTTTCGATAAGCGTTTTACTTTCTTTTTTATACTGGGGAGTGTTACAGGGGTTTAGATCTGCTGCGTCGAACGGTGAAGGGAATCCTTTCACGATCTTTCTTTTTCCAAATTTTATATTTTTGTTTGTTAGTATCTTTCTTCTTTACAAATCCAGAAAATAAAATTTAACATAATCTTAACAGAAAATTAACAATTCTATTTTATATTCCAGGTGAAAATAACAAAAAGGAGGTATGATGAAATTAAAAAAACTTTCACTACTGTTTTTGCTTATACTGATTTTTTCAACTATTTTTGCTGGAGAAACTAAATATAGTTTTGAAATCTGGAGCAGGTATCAGGCAACGTTTACAAATGAAAGTGAATTCGTATTGACAAAAAACCAGATCTACTCTCCAAGAGGATATTTTACTGTTGAACCAAAGTTTCGAGATGATATAAAAGGAAGGTTTACACTTGATTTTGTTTCTTTAAAGGATGGTGTTGAGGGAGCATCCGTTCGCTTAAAATATGCATATCTTGATTTTTCAAATCTTCCCTTGAAGAATAGCACAGTAAATTTTGGTTTGATAAAGAATTTTTTTGGAACAGTATATGATTATGAGTATCCGGTCTATGAAACGGAGTTGAGTGATAAAGAGAAGGTTGTAAACTCGGCTGATTATGGAGTTTCCTTCAATGGTCTCCTGCCAAGTGGTTTTGGTTTTTATGCGCTTTCAGTTATGAACGGCGAAGGTTACAAAAAAACAGATTCTTCCGTTGATCTGAATCCAGCATTTCTGGCAAATCTTAGGTTTGTTCCTTTTGCTGGATTAACTTTGGGTGGATCGATACTCTATGAGGATAAGACATTACTTTCCCCAGAAAGTGTTGATACATTAATTTCAGATAGTTTGAGAATGGCTTATGTTGGACTGATAAAATTCAATTATGATTTTCTCTCCCTATCTTTTGAGTATGTTTCAAACAGAATCGACAGTGTTTTCAGTAATGGGTATTCTGGAATAGGGCTTGTAAACACAAGAAATCTTATAAATCTTCCTGTTGAATTTGTAGTAAGGTATGATAAGTGGGACAAAAACATCGATGTTGATGATGACGGACATCAAAGGATCATCGCAGGGACAAATTTGAATTTCTTTAAAGATAATGGAATCATAATGCAACTTTCATACGATAGAACGATGTATGAAGATACAACGAAAGTTGATATAAACGGTATGGTTTTCCAGATGAAATGGAAATTTTCAAATACGTTACAATAGGAGGTGAAAGATGAAAAAAATATTAACTTTAATTTTAATCTCACTGATATCATTAATATCGGTTTTCCCAAAAGGTAATGAAATAACAGTGTCTGGCTCAACAACAGTTTTTCCAATCGTTCAAAAGGCATCTGAAGTGTTTATGGATAAAAATCCTTCAATAAACATAACTGTAAGAGGTGGAGGAAGTGGAGTTGGTATCTCAAACCTTATAGAGGGAAAAGTTGATATCGCAAATTCGTCAAGAAAAATTAAAGAGAAAGAAATTTATCAGGCAAAAGAAAATGGAATCAATGTTTATGAAACGATAATCGCAAACGATGCTCTTTCAATAGTTGTTCATCCTTCAAATCCTGTTTCTGAAATTAGTTTGAAGGTATTGAAAGATATTTATACTGGAAAGATAAGAAACTGGAAAGAGTTGGGTGGAAAGGATATGTCTATAGTTGTTGTTTCAAGAGATGTATCATCAGGTACTTTTGAAGTTTTTAACGAAAAGGTTCTTGAAAACGCAAAATATAGAGAGGATGCTCTCCTTCTTGCATCAAACAACGCTGTTCTGTCAACGGTGAAGGATACCCCGGGTGCAATAGGTTATCTTGGAATCGGTTTTGTTAACGAGAGTGTAAAAGCACTCAAAGTTGAAGGTGTTTATCCTTCAAAGGAAAGTGTCAACAACAAAACATACAAAATTGCAAGAAGTTTGTATCTTTATACGAACGGAAAACCAAAAGGTAATGTTGGAAAATTTATAGATTTTATTCTTTCAGATGAAGGACAAAAAATAGTTGAGGAAACTGGTTATATACCTTTGAAGTAATATGGAAAAAAGAAAATTAAGAGATGGTCTTGCAACATTTTTGATCCACAGTATCTCTCTGATCTCGATTATAATTCTTGGTTTGATAGTTTACGATATATTTTCAAAAGGTTATATCGCTTTTAAAGAGGTTGGATTTACAAACTTCATTTTTGGAAGAAAATATTATCCCACGATGGATCCTCCATCGTTCGGGATATTTAATTTTATCGTTTCCTCTATATTTGTGACTTTAGGATCTATACTCGTTGGTTTACCCCTTGGTGTTGGGTCTGCGATTTTTCTCTCGGAATATGCTAATCTGAAAACAAAAGAAATTTTAAAACCTTTTATCGAAATTTTGTCTTCCATACCATCAGTGATATTCGGATTTATTGGAATAGTTTTCATTGGTCCATTCATCAGGAGATTTTTTAATATTCCAACAGGGTTAAACCTTTTCACAGCATCGTTTATACTTGGTATAGTTATCATCCCAATAATTTCAAGTTTAACTGAGGATGCACTTTCAACTGTTCCATCAGCTTTGAAAGAGGCGTCCTATGCTCTTGGTGGAACAAAATTCGATACGATCACAAGAGTTGTTATACCTTATACAAAGGGAGCGTTGATTTCAGCGCTCCTTTTGGGAATCGGAAGATCTATAGGTGAAACGATGATAGTCCTTATGGTTGCAGGTGGTGCGATGAATTTTCCAAATTCGATATTTTCTCCTGTCAGACCACTTACAGCAACGATCGCTGCTGAGATGGGAGAAACTGCGGTCGGGACAACACATTTTTATGTTCTCTATGGTATAGCACTTGTTCTTTTGTTTTTGACACTTGTTTTGACATTGATATCAAATAGATTCATAAAAAATTTGAAAAGAGAATAGGATGAAAAAGATTAAAGAAAAAAGTTTTGAGATACTTATATATGTTACAACTATTCTAACTATATCTTCTCTATTGATTTTTCTTGTTCCAATTTTTAAAAATGGGTATAGAGGTATTTTCCCAGAATTTTTGTTCACTTTTCCGAAGAATGGAATGACGGAAGGAGGAATATTCCCAGCAATAGTTGGAACATTTTATCTTACAATCCTTTCAACAATTTTTTCTTTTCCAGTTGGTGTTATAACAGCGGTTTATTTAGCAGAATATGGAAAACCAAAATTTCTCGTTGATCTTTTAAAAACCTCTATAACAACACTTTCCGGTATACCATCTATAATTTTTGGACTTTTCGGGTTATCGTTTTTTGTGATAAAATTTTCTCTTGAAGTTTCACTTTTATCCGGAAGTTTAACTCTTGCAATTTTATCTTTACCTATAATAATTAAATCTGTTGAAGAATCGTTAAAAAGTGTTCCAATAACTTTTAAAGAGGCAGCGTATTCTTTGGGTTGCTCAAAGTTTGAAACGATATATAAAATTTCTATTCCAGTTGCTTTTCCAAACATTCTAACATCGTTGATACTGAGTGTGGGCAGAATAGCTGGAGAGACGGCACCGATAATGTTTACAGCAGCAACATTGTATTCAAGGAAATTACCTAAATCACTTTCAAGTGAAGTTATGGCTATTCCTTATCATATCTATGGTCTTGTAACCGAAGGAGTTTCACCTGACAAACAGATCCCTATAGCATACAGATCAGCGTTTGTTCTATTATTGCTTGTTCTGATTTTGAACCTTTCAGCGATACTTATACGACAGAAACTCAGGAGGCAGAGAAAATGGTGAATGAAAAAATTAAAGTTGAAAATTTTAATCTTTATTTCAACGAAAAACAGGTTCTTAAAAATATAAACCTTTCGATTTATGAAAATAAGGTGACGGCTATTATTGGTCCTTCCGGCTGTGGTAAATCAACACTCATAAGATCTTTTAACAGGATGAACGATTTTTATAATGCAAGGGTTGAAGGCAAAATAATCTTTGATCGAATGAACATCAACGATAAAAATATTGATCTTTCGCTTTTGAGGACAAAGATAGGAATGGTTTTTCAAAAACCGAATCCATTTCCCTTTTCGATATACGAAAATGTTGCTTTTGGTCTAAAAGTAAAAGGGATAAAAGATAAATCTTTTATCGATCAAAAAGTTGTAAAAAGCTTAAAAGATGTCTGGCTTTACGATGAGGTTAAAGATAGATTGTTTGATAGTGCTTTATCTCTTTCAGGGGGGCAACAGCAGAGGTTGTGTATTGCAAGAGCTCTTGCAAACGATCCAGAAGTTTTACTTTTAGATGAACCAACTTCAGCACTCGATCCAAAGTCAACACAGAAGATAGAAGAGTTACTTGAAGTTTTAAAAGAACAACTTACAATAATAATTGTGACTCATAATATAGCACAGGCAGGTAGAGTGTCAGATTATACACTTTTTATATATCTTGGAGAGATAGTGGAGTTTGGAGAAACGAAAAAAATGTTTACTGCACCTGAAAACAAAAGAACCGAAGAGTATATAACAGGTATTTTCGGATAAGGAGTTTTTATGCTAAAAGAAAGAATCGAAAGTTTGAAAAAGGAGTTGATCGATTACTCCTTGTTTATAGAAAAGATGTTTGAAGATTCTATACTTTCTTTAAAGAATAACGATAAAAGTATAGCTGAAAAGGTTATCAAAGAGATGGAGGATTTTGCAAACAGAAAAGAGGTGGAAATAGAAAATGAATGTGTCTCAATAATAGCGACCAATCAACCGGTTGCTTCAGATCTGAGAGCACTTTTTACAGTTTTGAAAATAAACAATGATCTTGAAAGGATCGGAGACCATTGTGTAAACATCTCTTCGAGGATCGATAGTTTAAAAGGAAAAAAGATTTTTGAAAAAAATAGAGATCTTGAAAAGATCTGTTCTGTTGCAAAGATGATGTTTGAAAAGAGTATAAAATCTTTTGTAGATGGAGATATAACTCTTGCAAAAGAAGTTTTAAATCAGGACGATGAGGTTGACCTTTTGAGAAACAAAATTGTTGAGGAAATGATTTCAGGCCTCAACAAGTGTCAGGAAAATTCTCTTATCGATATTGCAGTGATAGATGTTGCAAAAAACCTTGAAAGGATCGCTGATCTTTCAACCAATATTGCAGAGGATACGATTTTTATGATTACTGGAAAAAGTGTCAAACACCATTTTAACGAGATATGATCATTTCAATATTTTTTTTATAGTTTCTATCAAAGTTTTCATCCTGTATGGTTTTTGCAGAAATGCTTCAACTCCCATATTGATAATCTCTTCAGCTTCTCCTTCCTCAGAATAACCGGAACAGAGTATAATCGGTATATCCCTATTCAATTTCTTTATACCTATAAAAGTTTCTTTTCCAGACATTTTAGGCATTATCATATCCAGAATCACCAGATCGATTTCTTCTCTGTTTTTTTCAAAAATCTCTATTCCTTCGATTCCATCCTTTGCAGTTAAAACTTTAACACCTTCTTTCTCAAGCATCTCTTTACAACTGTTTCTTATCGATTCCTCGTCGTCTATTATGAGTATCGATTTTTTCATGTTCAAATTCAATGTTGTTTCACCTTCCTTTTCAACTTCCTCTTCGATCTCTGTGGTCGATAAAGGAAGATAGATGTTAAAGGTTGTTCCTTTGAATCTTTCGGAGTAAAAATCGATGTATCCTTTATGGTTTTTTATTGTTCCGTAAACGCTCGCAAGACCAAGTCCTGTCCCTTTTCCAACATCCTTCGTTGTAAAGAATGGTTCAAATATGTGTTTTTTTGTTTCCTCATCCATACCGATTCCATCATCTGAAACTGAAACATGTATATAGGTTCCGTTTTCAAGTTTGGTGTTCAGAAACCTGTTGAAATTTTCATCAACGATTATGGTTTCAGTTCTGATCTCTATCTTACCATCCCCGCCTTTTTCCATTATGGCATCTTTTGAATTAATTATGAGGTTCATCAACGCTGTCTCTATTTGTGATGGATCACCCTTTATTGAGGATGGTTTTGCTTTCAGATGTTGTTCAATCCTTATTCTTCTGTCTATCGTTCTTTCAAGTATATCGCATACTTCGTTTATGATTTTATGAACCGAAAAGTCTATGTTTTGATATTTACCTTTTCTTGCGAATGACAAAAGTTGTTTTGTAAGTTTTGAAGCACTTTCAGAAATTTTTATTATACTTTTAATATACTTTGAGAGTTCCTGATCATCACCGATCCTCATATCGAGTATTTCTGCATTTCCGATTATTCCAGCAAGAATGTTGTTAAAATCATGTGCTATACCTCCGGCAAGATTTCCAAGTGCTTCAAGTTTGAAGACCTGCATCAACTCTTTCTGCATCTCAACCTTCTCACTTATATCCTGAAGTGCAGTTAGAACACCTGAAATTTTTTCATCTTTTGAATAGAAAGGTTCTATTGTGTAGAAAAAGTAATGCTTTGTCTTGAAGAATATCAGTTCTATCTCACCTGAAAACTTTTCTCCGTTTGTGATCGCAAGATTTTTCATCCTTATGAATTTTTCAACATTTTTTCCTTTGAAAATATCATCATCAACTTTTTCAAAAAGCATTTCAAATGGGATATTGTCTGGAATATTGAAACCATAGTTGTATTTTAAATCTCTATCCTGAACAAAAACAGAAATATTAGAGTTTTTTAGAGCGATTTTGAATTTTTCTTCCGTCTCATGTAAAATTTTGCTTTTCTTTTCAAGTTCCTCAATCTGATATTTTAATTCTTCCTCTGTTGCAAGGAGTTCTTCCTCAGATGTTTGCAACTCTTCATTTGTGGATTCGAGTTGTTGTAATGTAAAGAGAAGTTTTTTATTTTTATCTTCAAGATCGAGTTCATAATTTTTCAGATCCGTAATGTCAGAAATTATAACAAGAACTGATAATATCTCACCATCCTGATCTTTTATAGGAGAAAGAAGAAAAGTTAAATATCTTTCATCGAGATCAACTTTTACTTTTGTTTCAAAGGAATCGAAATTTTTATCTTTGTCTTGGTAAAATTTTTCCACACAATTTTTTAACTTAGCATAATCCTCTTTTAAAAGAATATTCCTGAAATCGAAATTGTTTTTATCAGAGTTGAAAAAGATTTTCGCTGAATCGTTTATGAAAAAATTGATTTTTAAATCCTGTGTGATATCAAGTATATAAAGAGGTGATGAATTTAAAAGAGTTTCCAGATATTTTTTCGTTTTCTCGATCTCTTTTTTGTTTTCAATTTCCTTTCTGTAGAGAAAATTGTTTATCAAAAGATATATGAAGATTAAAACGAGATCAAAAAAGGTTGTGATAAAAATGAAAAACAGGAAAGTGTACAATAAAACCCGTATTATGTTTGATACATATTTTTTATAATCGATACATGCTATGAGATATTCGTTTTCATCAACTTTTACCATTGATGAATAAAATTTTTTGTTTTCCTTTTGTGAGTACAGAACAAAAGTACTTTGTATATCAAGATTTTCAAAAATGTTTGAAAAATCGTAAATTTCGTGAAATTTTATCTCGGGCTTATAATCGGTTATCTGAAAAAAGTAGAGGGATTCTCTATCGAGTTGTATAAAATATGTGTTCAAATCTTTAAAAGGGAAAAAATGTCCCTTTTCGAAAGAATAAAATTTATAAAAATCGATATCGAGTTCTATCGTGCCGATAAATTTTTGAGTTGTTTTATCAAAAACTGGTATGTATGCATCGAAAATGGATTTTTCACCGGAAGGTTTTATTTTTGAAAGTTTTATTGTTTTTTCTATGGTTGAACTTACAAGGAGTGTTGTGTCCGAATAATTCTCGTTGTTTTCAGAAAATATAAGTTTGTTATCCCTGTCAAATAGAGTTATTGAAACTATCTCGTTGTAAGCGTTGTGGATCTCTTTTACCTTATTTAAAAATCTTTCTCTGACAAAAGGATCTGAACTGTTTTTCAGAAAGTCGTTTATCGTGTAAAGATAACTTATAAATTCTAAATCTTCATAAAGATTTTGTTTCTTTATTTTAAAATATTCATGGTTGTGTTCAAGAGAGTTGAAAATCTTTTTATCCTCTTCCTGTTTAACAATATTTATCTGTTTTAAAAATATCAAAACGAATATGAAAAAAATTAAAGTGTTTATCAGGATGATAAATTTTAAAAGGTTTGATCTGTTTAAAAAGATATTTTTCATTTCCCTTTTTAAATTATATATTCAAAAAAAAATATTTCAATAAAAAATTTTTGAGTTGAAAAAATCAAAAATTCAGTTATTATAATATTGGGGGGCGAAATTGGTCTCGACAGGGATAATCTTGTTCAGGGGAAGCATGCCGAGATTGCTGGTGTCTCGTAAAAAAACCGGCAAAAAAGAAAAGACAACAATTTCGCTTTAGCCGCATAATTTAGCGGCAGGGTCTTTCAGAACCAGTCAGGGGTTTTGAAGTGACCTTCATCTATCCTGACTGCTGGTATGATCTGCCCAGTTCATACCAAAAGAGAAGGGCAAAAATCCTGAAAGGTAGCATCCAGCCGATCAGGATAACCCTGTGGATGCTAAGCATGTAGAAGAACTGAACATCTATCTTTGGACGCGGGTTCGATTCCCGCCGCCTCCATTTTTATTATGAAGGATATTAAAAAATTATCAAATTCACTTGAAAACGAAGAACTTTTTTTAAACACTATAAAGTATCTTTCAGATGTTATAGATGCAAAAGATGAGTACACAATAGGTCATTCTGAAAGAGTCCAGAGATACTCTGTTCTGATCGGCAAAAGGCTGGGGCTATCCAAAAAAGATCTTGATGTTTTATATCTTGCTTCAATTCTACATGATATTGGAAAAGTTAAAGTCCCAATCTCAATCCTGAACAGTAAAAGGAAGTTGAACAGATTTCAATTTTCTGAAATAAAAAGGCACTCGGTCTATGGTGCGTATCTACTCGGTTCTTTCAAATATGTAAACGGACTCCAGGAGGCGATAAAACATCACCATGAAAGGTACGATGGTAAAGGTTATCCTGATGGATTAAAAGGGAAAAGTATTCCACTCTTTTCACGAATAATAGCTGTTGCTGACTCTTTTGATGCTATGACTTCAGGGAGGAGTTATAAAAAAGAGATAAAGAGTGAAGAGAACGCTATACGGGAAATTAAAAAGAATTCAAAATCCCAGTTCGATCCTGAAATAGTTGAAATTTTTATACAACTCTATAAAGAAGGTTATATACATCTTGAAAAGGGTTTACATCTTTTAAAGATGCAGAGTATAAACTCACTCGAAAAATCTTATCTGTTTTTAAAGGATGCAAAGAAAAGGATGAATAATCGAGATGATAAACTTTTAATAGATTTGAATATTGGAAAGATATTTGTTCAGGGTGGGAAAAGTAATGATGGGATAAAGATCTTAAAACAGGTTGAAAAAAGGTTAAAAGGTAACAACAAAAAAATTTCAAGATATGAACTTTACAACGAACTTTCATCTGGATACTATTATCTGAACGAGTTTGAAAATTCTTTAAATTATTCTTTCAAAGTTTTAAAAAGTAAAAGCGCAAATCTTCTTGAGAAATCGAGAGCATCAAGACATATAGGAATGGTATTTTTTAAGATGGGGAAAAATATAGATGAGGTGTTCAAATACCTTGATCTGTCAAGGGAATTCTACAACAGGATGGAAGAGAGTTTTGAAAAAGAAAAGGAAACTCTGGCAGAAAAACATTTTTCAATAGTTAAATACAACCAGTTGATTAACTTTAAAAAAGAGATGACTCTTGATCTTGCAAAATATTATGATGCGAAAGGTTTTGTTTATCTGAATATGGGTAATTTTGAAAGATCTTTGGAATGTTATTTAAAATCAATCGATATCAAACATTTTTACAGTGATCTATACGGTTCCATTAGAAGTCAGAGTGGGATAGCACTTGTTTATATGGAACAGGGTAAATTTCTTGATGCTGAGTACAATCTTCTCGAATCACTCGACAACGCTTTAAAATTGAACAACAAACTCGGGCTTTGGATGGTTTACAACAATCTTGGAAGATTGAATCTTATGAAAAAAAAATATAAACAATCAAAAGATTATTATCTTAAAGCATACAACATCGGAGTTCAGATAGGAAACGGTTATCTTTTGACTGAATCCGTCTTCTTTTTAACAAGATTTTTGAAGAGTGAAAAAAAGAAAAAAGAGATTGTCAGAAGATATGAAAGTATGATAAATAAAGATAGAAACAATGGAATAATGTTTCATTATATAAAAGGTGAGAAAACTGTTAATATAAAAGACAGAGAAAAAATTTTTGAAAGAAGTTGTGAAAAGTTGAAAACTTCGTACAGGTTACTGGAGTACACAAAACTTTTTTATAACTATCTGAAGTTTTTGAAGAAAAATGATAAAGAAAAATATTATGAAAAAGTAAGAGAGATTCCAGATGTTATAAGATCTGTTTCCGATGGGGTTGTAAGGAGGAGGTTGGAAAAAATTTATGATCTCAACACTAAAATCAGCAGGGATAAGGGGTATTGAAGGTTATGTTGTTGAAGTTGAAACGGATGTTCAAAATGGATTACCTGCCTTTAACATTGTTGGGCTTGCAGAAAGGACAGTTAAAGAATCAAAAGAGAGGATAAGAAGCGCTATAAAAAACTCAAATTTTCCGTTTCCTGATAGAAGAATAACAGTGAACCTTGCACCTGCGGATATAAAAAAAGAGGGCTCATATTTTGATCTTCCGATTGCTGTTTCGCTTTTGAAATCTCTGGGGATAGTTAAAAATTTTTCTGATGATTATATTTTCGTAGGAGAACTTGCACTCGATGGAAAAGTGAGAGGTGTTAACGGGATCCTCGCAATAGTTTCGTCTATCTATGAGAAAGGCGAAAGGAAAATCGTTTTACCATATTCAAACAGAAAAGAGGCATCCGTAGTAAAAGGAATGAAGGTTTATCCTGTTAAAGATCTAAGAGAAGTTGTTGAATTCTTATCGGGTATAAAGGAGATAAAACCTTATGAAAACAAAGACCAAACAGAGAAAAATTTCGAATACGATTTTGGTTTTGAGGATGTTAAAGGTCTTTTATTACAGAAAAGAGCACTTGAGATAGCAGCATCTGGAGGTCACAACGTTTTGATGATCGGACCACCCGGCACAGGGAAAACGATGCTTGCCAAAAGGTTTGTAACGATTTTACCTGAAATGACAGATGATGAATCACTTGAAACAACAAAAATATATTCGATAAGAGGACTTTTGAAAGATAACGAAGGAATAATTAAGGAAAGACCATTTAGAAGTCCGCACCATACTATTTCTGATGTTGCTCTGATAGGTGGTGGACAGGACTCACATCCAGGAGAGGTCTCACTTGCCCACAACGGTGTTTTATTTCTTGATGAATTCCCCGAGTTTTCAAAGAATATAATAGAATCGTTAAGACAACCACTTGAAGATGGATATGTAACAGTATCACGGGCACAGAACACGTTCGTTTATCCTTCAAGGTTCACTTTGATTGCAGCGATGAATCCATGTAGATGTGGCTATTATTCAGATCCTAACCATATATGTAAGTGTACTCCCTATGATATTCAGAAATACCTTTCAAAAATTTCAGGACCGATACTCGATAGAATCGATATTCATATTGAAGTTCCAAGGATAGATTTTTTGAATGAATCTGATGAAGAGAAGGTCGAGAGATCAAAAGATATCAGGAAAAGAGTTCAAAATGTTGTTAACAAACAGGAAGAAAGGTATAAAGATCTAAAAAACATCAGAAGAAATGGACATTTAACTTCAAAATATTTAAAAATTTTTTGTAAACTCGATTCAGATTCTAAACTTTTACTTGAAACAGCGATGAAACATTATTCGTTCTCTCCAAGATCGATAACAAAAATCATTAAAGTTGCAAGAACTATAGCAGATCTTGCGGGAGACGAAAATATAAAAGATGAGCATATATCTGAAGCGATCCAATACAGGATTCTTGATAACAAATATTTTTATAACCTGTGAGAGATTTTGATTAGGATAAGTGATAACTGGAACAACCTTCTAAAAGATTATAATATAAAAGAGTTACAGTTTTTAGAAGAATACGCAAAACTTTATGGTGATGCAAAATTATATTTTAAAGAAAAAAATGGTGATCTTGTTTTTTTGATCCTGTTGATTAATAGAAAATACAGAGATTTTGAAACCCCTTATGGATATTCTTCTTTCTATACATCAAACCAGGATAAAGATTTTACGGAACCATTTTTTGAAGAACTGTTTAACCTTTTAAAAAAGGAGAATCTTATAGCTGGATTAATAAGATTCAACCCTTTCTTCCCTCTTCCAGAATCAGATCTTTTTAGGATAGAATATATAAGAGAGGTTTTCTATATTGATCTTTTCGATGGATACACAAGGGAGTTTAAAAGTTCAGTAAGAAATAAAATAAGGCTGGCGGAAAGAAAAAATTTTTATATATCAGAAGAAAAGAGGGAAGAAGAGTTTATAAAATTTTATAAACTTTATAAAAATATGATTGAAGAAAAAAAAGGCAGAGAGTTTTTAAAATTCAACGAACAATATTTTCTGAGCTTAAAAAATTTAAAATTTTCATATATTTTCAATTCTTATAAAAATGAAAAATATTTTGGTGGATCATTGTTTTTGATCGAAGATGAATTAAATTCTTATTACCATCTTTCAACAGTGTTAAAAGATGAAGTGAGTAAAGGTCTTTCAAACCTTCTCCTGTATAAAGGATGTGAACTGGCAAAAAATCTTGGAAGCAAAAAAATGATTCTTGGTGGCGGGACGAAGGATGGAAAAGATGGGCTGAGTGAATTTAAAAGGTCTTTCACGACAAAAAGCAAACCTTTCCATATAGGAAAAGTTATTCTTGATGAAAAGATCTACTACGATCTTGTAAACAGATACGATAGTGTTTATGGAAAGGATGAAAAATTCTTTTTGAGATACAGAAACATATTGAATTAAACTATTGATTTATTTTAACTATATGATAAATTTAAACTTTATGGAGGTTTTATGGACAGAAAGATGATTGTCGAGAAGATGCGTGAGGTTATAGATCCAGAAATAGGTATGGATATAGTGACTCTTGGATTGATATATGGTTTTAAAATTGAAAATGACAGAGTTTTTATAGATATGACTCTTACTTTTCCCGGATGCCCACTTGCCTCTATGATGATAAATGAATTAAAACAGAAAATAGAAGAGGTCGCTGGAGAAGGAAATGTTAACATAAACCTTGTATTTGAACCTAAATGGAATCAGACTATGATTTCAGAGGAAAACCATTTGAGTTTGATAGAGGATGAAAAATAACAGATTCTATAAACTCTTAACACTTTTAATTTTCATTTCCATATTGCTTGGTTTATTTTTAAAACCTCCAGATTTGAATTTAAAGAATAAAAAGGTGATGACTAAAGAAGAGATACTTTTAAAAACTCTATCCCTGAAAAATCGTATCGATGGATTTTATGGAAAGGAAAATTATTTTCCTTATGAACTTAAAGTTTTTCAAAGATATTTTGATATTACACTCGATTCTCTGTTTGAATATGAGAGTTCATTTAAAGATTACAAATTGAAATTAAAATATTCTTTTGATGATACATTTTTAATTTTTACAAAAGATTCAATATTGAAAGAGGTTTATGAAAAATAGAACCTGGGCTGAAATTAACATTGATAATCTACTTTACAATGTAAAAACTATAAAAAGAGTTATAGGAAAAGATGTAAAAATACTCGCTGCTGTTAAAGCGAACGCGTATGGGCATGATAGTATAGAGATCACAAGAGTTTTATCACCATATATTGAAATTTTTGGAGTTGCTTCAATAGATGAAGCGATAGAATTGAGAATACACAGGATTCCCAACCAAATTTTGATTCTAAGTCCAACACTTGAAAAAGATGCTCCCAAAATTGTCGATTACAATATAATGCCAAACCTTGTATCATACTCCTATGCAAAAAGTATAGATAGGGAGTCAAAAAGAAAAAATCGGATCACCGAAGCACACATAGAGATTGATACTGGTATGAATAGAACAGGTATATCCTATAGAGATGCTGAAAGAGAGATTCCAAAAATTATGGAACTAAAAAATATCCAGGTTACAGGTATTTTTTCCCATTTCGCTGAAGCAGAAAAAGAGGATAAAGGTTTTTCTATTGAACAAAAAAGAAGATATGATATAATTATTAAAAAACTGAAAGAAAAGGGTATAAATTTTAAATATAGACATCTTGCAAACTCATCGGGAATAGTGAACATCAAGGGGAGTTTATACAATCTTGTAAGACCTGGAATAATGCTTTATGGACAGTATACTGATGAGAGATTGAAAGAATTTATAAAGGTCAGACAGGTTATGTTTTTAAAATCAAGGATATGTCAGATCAAAAACTTAAAAAAGGGAGATACTGTTTCTTATGGCAGAAATTTTGTTGCTGAAAAAAATATGAAGATAGCAACGGTTCTGATAGGTTATGGAGATGGTTATTCAAGATTGCTCTCAAACAAATCTTATATGTTTCTCAAAGGAAAAAGGGTCAAAGTTGTTGGAAATGTATGTATGGATCTTACGATGATCGATATTTCAGATGTTGAAAATGTAAAAGTTGGTGATGAGGTTGAAATCTTTGGTGATAACATTTCTATAAACGAACTCGCAAAACTTTCTGGTCTTTTGAACTATGAAATATTAACCGGAATAGGACCGAGAGTTCCAAGAATATTTGTCAGGAATGGTAACATATACTATCAGAAGAACATTCTCGCAACAAATGGAGGGAACCTTGTCTGATAAGAAGATAGAGATTATGGATGTTATCAATCCATTCTATATCCAATCACTTGCAAATATGAAACTTATTGAGATCCCTGGTGTTGAAACGAAACTCGATCTTGAAAGTGCCTCACATTCGATAGATATCCTTGAATTCATCTATAAAAAAATGGAGAGCGGACTCACAGTTGAAGAAAAAAAAGTGTTTGATGAAATTTTAGGTATTCTGAAATACCAGTTCATTCAGGTTAAAAATCAATCTAAAAAGGAGGAGAAGTGAAGAAATGGTTATTCCTCTTATTGATAGCCATAATGTTATCTCTTTCAATTTTCGGACAGAAGATACATGTTGTTAAAAAGGGAGATACTTTATGGGATCTTGCCGGTTATTATTACAATAATCCATTTATCTGGAGAAATATTTACAATGCAAATATAGAAAAGATCAAAGATCCTCATTGGATATATCCTGGACAGGAGTTTATAATACCTGATGTTGTTGCTGATGCAACTTTGCAAGAGAATGTTCAACCTGTTGGAGAGAAGGAGATGACAGAGAAAGAGGAAGAAATAGGTTTTGAAAAAGAGGTTCAGGAAAAAGAGATGGAATATACAACCTCAACAGGAATAGACGAACAGATAGGTAAAGTGAAGCAGATAAGGGAAGATATTAAAAAGATTGAAAGAACAAAAAGTTATACCATAAAAAATGCGGTTGAGTATGCTGTTGCGAAAAAGTTGGCTTTCAGAGCGGGATACCTTTCTTTACAGAACCCTCAGATCGGAAAGATAGATGGTTTATATAAAAATTCTTATCAGATGGTCACAAACGAAAAAGTTTATGTAAAATTGAATTCTGAAGATAAAAATTTGATAGGAAAAGAATTGATCATATTCAAATGGAACAATAAAATTAAAGACAACAAAAGTGGTGAAAATCTTGGAAAACATGTCAGAATAATCGGAAAGGTTCGAATAGATGGTTATGAAAACAATTTTGCTTATGGAACTATAACAGCATCATACGATGAGATCAACAAAGGTGATTTCGTTTCAACATATGAGGAACCACAGATAAATCCGAACTCTTCATATTTGAAAGTTTCAGAGGATATCTATGGATCATTGATAGGAACCGAAAATCCAAAGTTAAGAACAAACGAATTCACAGTTGTTTTCATAAACCTTGGTAAAAATGATGGGATAAATACTGGAGATGTTTTTACAATCGTTAGAAAGGACAAAACAGGGGAATATTTTGCAGCAGGTGCTTTGCAGGTTCTTGTTCCATATGACAAATATTCAACAGCAACTATTATTTCGATAAAAGGAAATATGGATATAAAACCATACGAAGAGATAAAACTTTCATACAGGAACAAAACAGAGTATCTTATGAAAAAATATGGTGAACTTATGAATATAACGGGTGAAACTAATGTTATAAAAGAGGAGTTAAAAGAACAGGTTGTAACCCCCAAACCGGTTATAGAAGAGGTAAAAGAGGAAAAAGTCGTGCCGGTTGTTGAAGAAAAACAAACAACACCTCAGCATGTTGTAAAGGATGAAAAGCCAGTGGTTGAAAACAAAGTTGAAACTCCAAAACAGGAAGTGAAAAAAGAAGAGGCGACATTTATAATTGAGGAAGAAAAGAAGGATACAACTCCTAAAGATACTGTAAAAGGTGAAGAGGAGATAATAATAATTGAAGAGTAAAATCGAAAAGATAACCTATAAAGAACTGTTAAGAAAAAAGAAAAATAATGAAAAGGCAGTCCTTGTGACTGCCTATGATTATTCAATAGCATCTGTAGTAAATGATTCTCTTGTTGATGTTGTTCTTGTTGGGGATTCAGCATCGATGGTGATGATGGGTAATCCGTCAACACTTGATATATGTCTTGATGAGATGATCGTTTTTGGAAAATCTGTGAGGAGGGCCATAAAAAAACAGTACCTGATATTCGATATGCCATTTTTAACATACCAGATTTCAAAAAGTGAAGCGATAAAAAATTGTGGGAGAGCTTTAAAGGAAACAAGATCTGATGCAGTTAAAATGGAGGGAGGAAAAGAGATAATAGATAGAATAAAAGCTGTTGTTGATGCCGGGATACCTGTCTGTGGACATATCGGAATGAAACCGCAGAGTTATAAAAAGTATGGAGGGTATCCGATTCTTGGAAATGATGAGGAGGAGATAACCCAAATAATAGAGGATGGTTTAGAACTACAAAAAGCAGGTGTATTGATGGTTATTGTTGAAAACACAACGGATCTTGTCGTAAAGTTTTTAAAAGAAAACTTAAAAATCCCTGTTTATTCTATTGGTTCTGGTATTGATAGTGATGGGCAGATCGTCGTTATAAATGATATAATTGGATTATATTCAAGGTTCACACCAAGATTTATAAAAAGGTATGAAAATATTTCAAAAAGAATTTTTGATGCGTTGAACAGGTATGCGGATGATGTGAAAAAAGGCAAATTCCCTCAAAAGAATAAGATTCCGAAAACAGACAGAAAAATTTTTTTGAACGCCGTAAAAAAATTTAAAGTTTAACCTTCAAAGGTTATAATTATTTTTGTTCCTTTCCCTTCTTCACTTTCAACTTCAATTGTTCCATTATGTAGTTTAACTATATGTTTTACGATTGATAAGCCGAGTCCAAAACCACCATACTTTTTTGATCGTGATTTGTCAACAGTGTAGAATCTTTCAAATATTCTTTCCTTCTCCTTTTCGGGAATACCGATCCCAGTATCTTCAACAATGATCCTTATTTTTTTATCATTTTTGTTAAGATGAATTTTAATGTAACCTTCGTCCGTATACCTTATAGAATTTTCTATAAGGTTTTTTATCATCCTTTCTATTTTTTCTCTATCACCGGAAAAGGAAACATTTTCGTCATCATATATAAAATCGAATTGTAGTTTTTTCCTGTTTATCTCTTCCAGAAAAGTTTTGATAACATTTTTGATTGAATCGTTTAAGATGAAGTTCTCGATTTTTATCCTTGGTGAAGTTTCAAGATATGATAATGTTAAAATCTCTTCAACAAGTTTGTTCATATTTTCAACATGTTTTTTGATTATTGGGACATATTTGATATCTCTATATTCCATTTCTAAAGTTTCAAGATATCCATATATTGCTGTAAGAGGAGTTTTTAACTCATGTGAAATGTTTGAAATAAAATCTTTCCTCATCCGATCAACATTTTTAAGGTCAGAGATATCAAAGAATGTTAAAATGTATTTACTATCCTCTTTTATGAAAGATATGTTGATAAGAAAAATTTTTGAATTTATTTCACTTTCAATCTTTATTGTTTCATTCTGGGAATCCTTCAATGCTTTCACGAAATCGTAGTTAAAAAAAACATCTGTTATTTTTTTTAAATTTTTCTGATTGGATGAAAGAAGATTTTCGATCTTTTTGTTTGAATAAATAATGTTGAACTCGTTATCAACTATGATTATTCCCTCATCGATAGTTTTCAAAAGCGTTTCGAATTCTCTGTTTTTTTGTTCGGTATTTATGATCAAATTTTTGATGCTTTCTACCATATCGTTAAAAGTTTTTCCAATTTTTTTGAATTCATCATCATCCTTTAAAAGGATTTTAGTATCGAATTCTCCACCTGCAAACTTTTCAAGATTTTTTAAGATCAGGTTTAAAGGGTAAGTTATTTTTTTGTTTAAAAAGTAAAAGATGGAAAATATTATCAAAAGATTCAAAATGAAAACGAAAATATAATCTCTTAAAATATTAAAAAGTATTCTGTCTATATCCTTTGAAAAAGAACTCAATCTTATAACACCGATGATTTCATTTTCTTCATAGATTGGCATAGAAAAATATATCATCTTATTTTTTAAAGTTTTACTATACCTTTCAACGGTTATACTTTTCCCCTCAAGTGCTTCATCAATGTCTGTTCGTCCCCTGTGGTTTTCCATCAATCTATAATCCTGATGGGAATCAGCGATAACCTTTCCGTTTTTGTCAACAATGGTTATCCTGAGTCCAGTTTCCTGACTTTTTTCTTTCACTTTCTGATTCAAAATGTTTAGATCGTTGAAAAATTTATCAAAATTTTCAAGAAGCAGTTTTGAGATCGATTCCAGGTTTTTTGAGTTTGAATAGATGTAAGTTCTTTTAACCATTCTGCTTGTAAAATAGAACGAAAAAGAGTTTACCATCAGCAGGATTAAGATAAGCAAATAAATTATCGCTTTCACTTTGGAAAAAGGTTTAATCTTCAATTTTATATCCCATTCCTCTTACATTTTTAATATGTTTACCCTCTTTATCCATTTTATCCCTGATACTTTTTATGTGCACGTCGACACTTCTTTTGGTAACTATTTTATCGTTGCCCCAGATCGCCATCAAAATCTTTTCTCTTGAAAAGATCCAACCTTTTCTTTTTGCAAGTGTGGTCAGAATTTTGAACTCTGTTGAAGTTAGATTCACCGGTTTATTTTTGTATAAGCATTCTCCTCTGTTCATATCTATAATGATATCCTTTCCGATTCGGATAACATTTTCATCTTTCTCGGAATAATATCTTTTGAGTATCACTTTGATCCTTGCGATGAGTTCTTTTACAGAAAAAGGTTTTGTTAAATAATCGTCGCTTCCGAGTTCAAGTCCAATAAGTTTATCACTCTCTTCAGATTTTGCTGTAAGAATTATAACGGGAATATTTCTGTATAATGGATCATTTTTTAATCTTTTCAAAATTTCGATTCCATCTACTTCAGGTAACATGAGGTCAAGTATGAGTAAATGAAAAGTGTTGTTGTTTGATAGAAATTTTAAAAAATCCCTTCCAGAAAAGAATTGAACAAAGTCAAAATTGTTCTGTTTTAAATGGATTGAAATCAGATCGTTTATATCATGTTCATCTTCAAGAATAACAATTTTAAATTTTTCCATAAAAAAATTATATAACAAATAAAACCATTTTCAACCAAATATTTGTTGACTTTAAAAGTGGTTAATCTATGATTTATAAAATTATCAAGGAGAGTAGAGTTATGAAATTTTTAAAACAGTTTGTCTTCGTATCAACTCTAATCCTGTTTCTGATTTCTTATTCTAAAGATTTTACCGGGAAATTAGAAAAGATAGATCTTTTTATAGATTCGATGTTGAAAGTTCATAACGGTGTTGGGCTTTCGATAGGAATAGTTTACAAAGACTCTTTGGTATACGCTAAAGGTTATGGTTATTCCGATTATGAGAATAAAAAAAGAGTAACGGAGAACACACTTTTTGCGATCGGTTCATGCACAAAATCTTTTACAGCAACAGCGATATCGATACTTGTACAGGATGGAAAAATAGATTTTGATAAACCGTTAAAAGATTATCTTCCCGATTTTCAACTCTACGATGATGTTTCAGAAAAAATTGCAACACCACTTGATATTTTAACTCACAGGATAGGTCTTCCAAGGCACGATTTGATGTGGTATGGTTCAAATTTTTCGAGAGAGGATATTTATAAAAGGTTGAAATATTTGAAACCAAATTGTTCGATAAGAACAAAATTTCAATATCAGAACCATATGTATCTTGTTGCAGGTTATCTTGTTGAAAGGGTTTCAGGAGAAAGCTGGGAAAATTTTGTTCATGAAAGGATTTTGAAACCTTTAAAGATGGACAGAACAAATTTTTCAACAGAGGTGATGAAAAAAGAAAATGATTTTGCGTACCCGTACTATTCTGATGGGAAAAAAATTGTTAAAATGAGTTTCAGAGAGTTTATGGCTATGGGTCCTGCTGGAACGATAAATTCAAATGCTATCGATATGTCAAAGTGGTTGATTTTTATTTTGAATAAGGGAAAAGGAAAAGATATATTATCATCAGATTATATAGATAACATGATAACTCCGAAGATGATAGTCACCGAAAAATCAAATTATCCTGAAAGGAGTTTTAGAACCTATGGTTTAGGCTGGTTCATCGAATATTACAGAGGGAAATATCATATATTCCATGGTGGTAATATAGATGGTTTTTCAGCACACATGGGAATATTTCCGGATGATTCTTTTGGTGTGGTTGTGCTTTCAAACACGAATAACAGCAGTATTCCTTTTCTTGTTGAAATGTTTGTTTCAGAATTGATGCTTGGACTTGATCCCACCCCATGGAGTGATAGGTTAAAAGAAATGGAAAACATGAACTTAAGCAAATCAAAAAAAGATGAATATGGAAAAAAAGGAGCAAAACCTTCGCATCCTTTAAAAGAATATGCTGGAGTTTATGAGAACAGGGGTTATGGTAAATTAAAAGTTGAGTACAAAGACAATAAACTTATTCTAAAATTCAATGAAATGGAAATGAAATTAACACATTTTCATTATGATGTTTTCACTGCAAAATCGGATGGAATAATCGAAATGGATACTAAGATTTCTTTTGAAACAGATAAGGATGGTATAATAACAAAACTTTACTTTCCAGTAGAACCATTAACAGATGATATCGTTTTTGAAAGAGTGGTAGAAGGCGATCTTTCTTCCATTACTTATTTGAAAAGGTTTGAAGGCAAATACATATTGGAAAACGACACACTTGAAATATTGTTAACCAAAGATCAATTTTTAACTTTGAATTTAAAAGGCCAGCAATCTATGAAAATAGTGCCTAAAAGTAAAAACTACTTTGAGTTTAAAGAACTTAAAGGTTTCTTTGCCAGATTCAATGAGAAAGATGAAAAGATTTTAAATGTTGATATTATACAGCCAAATGGGACTTTTACTTTTAAAAAAATAAAATGAGGTGTTTATGGAAGAAAAGAAAAAAAATGTTGAAGAGTTCAGAAAAGAGAGAGAAAGGTTAAACAGAATAATTATGGATTTTTCAACAACATCAACGAAAAGGTTTTTTGCACTTGATTCTCAAGTCTATTCTGAAGGAAAGATTCCTTCAAAATATAAGGAATTGATGGGTCTTGTGGGATCGATCGTTTTGAGATGTGATGATTGCATTCTGTATCATCTTATAAGATGTTTTGAGGAAAATGTCACGGACGAGGAACTCGTTGAGGTTGTTGATATAGCACTGATAATCGGTGGATCAATTACAATCCCTCATATCAGAAGGTTGTTTGATAACTGGAAAAGGATGAAAGAGGAAAATTAAGGTTGCTCTTCCTCTTTTTTCCCGACTTCCTTAAGTTTGAGATCAAGTTTTTTTAAGATCTCTTCGATATCCGCTTTTGTAACAAAACCTCTTGTTGATTTGTGGACTATATCTATTCTTAAACCTCTTTCAAAATATTTGAAGAAATCTTCTTTTACAAGTGCAACCTCACGGATCCCTTTGACCTCTATCTTGTCAACATTTTCTTTGTGTTTATTTATCATGAGTTCAAGAGGGACATTCTCAATCTTTATAACCCTTCTGAATTCACTTTTGATCTCTTTATCACTGTTTTCCCTTGTTGTTGTTTCAAGATCTGAACCATCTGTAAAAATCGATAGTACACTCATAAAAGGTTTTTCAGATATACCAAAAAGTTTCTGGATATTATCGGGTATATTCTGACCAAGAACTATGAATACATTTTTCTCAGTTGAAAAAAATGCTGAATAATAATTTTTAAAAGGAAAATTATCGAGAGAAAATTCTCCAATCTTTTCAATTTTTTTGTTTGTGAGTTCTTTCGTTTTTGTCAGAAAGAAAGAAGTATCGGTTCCAAGTGGCATTGTTGGTTTTTTGTTTATAGTGAATGTTTCTGGAACGGAGAGTGTTTCATTTTTTTTGTTCGTATAGATTGCCCATCCAGTGAATCCCAATCCCCCCACTATTATCAAAAAGATTAAAAGACCCATATTCACCACCTTTTAAAAAAGGGAGTATAAAAACTCCCTTTTATTCTTTTTTCTCCTCTTTGTTTTCCTCTTTTTCCTCTTCTTCTATTTCATCAAACTCTTCATCTTTTTCTTCAAGAAGGTTAACATCATCTTTCATTTTTACAAGGTTAACATACATTATCGTTAATCCTGCGGTCCAGCAAACGAGTATATAAGAAATAACTGTAAAACCTGCTATGTAAAGTAGAATTCCAAAAAGGAACGAAGAAAGATTTATTGCCCAGTTGCCTGGAGCAAAGTTATGAACTGAGAACAGGAATGGTGTTGCATACGAAGCGATTTTTTCGGCAAAATCGTATGCTGGAACTGGAGGAAGGAAATAAAAACCGTTTGACCATATTTTAAGCCATGAACCGTTGTTCCAGACTGACAGTGCCCATCTTGTGAGTTCAAAAGAATATTTTAAAATTATTCCGAGTATCACTCCTCCAAGTGTTGACATGGCACCAACCAGACCACCCCAAACCACAAGTCTCCATGGATGATCCCATACGAGAGAGAATATTTCAAATAGTGTATCAAAAGTATCAGATTTTGAAGTTCCAGCTACCGCTGGTGATATGAAAAGTGAAACGAAGAAAATTATTATCAGATAAACAGTAAAAACCGCTCCAAAAATTATAGGAACTATTAAAAGTATTATGAAGAGTGGGCCAAAATATGGAATCCTTCCAATCAGACCGAAAATGAAAGCACCTATGAACATGAACACGATCAGTATTAAAAGTGTTACTGGAGCGAGAAAAGAAGATTTCCAGAATTTGGAAGCATATTTTAAAGATTCTTTCATCTCATAGAATTCATTTCCTTTGAGTTGCTCAAATGTGATCTTTGTTACAGCAGTTTGCGCGTAGATGAAGAATATAAAATATAAAACGGCTCCGATTATCCAGATTAACCATGAATACCATGCAAGTGTTGTTACACCAATTACCGGTACAGGGATAAATTTATATGTTTCCCATATTGTTTTGAAAGATGTTCCATTTGTTATGAAGGCGAGATAACTAAAAATTGTATAAACCAAAGCACCAAGAGAAATCGCTGACAACATAACGAACATCTTTTTGATTGATAGTCCCAATCTTGTGCATCTGAAGAGATCTTTGTAGTTATAGTGAAGTTTTATCATAAAACCTCCTGTTTATTATTAAATTCATACTTTCGTTGACCTCATCTAAAGTCTTTTTTGCTATCGCTTCAGCTCTTCTGTTTCCATTATCAAGGATATCATAGATCTTGTCAGGATCTTTTTCAAAGATTTTTCTTTTTTCCTGCAAAGGTTTTAAATATTCGATAATCTTTTCAGCACATCTGTTTTTACAATCAACACAGCCAAGATCCCCTTTTTCGCAGGAGTTTTTGATCTGTTCTGTTTCTGTAACATTAAAAATTTTGTGGTAGGAAAATATGTTACATATATCTGGATGTCCAGGATCATTTTTTCTTATCTTTGTTGTATCCGTTATTGAAAGTTTTACCTTTCTTTTAATCTCTTCTTCAGAATCCGCAATGTATATAGCATTGTTTAACGATTTTGACATTTTTTTACCATCTATCCCTAAAACTCTTGGAAATTGGGTGATCAACGATTTTGGCTCAGGGAAAATTTCTTTGTAAAGATTGTTAAACCTTCTCGCGATCTCTCTTGTGAGTTCAAGATGTGGAAGTTGATCTTCCCCGACAGGAACAGCTGTTGCTTTGTAACACAGAATATCAGCTGCTTGTAAAACTGGGTAGCCCAAAAGTCCGTAGTTGTTTTCTGATGTCATCTCAAGATCCCGTATCTGTTCCTTCAATGTTGGGTTTCTGTATAGCCATGACAACGGAGTGATCATCGAAAAGAGCAGATAAAGTTCTGAATGTTCTTTAACCGATGATTGAACAAAAATTGTTGATTTTTTTGGATCGATCCCCGCAGCAAGCCAATCGACAACCATCTGGAAAATATTTTCCTGTATTGAACTTACATCATCATAGGATGTTGTTAAAAGATGCCAATCAGCAATCTCAAAAAAACATGTATAATCGTCCTGTAAATTTACCCAGTTTTCAAGAGCACCTTTTAAATTTCCTATGTGAACTTTACCTGTAGGTCTAAAACCTGATAAAATTATCCCTTTCATAAAGCACCTTAATTTTTTATAATACTATTTTATTATTAAAAGTCAAGAAGATTTAGATTTATAAAATAGGTAACCCATTCCCAGAGATGAAAGGATGAAAAAGGTTGTTGATAAAAAAAATAATAGTTTTGGAGATGAAAATTTTAATATCAGATACCCTAAAGATGGAATTACCATTCCCCTGATCCCTGTTAAAAATATATGCACATTTTGAAATTGTGAAGAATCGTTTTCCCTTGCAAAATATATTGAAGATAGATCCCATATAACCGAAACAGCGGACATACTTATTGAGAAAAAAAGGAAAGAGATGTAAACAAAGATTAAAGGATCTGGAAATATACTTGAAAACAAAAGGAAAAGGGGATATAAAGAGAGCAAAAAAAATGTTAAAGATGAATAGACAAAAAGATTTATCCTATCAAGAAAGAATCCAACAAATGGAAAAAAAATTATATATCCGAGTTGCCCGAGAAAACCTCTTATGAAAGAGATTTTCGAATAATCGAGTTTCAAAACATCCACAAAATATACAGGTATTGCCGGAAGAATTATCAAATATCCTATACCGTATATGAAAAAAAATATCTCATAGTTTGCAAAATCTCTGTTCTCTTTTAAGATCTTCAGAATTATTTTGAATGGCTGTAAAAAAGATATTTTTTCTTCGATTTTTTTCTGTTTCGTTTTTCTTATTTTGATCCTTGAATAAAAGAAACAACACAGAAAACCAGAAATCGCTGAAATGGAGAATAAAAGTTTGTATAGGTTATCATTTATATCCAGGAGTTTTCCAGAGATGTTAGAAACTATCAGTGTGGAAAGAACGGATACCGATGAAACTATTCCATAGACAAGGCCTCTGTTTTTTTTGGAAAAATTCAACTGCATAATGTTTGAAAACAGAGGGTTCATAAAAGTGTTGAATATATAAAAAATGGAGATTATTAAAAGGAAGAAGATCGAACTTCTTGTGATCACCATAAAGAGCAGTATGAGTTTTCCAAAGAAAGCGATGATGAGGAAAAAATCATTTTTTCTTTTAAAATATCTACTTAAAAAATAAAAGAAGATCGAAAAAAGATTTGAGACAGGTTGTATCATCACAAGGATCGTTATCTCAAAAAGATTTCCAAACAATGTTTTTCTCAATATGAATTCCTGTAAAAGTAAAACTCCCAGAGATATTCCGTTGAAGATTGAACCGATTAAAAGGAGATAGAATGTATGTTTTTCCCTTTTATCAAGTTTGATCAAATTTGTAATTTTCATAAAGTTCTAAAACTTTTTCGTATACATTTTTCATAGTTGAAGAGTCGCAGGATAGATAATATTCAAGGATTTCCTCTTTTTTTAGTCCGGTATCAAGCATAACAGCTGAAAAAAGAATTCCAACAGGATAGTACAACTCCATTTCACTTTTTTTATATTTTTCGTCCAAATCGATCTTTTCACCTTTGAGAAGTTTGACATAGAGATTTTTGGATTCGTTATCTATTCCAGAATCTAAAAGGGAATGCCCGAGATGTGTAACGGTTGGTTCGCAAAAAATAAGATTTTTTAAAATTTTATCAATTTTTTTAAGGTGATCCGTTAATTCCTTTAAATTCTTGATCATTTCAACCATCTCTTTTGCAAGGGTGGAATCTGTTTGCAAAATATCCTCTGACTCAAGTATTGAAAGATGGATTGCGATCAGGTTAAACCTTACACTCGCATCATAATCCTCAAGCAGGTAATATATCTTCGCCATTGAACCGTACAGATTAAAATCGTAAATATTTTCCTTTAAAAGTTCTCCATAGAGTGATAGGACCTGTAAATAGTTCCCCTTTTTCTTTTCTTGGTCAATCATTTTAAAAATTTCCTCTCTGCTTTCATTTTTCATTTTTTCTCCTGATATTGATTATTACAAACTTTAAAAGATATTTTGATAGAAATGCAAAAAACAGCCCAACAAAGATTGAACCGAGGAATATCGGTTTTATATAGGTTATTACATCTTCAAGAGATGTCACTTTCAAAAAAAAGATTTTTTTGTAGAGTATTAGAGAACCGATAAGATAGTTTAAAAAAACGACAAATGGAATCACCGGAGGTAAAAAGAGTTGTGTTGCTATGATGAGAGCAAGTTTGTTTACCTTTTTAAAAAGAAAAGCTGCAAAAAGTGAAAGTAAAGTTTGAAAACCATAGAGTGGCAAAAAACCTATAAAAACACCGATAGCGAACCCGTTGGCGATTTCATCTGCGGAAAGGTTTGAATAAATCAGATTTTTTATCTCAGTTTTAATTTTTCGCAACATCACATTCTTTCATATGGAAGGAATAACCTTGCAAATTCATCCTGTGCATATCTATCAGTCATACCAGCGATGTAATCGCAGATAACTCTTTCCTTTCCATCGGTTTCAATCTGTTCAACAAATTTTGGAGGAAGTTGTTTTACATCCTGAATATACGCTTCAAAAAGTTTTTTCACATACCTTTCCGCTTTATGTTGCATTTTTAAAACTTTATAATGTTTATAAAGATTCTCATAAAGAAAGGTCTTTAACTCTCTGTTTTTTCTTTTCATCTCTTCAGAATAATCTATAAGTATGGGAGAATTCCTAACATCTTCCAGCGTTTTTATGTTTCTTTTTTTGATGTTTTCAAGAGATGTTGTTATAACATCGTTTATCTGTTCTCCGATAAGTTCTCTTACGATTTCGTATCTTAGAATTTTTTCATTTTTTATCTTTTTATAAAACTTGTTATAACATTCTCGAAAGAGTTGAATGTCGAGAAGGTCTTTAACACTTATGAGTTCGGATTCGAGACCATCATCTATATCATGGTTATTGTAAGCGATCTCATCGGCAACATTCACTATCTGTGCTTCAAGTGAACTCGTCTTGTCGGGTAAAAATTCCTTTAAAAGTGACGAATTAGGGTTATCATAACTTGTATGATGTTTTATTATTCCCTCTCTCACCTCCCAGGTTAAATTCAAACCTCTGTAATCGTTATATCTTTCCTCAAGATAATCAACAACTCTTAGAGATTGTGAATTATGCTCGAACCCGCCGAAATCTTCCATTATTTCATGTAACGCTTTTTCACCAGCATGACCAAAGGGTGTATGCCCTATATCATGTGCAAGAGAAATAGCTTCAGCAAGATCCTCGTTCAACCTCAAAGATTTTGCAATCGATTTTGCGATCTGGGCAACCTCAATCGTATGTGTTAACCTCGTTCTATAGTAATCACCCTCATGGTTAACAAATACCTGAGTTTTGTATTCAAGACGTCTGAATGCCTGTGAATGTATAATTCTATCTCTATCTCTTTGAAAAGGTGTTCTATGTCTTGATTGCCCGATATCATACTTTCTCCCTTTAGATTCAGATGAAAGAACAGCATAGGGAGCGAGTATCTGTTTTTCTTCAGCGAGTAACTGGTCAACCGTTTTCATAATTTTTATAAGAGGTTTGCACTGTCTTTACTTCTGAAAGCGATGATAAACTCTTTTGCTTTCAAATATGCCTCATCCATTATCTTCTGTGAATATTCTGAAGGAATAGAATCTATTTCATTTTTGAATTCCTTTGTTGCAAATTTTATATCTTTACCATTATTTTCAGCCCAATTTTTCATTTTATCCATAAGATCCTGTGGAAGGTTTCTGTGTGCTATGTTTTGCCATTCTGTTCCCACATTCCCTTTTCTTATTCCACAATCAGCAAACTGACCGATTATGTTCAAAGGTGTTCCGGTTATTCCATGTTGAGCAATACAAACGTTGTGTTTTTTTATAGCGTTGTAAATATCAAGAGTTCTTTTTAAATCGATGTGTACCTCTTCTCCGGGTTTATAGTTTCCATGCTTAGAACCATTGTTTATAGCAAGCAGTTGTGGAAAAACATTGTTCTTTAAAAGTCCCTCAATGTATTCAACCGCCTCTTCAACTGTTGTTATTTCCGCTTCCTGTCCAGTTGATTTTACTTCTCCAACTTCGGTTTCTAAACCGAATCCATTTTCGATTATCTGTTTTGCAAGGTATGTTGTTATCTTAATGTTATCGGGAATCTCATTGAACGAAGCATCAATAGCAAAGGATGTGAAACCTGCTTTTATCTGAGCATCAATAAGTTTTTTTGCTCCCTCTATACTTTTTTCACTCGTGTCCTTAACCGTTATATGATCAGCGTGGATAAAGAAAGGCATGGAATATTTATACCTATCCGCATAATCAAGAATCATGTTGACAAAATCTTCTGGAGTCTGACCAGTGTATCCACCTGATAGATCTCCCTCAGATTTCGCAAGTTCAAAACCCATTATCGAGTTCAACTCCTCACTTGCTTTCATAATACCTGGAACCACATGTTTTATTCTGATATTACACGCCATAATTATTACGGGAATATCTTTGATTTTCGAAAACATTTCTTTGCTCGAAATAAGGTTTATGTTGGATCTACTCCCCAATTTTTTTATTATGATATCGTTTTTGTATTTTGAGAAATCCATACAAACTCCTTTCTATTTGATTTATTTTTTTTTCATATTATAATATTGTATATAAAATAACACTTGAAGTCAATCAACAATTATGAATTTTAAAGATTTTATAAGAAAAAGTAATTTTCAAACACTTTTAACCCTTCTGATATTTATTTTGCTTTTATCGATACAATATTCAGAATACCTTTCGAAAAAAAAATCTTTTGAAAAAGAGTTTTTAAACAGATCACAGATAATTGCTAAAATAATCGATGGAACCTATAAAAATGTTTCTTCAAACATGGTTGAAATAGAAAAATTTATTTTTGATGAAATCTTTTCCGAGATCGATAAAACTGGAAGGATCTATCTTTCAGAAAAATTTTCTGATATTGATCTTAAAGAAAGAATTGAAAGTGAAGGGTTTTCTTTTTCTGAAAAAGCGAACAAAGATTCTTTTGTTGTCATATACAAGAAAGATGGCAAAAACATCTTCAGAATCTCAAAATCGAAGGAAAACTTTAAAACTCTTTCAAAAAAGGTTGGATTGAAAAAATACCTTGATGATCTATCTTCCCTGCCGGAAATAGAATACATCGTTTTCCAGGATAATTTCGGGATTTTTTATGCGTCATCCAATGTTAAAGAATTTAAAAGTATTTTTTTTGATTCGTTGATAATGTATTCCTTTATGGAAAAGGTTGATACTTTCAGGGTAACAACTTTTAAAGAAAAAAAGATATTTGAAATCATAAAACCATATGTTGATGAAAATTTGATCATGAGAATCGGTTTCGGAATGGACGATTTGGAGAGATTGAAAAAAAACAGTTTGACTAACTTTTTAACATATCTTTTGTTTACAATCTCATTGTATTTTCTGGTAGTACTCATTCTTTCAATCTATTCAAAGAATATTATTCTTTCACAAAGGTTGATTGAAGAGAACAGCGAAAAAATAAAAATCTTGTCTCTGGTTGATGAGTTCATTTTTATTGAAAATCTGGAAAAAAATATTCTTGATGATTTTGATGGGAAGTTTGAAAAGGTTTATAAGTTTTCACCACTCGAAATTGAACAGGTAAAGGATATATTTGAAAATTTTAAGGAGGTCAAAAATTTTCAGGTTTCCTATAAAGATTATAAATTTCTCGTTTCATCAACAAAAACTTCGGATAACAAAAAACTGGTTATATATATTAAGGATATAACAGAGTTTGAAAAATTGAAGGAAGAGAAGAAGATGATGGAATTTCAATCTAAACTTGGAGAACTTTCCTACAGGATTTCTCATGAGTTGAAAAATCCTTTAAATGGGATTTCAATAATTTTGCAGAGGATGATGAAAAGAGATGTTTTAGATGTTGAAGAGAGCGTTATGCTAAAGGATGCATTTGATGAGGTTGAACGGATGAACAAAAAGATCGTTGAATTTACAAGGTTTGCAAAACCTTATGATTATAAATTTGAAAAAGTTTCGTTGAAGGAAATTTTAGAAGATGTTGTTAGATCGTTGAAAATTTTTTTTGATGAAAAGAAAATGGATGTTAAAATTTATTTGAACGATGGTGATAGGTTTTTATCTGGAGATAAAGAGATGCTCAACATAGCATTCAAAAACATAATTCTGAATGGAATCGAAGCATCTTTTGAATATGGTAGATTAGATATAATAGTTGATTCATTTGAAGGGAAAATTCTGGTTCAGATTAAAGATTATGGTCAAGGAATTGATGAACAGGAGAGTAAAAAAATTTTTGATCTTTTCTACACAACAAAGGAAAATGGATCAGGTATCGGTTTATCGACCGCAAAAAGAATAATAGAAGATCATAATGGAAGTATAACTGTTGAATCAAAAAAGGGAGAAGGGACAACTATAAAAATAGTTATGGAGGAAATAAAAAATGGTTGAAATTTTACTTGTGGAGGATGAAAAGATTCAGAGAAAAAATTTGTCTGACTTTTTGAAAGGACTTGGATATAGTGTAAGTGAAGCTGAATCTGTTAAAACTGCTAAAGAATTTCTGAACAGGAAGAGTTACGATATAGTTATGTCAGATATGAAACTTGGTGATGGAAGTGGAAGAGAAATACTTGATTATATAAATGAGAACAAGATAAAAACATTCTTTATACTTATCACAGCATACTCATCGATCGAGGATTCGGTTTATATTCTTAAAAATGGTGGCTACGATTACATTCAGAAACCTGTAAATTTGGATGATCTACAGGTCAAGATTAAAAAAATTGAACAGATTATCGATGTTGAGGATGAGAACAAAATTCTTAAAGAAAAGGAAGAAATTTTTGAATTCGTCTATGAGTCGGAAAAGATGAAGGAACTGATCGAAAATGTAAAAAAGGTAGCAAACTCAAATGCGAATATTCTTATCATCGGAGAGAGTGGAACGGGAAAAGAGCAGATCGCAAAGATGATACATTCTTTCAGCAACAGAAAAAATAAACTCTTTGTAGCCGTAAACTGTGGTGCGTTAAATGAGAATCTCCTTGAATCGGAACTTTTTGGTTATGAAAAGGGAGCGTTTACCGGTGCTTATGAAAGAAGAAAGGGAAGGTTTGAAATAGCCCATAAAGGAACAATATTTCTTGATGAAATTGGAGATATCTCTCTGAATATGCAGGTAAAACTTCTTAGAGTTTTGCAGGAAAAAGAGTTTGAAAGGGTTGGAGGAAATGAAAAGATTAAGGTTGATGTTAGAGTGATTTCTGCAACAAACCAGGATCTTTTAAAATTGATAGAAGAAAAAAAATTTAGAGAGGACCTTTTTTTCAGGTTGAATGTGATTACATTGAAAATCCCGCCTTTAAGGGAAAGAAAGGAGGATATAGAGAGGTTATCTTACTTTTTTTTACAGAAGTATTCGAAAGAGAATAACAAGAAGTTTAAAGATTTTTCGAAAAGTGCATTGGAAAAACTCTTTAACTATTCATATCCTGGAAACGTAAGAGAGTTGCAAAACATTATCCAGAGAGCTGTGATTTTGGGAACAGGTGAAAAGATTCAGGAGAGAGACATCATTATTGAAAATCTTGAAACTCAAAAAAATCTTGAGTTTTCTGGTTCGTTCGATGAAATGGTATCAAATTTTGAAAGAAGGATCATTCTTGATGCTCTTAAAAAAAGTGATAACTCTGTGAAGGAAGCAGCAAACATTTTAAAGACATCCGAAAGAATAATAAGATACAAAATGAAAAAATATAATATAAACTCTTGACTTTTGTATCCTTATTGTATATAATACAATCAATGAAATCTGGAAAATTTTCCCATCACATAAAATTTTATAGAGTGGAAAGGCATTTATATGTTTGATTTTTTTGATCAGATTCTTATTAAAGAAAAACAAAAAGTCACAAAAGGAGGAAATGTGGCAACAAAAAAAGCTGGTTGTGCAAAAAAAACAACAAAAAAAGAAGCACCAAAAAAATCAACTAAGAAAAAATAGTTTGCTTCACTTGAAAGTTTTGAGGGGTATCATTTGATACCCCTTTTTTATTCTATTCTATATGTTTAAAATAGTTCCTGATATAATCGTTGAGAAAATCAAACAAAAGAGTTTTAAAGGAAAAGATCAGTTCTTTGTTTTTTTTGTTGATATAAAAGGTTTTACACGATTGACTGAAAATTTGATGAGAAATGATGTTAAAGGGAGTGAAACACTTTCAGATATAATAAATTTTTTCTTTGGTGAACTGATTAAAATCGTCTACAGATTTGGTGGAGATGTTTTAACTTTCGCTGGAGATGCATTTACAGCAATACTGGAAGAAGAAAAAAAAGAAAATCTACTTTTGATTATAGATTCGATACTAAAATTTTCTCGTGATAATGGTAAAATACAGACATCAAATGGAAATTTCGTTCTATCGGTTAAAATAGGTGTCTCGTTTGGAGATGTTGAATGGTCAATTTTGGGAGAGGATAAAAAGTTTTACTTTTTCAAAGGTGATCCAATCAATGTCGCAGCCAAGATGGAAAAACTCTGTGGTGAGAATGAATCGTTTTTTTCATACGAAGCGAAAAAATTTTTTGATGAAAATCTTTTTGTATGTTTTGAAAATGGTTACAGATATTTAAACGGAGATGACAATGTAAACTCGAACATAGATTTTGAAAGAAAAATTTTTAAAGAAGAGGAAATGAAAAAATTCTCAACTGTGGAATTACCGTCAGATTTTACTGGAGAATTCAGGGATGTGGCGTCTTTATTCGTATCGTTCGATAAACTTGAAGAAAAAGAGTATGGAGAATTTTTTCTAACTCTTTTCGAACTTACACAGTATTATAAAGGTTATTTTAACCTGATCGATTTTGGGGATAAGGGTGGAAAAGTTTTTATAATATTTGGAGCACCAAAAAGTTTTGAAAATGATCTTTTGAGAGGGATCAATCTTTTTTATGACAAAAAACTTGATCCTTATAGAAGCAGTATCAGATGTGGGTTAACCTATGGAAAAGTTTATGCAGGTTATGTTGGTTCTACCATAAGATCAACCTATACCGTACTTGGGGATAGAGTTAATGTTTCAGCGAGAATCATGGTTGAAAGTGATCATGGAGAACTCTGTATTGATGAGTTAACAGAAAAACTTATTGGAACGAAATTTAAAACAATATTTAAAACCGAAAAATTTTTGAAGGGGAAGAGTGAGAAGGAAAAAATTTTCAAAGTTCTGAACGAAAAAATTTTTGAAGAAAAAATTTATTTTGAGAACGAAATAGTCGGAAGAGAGAATGAGATAAGTGTTATTGAGAATATACTGAAAAAAACTATCGATGGTAAGAACGGTGGTGCGGTATACATTTTCGGGGATGCTGGAGTTGGAAAATCGAGAATTATGTTTGAGATAATCTCAAGGAATAAAACCCTTTTTCAATTTTTGGTATTCAAAAATGAGAATCTTGATAATGAGGAATTTTCATCCATAAAAAAATTTTTGTTTGATTTCTTTAAACAGGATGGATCCCTTTCAAGGGAAGAGAACTCAAAAAATTTTGATGTGATCTTTGAAGAGTACAGAAAAAAAGATTTTAACAAGATTTTAAAAGAAAGTTCTAAAGAAATTTTTAAATTTTTACTTAATATAGCAGACGATGATTCTCCACTTTACAGATTCAACAAAAAACAGATCGAGGAGAGCATATTCTTTTCACTGAAGGAGTTTATAATATTTCTCAGTCAGGTTAAACCTGTGGTTATCATTGTTGATGATTTGCAGTTTCAGGACAAAAGGAGTGATCAATTTTTTGAAATCCTTTCCAGAGAAGTTTTAAACTATCCTTTTTCTATAATACTATCATCAAGATATTTGTCTGATGGAAGCAAAAAATTATTAAATTTCGATCAACATTTTCCGGTTGAAATAATAGAATTGAAAAATTTTGATTACGAGAGTTGTAAAAATTATATTGAGAATCAGTTAATATTTTCACCATCCGAAGAAACATTTAGATTCATTTTTGAAAGGACAGAGGGAAATCCTTTTTTTGTGGAACAGTTTTCCATCTATCTTCTTGAAAACGATTACTTAAAAAATGAAAACGGGAAAAATGTCTTAAGTGGAGAGGTGAACAATATTCCATCAACTATAAGTTCAATAATCATAGCCAGGATCGATAGATTGAATAAAGAGTTAAAAAGTTTAGTAGAGAAATCATCTGTAATAGGTTATGAAATTGAAAATGAGGTTTTAAAAAGAGTTTCAAGTTTAAAAAATTTTGACGAAAGAGTAAAAGAGATTGAAAGGGAAAACATTCTTTTAAAACTCAATGAATTGAAACTCATATTCAAGCATTCTCTTATAAGGGATACAGTTTATAATATGATTCTTAAGAAAAAACTTAAAGAGTATCACATTATGGTCGCTGAAATTATGGAGAAACTCTTTTATAAAGATGAGGAAAGGTTGAGCGACATAGCGTTTCATTATGAAAGAGGTGAAAACTCTGAAAAGGCGAAAGATTTTTACATAAGATCTGGGGATTATGCTCACAAGAAATTTAGGTTGCTGGATAGTTTAAAATTTTATGAAAAATCTCTAAATCATGCTTACGAATCATCCGAAAAAATATTTATTAAATCAAAACTTTATAGAATAAAATTTATACTCGGAATGTGGCAGGAAGTGAAAAATGATTATGAACAACTACTAAACGAAATGGTTGAATATCCTGATGATTGGTTGAAATCTAAAGTTCTAAAAGATTATGGTGATCTTCTTTTTCAGATGGGATTTTATGATGAGTGTCAGGAGTATCTTGATAGATCTTATGAAATTTTTGAAAATTTAAACAACAAAAATGAACTTGCTGATATTTTAAGTATAAAAGCACAAATCTTCTGGAGAAAAAACGAATTTCAAAAGGCAATCGAATATTGTGAAAGAACAAGAGAGTTTGTTGAGCAGGAGAATGATCCTGAAACTTATGCTAACATATTTTTAACAAAAGGGAATATCGCAAAAGATATGGGAGATTACGATGAGGCGATAAAAAATTATGAACAGGTTGTACGAGTAGCACAGGAAAATAACATTCTTTTGACTTTAAGTTCTGTCTACGGAAATCTTGGTTTGATTTACTGGATGAAAGGTGAATTTGATGTTGCATCGTCAAAGTATCTTGAATCAGAAAAAATATTGAAAAATGTAAATTCAAAATCTTCTCTCTCTTATCTTTATGGTAATCTCGGAGCTTTATACTATTCTATGAAAGAATATCAGAAGGCGGAGGATTTTTTCCTGAAGCAACTTAAAATTTCAAGGGAGTTGAACGACCGAAAGAGTATAAGAATAGTTTTAAACAATCTTGGAGGAATCTCGAATATTAAAGGTGATTATACTTCTGAAAGTGAATTCTATAAGGAATCCTTGCAGCTGGCAGAACAGTTGAACGATCGACTCGGGAAAAGAACCGTTTTATCCAATCTTGGCCAATTATACGCTTTACTTGGAGATTTTGATATTGCACAATCTTATCTTGAAGAGAGTTTGAAAATATCTGAAGAGATTAATGAAAAAAAAGGAATTGCCTTGAACCATTTTTATCTTTCACAGAGTTATCTTTTACAGGATCTTCTCGATGAATCTTTGAAACATGTAGAAAAATCTATTGGAATTTTAAAAGAAATAAAGTTAACACAATATTATTACAGCGCTCTGCTTTTAAAAGCAGAAATTCTTGTTAAAAAAAACATGATAGAAAATGGTTTAAAACTTTTAGATGAGGGACTTGACTACTTTAAAGATAGAAAAGAATTTTCGGAAAATTTTGTGAAGTACACCCTTTTAAAACTCATTTATGTTTGCAAGGATGAAAACGATTTTATTAACGAATGTAATAAATTGCTTTTGAAATATGGAGAAGAGAATATAAGAGGTGAAATATATTACACTTTGTTCAAAAAAACCGGTAGACATGATTTTAGAGTCAAAGCGTTTGAAATATATAAAAACCTGTATGAAAAATTTAAAAACTATTTAAACTTCTTGAGGTTGGAGGAGTTAAGAGAAATATAGTTGAAAAATTTTTTATATATGATATATTTACCTTCTAAAAAGGAGATTTTTTATGATGTCTAAATTGAGAAAAAACATGACCATAGTGTTTGTTATAGTTATACTTTCCTTTGTTTTATTCATCTTTCTTGACTGGGGGATGAACCTTGCATCCTCAAACAATCCCGAAAGAGGCAACTTTATTGGAAAAGTTAACAAAACTAAAATAACCTATAATCAGTTGAACGATGAGTTCCTAAGGTTGAGAAAAAGTTATCTTGCAAATACCAACAGAACGAGTGTGGATCAACAAACAGAAAATGAACTTCTCGATCAGGCGTTCAACCAGCTTGTAACGAAGATTATTTTTGATGATATAATAAAAAAATACAACTATACTTTTGATAGACAGGAGATTCTGGATATCCTCTACAATGTTCCACCACAGGAAATCAAAAATGATGAAAGGTTTTATAAGGATGGGAAATTTGATTATCAACTTTACAGACAGATCATAGATGATCCGAACAATGCTGAGTTCAAAATTTCTTATTACAACCAGATAATGGAAAATCTTCCAAAAGTTAAAATACAATCTGATCTTGTTTCTGGAATCAAGATACAAAACGATGAAATCGGAAGATTGATAAAGTTGAACGAAACGAAAATACAGGTCGAATATGTGGTTGTTCCAACGGTTATAGATGTTCCACCAGCAGTTTCCGATCAGGAAGCAAAAGAATATTTTGAAAGAAAGAAATATATTTTCCAGAAGGATCAACAGGTTGTTATTTCGTATGTAGAGGTGCCTAAAACTCCTTCGACGGAAGATATTTTAAACGCAAAAGAGAATATCGAAGGACTTAGAAACGATATTTTAAATGGGAATCTGACATTTGAAAAGGCAGCACAACTCTATTCTGATGATTATGGTTCAGCAGCGAACGGAGGATCTCTTGGTTATTTTAAAAAAGGTCAGATGGTCAAAGAGTTTGAAGATGCAGCTTTCAATTTAAAGGCTGGAGAGATTTCAAAACCTGTTAAAACTATTTATGGCTGGCATCTGATAAAGGTTGATGATGTTAAAAAAGATTCAATTAAAGCGAGTCATATACTTATTAGAACCCTACCATCCTATGAAACCGTTTCTTCAATAAAACAGAGATGTGATAATCTCTTGAACAAAATAAAAGATGAAGGTCTGGAAAAGGTTGCAGAGAAGGAATCTTTAAAAGTATACACCACGAAACCTTTTAACCCTGATGATGGTTATCTACCAGGTTTTGACAATGCTCAGAGGATAATAAATTTTGTGAAAAGTTCAAAGGAAAAAGATGTTAAGGTGATTGAACTCCCTGATAGGTTTATCATAGCAAGGATCGATAACAGGGATCTTTCAAAAGAAATAAATTTTGAAGATGTTAAAGAACAGGTAAAAAATTATATGATTGGAAAGAAAAGAAAAATTATGTCAGCTTTAAAATTGTCACAGTATGTTGACCAGATCAAGAGCGAGAATTTATCACTTGAAAATTTTGCAAAAAAGAATAAACTTATTTATCATAAAACAAAAGAACAAACGATCTCTGAAAGGTTGCCTGATGTTGATAACCAGTATCAATTTTTTGGTGCAGCTTTTGCATCAGAGGTTCAAAAAGTTTACTATCTTACTGGAGAAAATAACGGATATATTTTTAGAGTTTTGAAGATCGAGGAACCAAGTAAGGAAAAGGTACAGGAATATTATACAAAATATTTTCAGGCACTACATCAGGCAAAACAACAATCTGTTATAAACGATTGGATGAACCAGTTGAGAAAAAAATATAGAGTGACAGATTATAGATAAAAACTATGGCGGCATAGCTCAGTGGGTAGAGCAGAGGAATCATAATCCTCGTGTCCGGGGTTCGAGTCCCTGTGCCGTCATTTTTTAAATTATGGAAAATTTAAAAGAAATTTTATCTGAACTTTCAAGAGGTTGTGTCGATATACTCCCTGAAGGTGAACTTGAAAAAAAACTTATCATTTCCCAAAAGGAAAACAGGCCTTTAAGAGTAAAACTTGGGATAGATGCTTCGGGACCTTATATACATCTTGGTTTTACAATACCGCTTAGAAAATTAAAAAAATTTCAGGAATTCGGTCATACAGCAGTTTTAATTTTCGGAGATTTCACTGGTAAAATAGGAGATCCAACAGGTAAAAATAAAACAAGACCTCAACTTTCAGATGAAGAGATCAAAGAAAATCTCAAAAATTATAAAGAGCAGGTTTTCAAAATACTTGATCCAGAAAAAACTGAAATAAGGTTGAACGGAGAATGGTCTGATAAACTTTCACCACAGGAGATAATTAAACTATCATCAAAGATGACTGTAGCAAGAATGCTTGAACGGGATTATTTTGATCAAAGGTATAAAAATGGAATTCCAATTTCCCTTCATGAGTTTTTGTATCCTTTGTTTCAGGCATACGATTCTGTTGCTGTCAGGGCGGATATTGAACTTGGTGGAACTGATCAGAAATTTAATCTACTTCTGGGAAGGGAAATCCAGGAAGAGTATGGATTACCCGGTCAGGTGATAATGACTTTACCACTTCTTGAAGGTATTGATGGCATAAGAAAAATGTCAAAATCGTACGATAACTATGTTGGAATAACTGAAACTCCAACTCAAATATTTGGAAAATTGATGTCAATACCTGATAACCTAATAACAAAATATATGTTGCTTACGACAGATATTCCAGAAGAGAAAATAAAACAGTACGAAAATGAAATGAAAGAAGGAAAAAACCCAAGAGATTATAAAGTTATTCTCGCTAAAAAAATTGTTGAGATGTATTACTCAAAAGATGAAAGTGATAGGTGTGAAGAGGAATTCAATAGAGTTTTTCGAGAAAAAGGTATTCCAGATCAAATGCCTTTGATAAAAGTTTCAGAAGATGATAAGGAGATTAAAATTACAAATTTTTTGAAGAAATATAACCTTACAGATTCAACTTCAGAAGCGAGCAGAATCATAAAAGGAAAAGGTTTGAAAATCAACAATAAAATAATAGATGATTTCAACTACATCTATACTCCACAAAAAGGTGATATCATTCAGGTTGGGAAGAAAAAATTTGCAAAAATCGATTAAATCTCTATTCATAATTTTTCTACTATTGTATATCCCTATCTATTCTGAACAGTTAAGTTATAGAGTCAGAATGGATTCATTTTCAGGAACAAGTGTTATAAACGATTATGTTTTGGGTGACACTCTGTATGTTATAATAAAAACGAATGTCGCTTTTGGTTTAATAAGGATAGAAAATTTAGGAAAAATAAACATCAAAAAGAGAAAAGCAATAGAAATAGTTTCAAAATATAACAGGGCGGGAGTAAAAAGTGATGGAAGTGTAAGATTTCTGGAAAATTCTATTGAGGCATTACTAACTGGAGAAAAGAAAAAAGTTTATGATAAGTTGAAATATGAACCGAACGACTGGCTTTTACTTCCATTTTTTTTAAAATATTATGAAAAAGATGTTTACAACTGTTCTATGATACATGGAGATTTTGAATTGAACAAGACGATGTTTAATGATACAATATTATGGAAAGATGAAAAAAACAGTATAATTATAAAATTGGTTGATAAAAGGTTTGTTTATATGAAAGCTGGAAAAATTTTGATGGAGATCGATCGTGAAAAATGATATAAAAGAAGAGATTATAAAGTTAAAGAAAGAGAAAAATTTTACCATAATAGCACACAACTATCAGATCGGTGATGTTCAGGATGTTGCAGATTTTGTGGGTGATTCTCTTGAACTCAGTAGAATCGTAAAAGATATAGATAAAAAAAATGTAATCTTTGCAGGTGTAAGATTTATGGCTGAAACTGCGAAAATTCTTTCTCCGGAAAAAAACATAATACTTCCGGTTCCATCAGCAGGTTGTGAGATGGCTGATATGGTTGATATCGAAGAGGTTAGAAGAATTCAGGAAGAAAACCCTTTTGCAAAAACTGTCTCCTATGTTAACACGACTGCACTTGTAAAATCAATATCAGATATCTGCTGTACCTCAGCAAACGCTATAAAAGTTGTAAACTCGGTAGATGTAGAACAGGTGATATTTTTACCTGATAAAAACCTTGCATCCTATGTGAGAAGGAACACAGATAAAAAACTTATAATATATCAAGGTTTTTGTTATGTTCATAACCAGTTCAACATCTTTGATATAAAAAGAGCCAGAGAAAAATATCCGGACGCTATAATTATGATACATCCTGAAGCTCCCGAAGAGGTTCAACTTTTGAGTGATGTTATTCTTTCAACTGGAGGTATGATCAATTATCCGAAAGATAGTAAGAAAAAAGTATTTGTTGTTGGGACGGAGGAGGGGTTGATATACAGGTTGAAAAAAATATATCCAGATAAAATTTTCTATCCTTTAAGAGAAAAACCAAAAGCACTGTGTAAAAATATGAAAAAAACAACACTCAAAGAAATTCTTCTATCTTTGAAAGGAGATGGAGGAGAGAGTGTGTATGTTGAAGAGGATATAAGGGTTAAAGCGTATAAAGCGATAGAAAGGATGCTGAAGATAAAATGAGAATTTTAGAAGTTGTAAATAAAAAGGATTTAAAAAGGTTTATAGATTTTCAATATTCTTTATATAAAGATTGTAAATTTTTTGTCCCACCTTTGAGAGATGACATTCTTAACACTTTAACAAAAGAAAAGAATCCAGCATCCAAATATTCTGATGTTAGAATATGGATAGTTGAAGATAGAAATAAAGTTTTGGGTAGAATAGTTGGAATAATAAATAAAAGAGAAATAGAAATATGAAAAAAAAATGTTGGAAGGTTTGGATGGGTTGATTTTGTTGATGATTTTGATGTTTCTTCTTTACTCTTTTCAACATATGAGGATTGGTTGAAAAGTAATGGTATTTTTGAAAGTCATGGGCCTATGGGATTTACCGATCTTGATCCTGAGGGAATGTTGATCGAAGGATTTGATGAACTTGGAACTCTACCAATGATTTACAATTATGAATATTATCAACAACATATGAAAAAACTTGGTTACGAAAAGGATATCGATTGGGTAGAGTTTGAAGTTATGGTTCCCAAAAAGATTCCAGAAAAAATATTAAGGGTGAACGATCTGGTAAAAGAAAAGTTGGGAATATCGGTTCTGGAAACAAAAAGTACAAAAGAACTTAAAAAGTATGCGTTAAATATTTTTGAAATATTGAATGAATCGTATTCAAATTTGTACGGGTTTGTTCCTCTTGATAGAGAACAGATGGAGATGTATACAGATCAATATTTTGGATTCATAAATCCGGATTATGTAAAGATAGTTGTTGATAAAGATAAAAATCCTATAGGATTTGGGATAGCGATGCCATCTTTATCAAAAGCACTCCAGAGATCTAGTGGTAAAATTTTTCCATTTGGTTTCATCCATATTCTATGGGCTCTCAAGTTCCCCAGAAAAATAGATCTTTATCTGGTAGCTGTAAAGAAAGAATATCAGGATTTGGGAGTTAACGCGCTTTTGATAACAGAAATAGCAAAATCGTGTATAAAAAATAAGATAATTTCTGCGGAAACGAGTGGAGAACTTGAAAACAATTTTAAAATCCAGTCCTTCTGGAAATATTTTGAACATAGACAGCATAAAAGAAGGAGATGTTACCATAAGTTTTTGAAGTGAAGGTATGAAAGATTTATTATCAAAAAAATTTTGGGATGAAAAATATAACAAAGATAAAATTGATGACCAGATGTACATTTCAAAATTTTCTAAATTTTCAAGATTATTATCTCCATATGTGAATGAGATAATTTTAAAAATTATCTATGATACTTTAAGAGGTAAACAGATAAAAAAGATTGTCGAAATAGGCTCAGCACCGGGTTATTTTGTATGTGAGGTCGCAAAAGGTTTGAAATCTATACCATTCGGTATAGAAATTTCTTCAACAGGATATGAGATGAACAGAAAGGTTTTTCAAAAAAAAGGTTATGATCAAAACAATGTTATTTTTGCTGATTTTTTTTCTGACAAAATAGATGGATATGAAAATTTTTTTGACCTTGTTTTATCAAGAGGTTTTATAGAACATTTTGATGATCCAGAAGAAGTTTTAAAAAAACATTTGAAGATTTTGAAAGAAGATGGATTCCTTGTTGTTACGGTTCCAAACAAAACAGGTTTCAATAAAATATTAACGAATTTTTTAAATGAGAAATCACTAGAAGGTCATAATCTTGAAACCATGAAACTATCTTTTTTTAAAGATTTCGCTAAAAAAAATCATTTGGAAATTTGCTTTTTAGGTTATGCAGGTATTTTCGATCTTTACCAGTTCAACCCTTCAAAAAAGAAAAGAAAAATTTTTGATCTTATGATGAAAATTCAAAAAATTCTATATATTTTTTACAGGTTAAAACCTCACTCTTTGAATTTAGATTCAAAAATTTTTAGTCCACTTATAGTTTTTATAGCAAAAAAATAGTCCCTACAAACTATCCGATTGATATTTTTGAATTAGTGATCTGAGCATGTTTGAAAAATTTTTGAATAACTTTTTCAAGTTTAATTTCATCGAAAGGTTTTTCAAGATAATCGTCAAAATATTCAGATTTTATATTTGTTGAACCACTTATACCAACTATATAAAGATTAAATTCATATTTGTATCTTTTAGCGATTTCCAATCCGCTGATATCATTTAGTTCTATATCAAGAAAAAGAATTGAATACCTGTTTTCTTTAATCTTTTGAATCGTCTCTGTTCCATTTAAGGTAAAATCAACAAGAAAATTATATTTTTCAAGTAGTTTTTTTAGAATTTTACAGTTAGTTTCAACATCATCTGCGATAAGAATTTTTATGATTTCATCAGGTATCTCATATTTTATTTCTGGTTCATCATCAACCAACTTTTTTAGACCAATTCTTACAAGTGTTCCTTTGTTCTTTTGGCTCTCTATTTGAATATCTCCTTTATGTGAGGTAACTATTTTCTTAACTATGTATAAACCAAGACCCGTTGATTTTTCACCATCTGTTGGTTTTGATTTTGCTGTTTGAAATTTATCAAAAATTTTTTCAAGATCATCTTTATCGATTCCAGTACCTGTATCCTTAATTTCTATAAAATTGTAAGAATCTTTTGAATATAAGGATATAAATATTTGTCCACCTTTTGGTGTATACTTTATAGCATTCGATAAAAGGTTTTCGATCACCGAAACCATCCTGTACATATCTATTGAACTGTAAAAATGTTCTTCTGTTTTACTTACACTTATTTTTATCTCTTTTTTATCAGCGATATTTTTTAAAATTTTTATAGAATGCGAAACAAGTTCAAATAGATCCTTTTTTTCAAGTTTTAACTCAATCTTACCAGATTCAATTGAAGAAAAATCTAAGAGTCCATTCACAAGTGATGCCATGAAAGAACTCGCTGTGTGGATTTCATTTATCATCTCTTTTTGTTCTGTTGGACAGTTGAAATTTTCAAGAAGAAATTTAGAAAAGTTGATTATACAGTTGAGAGGATTTCTTAAATCATGGGCTACGGTTCCTAAAAGGATATTTTTTTGTTCATTTATGGTTTCGAGTTTAATGTTCGTTTTGATTAACTCCCTTTTTGAATCGAGGAGTTGGTTGTTTAACTCTTTTATTTCATCTAAAAGATTTTCAGAATACTTGTTTTCTTTTCTTACACTCTTTTCAAGATTTTGTAAAGATTTTTTTTGTTCAGAAGAATCTTGTAAGAATGTTTGTATCTTTTTGATTCCCGAACAAAAAGATTCGAAAGAGGAGTAAACCAGAACTATTATTTCATCTTTACTCTTGATTCCCGAAAATTTCAAGGTTTTTAAACCATCAAGCAAACAGTTGATTTCAAGATTTGCAGAAAAACATTTTTTTCTATATTTTCTATAAAACCGTCAAACCTTGTGCCTTCATCTTTCAAAATCAGATCGTAATTATCAAAAGGTTCAATCTCGATGTATGGTTCATCAAGAATATAGTAATAGTTGTTTTTAACCTTTTTGATGAAAAAGTATCCTTCTTTGTTGAACGGTTGTTTAAACATAAAAATTTTCCCTTACTATTTTTAAACAATCTTTACAATCTTTAGCACAAAAATCTGCTCCTATTTTTTTATATAGATTAGGGTCATTGTTAAAAGGATAACCTCCAACAAGTATTTTTAATTTTGAAAGTTGTTTTTCGTTTTTAATACTTTCTATAAGTTTCTCCGCATTTTTTAGGTTGAAAAACATTGTTACAGAGATTGCCAAGAGGTCTATATCTTTCTTTATCAACATATCGATTATACTTTCGTCTGGAGTGTTCGCTCCCAAATAAGTGGTATCCCAACCTTCATACTCAAGTATATCTGTGATCATCCTCAAACCTATCTGATGTAGTTCGTTTCTGACACAGGATGAAAGTAGTTTCAGTCCATGTTTTTTTGATTTAAAAATATACTCGTAAAGATTTGACATTATGTATTCTGTTATAGATGTTGCAAGATGTTCCTGTGCTACACTAATTTTGTTCGTCTGCCATAGATAACCGATTTTATGTTGTGCATTTTGGAGGATGTTTATGTAAATATCCTCCAGAGGATATCCATTTTTTATTTTTTCCTCTACATATTTTTCAGCATCCCTTTTTTTACCTTCAAGTATCAATGATAAATATTTTTCAGATTCTTCGTTTTCGTTGATTTTTGAAAAGTTTGTTCTTTCGTTTAAATAGAACAAAGCATCATCTATATAATCGCTAACAATCTTAAAACCTTCTTCGTTCAAAGATGATTTTAAAGTGTTTTTCATCGCTTTTAAATTTACAATTATGTCCTTTCTTGACAGGTTTATTGAACTGAAAAGTTTATCACACCAGAGAATGTATGAAATAAAATTTTTTTTACTTTCCAATTTTATCGAATTTGATAAAAAATTTAAATGATACTTTATATCTTCAATCGATTTAATTTTTTTGTACCCATCAAAATTTTTAACATTTTCCATCAGAAGATGGTTATTCAAAATTTGTTCGGATAATTGCTCTATATTTTTTTCTATAAAATCTGAGATTTCATCGTTAAAATTCATAAAACCTCCTTTAAAAAAATAAAAGCAAATTTTGTGCTGAAGTTAAGTTGTAGAATTAACAATAAAATATTGGGAAAAGATGTAACAAATTTATTACATTGTAAAAGAAATTTTACACTTATAATTTTAATATCTTTTGAATTTTACCATCATATTTAATAAAATAGTAACCTGAATGAAAATCTGCAAAATCGACAGAATTGTCTCCCTGATTCAATCTTACACTTTTGAGTTTTTTCCCTGAAATATCAAAAACCTCGATATATGTTGTTTGTGAACTGGTTACTTTTAAAAGTCCATTAAAAGAATAATCAAGATTTGGAATTTGATTTTCAACGATAAAACTTTTTTTATAAACAGTTTCTCCTTTGAGATCTTTTACAACAATAAGGTATTCCCCATGTTCATCTTTCAAATGCGATTTAAAATATGTTCCAGAAATTTTTTCCCGTTTAATTTCAATTGAATTTTTTAAAATACTGAGAGAACCTTCAAAATGTGTATTAGAAACGATTGTTAACAGAATTTTATCTCCTTCTCTTTCAAAAGATGATGTAAAAAAATACTCCATAGTTCTTGAAGTTATAGGAGTTATCGATAGATCATATTTGAAACCGTTTACAAGTGCAATCTTTATTATTGAATCTGTTGGATAACCCGCTTTTATCTGGGTTTGGGCTCTCTGAAATGGAAAAGTTAAAAATGTTGTTCTGAAAAGTTTGTTGTCCAGATGTGTCCCGGAGATTTTTGATGTTCTCATATAGAATGCTGTATCTGCGAAAGAATCAACGATTGATACAACATCTGGTTCATAACCTGTTGACGGTCTTACAATGTTGAAAGTATCAAGAACAGGATTTGTTCCCCAGAAAGAGTTTAAAGAACCATAAAAAGTGTAATATGGTTGTGAGTCACTATACAGATCGATACCAAGATATTTTTTTAAAAAAATATTTCCATAACCATACTGTTCAGCAAGGTTCATAGAGGACATGAAAAGGTTTCCACCGAAATCAAGAAAAGTCGATATGTTTACCGTATCAGTTGTTGTTATTGGATAATCAACAGTGTCCGTATACCAGAAGACAGAATTATATCTTAAAAGTGTTCTGTATGAAGGTCCATTTGTTGTAACGAATATTGTATCAAAATCGACCATTCGACTAAGTGCTCTCTGAACAGGTGTTGCTATCGTATCAGTTTTATCATCAACAACAAGTAAGGTTTTTGCAAGCCCGAAAAATCTTAAAACATCTTTTAAATATGCTGCTCTGGCAATCTGGTTTTTTGTTGAATCTGGAAGGTTTCTTGATGTTCTTGTTGAAAAGTATGAGAATGCTCCAAGATCGACTGTTTGTAAAAATATTCTTCCCCTGTAATATCTTTTTGATTCCGGCGGTGTGTAAGCTGTTGCTGTGGATCTATAGAGTTTGTTTGAAGAGTTGAAATATAAAACTTTATAATAATTTGGTTCTGTTAAACCAGTATTGTTTGTGAAAAGAAAATCAACTCCAGAATCTGAGACAGAGTAAGCAGGATAGGTAAAAGTGTAATCTCTTGTGAAATTTGAGTTGGGATCAGTTTTTAGAGTATCTATACCTCTTGCAGGAATGGATGTAATTGTTGTATCGTTAAAATAAGCATAAACAAAGGATCTGAAATAATGTTGTAAATATTCCAGAAAATTGTTTCCCTCAAAATAGATACAACCACCACTATCGAGATATGCTGCCATGAGTCCAACTTCCTGTGATGTAAACATCTGGTCTCTTGAAAGTACTGGATAATGTCCTGTGACTATGAAAAGCGCCTGATAATTTCTTAACTGTTCGAATCTTGATGGGATTGTATCGGATATGAAAAGATTAACATTTGTTATGTAACCTAAAAAGTTTAGAGCTTTTGCAACATTGTATTCATAACCTATATACTGTCCAGGTCGATCTGGATTTTCAAATGTTGCTCCATAGTCATTATCCCAGAGGTAAAGTTTTATGTTTTTGAAAGTTTGAGACGATGAATGGTAAGGAAAAAATAATATTAGAACTATCAAAATCAAATAAAATATGCTAATTTTTTTCATGTGATCTCCTTTTCCCTGACAGAATTTTATAGAAAATTTTCCGTTGAGTCAAGAGCAACATTTTTATTTACTTTTTTTTATAATTTTATATAATAAAACTATTTTTGGAGTTTTTATGGAAAAGATATACGATTTTAAAGAATGTGAAAAAAAATGGAATTCGATTTACGAGGAAAAAAAACCTTTTAAAGCAAATATCGATTACACAAGAAAACCTTACACTATAGTTATTCCACCTCCAAATGTTACAGATGTTCTACATCTTGGGCATGCGTTCAACAATACCATACAGGATATACTCATCAGGTACCATAGAAATAAAGGGTTCAATTCATTATGGGTTCCGGGAACAGATCATGCTGGAATAGCGACTCAGGTTGTTGTTGAAAGAAAATTGAAAAAAGAAGGGAAAAAGAAAGAGGATCTGGGAAGGGATGATTTTGAAAAAGAAGTTTGGAAATGGGCAGATGAACATAAAAATATTATTCTCAACCAGTTGAAAGCTCTTGGTGCAACATGTGATTGGGATAGGACGAAGTTTACTCTTGATGAGGATATGTCAAGAACTGTTTCGTTCGTATTTAAAAAACTTTATGAAAAAGGATATATATATAAAGGAAATTATATCGTTAACTGGTGTCCAAGATGTCATACCGCTTTATCTGATGAAGAGGTCGATTACACTCCTAAAAAAGCAAAACTTTATTATATAAGATATCCTTTCAAAAATAGAGATGGATATATAGTTGTAGCAACGACAAGACCTGAGACGATGCTTGGAGATACTGCTGTTGCAGTTAATCCTTCAGATGAAACAAAGAGTAAACTCATAGGTGAAACTGTTGTGGTTCCACTTATAAATAGAGAAATTAAGATTATTGGAGACGAGTTTGTTGATGTTAATTTTGGAACAGGATTTGTAAAGGTTACTCCAGCACATGACCCTAACGATTTTATAATGGGAGAAAAACATTCTCTTGAAAAGATAGTTGTTCTTGATACAAAAGGTTTTGTAAATGAAAATGGTGGTAAATATAAAGGTCTTGAAAGGTATAAAGCTCGTGAGGAAATAATAAAGGATCTTGAAAGTTTAAATCTTTTGGAAAAGATAGAGGATTATGAACACTCTGTTGGAGAATGTTATAGGTGCAAAACTGTAGTTGAGCCATACCTTTCAGAGCAATGGTTTGTTAGAATGGATGAACTCGCAAAACCAGCATTAAGGGCTTCACTTGAAAAGGAGTTAAAATTTTTTCCTCAAAGATGGCAGGGAGTTTACAATCACTGGCTTTCAAACATAAAACCGTGGTGTATTTCAAGACAGCTATGGTGGGGGCATAGAATACCTGTTTATTACTGTGAAAAATGTAAAAAAGAGATTGTTTCAGTTGATAAAATCGATAGATGTCCCGATTGTGGCGGAAATGTTCATCAGGATGAAAATGTGCTTGACACATGGTTTTCATCCTGGCTCTGGCCTTTTGCAACACTCGGTTGGATCGATGGTAAAGAGGATTTTAAATATTTCTATCCGACAAAAGTTATAGTTTCAGCATCCGAAATTTTGTTTTTCTGGATCGCAAGGATGATAATGGCTGGACTCGAATTTACGGGAAAATTGCCTTTTGAAGATATTTATATACATGGCACAATTAGAGATAGCCGTGGAATAAAAATGTCGAAATCTCTGGGAAATGGAATAGATCCTTTGATAATCATAAACAAGTTTGGTGCTGATTCATTAAGATTCACTCTCGTTTTCCTTTCTGGTCAGGGAACGGATCCGAAAATATCTGAAAAATCTTTTGAACTTGGAAGAAATTTTGCTAACAAAATATGGAATGCGACAAGGTTGATACTAAGCCAGAACGAAAATGGTATGGTAATAGAAAAGGAAATGAATGATGAATTCGATCGATGGATTCTACATCTACTTTCAAAATTTGAAAACGATTTTCAGAATTCAGTTGAAAATTATAGATTGTCTGATGGTGCTGAATCATTGTATAACTTTTTCTGGAAAGAATTCTGTGATTGGTATCTTGAGATAATGAAAATAAAGGAAAAGGGAAACAGAAATGCTCTATTTGTCTTAAAGAGATTTATAAGAAATCTCAACCCTTATATGCCCTACATCTCTGAAGAGATAAATTCACTTTTAGGTTCAAAAGAGATGATACATCAGGAAAAGTATGAATGTTTTGAATTTTTTGATGAAACGAGTTTTAAACTTGTAGAGATGTTGAAATCTATGATAGTTGCGATCAGAAATCTTGTTCAGGAAACTGGAGTAAAGAATATCTTTATCAGATATGATGGAAAAGAATCCAATTTTTTGAAAGAAAATGTTGAACTTATAAAAAAACTTTCAAAAATCGAAAATATCGAATTCAAAAATAACATACCGAAAAATGTTATTGCAAAACCTTTTGAAGAGGGAATAGTTTACATTGAATCAAAAGATATTTTAGATATTGGATCATTTACTGATAAACTTGAAAAAGAGAAAGAAGAACTTGAAAAAGAGATTGAAAAAAACGAAAAACTTTTAAAGAATGAAAACTTTTTGAATAAAGCAGACAGTGAAGTGATAGAAGAAACAAAGCGGAAAATAGAAGAGTTCAGATTGAAACTTGAAAGGGTGAGAGAAATCCTAAAAGGTCTAAAATGAACATAAACATAAGAAAGGGAATAAAAGTATTTCTTTTGATAACAATAGTCATCAGTACTCTCATTCTGATTCTAACAGTATCTGAGGAAACCTGGAAATATTTGAAAAGTATTAGACCTTTATATTTTCTCTTTACTCTGCTTGCTTTACTTTTTTATTATTATCTTGATGGTGTGCGAGTAAAATATCTTGCAAAAGGGATTGGATACAACATCTCGGTTTTTACAGGTATAGAGGTCGTTGTTTCGGGAATTTTCCTTGCAGCAGTTACACCTTTTCAAACAGGAGGGTTTCCCGTTCAGGTTTATTACCTGAAAAAGAATGGGATACCTTATGGAGAGGGAACGCTCATTTTGTTTATGAGAGGAGTTCTTGCGATAATTTTTCATGTCTTTGCACTTCCTTTCATCTTTCTCACCTACTCTTATCTTTTAAAAAATAGTATCGTCGAATGGATAATAAAGTACATTATGATACTTTACCCTCTGATTTTGATAGTTTCTGTTTTGATCTATTTTTTGCCTGAAAAGTTTTTAAGTTTCCTTGAAAAACTGGATAACGGATTGTTTAACAGAAAGAAAAGTGAAAAAAGTCCGATAAAAAGATTTTCAAATTTTATTGAAAGAGAGATAGATTATTTCAAAGATGGTTTGAAACATTATTTCAATAAAAGGAAGACACTCCTGTTCGTTTTACTCTTTTTAACTTTTTTTTCTTATATCGTTTTCTTTTCGATTGCGATTCTTATACTTCTGGGACTTGGTGTAAAAGTCGAACATCCGTTAGCTGTCGCGAATCTTCAGTTTCTTCATAATTTTCTGGTTTACTTTATGCCAACTCCAGGCGCAAGTGGAATCGCTGAAACAGTTTTTGCTATACTGTTTAAAAATATATGTCCCAAAGATATCCTTGGAATTTACGCTATAATCTGGAGGTTTTTCACCTTTACAATAGGTGCTTTTCTTGGTGGGATTTTAACTCTGAAAATTGTTCAAAAAACAGGGAAGAGTATAGAGCAGATCATCGATGAATCCCCAAAAGAGGAAAATTTTGAAAAATAGAGTAAAAGCTGGATTACTTCTTTTTTTCGTTTTTACTCTATCTTCATATATTTTGATCTTTTTTCTTTATGTGAAAAATTTTCCTGAAAATTTAAGAGTTAACTTTGATATTTACAACATTTTTTTCATAGTTCTCTTTTTTCTTTTATCAAACTTGTTTAACATTTTGAGGATATATTTTTTAGGAAAAATTTTTAACAGAAACTTCAGTTTTTCGGATGGTTACATATTCACTCTTGGAGGTGTGCTGCTTGCATTGATAACTCCATTTCAATCAGGTGGAATGCCGTTTCAACTTTTTCTACTTTCAAAAAAAGGGATAAACCTGGGTAATGCAACATCTGTTATACTTATGAGAGGTTTCCAATCCATAATGGTTCTTGTGTTGACATTACCTTTTATGTTATTCTATCTTCAGAATGTTTTTTCCACAGAATATTTTAGAAACCTTATAACATATTTTATTGTGATCTATTCTTTAATTCTCTTTATCATTGTGCTGATAATTCTCTTTAATGAAAGATTAAAGATTTTAGTTGAGAAAACTTTCAAGGAGAATCCTGTAAAAAAGATTTTAATAAAAATGATTGAATTTTTTTCAAACTTTACAGAAGGAGTGAAAACAATTTTTACAAAAGGTATCAAAGAGAATTTTCTTTCCTTACTCTCAACTTTTATCTCACTTTACGCTTACTTTGCTCTATCATTTTTTGTTATCAAACTTTTCAATGTTAAAGTGGATTTTTTTAAAGCGTTCTCCTTACAATTTCTGTTAACATATCTATCAGCTTTTGTTCCAACACCAGGTTCAAGTGGTGTTGCCGAAAGTGGTATGGCTCTTTTTTTCTCTCAGATAGTTGGAAAAGAAAATATACTCCTGTATATTTTTATATTCAGGTTGGTTTCAACATACATACCTGCATTTCTTGGTTTATTCTCATTTTTGAAAATCAAAGATTTATGGAAAACAGTTGATCGTTGATGTTGACTAACTGATTTTTTGGATTAATATATCTTTCTATGCTTATAAAGTTTATCCTATCATATTATAGAAAAGCCCCTTTAAGGATAATCTTTGGTTTTATAATGCTTATCCTTGTTGATATTGTTCAACTTATAATCCCGCGTGTTTCACAGAAAGCGATAGATTATATAATCCTTGGTAAAGATTATTTTGATAAAATTGTTTTTTTAACACTCATCATAGGAGGACTTGCTTTAAGTATAGGAATCCTGAGATTCTCCTGGAGAATGATTATTCTTGGTATGTCCCATTTCATAGAATACGATTTTAAAAACAAGTTGTACGATCATCTTTTAAAACTTGACTCATCATTTTTTAACAGAGTCAAGACAGGTGATCTCATGGCACACATGACAAACGATATGCAGGCGATAAGGATGTCAACAGCGTTTGGTATAATTTCGGCTTTTGATTCTGTATTCCTTTTCCTTGCAACACTCGTATTCATGTTAAGGATGAATGTAAAGTTGACACTGCTTGCTCTCCTTCCACTCCCTTTTGTATCATTGATAACGCTGATTTCTATGAAACTGAATTTTAAATATTTTAAAAAGGTTCAGGAGTCATTTTCGAATATGACCGATAAGGTTCAGGAACTGATTTCGGGAATAAAAATAGTTCAATCTTTTAACCAACAGGAGGAAGAGGTAAAAAGATTTAACGTTATAAGCAAGGATTATGTTGACAAGAATATTGTTCTTATAAAAATTTGGGGAATAATGTTCCCATTGATTTTCTTCTTTTCAGATCTTGGAGCAGCGATAGTTTTATTTTTTGGTGGACAACAGACGATGCTTGGAGAGATTTCAACAGGAGAATTTATAGCATTTTTCGTTTATCTTGGGATCATAACATGGCCGATGATGGCTGTTGGTTTTGCTTCGAACATTTTTCAAAGAGGTAACGCTTCATTCAAAAGGGTTTACGAATTTTTAAAAGAGGAACCGAAAATTAAAAATCGAGAGGGAGCAAAGGATATTCTTCTTGAAGGTGATATAGAGTTTAAGGATGTTTCTTTCTATTATGATGAAAACAACTATGTTCTTGATAAAATTTCCCTTCGAATAAACAGGGGAGAGTACATTGGAATAATTGGTAAAATTGGAACAGGTAAAACGACTCTTATAAAACTTATTTTAAGAATTCTTATAGAAAAAGAGGGAAAAATATTCTTTGATGGAATCGATGCGAACGATATCAAAATAGAAAGTATAAGAGATAGTATCGGTTATGTTCCACAGGATTCTTTTCTCTTTTCAATGACCATAAAGGAAAACATAAAGTTTGCCAACAGGGATGCTGATGACAGGTTGATAGATGAAGTGATAAAAATCTCCGCTTTTGATAAGGATCTTAAAGATTTTAAAGAAGGGCTCGATACACTCGTAGGAGAAAAAGGTGTAACACTTTCAGGTGGACAGAAACAGAGATTGTGTATTGCGAGAGCACTCGTCAGAAAACCAAGGATTTTAATACTTGATGATGCTTTGAGTGCTGTTGATACGAATACCGAAAAGGAGATTTTGAAAAATCTGTACACATACTCTAAAAACATAACAACGATAGTTATATCCCACAGGATATCATCATTTATAAACGCTGATAAAATATTCGTTCTAAAAGATGGAAAGATAGAAAGTTCTGGAAAACATGATGAGTTGATACTCGAATCTCCCGTATACAGGGAGTTTTACAGGATACAAAAACTGGAAGAGTGAGAATTTGATGGAAGAGGAAAGAAGTTATAAACTGTCAGATAAAAGGATTCTGAAGGGCATCTGGGATTATTCAAAGAGATATTTCTGGCAGATAGTTTTCACTTTTATCTTACTTTTGTTCATAAGTGGTTTACAGGTTGTTCTGCCACAGATCTCAAGAAGAGCGATAGATGGCTATATAAGAAAAAATTATTCAAAAATTTTTTTAAATGAAAAAACTGAACATCTTTTCAAAAAAAATATATCGTATGTGGAACAAGTCGATTCGTTTTTCCTCATACCTTCAAAGATACTTACAAAATCTGACATTGTGATTCTTGAAAAGGACTCCCTTTTGGATGAAACAAAATTTTTTCCAGTTGAGAAAAAATTTTTAAATGAAATCAGGGCAAAAGGTATCAAATATTTTGAAGGTGAAAAAAATATTTTTGTTTCAGAAAATGAAATTTTAAAACTTGATAGAAAAACATTGTATCAGATAAGAAAAGGGGATATATTCAATGTTAGAAAGTTTGCTTTGCTGTATGTTTTTGTTCTCATATTACTTTTTATTTTTAACTACATTCAGGTTCTGATACTTTCGGTTGTTTCCGAAAAGATAATGTATGATATGAGGGAAGACATTCTAAAACATATGCTTAATCTTTCGATCGACTTTTTCAATAAGAACCCTATAGGAAAACTTGTTACGAGAGCCACAAACGATGTTGCCGCTTTAAGGGAACTTTTTACGGATGTTTTTGTTTACTCAGCAAAAGATATTTTAACGATCATTGGTATTATAATAATGATGCTAAGAATGTCTTTAAAACTCAGCATGATAATACTTTTGACTCTGCCTTTCGTATTTTTAATTCTGGTATTTTTTCAAAAGTTTGCAAGGATATCATACAGAAGAGTTAGGGTCGCTGTTGCTAAATTGAACGCTTTCATTTCCGAATCGATAAGTGGTGTTTCCTTGATACAATCGTTCCATAAAGAAAAAGAATCCTTTGATGATTTTAACAGGATTGGAAAAGAATTTTATAACGCGAACATGAACCAACTTTTTGTTTTCTCAATCTTCAGACCTTTGATAGATGTGATATCCTTTTTGACATTATCGATTCTTATATATTTTGGTAGTCAGGGTATTTTTAAGGGAGAGTACACGATAGGAATCCTTTTTGCATTTTTCTCATATATTGAACTTTTCTTTAGGCCGATCTTTGATTTTTCAGAAAAATATAACATATATCAGGGAGCTATGGCAGCATCTGAAAAAATATTTGTTCTTCTTGATGAAAAGTCATCTATAGTTGAAAAAGAAAACACAAAAGTTTTAAAAAACTTTAAAGGTGAAGTTGAGTTCAGAAATGTTTCATTTGAATACAAAAAAGGTGAACCTGTTTTAAGAAACGTTTCATTCAAAATAACACCGAACAGTTCCGCTGCCTTTGTAGGTGCAACAGGTGCAGGAAAAACCACAATAATAAATCTTCTTCTGAGATTCTATGATCCAACAGAAGGAGAAATTTTAATAGATGGAGTCAACATAAAGGAGATATCCCTTAAGGATCTTAGAGATTTCTTTGGATTGGTGTTACAGGATGTTGTAATCTTTTCTGGTGATATAAAATATAATATTCTACTTTCAAGAAACATTTCTCTTGAAAAGATGGAAAAATATTCAAAATACGTTAACGCTGATACATTCATAGATAAACTTCCGAAAAGGTATGATACGGTTCTGAACGAAAGGGGAACAAACCTATCAACAGGCCAGAGACAGTTGATCGCTTTTGCAAGAGCACTTGTTGGAGAACCAAAAATTTTGATACTCGATGAAGCAACATCAAACATAGATTCTGAAACCGAACATCTTATTCAGGATGCAATATCAAAAATAATGAAAAACAGAACAACCATTGCTATAGCACACAGGTTATCAACGATTCAGGATGCTGACAAAATTTATGTTTTGAATAAGGGAAAAATAGTAGAGGAAGGCAACCATAGAGAGTTGATATCTAGAAGGAACTATTATTATGAACTGTACAAATTACAGTACATAAAATAGATTTTTCAAAGATTGACAACGGTTATTATTCTGTTATCATAAAAATATGAAAAATATTCTTATAACCGGTGGAGCAGGTTTTATAGGGAGTTCTCTCTATAAAAAACTCGATCATAACAGGTTCAACATTACGATAATAGACAATTTTTCAGATTTCTATGATATAAAACAGAAACTTTACAATCTGAATTTGTCTAAAAGGATTGAAAAGAACAAAAAATATAAAAATATTTTCAACATAGATATCAGGGATAAAAAAAACCTTGAATTTTTTTTTAACGAAAAAAATATTGATCTTATAATTCATTTTGCTGCTCTTCCCGGTGTTCATCAATCGAATGTTAAAACGAGAGATTATTTTCAAAATAATGTCTTTGGCAGTTTTAACATCTTTGAGTGTGCAAGAAAGTTTAACGTCAAAAAAATGATATTCATCTCTTCTTCATCTGTATACGGAAACAACAAAAAAATACCCTTTAAAGAGATTTTTTTACCTTCTCCCATATCTTTTTATGGATTCACAAAAGTTGAGGGAGAGAATCTTGCAAAATTCTTTTCAAAAAATTTTGGGCTGGATGTTCTCGTTTTAAGGTTGTTTACATTTTATGGACCATCACAAAGACCTGATCTTATGTTACACAAATTTTTCCTGAACCATTTCACAGGAAAACAATCGGTTGTGTTTTCACAGACAGAAAGAGATTTTACATATATCGATGATGGTGTTGAGATGATAACAAGAAGTATAGAATATGTTGAACATTTGAAAGGTTTCGATATTTTGAACATAGGGGCTTCAAAACCTGTTAAAATCGAAGATGTCTTGAGGATAATAAAAAAATTGATTCCAAACTTTAAGTATGTGGAGGAAAAAAGGAAAAGTTTTGATATGAAAAGAACCTATGCTGATATGGAAAAGAGTAAAAGAATTTTAAACTACGAACCAAAAATTGGGATCGAAGAAGGTATCAAAAGATTTTATAGTTGGTTTAAAGAGTACTATAAGGTTTGATATGGATCTTGAAAATACCATTTTAAAGGATTTAAACGATAAACAAAAAGAAGCGGTTTTATACCTTGATTCTCCTTTGCTTGTTCTTGCTGGAGCAGGATCAGGTAAAACCAGAGTTTTAACATACAAAATTTTTTATCTCATTAAAAGTAATTTATCATATCCCGAAAATATTTTTGCTGTTACCTTTACCAATAAAGCTGCTGATGAGATGAAGGAACGTGTGGAAAAACTGTTGGGATATCCTGTTAGAAGTATGATGATCGGGACGTTCCATTCGATGTGTGTTAGAATCATAAAAATGTTTCGAAGGGACAGAATGAAGGATCCAGATTTTACAATATACGATGTTGATGATTCAAGGATGGTTATTAAAAATATTCTCAGGGAAAAAAAAGAAGAGGATCTTGATCCCAAGAGTGTTCAGAGAACGATATCCGCTTTTAAAAATCGAATGATCTTACCGAACGATCTTAGCACAGATGAAGAACAATATGTGAAGTTGAAAGATATATATTCAGAATACCAGCATATTTTAAGAAAAAATAATGCGTTTGATTTTGACGATCTGCTTATTGAAACATTGAACATTTTTAACGAGAATGAAAATTTTAAGAGAAAATTTTCTGAAAGAATAAAATTTATACTTGTTGATGAATATCAGGATACGAACTATGCTCAGTTTTTGATTTTGAAAAATATATTCAACGGTAACAACCATATAACAGTTGTTGGTGATGATGACCAATCAATCTATGGATTCAGGGGAGCAGAGTTAAAAAACATTCTCGAATTTGAAAAGCATTTTCCGGATACAAAAATCATAAAACTCGAACAGAATTATCGCTCCACAAAAAATATTTTAAATGTTGCAAACAGAATTATAAAAAATAACTTGCAAAGAAAAGATAAAGTTTTGTGGTCATCATTTGAAGATGGAGAGAAAGTTAAAATAGTTAAATGTAAAGACGAGAGGGATGAAGCGATTTTTGTTGTCAGTAAAATTTTGGAAATCAAAAATAGATCAGATAAAAAATTTAAAGATTTCGCTGTCCTGTATAGAACAAATGCTCAATCAAGACCGTTTGAAGAGATACTCAGAAAAAATAATATAAGGTACACACTTATAGGTAATATTAGATTCTTTGAAAGAAAGGAGATAAAAGATCTTCTTTCATACCTTTCTTTTACGGTGAACAAGAATGATGAAATCTCCCTAAAAAGGATCATAAACTTCCCGAAAAGGGGTATTGGTGATTCTACTTTAAAACATATCATGGACATTTCAAAATCAAAAAATATATCTTTATGGGAAAGTTTAAAGGAGTTTGAACGGGAAACTTCAACAACTAAAAAATCAAAAACTAATGTAAAAGAATTTTTGGATATAATCGAAACGGTTGAAAAAAATAAGGATAACGTATATAATGCTCTCGAAATTTTAGTTGATTCCATCGATTTTGAATCGGTTTTTGAGAAGATGGATAGAAACGAAAAATACTCAAGGCTTGAAAACATACAGGAACTTTTAAACTCTGCGAAAGAGTTTGTTTTGAAAAATCAGGATAAATCGGTGTCATCCTATCTTGATATGATATCGCTCTATACGGATATAGATGACTATAAAGATGATGATTCAGTTTTGCTCATGACCGTTCATAATGCTAAAGGCCTTGAGTTCGAAACTGTTTTTATAGCGGGACTTGAAGAGGAACTTTTCCCACACAGAAACTCTTTTGAAGATGATTTCAACTGTGAAGAGGAGAGAAGATTACTCTATGTTGCTCTGACGAGAGCAAAAAAGGATTTATATATGACATACTCCATGGAAAGATTCTATTATGGAGAATCTTCTCTAAGGTTTCCTTCGAGATTTTTAAAGGAGATAGGATTCCAGAACGATCTGATCTCTTTTTATGATAGAACAACTTCCGGTAATGGATTTGAAAAGGAATTTGTTTCAAAAGGCACTGAAGATATTAGAGTTGAAAAAAGCAGATTTAATATCAACGAAAGGGTCTTCCATCCGATCTTTGGAGAAGGAATCATAAAAGGGAAAAAAGGTTCTGGAGAAGATGAGATACTTATAATACAATTTTTAAACGGTGATGTAAAAAAAATATTTGCGGAATATGCAAACCTAACAAGGAAGTGATATGGATAAAAAACTTTTAGAGGAACTCGCGAGGCACTCGTTTATAGAACTGGAAGAAGATGAGAAAATAAAATTTCTCGATCAGATCAACAGTATTTTTGCAGATATTGAAAAGATATTAAAAGAGGTTAACCTTAAAAATGTTACAGATGGAGATTATTATAAAAAATATTTGACACTCTTCAACCATGATGAACCTGAGAAAGAATTCAGGACAGAGGATTTACTTATGAATTCAAAAAATTTAAAGAATAACTATATAGTACTGCCAAAAATAATTAAGGAGAAAGAATGAATGTTGATCGTTTGAAAAGGTCTTTTGAATCCAGAGAAAATTCACCTGTAAAGATTGTTGATCTTATCTATGAAAAAATTGAAAATGATGGACTCAACGATTTTATTACTCTTTCAAAAAATATAGCATACGAGCAGGCATACCTTTCTGAGAAAAGATACGAAAAGGGAGAAGCACTGTCAGATCTTGACGGTATACCATTTTCACTCAAAGACAATTTTGCTGTAAAGGGACTCAGAATGACTTGTGGTTCGAAAATTTTGTCTGATTTTGTGAGCCCATATGATTCAACAGTTTATAAAAGATTGAAAAAAGCGGGAGCGATTCTTATAGGGAAAAACAATCTCGATGAATTTGCGATGGGTTCTTCGAACGAGACATCATATTTTGGTGTTGTGAAGAATCCATGCGGAAAGGATTATGTTCCCGGTGGATCGAGTGGTGGAAGTGCTGCTTCTGTTGCTTCAGATCATTCTTCATTTTCAATAGGATCGGATACAGGGGGATCTGTCAGGCAACCTGCCTCATTTTGCGGAGTTGTAGGTTTCAAGCCAACCTATGGAAAAATTTCAAGGTATGGACTTGTTGCGTTTTCTTCATCACTCGATACTGTGGGAATACTAACGAAAAATGTATCTGATTGCAAAAAAGTTTTCAACGTGATAAGAGGTGCTGATGAACATGATAGTACTGTTGATGATTTTAAACATGAAAAAAGGGATTTAAAAAGGATATGTTATGTGGAACAGATTCCACATGCTGATCCGAAAGTTACAGAATTCTATGAAAAAGTTTGTTTAAAACTAGAAAGGATGGGTTTTACCATTGAACCTGTAACACTTGATTTTATAGATCTCTCGATGGCAGCATACAAGATCCAGACGATGTGTGAGGCATCTTCAAACCTTGCGAGGTATGATGGAATAAAGTATGGTTTGCAAAAAGTTTCAGGCCAGGATCTTTTCGATATATATTCGAAAGTGAGAGGAGAAGGTTTTGGTAAGGAGGTCAAAAGAAGGATAATGACCGGAACATATTTTTTGATGTATGAAAATGGAAAATATTATTCTTTATCTTTCAAACTCAGAGATTACATTTCAAACAGTGTTGATAAAATTTTTGAAAAATATGATATGATGGTTTTACCAACATCATTATCTTTACCTTTTAAAATAGGTGAAAGGGTGGATGACCCTGTTAGAATGCATCTTTCTGATGCTTTAACTGCATTTGCAAACCTTGCTAATGTTCCAGCGATAAATATAAATGGTGGATACTATGAAAAACTTCCGATAGGAATTCAATTCGTTGGAAAAAGAAATGATGATGATAACCTTTTAGAATGGGTCCAAATCGTTGAAGAGGAGATGAAAAAGAATGGATGATTTTATTGTAAACATTGGTGTTGAGACACATATCCAGATAAAAACAAAGAGTAAAATCTTTTGTAGATGTTCAACAGAATTTACGGAAGAACCAAATCGAAACGTTTGCCCGGTGTGTATGGGAATGCCTGGTGTTATGCCAACTTTAAATTTTGATGTTGTTCCTCTGGCTGTAAAAACTGCTCTTGCTCTTAACTGTGAAATAAACAGAGTTTCTGGTTTTGCAAGAAAAAATTATTTTTATCCTGATCTTCCAAAAGGTTATCAGATAACACAGCATGAATATCCTCTTGCCAGTGCAGGAACAATGAAGTTGAAATCTGGTAAAGTTGTAAGGATAAGAAGGTTACATCTTGAAGAGGATACGGGAAAAATGATTCATGATCAGGATGAAAACAGTTTGCTCGATTTTAACCGGGCTGGTATACCTTTGATTGAGATAGTAACTGAACCTGATTTCAACTCTGAAAAAGAGGTCGTTGAATACCTTGAAAGTTTACAAAGGATCGTGAGGTACCTTGGTGTTTCAACAGCGAATATGGAATTTGGAGAGTTGAGGGGTGAACCAAACATCTCGTTAAGAAAAATAGGTGATCAAAATCTTGGTGTAAAAACAGAAATAAAAAATCTCAACTCTTTCAAATCTATTGAAAGGGGAATAGTTCTTGAAATAGAAAGACAAAAAAATATCCTTTCAAAAGGAGAGAAAATAGTTTCAGTAACGATGCTTTTTGATGAAAAAAAACAGGAACTCAAACCGATGAGAAAAAAGGAGAATATTTCTGAATACAGATATTTCCCTGAACCCGATCTACCAGACCTTCTCCTTTCGGATGAATTTATCGAAAGTATGAAAAGAGAGATGGTTGAACTTCCTGATAAAAAATTTGAAAGAATTCAAAAAGAATACTCTTTGAACAACGAGGAAGCGGAAATAATAGTATCGGATAAGGATTTTGCTGAATTTTTTGAAAGGAGTGTTAAGGGAATAAAGAATATTGGACGGATAACAAAATTTTTCATAAGAGAGATTCCCTCGATTTTAAAGGAGAAAAAAATAGGTGTAAATGATCTGGAGTTCGATCACACACATCTGAACAAACTGTTTAAGATGATAGATGAGGAAAAAATCAATCTTAATTTCGCACAGGATATTTTAAAGAAAATGTCTTTGACAGGAGAGGATCCAGATAATATAATTAAATCTGAAGGGGAAAACATCTCTCTGTCTGAAAACGAAATAGAAAAAATGGTAAAAGATGTTCTTGATGAAAATCAAAAAGAGGTCCAGAGGTATAAAAATGGTGAAGAAAAACTTTTTGGTTTTCTGGTTGGACAATGTATGAAAAAAGCAAAGAATAGAGCAAATCCAAAATTGATAAATGAAATTTTAAAAAAATGTTTACATAATAGGAGGTAATATGTCATCTATTCAGGAAATAAGAGCAAGAGAGATCATAGATTCAAGAGGTAATCCAACGATTGAGGTTGATGTTATTCTTGAGAGTGGAAGTCTTGGAAGGTTCGCTGTTCCCTCAGGTGCTTCAACCGGAGAAAGAGAAGCTCTTGAACTCAGGGATAATGATAAAAAAAGATTTCTTGGGAAGGGCGTTTTAAATGCTGTTAAAAATGTTAATGGGATAATATTTTCTGAACTTGCTGGATTCGATGCTTTCGATCAGATAGGTCTTGATAAAAAACTCATAGAACTTGATGGAACAGAAAACAAATCAAAACTTGGAGCGAACGCTATCCTTGGAGTTTCTGTTGCTGTGGCAAAAGCAATGGCGAACGAGCTGGAGATACCGCTTTATAAATATATAGGTGGATTTTATTCTCATATATTACCTGTTCCGATGTCGAATGTAATAAACGGTGGTTCACATGCTGATAACAATCTTGATATACAGGAATATATGATAGTACCTGTTAACGCGAATAAATTTTCTGATGCGATAAGAATGAACTGTGAAGTTTTTGCTACATTAAAGAAAATCTTGAAAGAGAACAGGTATTTTACAGGTGTTGGAGATGAAGGAGGTTTCGCCCCAACACTCAAAAATAATGAGGAAGCGTTGAAAATACTTGTTGAGTCAATTTCAAAAGCTGGCTACCAGCCCGGAAAGGATATCTATATAGCACTCGATTCTGCTGCAAGTAGTTTTTATGAGAATGGAAAATACAGATTTGAAAATAAACTTGTTGATTCGGAGTTTTTGATAGATACCTATGAAAAATGGGTTGAAAATTATCCTATAATTTCGATTGAGGATGGACTTGGAGAAAAGGACTGGGAAGGATGGAAGAAAATGTTTGAAAGGTTGGGTAAAAAGATTCAAATAGTTGGAGATGATATCTTTGTGACCAACACAAAAATTTTAAAAAGAGGAATAGAGGAAAAGGTCGCGAACTCAGTTCTGATAAAGTTGAATCAGATAGGAACTTTAACTGAAACTGTTGAAGCGATAAATATGGCACAAAAAGCAGGATGGACAGCTGTAGTTTCCCATAGATCCGGTGAAACGGAAGATGTTACTATAGTTGACCTTACTGTTGGTCTCAACACTGGTTTCATAAAAACTGGCTCTCTTTCCAGAAGTGAAAGGATAGCAAAATACAATCAACTTATCAGGATCGAAGAGTTTGATAAAAGCACAAAATTTTTGGGACTCGATTCGTTTTACAATTTAAAAAAGTGAATGTTAAACAGAAAAACTAATAAAAGTTTTTTTAAATTTCTTTTGATACTCTTTGCTATCTCTTTGCTTTTTTTGTTCTTTCAACCAAAAATGGGTATCGTATATCTTTTGAAATCTAAAATCGATGAAAGAAATCTTAAGTATCAACTGGAAAAAACTGAGGTTGAAAATATTCTCCTGAGAAGAAAGATATATCTTCTCAGAAATGATAAAGGTTATATTGAAAAGGTTGTGAGAGAGAATTTGAACATGATAGGAGAAAATGAAAAAATTTTAAAAAGGCAATGAGTATGGTAAAAAGAGCATGGGTTTTATCTGTTGATATGGGATATGGACATCAGAGGGCTGCATATCCCTTGAAGGATATTGCGGAAGAAAAGATTTTGACTGCAAACACGGATTATGTTTCAAATTGGAAAGAAAGATTTCTTTGGAGAGCATCACAATCAGGTTATGAAGCGGTTTCGAGAGCCAAAAACATTCCATTTATTGGAAGTTCGATATTCAATGTGTATGATAAGTTGCAATCGATTTCACCTTTTTACCCTTTTAATAAACTGGAAAATCCAAACGGAAACGTTTATTTCTTAAAGACACTCATAAAGATGGGACTCTGTAAAGAGTTACTTGAACATATAAAAGAAAAGGATATACCTGTAATAACAACACACTTTATCCCATCTCTTGCTGCTGATTACAACGGTTTTGAGAAAATCTTTTCAATCATAACCGATACTGATATAAATCGAGTATGGGTTGCCGATGACCCGAAAAAATCCAGAATTAAATTTTTAACTCCAACAAGACATGCTTCGATGAGGCTTTTAAAATATGGTGTCGACAGTTGTAATATCTTTATCACAGGTTTCCCATTGCCAAAAGAAAATATAGGTGAAAATCAGGAAATACTGAAAGAGGATCTTTTAAAAAGGATAAAAGTTCTTGATCCTAAAGAAAGGTTTATAAGTGTTTACAAAGATATTATTGAAAAATATCTTGGACAAATACCTTCGAAAGTGGAGAGACCTTTAACCCTGTGTTATATGGTTGGAGGTGCTGGTGCTCAAAAAGACATTGGAATCAAGATAGTAAAATCTTTAAAGGATAAAATAAAAGAAGGAAAAATTAAAGTGATTCTTGTAGCAGGAATAAGAGAGGATGTAAAGAATTATTTTGAAACTGAACTTGAAAAAATTTTTTCCAGCACTCATGAGAACGTTAAAATAATTTTTGAAAGATCAAAGATGTCATATTTTGAAACTTTCAACAGAGAACTAAGAAATGTTGATATCATATGGACAAAACCGTCAGAATTATCTTTTTATACTGCATTGGGTCTTCCAGTAATCATAGCACCTCCAGTTGGAGCACATGAACATTTCAATCAGAGATGGTTGACTCATATTGGTTCAGGTTTTGCTCAGGATGAACCTGAATATGTGAATGACTGGTTGTTCTATGTACTTGAAAGCGGAAGATATGCAGAAGCTGCCTGGGATGGTTATATGAGGGCTCCGACTATGGGAGCGTACAGGATTGAAAAGATCATTAAAGAAGGTACTGTTGAGGTTTGCAAAGGTGATTTTACAGATCTGAGGTAAAATTTATGTTGACTAAATTGAAAAAAATAAATATAATACGATACTTCAAAGGGCGGATAGCTCAGTTGGTGAGAGCGCCTGCCTTACAAGCAGGAGGTCACAGGTTCAAATCCTGTTTCGCCCATACTCTTTTATTTATTTTTATATTTCTTTCGTTTGTACACACACAGGTTTTTTCAAAAGATCTTGAAATTTCTTTCACAACAAAAATTCCTTTTGGTGATTGGTCTTACTACTTGAAAAATGGTAATGGTGTAAAAATAGATTATCAAACACTAAAATTTAAAAATTTTTCTTTTTCTTTAAATGGAGAACTTTTTTCCTATAAAACCTATAGAGAGACATATCGTGTTAATTTCTTTAATCTTGGAACAGGATACAGTTTTCATTTGGTTGAAAAGAATAATTACAGGATAGATTATTTTCTAAACACTGGGCTCTCTTTAATAGAAAAGAGAGATTATGATTATGTTGAAAGGGGGTTTTGCGAATTTTTATCATCTTCAATAAAATTCTTTTACAATTTTTTTGAATTATACTGGGGAATTTCTTTGGGATATTCAAGGGAGAAAATTTTATATGGAAAAGATAATTTTACTTTTGATCTCAGCATTTTGTTTACTCAGTTCTAACTGTAACCTTGATTATACTATAATACAGAAAACAGGTAGTAGTTTTTTAATAGAAAAAACAAAATATACTATAAGGTACTATTCAGATCAACAGGACAACATATCAACCATCCAGTTTACCGGTGATACTATAATCGAAGGACTTAAATACAAAAGATACAATTTTGATGAGAATGAAAATTTTTTCTACCATTCTGGAGATTTTGAGTATAAAAGAATTTTTTGGGAAGGACTCTTTTTTGATGTTCCATTTTTTCCAGCATACCTGTTGAAGGATCAAAAAATCTATAAAACCTATGAGAATGTTAATTTTAAATATGAATACCTTTGTAGTGTGGATTCGGTCAAAACTTTCGAATATAAAAACAAGATTTATGATTCATCATACTTTGTTACGATAAAAATTGTTATGTATCTGGAAAATAAAGACACAACTATTGTTTCTTATTACATCTTGAACTTTGAAAATGGAATAGTTGGATTCAACAGAGATGAAAGATTCTTTTATCTTGATTCGGTGATCTATTAAAAAAACTTTTCAAGATATTTACATATCCTCTCAAGATTTTTTTTATCAGTTTCATCAAAAGCGTTTAGAGTGTGTGAATCTATATCAAGTTCTCCCACAATTTTCTGTTCTTTAAAAATTGGAACAACGATTTCAGATTTCACTTCTGGAGAACAGGAAAGATAATTCTGTTCTTTTGAAACATCTTTCACTATAAAAGTTTTTTTTCTCTCTGCCGCCTGTCCACATATCCCTTCACCAAAATTAATCTTTGTATGTACAGTAGGTTCACCAACGAACTCAGAAAGTGTGAGTTTACCATCCTCAACGAGATAAAATCCAACCCAATCAAAATATTGAAAATTCTCTTGAAGGATTTCTGTTATTCTCTTCAAAACTGTATTTCTGTCTTTTTCATCGATACTTTTTATTTTTTCAATCACCTCTTTATAAATTTTTTCTTTTTCCATAGAATCACTCCTTTTTTAACATTTTAGGAAAAAACTAAAAATTATCAAGAAAAAAGTTATCCACATTTTTAAAGAAACAATTTTTTTTGAAATTTTTAAAAATTTTTGAAATCTTTCCCATATCTTTTATTAAAAAGTGTTTTAGAAAAAATTTTAACCATTAAAATTATAAACAAATGAGCACTTACAAAAAAATCTTAAAAACGATTTTAACCTATTGACATTGTGGATAAAATGTGTATAAATATATACAAGTATGTATAAAAACACAAAAAAATACAAAAAGAGGGATATATGGCAGTCATTCCATCACAGATAGATGAAAACAAATTGTATACAGTATCAGAGGTTGCTGAAATTTTAAATGTTACAGAACAGACGGTTCGAAAACATTTAAAGATGAAACTTCTGAAAGGAAAGAAAATAGGGAAAAAGTGGTACATTGAAGGTAGGGAAATAAAAAAATTTATCGAAGGATAAAAAGGTGGTTTTATGGCTTTTAAAAAAAGAAAAAAAACTTATCTTGGTCTCGACATTGGAAGTTCGTTTATAAAATACTCAATCATTGACCTTTCGTCAGGCGAACCTGTGTTGAAGGATTTTGGTTTTTCTGAACTTTCGGATATTGCAATCGCTGATGGTGAAATAATGGACAGATTGCAATTGGTTGACACAGTGAAAAATCTCTTGGTATCAAGGGATGTGAAAGAAAAGGATGTTTCGTGTGCTTTGATCGGAAGAGGCGTTATAGTGAAAAAGTTAAAAATGGATCAGATGAAAGAGAGTGAACTTTCGATTATGGTCAGACAGGAAGCTGAAACAAACATTCCATACAGTATTGAGGATGTTCAACTTGATTACAAAGTTTTAGGTCCTTCAGAAGAACAGGGAAAAGTGGATGTTTTACTTGTGGCAGCAAAAAAAGAGATACTCTATCCATTCGTTACACTCATAAAGGATATGGAACTGAATCCATGTGTTATCGATGTTCCAGCGTTTACAATCCAGAACTGCTTTGAAGCAAACTATGATCCGGTTCCAAATGAGATAGTTACACTGGTTCACATCGGTTATGAGAATACTATATTGAGTTTTATTGAAGGGACAAACAATCTTTTTACAAGGGATGTTACAACTGCTATAAAATCATTATTGCAAAAGATTCCAGGAATAACAAAGGAACAACTGGATAAAGTTTTCAAAGGAGAAACTTTAAACGAGATTTCTGAGGATAAGATTAAGGAGGGGCTTGAATCGTTCTATGATGAACTCTGCACGCATATTGAAAGGGCTATTCCGTTCACAAACAGGGAAAAGATAGATAAAATTTTCATATCAGGTGGTGGAGCGAATGGGCCCGAAATTCTTGATTATTTTAAAAACAGATTTGAAATCAATGTTGAAAAACTTGATCCGTTCAGAAAAATAAAAATCAAAGAAGGTCTTCTGACTCTTGAAGAAGTTGAAAAAATATCACCGTTACTTGTTCCTTCAATAGGTTTGAGTTTAAGAAATCCATAAAAGAGAGGTAAAGATGATAGAGATAAATTTACTACCAGAAGAGGAAAGAAAGCGAAAGAAGAGTGAAGGTGGGATACCAAAAATTGGAATAAAGATCCCAACGAACCTCGGATTCTTCGTTTCCATAGGTGTTGCTGTGCTCCTTTTCATCATTATTTTTATAATACATTTTTCTCAGGTTGGACAGATAAACCAGTTGAAAAAGAAAATAACTGAAAAACAAAATGAACTTAAAAAGTTACAGGAAGAGGTTGCAAAGGTTGAAAAGATGAAACAGAAAGAGAGTGAAATAAACGCAAAGATGGAAACCATAAAAAATCTTATATCCGGAAAGTTTGCCTATGCTCAACTCCTTGATAAGATAAACCAGCTTCTACCTGAATATGTCTGGCTTGAAGAGTTGACAGTAAAAGATAAAAGGTTGATTTTGAAAGGAAAAACATTTTCAAACCTTATGATAACCGATCTTCTGACAAATCTGAAAAAAGAGACAGAATATTTTGATAACTTCATTTTAAAAGATATTGTTAACAAACCAGAGGGTGGCTACGATATAATCTCTTTTGAAATAAATTGTACCTACAAAAAATAGGGGTGACAGATGGAAAAAAATAATTTAATAAAAACTATAATAACCGTGGTTGTTCTGATAGCGATCCTCTTTCTCTACTGGAAATTCGATTACTCAAAAAATTCAAAAACGATTTCACAACTTAAAACTGAAAATGATAAACTGAACACTCAGGTGAATGAGGCAAGAAAAGTTGCAGCAAGTTTGGTTGAATATACGAAAAGGTTAAAAGTACTTGAGAATCAGTTAAAAATCGCCAACAAGATGCTTCCAGATTCACAACTACTCGAAGATGCTCTTGACAGTTTAACCGTTTATGCAAATAAAAACAATGTAAAAATAATGAATATAAAACCTTTGAATGTATCTGTAACAAACGAATATGCAAGCATCAATCAGGAAATAACTCTAAACTCAAATTTTTCCTCTCTTGGATTGTTTTTAACGGATATGGGAAACCAGAAAAGGATAACAAAGGTTAACAGTATCTCAATCAAACCTTTAAAAAATCCTGATGAAAATCTCAATACGATTCAAACTGTGTTAACCTTGTCAACATACTATAAAGGTCCAGGAGCCCAAACAAAAACAGAGGAAGGTAAAAATGTTAAAAAGAAAAAATAGTAAATCAACCCTTCTTTTTTCAATAGTTGTTGTTCTATTTTTCATATTCTCCTGTTCAAGAGGCAATCCTGTGAACTCAGCGATAGAAAAATCATCAAATGCTTTGACTTCTAAAAAGAATGTGAAAACAACAGAGAATATTACCTCAAAATCTGATACGAATGTTGCAACAACAATAGCTGAGGAACAAATTTCAGATTCTCTGCCTTACGATACAACATCATCACTTCCTTTTACTGTTGAAACTTATACTTTCAAAACGAAAACGAAAAATGATCCTTTCGTTTCAATACTTGAACAACAGAGGGATGGAAAAGTACAAATCGATATTGAGAGTGCAATGTATTTTGGAATGATTAAAGGAAAGAATGGAAAACTTGCCTTACTGAAAGATGCTTCTGGACTTGGGTTCATATTTTACGAGGGACAGAAGATAAAGAATGGTATTCTTTTGAAGATAGAACAGGACTCCGTAATCTTTAAATTGGATGAGTATGGAGTCGTCAGAAATAAAGTGATCAAATTGGTTAAAACTGTTGATACAAAGAAAAAAAAGTGAGGTAATAAATGGTTAAGAGAATTTTTATTTTGTCCTTTGTTTTTCTTCTCTCCATCTCGGTTTTCTCGCTTGGACTTCTAAACGATATAACGGTTAACACAGCAAGTGGAAAAACGGAGATAAGATTTTCACTTGATAAAGTTGCCAATTTTACAGATTTTTCAATAACTTCGCCCAACATGATCGTTATCGATCTTATCGGAATAGACAATGGGTTGAATGGAGGATACTATAAAGTCAACAATGGTTCAGGTATTATTTCGTTTGAGATCATAAAGGACTATGAAACAAACTTTTTAAGGGTAATGATTGAAACCGATGATAAATATGCCTATTCAAAGGAATATAAAGGGAACGATATTGTTATTCAACTGAACAAAACCACGAATACTGATATCCCTCTATGGAAAGCATCAAATGCTAAACCAACATCCAAAGAACAGTCCGGTGGAGTGACAACAAAGAATTCAGATTTTTTGATTTCACTGGATGTCGAAAATGCTGATGTTGTAACACTTTTAAGAGGGATCGCTGATTATGTTGGAGTAAACCTTGTGATATCAAGTTCTGTGACCGGTAGAGTAACAATCCATGTAAAAGATGTTCCATGGAAAGATATTTTCGATATGGTAACAAGGCTGGCAGGGCTAACCTATCAGGAATATCCTAACATGATAAGGGTGGGAACATACAAAGAGTTCTCTTCAGAACAAACAGCCATGCAGGATGCGTTGCCTTTGATAACAACAGTGTATAAACTTGAATTTGCAAATCCAAAAGTTTTACAGAATTCTTTAAGACCCGTTCTATCGAAGAGAGGTATAATAACTATAGATGAAAGAACAAACTCTATAATCGTGAAGGATATTCAGGATGTTCAGAACAGAATACAGAGCATCATAGAGGATCTCGACAAGAAAAATCTCCAGGTTGAAATCGTTGTAAAAGTTGTTGAGATCCAGTTGAACGATTCAAAAGAACTTGGAATATCATGGACATTGAACAATGTTGGAATAAATCAGGTCACAATCGGTGGAGGAATTCCGGGAGTTGATCCTTCGAGTATGACAGCTGGAACTGTTACGATAGGAACCACAAGGGATTTTGGTCAGTTGAGTGCACGACTCGATGCACTTGAGGTAGTTGGAAAATCAAAAACTGTGTCAAATCCAAGAATAACAACTACCAACAATACTCAGGCAAACATTCTTGGTGGAAAAGAATTCTTCCTGACAACGATAAACACAGATGGAACTGTCAACTATACGAAATATACGGTTGGAACAATTTTAAATGTGATACCACATGTAAACTCAGCAGAGGACATAACTCTTGAAATTGAAGCGGAACTTTCAACTGTTACAGCTGATGCTGGTGGACAGCCAATAATAAATAAAACACAGGCAAAAACAGTTCAAATGGTTTCAGATGGAGAAACTGTTGTGATGGGTGGCTTTATTCTAACAGAGGATCAGAGATCTGAAAGTGGAATACCAATTTTAAGAGCGATACCGATTTTGGGTAATCTTTTCAAAAGGGATATATCCACAAAAAATAATAAAGAAGTTTTGATCTTCATTACACCACACATAATAAGGGATATAAAATAACTGGATAAAAAAGAGGGCTTTTAAAGCCCTCTTTTTTTACAGCAGAAACATATGCAAGTGTATCTATATCTTGTTTCAATTTTGTTTTTTTCTTACCTGGTTGGTTCTTTCCCTTCTGGATACATATTCTATAAACTGAAAACAGGAAAAGATATAAGAAAAGAGGGAAAAAGAAAAAATATAGGTGCAACGAATGTTTTAATCGAAGGGGGCACTTTTATAGGGGTTTTAACTTTAATATTTGATATTTCAAAGGGTGCTCTATCTGTTATCATGGTGAAGAAAATTCTTCCAGAAAATGTTTCACAGAAAGATCTCTTGATAATATTTGCAGGAATAATGTCGGTTCTGGGACACATTTTTCCCTTATTTTTAAATTTCAGGGGAGGAAAAGGACTTGCAACCACACTGGGGGTTCTTCTCGCTCTGTTTCCGGAAATTTTGATTTCATATCTTTTAATCTTTCTGATCTTAACACCTGTGTTAAAAAGGCCTGCCCTTTTGGGCTTAATACTTTTTTCAGTATTTCCTTTGATCCTTTATATTCAAAAGTACCCGACAATATATGTTGGAATGGCTATAATTTTTGCATTAATTTATTTCTTTTTATCCCTTGACCATTTTAAAAGTATGTTGAAAGGTGAAGAATATTTTGAAACTTTAAAAAGTTTTGAAAAGTTCAGATGATGATCCTCTCAACCGTTGAAAGAAGAGTATCTATAAGGAAAGGTTTTTGTAGATAGAATACTCTTTTGTTATCAACAAATCTTGAAATCTCCTGTGATGATATGGATAGGGCAGAGATGATGAGAATTTTTTTGTGATTATATTTTTCGATTATATCTTTTGCTGAATATTTATTCAAAAGGTAGTCGGTTATGATAAGGTCAAATGTTTCTATATCGGTTCGGTTGAAAAAGTTCTCAACATTTGTTTCATAAAAGATCTGATATTTTTCGGAAAGGACATCGAGTAAAAGTTCAATTATATCTAAATCATCTTCAATGAGAATTATGCGTTTCATCACTAAATTATATTAAATTATAAACAAAAATCAACATAAAAGAGTTGTTGACACTTTTAAATATTTTAATTATAATTTTAATTTTAAGAAATCTCAACGGAGGAACTTTGAACTCTTATGGCATGTATGAAAAAGAGATAAAAGAATTACTAGAGGATATTTCTAAGAATCCTAAATCTAAATCTTTTATTAAACTTGCAAACATCTATTTGAAGATAAATATGGTTGATGAATCTCTTGCTGTTTTAAAAGAGGGTTTAAGATACAATGTTGATAATGTTTCAGCTCTTATTCTCTATGGAAAAGCTCTTAAAGAAAAAAAAGATTTTGTTAACGCTTCAAAAAATTTTGAAAAGGTCATTAAACTTGATCCTCAAAACATAGTTGCTTTTTCTGAACTTGCAGAAATAAAGAAAAGGGAAGGAAACTTACAGGAAGCACTGAAACTTTACGATACAATTCTTTTCCTTGATCCTCTTAACGAAGATGCGAAAAGAGAGTTGAAGGTTATTAAAGGTAAAATTGAAGAAGAAAACAGAATAAAAGAGGAGAAAGAAAAACTTTTAAAGAAAGAGGAAGAAAAGAAAGAGGTTGTCCAAAAAGATGCTTTTGAGGAGAAAAAAATAGTAGATGATTTTATAATTCAACATTCCTCGAATGTGATCAGTTTTGATGATGAAGAAAAAAAGGAAGAGAAAATAGATCAGAAGAAAGATGAGAAAAAAACGGAAAAGGTGAATGAGATTGAAACAAAAAAAGAAAACGAAATGGTTTTAGAACATTCAAAAACCTCTTTTACTTTTACTAAAGAACACAAAACTGATAGTCCAGATGGAGATGAAGCCATAGAGAAAAAAGGTGTAGGAATAATCGATGAAGAAAAATTTGTTAAAAAGGATGTTGATCCTTTTATAAAAAAGGAAGAGAAGAAAGAAGAAAAGATTATTCCTTATGAGTTAAGCGGTGCAAAAAGATTTCTATACTTTTCGGAAGAGATGGCCAATATATATATCGAACAGAAAAAATATGAGAAAGCTATAGATATTTATCAGACACTTCTTCGTCAAAATCCCGATGAAGAAAGATATGCAGAGAAGATTAGAAATCTTAGAGAACTTATGATAAAAGATGAAGTTGATGAAGAAATGTTTAAAAGTGATGAGGTTGAAAAAAAAGAAAATAGAGCTGAGTTTATTGAAAAATTGAACAGATCCTTATCTGTTGAAAATGTTTCGGAAGAGGAAAAATCTGGTTTCGAAGAAAAATTTGGTAACCTTGAAGAGAACGTCACATTTGGAACAAAAAATGTTGAACAGACAGAAAACAGAACCAGTGTAGAAGGAATGGAAAAAAAAGAATCTGAAGAAAAAATCGAAGAGAAAAAAGAGATCGATTACGAGATAAAGAGTACAAAAGAAAAACGGGATGATGGGAAGAAATTGGAAGAAGGAAAATCTTCTTTCGATGGGAATTTTCAGGAATGGATAAAATTTATAAACCAAAAGAAAAAATGATGGAGGTTTAATGGCTACTACTGCAGATATTAGGAAAGGATTTGCGTTTGAATATGAAGGAAAAATCTACCTTGTCGTTGATTTTCAACATGTTAAACCTGGTAAAGGTGGAGCTTTCGTAAGAACGAAGTTGAGGAATCTTGAGAATGGTAATATTATCGATATGACTTTTGATTCGGGAAAAAGTTTGAACGAGATAAAACTTGAAAGGAATCCATTTCAATTCTTATACAGAGATGGAGAAGAGTATATTTTCATGAACAACGAAACATACGAACAGATAAGTTTGACAGAGGATATATTGCAGGAAAAAAGATTCTATTTGAAAGAAAATATGGATGTCACTCTACTTTCTGTTGGAGATAGAGTTATTGATATTGAAGTACCGATCTTTGTGGAACTGGAGATAGTCGAAACTGAACCTGGTGTTCGAGGAAACACTGTATCTGGTGGTAGTAAACCTGCTGTTTGTGATACAGGGCTTAGAGTTACGGTTCCACTTTTTTTGAATGTTGGAGACAGGATAAGGATAGATACAAGAACCGGTGAGTATGTTGAAAGAGTATAATAAGGAGAGAATATGGAATTGAAAGCATTGCTTGAAAAAATGGTAAAGGATGGAGCATCGGATCTTCATCTCAAGGCGGGAACTCCACCTATTCTGAGAATAGATGGAAAATTGCAAATTTTAAAAGAAGAACCGATGAGTCCAGATGAATTGAAGAATATTGCCTTAAAAATAATGACGAAAACCCAACAGGAAGAATTCGCTTCAAAAAAGGAGATAGATTTTGCGATAGGAGTCGCTGGTTTATCAAGGTTCAGGGTAAATGTGTATCTGCAGAGAGGAAGTGTTGCTATAGCCATGAGAACGATACCCATATCTGCAAAATCTATTGATGAACTGAATCTTCCACCAGTTTTAAAAGAGATGGCAGAAAAACCGAGGGGACTCATTCTTACAACGGGAACAACAGGTTCTGGAAAATCAACTACACTCGCTGCGATGATAGAATACATAAATGAGAACCATTCGAAAAACATAATTACAATAGAGGATCCGATAGAGTATCTTTTCAGAGATAAAAAATCTGTTATCTCTCAAAGGGAAGTTGGAAACGACACGAACTCGTACGAGAGTGCTTTGAAACATGTTTTAAGACAGGATCCTGATATAATACTTATGGGAGAGATAAGAGATGTTGATACTATGGATGTTGCGATCAAAGCTGCAGACACCGGACATCTTGTTCTCTCAACTCTGCATACCCTGAATGCATCCGAAACGATCAACAGGATACTATCATTCTATCCACCACACCAGCAGCAACATATAAGGGTTCTTCTTGCAACAACCCTTGTTGGTGTTATCTCTTTAAGATTGCTTCCAAGAATAGATGGAAAGGGAAGGGTTCCAGCAACAGAAGTTATGATAAATACACCGACGATAAAAGAATACCTTCTCGATCCTATAAAAACACTTCTCATACCAACAGCGATAGAAGAAGGTTCAATGTATCAGATGCATACATTCGATCAATCGATCATGAGATTGTACAAAAGTGGAATCATTTCCTATGAGGATGCAATACAGTCGGTCACAAATGTTGATGAGTTCAAGTTGAAGTTGAGAGGAATAGAATCAACCGATGCCGATGTTTTCAACACTATAAAAGGTGATTGAGGTAAGTATGTCACTTGTAAATTATGCAAAAAAAGAGATAATCTGTAAGATAGTTTATTATGGGCCTGGAAGATCAGGTAAAACAACAAACCTTCAATACATTTTCAGTAAGATACCGGCTGACAAAAGGGGAGAGATGACATCACTTGCAACCGAAATGGATAGAACTTTGTTTTTTGATTTTTTACCTTTTGATGTTGGCAAAATCGGTAACTTTAATGCGAAATTCCAGCTCTATACTGTACCTGGTCAGGTTTATTACGATTCAACAAGAAAACTCGTTTTGCAGGGTGCTGATGGGGTTGTTTTTGTTGTCGATTCACAGGCTGATAGGATGGAGGATAATATAGAATCTTTTGAGAATCTTATAATCAATCTAAAAGAAAACAATCTTTCGATAGAAAATATTCCCCTCATAATCCAGTACAATAAAAGGGATCTACCAACAGCTCTTGATATTGAAACCATAAGGACAACTCTTCAACTTAAAAACGAATGGAAAAGTTTTGAATCGGTTGCAACTAAGGGAATAGGTGTTTTAGAAACACTTAAAGAGTCGATGTTCTCTGTTATAAAGAATCTTACAACTAGATTTGAAAAAAATAAAAGATGAATCAAAATGATATAAAGGAATTTCAGGAAAATTTCACAGTTTTTAGTATCAAGTCGGTAAAAGAAAATTTACCTGAAGATCCATTTTTCAAATCTGAATATTCCTATACATTATCAACAGGCTATCTTACAAGCAGGTTTGAAATAATTTATTCTAACGATGGATTGGGGAACGAATTCGCTGATAAACTTTTTTTCGATCTTTCAAAAAAATTCAGGGAACTCTATCTTTTTGTCCTTGATTTTAAAGAAATTTTTGAACTGAAAAAAACTGACATACTCATCAAATACAAAAACATTTTTCCCTATGCGAATATTCTTCTTGTAAAAAATTTCGATCACATCGAAAAACATCCTGAACTTTTAAGATTCGTTGAGGAACTTTTTTTGGGTTTGAAGTCGAACACTTTTCTTTTGATCACATCGTCAAAAAAAGTTGAGGAAATAAAAAATATTGAAAGGATAAAGCAGTTTTTGCAACAGTTTAAAACTTATAACCTTATAAAGGAAAAGAAGACCAATAACAATTTTATAAATTTTGTTGATTTTATAAGCCAGGTAAAAAAAGAGGCGGGTGTAGAAGAGAAACTCGATGAGCAGGAAAGTAAAGAGGAATTTATAGAAAAACTTTATGTCTGGGAGATGAAAGGTTTTAACGTCGAACATCTAAAAAACGTTATCAATTCAAAAGATATTGGCTATATCAGAAAAGAGTTTGAAAAGTTTACTGAGAATGTTAAAAAACTCGTTGAACTTCATAAGGAGTTTGGACTTCTTAATGTGAAAAAGTTTAAAACTGAAGCAAAAGAGATTGAAACGATGCTTTTTGATCCTGACAGGGTGGAAGTCCTGAAAGAAAAAATTGATCTTTTAAGGGAGAAGATAAACTATTTTACATTCTTTGAAAGGGAAACAAGCATTCTGATGAATTTGAACAATTTTGTTATAGATTCTTCGAACAGATCTGTGATAAACAAAATCAGTGAAATAATCAATGGGGTTAACACCGATAAAATCGTTTTGATAACAGGTAGCCATGGAACCGGAAAAACACATATATTGAATGGACTATTTAACAGTTTGATAGATAAAAGGGTTATCTTCATAAACAGGAATAACATACAGCAGGCAGCAAACAATTTTTATGTTATGAAATTTATTAATGAGGTTGATATTGTTTTGATAGATGATCTGGATAAAATCTATGAAAAAAGAGAAAACGTTCCTGTGATAAAAAATATTCTTTCTAATAATGTTGTAAAGGTCATAACTCTCCAGAGGAAATTCAGTATCGATGACAGGGAAATCCTTGATATGTTCAACAAATACACTTCCTATAATATTCAACCGACTTCACTTTTTATAAAAAAGAATGTGTACAGAAACTTACTCATGAAATATGGTATCAAAATGAACGATTTACTTTTTAATTTTCTTCTGGATTATGTTACTACTCCATTGTCTGAAATAGAAAAATATTTTGTTGAGTTAAAAAAATATGAGATGAATATAACCGAGGATTTGATAAAAAAAGTGTTTCCATCGGGAACGATCAAAAAAAGAGAATACATCAGAAAAGGTGAGTTTGATTCTTCAAAATTGATTAAGGAATGGATAAACGATACAGATAGATTGTATGTAGAGTTTGAGGTTTAAAAATGGCCATAAGGGGAAATTTACAGGAAGCATCTTTACCGGATATAATCCAGTTACTTTCTCTTGGGAGAAAGACCGGAGTTTTGAGTGTATCTGATAAGAAAAATTTTGGAGATATATTCTTCAAGGATGGTAAAATAGTTTATTGTTCGATTGTTAACAGAGAGGAAAGGATTGGGAATCTTCTGTTAAAATCAAACGATATCACAAAAGAACAGTTGGAAAAGGCACTTGAATATCAGGAGGAAATAAAATCCAAAAAAAGACTCGGTGATATACTCGTTGAGATGAATTTTGTTTCAAAAGAGGTACTTGAAAAAAGAATAAAACAACAGATTACAGATAGTATTTTTACTCTTTTAACCTGGAAAACTGGATTTTTTAATTTTGAGCCGAACATCGAACCGGTATCCGAAACCATTACGGTTGAGATAGAAGCTGATGATGTTTTACTTGAAGAGGCAAGAAAAATCGATGAATGGTCGATAATCGAAAAAGAATTACCTTCTGAAAAAACTGTCCTTGTAAAAACTGGAATAAAAAAAGAAGAAGACATAGATAATGAGATCACGAGGTATGTATTTTCACTTGTTGATGGATTCAGGACCGTCAAAGAGATTTTTGAAATATCAACTGCTGGGAAATATGAGACCGGGAAGGAACTTTATACGTTGTTGAAACTTGGATATATATATGCAGGGGAGGAGAAGAGTGCAGAGGTTATCGTTGATTCTCAGAACAAGATAATGGAACATTATAATCTTGGTATAGCATTTCTCTTGACCGAAATGTATGAAGAAGCGATAAGGGAATTCAAACATATAATACAACTCGATCGGAGTGATGTAAAAGCATATTTTTATCTTGGGCTCATATATTTTAGAATGGGTGATTACAACGAATCTTTAAAATATTTTGAGGAACTTTTAAAGTTGGGTGTTGTGAGTGTTCCACTGTTTAACAATATCGCTCTTACATATGAACGGCTGGGAATTTTTGAAAGAGCAGAAGAGTTTTATGAAAGGGCAGTAAAAATGGAACCGGAGAATCCCAAAATTCTGGCTAACTATGGTATACTCCTTTTCAAGGAAAACCTATTTTCGGACGCTGAGGAGAAGTTGAAGATGGCTTTAAACATTGATAAAGGTTTAAAGTATGCAAAATATTTTTTGGGTTTGATATATTTTGAATATGGAATGATAAACGAAGCAACGGAAATATTTTTTGAACTTTCCAAAAATGACCCTTCAGTATGGCAGTATCATTATAATCTCGGACAGATGTATCTTGCTGTTGGGAAATATGAGAGTGCTGGAAATTTTTTGAAAAAGAGTGTAGAGGTGTGTGGTGATGAGATTTTACCATACAAATCGTTGATCGATTTCTATTTTTTGGAAAAAAATTTTGAGGCAGCAGAGATAGTTCTTGAGCAGATCGTAAGTATGAACAAGGGAGATTTTGATGTTTTTTACAAACTTGGAAATATCAAGTATAGAAAAGGGAAAAAGGAAGATGCGCTAAAATTTTGGGAGGAAGCTTTAAAACTGCAACCCAACAACGAGATACTTAAAAAAACAATAAACACTGTTAAAAATGGATGAAATAGATTATAAAATTCTTGTCGATTACATAAGTCAAAAAATCGGTATCGATGGAAACATTTATAAAGAGAGACCTTTCAAAAGAAGGCTTATGGTCAGAATGAGGGCAACAGGTAAAAAATCTTTTATGGAATACCTACAGTTTTTAAAAAGCGACAGAGAGGAACTAAACATATTAAAGGAAACATTAACGATAAACGTTACAAGGTTTTTCAGAAACAGGGAAACATTTGATTATCTTGAAGAGGTTATTTTCCCTGAAATTATAAAAAAAAAGAAGAGAATAAGGATTTTGAGTGTTGGGTGTTCTACAGGTGAAGAAGTTTATTCTTTGAATATGATGATGAAAAGATTAAGGTTAAAGAATGAATTCAATTATGAAATAGTTGGGATAGATGTTGATGAGGATGCTATAAAAAAAGCTAATATAGGGCTCTACAAAGATTATTCTCTTATAGAATTAACCGAAAGTGAGATCAACAGATATTTTAAAAAGATAGGTGATTACTATTCGATAGATGAATCTTTAAAGGACAATGTTTACTTTAAACTCGTTGATATAAAAGAGGAAAATATACTCTTTACACTCGGGAAATTTGATTTTATAATATGTAGAAATGTGCTCATCTATTTTTCAAAAGAGTTTCAGGAAAAGATTTTCAACGTATTCTATGAACTCTTACTTCCGGATGGTTTTCTCGTCCTTGGGAAAGTTGAAATTTTAACAGGCAACACAAAAGCACTTTACAAACCGATTAACATTAAAGAGAGGGTTTTTAAAAAAATTGATAATCAATATAAAGATAGCTGATGCGAATATAGGTTTTGAAGATGATATTTTGAAGACGATAGGTCTTGGGTCATGTGTTGCTTTGACTTTGTTTGATAGGGAAAAGAAGATAGGAGGAATGATCCATTACATGTTGCCTTCACGAACATATTCGAATGTTGTTTTTAATCCATACAAATACTGTGATAGTGGACTTCCAAACCTTATTTTGGAGATGGAACAACTGGGTGCAAAAAAGTATAGAATGGAGTCAAAAATTGTAGGTGGTGCGAATATGTTTTCAACTTTCATAAAGAGTGTTGAAGATTCTATAGGATATAGAAATGTTGAAATGGCAAGAAAAATGTTAAAAGAATTAAGAATTCCAATCGTTGCAGAGGATGTAGGGAGTGATTATAGTAGATCTGTTGAATTTACAATAAAAAATGGTATCATAAGAGTGATTTCGTTTAAAAATGGGGAGATTTTCATTTGAAAAAGTTTAAAGTCCTTGTTGTTGATGACTCTGTTTTGATTAGAAGAATTTTGAAAGATATAATAAATTCAGATGAGGAGTTTGAGGTAGTTGGTGAAGCGAGTGATGGACTTGAAGCGATAGATAAAATAAGAGAATTTGATCCTGATATTGTGACACTTGATATCGAGATGCCAAAGGTGAATGGTCTTATAGCACTTCAACATATTCTGAGAATAAAAAGTTTGCCAGTTCTTATAGTTAGTTCGTATACAAAAACTGGATCTAAAATAGCACTGAAAGCACTTGAACTTGGAGCGATAGATGTTGTTGAAAAACCATCCTCTTTAGATTATAAAGATAAAAAGAATGAAATTCTGATGAAATTGAAAACAGGTATAAAAGCCAATCTTGTGAATTTGAATCAAGCGGTTCTGGAAACGGAAAAAAGTGAAAAAGTTTTTAGCGAAAAAAGAGTTGAGGCCACAAAACTTGTAGCTATAGCATCTTCAACCGGAGGCCCTAAATCCTTGATGGATATAATCCCTAAGATAAAGAGTGATATAAATGGAGCGATTGCAATAGTTCAACATATGCCTGCTGGTTTTACAAAATCTTTTGCTGAACGACTTGATTCAATATCCAATCTGAATGTTTTTGAATCTTATGATAACTGTAAACTTCTAAATGGTGATTGTGTAATAGCTCAGGGCGGAAAACATATGGTGTTTGATGAAAATGGATACATTATACATACTGATGATCCCCCCTACCATTCGGTTCGTCCATCTGCTGATATAATGATGATTTCAGCAGTAAAATATTTTAAAAATAGAATCATAGGTGTTGTTCTTACTGGTATGGGCAAAGATGGAAGTGAGGGGGTTAAAATTATAAAAAAGATGAAAGGGAAAAATATAGTGGAATCAAAAGAGAGTGCACTTATCTATGGAATGCCAAAATCTGCTGAGGAAACTGGTGCTGTAGATTTTGTTTTGGATAGAAAAGATATAGCAAAAAAGATAGAGGAACTGTTGAATGAAATTTAAAGAGTTTAAAAAAGATCTTGAAAAAGAGATCGACATTCTTTCATCACAGATAGATACTAATTCTTATGACGAAAAAAGTATTAAAAATCAAATAGTAAATCTTCATAAGGAGATTTTGGAACTCAACGATTTTCTCGTCCAGACGGACATAAAAATAAAGGAACTTGCAAAAAAGATAAAAACAAAAAAAATGGATAAGAGTTCATTTGAAAATTTTGTTCAGAATATCAGAATATCAAAAGTTGATCTATCAACCTACATAGACAAAGGATGGAATTTTCTCGTTGAGGAACAATACGATGATGCAATAGAGGTTCTCGAAAAAGCGAGTTCTCTTGCCCCGAAAGATGTTAAAACACTTGATCTTCTCGGATGGGCTTATATAAATAAGGAAAGGTATGATGATGCGATGATAGTTTTTCAAAAGGTTCTACAGATAGATCCTGAAAATTCGATTGCTAAAAATAACCTTGGTTTTGTCTGTTTCAAAAAAGGTATATACGGAGAAGCGATAGAACATTTAACATACGTTCTAAAAAACTCGAAGGACAAGGTTGCTCTGATGTATGCGAATTTTTATCTTGGTCTTATCTATATGGAAAGGGAAATGTATGATGATTCTATAAAGTTTCTCAAAGATACGATCCAGCTTGGACCAAACCATCTTGAAGCTTACTACTATCTTGGACTCGTTTATATCTCTGCTGGAATGGAAAAAAAAGGTATCACCATTTTAAAAGAATTGATAAAAAAGAATAGGTTCAGTAAATGGGCTCAAAAAGCTGAACTCAAATTAAAAGAGATTCTGGGGGAAAAATATGAAAAAGAAAGTTGACCTTTCTTCTCTTTTCAAAAACAGTAAACATAAAACTGAAGATAAAAAGGAAAAACTCAAAGAACAAAATGAAGATTATGCTATGAAAAACGAAGAGTTTGAGAAAAAAGAGATCAAAGAGGAAAACTCTTCAGATAAGAGGATGGATGTTGTGAAAGAAAACGAACAAGATTCTGACACCGTTGAACAAAAAGTAGAAGAGGAAATATTTCTCGTAGAAAAGCAAATTTCAAAAAAACAGGATGAGTTTGAAGAGGAGAAGGAATATGTTTCTTTCAAATTGAATGAGGAAGAGTATGGTATAGATTCGGATCTTGTGAAGCAGATAATTAAATACAAAGATCCGCTTGATATTGGAATAAAAAGTAAAAGTTTTTTTGGAGTGTTAAACGACAAAGAAGGATTTCTTCCTCTTTTTGATCTAAGAGAGAAGTTTGGTTTAAAACTAAACAAGAGGAATGAAAATGGATCCATAGTTATAATGAAACTTGATGATTTAAGAATAGGATTTTATGTTGATAAACTCATAGGTATAGTTAAAATGGAAAAATCTGATATAAAAACTATCCCACCTTTTTTACCTGAGGAAAAGTTAAAGTATATAGAAGGTGTTGGTATTTTTAAAAATGAGAAAAGAATAATAATAATTCTGAATTATCTCTCACTTTTTTCACAGGAAGAGATAAAAGAACTCAAAAAGATTCCAGAAATCTATAGATGATAGAGATTTTCTATTCAATCGTTAACACGGTATTTTTTATCGGGTATATCAGAGGTGGTGGAACGATCGTATCACTTCTTTTCTTTTTGTTTTTGTTTCTTTTCCAGAATGTTAATTTTTTTATCATCTATTATCTTTTCGTGTTCATTCTATTTCTTTCGTATGTGAGTATATCCAATTCAAAAAAATTTTCTGGAGATGATAGAAGAATAGTTGTTGATGAGCTTCTTGGGGCGATCATGTCGATAATGTTTTTGCCTGAAAATTTCTTCGTCATATTTTTTTCAATTCTAATCTTCAGATATCTTGATATTGTAAAAATATTCTATCTTAAAAAATTTGAAAATATTGAGGGACCAACAGGAATAATACTTGATGATATAATGGCTGGTATTATTGCGAATCTTATAACACATTTGATTATCCTTGTTATATGAAAGTGTCAATAATAATCGTTGGAGATGAAATTTTAAGAAACAGGATTACAGAGAGTAATTCATCCATCATTTCAAATTTTTTCATACGAAAAGGATATGAAATTGTGGGAAAATTTATTGTTGGAGACGATTACCGGAGTATAGGACATGTTTTAAAAATTTCACTAAAAGATTCAAACTTTATCATAATAACTGGTGGACTTGGTCCAACACCTGATGATATAACACTTGATGCTGTTGCAAGATCTTTAAGAAGAAAAGTTGTTTTTTCTGAGGAGATTTTTAGAAAAGTATCAAAAAAGATGAAAAATGTTTCGGATGATATAATCAAAAGACAATCAAGGATAATCGAAGGTTCAAAAATTTTTGAGAACAGGGCGGGGATAGCGTTCTGTCATTTGTTGGAATCTGGTGCAGTTAAAATCTTTTTGTTACCCGGTGTAGTAAGGGAGGTAGATTGGATAACAGGAAATATCCTCGAAAAATTGGTTCCCGATCAAAAAAAGATAGTTGAGTACAACCTGAAGATTTTTAATACAACGGAAAGCTATATCTACCAGGTTTTGAAAGAAAAATTTGATTCGGATCGATTATCGAACATCCATTTTTATCCATCCTTTGGGTTTATCGATCTTTTTTTTCCCGATAGGGATATTTTAAAATTTTTGAAAATAAAATTTAAAAAAGATTTCCTCGAAACAGGTTCGAAGAGTTTGGCTTTCTATTTAAAACAAGAATTGGAAAGGAAAAAATTAACGCTCTCTGTTGCAGAATCGTGTACAGGTGGTTTTTTAGCGAAAATGTTAACGGATATTGAAGGATCGAGTAGTTTTTTTCTTGGAGGGGTGGTTGTTTATTCGAACGAATCAAAAAAGAATCTGTTGAAAGTTGATCAGAAACTTTTGAAAAAATATGGAGCCGTTTCAGGTGAGGTTTCTTCTACGATGGCAAAAAACTGTGCTAAAGTTTTCAACTCAGATATTTCCGTTTCAATAACAGGTATAGCCGGACCTTCAGGTGGAAGTGTTGAGAAGCCAGTTGGAACCGTTTTTATTTCAACTTTTTATAAAGGTAAAATTGAAACTGAAAAGTATCTTTTTTCAGGGAGCAGGGATATTGTTAGGCAGAAATCTGTTAATCTATCAATGTTTTCAATTTTAAGGAGGATAAAGGATGAGTAAAAGATTATTCATCGCTTTCAAAATTCCATCCGATCTGAAGAATGAACTTTTGCTTGTTCAACATAAGATAAGAAACAACCTTGATCTGAAAGGTGTCAACTGGGTTAAGCCAGAAAATATGCATATAACGGTTGCATTTCTGGGACAGGTCGATGAAAAAGTCGTTCCCCAGATAATCGAAGTCATGAGTTCTGTTAATTTCAAATCGATGCACTTAAAAGGTGAAGGTCTGAAATTTTTCAATAAAAACAACTATCCAGCAATATTCTTTTACTCTCTCGAAATTTCGGATGAACTTAAAGATACGGTTGGATCTATAAGGGAAAATCTTATAAAAAAGGGAATCGACTTTGATAGAAAAAGTTTCAACGCTCATATAACCATCGCCAGAATAAAAGAAGGGTATGATGGAAATCTGTTGTACAAGTTTGTAAATGAGAAGAAAACTTTTTTTGAACCAAAAAGATATTCGATAAACACTCTCGTTTTATATGAATCAAAATTTGTTGATAATCAACCATTCTACATTCCGCTACATGAAATAAATCAGGAGGTATAGATATGGATAATAACAAAATGAAGTCACTTGAAATGACGCTCAAACAGATAGAGAAAGATTTCGGAAAAGGTGCAATAATGCGTCTTGGGGATAAAGCGATGATGGCGGGAGATATAATTTCAACAGGTTCGATAGCGATCGATGCTGCACTCGGTGTTGGTGGAATTCCGAGAGGAAGAATCGTTGAAATATATGGAGCAGAATCAAGTGGAAAAACAACACTCGCGTTGCAGGTTGTGGCACAGGCTCAGAAGAACGGTGGAATGGCAGCATATATAGATGCTGAGCATGCACTTGATCCTGTGTATGCTACAAAGATAGGGGTTGATATAGATAATCTTTTAGTATCCCAACCTGACACCGGTGAACAAGCGCTTGAGATAACAGAAAAACTTGTCAGCAGTGGGAGTATTGATGTCGTTGTGATAGATTCTGTTGCTGCTCTTGTTCCAAAAGCTGAGATAGAGGGTGATATGGGTGACTCCCATATGGGATTGCAGGCGAGATTGATGTCTCAAGCGTTGAGAAAGTTAACGGCTGTTATCAACAGATCCAAAACTGCTGTGATATTCATCAACCAGGTAAGATACAAAATCGGAGTGATGTTTGGAAATCCCATGACAACACCAGGAGGATTGGCTCTGAAATTCCATGCATCGGTCAGATTGGAAGTCAGAAGGATCAGTTCGATAAAAGTTGGTGAGGATGAGGTTGGTAACAACATAGAGGTTAAAGTCGTTAAAAACAAGGTTGCACCACCCTTCAAAAAAGCTCTTGTTTCGATATATTTTGGAGAGGGTATATCTAAGGATGGTGAAATCGTTGATCTTGGAACGAGTTTAAACATTATTGAAAAGACGGGTGCATGGTTCTCCTATGGTGATATAAAACTTGGTCAGGGGAAAGAGAATGTAAGACAATTTTTAAAAGAAAATAAAAAAGTAGCAGATGAGATCGAATTAAAAATAAGAAAAGCACTGGGGATGATAGTTGAAGATAACAAAACTCGAGAGAGCAAAGAAAAATAAAGAGAAAGTTAATGTTTTTGTTGATGGAGAATATTCTTTCTCAACATATGATCAAATTTTACTCAAATTTGATATTTTTGTTGGAAAAGAAGTCGATCATAACTGGATTGAATCTCTGAAAAAAGAAACACAGATTTTTGACTCAAAAAGATATATTTACAGAATACTTTCTAAAAAACGATACACAGAAAACCAGATAAGGGAAAAACTTTTTTTCAGAAGGGTTGACAGGGAAACTGTTGAGAAATTGTTGAAAGAGTTAAAAGAAACTGGATTAGTTGATGATAGAAAATTTATAAAAGATTATCTTGATTATCTAAAATCTCAACAAAAATATTCAAGAAGGGAAATAGAATCCAAATTGTTTTTAAAATTCAAAAAAAGTTTTGATGATGTCTTTTTAAAAGAATATCTTGAAGATTACGATGAAAGAAGTGTTCTTGAAAATTTAATAAAGAGAGAAAAAAGATTGGATGAAAAACTTGTTCAAAAATACTATAGAAAAGGTTTTGATTTTGAAGATATTCAGGAAATCTTTAACAGAGTTAAAAAAGGAGGATAAATGTTTTTCATTATTGTTTTTATAATGATTTTGGTTATTGGTTATATAATCGCTTACAATTCTGGACTGAAAATTAAATATCTTAACAGGAAAAATTTTTTTATAGTTCTCTCAATTATTCTTGTATTTTTTATTTTTATAAGTTCAATAAGAATCGTTCAACCTGGTTATGTTGGAGTTCAAATCCTTTTTGGTAACCTCGATAAAAAAGTTTTGAAAAATGGTTTACATCTTGTTTTCCCTTTGGTACAGGTTGTTATGATGGATGTAAGAACACAGGATTATACTATGTCGATTGCAAAAGAAGAAGGTGTAAAAAAAGGCGATGATGCTATAACATCTCTGACAAAGGATGGGCTGACAATTTCTTTAGATATAAGTGTATGGTATAAACTTGATCCTTCAAAGGCTGTAGATGTCTATCAAAATATTGGGACAAACTATATTGAAAAGATCGTAAGACCAGCTATAAGAACATCTATAAGGAATGCAACGGTTCTTTACAACGTTTCAGAAATTTTCTCGGAAAAAAGGGAAGATTTGTCCAAAAAGATATTTGATGAACTTTATTCAAACCTTGGGGAGAAAGGTATAATCGTAGACAAAGTTTTGTTAAGGAACATAGACCTTCCAACAAGGGTTAAAAACGCGATAGATGAAAAGATAGCGGCGGAACAGGAATCTCAAAAAATGATATATATACTTGAGAAGGAAAAGAAAGAAAAGGAAAGAAAACTTATTGAAGCTGAAGGTATAGCACAGGCACAGAAAAAGATTTCAGAGTCCTTAAACAAACAATATTTACAATGGTACTATATTCAAAATCTTAAAGAACTGTTGAATACGCAAAATTCTAAAATAGTTATTCTTCCATTTGATAAAAATCTCGTTCCGCTTTTAAATTTGGGAGAGTGATGTTGTTCTGGGTAAAAATTTTTTTCATTCTCATACTTTTTGTTCTTTTTTTAAGGTTGAAAATCAATTTGGGTATATCTCTTCTTGTATCCTCTTTTTTTGTTGGAATTTTCTTTTATTCTGGGTTTGCACAGATAGGGAGAGTTTTTATCAAATCGATAACCTCCTATACAACCATAAAAACCGTTATAATAATCTATTCGGTTTTGCTTCTTTCAAATGTCATAAAGGAAAAAGGGATAAAAGTGTTATCCGATAGTTTACTTGAAATATTTAGAGATGTAAAATATGCTATAATTTTTCCCCCGATGTTTATTGGACTTTTGCCTATGCCTGGTGGAGCCCTGTTTCCAGCAGAAATAGTGAGTGAGTTGGGGGACAAGATAGAATTGAAACCAGAGGAAAAAACTTTTGTAAACTACTGGTTTAGACATATATGGGAATATTTCTGGCCATTGTATCCCGGTTTGATTTTAACCTCAAACATTTTGAACATACCGATAAAAATGGTCATGAAATATCAGTTTTATTTAACCATAATAGCTTTTACTATAGGTGTCCTCTACATAAAAAGGTTAAAGAATGTTAAGGTTGAAAGAAAAATACCTTTAACAAAAAGTTTACTCAATGTTGTTGAAGGATTTCTTCCAGTTCTTATAATAGTAATTTTGATTCTTTTTTCAAATGTAAAAGAGGAAATGGTAGTTTTTTTTGTTTCCTTTCTGTTCCTTCTTTTTTTGAAAACTAATTTTAAAAAAAAGATTGAACTGTTTGTTAAATCTTTTTCTTTCGATATGATATTTTTGATAGTCGGAGTGATGATCTTTAAAGATTTTTTTTCGAACTCACAGATCATAAAGGATAATTTTCTTGTTCTTCAAAATTACAAAGCAACTTATTATTTGCTTCTTGTTGTGTTACCTGTACTTGTCGGGATGTTTACAGGAGTAAATCAAGCGTATGTCGGAATACTTCTACCATTGGTTTCAACGATCATTTTAAAAGAGAATGGATCGGTTGATTTTATAAAACTTACACTTTTTTACGCTTCAGGGTTTTTTGGTGTTTTGCTCTCACCTGTCCATCTGTGTTTGTCTTTAACGCGAGAGTATTATAGAGCTGATTGGTCTAAAGTTTATAGAATACTACTTCCATCGACTCTGCCAATAATTTTGGTCCCATTTTTAGTGAACCTAATTTTTTAAAAGGAGTTATAGATGATGAAAAAAATTTTTTTCGTATTGTTTCTTCTGTTTGTTTTTTCTTCATGTGGAAAAATGAAAGATAATGATTCAGAATCGATAAAAGATGTTATCTATAAAAATACCGATTCTATGAACAGAAAAGATATCGAGGGATATATGAAAACCATAGATCCTGAGGATACTTTCAAATTCAACTCTACAAGAAGAACTGTAGAGTTCATTTTCAACAGTGTGAATGTTAAAACTGAAATAGACAGTTTTTCAATTATCTCTTTATCAGATGATACAGCGAGGGTTTTTACAAGAATGGTTTTTCAAATTGAAGGAAAGGATGAAATTGTTAACAATATGGAACATATTCTTGTTAAGAAAAAGAATAGATGGTATATCGCAGGGTCGTTGGTTATCCAGTAGTGTCAATTTGACTTTTAACTTCTTTATGTTATAATTGCAATCTATGAACAAAAAATATATTTTTGGACCTGTTCCGTCGAGAAGGTTAGGTTACTCTTTAGGTATAGATCTCGTTGAGAAGAAGTATTGCTCTTATGATTGTATATATTGTGAAGTTGGAAAAACAACAAACAAAATAATAGAAAGAATAGATTTTCATAACGATGAGTTAATCGTTTCCCAGGTTGAAAAATTTTTAAAAGATTACACTGGAAGAATAGATTGTATAACTTTTACAGGATCGGGTGAACCAACACTCAACATAAAAATGGGAAAGATTTTAGGTGAAGTTAAAAAAAGAACTACTTTACCCATAACTCTTTTAACGAATGGATCATTGTTTTACAGAGAGGATGTAAGAAGGGAATCTATGGGCTTTGATGTGGTGATTCCATCCCTCGATTCGGTTAACGAGGAATCTTTTTTAAAAGTTAATCAACCAAGCAAAGATTTGAAACTTTCAAATATTATCGAAGGGTTGATAAATTTTTCTAAAGAGTATAGAGGAAAGATATTCCTTGAAATATTGCTTGTTAAGGGTGTTAACGACTCAGATAACGATCTTATCGGTTTAAGGAAAGTCATAGAAAAGATGAGAGTCGATAAAATTCAGATAAATACTGTTGTTAGACCTCCAGCTTACAGAGAAGCAAAACCTATAGGTGAAGAGGATAAAGAAAGGATAAAAAATCTTTTGGGAGATTTTGTTCAACTGGATCTTGTTTTCTCTGGAAAAGATGTGAACAATAAAACCAATGTTGGTAAAGATGAAGTAAAAGAACTTTTAAAAAGAAGACCATGTACTTTTGAACAGATATCTGTCTCTTTGGGAATAGATTCCGAAAGGTTAAAAATGATTCTTGAAGAACTCGAAAGGGATTTGAAAGATAAATTAAAGATAGATAAATTTGATGGAGAATTTTATTACAAGGTTTTAGAAAATGAATGAAATTTTTATTTTTGTTTTCATTCTTCTTGCAACAAAAATTGTTAACGAAATTTTTGTTAGATTAAAGCTCCCATCCGTAGTAGGTATAATAGTTCTTGGAATAGTGTGTGGTCCGGTGTTAAAAATTATAAAAGTTGACAACACTATAGAATTTTTCTCGGATATAAGTATTCTGTTCTTAATGTTTCTTGCGGGACTTGAGACGGATCTCGAAAGTATAAAAAAACAGGGAAAAGCATCTTTTATAATCGCATTGTCAGGTGTTCTGGTTCCATTCTTCTGTTCTTTTTTATTCCTTTTGATGAAATTCAGTTTTAATTCAGCATACATTGTTGGATTAACTCTGACAGCCACATCTGTATCGATAACTGTGATGACCCTTTTGGAGATCGGAAAACTTAATACAAGAAGTGGAATAACGATTTTAGGTTCAGCAGTTATCGATGATGTCATAGGTATACTTTTCATGTCGATTTCGTTCGTTTTTCTTTTTCATTCTGGAAATTTTGTTTTAGTTGTTTTAAAACTTTTACTTTTGATTTTTTTCATCTACATAATCTACACTTATATAATCAATAGAGCTTTCCATTTTGTTTCAAATTTCAAATCACATGACATGGTTTTAAGCCTCTCTGTGATACTCATGTTGTTTCTTTCATATTTTTCTGAACAGATGGGAATTGCCGGAATAACCGGTGCATATGTTGCAGGTGTCTCGATATCGAAGACGAGGTTTTCAAAAAGGGTTCTTGATAATACGCATATAATAGTTGATACACTTTTCATCTCATTTTTCTTTTTTGTTGTTGGTTTGAAAACATCTATAAATATCAGGGATATCGATCTGCTCTTCACTTTTATTTTAATAGTCGTATCTGTTTTCTCAAAGGTTATTGGTTGTGGTGTTGCGAGTTTTTTCAATGGTTTAACTTTGGATGAATCGATAAAGGTTGGTGTAGGAATGATTCCAAGAGGTGAGGTTGGACTCGTTATAGCATCCATAGCGCTTTCAAGGGGCTTTGTGGATCAGGTGGTTTACAATGGATTTGTGATTATGATTCTGTTTACAACTCTTATAACACCTTTCTGGCTCAATTACCTTTATAGAAAATAAAAAGGAGAAAATATATGTTCTTTATGATACTTCTTTTATATAAAGAAGATTTTTATGAGGATGTTTTAAATTCACTTGTGGAAAGTGGGATAAACGATTCTTTTGTTGTTGAAGGACAGACAATAAATCAAGCCGTGAACATCAACATACCAATTTTTTCTGGGTTGAAATATCGTTTGAAAGATTCTGATAAATATTCAAAAATAATTTTTTCAACAGTTGAAGATAAAGAGCAGGTAGAACATTTGATAAAAATCTTAAAAGATATAAACGTGGATCCAGATAGAAAGGATACATTGAGAATCTATTTGCTCAAAATCGATACTGTTTATGGTAAACCAGAGGATTTTAAAATTGAATAAAAAAAGAATTTTTTTAATTTTCTTTCTTTTACCAGTGTTCATCTTTCCTTACATTTTACCTGAGTCCTATGATTCCGAGTATATTGTTGATCAATTTTGTTCAGATTTTGATATAAACATCTTTAACGATCTTGTAAAAAAAGAAAATTTTGTTATGATATCCGGTGGTTGTTACAACGTTGAACAACTTTCGATCAAATCTTTGTTAGGTTTGAAAATCCCCTTGATAAAATCCCTGAATTTTGAACTTTTCAACTGTTATTACGATGATTTCGAATTCCACAGTAAAATTTTTGAATACGGTTTGACTTACAGGTTCCGAGATTTTTTTGGTTTAGGATTTTTAGCAAACCCAACTTTTTATAAAAAGGATTCAGATCTAACTTTCCATTTTGATTTTAAAGGTTTTAACACTGAAAACAGATTTTCGTTAACACTTGAAAATTTTGATAACAACTATTCCCATAAAAACTGGAACGAAAATATTATAGACAAGCCAAGGATATACGAGAACAATCCATACATATTATCCCTCTATTCAAAAGGAGAATTAAAAAAACTTGAATTTTTAACGTTTTACAGAAAAAAACTTTTTACACGAGAAAAACATTATTTTTATGATGAAGTTTTAGATTCTTTTTTGTATTCTTTTTCTGTGGATACAAGTTATGACTATATATTTTCTCAAATATTTTATAATGATAAAAAGGGGAAAAATCTGTTGTCAACAGGATTTAGATTGACGATGTTGAACCTATCAAGTTCATTGTTTGATTTGACAGACACAACAAAAGAACTCGATTCAAGGATATATCTATCATTTTATCTTTCATACAAAAAAAATGTAAACTGCCTGAGTTTTTTTTATGAAAAAGGTTACAGGGAAGTTGAACAGGTTTTTGAAAAAGAAACGGATCTTTTGTATGTTGGTTATACCTTTTCAAAAAATATTTTTGATATCAGTGGTGGTCAGTTGGTTTCAAATATAAAAAGAGTTGATAGTGATACAAATTCTTACAATTCATTTCAAACAAGATTCGTTTTGAGTTTGAAGATCAGGTTAGGTCAAAATTCATACCTTATAGCCAGAAAAGGATTTGAAACCGACTACAGGGATATTCAAAAAGGTGGTAGGTATTTTTTCTATGATAAGGGTTATATCCAGTTTTATTCAAATTTTGATCCATTTATAAAAAGGGAGTAATATGGATAAATTTATAATCAAAGGTGGAATAAAACTTTCAGGAGAGTTGAACACTTCTGGATCAAAAAATTCGGTTCTTCCAATAATGGTTGCGACTTTACTCACAACAGGAAAAAGTGTGATCAGAAATGTCCCGGATGTTGATGATGTGAAACATATGATAAAAGTTCTCGAATACATAGGAGCAAAGATTAAATTCGATAGAAATACTCTTTTAATCGATGTTCCATCAAAGGTTGGGTTTACGGCTCCATACGATTTTGTCAGAAAGATGAGGGCATCTTACTATGTAATGGGAGCATTGATCGGAAGGCAGGGAAAGGTTGATGCATCTTTACCTGGTGGATGTGCAATTGGTGAAAGACCGATAGATTTACATTTAAAGGGTTTTGAGGAACTTGGATGCAAAATAAAACTTGAAAAGGGATATATAAAAGCAAGATGTAAAAAGTTGAAAGGTAAGGAAATGTTCCTTGAGGGTAGTAAGGGAACCTCTGTTGGAGCCACGATAAATGTTATGATGGCTGCGGTTAAAGCTGATGGAAGAACCGTAATAAAAGGTGCTGCTTTAGAACCTGAAGTTTCAGATGTTGCAAGATTTTTAAACAGTATGGGAGCAAAGATAACAGGTATAGATACTCCCGTTCTAACGATCGATGGTGTTGAAAAACTTCACCCAGTTGAATATACTGTTATACCTGATAGAATTGAAGCTGGAACTCTGCTTGTTTCTGCTGTGATAACAGGTGGGGAACTTGTTCTGAAAAAATGTAACCCCAAACATATGGATGCTGTTTTAAGTAAACTGAAAGAGATCGGATACAAACTTTCTGTGGAAGAAAACGAAATTTATATAAAATCAACAAAAAATTTGAAACCTGTCAACATAGATGTTTTACCATATCCCTTCTTTCCAACGGATATGCAAGCGCAGTTTGTTTCTTTGCTTTCACTTGTTGATGGAATATCAATAGTTTCTGAAAACATTTTTGAAAAAAGGTTTATGCATGTACCGGAACTGTTAAGGATGGGAGCTGATATAAAAATCGATTCAAACAAGGCGATCATAAAAGGGGTAAAAAAACTTTTAGGTGCACCTGTGATGGCTTCGGATCTTAGAGCATCTGCAGCACTCGTAATCGCAGCTCTTGCTGCGGAGGGTGAAAGTGAAATAAAGAGGATATATCATATTGATAGAGGTTACGAATCCATAGAAAAAAAGTTGAGAAAAATAGGGGCGAAAATTAAAAGGGTCGAAGAATGAACTCAAAAAAAACTGTATATGTTGGAAACGTACCGATAGGTGGTAAAAATCCTGTTGTTATCCAATCGATGACGAATACAAAAACAGAGGATTATGAAAGCACTATAAGACAAATAGAAGATCTCTATAGAAGAGGTGCCCAGATCGTTCGTGTTTCATACCCAGATATAAAGTGCAAAGATTCTTTGAAAAGGATTGTGAAAAATTCTCCCTGCCCGATTGTAGCTGATATACATTTCGATTATAAACTTGCAATCTCAGCGATGGAGATAGGTTGTGCGAAAATAAGGATAAACCCTGGGAATATATCAAAAAAAAATTTGCAGGAAATAATTAAAGTTGCAAAAGAAAGGAATGTCCCTATCAGAATCGGTGTAAATGGGGGATCACTTGAAAAAGAAATTTTAGAAAAGTATAATTATCCTAATGCCGATGCTCTTTTTGAATCGATAAAAAAATCAGTTGATTTCTTTCTTGATAACGATTTTGATAATCTTGTTCTTTCTGTTAAATCGTCAGATGTGCTGGAAATGATAGATGCTAATATGAAAATAAAAGAATTGGATTTTCCTGTACATCTTGGTGTAACTGAAGCTGGAGGACTTTTGAGAGGTTCGATAAAAAATTCTATAGGTATATCTTATCTACTTTTGAATGGAGTAGGTGATACTGTAAGAGTATCACTTTCAGAATCTCCTCTCTATGAAGTTGATGTGGCGAAAATGATTTTATCCTCATTACATATAAATTCAAATGTACCCGATGTTATAGCATGTCCAACATGCAGTAGAACAACTTTTGATGTTATTTCTGTTCAAAAGGAAGTTGAAAAAATCCTTGAAAATGTTAACAGTAAAATAAAGGTTGCAGTGATGGGATGTGTTGTCAATGGTCCCGGAGAGGCAAGGGATGCTGATCTTGGTATAACTGGTGGACATGGAACTGGAGTTCTTTTCAAAAAAGGAAAGATAGTTAAAACTGGACCTATCGAAGATATTTTACAGATCTTTTATGAAGAGTTGAAAAATTATGGAAAATAAAATAAAAATAATTCAGAATCTTTTAAAGGATAAAGAGATTATCTTTATCGACGATCCAGAGCAGGTTTTTGATCTTCTTGAAAAAGATCTCTCTTTCAACTACGGAGAGTACGATGCAAATCTTTTCATCGGAAAAAAAAAGGTTTATCTTATAGTTGATTATCTCCTTTATCCAAAGGTAAGAAATTTTGATTCCGTGGAGGTTGTAAAAGGTGACACTATTGATTATCTGAAAAATGGCAGGTTGTTTCTTAAAGAATGGTTGAACATTTTAAAGGAAAACAGTATTACAAGAGTGGGACTTGTAAACACTTCTTTTTCTCTCTATTTTAAAGATTTTGTAACATTTAAATTTGTTTCCCCTTCAAAAACTTTGGGAACTTTAAAAAGTAGAAATGAAATTTCAAAGATCAAAAAGATCGCGGAAAGGATGGAAACAATCTTTGAAAAAATTGAAAAAATGTTGAAAGTTGGAATACTGGATGTTCAGCTTAGAAATGCTGTAGATCTTTTGATCTATGAAGATGGATTCAAAAGATATTTGCCAACTTATGTTGGATTTGATGTCAAAACTATATATCCAACCCTGAATGGAGATGTATTGAAAGAAAATAGAATTGTTGTTCTCGATATCGGTGTTATGAAAGGTGGAGTTGGGTTTTCTTTTTCGAGAAGTTTCCCTTTTGGGAAACTATCCAGTAATAAAGAAAAAATTTTCAATATAGCAAAAGATGGTATAGATGTTCTACTTGCAGGTCTTGCAAAAAGAGGAAGTATCAAAGAGTGTGAAATGAATTATAGGGATTATTTGAAAAGTCATAAACTTGAAAAGATGTCGATAGAATATGGTTTTTCTTATGTTTCATGTGCTGGAACCGGTGAAATAAACACTTTTGTTACGGATAGAACTGTAAAGGATGGAGAAATTTTTAAATTGACTTCATCAATATTTATACCGTTGAAATATGGTGTTCGATTTGAGAGTTTGTTGATAAAGAATGGGAATCGTTATGAAAAGATACTTTAAATTGTTCCTTTTGTTTTTGTTAATCTTTTTATCATGTTCACGGAAAGATTACAGATCGTATATGGAAAGAGGTGATTATAAAACTGCTTTGAAAATTGCTGAGGAAAATTTTAAACTACATCCAGATAAAATAGTACTCAAAGATATAATTTTTCTTTCTGATGAAAAATTGTATGATACCAGAAGAGCGGTTATAAACACGAAAAGGTATGAAGATCTAAAAGGTGATTTTTCAGGTATTGAAAAGGTTGCTGGAACATTATACTATAACTATTCTTTATCATTTTACAAAAAGGGAGAGTACGATTCTTCCGAATACTATTTAAAAAAAGCCGAATATTTTTCGCCCGAAAATTTTAAAGTGTATCTCCTTTTGGGAAAGGTCTTTGTGAGAAAAAATGATCCTGTAAAAGCGAAGGATTTTCTTTTGAAATCTCTACAGATCGAAAGTAAAAATGTTGAAGCGTATAAATTCCTGGGTAATATAGAATTTCTTCAGGGAAAGATCGAACAGGCAAAAAGATATTATGAAGATGGGCTTAAAGTTGATTCTTTGGATTGTCAACTTTTGATGAATTATGCGGAGTTGAACATAAAATCAAAAAATGAAAAGAAAGGGTTAGAGATCCTTAAAAAGGTTATATCGATAGATTCGACGAATTTTGATGCTTACGATAGGATCGTAAAGTATTATTATAAAATTGGATTGAACGATTCGATTTTTAAGTATATGAATCTTTATAACGACATTATCAAAAGGAAAAACAAAAGCGAACAAAAATGAAGGAGTTTAAATGATATCAAGAGATGAAGCTTTGAAACTTGTTAAAGAGAATGTTGACAACCAGAACCTTGTGAAACATATGCTTGCGTGTGAAGTTTGTATGAAAGCGCTAGCAAAGCATTTCAAAGAGGACCAAGATGAATGGGCACTTGCAGGGCTTCTGCATGATTTGGATTATAGGGAGACATTCAGGGATCCTCAAAAACATGGTTTCCTTACAGTTGAAAAACTGAAAAACCTTGATGTTACAAAAGACATTCTTGATTCGATACTCGCTCATCCTGGTCATAAGGAAAGAGAAAAACTTATAGAAAAGGTTCTTTTTTCTGTTGATCCCTTAACAGGGCTGATAGTTGCTGCAGCGTTGATGCATCCTGAAAAGAAGATAAATAAGATCGATACAGAGTTTGTAATCAGAAGGTTTAAGGAAAAGAGATTTGCGGCAGGTGCGAACAGGGAACAGATACAGATGATAGAAGAAACAGGTTTAAAATTGGAAGAGTTTATCAATATTTGTCTTGAAGCGATGAAATCGATTTCGGAGGATTTAGGACTATGAAAATCTTACAAACACACAGAATACCTTTTGATACGAAAAACTTTCTAAATGGATATGGAATAGATGTTGATATATTCGAAAATGGGATCCCTTATGAGAAGTTTGAAGAGATTATAGAAGATTATGACGGGCTATTGTGTCTTTTGAGTGATAGGGTAGATAAAAATATTTTGGATAAAGGAAAAAAGTTGAAAATAGTTGCAAACTATGCTGTTGGGTTTGATAATATAGATGTTTTGTATGCGAAGGAAAAAAATATTTTTGTTACAAACACACCCGATGTTTTAACTGAAGCAACAGCAGATATCGCTTTTGCTTTACTTCTTGCTGTTACAAGAAGAATAGTTGAGGGTGATAATCTGGTAAGAAAGGGTGAGTTCAAAGGATGGAAACCTGATCTTCTTTTAGGGAAAGATCTTTTTGGTAAAACTCTTGGAATCTTTGGTTACGGTAGGATTGGAAAAGCTGTGGCGAGAAGGGCTAAAGGTTTTGGTATGGAAATAATATTTACCGATGAGATTGTTCAAGAAGATGGAATAGGTAAAAAAGTAAGTTTTGATAGATTGATAGAAGAATCTGATTTTATCTCCATCAATGCACCTTTGAACGATAGAACTCTTTATAAGTTTGACATGGATGTGTTTAAAAGGATGAAAAAGGATGTTATCATTATAAACACTGCGAGAGGGAAACTGATAAAGGAAAAGGATCTTGTATACGCTCTGAAAAATAACATAATAAAAGGTGCAGGACTCGATGTTTTTGAGAATGAACCTATAATCGAAGAAGAACTTTTAAAAATGAACAATGTAGTTTTATTGCCACATATCGGAAGTGCAACTGAAGAGACAAGAGAGAAAATGGCAATGATCTGTGTCAGATCGATAGTTGAGGTGCTTGTTGAAAAAAGGAGACCAGAAAAATGCGTAAACTTTTAACTCTCCTGTTGTTAACGATCTTCTTCATAAATGTTTTTTCAGATCCCTTCTTTTCATACGATAAAATCGATCATCTGTTTACAACTTTTGCGATAACAACATCGACAACACTTTTTGTTAAAAGTTTTATTGAAAATCGTTCCGAGGTTGAGAATATAACTTTTTCAATTAGTGTTCCCGTTCTATTTTCATTTGGAAAAGAAATTTATGATAACTTTTCTGATGGTACCGTGTCCTGCAAGGATCTTCTATACGATTTTATTGGAATAGGTCTCGGTTATTTTATAGTGAGGTTAAAATGAATCTGTTCAAAAAAGGTAAGAAAAAAGATAGTAAACTTATAAAAATCAATCTTTCTCCAGCTGAAATGTTTTATACGAATGCACTTTCAATAGAAGCTTTAGTCAACGTCCTTGAAAGTAAAAACATTTTGAAGAAACAGGAAGTTCTCGATGAAATTAGAAGGTTGGGGAAAGAGAGAAAAGAAAAAATGGAGGAATTGAATGAAGATATCGGAAAGAATAATTAATATGCAGGAATCACCTATAAGAAAACTTTTGTCATACTCTGATGATGCAAAAAGCAGGGGGATCAAAGTTTATCATCTGAACATTGGACAACCTGATATCCCGACACCAACCTATATCTATGATGCTATAAAAAACTATTCTGAACATGTTTTAGCTTATGGACCTTCCCAGGGATTAAAAGTTGCGAGAGAAACTGTGGCAGAATATCTTTCAGGAATAGGCTATGATGTTAATCCAAATGAAGTTTTCATAACAACAGGTGGATCAGAAGCAATAATATTTGCGATGATGACAGTTGCGGATCATGGTGATGAGATCATAATCCCTGAACCATTCTATACAAACTACAACGGTTTTGCCTCAATGGCTGGATTGAAAGTTGTTCCATTGCTGACAAGAGTTGAAACAGGTTTCCATTTGCCTGAAGAAAAAGAATTTGAAAAATTGATAACATCAAAAACGAAAGCGATTCTGATCTGTACTCCAAACAATCCAACCGGAACTATTTTTACCAGAGAAGAAATGGAAATGATTGTAAGGATCGCAAGGAAACATAATCTTTTCATTCTTTCGGATGAGGTTTACAGAGAATTTGTTTTTGATAACAAAAAACACACTTCGATCCTTGAAATCGATGGAACACAGGAGAATTCAATAATGCTTGATTCGATTTCAAAAAGATTTTCAGCATGCGGTGCAAGGATTGGATACCTTGTTTCAAAAAATAAAAATATAATGAATGGTGTTTTGAAATTGGGACAAGCAAGATTGTGTCCTCCAACGATAGAACAGATAGGGATGATAGAGGGTTATAAGCACATGAAAAGTTTTATGAGGGAGATGATCGAAGAATATCAGAAAAGGAGGGATGTTGTCTATGAAAATCTGATGAAAGTTGAAGGTGTTTTTACAAGAAAACCTGAAGGTGCATTTTATGTTGTTGTCAAACTTCCAGTTGATGATGCAGATAATTTTGCTAAATGGATGTTGACAGATTTTGAAGTCGATGGAAAAACTGTTATGGTCGCTCCCGCAAATGGATTCTACGCTTCACCTGATAAGGGGAAAGATGAGATAAGAATAGCATACGTTTTAAACACCAAAGAACTTGAAGATGCGATAAAAATTCTTTCTCTTGGAATAAAAGAGTATAACCGAAGGAAAGGATGATGGACAGGTTAATCTTTGAAAATAAGATAGGTTCATACATCATTTTGCTGTTTCTCATTTTGATCTCAACATCGATAACATTGTTTTTAATAATTTTTTTCAAAGAGAAAAAATATAAATTTTTCAAAAGATTCTTCTGGTTCACAATTTTCCTCTTGTATTCGATCTCGTTTCATATCTCTGTATCTTTCTTTACTAAGTACACTCAGGTTTTCAACATATTGGTCGATATAACAAAAATATTATATGTTTTAACTTTCACATTTCTTTTCATATCTTTTATAAATTTTTTTATCGAGAGAATTTACAGGGATGATATTCTCAGACAACACATTCATCTTTCACTACAGATAGAATCTCTTCTGAAAAAAACTGTATTCATATTTTCATTGATAGTGGCGTCAACTTTTATTTTAAGTATTCTTGGAGTTAACGTTCTGTCTATAATCACAGGACTTGGAATAGGAAGTGCTGCGATAGCACTTGCAGCTCAGGATCTTCTATCAAACGTTATAGGTGGAATGACGATATTTTTTTCAAAGGTTTTAAATGTTGGAGACCTTGTCGAAATAAATGATGAGTTGGGTTATATCATAAATATTGGTTTAAGAACAACAAAGTTGAAAAGGTATGATAACAAGATCGTAATTTTTCCTAACAGCCTTGTTGCTAAAAGTAAAATAATAAACCATATGGAGAACGATGTTGTAAAAATTTCCTATGTTTTGCAACTCGAGTACAGAACATCTGTTGAAACTATCAAAAAAGCCTCTGATATCGTTACAAAAATACTTAACGATGATAACAGGATTGAAGATAAGAACTCAATAAATGTTGGTTTTTATAAATTTGATCAGTATTCTGTAAATCTTTATGTTAATTTTGCAGTAAACAAATCCCAGAATATAGCGCAGATAAAAGAAGATTTTCACTATCTTGTAAAATACAATTTCGATAGGGAGAAGATAAATTTTGCTTTCCCAACACAAAGTATAGAACTGAAACATAAGGAGTGATTATGGAAAAAGAAAATTTAAAAAGAATCGATCTTGAAATTTTCGAAGCAATAGAGAATGAGAAAAGAAGACAGACGGAAAAGATAGAACTTATCGCATCTGAAAATTTTGTTTCCGATGCTGTTCTTGAAGCATTGGGAAGTGTTATGACAAACAAGTATGCTGAAGGTTATCCTGGGAAAAGATATTATGGTGGATGTGAATTCGTTGATGTAGCAGAAAATTTGGCAAGGGAAAGAGCAAAACAACTTTTTAAAGCAGACCATGCAAACGTTCAACCACACTGTGGTTCACAGGCCAATATGGTCGCATACCTTGCCTTTTTGAAACCGAACGATACGTTTATGGGGTTGGATCTTTCACATGGTGGACACCTAACACATGGACATCCAATAAGTTTTTCAGGGATTCTATACAATGCGGTTCACTATGGTGTTGAGAGGAACACCGAAGTTATAGATTATGCGAAATTAAGAGAACTTGCAAAAGAGGTGAAACCAAAGATGATAATAACAGGTGCGAGTGCTTATCCAAGGTTTTTTGATTTTCCCAAATTTAGAGAAATAGCCGATGAAGTTGGGGCAAAACTTGTTGTTGATATAGCACACATCGCTGGACTTGTTGCGGCTGGTCTCCATCCATCTCCGGTACCGTACGCAGATATTGTTACTTCGACAACTCATAAGACTTTAAGGGGACCAAGGGGAGGATTGGTTTTATGTAAAGAGGAACATGCAGCTTTGGTCGATAAAACTCTGTTTCCTGGAATACAGGGTGGACCATTGATGCATGTTATTGCTGCAAAAGCGGTAGCTTTCAAAGAAGCGTTATCACCATCTTTTGTAAAGTATCAGGAACAGGTTTTGAAGAACGCAAAACAACTCGCAGAATCTTTGAAGGAAAAAGGATACAGGCTTGTGTCAGGAGGAACGGATACACATCTTATGCTTGTCGACTTGAGAAGTAAAAATTTGACAGGAAAAGTTGCAGAAAAAGCACTCGATAAAGCGGGGATTACTGTAAATAAAAATACGATTCCATTTGATCCGGAAAAGCCTTTTGTTACAAGTGGAATCAGGTTGGGGACTCCAGCGATGACGACCAGAGGGATGAAAGAGGATGAGATGAAAAAGATAGCATCCTACATAGATAGGGTTTTAACAAATATAGAAAATGAAGAAGAGATAAATAAAATCAGAGAGGAAGTGAAAGAGTTCACTTCACACTTTAAACTTTTTGCATGGTAAGGAGGAAAATCTATGGCAGTGATAAAACCTTTTAAAGGTATAAGACCTGTTAAGGAAAAAGTAGCAGAAGTAGCGGCACCGCCGTATGATGTTGTGTCAGTTAAGGAAGCAAGAGAGTATGTTAAAGATAAAAAATATTCTTTCCTGAAGATTGAAAAATCTGAAATCGAATGTCCTGATGATTGGGATGTTCATGATGAAAGGATATTCTTAAAAGGAAAAGAGAATTTTGAAAAGTTTCTTAAAGATAAGGTTTTATTTCAGGATAAGGATGATTATCTTTACATCTATAAACAGATAATGGGAAAACATGAGCAAACCGGAATCGTAGCTTGTGCATCTGTTGATGATTATATATCCGATGTGATCAAAAAACATGAACATACAAGAGAGGATAAAGAAATCGAAAGAGCGATGCATGTTGATATCATAGATGCAAACACCGGCCCTGTTTTTCTTACATATAGGAAAGAAAAGGAGATAGATGATATAGTTAAAAATTTTATAGAAAAAAATGATCCTGAGTACGATTTTAAAGATGAGTTGAACGTGAGGCATATACTTTTTGTTATAAAGGATAAAAAGATAATTGAAAAATTGGTTAAACTTTTTGCTAATATAGAAAACCTGTATGTTGCAGATGGACATCATAGATCTGCAGCTGCTGTAAGGGTTGCCAAGAAGAGAAGAGAGAATCTTAAAAAGTACACGGGTAAAGAGGAATTCAATTTTTTCCTTTCGGTAATTTACCCTGATGATCAATTGAAAATAATGGATTACAACAGAGTGGTGAAGGATTTAAACGGTCTTACAAAGGAAAAATTTTTTGAACAGTTGAAAAAGAAGTTCAATATTGTCGAATTGAAAAGACCTCAAAAACCTGAAAAGATACACTCCTTCACGATGTATATAGATAAAAAATGGTATAAACTTGAGGCAAAGGAGGATATAATATTTAGAAGTGATCCGATAAAATCTCTTGATGTTTCAATTTTACAGGATAATGTTTTGAACCCACTTCTTGGTATAAAAGAACCAAGAACAGATAAAAGGATAAACTTTGTAGGTGGTATAAGAGGTATAGAAGAACTTCAAAGGTTGGTCGACTCAAAAGAATATGAAGTTGCTTTTGCTCTTTACCCTACAAGTATGGAACAGTTGATGAGTGTTGCTGATTCTGGAAACGTAATGCCTCCCAAGTCCACATGGTTTGAACCTAAACTCAGAAGTGGACTGATAGTTCATAAACTATCATGAATTCTTGAAGATTTTAAAAATTATGAATGTGGAGATTGAAACAAGAACGATCGAAGGACCAGAAGGAAAATCGAGTTTGTATGAAAGGAATAATCCTGTAAGTGAAAAGAATACATTCAAAAGAAAATTGAAGAGAATTATTTTATAGATGTTTGTAAAAATGGTTTTTGTTATCAAAGGGGCTATAGTCAAAAAGATTATATTGACTATAACCCCTGAAATTTTTATCATAACAACAGTCCCTAAAGTTACAAAAAGATAGAAAATGGTGTCAAAAATATTGTAATTGATACCGACAATTTTTGAATATTCCTGATCGAGTGAGATGAAAATAAACTCCTTCATAAAAATGAAAAAAATTATAATTGTAAAAATTAGAACAAAGGAAAGTAAAATAATATCAAATGTGTTTATTGATAGAACATTTCCAAAAAGATACCCGAGCATATAACCCGTATATCCTTTTTTAAAATTTAAAAGTATTATCCCTATGGACATTCCCAAACTCCATATTATTGAAACTGTTGAGTCGTTTTCAATTTTAAATTTTTTTCCGATGTAAAACATGATGGATGTGAAGATTAATGTGAAAGGGATAGCAACGAGAATTGGGTTCAAGGAAAGAAAAACTCCAAGTCCAAGACCGCCAAAGGCAGCATGTGAGATTCCTCCTGAAATGTATGTGGTTTTTCTTAAAACAACGAAGGTTCCAATTATTGATGCAAGAAGAGAGTAAAGGATAAGAGAGAATACACTCAATTGAATAAATTTATACTCGAAAATCATAATTTTTTATGATCACTATGATCTATAATGTTTACATCGTATCCGTAAAGATTGTTCATTACAAAATCTCTGTTTTTGTTTATATCACCATCAAAATTTATTTTTTTGTTTAAACATATTATTCTATTTATTCTAGTTGAGATCGCACCAAGATCATGTGTTACTAGTATAATTGACATTTTTTCTTTCAGTTCAAATAGAAGGTTATAAAACTCATTCTGTGATTTTATATCTATAAATGAAGTCGGTTCATCGAGTATGAGCAGTTCTGGATCGTTCACAATAGCCCTTGCAAGAAGAACTTTTTGTAACTCTCCTCCGGAAAGGTTCGATAATCTTTTCTTTAAAAGTTTTTCTATACCCACTTTCCCGATCGTTTCAATGGTTTTTTGGTGATCATATTTGGTAAAATTTCTAAAAACTCCATTGTATCTTGCAAGAAGTATGAAATCGTAAACTGATATTGGAAAATCAAAAAGGTCTGTTTTCCTTTGAGGGAGATAACCAATGGAAATATTTTTTTTATAAAATTCAATCGTTCCAGATGTCGGTCTATTTATACCGAGTATGAGTTTCAGGAGTGTTGTTTTCCCTCCACCGTTTGGACCTATTATTGATACGAGTTCGTTCTCCTCAATTTTAAAATTGATATTCTCTAGAATAACTATTCCATTTAAAATGTATCCTAAGTTTTTTATTTTTAAAATATGATCAGAACTCATAACGATTTTAAAAACATTAAGATCTTTTCAAAATTTTTTATTGGATCTTCGATTGGATCTATGTATAAAATTTTTGCTTTCAGTTCTTTTTCGAAATTTTTAGCATAGTTCTCTGAGGATCTGTTCGTATAGAAAAAGATTTTAATTTTTTCTTTTGACATTTTTTCAAAAATATTTTTCAGATCTCTTACAGAAATTTCATCCTCATTATCGGAGATGGTTTTTATTTCTAAGTTAAACTCCTGTCCAAAGTAGTAAAAAGCGTTATGGTCTGTATAAATGGTGCTCAATTGTTTTTCCTTTATGATTTTTTCGATAGATTCTTTTAACGAATCTATTTTGCTATTCAAGATATGAAAGTTTCTGTTCAGATTTTCTTTTTCAACAATGTTGTAAAAGAAAAGCGTATCATAAAGAACTTTTGAAAAGATTTTTAGATTATCAAGAGAAATCCAGATGTGTGGATCGTTAACTTTTGTAAGCGATCTGGATAAGTTTATCGTTATCGAATTTTTTGCCTCTTTCAAAAATTGATTTTTATTTTTTTCTTCAAACTCAATTTTTGAACCAAGTAGAACAAAAATTTTCGATTCTGAAATTCTTTTGAAGCTGGAAGGAGAAATTTCTGAAATATGTGGATCCATATTCCTTTCGAGAACACTTACACTAACGATTGTGGAATCGAGAAGGTTTTGAAGAAAAGCACTGATTGGAAACAGAGTTGAAACGACAACCGTTTTTTTGCTTTTTACATCGCTACACGAGAAAAGGATAAGAACTGTAAAGAATAGAATGAAAAAGATTTTGTTATTTTTCATTTTTTAACCTGTCCTTCAATTTTTTATAATAATCTATTCTTTTTATCATCTCCCTCTCAAACCCTCTTTCAACTGGAAAGTAAAACACTTTTTCATCAACACCATCTGGAAAATAGTTCTCAAGAACAAAACTGTTTTCAAACTCTGGAGGATACTTATAACCTTTTCCTATCCCCTCGTTTCTGTCAAACTCTGTAACTGGGTTTCTGAATCGGAGGGGAACATCTTTGTGTGATGTTTCTTTAGCATACTCCATCGAATTTGAATATGCATTATAAACTGCTACAGATTTCGGTGATAGAGCAAGATAGATTGCGCATTGCAACAAAGCGATTTCTCCTTCAGGTGAACCCAGCTTTTCAAAAGCCTCATAAGCGTTGTTTGCCAAGATCAAAGCGTTTGGATCAGCGGTTCCAATATCCTCAGATGCGATCCTGATCATTCTTCTTGCGATGTAAAGAGGATCCTCTCCTCCGGTTATCATTCTTGCGAAATAGTAAATCGATGCGTTAACATCACTTCCTCTTATAGATTTATGAAAAGCCGAGATCAGATTATAGTGATAATCACCCTTTTTATCATACTGGATCAACTTTTTTGAAACTATCAGTTTTTTAAACTCTTCAGCGTCACCGATCGTTTTTAGATCCTGATAAAAGTTTTGAATAATGTTTATAAGTTGCCTTGCATCGTTGTTAGAAAAAGCTATCAAGATCTGATAAATCTTTTCATCTTTAATTTCCATGTTGAGATTTTTAAAAATATTTTCTGCTATTTTTTTTAAATCATCTTCTTCCAATCTGTTGAATTTAAAAACTGTAACTCTTGAAAGCAATGCGGGTGTCAATTCATAGGAGGGATTTTCTGTTGTTGTTCCAATTACTATTACATTTCCATCCTCAATATACGGTAGAAGAGCATCCTGTTGTATTCTGTTCATACGATGGATCTCATCGATGACGATAACCAGAGTTGATGATTTTGATTCTTCGATTATCTTTTTTAAATTTGTAGTCGAAAAATTTATACCGTTGATGTACAGTTTTGGTAAGGAATAATTTTTTACCAGAATATTTGCAAGAGTGGTTTTCCCAGAACCCGGTGGTCCAACAAAGATCATGGAAATCAATATTCTGTCTTCAAGAAATTTTCTTATAACACCATTCTCTCCAACAAGATGTTTTTGTCCAACAAACTGATCAAGTGTTTCTGGTCTAAATTTTTGTGCAAATGGAATATATTTAGAATCCATAGTTTCCTTCAAAGAGTAGAATTGAAATCCTTTTGTGAGGAAAAGATCTTTTTGTTATAACAGTAGAATAACATATTGTGTTCTCATCCTCACAATCTATACATCTTTGAAGTTTCACACATGGAGTTGTTAGATTGAACCTTTTACAGTTCGAAACGGCGGCAACATTTTTTGCCCTCTCGATCGCAGAATCTATATCTTTTGTGATTTTGTTCGTTGATGCTATCACAACAACCTTTTTTGGACCAAATAAAAGCGCACCCACTCTGTTCCCCCTCTTGTCTATATTTATCAATGCTCCAGTTGAAGAGATCGCATTTGTTGACATAAAGTAGATATCTGAAAATAAAGCTGCTCTTTCAGATTCAAGTTTTTTTTCCTCATCATCACCACTTATTCTTTCAATATATCTTTTACCGTGTTGTATTATAAAATCTTTTAATCCCGTTTGAACGAGAGTGGTTGAACCTCCAAAAGAAAAACTTTCGTAAACGTTCAAAAATTCTTTTATCTTTTCTTTCATTTGTTCAAAATCTTCATAGTAGAAAACTTCAAAATAATGTTTTTCAAGGTTTTTGATCGTTTTTTCAACTATTCTATCCAAAATAGAATCCTCCCGCAATTTGGACATGTTATAATTTTGTTGTTTTTATCTCCTTCAGCAACATAACTTGTAGGAAGAGCAGTGAAACATCCATAACAAACACCATCGTTGACCTGAGCTACAGCTCTCATCTTATACCTTTTCTGTATTTTGTCATATTTGCTTAAAAGATCCGGTTCAATTTTTTTTCTGATACTTTCTCTCAACTTGTTTATTTCATTCTCTTTTGCCTGAACTCTAAAACCTAAGGATTCCTCTTTTGTTCTTATCCTGTCATTTTTTAACTCCTCCAGTTGTGTATCAAGATCACTCAACTGGATGAGGTATTGTAACTGTATGTTCATATTTCATCCTCCATACTTTCTTCCATTTTTTTTATCAACTCAATAAAATCTTCATAATTATCTATTTTAAGATAATCTTTTTTCTTTATCAACTTTTTTGAAAGAGCAGCTATCTTTCCAAGAAGGATAAGATACTGATTCGAAGAATCAAGAGGAGGAGCTATGATCAAAAATATTATGTTTACATTTTTTCCATCAAGTGACTCGTACTCGATACCTTTAGGGGAAATACCAACATACAGACAGAGTTTGTCGAGAACTACCGATCTGGCGTGCGGGATTGCTATTCCGTTTCCGATACCAGTTGTTCCAAGAATTTCCCTCTGTTTTAAAGAAAGAAGTATCAGATCTTTTTTTTCTTTAGAAAGTTTCATTTTATCAACCATTTCTTCGAGCGCTTTATCTTTTGTTTTGCTTTTTAGATCAAAAATCACATTTTCTTTTTTTAAAAACTGTGATATTAACATTTTTCCTCCTAAATTGTTATTGGAACTGTTAAAGTTAAATAGTAATCAAATTTTCCTATATAATACCTTTCGAGTGTTGATTCAAAACATAGATCGACTCTAACAGAGTTGGAGTTGTACCCTACCCCCAGATCTATTATTGCTGTACTGAGTGTTGGGAGTTCTTTAAATGATGTTCCGATCCTGATACTTGGTGATCCTTTTTTTAAATCGTCCCAGAAAGAGTTTGTCTTTTCTGAGATTTCAAAAAATGTGTATTCACCACCCAACGTGTAAACGAAAGGTGTTTCATTTCTTAAAAATTTGGAAACATTAAAGTTGAACAAAAGGTTTGGGTTTGGAACAAAAGATATTCCGAGATTACCATTCATGGGAATTATCTGTTTATCGTAAGAGTCCCAATAGATATGGGTCAGAATATCTCTGAAAACAAGAGATATAAAAAGATTTGATAGGGATAGAACCAATCCTCCATCAAGACCATAACCGTTACCATAGGATATATCAGCAAAACCATCGATGATGTTACCTGAAGAATCATAGGATAGTTTCGCTTCAGCGATTTTTCCATTTAGGTATTTCAGGTTGATTCCAAAATATATTGGAGAGGAAAATTTTTCATTAAAACCTGTGAAACTTGTTAAAGACAACCAGTACTGGTCAAGTTTCATTTCAAAATCTCTCTCTATGTTCAAGGAATCAAAAAATGAATCCCTGTAGGAGATTTTGAAAAGGGGCATATAACTGAGTCCACCCTGATAGGTTGAAATCGTAAAAAAAGAAATATTTTTCCCGTAAACGGATTGTTCCTTTTGAATGAATTCAGCATAAGAAGAGAAATGATCCGTTTCAAAGGATAAAGATATTCCTCCGGAATTTAGACCGGAAAGTGTTGCAGGATTATAGAATGTGGAACTTATATCACCCATAATCGATGTTCCGTTACCACCTAAACCTCTGATTCTTGCAGATGGAAAAATCGTTGGATAATCTGTTGGAATTGGGACTTTGTCTGGAAAAACGAAAACGAACGTAAAAAAGAAAAGTATCAAACAGAATGGTTTTTTACACATTTTTTAATATTCCATCTCCTTTTCTTCACCTTTTAAAACCCTTAATGCACCCATAACTAGAGCCAGTATTTCATCCTCTCCCGGGTATACGATCACGGGTGCAATAAATTTTGTTCTTTCAACTATTATATCTATTAAACATTTATTGTAAGCGATTCCACCTGTGACAAGTATCGCATCAACCTTTCCATAGAGAACTGTAGCCATAGCACCTATTTCTTTTGAAACCTGATACATCATGGCTGAAAGTATAAGTTCAACTTTTTTATCTCCTTCATTCATAAGTTTTACAAGTTCTGAAATGTTATCGTTCTTGAGATAAGAATAGACTCCGCCCTGCATGGTCAACATTTTTTTTACATCCTCATATTCCATCTTTTTTGATATGATGAGTTTTGAAAGTTGGGTGACTGGTAAGGTTCCAGTTCTTTGTGGAGAGAAAGGCCCTTCATCGTTAGCGTTATTCACATCTATCATTCTTCCATTTTTATGGGCGGAAACAGATATACCGGTTCCAAGATGAACAACTATAAGAGAGGATTTAAAATAATCTTTGTTGTTTTCCTTTGCCCATCTTTTTGCTATCATTTTCATATTCAAAGCGTGTGAAAGAGATTTTCTTTCAATACCTTCAAGACCTGAAATTCTTGCGATATCATCGAACTCATCGACGGAAACTGGATCAACTATGAATTTTTTCTGTTTTTGATCTACTGCCAATTTTTCTGCTATAAGACATGCAAGGTTTGATACATGATCTGCAAGCACGTTTCCAGACAAAACATCATCGATCATTTTTTGGTTTATGGAGTAGGTTCCAGATTTCAACGGCTTGAATGGTCCACCCCTTGCTACAAAAACATCGATTTCTTCAAGTTTGATATTTTTCTGTTTCAAAAAATCTTTTACAACCTGAACTCTCATATCGAGTTGATCGATCGTTTTTTTGAACTTCTGAATATCATCGTTGTGATGTCTCAAAGATTCAGTAAAAACTTCATTTTCATCTTCATAATAACCGATCTTTGTTGAAGTTGCTCCAGGATTTATCGCAAGAATTTTGAACATTTTTACTCCTTTGTCTCTTCTCTGTTTATTTTTGATAGTTGAACAAATTTTATCGCTTTTATGATCTCATATTTGTCCACAAGGTAAGAGTTGTTCAAAACTAGCCCTGAACCCATATCGTTTGCCTTTGTGTACAATGAATAGATGTTTTCATATTTTTCCATGTTTCCTTCGATCTTAAAAATAGAGTTTACAAGTTCTATGATTTTGGGGTGTGTTACAATTTTACCATCAAAACCCATATCCCATGAAATTCTCAGTTCCTCTTTTATCTCATCATTGTTGTCTATTTTTGAAGTTGTTGTATCAAAAGCCATTATATTCGCAGCTTTTACCTTTGTTATAAATTCAAGTTTAGCAAAATAGATATGGTCTGTAATGTTATCGGAAGGAAGAGCAAGAGATGTTAAATATTCTTTAACGTTTAAGATCGCTCCAAAAACTCTGTCGGAAACTGAAGAGATCTCATACAGGTTTACCAATCCTTTGACAGATTCAATGGAAGGGACCAGCATTATCCTGTTAAAAATTTTATATTTTTTTTCTGCTTTCTCTACCAACTCCAGGGTTTTTTTTACATCGAACTCTGTTTCACATTTGGTTAATACAAAAAAATCTGGAGAGAACTGGGTAAGATAATCTATATCATCGTTACCACCAAGATCGAGAGGATTTATTTTTACCATCCGAAATATCGTTTCATTCAACTTTTCGTTTAAAAAATTTCCAACAAGGATTCTTGAACTATCTTTTTCGTTCAAAGGGATCCCTTTGTAGAGATCTAAAAGATATGCATCAGGTTTCAATTTAAAAGAGTCATTCAGATATTTTGGGTTGTTGACATTGATTTTGAAGATCGTTCTTATCGGTTGATATTTCAAATCCATCTTTTCAACATAAATCTTTTTTTCAATTTCCTGTGACGCTCTTTTTATAACGGTTTCCATTCTCGCTTTGATTATAAAGTCAGGTGCACCAAAATCTTTTATCAGGATTTTTGCGTTAACTATACCGTAGAAATTCAGGATTTGATCAACAAGATTTTTTATTTTTATGAACTGTTCTTCTCCAGAATTTGACGAAACTTCAATGTCAATACCGTTTTCAGCTGGTTCAATTTTTACGAGAACATCATAGGGGTTTTCAGAACCACAGATAGATTCTTTTCTTATCTCCATCCTGCCTCCTAATATTTTTCAGTGAGAGCATACTCGTAAAGTTTTTTTAATAAAGCGAGTCCAGAATTTTTTGAGAAGTTTCTGAAAGCGTACTGATGACAGAAAAGGGAACACTTCTTTTTAAAATTTTTTTCAACCATTTCCAGGATACCTTTGTAAAAGTTTTCTATGTTGATCTCTTTTAAAACTTTTCCATTTTCGTTGTTAACAAAAAATTGTAATTCTCCAACATCTGAAGATAAAACCGGTGTCCCCATAGCAAAAGATTGCAATGCAACTGTTCCAAACTGTTCAAATCTTAAAGGTAAAACAACAAGATCAGCAATATGGAATACTGTTGGTCTCTCTTCATACGTTAAATCTGGAAAATACAGGAAATGTTTGTGATCGGTTTTTACAATATCCTCTACCTCTTTTCTGAAATCTCCTTTTCCTGTAAAAATGAAACATATATCCTTTCGCATTTCCAGAATTTTTTTTGCGCATCCGATCGAAATGTCAGCTCCCTTCATATAGTTTAAACTTTCGGGAAACAAAACAGTATATTTTATTTCATCACTTATTCCAAAATATTCTCTATATGTTTCAAAGTTGTCATCGATAAATTTGAACTGATCATCATCGTATCCTTTATAGATCAATTTCAATTTTACAGCATCGAGTTTGAATTTTTCCCTCAACAGTAACTCTATCTGTTTTGATGGAGCAACTATAAATCTTGAGTACTCAACAGCTTTGTTAACATACGCTTCGTATCTGATATCTTCAGAGGATACCTGTATCTCGTTTCCAAAACTTGTTGAAACAAGAGGTATGTCATTTTTTATCTCTCCGAGAATTTTTGTGTTTATCCACAGATATTGTGAATGTATGATATCAGGATTGAAATATTCAATTATTTTTGCTAACGCGATATTTAAATATTTTTCATAAATTTCTATTTCCTGTAAAGTCATCTGATAGAAATTTTTATCGGTGTGTGGATGTGTTGTGAAACAGGGGAATTTAAAAGGTATCTTATTGTTTCCAAAATACAGAGTTGTTATTTTAAATTGTTCGTTGTATTTTGTTTCCTCATTGTCAAAATTCACAACCAGAACTTCATCGCCTTGGTTTACAAGGTATGTGGCTATATCTTTTGAATATATTCCACTCTGAGAAGCGACCAAAGGAAAAGGAGTAACTATTAAAACTTTCATCTACTCAATCTCCCAAAGATATCTGTAATCTTCTCGCTGTTTCAACGAGTTGCCCATAGGGGTCTACAAGTTTCTGTTTACTTATGCTCTCCTCGATTGGTCTTGAAACTATTTCTGTCCCAACCAAACTGACCATATATCCAAACTTTTTTTGTGCTATCAGATCACAAACCTCAACACCAAACCTTGAGGATAATATTCTATCATATGCTGTTGGAGATCCACCTCTTTGGATATGACCCAAAATTGTTGTCCTGATCTCCATATCCGTTTTTTCACTTAGTAGGGAAGCGATATAGTTACTTATTCCTCCATATCGTGGTAATGTTCCCTCGTTTTTTGCTTTTTCTATGTAGTGTTTATCTTTTCCTTTTTCGTAGGCACCCTCAGCAACAACGATTATTGAAAAGTGTGAACCTCTCGAGTTTCTCTCATTTATTTTTTCTATGATTTTATCGATACTGAAAGGTATTTCGGGAATGAGTATTATGTCAGCGCCTCCTGCTATACCGGAATTTAAAGCTATCCATCCAGCATCCCTTCCCATTACTTCAACGATCATGATCCTGTGATGTGATTCTGCTGTTGTATGCAATTTGTCTATAGCATCGGTTGCTGTGTTTACAGCTGTAAAGAAACCAAATGTATAATCGGTCTTTGCAAGATCGTTATCGATCGTTTTCGGTACTCCGACGATGTTGGCTCCCTTTTTATAGAGTTGGTATGCGATATTTAAAGTTCCATCTCCCCCTATCACGATCAATCCATCGATTCCGAATTTTAAAATATTTTTTAAAATTTCATCCGATTTATCCTCTGTTACTGTTTCCCCATTTTTTTTCGTAGGATATTTGAAAGGGTTTCCTCTGTTTGATGTGCCAAGTATTGTTCCACCTTTTGGAAGTATACCTTTGATGGTGTTTAAATCCATTTTAAAAATTTTGTCTGGCATTATCAATCCATCAAAACCATCCATTATCCCAAACACTTCCCAGCCATAGTGCAGAATAGCAGATTTAACTGATGCTCTGATCACAGCATTTAATCCTGGACAATCACCACCACCGGTTAATATTCCAATCCTTTTGATCATCTTTCTCCTTTTTTAAAATGGACCAGAGCGGAGTCGAACCGCCGACCTCATCCTTGCGAAGGATGCGCTCTCCCAACTGAGCCACTGGCCCATAAAATTATTATTATATTGCCATTATTTAAAAAGACAAGAGATTTAATTTTTCCTTCTGTCTTTTACAAGGTTTTCAAAAGATCTATCGTAAGTTTTTTCTCCATCTTTAGAAAAAAAACAACCTGGAAATTCATTGTATTTTCTATGGTATGCGACACATTCACAACATTTTCCATGTCTGGCACACCCTGGATAAGTACATAAACATTCATTGGTGTTGTTACACTTCTGCATCTTTCTCCTCCAGTTTTTTTAACAGATCTTCACAACTTTTTATGAGATTCTCTTTTTTCAATTCTTTTGCTATTTTTAGTGATTCTTTCGAAAGTTTTAAAGATAATTTAAAGTTTTTCATCTCATAAAGAAGCAGGGCACGATGGTACAAGAAATGACTTAACGGATATCTTGCATTCATCTCTTTTATTATTTTTATACATTTTTTAAAATATTCATCAGCTTCCTTGTATTTCTTCTGGAGTTTAAAAAGTTGTCCAATGTTTCCAAGATCTATTGCTTCAGACCATTTACTGCCTATCTTTCGGTCAACCTCAAGTGCCTCTTTATAATATTTGAGGGATGATTCCCAGTCCTCTTTTGATCCATAAATGTTTGCAATGTTACCCAAAATTATTGATTCGTTTTCAAGATTGTTTATCTCTTTGTCGATCTGTAAAGCTTTAAAAAGATAATCGAGAGCTTTATCAGTTTCTCCCATTTCATTGTAAACGGTTCCAATGTTACCTAAAGTTACACCTTCATTTCTTCTGTTACCTGTTTTTCTGTTAAGATCAAGGGAAACGAAATAATTTTTTAGTGCCTTATCGTATTCCTGCTTTTCATAATGTATGAGTCCTATTCTAAGATGGAACAGAGCCTGATCGGAAAGGTTGTTGTTCTTCTTCGCGTAATCGAGTGATCTTGTATAATACTCCATAGCTTTTTCATAGTTTCCCTGACGGTAGAGTAAAAGCCCGAGATTTGAATAAATTGAAAATCTTTTTTCTATATCCTTTTTCGCATATTTTAATGCGATGTTGAACATTTCTTTCGATTTTGAATAATCACCTCTGTTGTAGTATACGATTCCGATCTTTTCATAAACATCTGAAATCTCTTTGTTGTCTTTTAAAGTGTTAACTATTTTTAAACTCTTTTTATATTCTGAAAGTGCTTTTTTGTAATCACCCATCGCCCAGAAAGAATTCCCGATGCCTTTCAAAACTATAGCTTTTGTTTTTGATTTAAGATTCTGTTCCCTTAAAATTTTTTTATATTCTTTTATTGAATCTTTATACTTTCCGATGTGTGATAGTATTTCAGCTTTTTTAATAGTGAACAGGATCCTTTCATCTTTTTTTATTCTATATTGAAGATACTGGTCTATAAGTTTTATGGCATTCTCATTTGAAAAAGATGATATATCCTTTTCAATCGATTTTTTTAAATAATATATCGCTTTGTTTTTGACATTTGCCTTAGAAAAATGGTAGTAGAGAGTTTCATAGTAATTTATCAGGTTTTCTTTAAAAAGTGTTTCATAAAGTTCACCGATTTTTCGATGTAATTTTTCTACCACCTTTTTAAACTGCATTTTGTAAGTTATCTCGTATAAAAGAATATGTCTGAAAAGTGCGGTTTTATCGGAAATGACTGTGATTATCTTATTTTTTTCAGCTTCTGAAAGGATCTTGTTTACATCCTTTTTCTCAACCAGAAATGAAAGCAAAAGTATTTCAAACTCTTTTCCAATGATGGAGGCTTTTTGAACTCCATCTCTTGTAATCGCTGAAAGCGAATCGAGTCGAGACACTATCAACCTGTCTATATTCGATGGTATTTCATAATCTGTTTCCTTTAAACTTATAACCCCATCTCTGTTAATAAGAAATCCATTGTTCACAAGGTGAACTGAAAGCTGTTCAAGGAATAACGGATTACCTTCACTTTTTTGCCATAGAGTGTTTAACAGTTCTTTTGAGATCTCGCTTTTAAAAAAGTTCTGCAGAAATGTTTTTACATTTTCGAAGTTGAAATTCTCAAGTTTTATAAAGATCGATTCACATCCTAATTTTTTTAGCCTTTTTATGTTTTCGTTTTCTTCCCTGTAAAGAAAGACGAATGGAACTCCTCTGAATTCATACTGATCTCTCAAAAGATAGTTTATAAAATCAACCGTCTCCTGATCAGCCCACATGAAGTCATCGAAAATCAACGCAACTTTTTTATCTTTAATATTTTTGAAGAGAATATTTTTTAGTGTAAAGAATGTTCCTTCTAATTTTTCTCTCGCTGGTAGGTTCTTTATCAGATATGTTTCATCATGGTTGAAAAAATATAGGAGAAAGGAATACAATCGCTCATTTTCGATTTCATAGAATTTTTCATAGTCCTGTGAAAATTTTTTCAAAATCTCTTTTCTTTTGGTTTCCTTATCAAACGTGTTGATTCCGATTATGTTTGCAAAAAGATTTTTTATAGCCATCATCGGCTCTTTTATTATCGGATCTGCGGTTGTATAAAGAGGTTCATATCCGAGTTTTGAAAAGAGTTCAAAAGAGATCCTTGTTTTACCTGTTCCACTTTCACCAGAGATGTTGATGATTCCAGCGATCCTTTTCCGATCAATATTTTTTAAAAATTTTTCAAGTTTTTCGGTTACATATTTTCTTTCGATGAAAGGTGATATAAAATCAAAATTTTTTTTCGGTGTTATATTTTTAACAGTTAAAACTTTTATCTTTTTTTCTTTTCCTTTAAGGGAGATTTCTGTTTCATCAGAAAATTCAACTCTCTTTGTTTCACATGCCAGCCTTTCGGAAACCATAACACCGAATTTATTTAGAGTTGCGATTCGTGCCGAGGTGTTAACTATATCACCAATTACAGTATACTCTTGCCAGAATGCACTTCCAATGAAACCTGAATATGTTGTTCCATAGTCAAGGCCGATCGATACTTTTATCCCTTTTTCGTTCAATTGGTTGAATATACCTGTGGAGCAAAGGATCGCTCTCTCAACCATATCCTCCTGTGTATAGGGAGCTCCAAAAATGAGAAGTGCCATTCCTCCCTTATCACCGAATTCTATTTTGTTCAAGTATGCATTATAATTTTTTGAATTTTCATCGAGTATTTTTAAAAAGAGATCAAGTTTTTCATCATCAAGATCGAATGGGAAATTTATAAAGATTGGAATAACCTTTCTGAATTCTCCTTCGATTTTTAGATCGGAAATGATTTCGGGAAAAAATTTTGAATTTAAACTTTTAAACGGAATGATTTCAATTTTTTCATTCAAGTTTTTGGATGGTTCAAGTTTCTGATCATCGACTATGAAATATTCGTTTTTGATTTCCCTGATAAAATTTTTATCAATTCTTTCTATAAGGTTTTTATCAACTTTAATTACCGATGATTCGTTCCCGTGTTGAATCCTTATCGCTGAGTTTATTCCACAACCTCTGAAATAATATATAGATCTTTCATTGTTAAAGATTGCCCAATCTATATTACCTGAGGATATACCTAACCTGATATTCAGTTTCACTCCACCTTTTCTGTTGAGATTTGAAAAAATATCAAGTATCTGTTTTGAGACCTGGAGCACATCGATAAATGATTTTTCATCTAAAAATATTGCAGTGAAAGCATCTCCAGAAAACGATGTTATGAAACCATTATTTTTATATATAATATCTGTTACATTTCCAAGAGTTCTATTCAAAATATTTCCAAGTATCTCCGCTCCCTCTTTGTCTTTTTTCATGAGATTTTCTACCATGGGTGTGAAATTTTCAATATCACCACTTACAACATAACCAAAAAAGTTACCTTTTGTGAGGTTTAAATTTATCTTATCTATTATAAAAGAAGGTACTAAATTCCTCATAAAGATAAGGGGAGTTAAAACTCCCCTTTAAAATCTATAAAGTTTACCTTTTTGTTTGAGGCACTGGAGGATTTAAAATTATTGTATCTGTTGAACCATCAGGGTATGTGGCAACCATAATCGAAAGATGGTTGACATCCTCTGGATTCCAGAAATATCCTTCAAGATCTGCTGCATGTGTTCCTTTGAATTTTAACTCTCCAGTATAATCGGTCTTTGTGTAAATAGAATCAACTTCAACAGGTTTTTCAGCATTTATCACAAGGAACCACCCCTCTTTGTTCTCCATCGTGAAATCTGTTGTTTCGTCACTGTTCATCTTTACAGTGTATTCGTTCCAGTCATCGTTAACAAAATCCTCTATCTTTGCTCTTAAAGAATCGATGATAACTGTTGTATCACCACTCTCATGTCCTACATAATCGAGTTCAAGAGCGACTTCATTTGTTATCTCAAAGTGTGTCTGTAAATCTGTCGGTTGATACTGATCGTAATCATAACCTGAAATCGTTGTGTACTGGGCATTCATCCTCATCCACATCAACCTGCTGCTATTTGCTGAAAGTTCGACATACATTTTTGTTGGTGTCTGTTCATAGGGATCACCGGAGTAATACTGCAATGAATCGAACAGAAATCTCATGTTGTAGGTTGTTCCAAGTGAATCTATAAATATCCATTTGAAAAGGTACCCGTTAGCAGGGTATGAGTTATCAACAAGGACAAAATCATAGTATTCGTATCCCCATGGATCTGTCAATGTATCGTATTGGTATGTTCCATAAACAGTATCGAACAAAAGTTGAACGCTCTTCACATCTGGTCTGAAAGGATTTCTAAACGAGATTGAAGGGAACAGGAATGTACCTTTTGATGTTCCGCCTTTGTTGAAGAAGTCGTTTGCAGCAGCCATACTTAAAGTTGTATTTTCACCGTTATACTGTGAAGTTGGATCGTTAATTGAGTTTTCAAAGTCGTTTAAAAATGTTTTTGTATCATCCACACTCACCTTTTGTGGCAAAAGGAAACAGGAAGTTAAAATAAGTGAAAACATAACAGGGAAAAATAGAATCTTTTTCATCATGGTTCCTCCTTTTTTAAAATTTTACATATAAAAATTTTAAAAGTCAACAATATTTTATAAATTACTTGACTTTAACGAACAAAAAATTATAATTATTTTTTCGGGCGAATGGCTCAGTTGGTTAGAGCGCCGGTCTCACATACCGGAGATCACAGGTTCGACTCCTGTTTCGCCCATATTAACGAGGTATGTATGGGAAAGAATAAAAAAAATAGAAAAGGAAAAAGTTGTGAGTAATAGAAATACAAATGTTGAAACGATAAAATTTAAAAGGGAGTGTTTAAAAACACTCCCTTTTTTATGGAGGTGATGATGGAAGATGTATATGAAATATTTCAAAAAATAGGGCAGATAGAAGAGAGGATCGAAAACAACAGGATAAAAATGGGAGATAAACCTTTTAAGAGAAAAGAGTTAAAAGAACAACTCGATTTGATCATATCAAAGATTGAGAATCTTAAAAAGGAAAAAGAAAAACTTATTCAGGAAAACAGGGAGATAGAACAGAAGGTATTGGTTCTAAGGGATAAGATTGAAGAGGATAAAAAATATCTATCGAATGTAAAATCTAATGATGAATACATGATGATATCTGAAGGGATAAAACATAAAAAGGATATCATCTCACAGAGTGAAGATAAAATTTTAAAAAATCTTTCTGAGATTGAAAAACTTGAAAACGAGATAAAAAAACTTGAACAGGAAAATTCGACGATGGAAAAAATAAAAAAAGAGATAGAGGAGATTAACAATATAATCAAGGATATAGAAGAGGAGAACGAAAAACTAAACGTTGAGAGGGAAAAACTGGTTTCTTCTTTACCGGAAGAATATCAGAAAAAATATCAAAAAATATATGAAAAGAAGAAAAAGAGGGCTGTCATACTAATCAACGAACCGTACTGTCTTGGTTGTTATTCTTCAATACCAGCACAGCTTTTTGATAGGGTGAAATCTATGAAAAAAATAGAATTCTGTATCAACTGTGGAAGAATAATACTTTTCAAAAAAGATGAAAATAGTGATAAGTTTTGATGGTGGTTGTAAAAATAATCCAGGACCTGCTGCTTACGCATACAGTATAAGTTTTGATGATAAAAGGATAAATGGTGGAGGATTTTTCGATAACTCAACAAACAACCGTGCTGAATGGTCCGGGTTACTTTACGCGTTAAAAGATGTTTCAGAAAGATTCTTTTTGAATGAACTGGAGATAGAAATATTTTCTGATAGTGAACTTGTAGTTAAGCAACTTCTACAGGTTTATAAAGTCAAAGATCCTGAATTAAAAAAAATATACGAAGAGGTTAAATCGATTCTTTCGAAAGTGAAATCTTTTAGAGTCGAGCATGTTCCAAGAAACGAAAACAGAGAATGTCATAAACTCGTTGAAGAGATTTTCAGAAAAAATCTTTAAAATTCATCAAAAGAAAAAACATTTTCAATATGTTCTATCTGGACTCTTTTAAAAATATTGTTTGTAACTTTTATACCTATAAAGTCGAATCTAAAATTTGAATTTGAAAATTCAGGATGTTTCATCAAAAAAAATTTCGCACTCTTTAAAATTCTTTGTTTTTTAAAATCGGTTATCGACTCTTCTGGAGTTCCCTTGTTGATATTTTCTCTTGATTTTACTTCGACGAACACCAGAGTATCATCCTTTTTACAGATGATATCTATTTCTCCGACTTTACCAAAACGGAAATTCTGTTCCAGAACCTGGAAACCTTTTCTTTTTAAATATTTCAGAGCAAGGAGTTCTCCAGTTCTTCCCTTTGAAATATTTTTAGATTTTATCACCAAAAACTTTTTTTATAATCTCTTTTACAGGGGTAAATGTTTTTCTATGTATTTCACAGGGACCTTTTTTTATTATGATGTCTATGTGTTTTGGTGTTGCGTAACCTTTGTTTGTTTCAAAATCGTAATCAGGATACTCCATACCATAGAATTCCATAATTCTATCCCTATGGACTTTTGCTACTATCGATGCTGCTGCTATCGAAATCGACAAGGAATCACCTTTTATTATAGATTCCTGTTCTAACAGAAGATCCGGTATAGGATATCCATCAACCAGAACAACATCCGGAACTATATTCAATTTTGCTATAGCGCGTTTCATAGAAAGGTAGGTCGCCTGTAAAATATTGATTTTATCTATAACAACATTGTCAGTATAAGCGACTCCAACTGCAAGGGCTTTTTCCATTATTATCTGATACAACTCTTCTCTTTCTTCAGGTGAAAGTTCTTTTGAATCGTTGATACCTTCTATAAAGATATCTTCTGGAAAAATAACAGCAGCCGAAACAACAGGTCCTGCAACAGGACCTCTTCCGGCCTCATCTACGCCGGCAACAAAGTAGCGGTTTTTCCGCCACCATTTTTCCTCAAAGTTTCTTAAATTTTTTTTCATTCGACTTTTGTTGCAGCTTTTCCTGTTCTTCCCCTCATATAGTTGAGTTTAGCTCTTCTCACTTCACCTTTTTTAACAACTTTTATATCGGTTACACTTGGAGAGTTTATTGGAAATATTCGTTCAACACCTATACCTTCAGAGATTTTTCTTACTGTTATTGTCTGACCAACTGAAGTGCCCCTTTTCGCTATAACTATACCTCTGAATTTCTGTGTTCTTGTTTTACCACTTTCTTCTATCTTTACTGACACATCCACTGTGTCTCCAACATTGAAGTCATATTTTTCATTTTTTTCAAAAGATTTTTCAAAATCTTTTTTTATTCTGTCAATATTAAGTTTTGCCATTCTTTTCCTCCAATTTTAATTTATTTATAATTTCTTTTTGTCTCTTTGTCAAGTCCTTATTTTTTAACAGATCCTTTCTTCTTTTATATGTGAGTTTTAAAGATTGATACTCTTCATACTCTTCGATCTTTTTATGGTTTCCTGAAAGTAAAATTTCGGGGACCTCCATACCTTCAAAAACCTTAGGCCTTGTATATTTAGGAGAATCAAGAAAACCTTTTGAAAACGAGTCATTTTCCGCAGAATCGATAGAATGTAGAACTCCTTTAACGAACCTACTAACTGTTTCAACTATTATCAAAGCGGGAATTTCTCCACCTTGAAGTATATAATCACCAATGGATACTTCAAGGTCTACATACTTATCGATAAATCGTTGATCTATTCCTTTATACCTTCCAGCTATTATAACAAGGTGTTCCTTTTTTGCAAGATTTTTTTCAACGATTTCCTGATTTAAAAGAACACCTGATGGAGAAGTCAAAACAACATATTTGTTGTCACCGTCGATTGAGTCGAGAGCTTTTTTGAGTGGTTCACACATGAGTATCATTCCAGAGGATAACCCGTATGGATAATCATCAACCTTTTTGTGTTTTCCAACTCCAAAATCTCTTAGGTTTATTATATCGACGGAGATGAGGTTTTTTTCTATTGCTCTTTTCAATAAAGATGTTTCAAAGAACGGTTTTATCAACTCTCCAAAAAGAGTTATGATACTAAAACGCATAAAAATCTTCTTCGTATTTTAATTTTAAAATTTTATTTTCAGGATCTATTTCTGAAAAAAAATCTTTTTTAAAAAGAACCGTCTCCTTTTTTCCTTTTATATCGACTTCAAGAACATCTCCATTTTCAAGAAAAATTATGTTTACAACTTTTCCTATTTCCTGACCATCTTTAGAAAAAATTTTTGAACCAACTATTTCATGTGAATGGTACTGGTTTTTTTTCAATTTCACAAGATCCTTTTCTTCAACCTCAACGTAAAGGTTCTGTAATTTTTCTGCACCTGTTCTATCGTCTATTCCTTTAAATTTGATTATAAAGTTTGATCCAATTCTTCCAGCACTCTCCACAAAAAATTTTTCGCCGTTGATATAAAAAAATTCTGGAATCTGCAACTCACGATCCTTATCATAAAAATGGATCTTCAAGTTTCCTTTTAGTCCATGTGGTTTTAATATTTTTCCAACTTTAAACAACATATCAATCAATGATTTCGATGACAGATTTTCTATTATTTTTTACAGATGAAACTGATACAAGAGTGTTTATCGCTTCAAGTGTTGCTCCATCTTTTCCTATAACCTTTCCAACATCCTCTTTATCTATTTCTATTTCATAAAGTGTTGTTTTCTGACCTTCACAAACATGTATTTTCACTTTATCCGGCTTATCAACAAGCGATTTTACTATATACTCAAGAAGTGATCTCATCTTTTTCTACCTTTCCTTCAAGTTTATTTTCCCTGTAGAGTTTAACTATCGTTTCAACTCTTTTGGTTGGCTTTGCTCCCTTTTTTATCCATGCATCGTATTTCATAAGATCAAGTTTTGTAAGATTTTTTCCTTTTGGATCGTATGAACCGATACAATCGATAAATCTACCATCTCTTGGAAATCTTGAATCAGCAACAACGATCCTGTAACAGGAAGTTTTGTTTTTTCCAATTCTTTTTAAATGTATGTTAACCATCACAACCTCCTATGGGTTTTGTTTTTTTAGAATTTTATAGTATATAAAGAATAAACAAATTGTCAATATTAAATTGGTTTTACAAATTGAAAGATGTTGACAAATTTTTTTAGCGTATATAATCCTAATCTGTCAGGTGCTCTTTTGAGGTAAAAGGGAAAGTGGTGAAAATCCACTGCTGTCAAGCAACTGTAAGCGGATACGAATGCCTTATACCACCCATTTCGGGGAAGGTGGCAGGAGGTTTAAGCCGCAAGCCAGGAAACCTGCCTGATGTTCGGAACCTGCTATGACAGGGTCCGTCCTGACAAGGATGGATAAATGAAAAAATGTATTATATTCATTTTTATCTTTTTCTCCCTGGTGAAAATATTTTCATCCCATATATATGTTTATGACAAAAATAGTGGTGAAAAAATATATTATGTCACAGTTTTTTCTGACGGTAAACTTTATCAAACAAAAACTCCGTTTGAAATAGAAAAAGGAAAAGAGATAACAGTTTCTTCTTTAGGATACAAATCTTTAACATTTAAAGTTCTTGAAGAAACTTTAAGGGTATATCTTGAAATCGAACCTTTTACCTATAAACCGCTTATAGTTGAAAAAGAAAAGATAAAAGGTGAAGTTTTAAAATTGGAGACGGGAAACAAAAATCCGGTTTCGATTATAAAAAAAATTCCCTCTATAACTTTAAGAGAGTATAATAGAAACTATGTGATTTCTGTGGATGGACTTTTAAATGAAGATAATCAGATTTGTATTGATGGTGTTCCAATCGTTAACCAGCAGTCAAGAACAGTTCCAGTAAACCTTTTACCAAAAAATCTTTTTTCATCAATTGGTTTTTATAAGAATGGTATATCACATTTTTATGGTGAAAACATTTTTTCCTCTGGAATAAATTTTGAAATAGAGAAACTTGACAGATCGAAAGTGAATATAAATATTGATGACAAAAAGTCTTATGATCTTGATCTAACATTATCGTTCAAAGGTTTTAAATTAGGAAACGAGACTTTTGATAGAAATGATATGGTTATACCAGGAAGAGAAAAAATTTTAAACTCATATCAAAAGGGATATTTGAATTATTTTTATTTTAATAATGGTTTTTTCTCAACTTTAATGATCGATGGTAGAGTCAAAACAGGTGATCCTGGAATTTTAGGGCATAGATTTTTTAACTCAACGATTTATGAGAAGAGTAGAATTATAAATTTTAAATTTTTAACTGCAAAAAACCTGGAAATTCTCTATTCACATAATCTATACACCTATGTTTACGACAATAAAGATCTGGTAATCTATGACACTTCAAAAACATGTTCTGATAATATAATTCTGAATTATAACGATCTGCAAAACCGTTTTGGAATCTTTTTTCAAAAAAACTGGATAGTATCAACTAAAGTTTTATTTTTGAATGAATTTTTTTATGGGATCTTTTCAAATTTTGATGTAAAATCTTTTGAAATTTCAAATTCTTTTTCAATCTCATCCACATTGAAAAATGATAAGTTTAAGAACGATTTTGTGTACACTTTCTCAATTTTAAAAGTTTTCAATTTTGATGAATATCTTGTAACACACTCCATCAAAATCTCAACCAGAAGACCAACTTTCAATGAACTTTACTGGACAGGAGATATTTTTACTAGTGGGAACGAAAAACTTGTAAACGAAAAACTTTATTCATATTATCTTGCTTTTTCAAAAGAAAATAAGAAATTTTTTGGTGGATTCAATTTTTACAAAGACCTTATAAGATGGATCAACATAAATGGTGTTTATACTCCCGAAAATATTTTAAAAACTTATAACCCTTACATAGGTCTTCAATACAACAAGAATATATTGAATTTTAACAACTCTCTTGTATTCACCATATCACCGATGTATCTAGATAGGTTCAGGATGCTTTTATACACATCTTTTGTAAACCTGAACTATTCTTTAAGTTACGAGTTTAAAAATTTAATTTTTTATCTTTATTTTGAGTATCGATCGAAGAGATTTTTAAACAATGAAAACACGAAATACTTACCACCATATTTCTGTTTGGATGAAGTGAGTTTGGATTATAGATTGAAGAGTTTGTCTATTACACTTTCGATCGATAATCCGTTCGATTTGAAAATTGAAAGTGTGAGAGGTTATATAAAAGAAGGAAGAAAATTCTCTTTAAACCTAAAAATGGAGGTATGATGAAAAAATTTTTTGTTATTCTGTCCGTTTCATTGATTCTGCTGTTAAACATTTCCTGTACTCTTTTTAAAACTGAGAAGATGGAAAGTTCAATCTACATTCTTGATTGGGAAAAGGAAGCGGTTTACACTATAGATTCTCTATTCCAGATTGGAACAACTCCTCTTTTGATAACAGGTTCAGCACCTACAGATGTATATGTTGACGATGGAAATATTTACATTACAAATTCAGGTTTTGGAGGGATACCAACGATCGAAAAGTTTGATCTCTCTGGAAATAAAATTGCGCAGATAGAGAGGGGAGAATTGAGTTCTCCTGCATATATTGAAGGTAATCAGGATTATATTTTTGTTACAGATTGGCTTTCGAATTCTATTTTAAAGATAGAAAAGAAAAATTTTTCAATAGTAGATTCATTGTCAGTTACAGCACCACAGGAGGTTGTTTACAGGGATGGATTTTTATATGTAGGATCAAACAATACATCTTTAAATGGACATATATATAAAATATCTGAAGATTTTAAAAATCTTGAAACAGATCTTGCAAAAGGTTCAAATCCATCCTATCTTGATCTTGATGAAAACAATCAAATCTATGTTTCTCTTGTTGGTAACTATAACGACATAAAGGGTAAAATAAAGAAGGTAAAAGATGGTGTTGATGTTGATTCTTTAGGATTCGATAATTTTCTTGGAAAAGTTAAGGTTGTTGAAGATAAAATTTTTATAACAGATATCTACAATAAATTGTATATACTCGATTCAGATTTGAATCTCATAAAAACTATTGAAATTCCATCACCTTCAGATATTGAATATTTTAAAGGAAAAGTGGTTGTTTCAACAAATGTTGGAAAATTATATCTTATAGATTTTTCAGAACTTACATTGGTTGATTCTTTGAGTTATGAAATACCCCTAAAGGTTGCTGAAATGTTTGTAAAATAATTAAAACCTTAAGTTCTGTTATTTTTCAACATATTGTATTTTACAAAATGTGACCCCACTATATTTTGTGGGGTCTATTGACATTTTTGAAGTGAGTGATAATATTTTTTGAAAAAAATGGAGGAATGGGTGACCAAGGTTGAATACATAAGAAAAAGAGATGGTAGGCTGGAAAAGTTTGACGAGAACAAGATAACCGAAGCGATTTTTAAGGCGGTAAAAGCTGTTGGTGGAACAGATATTGAGCCAGCAAAAAAGATAACGAATCAGATAGTTGCTGTTCTTGAAGTTCTGTATAAAGATGGAAGGATCCCAACAGTAGAAAACGTGCAGGATCTTGTTGAAAAGATGCTTATCGAAGCAGGACATGCAAAAACAGCAAAAGCGTATATACTTTACAGAGAGCAACATAACCAGATAAGAAAGAGTAAAGAGTTGATAAAAGATAGTATCGATTTGATGGATGAGTATATTGAAAAGATCGACTGGAGAGTTAACGAGAATTCAAATATGTCATATTCTTTACAGGGGCTTAACAACCATATCTCTTCAACAATTTCAGCTTTATACTGGCTTGAAAAAATTTATCCCAAAGAGGTTGCAAATGCACACAGAGAGGGAGATCTCCATATACATGACCTTGGCATGCTTTCCGTTTACTGTTGTGGATGGGATCTTGAACTACTACTGCTTAAAGGGTTAGGAGGTGTTTCAGGGAAAATAGAATCAAAACCAGCAAAACATTTCAGAACCGCCCTTGGACAGATAGTTAACTTTTTCTATACATTACAGGGAGAGGCAGCTGGAGCACAGGCATTTTCGAATTTTGATACCTATCTTGCTCCATTCATAAGGTATGATGAACTCACATATGAAGAGGTTAAACAGGCGATGCAGGAGTTTGTTTTCAATGTTAACGTTCCGACGAGAGTTGGATTTCAGACTCCTTTCACAAATGTAACCATGGATCTTGTGTGTCCAGACACTCTAAAAGATGAGAGAGTGATCATCGGTGGAAAAAGGATGAATGAAACTTACAAGGAATTTCAACAAGAGATGGACATGTTTAACAAAGCGTTTGCTGAAGTTATGATGGAAGGAGACGCAAAGGGGAGAATTTTTACATTCCCAATTCCAACATACAACATCACAAAAAATTTTGATTGGGACAATCCCAATCTCGAAAAAATATGGGAAATGACAGCAAAATATGGTATACCATATTTCAGTAATTTTATAAATTCTGATATGGATCCTTCAGATGCAAGGAGTATGTGTTGTAGATTGAGATTGGATAACAGAGAGTTGAAAAGAAGGAGTGAAAAGATCCAGTTGAATCTACTTTCGAACAGAGATTCTATCCAGGAACATAAACAGGAAAAACATCCAAAAAGAAGTGGTGGACTTTTTGGTGCAAATCCGATGACTGGTTCTGTTGGGGTCGTAACGATAAACATCCCAAGGATAGCTTACAATAGCAAAAGTAAATCTGACTTTTTCTCAAAACTTGAAAAGATGATGGAAATAGCAAAAGAATCTCTTGAAATAAAAAGAAAAGTTCTTGAAAAGTTCACAGAGGATAATCTTTATCCATATTCTAAAGTTTACCTTGAGGAAGTAAAAAAAGCGAATGGTAAATACTGGGCGAACCATTTTTCTACTATAGGACTTGTTGGAATGAACGAGGCGTGTTTAATGCTTGTAGGAGAAAATATTGGTCAAAGTAAAGGAAAGGAGTTTGCATTAGAAACTTTAAAATTTATGAGGGAAAAACTTGAAAATTTCACAGATGAAACTGGAAACCTGTATAACCTTGAAGCATCCCCAGCTGAGGGAACATCATACAGACTTGCAAAAGAGGACAGAAAACGTTTCCCAGATATCATAACAGCAGGAAAAGATGTTCCATATTATACGAACTCCACACAACTTCCAGTTGGTTTTACAGACGATCTTTTTGAAGCGTTAAAATTGCAGGATGAACTTCAATGTCAGTATACTGGAGGGACAGTTTTGCATGGTTTTATAGGTGAAAGAATATATTCTTCAAACGCTTGTAAAAAACTTGTGAAAAAAATAGCAGAGAATTTCCATCTGCCATATTTTACGATTACCCCTACATTTTCAATATGTCCTGTTCATGGATATATCCCGGGAGAACATAACTATTGTCCTTATGATCATACAACTGAAGAACTTGAAAAATTCGGTGTTGAAATATATGTTGAAAAAGGAGAGTAAATGGAAGAGGTAAAAGTTGTGTTAAAAGGTGAAGAAAAAGATGTTAAAAAAGTGAAAGTGATTCCAACAGAGATTTACAGCAGAATAGTTGGTTATTTTAGACCTGTTAACAACTGGAACGAAGGCAAAAGGGAAGAGTTTAAGGAAAGAAGAGAGTTCAAACTTTAATAATTCCTTTTAAATGGTCACTGTAAAAGGTTTTCAAGGGATAACAACACTCGATTTCCCTGAGAAAGTTTCATCCACAATTTTTCTGGCTGGATGTAACTTCAGGTGTCCATTCTGTCATAATCCTGAACTTGTAAAAGATTTTGATATCATACAAACGATAGATGAAAATAAACTGTTTTCCCTTCTTGGTGAAAGAAAAAATTTTATTGAAGGTGTCTGCATTACAGGTGGTGAACCCTTAATGAGTGAAGATGTTGTTGATTTCATAAAAAAGTTGAAAGAAAGATTTGAACTTCCGATAAAGGTTGATACAAATGGGTACACCCCGAAAATTCTTGAGAAAATTTTAACAGCAAACCTTGTTGATTATGTTGCTATGGATATAAAAACATCTCCTTCAAAATATATAATTGCTTCTGGAATAAACCTTGACTTTGATAGGATAAAAAATTCTGTTGAAATCTTATTGAATTCAAAAATCGATTATGAATTCAGAACTACAATGGTTCCTCAACTCGTTACACTCGAAGATATAAGGGAGATCGGAGTTTTGATAACAGGTGCAAAAAAATATGTGATCCAACAGTATAGAAACATTAAAACTTTAAACGAAGAATTTAAAACGGTTAAACCTTATAAACCAGAAGAGTTAAAAAAAGCAAGGGATATAATGACACAGTTTGTTAACGATGTTTCAATAGTTGGAATTTAACTTCGGTTTTTTATAATATTATAAAGATATTCCTTTTTTAACATAATTCTAAAAAGTTTTTCATCAAGATCCTTTTTTTGGATCTCTCCATTCGAAATCCAGAAAGAAAGAGAATCTACCATATATTCAAAAAGTGTATCGTTCATCAGAATAAACATATCAACCCCACTTTTAAAAGATTCTTTTAAAACTAAAAATGGATTTTTGTTTGATTTTGATGCTATATCATCGGCAATTATAACAATATCTTTATTCTTATCTCTAACGAGTTTTACGATTTTCTGTGATCTTATAGCGGGAAAAGTGTCAAGAAAAGGGTAAACTATGTTTGAAAGCATCACAAATGAAACCCTATCAAAAAAATGGTAAAACAGATTTATATTTTTCTCGAATAGTTCTTTATCGCCTTTAAATTTTGGTATAACAACATCCGAATTGTCGAAAGTTTCACCATAACCAGGAAAATGTTTTATACAGTTTAATATTTTCATACTTTTATGAAGAGAGATGTATAGTTCAACAAAATCCTTTATGGAATCAACATTTGATACAATAGTTCTGTCGGTTCTTCTCATCATCGAATTTTGTTGATATGATAGATCAAGAACAGGTGAGAGGTTTAAATTTATACCCAATCTTTTTTGGTTTAAAACCATATTTTTTAAAATTTTTTCTTTTCTTTCATAATCATGAAAGATCGAATTCAAAGATGGAGTTTTTTCAATGAATGATAATCTGTCAACCTTTCCACCTTCCTGATCGATACAGATAAAAGGAGGGACTTTAAAGTTTTTTGTTAAAGAATCAACGGGAATTTTTTTATAGTATATCCTTTTTAAAAAGTTTCTTGATGGAATGATTCCACCAGGTGTATTTTCTGTGAAGTTAAGATCGTTTCTATAAACTATGAAAAGCTGGGAAACCTTTTGCTGTAATGTCAGTGTATCATAATAAAGCACAAGATCACTTTTTTTAATAATGTAACCGGATAGATTTTCACACAAAAGTAAAAGGATTGTTAAAATGATTATATGCATAAAAGAAATTATAAAAATCGTTCAAGATAAAGTCAAACTATTTTTTTATCATTAATATCTTTTTATTTTCGCTAAAATAGATATCAAAATTTTTTACATCATGTTTAAAAACTTTTCTCCCTGTTCTGTCAAAATAGATTTTTTTATCTTCATTTTTGAATTTTTCTTTTGTTTTTACTTCTTTAGTTTGATTGTATGGATTGTATTTTAAAAATAGAGGATATTCAGAAAATCCTGTTGATAAAACTATTTTTGAGAAAAATGGCGGAGAATCTCTTTTGATAAAAATTTTTGCTATTTTTTTAGAGTAGGAATCTATAACACTTCCATTTTCAAATTTAATGGAATCTATAAAACTACTTAAAGAAATATAAAAGATTAACTGAGGGTTATCAACATTTGAATATATTTCAAAACTTTTATTTATTGAAATATCGATCGTTTCTTTGAAAGATATCCCTTCATGAAAATCGAAAAGAAAAAGAGTGTAATAGTAGTATAGAATGTTTTGATCATGATATTTTAGATTTTTTAAAAGTGGAGATTGAGCGATTCTGTTGTCTTTAAAAGAACCTAAAATTTTATTTTCAAAAGAAAGAACTGGATGATCGGTTATATAATAATCCATATAGTTTGTAGTGGTATCGTAAATAAGATCGATGCCTAAAGGTAAAATTGACAGGTTACTTCCTTTGTAAAGGTAATTTCCATCATACGACTCTTTTATGTTGAAAAATTCTTTAATCCTCTTACCCTCTTTATCATATCCAAAAACATCGCCTCCTTCAACGATCATGGGAATATTTTTTGAGATCAGTTTTTCTATAAATTTTGATTCATCTGATGTTATATGGTATATTTTAGGATATACCCCATAGGAGAAAAAGTATGCTGAATAAAAAATAGATGAATCGATTCTGTTTGAAATGTTTAAAAAAATCTTCATCGAATCTTTCAAAAATGTTAAAAAGTTTGAATTTTGATAGGTGTTTACAGGATCAAAGAAGAATAGGGAAAATTTTTTGGTTGTTAAAATTATAAAATCAACAGTATCTTTTATAAAACCGTTGGAGTATTCAATCTTTATATTGTTTGTATCATTAAAAAATGTGAAATGGTTCCATAGAATAACCTTTTCAAAAGGAGTTTTTAACCAGAAAGTATCTTTTAAAACCTTATAACCGTTATGTAAGAATTTTATTTGAATACTTTCTGAAGGAAAATCGTTTAATTTTGATATCAGAATTCCAATTTGGTATTCTTGATTTTCATAAAAAATTATGGTCTCGTTTGATATTATGGAATCAACTATGATCCTGAATCTGTTTACAGGAAAGGTTAAGTAAAAAGTCAGCGAATCAACCTTTATATTTAAATCTAAACTTTTTGATCCTTTTATAGTCCTGACCGTTGTTGTATAATATTCTCCATCAAAAACTACACTATCCAATATTTCACAACAGGTTGAGTTGATGTTTATATCGTGTTCATCGTTTTTGTTTAGTTTAAAAAAAATCTGTACGGGTTCTCCCTCCTCTATCCTATGATTGTTATTTGATAGATTATCTGAAAAATAGAATGTATCTATAAAAATAGAATCCCCATCAAGATAGAATGAATCAAGAAACAGGATACCATTTTTATATGATGAAATATAATAAAAAGATTTGGGTTTTAGATTAAAAAACCTGTAAAAGATTTTTGAGGGTTCAGAAAAATTAAAAGTATCAAGAATTTTTTCTTTTGAGAATATATTTATTTTGCATGGTTCTATAATATTTATCTCTAATAAGGAATCTGAAATATCAACTGAATTTGGTAAAGAGTAAGGTTTTATCGTAAAAGATTTTTTCATACACAAAACCGGAACCCCAAAAACATTGTAAGAAAGTATCTGGGAAATGGAGTAATCGTTTATACCAGCATAATTCAAAAACGAAAAGACCAATTTTGTGTACAGATCAGAAAAGATCGATTCACTTTGAGTTTTTTCCAGTTTAAAACAGTTATCGTTAAAAAAATCGAAAAATTTATTCATCATGTAGTTGTTGAACTGATAAAAAGTTTCAGATGAGGATGAAAAGGTTAAGATTGCATTGCACCTTGAACCAAAAAGTGATTCAGTAAAAGATCTTTCATAATTCGAATTTGCTTTATCAAAGTTACCAATAAGACATGAGAAGAAAAGAAAAAATCCGCTCTTTGGAAATTCCAGAGAGTTTATTTCATTTAAGGAAAAATCTGGAAGAACCGTTGAAATCGTGTTTCCATGTCCTCTGTATATAAAGATGAAATTGTTTATCTCCTGATGCAGAATGTTCAATTCAAAGATCCAGTTGTATTGAGGAAACATCAAAGAGTCAGGTAATTTTTCATATGTGTAAGTGTATTTGGGAAAAAGGGAATTTGTTTCCCCATATATTTTCCCTTTTAATATTTTATTGATTAAATAGGGATATGTAAAATAGAGATAATCTTCGGTTGAGTCCTGATTATAATCATAGAAAGGGGAAGAAAAGATAAAATCAACAGTTGAATTATCAAAAAGAAAATTCTTCAATTTTTCAACATAAATGTTCAATTGCTCCTGATTGGAAACAGGTATCCTTGAAATTGGTACAAAAATAGTATCGGTTAATGGATATGAAAGTAAAAGGTCTGACGAAAAATATTTTAAAGTGTAAGGGTTTAAACAGTACCTGTAAGGATTGATTCTGTTTTCATCACCGATAAGAATTATACAGCAGAGTTTTTCTGTGTTTTTAATTGAATCGATAAGTTGTTTTACAGAATTAAAAGATGTATCTTGATTTACAATATTTATGTATTGGTATCCCAAAGAGAGTAAAATAAAATTTAATCTTTCAGGAGATATATCTTTCTGATGAACTACAAGAACATTTTTTTCATAGTCGAAAATTAACTTTTTTGAAAAAGGAACGAATGGAACTTCAAAATCGTTTTGATTTTGTTCAATTCTCAACTCATAAGATAATAATGGAACAAAAAAGAGTAAAATGATAAAGTTTACAACCTTTTTCATATTTCCTCCTTTTGTAAAATTTTATATAATTTTTTACAAAAAGTCAAGAGGTTTTTTTAAAAAATTTTTCTTGACTCTGAACCATTTTGGGTTTAATATAAAAGGGAACAGGAGGGTTTTTTATGAAAAAATCCATTATTTTTTTGTTAAGTTTTTTGGTCATTTTTGTGATGCTATTCCCTCAAAATTTCAGTAATGTGAGAATATTTTTATGGGATAACGATAATGGACTTACCTTTAAAGATCCTGATAATTCAGATAAATATATAGGATATGAAGAAAATCTAAGACAATCTTTTGAATTTCTTGGGTTTTCAAAAGATTCCCATAATCTTGACATAAACAATACTTTACCCCCAATAAATGAACTATTGCAGTATGGTGCAGTTTTTATAACATGTGGACCTCGACCCGCTTTAACCACTATAATTTCCCAGAGTGATATAGATAAACTGAAAGAATACCTTGATAGTGGTGGTTGTTTATACCTTGAAGGTAACAATATTGCAGATTATCTTGATAGAACAGATAAAAATTTTTTGAATTCCTATTTTAACAATTACTTACTTTACAGTGGTGGAGCAAACTATTCCTATGTTGAAACAGTTTATACAGATACAACATCAAACTTTTGTAGATATTATGAATTTGTGTATCCTGCTGGGACTGCACCTGATTACTCTATAGATCAACTTGGAAACTTTTATGGACTTGGAGAACCTTACTATTATCCATTCCTTGTTTTCAATGCCAAAGGGAAACTTTATAGATCAACAGCAACAGCGTATACTCCACCTGAATCAAAAGCACCATACTATTTCCCTGGAAAGACAGTGATGCAAACAACAGATTTTGGTGCCTACGCTTTTCCTTATAAACAGGGTAAAGATATACCAGATTCGATGAAAAATATTCTGATAAGAACAAGTTATCTAAGAGATATTTTGAGATTCTTCTCAATCGGAAGAACTCTTGTGATACAGGATGATGGACAGGTAGCAAAAGCAACCTATGATCTTTTAAAAGCACTTGATAACAATGGAATAGAATACTTTTATATAAACTTAAAACCTACGGGGACCTACCCAACCTATACTTTTCTTTCGAAATTTACAACAGTTATTCTTTATACAGGTGAATATGGTGAACCTTTTGTTTTACCTAACGATACATTCAATCTTCAGAGATATCTGACTTACGGAGGCAACATTTTGGTATCGGGCGAAAATCTTGCCCAATCGTATGGAATACCTGGACAGAACTTACAAACTGATGAATTTCCATTTTTAGCATACTTCTTATGGATCGATTACAGATCAAGTATATACGATGATATTTTCTTTACAGCAGATAAAACAAGTTTTTATTCTTTAAATCCATATACATCTTTAATACAACAGGTTGAAGCAACTTCTTCAAAAGTTGATTATGTGATGCCTTTCCCAAGAGACACTTTTGTTAAGGTAAACTATTTTCTTGGTAAATCAAAGGCACCTGTATATGTTGGTGTTAACAATGTTGCGAAAACACATAAATCAGTTTTTTTTGGTTTCCCGCTTGAATACATTGATGGTAAAAATCTTGATCAGTTGATAAAAGAGACGTTTTCAAACTTTTTTGATTATGATCTTAGTTTTAATCTAACAAGAACAAATGAGACAACTCAAAAAGAGATTATCACCAAAGATAAAGAAGAAAAAGGTAAGATCTATTTTTCTGGAAATAAGATCATTCTTGAAAATATTAACTCTGCAAAACTTGTTGATTGTTACGGAAAGATTTTGAAAACTCTTTACCATGGAGAAAATGATTTAAAAGAAGTACACAGAAATGGATTATTCTTTGTAATTTTCAAGGAGAACAACACTTTTAAAAGCATAAAACTTTTAAAGTTTTAAATTGTTGAATTTTTTTTGTTTTAACATATAATCTTTTCCATATGGGTAAAATAATTGTTATCGGTGGTGGAGGTCCTGCAGGGCTTACCGCTGCATATCTTTTTTCAAAAAACAAAAACTATCAGGTGATACTTTTTGAAAAATCAAATATTCTTGGTGGAATCGCAAAAACATACAACTATAATGGAAACAGAATAGATCTTGGTGGACATAGATTCTTTTCAAAATCTTCATGGGTAATGGATTTCTGGACCTCAATTTTCCCAATACAGACCGAAAGATCGAAAGATCAAATAATATTAAATCAAACCATTGATCTGAAAAAAGGTGAAAAGGTTGTTGATCCGGAAAAAGAGGACAATCTTTTTCTCGTTAGAAACAGATTATCAAGAATATTTTATGGTAGAAAATTTTACACCTATCCTGTAAGTTTATCTTTTGAGACATTAAAAAATCTTGGAATTTCAAAAAGTTTTAAAATAGGTCTGGACTATTTGAAAGTCAAATTTAAACCGATAAAAGAAGAAAAGAATCTTGAAGATTTCTTTATTAACAGGTTTGGTTTTGAACTCTACGATACATTTTTCAAGGATTATACTGAAAAGGTGTGGGGAGTTTCATGTAAAGACATTGAAGCGAGCTGGGGAAGGCAAAGAGTAAAAGGACTTGATATAGGAAAAGCGATAGTTCATGCGATAACAAAAAATTTTAAAAGTAAAAATATTGATCAAAAGGAAGTTGAAACGAGTTTGATCGAAAAATTTCTGTATCCAAAATATGGACCCGGGCAATTCTGGGAGGAACTTGGTAATCTTGTTGAAAAAAATGGTGGAAGAATAGAGAAAAATAAAAAGATTGTTGGAGTTGTTTTAAAGGATAACAGAGTAACATCTATCAAAATTGAAGATAAAAATAAAAAAATTGAGAAAATAGATTGCGATTATTTCATATCAACACTTCCGATAAAAGATCTGTTTGAAGGAATCGAAGGTGACAGTATACCTGATGATGTAAAAAATGTTGCGTTGAATTTACAGTACAGGGATTTTTTCACTGTTGGTGTTTTATTAAAAAAATTGTTACTTGAGAACAAAACGAAAATAAAAACAGTAAACAATATCATTCCCGATAACTGGATCTACATTCAGGAAAAGGATGTTAAGGTTGGAAGAGCTCAAATCTTTAACAACTGGTCCCCATATCTTGTAAAGGATTTAAGTTCTGTATGGATGGGACTCGAATATTTTGCAAACACATCTGACTGGATCTGGAACCTTGATGATGATCTTTTAAAGAATTTTTCCTATGAGGAGATGGAAAAAATAGGATTCTTTAAAAAGGAAGATGTTCTAGATAGTATAATTTTAAGAGAAGAAAAAGCATATCCTGCATATTTTGGTGTCTACAAAAATTTTGATATTGTGAAAAATTATTCTGATAAGATTGAAAATCTTTTCTTAATTGGAAGAAATGGAATGCACAGATACAACAATATGGATCATTCGATGCTTAGTGCCAAAGAATGTTATGAAATAATCACAGGGAACAAAAAGAGCAAAGAAACGATCTGGAATGTGAACGCAGAGGAATCCTATCATGAAACAAAAAGTTAAAGATTTTATTTTAAAAAACTATTTTTGGTTAACACTCTTTATTTTTTCATTAACTTTCTTTTTCCTTTTCCCTTTTTTCAGGTATCAGATCAACCCTGATGGGATTTCACTTATAAATATCACTAAAAAATATTTAACGGGAAATTTCAAACTTGCTGTGAACGGCTATTGGTCTCCCTTGATCTCTTTTTTACTTGTTCCCTTTCTGGTCGTTTTTAAAGAAGGTATAATTTCATTTAAAATTTTATCATACTTTATTGGTTTATTTTCAATATACTCGTTTGATAGATTTTTAAAAAATAGCGGTGTGAAATCAAACTACAGAAAAATTTTTTTAATGATCATTTTACCAGTTGTTACAACACATTTTACACTTATAACCATTACATCAGATTTTATCACTACAACTTTTTTTCTGTTTTTATTATCATTTTTAGTTGATGAGAATATTTTCAAACAAAAATATTCTTTTATTTTGGTTGGATTCATAGGTTTTTTAACATATCTTGCAAAGACATACGGTTTTTTCTTTTTCCTTGGTCTTTTGATGATTTTATTCTTGTTTAACCTAATAAAAAAGGATTTTAAAAATGTAAAATATTTTTTTCTGTCAGGAATAGTTTTTATCTTTTTATCATCAATCTGGATAATTGCTATTTCTGCAAAATATGGTTATCCGACTCTTGGAACAACAGGAAAATTCAACTATACAGTTTTAACAGTTGATACTTTAAAACTGAAAGAGATTTACACACATCCACTCCCACCACCAGATTCGTTTTCAACATCTTTCTGGGATGATCCTTCATATGTTAAACATCCTGAAATTAATATAAAAATGATAGTTGGAAATTTGAACTATTATTTAAAAATAGTTTCTGAGAGAACATTAAGAACATTTAAACTTTTACTCTCATTTTCTTTATTTTTACCTTTATTTTTTATTCTTTCTATCTTTTTGTTTATTAAAAAGAAGAACAGAAAAAATCTCTTATTGATTTTTTCAGCCTCAATTCTATCTTTCATTGGATATCTACCTGTAGAAATTGAAAGAAGATATATCTTTATTAATTTTTATTTAATTGCTTCTTTGTTTTTAATCATTTTAGAAAATTTTGAAATCAAAAATTATTTAAAGATTCTATCTTTTGTTTTGATTTCATTATCATTTTTGATAATGCCTATGAAAGAGTTGAAATCTGATCTTAACTCTGGAAAAGATGTTTACAACCTTTATTTAAAACTGAAGGATCTGAACATTTCAGGCAATATTGCATCCAATTCAAACAGAAAGAACACAACCTATATTTCCTATTATCTGAATTTAAAATATTTTGGAACGTTTTATTATTCAGATGATGAAAAGAAATTTTTCGAAGATTTAAACACATATAAAATTTCATACTATTTTTATTATGGTGATAAAATGTCATTTCTTGATTCAACACATATTATTTATAGGACATCTTTTCAAGATGAGAGTTTAAAAATTTACAGGATCGATGAATAAAAATTTAATAGAAGTTTTCAAAATCGAAAATCTTTTTTTAAGATCAAAATATATTCTAAAAGGATATTTTTCAGGTATCCATAAAACTCCATATAAGGGATTTTCGTCCGAATTTTCCGAATACAGGGAATATATTCAGGGAGATGATTTTAAAAGGATTGACTGGAAAGTTTTTTTAAGGAGTGAAAAACTGTTTGTAAGAGAAAACGAAGGTGAGTCGGATACCGATATTCAAGTTTTTCTTGATTCCTCAAAATCTATGCAATTTTCAAACAAATTTGAATATGGAAAAACCTTACTCTTTATTTTTGCGTTAATTTCAAAAAAACAAAACGATTCTTTTGGTTATTCACTTTATAACAACAGAATAAGAGTTTTTCATAAACCATCAAAAAAGCAAAACCTGATTTTTCAAATCCACAGAGAACTTGAACAGATAAAACCTGAAGGGAACACTGAAGGTGCAAAAGTTTTGCAGGATATCCTTTCAAAAGTAAAAAGATCAACTTTTGTGATTTTTATAACAGATTTTGGAGAGAATCTTGAAAATATTATGAAAACGATATCCATTTACAAAATTTTCAAAAACGATTCAATAGTTTTTCATCTTCAAAGTAAAGAAGAATTTGAAAGAAAAAATTTTGAAAACACATATTTAAAAGATATGGAAACAGGTAAAACCGTTTTTCTTGATTCATCTTATGATAGGTTGAAAATTTTAAATCAGAGAAATGAAAGGATAAAAAAGATATGCTATGAAAATGGAATAGATTATAACCGGATCATGATCGAGGAAGGATTTGAAAAACCACTTTCAAAATTCTTTTTAAGGAGAAAAAGTGTTTTTCTATAGGGAGTATCTTTTTATTCTTTTTTTTCTTTTACCTCCATTTCTCTTGTTATTAATATTTTCAAAGAAATTCAAAAAAGTAAAAAATTATCCTTATGTTGATGTTTTTAATGAGGAAGAAAAAAGTGTTATAAAAAAGGATTTTAAAGTTTTCATTTATATTTTCAAAATAATTCTCTTTTTGCTTTCATTTTCATGTTTTATACTTTTTTTATCAAAACCATACATAAAATCACAAAAAATTGAATTTCTTTTTATATATATAGACAATACACCATTTTTAAACCTTAAGAGTGAAAAGGTTGATAGTATAATAGAAAAATATAAAAGTGAAAACGACTTTGAAAATATTTTGATATTTGATAATGATGGAAAACAAGATTATCCGTTGAATAAAGAAAAGATTTTTTCTGGAAAACTTTTGGAAAAGGAAAAAGTGATCAGAAATTTTGTTAAAATAGTGCATAGCATAAATTCTCCGTCAATAAAAAAAATTTTGATCTCAGATAGAGTTTATGAAAAGTTCAGAGAGGATTTTGATTTTATAAAAATTGATAATGATTTTGATGTTCTGATAATTGATATTTCGCCGGTGATCAAAATTTTTTCAAAAGATGAAAAGATCGCTTCCCTGATGATAAACGATAAACAAGAAAAGGTTTTACTTAAAAAAGGGATCAATTTTTTCGATGTTAGATTTGATTCTTTAACTTTTTTAAAAGTTTTTAATGATTCAATAAAATTTTCAAAAACAATATTATTAAAAAATAAAAAGGTAAACATCCTGATGAATGAAAAGAGCATCAACATAGCACTTAGAACACTTGGATATGAAATAGGAAAAAGTGATATATTTATTTCTGATAAAGATGATATAAAAAAAGGTATTGTTTTTTTTAAGGAATACAGTTTCAATACAACACCAGGAAAAAAAGAAATAATTTTTAAGGATAAAAATCTAAAAGAAATTGTAAAAAATGGATTTGACAATCTTTACTATAACAGAATTTCGAATATCCCAAAAGAACCTTTAATCGTTGATGAAGATGGGAATAAACTTGTTTCATTTTCAGATGAAAAATTTTATGTTTCTTTACCACTTGATACAAATTTTTCAAATTTTATTTTGTCTTCTGGATTTTTACCTCTGTTGAACTATATGCTCGATTTTTTCTCAAAGAAAAGTGTTGATTTTGATAGAAAAATTTTTGATTACAGAGAAGAAGTTTTAAAAACAGGACTATCGTTTTCAGGCGAAGAACCAACTTTAAAGTTAAAAGATATGAGTAAAATCTTCTTTATTCTTTTTTTGATAACAACCTTTTTATTTTTGTTGATCTAAAATACTGCTTTTTTTAAACAACCAGCTCTCAAAAATCAAACACTATCTATAGGATCAGTACGAAAGATATTTGTCATTCTTGTTTTAATTCTATTTTTTGTCTATAAATGATAATGACTTTTAAGTACTTACATTTTATCTGAAAAGTGAATTTTAGAGGATAGTGCTATAGAAAAGATATAAGAAAATGAAATCAAGAATAAAGAAGGTGAGATGAGATAAAATAAAATTTAAAAAATTTATTAAGAGATTATATGGTTTTTAGTATTATCCATTAATTTTTTATATTGACAAATTTTAATTTTATTTTATTATTTTTATAAAAGGAGTAATTTATGAAGAGGGGATTATCAGTATTAATACTTATTATCTTTGTCTCACTTTATCCATTTGCGAACTCTAATGGACTTTTAGATATTCCAACAGCAGAGATTCAAAAAAATGGTGAATTCTCTTTTGGAATAGATTTCTCTTTATCATCTGCTTTAACCAACGATGATGTTCCTTTCACCTACAATCTATTTTTCTCTTATGGTCTTCTTGATATGTTTGACGTGACTTTGAATATGCTCACATATAAAGATTATACGATTGACTTTCAATACAACTTTTTAAAACCTAAAGGAAATCTTCCATCACTTTCAGCAGGTATAAGAAATATAACCTATAGAAAATACATCGATGAAGGGGGAGGAGGAGATACAAGTGCGATCGGTCTTTCAGATCATAACTATAGTTTAAGATCACAGGATTGGTTCTCTCTATACATTGTTGCAACAAAAGATTTTAAAAATTTTGGTAAATATACCCTGGGTCTTGGTAGAGGGGAATTCGTCGGTTATGGAAGAGGAAAATATCTTTCAACATCGATCCTATTTGATGAACAGGCACTTGAGAATGGTGCAAACGAGTTTATGTTCAGTTTCTTTGGTGGTGCAGAGATTCCAATCGTGTATGGGTTGAGTTTTCTTGGAGATGTAACTGGAAGGGATGTTAATCTCGGTTTGAAATATAATCTAAAAGATTTGAATGTTGTTTTTGGGTTAACCCATGCTGAACTTTTCACATCAGGTGATCCCACACTTAAACCAAGAATTGAAATAGGAGCAAATTATACGATCAATTTTGGTGGACCGAAAAAAGAGAGTATGGGAACTTTAATAGTAAATGTTGTTGATGCTTCGAATGATAAACTTTTGGATGCAACTTTGACTTTTGAGGAAACTAACCTCCAGCCAATAAGTTTGACAGGTGGATATAAAAAATTACAGATAAAACCAGGGAAATATACCTTAAAAATTGAATCCAATGGGTACAAATGGCAAAAAAGAATATTCACAGTTTCCTCTGGAGTTACTACAGAACTCAATGTGAAATTGAATAAAAAGGATGATACAGAAAAGATAAACCATGATAAAGCGATACAACTTGCAAAAGATGCAAAAACCCTCTTGAACAAAGGAGATATTGTTGGTGCTCTGTCAAAACTGAACGAAGCGATAAAACTTGCACCTGACGATCCCACTGTTCTTGCTTACATGCAGGAAGCAAACACAAAAAAACAACAGATGATCAAAACATACAGAGAGAATGCACTTTCCTATGAAGGAAAAGGCTGGATCAAATCAGCGATTTCCGAGTGGAACAATCTGTTACTTCTTGATCCAAAAAACAGTGAGGCACTCCAGCATATAGATGAACTGAAAAAACAACAACAGAAAGAAGAGCAGAAAACTGCTGAAAAACCAAAAGAAACAAAACCAACAGTTGATCCAAACAAACTTTACGAGGAAGGTTATGCAGCATACCTTGCAGGTGACTACAAGACCGCTGTTGCAAAATTTGAAGCTGTTTTGAAAATAGATCCAAAACATGAAAAAGCACAGAAGTATTTAGATAAAGCAAAGAAGAGATTGTAAAATTTTTAAAGGGGGATAGATTCCCCCTTTTTTATGAAATTCAATGAAATTTTAACTCACCTGAACAATATTCCGAAATCAAAAGATTTTGATATATATCTTATAGGTGGAGTTGTTCGAGATAAAATTCTTGGGTTTGATGATTTTTCAGATATAGATATTGCCGTTGAGGGAGATATAGATAAATTTGTTTCCTATTTTAAAATATATTTTGGAAAAGAGATAACCAAAGAAACGAAATCAAAATTGAAAACATACAAATTTGTTCTTGGTGATTCATCTTTTGATATAATATTCACAAGAAAGGAATACTATCCTGAAAATGGAATGCTTCCTGAACTTTCGAGGGGAACTATAATGGATGATATTAAAAGGAGAGATTTCACGATCAACAGTATTGCCTATTCTTTAAAAGAACATAATTTTTTAGATCCGTTGAATGGTATAAAAGATATTGAAAATAAAACTATAAGAGAAAATAGAGAAAATCTTTTTGTAGAGGATCCAACAAGGATCTTTAGACTTTTTAAATACGGGGAAAGATTTGATTTTAACTATGATGAGGGGACTTTGAAAGATTTAAAAAAATCTTTAAACGAACATGACCTTTTTAAAAATGTTTCAAAAAGCAGAATTTCAAGAGAATGGATTCTGATTCTAAAAGAAAAAGAGAAGAAAAAAATTATAGGGGATCTTTACAACGAAAACATATTTTCTGTTCTGTTCAAAAAAGAGATAAAGATAAACCTTGAATATAAAAATGAACAGGATGAATACATCTATACACTTGGACTTTTTTATGAAAATGATCTTCAGACATTGATTGAAGTTCTCGATACTTTGCTTAATGGGATAAAAGATAAAGAAAAAGATGAGATTGCAAATATGAAATTGGGAAAGTTGTTGAATGAGAGAATAAGGAAAAAATATGCTCCGATTTTAGAAATATATGGATAAAATATCCATAAGAAAAGAGATATAAAAATGTAAAAAAAATGCTGGAAAGATGGAGTTTAATTTAAGAGAAAAGAATCCAAGAATAAAACCTCCAAAAAAAGAAGACAGAGTTTCAAGCCCCGGTTTTCCAAAATGTAAAAAGGTGAAAATAAGAGATTGTAAAATTATAGCGACAAAATCATCTTTAAAAACATCTTTAAAAGATTTTAACATTATTCCTCTGAAATAGAATTCCCAGAAGAAAAAAAAGTATAAAAATGCAAATTCGTATCTTATAAAATCATATTTTGAATTTTTCATTATTTTAAAAAGAGGATAAACAGATTTAAACTGAGGATTTCTTGAGACGATAAAAATGATGGGAGTAATTATCATTATTGAAACAATTATTAAAATGAAAGAATTTCTTTTATCTTTGAAACTTATGTTGAAATTTTTTAAACTGAATTTTCTGTTCAGATAGAAATATAAAATGAAAAAGAAAAAATATATGATAAGCATTCCGTTGATAAACTCATTTTTCCCGATATCTCTTTTTACTCCTTTGAGATTTACAATATAGAATGATAAAATTATTGAAGATATCAAAACAAAAATATAGAGTATTTTTAAAAACAATTTTTCTTCATTCAAACCGATATTAAAAAAGATTGGCACAAGAAAAAGTGAAAGTAAAGAAAAGTATAACCACATAGATAATGGGTATAAAAATTCACTGTTGTATAAAAGAAAAACAGACCAGAGTGTATAAAAAGTTATCGTGAAAAAATCTTTTCTGAGAGTATATATCTTTATCTCTTTTAAATATGAAAAAAAAGTTTTCATCTCTTATCCTTTTTATAATTTGTAAAATTGATTTTTTCGGGAAGTTCAAAGTATGAATATTTTGAAGATGGATTCCATAAGATGAATCCGTCAACATCAGAATCGATTGCCGCCTTTATCTGATTGTTAACATAATCGTTTCCCATGAGTGAAGATTTCCATGTAAAATCTTGGAGATAGAGTATGGTTTTAGTATTAAATTTTTCTATCCTTTTTTTTGATTTTATACCACTTTGATATATTATCTGGTAAGTTCTTTCCTCTTTTCCCAATTTTCTATAAAGTGAATCTGAAAAATGTGACGGATAGACCATTGGATAGATAGCATCAGCATAAATAGCCATGCCATCTAAATACTGGTTAACAAGATTTAAAGAATCAAACCAAACTGTATATCCGTAAACATCGCACGATATATCTACTCCGTAAGGTTTAAGTTCGTTGTATGCTTTGTTCAAAAAATTTATGATGGTTTCAAAACCGTTTAAACTGTTTCTTTCAGGAAAAACCAATGTACCCTTTATTCCATCTGTTGGAAATCTAATATAATCAAACTGGATCTCAGAAAAGCCAATTTTGGCACATTCTTTTGCTACATCTATTATATAGTTCTGGACAAAAGTTGAATAAGGAGATACCCAGATCGCTTTAGAAAGATCGTAATATATTGAGCCATCAGTATATTTGACAGCATATTTGTAATTTTCATATTTCCCCAGGATATTATCTTTAAAACAAACTATTCTTGCTATAGGTTTAATTCCAAGTTTTTTGAGTGTATCAATCTTTTCTTGAAGGAGGTTTATTTTTTGGTATGAATTGATCATAGAATATGTTGGATCAAGATTTACGGCAACATCACCGTAATCGTATTTCATATCTATAACAACAGCGTTGAAGTTATTTACTTTCAATTTTTCTAAAAGTGCATAAAATCTTTTTGATGAAGCTACATATCTTGAAATGTATACTCCTTGAACCTTCTCGCCGAATATCAAAAAAGGTAAGTAAAAAATTATAAAAGTTAAAAAAAATCTATTTTTCTTGTGTAATGATGTCATATTTCACTTTTAACAGAGAGGATCTTGTGGTTACAAAAAGGTATTTATCGAATGAAACTATATTGTAAAAACTGTTAGAGGGTAGAGGGTATCTTTTTTTATTAAAGATTTCCCACTTTTTTTGTTTTTCAGAAAAAACTCCAAAACCATCAGTTGCAGCTGCAAATATAAAAGTTCCTTTTCTTGCAAGATCATAAAATTCTCCAAAAAGGTTATTTGGATATGAAACATATTTTTCTTTTCCTCTTTTTATATGAATATAAGCGTTATCGAGTAAAATTTCTGTTGAATCGTCTTTATAGAACTGATAAACAAAAAATATTGGAAAATCAAATTGAACAGGATAATAAGAAGAATCGTTTAAATTTGTTTTATAAAGTTTATTCTGTGAAACGAAATATAATGTATCTTTATAAATTTCAAGATCGATTACAGACTGGATATTATCAAATTTCTGGTAAAACTTTTTTTCCTGTACATCAACAAATCCTATTCCTCTGTCATTGGATACTATAAAAAGACCATCTTTTATAGGTTTTGCTCTGAAAAAAATTGTTGTTAAAGAATTTGGAATATTGAAAAATCTCTCTTTTGAAATATCATAATAAAAAATTCCACCGAGTTGAGTTAAAAAGAGCACATATTTTTTTGATGATGTTATGACATTTATTTGGTTGTCTGGTATTTCAGGGATGTTTGATAAATTGTAATAGGTAAAAATTCTTTTGTTTATATCGTATTTTGTAATGTTGATGCAATTCAACCCTGCTACCCAGAGATTATTTAAAGAATCGAGTGAAATTGATCTGATATCCAGAGAACCTGTTCCATATAGAAAATGTTTTCTTTTTAAACTCATTTTGTCAATCTTCAAAAAACCTATCCCATCCGTTCCTACATAATAATTGTGGGGATCCTCATAGACGGTTGTGAAATTGTATTCTTTGTTTCCATAAAAGATACTATAAGGCAACAGTTGTGGGTAATCTTTTACATCTTTGTTGATTTTTCTCCAGTTGATTTTTTTGTCGTTTCTACTTAAAACCCAGTTTTCAGTTTTCAATCCATATTTTGATGATGAATACACAAGAGTATCGATCTTTACAAAGAGTGACTCTTCTGTGACACCGATAAGTGAAACCGATTTTCCCGAAAAATCCAAAATTTTGCAATATTCGATTGTATCGTTAAAGATATCGTAATGGTATAAAAAATCCCTGCCTGTAAAATATAGATTGTTGTTATGTATGGGATCTGAAAAAAGGTTTTTAAATGGAATGTCATACATCCATTTTCTAAAAGAGAGTAAAGTTGTTACCTCATCGGTGAATCTATCAAGTTTTAAAATACCTGAAGATGTTCCAATGTATATATTTTCTATATCACCTGTAATATCCAGGACATTTAAAAAATATGAAAGATTTTCATAATCAGGAGTTGTTGTTATGTTCTGGTTACAAAAAGAGGAATTGAAGAATCCAAAAATCATTAAAAGAAAAAATATTTTATAAAAATATTTCATTTTGGACCTCACCAATATTTTGTGCGATCTCACTTATCAGAGGATTTTTAGATTTTGATATTTCCCCTGATCTAAAATGTGTATAAACCCCTAAAACTGACGATGTTAGAAGGTCGTATCCAAAAGAAACATAAGCCCCAATCATCCCAGCAAGAAGATCTCCCGAACCTGCTGTTGCGAGTTTCAAATTTGAATTGGGAAGGACAAAGGTGTTCTCCCCATCGGTTACAACAGTTGGTGGCGATTTAAGTACCGTCACAGTCGAATATTTTTTTGAAAATTCTTCTGCTAATGTTATTTTTTCTTTGATGTTGGAAAATCTCTTTTTTGTTAGCCTGAAAAACTCCTCAGGATGGGGGGTTATAATTTTATTTTTTAAAATTCTTTTTTTATTTTTCTCATCGAGTTGTGCAATAATGTTTATACCATCAGCATCGATTATAACTTTTTTATGATCCAGTTTTTTGATCATCTCAATAAAAGTTTCTTTTGAATTCTGATCGTTTCCAAATCCACAACCGATAACTATGTTCTCACTCTTTAAAATTCCATCATCAAAGTTATCAATGTAAACCGCCTCTTTTAAAAATTTGATTTTTTCGTTTCCCAATTGTTTGATATAAACTATTCCTGCACCGGTTTTCATTGCCCCAAGTGCAGCGATCTGTATTGAGCCTTCCATTCCTTTGTTTCCACCAATAAGAAAGAGATTGCCCTTCTGTCTTTTATGGAAATATTTTTCTTTTTTTATGTTGAAATGTTTTACAAGTCCAACAATTATATCTTTTTCTATTATCGTTTGAAAATCATAATCGAAAACTATCTGGTATGGTATCGATATATCGGCAACAAAAATATCACCTGTGAATTTTTTTGAATCAACCCATAACATTCCTGTTTTTACAAAACCGAAAGTGATCGTTGCGGTGGCTTTTACTGTATCCCTATCGAACATTCCAGTGTTTGAATCAAGTCCGGAAGGTATATCGAGTGAAAATATTCTTTTATTTGATCGATTTATTATTTTCACATATTTTCTAAAAAAAGGTGTGAATTCTCCATGAAAACCTGTTCCAAACAAAGCATCTACAATTAGATCGGATGATTTCAAAATGTTAGAGAATTTATTTTCGGAAGGGTTAAAAAGGATGTTGCGACTTAATTTCATCAGAATTTTAAGGTTCGTTTGACTTTCATCGGATAATTTTTTGGTGTCTCCCAAAACTATTGTTGAAACATCATAATTTTTGTTTAAAAGATGTCTTGCGAGTGCAAAACCATCACCACCATTGTTTCCAGTTGAACAAACTATTACCGGTCTTTCAAATTTAAAATTCGAAAGCAAAGTATTACAGGAAGCGATAGCTGCATTTTCCATCAAAATTTCTGGTTTTATCAAGTATTTCTCAAAGCAAACAGTGTCTATTTTTTTTGAAGTTTCTCCATAGATTGAAAACATAAAGAAATATTATAGATAAAAATTATCAAAGTCAATATGAACAGATGATCTACAAAGGTTTTTATCCTTCTTTATTTTTTTTATATATCTGATATAATCAAAAATTATGAAAAAATTATTTTCACTTTTTTCTATGATCTGGTTGATGATGTTTTTCTCATGTGCAAATTTTAATGCATATTTCAATATATTTTATAACGCAGAAAAATATTATAAACTTGGCATCAAACCTCTTGAAGATGACAAACCTGTTGATAGAACCTACCTCGATAAATCGATAGAAAAATCTTCGAAAATATTGCAACTCCACCAGAATTCAAAATATGTCGATGATGCTTTGATTCTGATAGGCAAATCCTACATGTATAAAGGTGATTATTCAAAAGCGATAAAAAAATTTACAGAACTGATAGATTATTTTCCAGATTCGAAGTATTTTGAAGAAGCGTTATTCTACCTTGGCAAGACATATCTGATGCAACAGGATACAAATATCTCTTTAACAATATTCGGTCAGGTCGTTTCAAAGAATGGGAAATTCCAAAATGAAGCGGTAAAAGAGATAGTAAACGTTTATATGGAAAAAAAAGATTTTAACAGTGCTGATAGCTTGATAGAAAATATATTATATAAAGCAAAGAATAATCCTGTAAATCTTTTTTTAAGGGGAAAGATTAAATATCTAAAAAAAGAGTATGATACAGCGTTAAAAAATTTTCTAAAAATAAATGTAAAATCGCTACCGAAAGATTTTATTTTTGATTATTATAGGTACCTTATAGGTTGTTATGTTGAACTGGGGGATTTAAAAAATGCAGAAAAATATACCAGCCGTGCGATAGATATTTTTCAAAACCATAATAAAAGGAATGTTTTCTATTACCTTAAAGTTCAGATATTTGAAAAAAAGAAAGAGTATGAAAAATCGATCAAATTGATCGATGAGATTTTGTCTGGAAGGGATAGATACCTTATGGATTCCCTTTTGTTTAAAAAGGGATATATCTATGAAAAATATTTTAACGATTTAAAAAATGCTGAGAAATCTTACAGGATGTTAACTGAGAGTCAACAGAACTCGCCTCTCTTTTATCAGGCAGAGGCAAAATCGAAATCGTTACAACTTTTACTCTCTTTGCAGAATCAGGATTTAGAGTTGAGTGAGGAGGAAAAGATAAAGAACAGATTCCTTCTTTCTGAAATCGAATATTTTTTCCTTGGAAAAACTGAAGATGCAATAAAAGGATACAAAAATATAGTTGACTCTTTCCCTCTCTCTTACTATTCTCCGAAAAGTTTATTCGCATTATCCTATATATACCTGAAAGAGTATAAGGATACTTTACAATCGATAGATTTTCTTGAAAGAGTAGTGAACGATTATCCTTCAACCGAGTTTTATCTTAGTGCTTTAAAAAGAATAAAGGAACTTAAAAATGATTGAAAAAGTTTTAAACAAAATTTTTTTAACAGAAAATGTATTTGTTCTGGAAATTTCTAAAAGTTTTAAAGAGAATATTTTGCCGGGACAATTTGGTTCTATAAAAACCGATCTTAAGGATAAAATTTTAAGAAGACCTTTTACGATAGTAAATGATGGTAACAGATCTTTAACTTTTCTTATAAAAATTGTTGGTGATTCAACCGAGAATATAAGTCAACTGAAAAAAGGTGATCATGTAGATATACTCTATCCACTTGGAAAAGGTTTTGAAAAGGATATTGATTACAGAAAAACTCTTTTTGTTGGAGGGGGAATAGGGCTGGCTGCTATAATACCTTTTTTAAAAGGGAAAAAGTGTTACAATCTCATTTTTGGAGACAGAGAAGGTGAATACAAAAATGTTTTGAAGTATTTTTCTTTAAAAGGTTTATACTGTTCGGAAAAAAATGGTAAAATAAAAGGTTATCCAACAGATTTTTTGAATCGTTATGATTTTGATACGGTTATTGGCTGTGGCCCGAAAGAGATGCTGAAATCGATAAAAAAATATTGTGTAAAAAACGAAAAAAGATTTTACGCTATCTATGAGGAAATAATGGGGTGTGGTATTGGTCTATGCAATGGTTGTGCTGTTAAGATGGAAGATGGTGATTTTGTAAAACTTTGTACAGAGGGTCCAATTCTCGATGGGAACAGGATAATTTATGGTTGATTTGAGTGTTAAAATTGGAAAAACAGTTTTAAAAACTCCCGTAATCGGTGCGAGTGGTTGTTCTGGCTGGGGAGTTGAACTTTCGAAATATAACGATTTCAAGAAGATCGGTGGATTTGTTACAAAATCGATAACATTGAAAAAAAAGGTGGGGAATGAAACTCCAAGGATCAAAGAGGTTTATGGTGGAATACTGAATTCTATCGGACTTGAAAATAATGGAGTTGATTATTTTATAGAAAATATTCTTCCTAAGATAAAAAACTTCAAATGTGTAAAATTTTTAAACCTTGCACCTTTTTCAAGAGATGATCTTGTGAATATGATAGAATACCTTGATAGACATCAAGGTTTTGACGGATATGAGATAAACATTTCGTGTCCGAACATCACAAACAAAAAGATAAATTTTAATTCCAACTTTGCTGATTCTAAAAAACTTTTGAAAAATATCAGAGGTTTAACTGAAAAAACATTGCTTTTAAAGTTATCACCTTCATATAGTGAATCATTCGAAATCGCAAAGTTTGCAGAAAGCGAAGGTTTTGATGGAATAAGTTTTACGAACACTTATATTGGAACATCTGTTGATATAGAAAAAAGAGAGTTTGTTTTTAAAAATGTTCAGGCAGGTTTTTCTGGACCGGCGATCAAACCTCTATCCCTGTTCAATGTTTACAAAATGGTTAAATCTGTTAAAATTCCTGTTATAGGAATAGGTGGAATTACAACTCTGGATGATTTGCTTGAATTTTTGATCGTTGGTGCAACAGCCGTTCAGGTGGGAAGTGGAGTTTTGATAAAACCTGATATCCTTGAAGAACTTTCTATCGGCCTTGAAAGATATATGAAATCAAAACGTATAAAAAGTGTTAAAGAGATTATAGGTAGTATCAAGGAGAGATTATGAATCCTAAAGATCGACTTATAATAGCACTCGATTTTGATTCTTTAAAAAAAGCGGAAAAACTTGTAGACGCTCTTGAAGATGATGTTACAACATATAAAGTTGGTCTTCAACTTTTTACTAAAGAGGGATACAGATCTTTGAACATGTTGAAAAAGAGGAACAAAAAAGTTTTTCTTGATCTAAAATTTCATGATATACCAAATACAGTAGTTGGTGCTGTTTCATCTGTTCTTGAGCATGGAGTTGATATGTTAACGATACATGCGATGGGTGGTTTTGATATGATGGAGAGTGTTGCAAAGCTGATATGGCAAAGGAGAGAGAAGAGAAATCATGCACCTAAAATTTTTGCTGTTACACTTTTGACATCTCTTGACAGTGCTTTTTTACAGGATATTATAGGGGCAACTAATAGGAGTGTCGAGGAAGAAGTTTTGATACTCGCTCAGGCAGCAAGATCTGCTGGAATAGATGGAGTTGTTGCTTCTCCTCTTGAAGTTAAAATGTTAAGGAAAAAATGTGGAAATGAACTTTTGATTTTGACCCCTGGAATCAGACCAGAAGGTTCTGAAAAAAATGATCAACAGAGGAGTGCAACACCTTATGATGCGATAAAGGATGGTGCAGATTACATAGTGGTTGGAAGACCTGTTACAGCATCCGATGACCCCAAAAGGGTTGTTAAAAATATTATACGGGAGATAAAAGATGGACTTAAAAACACTTGAAAAGGAAAAGGTTGTATTAAAAGGGCATTTTCTTTTAACAAGCGGGCTTCATTCTGATACGTATTTTGAAAAGTTCAGAATTCTTGAAAATCCCAGGTTGTTATCTGAACTTGTTTCAACTGTTGTAAAAAAACTCAAAGGTAAAAATTTTGATTATGTTTTAGGTCCTGTTGTTGGAGGGATAGTTGTTTCATATGAGTTTGCAAGACAGTTGAAGTGTAAAGCAGCATATCTTGAAAAAAGGGATGACAAACTTGGACTCTTTAGAGAAACTCCAATAACTCCAAACGATCGAATTCTTCTCGTTGATGATGTTTTGACAACCGGAAAGTCGATAAACCAGATGATAGATGCTGTTAAAAGTTTTAAAGGCAACATTCTTTCGATAGCAGTTCTTATAGATAGAAGTGATAATCTAAATTTTGAATATCCATTGTTTTATGGAATGAAGGTTGAAGCAAAAACCTATGTTCCAGAAAATTGTCCTTTGTGTGAAAAGAAAGAAATTTTAATAAGACCAGGAGGAAAAAGATAAGGAGGATATATGTCAGGACATAATAAGTGGAGTACGATAAAAAGGAAAAAAGCAGTAGAGGATAACAAAAGAGGTCAGATCTTTACAAAACTTATAAAAGAGATAACACTTGCTGCAAGAGAAGGTGGTGGTGATCCTGAATTGAACGCAAGGTTAAGGGCTGCGATTGCTGCTGCTAAAAAAGCGAATATGCCGGCAGATAATATAGATAGAGCGATAAAAAAAGGAACAGGAGAATTGCCTGGAACAACATACGAAGAGGTTGTATATGGGGGTTATGGACCAGGCGGAGCAGCTATACTGATTGATGTTGTAACGGACAACAAGAATAGAACAACTGGAGAACTCAGACACATATTTACGAGATTTGGAAAAGAGTTGGGGGATGTCAGTTCAGTGTCATGGATGTTTGAAAAGAAGGGACTCATTGAAATCGATGGCAACAAATACAAATTCGATGATATAATGGAAATAGCGATCGATGCTGGTGGAGAGGATGTGGTAACAACGGGTGATGTAATACAGGTTTATACTGCACCTGAGGATCTTTACAGAGTTAAAAAAGTTTTTGATGATAAAAAGATAGAAACTACAAATGTAACACTCACAAAAAAAGCACAATCAACAGTTCAACTCAACGAAAACGATGCATCGGTTATGCTAAAACTTATAGATGCACTTGAGGATCATGATGATGTTCAAAATGTTTACTCGAATTTTGATATATCCGATGAACTCATGGAGAAATTGAGCAAGTGAAAGTGATAGGTTTTGATCCAAGTTTAAAACAGACAGGTTATGCGATAGTAAACGATAGTTTAAAAATCATCACAGCGGGAATAATTAAAACGGATTCTGAAGAAAAATTCGAAAACAGGTTATACGAGATATTTTATGAATCGGATTCTATACTTCAAAAGTTTAAACCTGAATTTGCTGTTTTTGAAGAATCTTTTTATCATAAGAATGTCAAAACAACTTCAATACTTTCCATGGTTCGTTCAGCATTGATCGTCTCCTGCGTGAAAAATGGAACAAAGATTAAATTCTTTTCTCCAAATCTGATAAAAAAATCGGTCACGGGAAGGGGACATTCAACAAAAGAACAGGTCCAATTTATGGTGAAAACTATTTTTAAAATAGAAAAGAATTTACCTTACGATGTTTCTGATGCACTTGCTGTCACTTATACTTTTTTGAATAGAAAAGATTATGAACTGGTACATTAAAGGCGTTTTGACTGAAAAAATACTTCCATTCATCATCGTTGAGAATAATGGTATTGGATACAAGTTGAGAGTCTCTTTTACAACATTTTCATCTCTTCCCGATCCTGGTAAAGAGGTTAAAATTTTTACATATCTTTCATTGAAAAATGAGGAGTTTGAAATTTTTGGGTTTTCATCATCAAAAGAGAGGGATATGTTTTTAAAGTTGATCGAGATTCCAAAAATCGGTCCCAAAACAGCGTTGTCAATATTCAATACACTTTCTGTTGAAGAGTTTGAAAATGCGGTGAACAACTCTGATCCTAAAATACTTGCAAGAGCAAAAAATGTGAGCAAGAAACTTGCAGAATCGATCATCCTTGAACTTTCAGGGAAAGTTTCAGTGGAGAAAAAGGGAATAGCAAAAGATGCTTACGATGCACTCAAATCACTTGGATTCTCCGATAAGGATATCTCTCCAATTTTGAATGATGTTTTAAAAAATGTTGGTGATTCTGAGAATGTTGAAGAAATAATCAAAGAGGTTCTAAAGAGGTTAGGATGAACAAAGAGATAATATCTTCAGATCGGTTGAATGAAGATAATGAGATAGAGGAAAGTTTAAGACCAAAATTCCTTGATTCGTTTATCGGACAGGAGAAATTAAAGGAGAATCTTAAAATTTCTATAGAATCAGCAAGGATAAGAAATGACGTTTTGGATCATATACTTTTTTTTGGTCCTCCCGGACTTGGTAAAACAACGTTGTCCTATATCATAGCAAATGAACTCGGTGTAAAAATATATTCAACCAGTGGTCCAATACTTGAAAGGCCAGGAGATCTTGCGGGTATTTTAACAAAACTTGAAAAGGGAGATGTTCTGTTTATAGATGAGATTCACCGTGTGAACAGGATAGTTGAAGAGTATCTCTATCCCGCAATGGAAGATTTTGTTCTTGATATAATGCTTGATTCTGGACCTTCGGCAAGGAGCATAAAAATAAAGATAAAGCCCTTTACCCTTATAGGTGCAACAACAAGGAGTGGACTTTTAACATCTCCTTTAAGATCAAGATTTGGAATGAGCCATAGGCTTGATTTTTACTCTGATGATGATCTAAAAAATATTTTGAAAAGATCAGCAAAGATACTGGGAATAGATTCAAACGAGGAAGGTCTAACAGAGATAGCGAAAAGGTCGAGAGGAACTCCAAGAATTGCAAACAGGCTTTTAAAAAGGGTCAGAGATTTTGCCATAGTCAAAAGTAAAGGGTTCATCGATAAAGAAACAGTTGTGAGTGCTATGAAAATGTTTGATGTTGATGAACTCGGTCTGGATGAACTGAGTGTTACAATATTGAAAACGATAATTGAAAAATACAATGGCGGTCCTGTTGGTATATCAACCCTTGCAATATCCGTTGGTGAAACCGCAGAAACTCTTGAAGAGGTCTATGAACCATTTTTGATTATGAAAGGACTGTTGAAAAGAACCCAAAGGGGAAGAGTTGCAACAAAGTTAGCTTTTGAACATCTTGGATTCAAATATGAAGGAGGGCTATTTGATATATAAAGTCCTTTTTTTGTTATCCTTCTTCTTTCTGATAACAGGTATTATTTTCTTTATACTTGAAAAGATTAATTTTAAAAATCCTTTTGATTTCAAAATAGAAAGGGAAAACTTTAAATTTTATTTTCCACTTGGAACATCGATAATAGTTTCAGTAATTCTAACCATAATCTTAAACATCATTTTAAGAATCTTCAAAAAATGAGTTTTAATATCTCAGATTATGACTTTCATTTACCAAAAGAACTTATCGCTTTTCATCCCACAGAAAAGGGAAAAAGTAGATTACTCGTTGTTGACAGGAATAGAAAAAACTTTTTTGAAAAAAATTTTTCAGATATAAGTGATATAATCCCACAGAACTCGATTCTTGTAAGAAACATAACAAAGGTTGCAAAAGCGAGAATATTTGGTAAAAAGGAAACAGGTGGTAAAGTTGAAATCCTTATAACCGACCCTTTTTCTGAGGGAAAGATTTTCAAAGCACTTATAAAAACAAGAAAAAAGTTGAAAGAACAGGAAAGAATATTTTTAGATGATAACAATTTTATTGAAATAATATCAAAGGATAAGGAAGAATATAAAATTAAAATTCCGTTTGAAAATAAAGAGTTATTTTTTGAAAAATATGGACATGTTCCATTACCTCCCTATATAAAACGTAAAGATCAAGAAGATGATGTTTTTAACTATCAAACATGTTATGCAAAAATGATCGGTTCATCAGCTGCTCCAACAGCAGGTTTGCATTTTACAGATGAAATTTTGAATTCGTTAAAAAACAGAGGAATTGAAATAGTTGATCTTATATTGCACATAGGACTTGGGACCTTTCAACCTGTTAAAGTTGAAGATATAAGAAAACATAGAATGCATAGTGAATATATTGAAATAAACGAAGAATCTGTGAACAGGTTGAATGATTCGAAGAAAAAGAACAGAAAAATAGTTGCTGTTGGAACGACGAGTTTAAGGACGCTTGAAACGAGTTTTGATGGAGAAAAATTTTTACCCAAAAAAGGTTTTACAGATATTTTTATATACCCTCCCTATGAAATAAAATCGACAGATATACTCATAACAAACTTTCATCTTCCAAAATCCACTCTGCTTATGCTTGTCTCAGCTTTTGCAGGAAGAGAACTTATTCTTGAAGCGTACAGGTTTGCTATAGAAAAAAAATTTAGATTTTTCTCTTATGGTGATGCGATGGTGATATTATGAATGATCTGTTCAAGGTAGTAAAAAAGAATGGTAAAAAAAGGCTGGGACTTTTAAAAACATCACATGGAACAGTTGAAACACCAAATTTGATGTTTGTTGCAACTCAGGCGAGTGTTAAGGCGATGTCAGCAAAAGATCTTCTCGACTGGGGAGTTCAGTTTTTGATCACAAACACATACCATCTTTATCTCAGACCAGGTCTTGAAATAATAAAAGAAGCGGGAGGGATACATAAATTTATGGGATGGGAAAGAACATTGTTTTCAGATTCTGGTGGGTTTCAAATATTTTCACTTTCAAAGTTGAGAAAATTTAAGGACAATGGGGTTGTCTTTCAATCACATATTGACGGTTCATATCATGAATTTACACCTGAAAACAATGTTGATATGCAAAGGATTCTTGGAACAGATGTTATGATGGTTCTCGATGAATGTATGGAGTTTCCGGTGACTTATGAGTATGCAAAACATTCAGTTAAAAGAACACTTGATTGGGCAAAGAGAGCAAGAGAACAGTTTTTAAAAACTACTCCTCTTTATGGGTATAAACAGTATCAGTTCGGAATAATACAGGGGTCTATTTTTGAAAACCTTAGAGAGTATTGTTCAGAAAAACTTCAAGAAATTGCTTTTGATGGTTATGCTATGGGAGGTGTTGCAATAGGTGAATCAAAGGAATATATAAGAAAAGTTATCGATATGGGAGATTCAATAATGCCAGAAGATAAACCGAGGTATCTTATGGGTGTTGGAGAAGAGGATGATATCGTTTATGCTGTTGAAAATGGTTTTGACATTTTTGATTGTGTTGTGCCAACAAGAAATGCAAGAAACGGTGCTCTTTTTACAGAAAAAGGTAAAATTTTGATAAAGAACGCAAAATATAAACATGATTTTTCTCCTGTTGAGGATGGATGTGGTTGCCATCTTTGCAAAAACTATTCAAGGGCTTATTTACACCATCTGTTCAAAGCTGAAGAAATGCTTGCAGGTATTTTAGCAACAGAACATAATATAAACTATTACATGAGATTGATGAAAAGGATAAGGGATTCGATTTAAAATTTGATCATAAATTCTAGAAAATTTATTATCTTTGAAAAAGGTTCTATTGTCTCTTTATTCTTTCTCTTTTGTATCTATATCTTCCGTAAACAGAAGGAATATGGTATAAGGGCAAACCAGATATTGTTTTTTCACTTTTTTTGTCGATTCCAAAACTTTGGATTTCTTTTTGTATTCTTCTATATAAAATCCACACAAAAATTAAATCTGATCAATTTCAATAATGAAAAAATTTTTTTATTGAAAAAAATATATGGAATCGTAAAATAAAAACAGGAGGTATTATGAAAAAAATTCTTTTGTTTCCGATTTTGATCTATGTTGCAATTTCTTTGAGTGCACTCTCCAAATTTGATACAAATTCTTCAAAATTTCTTATTGATAGTTTAAATATGAGATCTCTTGGAAAATTGTATTACCATAAACACTCAACCGATATTTTTGTTAAAGATAGTTTTGCTTTTGCACTTTTCACAAACTCTTTGGTTTCATTTGATATAAGGGATAAAAACAACTTTGTTGTTTTAGATGAAATTCTTATCAAATCACCACAACGTATCACTCTTTCAGGGAATTATGCATTTGTTTCAACAATGGAATCGAAAGTTTTGATCTATGATATCTCTGATCCTTATGATATGAAACTTGTTTCAGTTTTCTATACGACCTCCCCCATTATGGATATGATGGTTTCTGGAAATTATCTTTATCTTGCAAACAGTTTAGTTGGATTAACCATCATGGATGTATCTGATCCGATGAATCCAACTCAAATTGGTGAATACAATTATAGTTTACCATACAATTTTCTTTTAGGACTTTTTATTGATGGAAATTACGCTTATATTGCTTGCTGGTTTACAGGAATGATTATTCTGGATGTAACCGATCCATCAAACCCTGCTTTTGTTGGTTCAATAACAAAGGGTGGTGGAATGTATGATGTTGTTGTAAAAGGGCATTATGCTTTTCTTGCAAATGCAGGTGAAGGGTTATCTGTTGTTGATATTTCAGATAAAACAAACCCTGTTCTTTATGATACCTTGGAAACCGATGGATTTTTTACCAATCTTTTTTTAAAAGGTGATACGATTTTCGCTTGCGCAGATGTCAAAGGTCTAAGAATAATAGATATTTCCGATTCTTCAAATTTCAAAGAAATCGGATTTTCCTTATCATTAGATAGTAATGTTTCTGATTATAGATCGTTTGTAAAAGATAGTTTTGCTTTCATATCAACCTATAATGGTGGAATTAGAGTTGTAAATGTTTTGGATGCTAACAATCCTGTTGAAACTTATTCATATTTTACCTTTGATGAAGTGAACGATGTCAAAGTAAAAGGTAATATTGCTTTCTTATCACGTGGGGCTGATGGTTTGAAAATTTATGATATCTCAGATCCATCTGATATAAAATATATTTCAGGATTTGATATACCTTCCTACATTACAAAGATGGCGATTTTTGATACTTTACTTCTATTGTCTGCAGGTGTTTCCGGTATTTATATTTTAAATGTTGCTGACTCGTCAAATCCTGTTCAGATCGCAAATATTCCCGCTATATCTTATTCAAATGGTATGTATTTGGAGAATAACCGTCTTTTTGTTGCTGATTATGATTCAGGGATTTTTATATATGATCTTTCAGATTTAAACAATATTGTTCAGGTTGGTAAGTATAAATTCTCTTTTCCCATATACGATCTTTTTGTAAAAGATGGTTATGCTTATGTTGCGGGATACAGTGAAGGACTTTTAATACTTGATATATCAAACATTTCATCTCCATTCTTTGTTGGAAGTTTCAACACAGCAGGTTCTGCTAATGATGTAATAGTTGATAACAATTATGCTTATATTGCTGATGGAAATGAAGGTCTGAGAATCGTTGATGTTTCAAATCCATCTTTTCCTGTTGAAAAGAATTATTATCCCACAACTGGTGATTTTATTAAATTGCTAAAATATGGAAATACTCTTTATGTCTGTGATTCTTACAATGGTGTAAGAGTTCTTGATGTAACAGATATAATGGATATAAAAGAGATTGCCTACTCTAAACCTATTGGAAATTCAATGGGGTTTGATGTTAAATCTGATCGAATTTATCTTGCAAGTGAAGAATTCTATGTTCTTCAAACAACTTTGTCAGGCTCAATCGAAAAAAGAATAAATATAAACTCAAAGGTAAAATTTTTGAAAAGTGATATGATTCTTGATATATCAGAAAATGATAACGGATTTTTTATCTACGATATTTCAGGTAGGATTGTAAAAGAAAAGAAAAGTTTAAAAGCAGGGGCAAATAGAGTGAGTTTAAAAGATTTAAAAACTGGAACATATTTTATTATCTTTAAGGATGGTGAGAAAAGGTATACATACAAATTTTTCATTTTAAAATAGAAAAATGTGTTTTTTTTACTTTTTCTTTATCATACTTTTTTCTTTTCCTTTGAATCTATTTTCTTTCAACGATGTTATTTATACGGATATAGTGCAACATTTTGAATCAAAATATGGAAAACTTGAAATAGTGTCAACCATTCCAGAAAATGATATTTTTCTTGATGAAAGAACAAAAGAGGTAGTATTTACTTTTTCAAAAGATATAGTACCCTTACAGGATGTTGAGAGTTTAAATGTAAAATATAGATGTGAACCACCTTTAAAGGGTATATTTAAAAGTAGAGGGAAAAATAGTATTGTTTTTTATACGGATTCTTTTATGCCTGAAAAATCTTATAGATTTGTTATCGAGAAAGGTCTTTTATCTTTAGATTCTTCAGTTCTTTCAGAAGATTTTGTGTTAACGATAAAACCTGTAAATTTGAATGTTGTAAAAACTTCATACTATAAAATCCATTCTGATTCTTTCTTTTACATCGTTTTTAACTATAAAATTCCTTTCGAGATTTTGAGAAAAAGTATGATATTAAAATGTGAGGATAAAAGGGTTGAAAAGGTTATCGAAGAATCACAAACGACAGGTAAAGAAACCTATTACAGTTATGAGTATTTTTACAATAAAAGTGATACATCCTATTTTTATTGTGTTAAAGTAAAAGAAAAGGGGGGTTTTAAAAAGACGAAAAATTATTCTCTGGAAATCTTCAACGAAGAATTTATGAGAGAAAAGATTATTTTGAGATTTTCAATATATGATGATTTCAAATATGTTCACAAATCAGATTCCTGTTTACCGATTTTCGATCAAAAAACATCTTTCGATATAGAATTTTCTACACCTGTAAAGGTTGATGAGATAATCAAAAATGTAAAGTTCATCTCAGATGGAAAAGAGGAAGATATACTTGATTATTTTTACTATGATGAATCACCGATTTTTTATCTGAATAAAGTACTAAAACCTGACGGAGAGTACTTTCTTAAAATAGATGGTAATTTGAAAGATATCTATAAACAGAAAATAAAAAATCCAGGTAAGTATAGAGTGCCTGTAAAAGATTATCAACCTTTTGTTCTTTTCAACCAGAGTTATTTAAGAAAGAGCAACAATTTGATGTTGAATTTTTCATTGATGAATCTTAAAAATCTTAGAGTGTATGTAAAGGAGAGAAAGAAAGAAGAATTCATCAGAGATTTTATAAGTTTGAATTATACTAACGATTATAAAATTTGGAAAAATAAAAAATTTGAATTTGATGTAAAGAAAAATTTTCTTTATAAGGATAGTATAGATCTTTTAAAGGAATTTTCCCTGAAAGAGAACGTTGGTTTTGGTTTTCTTGAATACAGTTTGGATGGTAACGATTATGGATTTGATTTTATTTACCAGAAAACACCATTTAAAGTTAGTGGAGTTTTATCAAATAAAAATGGTTTTATCGTCGTTTCTGATCATGAATCGAACCAGACATTTAAAGAGAATGTAAGATTGAGAATAATTGATCAGAGTGGTAAAGAAAAATTCAGTAAAAATATAAAAAATGGAATCTATGAGATAAAAAAGAACGATGTAAAATATTTTCAAAAAAATAATTCTGAAATAGCAAGGTTTCTTTATATAGAAAATGGAAACAAAAGTTTAATCTTCCCTTTATATTTTGAAAAAACTGAAAAAGTCTACAAAGGTTATCTGTTCACTGATAGAAACCTTTACTCTTTAAAAGACAGTGTTCTGATAACAGGGATCATAAGGGAATCTTCTGGTAATAGAATTTTTTTACCAAAAATAAAGAATCTCGAATATTTCATTTTAAATCCCGAATACAAACAGATAAAAGAAGGATCCGTAAAACTTGATAAAAATGGGTCTTTTCTCTTTAATTTTAGCATAGAGGATACTTTTAGGACTGGATACTATTATGTTAATTTCTATTCTAACGACATTTTTGTAGGTCAAACATCCTTTATGGTTCAGGAGTTCAAAGAGCCCAAGTTTGAAGTTGTTTTGAATTCTAAAAATAGTTTTTTATCTGATGAAAATGTAGAAGTTTTTATCGAAGCAAAATATCTTACTGGTTTTCAAATGGCAAATGATTCTTTGTTCTGTTATCTTCAGATAACAGAGGTTCCATTCTTCTCACAAAAATTTTCTGATTTTAATTTTTATATTTATTCGGAAGTTGATAATGAACAAAAAAGTGTTTTCGAAAGAAAATATACTCTTGATGGTGATGGTAAATTTTTGTTCAAAGAAAAGATACCAGTTGAAAAAAGAAAAAATCCTATTTCTGTAAATTTTATAGCGACAGTAAAAGATTTCAACAAGGAAACGGTCTCAAAAAATGTATCGTTTACAAAAAATATAAAAAATAGGTATGCTGGACTTAAAATATCCCATATATCTGAAAAGGATGATTCTTCTCTTGTAGAGGTTGTTGTGGTTGATGAAAATGATGTGACTGTTAAGGGAGAAAAAATTGTTTTGAATGTTTTTAAACTTTTTTCATACAACGATTCGTTATGTGATACTATAAAAAGTATTCAACTTCTTACAGATCAGAAGGTTGATTCTTTCTGGATAAAACTTCCGAAAAATTCATATTATAAAGTTGAGTTACATTACGAGGGGAACAGAGTAGTTGACAGGTTTTACAATGGATTTTTTTATTATGATGAAAGGGATGATGTCGGGATACATATTGTTAAAAATAAAGAAAAATATGAGGTTGGAGATACAGTAATTTTGAAGATCGTTTCAGATGATAAAAATGTGGAACATTACTACTATATAAACAAAGATTCGATCTTTAAGTTTGAAAATCTTTCTTTCAAAGATGATGATACACTGCTTTTGAAAATACCTGTTCAGGAAAATCTGTATGGAGGATTCTACTTTTCAGTTTTTAATTTAAAATCTGATACTTTATATAACAATCCAAAGATTTCAACACATTTTATAGATGTTACAGGTGAATCAAAAAGGTTGAATTTTGAAATGGTAACAGATAAAGAAAAATATTCACCTGGTGATTCTGTTACAGTTGAACTCAAAACTGATGAAAAGAAGAAGTGTAATGCTATTCTTTTTGTTGTAGATGAATCTGTACTCATGTTAACCGGTTATAAATATTCGGATCCTTTAAGTATTTTTTACTCCTATTATTCAAATGAGACGAGTTTCGTTAACTCCGACAATTTTTATCCTCCATCGATTTTTCGATATTATGGTTCTAAAATGATGGATGGGGACAATTCTGAAGATTTGAATTCTGTGTCTTACAAAGATAAAAAATATACAGAAAATTTAAATGAGTCATCTGATGTCAAAGAAGAAGAATATTTTGGAAAGGAAATGGATATAAAGTATAGAAAAGATTTTAGATCCCTCGTTTTTTATAAAAAGGATATTGAGTTTTCAAACAGAAAGGATCTGAAAATAAAATTTAAGTTACCAGATAATGTTGGAAAATTCAGAATCGTGTGTGTTGCTTTTGATGAGGAAAAGTTTAATATAAAAGAAAAAAGTATAAGAGTTGAAAAGGAAATTATTGTTAATCCCTCTTTTCCATTATTTCTAAGACCTTTTGATAATTTGAATTTTTCTTTTGTTATACTTGATAATTCTAATAAAAAAGGTGATATTAAAACAACAATTTTTTCAAAAGAGATAGAATTTCTAGAAACGAACAAAAAACTTAACAGTTCAGATCAAAAGATTTCAGTTAATTTTAAAGGAAAGGTACTTTTCGAGGATAGTGCCAGAATATATATAAAGGTTGAAAAAGATTCGATAACGGATGGAATGGTTTTAAATCTACCCATAATAAACCATAATCTTTATGAATATTCTTCAATATTTTCTTCTTCTGATAGTTCTGAAGTGATAGAGTATTTCAATGTTTCAAAGGGTATTAACAAAAGTAAAAGTTTTATAAAGATAAATTTGAATTCCACTTTGATAGGTGGATTGATTCTTCCTCTTGATTATCTTAAAGATTATCCGTATCTATGTTTGGAACAAAAACTGTCAAGAATTTTTCCACTGATTATTGGTGAGGATATTATAAACCTCTATAATCTTTCAGAGTTGAAAGGAACGACTTTACGAAAATTCGTTTCCTCGGTTTTAAAGGATTTAGAAAATTTTCAATCTGAAAATGGAGGTTTCAAATATTTTGAAAGTGATGTTTATGAAAATGAGTATCTTTCAGTATATACAATGTATGTTATCTATCATGCAACCGTTAAAGGGTATAAAATTAATGACAGAACAAAGGAAAAAGGTTTAAACTATTTAGAGAGTTTGTTGGAAGAAAATCATAACAGTTTATGGGGATACAGTTTAAATGCAAAATACTCATTGGAAGCGTTTTCTCTATATGTTCTATCATTGTACGGAAGATCGAACCATTATCAGAAAATAAAAGAAATATTTTCCAACAGGGATAAACTGTATCTTGCAGAAAAGGCAAGATTGGTTGAAACACTCAAAAAATACTCTTTAAAAGATGAACAAAAAACTCTTTTATCCGAAATAAAATCGAACGCTAAATTTGAATCAGATTACCTTTTCTTTGAAGAAAAATTTTCAGATTGGTGGTTTTTTAATAGTAATTTAAAGGCAACTGCAGCGATTCTCACTTCGATTCTAAAAACAGAAGGTGATTATGAATATGCACAACTTGTCGTTAATTACCTTTTAAAGAATTTGCAAAATGGATTCTGGTTGAACACACATACAACATCACACGTTTTGGAAGCGTTGAATGAATACTATCGTGTTTATGAAAAAGAACAAACAGATTTTAAAATACTTTTGAAGTTTAATGATAAAACTTTTTATAAAAAGAATTTTAAAGGAAGAAAGGATAATGGTTCAACATACCTGCTGGAAGGTAAAAATTTTAAAGATGGTGTTAATGTATTAAAATTAGAAAAAAAGGGAAAAGGCAGAGTTTACTACACATTGAAGTACAGATATACAAAAACTGGAATAGAAAAGGGACTTTTTAATGGATTTACTATAGAAAGAGAATATCTTAACATTAACGATGAACCTGTAAAAAGTTTCAAAAAGGGAGAATTTTATAAGATTAAATTGAAAATTACAACCGATAAACCAAGAACTTTTGTTGTTCTTGAAGATAACATTCCTGCGGGTTTTGAAATAGTTAAAAAGGAGTTTCTAACAGAATTCTTGAATCTTGCTGGTTTTAATTTTAAAAGTTCATGGTGGGGTGATTTTTATCATGAAGAGTTTTATCGCGATAAAGTTATAACAAGTTCTATATATCTTTATGAGGGAGAACATGTTTTCACATATTTTGTCAAAGCAATAGTTTCTGGAAGATTTGATGTTCCACCTGCATCTGTTTTTGAAATGTATGATCCTGAGATTTTTGGACACACCGATTCAAAGATAATAGAAATAGAATAAAAGGGAGGGATTTTGGAAACTGTTCCATTGAAAATTTTAAAATGGTATGCAAAAAACAGTTTTGAGAAAAGTTTTGAAGGATCTGTTTTGTTCCTTGATATCAAAGGTTTTACCTCTTTGACAGAAAACCTTATGAAATCTGGTAAAAGTGGTGCAGAAACACTTTCAAAAATTATAAACCTGTTTTACAACGATATAATAGATGAAATCTATTCAAATGGTGGTTTTATAACAACATTTGCAGGGGATGCTTTCACTGCGGTTTTTGATGGTAAGAAGAATTTTTGTTCTGTTCTTTCCGCTTACAACATAATAAAAAAGATAGAAAATAAAAATTTTATCCTGCCCAACGAAAGAGTAAAACTTTCGGTTAAAATAAGTATAGTTTCAGGTCGTTTCAAAATTCTTTTCATAGGTGAAAAAAAGAAAATTTTTCTTTTGAAAGGAAGTCCGTTAAAAAAGATTCAAAAAATGCAGAATATATGTGAAGAGAATGAGATTTTGTGTGACAAAAAAACTTATGATAATTTAGTTGAGATTGCTAAATTTGAAAAAAGGGAGGAGTTTTATAAAATTTTGCATATATCACAGATAGGATGTAGTGTAAAAGAAAAAACGGACAGTTATAAAAATTATGATGCTTTTATTGTAGATGAAGTTTACAATTCAGATCTTAAAGGTGAATTTCGGAATGTTATCTCTATATTTGTAAATTTTAAAAATTCTTCAAATGAAAAGAAGATCAGGTTTTATGTAGAAAATCTGTTAAATCTTAAAGAAAAATATGGATGCTTTTTAAGCATGGTTGAATATTCGGATAAAGGCCTTTTATGTTATATAATTTTTGGAGCGCCGATGGCTTTTGAGAACGATATCAGTAAATCCTCTGATTTTGTTAAAGAGTTGGTTTCTGTGTTAGGAAAGGATGTCAGGGTAGGAGTTACTTTTGGAAGTGCATATTTTGGAAAAATTGGGAGTGAAAAAAAATATGCTTATACAGCAATATCAGCAGTAGTTAACCTTGCTGCAAGGATCACGATGAAAGCATTGTGGGGTGAAATCTGGTGCGATTCCATTTACACGAGTAAGTTGCAAAAGAATTATGATCTTCAATCCAAAGGTTTTATTAAATTTAAAGGAATCGTTGGAGAAAGACAGGTATTTAAACTTGGAGAAAAAATCGGTTTTGAAAAAAAATATATCAACAGATTTATTGGAAGAGAAGAGGAGTTGAAAAGATTAACCGAGATTCTTAAAGTTAGAGATAAAAATATGGGAATTCTTTTTGTTTTTGGACAGGCAGGTATCGGAAAAACAAGGTTTGTGGAAGAATCGATAAAATCATTTGAAAACGAATTTGAAATTTTCTGGGAACAATCTGATGAAATAGTTAAAGATTTTCTTGAAGTGTTCAGAAAATTTATGGTTAAATATTTTAAACTTGATTTTGATAAAAATGTTGAAAAAAATGAAAAAAATTTTGAAACCGTTTATTATGAACTTTTAAATAAAGTTGAAAATAAAAAAAATATTTCAGTTGAAGAGTTTAAAAGAACGAAAGTTTTTTTAAAAAGTTTTCTGGGTTTTGATATCGATCTTTATAAAAATTATGATGACAAAGTGATTCTGGACAATATAAAGATCGGGATAAAAGAGTTTGTTAAAATTAAATCCTCTATAAGACCTTTGATTTTAATTTTTGATGATTCCCAGTGGTTGGATGAAGTTTCTTTAAAATTCATTCCTGAACTTATGACAAATGTCTCGGATTATCCTTTTGGTTTGATCATTTTGTCAAGGGATGATGAAAGGATAAAAAATTTGTATTCCAATATTAAGGATGCAAAAGTTTTCGAACTTCAAAGATTTGAAAAGAAAAATGTGAAACTGATGATGGAAACAATACTCAAGGGACCGATAAAGGAGAAACTTTTAAATTTTGTTGAAACAAAATCTGAAGGGAATCCTTTTTTTGTTGAACAGATTCTTTTGTTTTTGAATGAAAATGGTTATATAAAGTATGATAATAATGGCTTTGATATTGAAAAAATTGATATAGATATTTTTTCAGGCATAAACTCAATAATAATAGCGCGTCTCGATCGATTGAGTAAAAAATTGAAGAGAGTAGTCCAGCATGCATCAGTGCTGGGGAAAGAATTTGATATAGAAATTTTAAATAAAATGGTTGGAATGAAAGATATTGAAGTTGAACTCATCGAGGGAACAGAACAGAATATCTGGTATCCTTCAAATGAGATGAAATATGTTTTTTCACATTCACTTATAAAAGATGCGGCATACGAGATGCAACTTGAGGAAGATTTGATAAAATTACACAAACTTGCTGCTCTATCGATCGAGGAGAAATATAAGAATAATCCAATTTATTTTGCTGATCTCGCTTTTCATTATGAAAGGAGTAAGAACTATGAAAAATATGAAGAATATTTAAAAAAAGCAGCCGAGTTTGCAAAAAAAGAGTATAGAGAAGAGGATGCTTTAAGGTTAAATCAAAAACTTTTTGATATACAAAAAGATGATTTTGAAAAATTAAAAACTGGTATCCTTATAGCTCATAGTTTGTTTTATCTCTCCCAATATAAGCAAGAGGAAAATTTTTTGAACGAAATATTTAAAACCATCAAAGATAAAGAATCAGAAATATATGCTGAATATCTCAATGTGTTGATCGAATTACAGATAAGGTTATCCGACTATGAGAACGCTCTTAAAAATGCAGATCGTGCGTATGAAATATTTAAGAAGAATAAAAACCTGAAGGAGGAGATTAGATCGATAAAAAATATAGGTAAGATCTACTATGATATGAATCAGTATGAAAAATCTTTGGACTATTTTAAAGAATCTTTAAAAATGGCAAAAGAATCGAAATTTGATCAGTTAGAACATGATATTTTGGGAAGTATGGCTTTATACTATTTTGAAACTGGTGAATATGATGAAGGTATAAAACTTTTGAACAAAAAAATTGAATACGATAGAAAAAACAATAAAAAAAGAGAAATGTGCTATGCTATGGGAAATCTTGGTTTAATGTTATGGAGGAAGGGAGAACTCGATAAAGCACTCGAAATTTTTAAAGAAATTTTAAAAGTTGCAAAAGAGCAGGGTGATAGGTATTCTCTGTCCGCTTCAATAAGTAATATTGGTATGATCTATTATTTTCAAAAAAAGTATGACGAAGCGTTAAAATGTTATCAGGAAGCGTTTACAATCAATGAGGAGATAGGAAACAAATATTTTATGGGGATAAACCTTGGAAATATCGGTAACATATATTCCGCTTTAGAGGAGTTTGAAACAGCACAGGAGTATTACATGATAGCTGCTTCGATTTTTGAAGAGATAAAAAATTATTGGGCTTTACATCTTGCTCTCTATGAAATATCGAAAATAAACTTTTATAAAAGTGATCTTGATCAGATGAAAAATTTTGCTGAAAAAAGTTATGATGTTGCCTTAAAATTGGAACTTAATGATGAGATTACTGCTTCTGTTATTCTTCTTATCCAGTACTTTTATGAAGTTGGTGATCTTGAAAATCTAGAATTCAAATTGAAAGAGTTAGAAAAATTTTTGGAAAAACATGAGGATAAAGAAAAGAAATTTTTATACGATCTTTATCACAATCTGCTTCTTTTAAAAAGAGGAAAAACTGATGTTGAAAGAAAATTAATAAAAATGGTTGACGAAAATGAAAATTTAGAAAACAAAACGAGATTATTCTATTTTTTGTTTAAGGAAACAAAAAATTTAGAATACAAAACACTTTTTCTTTCGTTTGTTGATAAAGTTATTGAATCAGCAGAATCTTTTGAATTCAAAATGATGAAAAGAAAAATTGAATATAATTGACTGTAAAGGTAAAATATATATAATAGAGAAAAACAGGACAGATTTATGAACAAAAATTTATATGCAGTTATACTTGCAGGTGGAAGAGGAGAAAGGTTTTGGCCAAGGTCAAAGAAAACAAAACCGAAACAACTTCTTCCTGTTATATCAAAGAAAACGATGCTTGAAGAGACCTTTTTAAGGTTGAACAATTTTATTGAAAAAGACAGAATATTTATCATAGGCACGGAAATTTTGAAAGATTCGATAGATTCTTTTGAAATTTTTGATAAACAGAATTTACTCTATGAACCCTTTGGAAAGAACACAGCACTTGCTATAGGTTTTGGTGCTGTGAAGTTAAGAAGTATTGATAAAAACTCTGTGATGCTCGTTTGCCCTGCTGATCACAGTATTTTCCCTGATAAGGATTTTCAGAAAACTATAGAAATAGGGTATGAATACGCTTTAAAAGGTAATCTTGTAACTTTTGGTATAACACCAACAAGACCTGATGAAGGTTATGGATACATTGAACTCGGAGAGGCATTGCTCGATGATAAGGTATACAAAATAAAATCTTTCAAAGAAAAACCGAATGTGAAAAGAGCGATCTCCTACCTTAAAAAAGGGAACACTCTTTGGAACAGTGGTATATTTCTCTGGAAAACCGAAACACTTCTTGAAGGTATTCAAAAATATCTACCTGATATGTATAAAGAATTGTTAGAATATGAAAAACATATTGGAAAAGATGATGAAAAAGATAGTATTTTAAAACTTTATGAAAATTCTCCAGCAACATCTATAGATTTCGGAGTGATGGAACAGGCAGAAAACATTGTTATCGTTAGAGCACAGTTTAACTGGGATGATGTTGGTGATTGGAATGCACTTGAAAGGATAAAAAACAAGGATAAAGATGGAAACATAATTGAGGGAGAGGTTGTTTCTTTAAATTCGAAAAACAGTATAATAATCTCAGATTCAGGACTTGTTACCGTTATAGGTGTATCCGATCTTATAATAGTTCGGACTGAAAACGAAACACTTGTCTGCAAAAAGAATGAGACCGGTGAAATAAAAAATCTTCTAAAAATTCTTGAAAAGGATGAAAAATATAAAAAATACCTTTAAGGAGGGTTAAATGTTAAAAAAAATTATCGTTTTATTTTTGTTCTCTTCTATTGTATTTGCTGGATGTACAAAAAAAGCAAAAACTACACAGCCAACCCAGCAACCATCAGTTGTTGTGATTGAAGAGGAACCAAAAGTTAAACAGCCACAACTTGAAATTGTAGAAGAAAAACCAGCAGAAACTCCTGTTACTATGCAAACAACGGTTAATGAGTACAAAGTACAGATTTTTGCAACCTATGATGAAGCAAAAGCTTACAAAGTTAGAGATGAGGCAAAGGCAAAATTTACAGAGGATGTTTATGTTGAATATATTCCACCATACTATAAAGTCAGAATAGGACACTTTAAAACGAAAGAGGATGCTGACAGATTCAGAGATCTTGTAAAGGATAAAGGATACTCTGATGCTTTCACCGTTATTCCATGATAGAATTGAAAATTTTTTTTGCCACTCATAATCTTGACAAAAAGAGAGAAATTGAGTATATTTTAACTTCGAAAAAAATCAAAGTTCTTTACATAGATGATTTTCCAGATTATCCTGAAGTTGAAGAGACCGGTAAAACTCTTGAAGAAAACTCTATCATTAAAGTTTTAAACGGATATTCCTTTACAAATCTGGATACTTTTGCTGAGGATACTGGTCTTTTTGTCGAATCCTTGAATGGCGAACCAGGAGTTTTCACATCAAGGTATGCTGGAAAGAATCCTTCCTACCAAGACAACTATATGTTGTTGTTGAAAAAGATGGAAAACTTCAAAGAGGATTTTCAAAGAAGAGCATATTTTAAAACTGTGATAACATTCAAAACATCAGATTTTATGAAGCAGTTTGAAGGTGTGTGCAATGGAAGGATTGCATATAAGCCAGAAGGAGATAAAGGTTTTGGTTACGATCCGGTTTTTATACCTGATGGTTTTGAAAAAACTTTTGCACAACTCGATGAATCTGTAAAGAATCGGATCTCTCACAGAGCGAAAGCTGTAAACAAGTTTATAGATTTTTTGGAGAAAGAGTATTTCGGGGCATAGCGCAGTCCGGTTTAGCGCGCCTGTTTTGGGAGCAGGAAGTCGCTGGTTCAAATCCAGCTGCCCCGATTTTTACGGTGAGTGTAGTTCAATTGGTTAGAGCTCTGGATTGTGGTTCCAGCCGTTGGGGGTTCGAGTCCCCTCACTCACCCCATATAAAAACAAAACAAGCGCCTGTAGCTCAATTGGATAGAGCAACGGATTTCTAATCCGTAGGTTACAGGTTCGATTCCTGTCAGGCGCATTCTTTTTTTATAAGCGTCACTAGCTCAAATGGTAGAGCAACTGACTCTTAATCAGTAGGTTCGGGGTTCGATTCCCCGGTGACGCAAAATTATTTGATTTTGGAAATTCCCCCTGAATAGAGATTTATCAGAACATTGTTATCTGGTGTAGTGTCAACAAGGAGATTTTTGAACATATCCCTTTTTAAAAACATTATAAATTTTGATTTTAATGAAAAATCTTTTGTATCAAAAAATTTTTCAGGAAGAGTTTCATCTCCCTGATAATGAGAAACCATCGAAAATGAGATTTTTTTTGCAAGTATATCCGATTCATTATCAGATATGTTAAAACTTTTTATTATTTTGTAAGCTATTTTGTAGATTCCATTTTCTGTATACTCTTTACTGTAAGAATATAACACGGGAGATTTTAGAAGAGAAAAAGTTTCAATTTTTACAGAAGTATCGTTTAAAATTTCCACCATCCTGTATGGAGATGGAAAGGTTACCGGAGAACCTGTCTCGATTTCAAAAATATATCCATTTTTCATCTTTTTCTTTACAATGTCGTTTGCATGGAAATGCCCTGAGAATATAAGTTTTACATCATATCTGTTTAAGATTTTTAATAACTTTTCATTGTTTTCAAGTACATATTCAGGATATCCTTTTTTTTGTCCTGAAAAGTGCTCGATAAGATTATGATGGATCAACACTATAAACTTTTTATTTTCATTTTTTAATCTTTTCAGATTTCCTTCAAGCCATTTTAATGTTTTTTCATTAACTCTTCCGGAAACTGTTGAAGGATTTTTTACATCGTTTAAAAAATATTTACACCCATCAAGTGCAACAAGAAAATATTCTCCATTCAAATCTGCAATATAACTTAAAGAATTTTCATCTTTTGAATAGGAGTTGTTGAAACCATAATTTTTATAGAGTGATAAAAAATTTTCCCTATCAACTGTTTCAACTCGAATCTTTTTATCATCTTCATATTTATAACTATCGAAATTGTTTATATCGTGGTTACCTGGAACAACAAAAATTTTAATACCTTTGTTTAAAATTTCAGAACTTTTTTCAAGGAAAAGTTTATGGTTTACAAGTTCTCCATCTTTTGTAATATCACCGGGAATGAGTATAAAATTGACATCGCTATTTTTTATATCCTCAAAAAATTGATCGAGCAAAAAAGAACTTTCCTTCAAAAGTTTTCTATCGTTTTCAATGTAATCTTCAAACTCTTTTCCTGTGATTCCAAGAGTGGTATCGTAAAGATGTATGTCTGAGATTACGGCAAATTTTAGTCCTGACGAATTCAGGATAAAGAATATTAACGATAAAAAAAATAAAGAAAAACTTTTTTTCATATTAAAGAAACGAATCCAAAAACAAGAAGAGTTCCGATTTGGCCTTTGTCAAGATTGTTGTGTATGTAACCAATTGTGTTATGAGATGAATCCTCTATCCTTTCACTCAATATGTATGCTATTGGTGAATGAGAACTATCTGTTAAAGTATCTCCTTCAAGATATGCAAGAATAGTTCCTGAAGCATCCTCATATCTTCCATAATGATAATATCCTATTATATTGTAATGTTGGTCAAGTATTCTATCACTTTCAAAAAAACCTATAGGAGCACCTGAACCATCCTCAATGGTTTTATCATGGATATACCCGACTATATTATATGAAGAATCGTAAATTTTTGTTAACAAAGATTTCCTTTTCTATTGTGTTGTAAAAATGGATGCTAACATTGCTGTTATCCATGCACCATAAATAATGTAAACCGGTATGTATACTATTAATTGACCAACAGTTGATAAACACCCTCCAACAAAAGCACTTGTTGCCCTTTTCTTTTTAACTTCAGCAGAATAACTTTCCCTGAAACCTCTTATATAATCATCACCTTTATCAGATGAGACATAGGGAGCAGTTGGTTCAATAAGATAACCGGCTAAAGTTGCACCAAGACATCCAAGTCCCTGAAAAAAACATGTAGCGCCACAACCGATAAGTCCCCAGATTAAAGCGTTTTCTGAGGAAGCAGCAACTCTTCCTGCTTCTCTTCCCTCTTCGTAAGAAGGTTTTTGCTGTAAGTTCTGGGAAAAAAGTGAAATATTGAAAAGTAGAACAAAAACTAAAATTAAAATGGTAACTTTTTTCATCCTCTCTCCTTTTTTAGTTATTATATAAAACTTCAAAATATAGTCAATCATAAATTTTTGTTGAATTTTATTATATATTTACTATACTTTTTTATTATGAAAAAAACTGATTTAAAGGCAAAATCACTCAAATACCACTCGTTTCCAACAGGTGGTAAGATCGAGATAAAGATTAAAAAGAGATGTCAGTCAAAACAGGATCTTTCTTTAGCATACACTCCAGGTGTTGCGTTCCCATCACTTGAAATTTCAAAAGATAAAAATTTATCATTCAAATATACAAACAGAAAAAATCTTGTTGGAGTTGTATCAAATGGAACAGCGGTTCTGGGTCTTGGTGACATAGGTTCATATGCCTCAAAACCTGTTATGGAAGGGAAAGCTGTTCTGTTTAAAAAATTTGCATTCATAGATGCTTTTGATATAGAGGTTGATGAAAAGGATCCAGATAAATTTGTTCAGATAGTGAAATCTTTAGAGCCAACCTTTGGTGGTATAAATTTAGAGGATATAAAAGGTCCAGAATGTTTTTATATTGAAGAGAAGTTGATAGAGATTATGGATATACCTGTATTCCATGATGACCAACATGGGACAGCGATAATTGCGACAGCAGGTCTTATGAATGCATGTGAACTTGTTGAAAAAAATATTCATGACTTGAAAATCGTTGTATCCGGTGCTGGTGCTGCTGCTATTCCAGTTCTAAAAATGTTTTTAAAAGTTGGAGTTTCACTGGAAAAAATCTTTGTTTTTGATAAGTTTGGAATGCTCTCAAAAAAAAGAAAAGATTTAAACAAATACAATAAAATTTTTGCAAAAGAAAAAGAGTTAAAAATCGAAGAAGCAATAGAAGGTGCTGATATGTTTCTTGGATTATCTGTCAGAGGTGTTTTAAAAAAAGAGATGTTGAAGAAGATGGCAAAAAATCCTATAGTGTTTGCACTTGCGAATCCAGATCCTGAAATAGATTATTGTGAAGCAATAAATACAAGAAAAGATATAATTATGGCAACAGGAAGATCAGATTATCCGAATCAGATCAACAATGTTTTAGGATTCCCATACATTTTTAGGGGTGTTCTTGATTGTGGTGCAAGGAGAATAAGTGAGAATATGAAACTTGAAGCAGCAAAATCTCTTGCCTATCTTGCAAAAAAGAATGTTCCGGAGTATATCAAAAATCTGTATAAAGAGGATTTGAAATTTTCAAGAAAATATTTTATACCAAAACCTTTTGATAGAAGAGTTTTTGTTGAAGAATCTTATGCTGTTTTAAAGTGTGCTGTTGAGGAAAAACTCAACAGGATAGATGTTGACCCAACAAGTTATAAAAAGGATTTGCAAAGATGGTTAAAAAAATTTTGATCTATAATTTTGTTATTATATTTTTGGTTACTGTGTCAAACTGCGCCTATTTTAATCAGATTAAAACATTGAAAAATCTTGATTATGAAGTTGAGTCGTTCGAATACAAATCGTTTGATTTAACCGGTGTGAATTTTGATCTTAATTTAAAAGTGTCGAATCCAAATAAAGTTGATATAAATTTTGAAAAAGTTGTTTATAAAATTTATATCGATACCAAAAATGTTGGAGATGGAATCTCTGAAAAAACTTTTCTTTTGAAAAAGAACTCTTCTGGAGTTTATTCAACGAATTTGAAAATCAAATATTCAATACTATCAACCGATATAATCGAAAAAATGAAAGAGGGGAAACTTGTTGTTGATATTGAAGGCGAAATACAGGTAAAAACAAAGTATGGGAAAAATGTTTTTCCATTTAAAGTAAAAAAAGATATTTCAAAGGAATTTGATTTTTTAAAAATAGGTAAATAGAGAGAAAAGAATCCTCTGTCTTAAAGAATTTCTTAAAGAGTAATCCATGATGTAGGATACTCTTGAGTTTATAAAATCGTTCATAAAAGTAAGAGAGAGAGTGTTTTCAAAGAATATCCCTTTAGGGTACTTATAATTTATACTCAGTGGTAGGTCATCCCCTTCATGATAGAAAGTGTATGAGATTTTTGGAACAAGGCTGAAAGAAAAATCTGAAATAATTCTTTGTTCTATATCTGAAGAAAATTCTGTTTTTGTCCCTTTTAAAGGTGAAAAATTTATTTCATCGTAATCGTATAATCCATAGAAGTAACCATAAGAGATTTTGAATTTATAGTTCTGTCTAAACTCACCCAAATTGAATTCAAAAATTATAGAGTTTGAATTCAAATCATATTTTCCCGAAATTTCTTCTCTTGTTTCTTTTTCGTTTCTATAGAAAAGTGAATAGTTGATATCGAGTGTGCTTTTAATACCTGCGTCAAAAGAGAAAGTTTTAAAGGAAGATAGATTTTTATAGAATATTTTTTCGTATGTTAACCCCATAAAGGGAGTTAATCTTGTATTTAAGAGTTTATCTATAAGAAATTTAAAGTTCATGTTCGTTTCATTCAAATCACTCTGTTTTGTTTCTAATAGATTTTTCGATAGATCCGAATAGTTTAAGTTAATAAAAGTTTCAAGTTGATACAACCTTAAAGAGGTTCTGATCATTCTTTTCGAATAGGGGTCATTCGATAATTTGTTTTCTTTTATGAGTACATATTCACCATATATTCTATCATAAATATACGAATTTGTTACAGGATCATAAACATAGTCACCCTTACCTTTACCAACATACACATAGGTTTCAACGATATCGTATATAGAGAGAGATGTTATGTAAGTATCGAAAGAATATTCATAAACATTTTTGAATTTTTTTTTGTAAAATGTACTGATAGCAACTATATTCCTTTTTGTATCATTGTAGTCAAAAATTTTATATTCTCCGGAAAACAGTGCTGAAAAATTTTCTCGTTCAAGTTTGTTCATTTCAAATTTGAATACATCAACATTTTTTACTTTTAAACTGTCTTCGAAAGTTTTTTCGTTTCTATATTCCATGAGATAATTTCTATTGTCTGAAAATATCCTCAAACCTCTCCTGTATGAAAAAAAAGTTTTACTTTCATTTCCTATGAAAACTGAAATGTTTGATATTTTGAAATGTTTTGTTAGTGTAATGTTCTGATCTTTGTAGTAAAAGGAATCGTTTAAAATGAAATAATTTGCTCCAAGATCGATAGAATAGTTGAAAAATGTGTCCGTGTTTATAATAGTTCTAAAGGTGTTAAAAGAGTCGATTTTAGAAATGGAAAAATTTGAATTGAAAAGATTTTTTAAAGAAGGATCAAAAGAAAAAGTGATCTCACGGAGTGGTGTTTTAAAAATTGTATCACTTTTTATGTATTCATAGTTGACCATTTTGTTCCATCTTGTTTTGTATATGGTATCATTTTCTCTGTATTGAAATGAGAATGAAGAAGAAAAATTTTTGAACGAAAATCTTTTTGTGTTGTAAGATAGATAATATGAAAAATCTTTTAAAAACGGAGATTGCAGGTTGTATCTATTGTTTTTGTAAAGGCCGGTTAATATTTCAAGATCAAAACAACCATACTTTATATTTTTTTTATATGAAATATCGAGAAGATGGTAAAAAAATGGAAGTGAAACTCTTCTGTAAGGAGAATAGTTACCATTGTTTTTACCAGCATATACAAATGAAAAACTGGAAGGTGAATAGATATAATCCCCTTTTCCATATCCAACGTAGTAAAATTCAACCCTGTAATCACCTTTCCCTTCTCCAGCAAAAACAAAGATCGAATCCTGTAAAAGATAATCCCCTTTGTTTTCCCCTACAAATTCGAATGATTTAAGAAGTACGTAGGACGAATCTGAAGGATACAATGAAAGTTCTTGTCTTAGCTCTTGATCGTTTATCTGGTTTCCCTCATTGGAGTAAAATATCTTTAGATCATTTTTTTCATCTCCCAAAGAAATATAGTATCCAGAGTTTAAGGATGTCATATCAAACTGTTGAAATTCAACATAAACATATGAATTCTGATCAACAATATGTTTGTTTGTAAAAGTTAGTTCACCGGTATAATAATCAACTGTATAATCTTTATCCTCTCCATTTTCTAACAGTTGACCGTTTAGATACACTTTTTCACTCCCGGGAGTAATGGTATAATCGAACAGATTTCTTTCTTCTACTATCCTGTATGGTCCAAGAATACCATCGATGCAAAAAAAAGATGTTGATTTAAAATTTCCTTTTTCAGCTGCATAAGAAAAAGATAAAGGATATTTTTTTAAACCTGTAGAAAACCCAAGTCCAAAAATTTCTTTGTTGAGGTTTAAAAATTTTGACCAGTTATTCTGTAATTTCGAATTTCCAAGAAAAAATTTTGTTCCGATCGTATTGTACAAGGAAAATTTCAAGTTTTCAATCTGATAGATTGGAACATTAAACCCTAAATCGTTTGTTGAAGAGTTATCGTTTATATAACCTTCGATGCTCCAAAATGAATCAATCTTTCCATTTATTGAAAAATCTGTTATCTGTTCTATATCGATTCTGTTGTTTTGGTTTAAAACATTAAAACCTTTTACGCCTGTTATATAAACACTTTTCGTTGATTCATCTTTTTTCTCAAAAATTTCATCTTTTTGGGGTTGATCCTTATATTTAAAATTTTCTGTCTTAATTTGTTCATCCACTTTCAAAAAAATTATACGTACATCTTTAAAATGTTTTGTAAACTTGATTCTTTTTCCATCAAAATAAAAATCCTCATTTTCTTTCAAGATTTTATTCTCTGATAATATCTGTAATGAATTTTTATAGATGGGATTTTCAAAAAGATAAAAATCGTAGGTGTTTTCAAGTTTTACAGTGTCAGGTTGAAAATAGAAAAAAAGTATAAGGTAAAAAGTTTTAAAACAAAACATTACCAAAAATTAAATTAAAAAGAGTTTGTTCTATCTTTCTTTATATCATCTATATCCTTTTGATCAAGTGATATATCGTATTTACCACTGAAACATGATGTACAGAAATCTATTCTGTTAATTCCGACACCTTCTATCAGTTTATCAAGTGGAAGATATGTTAAAGAGTCAGCACCGATTTCGTCAGCGATTTTTTCAAAACTTGTTTTGTTTGCAATGAATTCATCAGTTTTCTGGATATCTATACCAAAGTAGCAAGGGAATTTTAAAGGTGGTGAATAAACAGCGAAATGTACCTCTTTTGCTTTTGCCTCCCTGACAAGTTTCACAATACTTTTTGAAGTATTTCCTCTTACGATAGAGTCGTCAACGAGTAAGACCCTTTTGTTTTGAAGTTCAATCTTTATTGGATGTAATTTTTCTCTAACAGCATCTATTCTTTTTTTCTGTCCAGGCATTATAAATGTTCTTCCAACATATCTGTTTTTGATCAGTCCTTCTCTGTATGGAAGATTCAATTTTGTTGCGAGTGCAAGGGCAGCCGTTCTTGAAGTATCGGGAACCGGTATAACCACATCAAAATCTTTTCTTCTGTTTTGCAAAACTTCTGCAAGTTTTTCCCCAAGACGATATCTTGCATTATAAACATCTATACCATCGATTATGGAATCTGGTCTTGCAAAATACACCCATTCAAATATACATGCCTTATGCTCTGATTTTTTTACTATTTTTCTGTTAATTTTTCCTTTATCTGAAATAAATATAACCTCACCAGGTTTTACATCTTCAAAATTTTCTATTCCTATGCTTTCAAGAGATACCGATTCAGAAGAAAACGCATATCTTTCACCATCTGTTCCATATACTAATGGTCTGTAACCAACTGGATCTCTGAATGCAAGAAACCCCTGACCTGCGATATACGCTATAACGGAATAACTCCCTTTAACCTCATAAAAAACTTTTTCAACGGATTTGCAGAGAGAGTCAAAATTAAAATTTTTTTCAAAACTCAAATGGTATGCAAAAACATTTAATATTATTTGAACATCAACCTCTGAATTTATATATCTATGGTATTCCTTGATCAATTTATTTTTTAAACTGAAATAGTTTACAACATTTCCGTTGTGAGCCATAACGATTCCATAAGGAGTGTTTGTGTATACAGGTTGAGCATTCTCCAATCCTCCTTTTCCTATTGTTGGATAACGAACGTGCCCTATACCTGTATATCCTGAAAGTTTGTTGATATCATTTTCATCAAAAGCGTTTGTTACAAGTCCCTCAGCGAGTTTGATGTTGAATTTATTTGAATATGTCACGATTCCACAAGTATCCTGTCCTCTGTGCTGGATCATCTTTAACCCTTTGTATATATCTATGAAAGCGTTTTTTGATCCTATGACTCCAAAGATTCCACACATATTTTCTCTCCATCTTTTATTTTGTAACCGTTTATAAAACTTTTTGAATCCATTATGTTTTTACCTTCGGGTTGTATTTTTAAAACCGATACTGATCCATCTTCACAACCTAAAAGTAGTTCTCTCTTTTCCGAAATTTTTAAACTCCATTTTTCAACCTTTATTTCAGATGGAATCACTTTTCTAATTTTCACATTATATTTACCAATTCTACATTTTATTCCATATTCTGCAAGACCATTGATATGGTTTGTTAAATTCAAGGGATTTTTGTTAAGATCAAGAACAAGTTCTCTTTTTTTTATTTTTTTCGCGTAGGTGGCCTGACTTTCATCCTGTTTATAGAGTTTAAAATCTTGCGACCAATCAAAATTTAGGAACATTTTTGAGGAAACTTCGATCATCTTTTCTTTGAGTTCTATGGAATCAATGTAAGGTTCTATAGAAAAATCTTCCTGAAAAATAATATCTCCACCATCAAGAGTCTCATCCATTTTAAAAAATGTTACTCCACTTTTCGTTTCCCCGGCCATTATAACTCTGTTGATCGGTGCAGCTCCTCTGTATTTTGGAAGGAGAGAAGGATGTATGTTAACACTCATCCTTCTTGGTATTCCGAGAAACTCTTTGTTGAGAATATAGCCGAAAGAAAAGAGAAGAAAAAAATCGGGTATTTTTTTTTCTCTTAGTAGTTTTAGAAACTCTTCAGAATTAGGATTATCTGTTTTTAACAATTCAATCGATTTTTTTTTTGCGATTTCAACTAAAGGGGAGGGAGTTAAATTTCTCCCTCTACCAGATATTCTATCCTGACCCGTTATTATATATTCAGGTCGTTTTTTATCTATAATTTTTTCGAGAAACTTCAAAGATATGGTATCGTTTCCGATAAAAACAAAACTATCCATTTTTTAATTCAGAATCATCCTCTATTTTTTTAGTTACAGTGGATTTTAAAACTTTTATTTCAACTTTTGGTGAAATTTCCAGAAAAATTATATCTTCTTTAATATTGGTAATAGTTCCTATTATCCCTGAAGATAATATTACTTTATCACCCTTATTCAACGAATTTAGCATCTCTTTATGCTTTTTCTCTGCTTTTTGTTGTGGTAAAATGAATAAAAGATATAATGCAGCAAACATGATTATTAAAGGTAAAAGTGAAACAAGGGGATTTGTCTGTTGGGTTGGTGTTTGGTTAAAAATTAAGTAATTTAACATATAAACTCCTTATTTTGTTTTTCATAATTATATTTGTATATGTTGAATAGTCAATTGAAAATTTTCAGTTTAAACTTGACTTGGATTTTTTAAAGTTTAAAATTCTTTAAATATGAAAATTAAGGAGTTTTTATGGATTTTATAAATAAAACTTTCATCCTCGAAAAATCAACAACAAACAGGGTTTTAAAAATTCTATTCTCTCTTATTTTTTTGACATTAACCTCAAAAATAAAAATTTTCCTTCCATTTTCACCTGTTCCAATTACAGGTCAAACGTTTGGAATATTTCTGGTTTCACTTCTTTTTGGAAAAGAAGCGGTCGTTTCGGTATTTTTATACGTGATGCTGGGAATTTTTGGAATTCCATTGTTCGCGAATAATCTTACTTTCTCAATCTTCTCTCCAACCTATGGCTATATAATTGGCTTTTTTGTTTCTTCGTTTTTAATAGTGAATCTTAAGAAATCTTTTAATAAGAATTTGATACTTCTTCTTATTCTTTGTAATTTTTTGATATATTTTACCGGTGCATTTTATCTTTTTATGTATTTATCTTTTGTTTTACATAAGAATGTGAATCTTATAAAAATTTTATATATCGGAGTTCTTCCTTTTCTTCCAGGTGATCTTTTGAAGGATTTTCTGGTTCTTTATTTTTTAAAGGTTCAAAAAAAAGTTGGATGGAGGGATAATGCAGGATATAAAGGTTGAAAATATTGTTAAAGATTATAAGGTTGGGGATGTAGTTGTAAGGGCTTTGAATTCTATTTCCCTCGAAATAACAAAGGGCTCTTTTATATCAATTGCTGGACCTTCGGGAAGTGGAAAAACTACACTTTTGAACATCATTGGTTGTCTTGATCAACCCACATCAGGTAATCTTTACTTTGACAAAGAAAACGTTGTGGGATACGATGATAACAGATTAACATATTTTAGGAATCAAAATATAGGTTTTATCTTTCAGGATTTCAATCTTATCCCGGTTTTGACAGTTTACGAAAATGTTGAGTTTTCTCTTGCAATAAATCCAAAGTTTAACAGAAACCATAAAAAACTTGTGGAAGAGATACTTGGGATGGTTGGAATACTTGAACTTAAAAATAGATTTCCAAAAGAGTTATCTGGAGGACAGAAACAGAGGGTTGCCATCGCAAGAGCGCTTGTGAAGAAACCGATTCTTGTTCTTGCTGATGAACCCACTGCAAACCTTGATTCTGAAAACGCAAAAAATGTAATGGAAATAATGAGGAAAATGAACAGAGATTTGAACACAACATTCATTTTTTCAACCCATGATAAACTTGTGATGGATTATGCAGATAATGTCATATTCTTGAGGGATGGAAGAATAGTTGAGAAGGTTTGATATGGTGTTCTGGATAAAACTTGCATTCAAAAATATTTTTAGAAGCAAACAGAGAACGATACTTACACTTATCCCTGTAATTTTTGGGGTAATGCTTCTTATTACGATGTCCTCTTTGCTTGATGGGTTGAACAGGGATTCAATAAACAACCTGATAAACTTTGAAACTGCAAGTTTGAAGTTGGTTTCAAAAAACTTTTCACTGAGTGATAAGAAAATGGATATAAATGAGATAGGGTTTATAGTTCCAGAAGAGATAATCGAATTCCTGATCAATTCAGACATGGTAGAAAGTTTTACTTATGAAATCGTTTTTGTTGGAAATCTTTCGGATGGTTTGAACAAATTACCTGTTCTTATAAAAGGCATAGATTTTAACTCATATAAAAAAACATACAAAACCTTTGATATGAGTTTTTCCAGAATCGAAAATTTTGACGCCGGGAGTATAGTTGTTGGGAGTGATATATTAAAATATTTTGAGATAAGTACAGATTCATTGTTGATAATACAATCGAGAACATCAGGTGGCACTTTTGATGCTTTTGATACGAAATTGAAAGGACAAGTTTCAACCGGGAATCCAAACATTGATAGAACAACAGTATTTGTGAGTATCGATCAAGCGAGAAACTTTTTGAATGTAGAAAAGAAGGTTTCAAATGTTTCTATAAAGTTAAAAAAGAACAATTCCCTATACGATTTTGTTAAAAAGTTTGATAGGGTACTTTCAAAATACCCTGATTTAAAACTGGTGACATGGGAGGATTTTGCTTTTGAGATAAAAGCCATAGATTCAGCTAAAAAATATTCCGGAGGGATCGTAATATTTGTGATACTTATTATAGGTGGTGTTGGAATCGCAAATACAATTTTACTTTCAATTTATGAGAGGTTTAAAGAGATAGGAACCATGCGAGCGATGGGTGCCCCAAACCATGTGATTTTAAAGATGTTTGTATTTGAAGGTGCACTGATAGGTCTTATCGGATCACTTATTGGTATGTTTTTGGGAAGTTTGATTTCACTATACCTTTACAGGGTTGGTTTGGATTTTTCTGGAGTAATCGGTGATATGGATATAGGTTATCCGATAAAGAGTATTTTTAGAGGTTCCTTCAATTTGATCTCAATCTTACAGGCAGGTATTTTTGGAACCCTTATAGGTGTTTTGGCTTCGTTCTATCCTGCAAGAAGGGCTATCAGGGAAAACATAATAAGGATTTTAAAATGAACTTTATTTTAAAGATTGCATTCAAAAATATCTTTAGAAATCACAGAAGAACCTTTTTAACATCACTGGGTATTACAATCGCTGTTGCAGCAACAATATTTGGAAAATCTTTTATAGATGGTGAATTCGTTCCTATAATTCAAAACATTTCGGATATGGAAACAGGGCATATAAAGATTGTCAGAAAGGAATACAAAGAGAAAGAAAGAATGATGCCAATAAATTATACTTTAAATTACATTGAACTTGAAAACAAAATATCAGGAATAAAAAATATAAAACTTATAAGACCAAGGATCAAATTTGGAACATTGATCGCAAAAGGTGATAATGAGGCTGATGGAGTTATCGGGTTTTCTATACTTCCTGAAAGGGAAAAAGATTTTGTTCTACTTAAAGGAAAATCTTTAAACAGGGGAGAAATTTTAATCTCTAAAAAATTTGCTGATAAATTTAACATAAACAAGAATGATACACTTGTTTTGATCACCCAGACGGTTTACGGTTATCTTAATGGGATATCTTTGCTGGTAAAAGATTTTTATGAGACGGATATAGAATATATCGCATCGAATATGGTATTCCTTCATCTGAACGATGCTCAAAGGCTACTTGCTATTGATTCTACAAAAGCGATAGAACTTTTGATTTACTGCAAAGATTTAGGTTCCTCTCTAAAAGTTTCAAAAGAGATAAAAAGTTTTTTATCTGATGGTTATTATCTTTCAAACTGGCAGGAAGGTGAAACACTTTTGAGTATGTTGAAGGTTTCTTTCTCTGTTATGGGTATAGTTTTTTTGATAATTTTCTTTCTTGCATCCATAGCAATAATAAATACGATGGTCATGGCTTTGTATGAGAGGAAAAAGGAAATTGGAATGATGAAATCTCTCGGTTTAAAATCGGGAAAAATATTTTTGATATTCTTTTTTGAAACAACGATTATTGGGATCATCGGAACTTTGATTGGCGTTATACTTGGATCGGTAATAACATTGATTTTTACAAAAATTGGATTCGATTATTCTTCTGCATTAAAAGACATACAGATACCGATAGTTCCTGTTATATATCCTTCTTTATCCCTGATGAACGTTTTGATAGGTTTCGTTCTTGGAATTTTGACATCCTCATTATCATCACTCTTTCTCGTAAAAAGAATCAAAAGTGTTAATCCTGTCGAAATATTGAGGGAGTAAAAATGTTGAAAAAGATTTTTTTGTTTTTATCACTGAGTTTGACAATTTTAATGCACGGTGAAACTCTTGAAAGCATAATTGATAAAGTTGAAAAGAATCTGGGTGTAAAAAATGTTGTTTACAGAGCAAAAATGAAGATCGAAGAGAGTGATAACACAAGAGAGATGGATCTTTTACTCTATATAAAGGACGAAAAAAATGTTTATGTTGAAGTTCTTACTTCAACTGATGGAAACAGAAGCAGATTTTTAAAAAAGGATAATTCGATGTGGCTTTATTTACCTTCAGCTGGTAGATCTGTTTTGATAAAAGGACATATGCTCAAAGAAGGTTTTATGGGAAGCTCATTTTCCTATGAGGATATTTCAGAAAGAAGAAAGTTAAAAGATATTTATGATATATCGCTCGTTGAGGATGAAAAATTTTATGTACTTCAGATGAAAGCAAAAGTGAACGATGCACCCTATAAATACAAAAAAAGTTATATAAGGAAAGACGTTTATCTTCCATACAAAGAAGAGATCTATTCTTCATCAAACAGATTGTTGAAAGAATTTTACATTGAAGAGTATGAAAAGATAAAAGATATATACTTCCCTAAAAAAGTTGTCATGAAAGATCTTTTACAGAAAAAAAATATTACAACTGTTGAGTATAACGAAATAAGTTTAAAAGATAAACTTCCTGAAAACTATTTTACAAAATCGTATCTTGAAAGATGAAAAAATTTTTGCTTTCTCTATGCTTTTTTTGTTTTCTTCTTTTAAACTCTTTTAACCTATCCTTTAACTATAATTACAGTTATTTTTATTTCTATAAAATCAATTACTTTTCTTCACACGATCTTCTTTTGGATCTTGAAAACTCGAATGAGATTTTGAAGTTTTTTGCACAATTCGATGCAAGGATATATCAGGGTGATGCAAAATATGAGATACCATATCCTGATATAGATTTTTCTATGATAGGTATAATGCCCAGGTATGTATACCTTTCAAACCAGTACAGGTTTACACAACTCTATTTATCTCTGTATAAAAATGGTATCAATGTGAAAATAGGGAAGTTTCCTGTTAAATGGAGTTTTTCAGAAATCTACTCACCAGTTGATGTATTCTATTTCGATTCTCCGTTTGACATAATATCTTTGAAGGAGTTTCCATCAAACATTCTCTTTTCTTACTCAAAAAATAATTTCACTTCAACATTGATATATCAGGATAACAATGATTTTTTTTCCTCCAGGGAAGGACTGTTTCTGGAGTATTTGAGCGATTATTTAAATTCACGGATTTTTTTATCAAGGTATTCGCAGATTAGAAAAAATCTTCTATCTATAGATTCTATAGAGAATTATCTTTTTGGTATATCAGTTCTGTCAGAATATTTTGGTCCCGCTTTTTATGATGAGATAACCGTTTTAAAATCGAACGATGATTTTGGTTTGAATCTTCTTTTAGGATGGGATTATACTTTTTTTGAAAAACTATATCTCTGTCAGGAATTTTATGTGAACTTTAAAGCACCAAAAGCTCCATACAGTGATATAAACATTATAAATAAATACCTAAATGGTGATTTTCTCATGGGTAGATATTATATGTTTTTAACTTCCCTTTTCAACCTCAACGATAGATTCAATTTTTCTATGAATTCCATATTCAATCTTGATGATCTTTCTCTAATAAATATTTTCAACATTTCCTGTGTTCCTGTAAACAATCTGATAACCTCGTTTTCAGTTGTCGGAACTTATGGAGATTCAAAAGAAGAATTCTATAAAATTCCAACAATTTTTCTTTTTCAAACTGGAACAAAATTTTAATATTTCAAAAATTTTGTTTTTAAGAGATATTTTGAGTTGAACATGACAATTTCTTTATTATGAACTGGCAAAACTCTTAGTTGTAATGGTTTTTTCCACTTTTTTGATATCGTATAGGAATCGATTATGAGTGATTCAATGAATTCGTTTTTTGAATCGATACTTATTGGAACAGTATCAATTCCACAACCGCAAACGGATGATAAAAGTAAAAGATCTTTTATTCTTATGCTGTTTTCAAAACTCATTTTTGATAACCGGTAATCTTCCGATAGGGGAAGCATAAGCCCACAGTATCCAGTTTTTTTGATTTTTAAATTTTTTAAAGCAGTGGTGATAGCACCTGCTATTGAGATATCGTTTAAATTTTTTCTTAGGATATTTTTTTTCAAAATGTAAAACGCCTCATAAACCGATTCACTTTTTTTTATCCCGGGAGCGAAAGATAGATCCAAACCTAAAAACTCAAGATTTCTTTTTTTAGATTCCTTCTCAAAAAAATTTTCAAAGAGTTTGTATCGTTGATATAAATCTTTTTCAAGTTTATTCTCGATCTCAGAAAAATTTTTCACATTTTTAAAAATATTTTGTAAAAGATCCCCATTTTCAAACCCTATCGAAAAACCATCCTTTGTTGAAAAGGATGATGGGAAAAAAGGTGTTCCAGATGGGATATTGAATGAAATTCCAAAATTGAAATTTTTAAGAGGATTTATATACGACAGTTCTTTTATTAATTTTGCACCTTTGATAAGAGATTTTTCATCAAAATACCCAGTATCGATTTCAAAAAAAGCGGAAACGTTAAATTTTTCAAAAATTTTTATTGTTTTATTTATTTCAAGATGGTTCACTTTTCCTATATTGAAAAATTCAATTTTTTGTTCTTTTAAGATTTCTTGAAGATCTTTTATTATCGAATTTTTTGTACGAAAATCTATATTTAAAGAAGCAACGTTTGTAGATAATCTTAGGGTTTGAACAGTAAAATTTTTTTCTTTTGCATCGTTGTGAATCCTCTTGATATTTTCTATTTTCCTGATTAGATTCTTTTTAATTTTATACTCTTTAAAATTGTAAAAAAGTGTGATGGTTCTTATTTTCATAAATCTATTATACAAAAGTTTAAATGAATGTAAACATTGAATTAAAAAGATTTTTTTATATAATCGAATAATCTAGGAATTTTTTATGAAAAAGTTTTTTTCTATTTCACTTCTGCTTTTAATTTTTCAAACATCTTTAATGAGTTTAACAATTTTTCTTGATTGTGAGGATCAAAATTTAAGAAATTTTTTGATGATGAAAATTAAAACTTTTGAATTCTCAAACATAAAAGAAGAATCTGATGTTTTTGTTGTACTAAAAAAAGATATAAATGAGAGCAACATCTCGTTTACTCTTTTCTCTTATGGACAGAACAGTTATAAAAATTTGTCAGATACGGTGAAACTTTTTTTCGACCGAAATATTTCTGAATATGATATTTACCAGAATCTCTATGAGAGTTTCATAATAATGTTGTTGGGGAATTTTTTCGAACAGAATTATTTGGAAAGAATTTCAATAACTGAGATGGAAAAAACTTTTGAAGAGAAGAAAGGATATGGGTGGAATTTTAATCTTGAGGGTTTGACTGAAATCTATTCTGAAAACCAGTATAAGAATAATCTTTTAAAAGTTAAACTCGGTGGTAACAGATTTATAAATTATGATCAGATAAAACTTGATCTTTCTTTTTCTGTGAGCAAAAAATATTTTTACCTTGATTCGAATAGAGTTCTAACGAGTTTTAATAGAAATATTTTTTCAGAAATAGAATACATTCAAGCGATAAATGATAGAATGTCAAGTAGAGTGAAACTTGATGGATACAATTCGATTTTTTCAAACTATAAATTGAAAAATGATCTTTCGATTGGAATAGAATACAGTTTCTTCCCATATGTTGAAGGGAACACGAGATTATTAAAAGTTTCCTATGAATATGAACCATCCTTTATAATATACTATGATACGACGGTTTATGATAAGATAAGAGAGATCCTGCAACGAAATATTGTAAAGTTGTCTTATGATGTTTTATTCCCAAAAGGTAATGTTTCATTATCTCTTATAGGGTCTAACTATATCCAGTATTTTGATCAATATTCTCTCTCTCTTGAAGGAAGTATGAAACTGTATTTTTTTAAAGGTTTTTCTGTTAATCTGTATGGAGATTTTGTTGTTCCAAGAGACAAAAGGAACATAGAAAAAGCAGGGTATACAGATGAAGATCTGCTTCTCCTTCAAAAAGAGAGAGCGACCGATTATGCTTTTTTCATCGAATTGAGTCTGTCGTATACATGGGGAAGCAAATATATAAATATTGAAAGTTTTAGATTTTGAAGTTGAGATTCCAAATATTGACTAAATCTTTAAAATATGATAACCTTTAAATCTGAGTAAAATAACTTATTTATAAGGAGGATCGATGAAACTTGATCTCAGATGGAGAATTTTAATTGTTGTAGTGATTTTAATTATATCCTTATATCAACTCTACTATACATTTCGCTATTATACTTTATCTGACAAAGATAAAATCAACATGACTTATGAACAGATAAACAGTTTGAGAAATAGATCACTCCATCTTGGACTTGATCTTCAAGGTGGAATGAACCTTATCCTTGAAGTTGATAAAACTTCTTTAAGCAAAGAGGAAGCTGATGGTGCTGTTGATAGAGCGCTTGAAATTTTGAAGAATAGGATAGATCAGTTTGGTGTAACTGAACCACTTGTTGAAAAACAGGGAAATGACAGAATAAGTATACAGTTACCTGGAGTTGTTGATAGAGAGAGGGCAAAGAATCTTATTGGAAAAACAGCACAACTTGAGTTTAGAATAGTTGCCGAGAATACTGTTGTTCAAAAAGTTTTTGAAAATATAGATAAGAAACTTGAAGAGATGAAGGATACAGTTCTAATATCAACTCTTGTTGATAATAATGGAGTTGACTTTGTAGTTTATCCTGAAAATATATCACTTGTAAAAAACATCCTTTCAAAAGAAGAAATAAAAAATCTGATTCCATCAGATTATATTTTTATGTGGGGAAAAGAGAAAAACAGGGATGGAGTTAATCAGACTATGCTTTACCTTGTCGAAAAAAATCCTGTTTTGAAAGGTGATGCTATTCTTGATGCGAGAGCAGCAATAGGAACGAGTGATAACCCATACGGTGTAAAAGTTGAATTGACTATGAATAAAAATGCCAAAAACAAATGGGCTTCAATAACGGGATCAAACATTGGAAGAAGGATCGCTTTTTCACTTGATAGTGTGATAGTTTCTGCACCAGTTGTAAGGGAAAGGATACCTTCTGGAAATACGGAAATCTCCATGGGAAATGCAACAATAAATGATGCAAAGGATCTTGCTGTGATTTTGAAAGCCGGTGCTTTACCAGCCCCTGTTAGAATAATCGAGGAAAGATCTGTTGGTCCAACACTTGGTGGTGATTCGATTAGAAAGGGAATAAGATCTCTTTTATACGGTGTTATTGTTGTGTTCATTTTCATGGCGATATATTATGGTCTATCAGGAATGATAGCCGATTTTGCGATGATTTTAAACCTTATAATTCTTCTTGCAGTTCTTTCTTTGTTTAGAGCGACTCTTACACTTCCGGGAATGGCTGGTTTGATACTCCTTGTTGGAACAGCAATAGATGCAAATGTTCTGATATTTGAAAGGATCAGAGAGGAACTGGCATCAGGAAAAACAATTAAAACAGCTATTTCAGCAGGTTATTCAAAAGCGTTTTCAACGATTTTTGATGCAAACCTTACATCACTTGTTACCGCACTCATACTTTACTGGTTTGGAACAGGACCCATAAAAGGTTTTGCTGTAACTCTTGGGCTTGGTCTTGTTATAAGTTTCTTCTCAGCAATATTCGTTACAAGGGTTATTTTTGATATAATCACTTCCAATCCAAACTTTAAAAAATTGTCCATATAGGAGGAAAGATGAATTTTAAGAGGATAAATCTTCCAGAGATAAATTTTGTTGGGATAAGAAAGATAACCTACATAATCTCACTGTTGCTTGTAATAGGTAGTTTACTTACGATAGTTTTCAATAAAGGTTTAAACCTTGGGATCGATTTTACAGGTGGAATAGTTTTACAGGTTCATTTTGAGAAAGAGGTTAAGATTGATCAATTAAGAGAGGTAATGAACTCTCTGGGGTATAAAAATGCTGTTATACAGAAATATGGATCTGAAAACGATTTTTTGATAAAAGTTCAAGAGAATTATGAAAAGGTTCAGGATACAACTGGACCGGTTGTTGTTGGTTTTTCAACCTATCCTAATCCGACTCTGGGGGAAAAGAATGTAACAGTAAAAATAAAAGTTTATGATGAAAAGTCTCCAATAAAAAATATTTTTGTGAGATCTGAAATTTTTAAAGAAATAAAAGAACTTACTCCATCAGATATTTACGATTCAAGAGAGGAAGTTGGTATTCTGAACTTTTCGATTGATGATTTAAAAAAGGACTCATTGGTTACACTCTATGCTTTTGGTGTTGACAGGACAAATAATAAAGGAGTTGAAAAGAAAATAGAGATTTTCGTTTGTTCGAAAAATGCAAATTTAAAGAATGTTCAGGTCGTTTCAGATTGGCAGGATACACTTTATAAGGTCTCCAGTAAAGGAGTCGAACTTTCACCAACTGAAAAAATAATAAACTCGTTGAAGGAAAAATTTTCACAGGAAAATCCAAGAGTTGATAGAGAGGAAGTTGTTGGAGCGATAATGTCAAAAGAGTTACAGTTAAAGTCATTATGGGTAGTTTTACTTGGACTCCTTGGAATAATGGTTTATGTCTGGATTAGATTTACATTCAGGTTTGGAGTTGCTTCTGTAATAGCACTTTTCCATGATGTTACAATAACCCTTGGTCTTTTAACCATAACCGGAAGAGAGATGTCAGTCCAGATAATAGCTGCTCTTTTAACTCTAATAGGATATTCGATCAACGACTCAATAATCGTTTCTGACAGGATAAGAGAAAATTTAAAACTTATGAGAAAGGACAATTTTTCAACCATAGTGAACAAATCTTTGAACCAGACACTTGGAAGAACGTTGATAACATCTTTGACTACACTTTTTGTTGTTTTTATGCTTTTTGTTTTTGGAGGAAAAGTTTTAAACGACTTTGCTTTTGCGTTACTCGTTGGAATTATAGTTGGAACATATTCTTCAGATTTTATAGTTGCTCCTCTTGTTCTTGATTGGGAGATAAAGAAACCTTCGAAAAAAAGGGGGTAAGATATTTTAGAAAAATTTGAAAAAACTTTTCTGAAAGGGGAACTGTTATTCAAGCAGGGAGATCCTCCGGATGAGGTTTACCTTGTGAAAAGTGGAAAGATCGAGATTTTTGTTAACGAAGGTGAGAGTAAAAAAAGGTTGAACATTATCACTGAGGGAGAGTTTCTCGGTGAGATGGCTATAATAGATGGAAGACCGAGATCTGCATCAGCAGCAGCTCTTGAAGATTCAACAGTTATAATCATAGATCGAAAAGCACTTTTAAAACAGATAGAAGAGGATCCATTGCTTGGTGCTTTGATAACAACCCTTGTCAGAAGGTTAAGAGAGATGGACAGGAAATTGTCAAAATCTTGAAGAATGCTAAAAATTATGAGAAAAAAAATTTTGTTTCTTATTTCTCTCTTTTTCTTTGTTTTTCTTTTTTCACATAATCCTTTGATAACCGAAGTTCTTGTCGATCCGAGTATAGGAGGAGATCGATCAGAATGGATAGAGATTTTTAATAAAGGTGAAGTACCAATTCTTATCGATGGATGGAAAATAACAGATGGAGAGGGAATCTGGACTATACCTTCCAGCAACTATTACCTTTATCCTCAGGGGAAAATAACATTTGCCATGTATGCTGATTCTTTTTACAAACAGTATGGTTTCTATCCTGATTTTGCGGCGTATCCAGGAACAAGTGGAACAAGACCTCTCCAGATCTCAGGTAGTTTTGCTCTGGCAAATACTGGTGATCAGGTATATCTAAAAAATAGTTTGGATTCGATAATCGATTGTTTTGCATATATAACAAAATATACAACCGTAAATCCCGAAAGTGTCTGGTATCCAATATCCATAACACCGGTTACAGATCTATCATACATAAGATGGCCTGAAGATTCTGAAGGAAAAGAATATTCTGGAGAGGTTTCAGAATCATTATCTTATGTCTGGAATAGAGCAGCGGGACAATCAACAGCAGGTCCTGACACGGGTGGACTTAACCCTTCATATTTTTCTCTTAAAAATCACATGAGAACACCTGCATCACCAACATTTCTTGATTATGCTGTTATATCATGCAATGCTTTATCTGATACAACGATTCAGTATTTAAAAATCTTTTATTCAACAAACGATTTTTATACAAAAGATTCAATTTTGATGGCAAAAATCAATGATACCACATATGTTGAAACTATACCTTCTTATCCTGTTCATACAGATATAAGGTACTATATTAAAGGTTATGATAGTAAAAACAGAACAAGATTTTTACCACCGCTTGCTCCAGCAGATTATTATAGATACATAGTTATAGATACACTTGATACTTTTTTTGATGTCCATTTCAACAAAACTGTTGAGGAAACACTTGGAATATACAATATAGCAGAGGATACTTCAGCGCTTGATAGTATACTCTGTAGTTATATTCATAGAGCAACGAAAACTATCGATTGTTGCTTCTATGACTTTGATCGTAGGATAGTGGCTGATTCACTCGTTGCAGCGCACAACAGAGGAGTTAAGATAAGATTTATAACAGATAAGGATAACAGAACATTACCAGAAATAGCACAACTTGAAATTGCAGGGATTAAGGTTATTGATGATGATTATCCTTTAACCTATGGTGGTTCAAATCTGATGCATAACAAATTTTGTGTTATCGATAGTTCGATAACATTTACAGGTTCCTGGAATGTAACTGATAACTGTACGGATTTGAATGCAAACAATTCTATAATAATTAAAGACAGGCAGGTTGCAGAAAATTTTATTAAAGAATTTTCAGAGATGTGGGGCTCTACAACAATGGTTCCCGACTCAACAAAATCAAAATTTTCAACGCAGAAAACAGACAATATAACCCATAAATTCATCGTCGCAAACGATACCGTTGAAGTTTACATGTCACCATCGGATGGTGTTGCCTCAAAAATAATAAATGCAATCGCAACGGCAAACAAATCGATATATTTTTGTATATTCACATTTTCTCATCAGGGTATATGTGATGCAATGAAATCAAAATATGATAATGGAGTTGTTGTCAGAGGGGTTTTTGATGCAACCTACTGGAATGCCGATTATTCAAAGTCACTCGATATGAGAGGACTTTACAATAGTTCGTTTTCAAACAACCCATGGTCTCCACCTGCTGATGTATTTAAAGATAGTGTTTCAGGGAATCTCTTACATCATAAATACATGCTTATCGATGCTGACCTTTGGAATTCAAACCCGATTGTTATAACGGGCTCATACAATTGGACTGATGCTGCTGAAACAGGTAACGATGAAAACTGTGTTATATTGCATTCAAAATATTTTGCTGAAATGTTTTTACAGGAGTTTGTTGCAAGGTATAAAGAGGCCGGTGGAAAGAATAATTTTTCGATCGATACCAAACTTGAAAATGTAAACATAACATCAAGAAGAGATGGTGAAAATGTGATAATCGAGTATCAAATCGACGATCCTTATTTATCTAAAGTTTCAATTGAATTTAATGAAAAAGAAATTTTTAAAAGTGTGAAAAAAACAAACAGGTTTGTTCATAAAAATGTTGATGGGGGAACATATAATTTATTTTTGATAAGAACGAGTGGTTTAAAGAGTAAAATTGGAAGTGTGAACATTGATTCTTTTGGAAACGGAATGATACTTTATACGAGTACTTTTTACTGGTCTGAAAATAATCCGTACAGAGTTATTTTGAAAGGCAGTGGAAAAGTTGAAATAGATGTTATCAATGCTCTTGGACAGAAAGTGGTCAACAGAAGATTTAATTTGAATGGAAAAACTGAAATAGTTATCGATGACAAACTCCCTCAGGGTATTTACTATATTAAATTTAAAAACAAAAATCAAGAAATCGTTGATAAAGTGTTGAGGATAAAATGATAAAAGTCTCAGTTTTATGTTCAGCGTTCAATGAAGTTGAAAATGTTGAGGAACTTTTTGAAACTTTCGACAGGTTCAATCAAAGTCAGAATTATTCGTGGGAACTTGTTTTTGTGGATGATGGTTCTAATGATGGGACTTACAGAAAAGCTTTTGGGTTGTCAAAAAAATTCCAGAACATAAAAGTTTTAAAACATAAAAAAAATCTTGGCAAAACAGCCGGTATCTTAACAGCGAGAGAGGTCGCTTCAGGAGAAATTTTTGTCATCTATGATGCTGATATGCAATATTCTTTTGATGATTGTCTTAAATTGGTAAAGAGAATAGAGAATGATGATTTTGATATCTGTACTGGCTGGAAACAGGGTAAATATAAAAAAGCGTTCGTCTCAAAGGTTTATAACTATCTTTCAAGAAAATTTTTCAATCTTCCAATACATGATCAAAATGGACTTAAAGCGTTCAAAAAAGAGGTTCTTGATTCGATCCATTTAAGAAGAGATTGGCACAGATATATTGTATCTCTTGCAATCGAAAAAGGGTTCTCTGTGACTGAAGAAAAGGTGACCCTTTACCCGAGAAAACATGGTGTTTCAAAATATTCGAGTTCATTCAGAATTCTGATCGGATTGTTTGACCTTTTGACCGTTAAATTTTTAACAACATTTTTGAAAAAACCGATGATATTTTTTGGAATAAGTGGAGGTATTCTTTTCATACTTGGTTTTTTAATAGGTATTATTGCCTTGATCGTAAGATTCTTTTTTGGTTTTGGTTTTAGGCCAATTCTATATCTTGTGATACTTTTAATAATTTCAGGTCTTTTGATGTTCATCCTTGGTTTTGTATCCGAACTGATATCGATAGTTATTGAGGATATCGAAGAGTTGAAAAAAAAGTTATGAAACTCTCCGTTATAATTCCAGTTTATAATGAAAAAGATTACATTTTAAAGATAATAGAAAAAGTAAAAAATGTTCCATTAGATAAAGAGATAATTGTTGTTGATGATATGTCTACCGATGGAACAAGAGAGATTTTAAAAAATCTCAAAGATGATTCCATTAAAATAAAATTCCACGACAAAAATGTTGGTAAAGCTGGTGCGATAAAAACTGGACAAAAATTTGTTACAGGAGATGTAGTTGTTATTCAGGATGCTGATCTTGAATATGATCCAAACGATTTAGTTAAACTCATGAAACCGATCATCGAGGGGAAAAGTATCGCTTGTTATGGTAATAGATTTACTGAAGAGAACATAAAGAAATTAACTTTCTTACAGTTTCTGGGGAATATGATCATGACTTTTTCAACATCATTTTTTATTGGACAGAGAATAGAGGATATGGAGACATGTTATAAGATGGTGAGAAGCGATTATTTCAAAAGGATTGAAATCACTTCGAAAGGATTTGGAATAGATCCAGAGATAACGATGAAACTGAAAAGGATGGGAGTCAAGATTAAGGAGATCCCGATAAACTATTATCCAAGAAGTTATAAAGAGGGTAAAAAAATCAGAATCAAAGATGCGATAAGAACATTTTATACGATTTTAAAAATAGGTTTTTTTAATTGATATGAAATTACTCCATATAGCAACCGCCTTTAAAAGGAATAGAGAAGATATTATAACTCCCTGGCTTGTTGATCTTCTTGAAGAACAGTCGAAAACGAGTGAGGTTCTTGTTTTAACCTCAGGTTATAAAAATGTATCCAGAAAACAAAAATACAAGAAAATTAAAATTTTTAGATTCAACTATGCACCGAAAAATCTTATGAAGATTACCCATGATTATACGATAATGGATTATTTGAAATTTAATAGGAAGGCATTCCTTCTTTTACCCTTATTTTTTTTAGCGGGAATAATTGAGAATTTAAAAATTTCCAAAAGTGAAAAGGTAGATTTTATATTTGTCCATTGGCCATTTCCACTTTTTTTTATCTCTTTTCCCGCAAAACTATTTTTAAAAAAGAAAATAATTTCTGTATTTTATGGTGCTGAATTAAAACTCTTCAAAAAAAATTTTTTTGGTAAAAAATTTATCCTCGATTTGATTTTGAGGAATTCTTATAAAATAGTTGCTATCTCTACATATACAAAAAAACAGATAGAAGAGATTGTTGGCAATGGAAAATACAGGATAGAAGTTATACCGTATGGTGTTCAGATTGACGAAAAAACCAATTTTTCGGAAAAAGAGAACATAATTCTTTTTGTTGGAAGATTGGTTGAGAGAAAGGGTGTAGATTATCTTATCAAAGCGATGAGGTTTATAAATGCTGATTATAAACTTTACATTGTTGGTGATGGGTATAAAAAAGGTGAACTTGAAAAATTGGTAAAAAAAGAAAAAGTTTCAGAACGTGTAAAATTTCTCGGTTTTGTGTGTGATAAGGATTTGATTGGATATTATAGAAAAAGTAAAATATTTGTTCTACCTGCAATCCATGACAGAAATGGTGATACAGAAGGACTTGGTATGGTTCTTGTTGAAGCGATCATTAACGGAACGGTTTCAATAGGTACTAATGTTGGAGGAATCGTTGATATAATAGAGGATAGAGTGACGGGACTTTTGGTTACAGAAAAAGATGAAAAGGAACTCGCAGAAAAAATAAATTATCTTATCGAAAATGAAAAGGTTTACAGAGAGTTACAGGAAAACGGTTTTAGAAAAATAAGGGAAAAATTTTCGATCGATAGAGTTAACAAAAAATACATGGATTTAGTCAATGAATAGAAGGGAAAAATTTTTTAATTTTATTTTGGTTGTAGTTGTTATTTTGATAGTTTTTTTTATATTCTATAAACTTTTTGGTTATATAAAACAGGTCAATTTTAAATCTGTTAAGTTCAATTTCTATTTTCTTACACTCTCTTTTATGATGATACCTGTGTGGTATTTTTTTATGTGTTTTTCATTTAAAAGGATTCTAAAATCTTTAGGACATGATGTTGATCTTTATACATTGATGAGGATAATAGGAATTTCAATGTTTGGTAAGTATATTCCAGGGAAACTCTGGTTTACTGTTGGAAGAATAGCATTGCTTGAAAGAGTTGGTGTTCCAAAGAAAAAATCTTTCACTGCCGTTGTTCTTGAAACATATCTGCTTCTTTTGACGGGTGCGTTTTTCTTTCTTGTTACACTGATCAGGTTGGATCAAAACATTTTTTATATCATTCTATCTTTAACACTTTTTCTATTTTTCATACTGTTATCGTTGCCAGTCGTTTTTACAAAAGTTATAAATATCCTGTTCAGATTTTTGAAAAAGGAAAAATTTGATTTTGTTATCAAATTTCGTGAATACATTTTTATAATGCTTCTTTATTTTTTGGTATGGATCTTTTCAGGTGTTGAGTTTTATTTTTTGATATACTCTTTCACATTAAAAACTTACGATTTCGTAGGACTGTTGAGCGTTTATCCTTCAAGCTGGGTTGTTGGATTCTTATCTCTTTTAATGCCTGCTGGTATAGGTGTGAGAGAAGGTATGATGTTCTTTCTTTTGAAAGGATACACTGGAAATGAAATAGCTGTTATCGGCTCTCTGCTCTCAAGAATTCAAGTTACAATAGGTGAAATATTCTATCTTTTCTTCTTTATAGGTGATAAAAAAATATGGAGGAAAAATGAAAAATAGTATTGGAAAAGACACCGTTTACATTTTAATTCTTGCGATTTTGCCATTGATAATTTTTGGAAAAGTTCTTTTCACAGGAAAGATGCTATTTGGAACAGATTGGGTTATGGGAGAGTATATACAGAGATATTTTGTTCAGGAAAATATAATGAGTGGGAATTTTCCTTTATGGAATCCTATGAAATTCGCAGGGATTCCGACAGGCGAGGGATTCCTTGGGGATATATTCTATCCTGTGACTCTATTTTTAAAGTTGTTTATCCCGATGTTTATCCTGTGGACTCTGACTTTTGTAATTCATTCGTTTGTAGCAGGATTTGGAACATACATTTTTCTAAAAGAGTTAACAGAAAGTAAAGATATATCTTTCTTTGGAAGTATTTCTTATATGTTCACCGGAATAATTTTAACTGAAACATATGGTGGACATGATGGAAGAGTTATCGTTATGTCCTATCTGCCACTTGTTATGTATTTTGTCTATATGGGGTTTCAAAAAGAAAAATTGTTTTATTATGGATTTGGAGGGATCGCTTCAGGATTTATGTTTCTTTCAGGTCACATTCAGTCATCTTACTATGTTTTATTAACCTCACTCTTTTTCATATCATTTTTACATATTGACCGCGATTTTAAACACAAATATAGAAACTGGACTTTTTTTGTTTCATTCATTTTGGGAGTGATTTTTTCGTTTGTAAACAGGAATTTAGGTTTTTTAATTTTTCTTATGATAACAGTGTTTTTACCGATGGTACTTGATAAGAATTTTAACAAAAAAAGTCTGATGATATATTCTTCTTTAATCTTTTTTACCTTTATTACTTTTCTTGTTTCGGCGGTTCAATATGTTCCAATTTTAAGATTTTTGCCTGATGCTGCAAGGGGAATATCGAGAGATTATAACTATTCTATCAGTTGGTCAATGGGATTTCCCGATATTATTGACATGTTCTTCCATGGTTTCTCTGGTGTAAACGTTGGACAGATCAACACATATTGGGGTGAAAATCCCTTCAAACTTCACCACTCCTATCCAGGAATACTGGTAATGTTTTTTGGATTGGCTGGAATTTTCAAAAGTAAAAAGGATAGAGTTCAAAAATTTTTTACGATTGTTTTCTTTATAACTCTTTTAATTGCACTTGGTGGAAAGACCCCATTTTTTAGATTTTTCTGGATGATGTTTCCGTATTTTGATAAATTCAGAGCACCCGAACTCATCATCTTTATAAATATTTTCTGTCTTGTAACATTATCATCTTTTATATTAAAGGATAATGACTCAAAATCTTTGAGAATATCTTTGATTCTGATAACTCTTCTTGGTCTTTCGATTATTCTTTTCCCAGGTATATACGAGGATATTTTTTCAAAAAATATTTTAAAAACTTTTTCTGAGAATTTAAAACAGATGAGAATTAATAACCTCAGATATTGTTTGAACAGTGTAAAATCAGTAATTGTTTTCAATATAATAATTATCTTTTCAGTTTTCTTTGTTATTTCAAAATTTAAACGTATCAACACATTATATCTTTTGCTATCTTTGAGTTTATTTCAATTTTTTGAGATGTATTATTATTCCAAAGATTATATAGTTTCAGTTCCGTCACCTGGTGAATACTATCGAAAGGATGAGGTTGTTTCACAGATCCAGAAAGATATGGATCTCTTTCGAGTTTTTCCAATTTCCTATGGTGAAAACGATTTTTTAAATCTCTATGGAATCCAAACAATATCTGGCATACATCCAAGTCCTTTTTATGAATATCAGATCTTTATCAACAATCCCGGTTCTGTCATGTTCAATCCACAAACATTGTTTGACAAAAAGAACAGGCTGAAGTTGTTGAATGTGAAATACCTGATAACTCCAAAAATTCCCGAGGATACAACAGGATACCCTGTTTCAACACAGAATATGATTGTTTTCTATCAAAACCTTTTTAGAAATATGGGATTTCAACCATTCTTCTATGGCAACGATTATATGTTGCATATTTCAACCGATTTTGTTCCAAGATTTTTCGTTGTGGATTCTTTTATAAAAGTAAATAGTATAAATGAAGCTTTGAGTATAATCGATAGAGAAGATTTCAATCCAAGAAAATATGCGATTCTTGAAAACTCAGAAGTAGATTTACAAAAAACCGATGGGAATTTAGAGTATAGAATAGATTCTATAATCTATACACCCAACAGAGTTTCTCTCACGGTCCAAACAAACAAAGAATCTATACTTTTGATGCTTGACCAGTACTATAAAGGATGGAAAGTTGATGTAAATGGCAATTGTTCTCAACTGTTGAAGGCTGATGGAATATTCAGAGGAGTGAAGATTGAAAAAGGGAAAAATAAGATCACATTTTCTTTCTCCCCGAATTTACAGTTTGTTTCACTTCTGATATCAATTTTCGGAATAATTATTGCCCTTTCAGTTTTCTTTTTTGAAAAAAGGATAATGTTGAACAGAAGATAAAATTTTTGTATAATTTATGAGAGGTTAATTTATGAGAACTTTAATAATTATTCCAACTTACAACGAAAAGGATAACATAGAAAAAATTATCAATTCAGTTTTAAAACAGGATGAATCGATTGAAGTACTTATTATCGATGATAATTCACCTGATAAAACAGCTGATATTGTGAAAGGTATGATCGAGAAGGATAAGAGGATAAATCTTATTCAGAGACCTAAAAAAATGGGACTTGGAACCGCTTATGTTCTTGGATTCAAGTACGCGATAGAGAAAGGATATGATTATGTTTTTGAAATGGATGCTGATTTTTCTCATGATCCTGATGATATAAAAAGATTTTTGAAAGAGATCCAGAATTATGATCTTGTTATTGGATCAAGGTATTGCAATGGGGTCAGTGTTGTAAACTGGCCAATGAAACGACTTTTGCTTTCATATTTTGCAAACATTTATGCTAAATTGATAACAGGTGTTCCAATAGATGATCTCACTGGTGGTTTCAAATGTTATAGAGTATCCTTTTTGAAAAACATAGATCTTTCAAAAATAAAATCTGATGGATACGCTTTTCAAATAGAGATAGATGTAAAAATTTATAGAAAAAATGGAAGGGTTAAAGAGATTCCAATAATTTTCAGAGATAGAGTTGATGGTTATTCAAAGATGAACAAAAAGATTATATGGGAAGCTTTTTGGCTTGTCTGGAGATTGAGAATTCTAACCATTTTGAAAAAGTTATGATAAGTGTAATAGTTGTAACTTATAATTCAGAAAAATTCATAAGAAGTTGTTTGAAGAGTGTTATCTCCTCTTTTAAAAAAAGGGAGTTTGAAATAATAGTTGTAGATAACTGTTCCTCTGATAGTACCGCAAGAATAGTTTATGATGAGTTTAAAAATGTCAGGTTGATAAGATTGAAAAAGAATAAAGGATTTGCATACGCAAACAACCTTGCTATGGAGAGGAGTAATGGTGATTTTCTCTGTTTGTTAAACCCTGACACCATAGTGACCGAAAACGCACTTGAAAGGATGGCAGATTTTCTTGAAAGAAACGACGATGTCGGGATGGTTGGAGCGAAATTAAAAAATTTTGATGGAAGTTTACAGCTCTCATGTAGAAGGTTTCCAAACTATCTGAATGTTTTTTTTGGTAGAAAATCACTTTTAAGAAACATTTTTCCAAACAACCCGATAAGTAAAGATTTTATGCTTGAATATCTTGATTATGATAAAATACAGGATGTTGATTGGATGATGGGTGCGGCTGTAATGTTAAAAAAAGATCTGGTAGAAAAAATTGGTTTCTTTGATGAAAATTTTAAACTTTTTGTTGAGGATACCGATCTGTGTTATAGGATCAAAAAATCAGGGAAAAGGGTTGTTTTTTTACCCGATGCTATTGTTTTCCATTTTCATGGGGCGAGTGTGAAAGAGGGTTTTTCCAGAGCTCAGGTTTACCACAACCTTGGAATGTTTAATTTCTTTAGAAAACATTTTATAAAAACTGGAATCTTTAAATTCATACTTTACTGTGGGATCATCATAAGATTATATTTTGTTTTTTTATTCTCTCTATTTGAAAGGTTGTTAACCAATGTTAAAGGTAAAACAAATTTAAACTGAAGGGGATTAAAATGGAAAAAACAAGTGAAAGGTTGGATCCTGAAATCTTAACCCAGAACAACGAGTCGTTTCCTCTTTTAATTTTTCATAAAATGTCCTATGAACTCATACAAGATTATGTTAAGGATAAAGTTGTACTTGATTTTGGGTGTGGTTTTGGATATGGAAGTCAAATATTGAAAAAATATGCAAAAAAAGTTGTTGGTGTAGACCTTTCTCCAGATGTGATTAAAATCGCAAGGGAAAAATATGGTCAGGAAAATCTTGAGTTTTTACTTATAGATAAACTTGAAAAAAAGGGGCTGATGTTCCAGGACAAAAATTTTGATGTTGTTGTTGCGTTTCAGGTTCTTGAACACATGGAAAATATAGATCTATTCTTTTTTGAGATGAAGAGAATTTTAAAAGATGATGGTGTTTTGATCCTTACAACTCCAAACTCAAATTTAAGGTTACTACCCTTTCAAACACCATGGAACCATCATCACATAAGAGAGTTCAACTATTATGAACTTGATTCTATTCTTGCAAAATATTTTGATTTTTACAAGATCTTTGGAATAACGTTCACAGGAATTCCTTTAAAAAATGAAATCGGTAGAATCACAAAACTAAAAATTTTTCTTTATCCCTTCACAAATATTTTTGTTCCAAACAGGTTAAAATTAAACATACTACAATTTTTATGGGATCTTTTCAGAAGGAAAGATGTTCTGAATATAATTTTTAGAAATAGAAAAAAAAGAAAACCTGTTTTCAATGAAAAAACTTTATCAAAAAAAGTTTTAATAACCGATGATCCAAGAAAAAAATGGTTGAGTTTTATAACATTCTGCTATAAAAAATGAAAATAGGAATAACCGGTAAATTTGGATCTGGAAAAACTACATTCGCAGAATTCCTTTCAAAGGGAAAAATAAAAATAATTTTCGGTGATGAACTGGGGAAAGAACTTTTGCGGGAAAATCAAAAAGATATATTTGCTTATCTCGGTTTAAAACATGATCAAAACTATATTGAAAGGTTAAAGGAGAGTATTGTGAAAGATGAGAATCTTTTCGTTAAATACAACAACTGGATGTACACTCATCTTCCCGATTACATAATAGAAAATTGTGAAAAATATGATGATGTGATTCTGGATGCCGCACTCATTTACGAATGGCAGATAGATTATTATTTTGATACAATAATACTTATAAAAGATGGTGATTTTGAGGAAAGATTTAGAAGAATTTTTGAAAAAAGGGGAGGTGCTGACAGGGAACTCTATAAGTTGCTTGATAGATACCAGTGGTCGGATGATAAAAAAATACTTTTCAGTGATTTTGTTGTTGAAAATACTGGTTCTATAGAACAATTAAAGAAGAGTGCTGATGAAATTTTTAAAAAGATTTTTACTTCTTAGTTTTTTTCTTCTTTTAAAAGTTGATTTTTTTTGTCTTGATTTTGATGCAAAACTCTCCTTTTTACTTCTTGAAAAACAATGTTCTTTTGGAGCAAGGGTACCAGGTAGTGAAGCACATAGAAAAACTGTTGATTTTATCGTTAATTTTTTGAAAAATTATGTTGATACTGTTTATGTTCAAAAATTTAAAAAAAGGGTTTCATATTCAAAAAAAGAAATCGAGTTCTGTAATATAATAGGAATTTTAAACAAAGAAAAAGAAGAAAACGTTATGTTATTTTCACACTTTGATTCAAGGCCTTTTTCCAATGTAAAAGGGAGACCAACCCCTGGTGCAAACGATGGAGCTTCTTCAACTGCTCTTCTTTTGGTACTTGCAAAATTTTTTAAAGAAAACAAATACAACGAGAGAATAGATTTTGTTTTTTTTGATGGAGAGGATGGTGGGACAGTTACACATCCGGAAGAATGGTTCATCGGTTCAAAGTTTTTTGCAGAAAACTATGCTGGGAAGATTCCAAAAGTTTCAATACTTGTTGATATGGTGGGAGATTGTGATCTGACGATAAAAAGGGAAATCAACTCTGAATTTGCAAATTCTAAACTCTATGACAAAATATTTGAAAAGGCAAAAAAGTTAAATAAAAAAAGTTTTGTAAACATGATAGGTTATCCTGTTGAAGATGATCATATACCTTTAAACAAAAAAGGATTTAAATGTGTTGATATAATAGATATCGAATACAGGTACTGGCATACGATATATGATACTCCCGATAAATGTAGTGAGAACAGTTTGAAAGATGTTGCGGAGGTTTTAATTGAAACAATATATGACAGATAGAGTTTTCTTTGTTCTGTCTTTGGTTATACTGTTATTTTCAATGTTTATCTATTTGTTCAACCAGAAAGTTGAAAATAGGGAAATTGAGTTTCTACAACTTCAAACAAACGATTTTAAGACCAATTCTGAAAAATATGAACTCAACAGTGTAACATTTAATGATCTCCTTAAAGTCCCGGGAATAGGTGAAAAAACTGCGCAGAAGATTATAAGGATGAGAGATAGTTTAAACGGTTTCAAAAAGATAGAAGAACTTTTATATATTGACGGAATAAAAACGAAAAGGTTGGAAAAACTGAAAGAGTATCTTTATGTTGATGAAAATAGATAGAATCGATTTTGATTTTTACGAAAAGAGTTCTGAAAATTTTTTTGGATTCAACGTTTTTGTTTCAAGGAAATATCTTGAAACTTTTGGAGGAATAAAAAACATTAAAATTTACTCCGTATCCTCTGAAAATGGAATCGAAGCATTTTTCCCTGTAAATGAGAGAAGGTTCTTTTTCAGTAAAGTATTTTTAACTCCACAGTTCACACAGTTCTTCAATATCATATTGAAAAACGATCCTGAACATGAGAAAAAGAAATTTTTTAGATTTAGAGAAATAGTATCAACATATTCTATTTTTCTTAATAAGAATTTTGTTTATTTTTCCTTACCCTTACATTACGATTTTTATGATGTTAGAATTTTTCAGTGGAATGGAATAAATGTTATTCCATGTTACTCTTATATAGTAGAGGAGTTTAAAGAGAACGATGCGAGTTCCTTTGATGAGTTAAAATTGGTAACCGATTCTCAGAAACTCTATCAGGATTATTTGGCTTCCTATAAGGGGAAAACTCCAATAGATAAAAAAGATTTTACATATGTCATCGATTCACTTAAAGAAAAAGAGTTACTGAAAATATTTGCAAATTCAAAAGCGAGTGTTGCCGTTCTTTTTGATGACAGAAATAAAGTGGCATACCTTTATGTGATAACAGGTAAGGATACCATAAAACTTTTGAACCAGATCTATAAAGGAGGATATTTTAAAGGTTATAAAATAGATCTTGTTGGAGCTAATACGGAAAGGATTGCTAAGTATAAAAGTAAAATTGATCCTTCCTTAAAGTTATATTTTAAACTTGAAAAAAAATATGTTAACTTTTGAAGATAGAAGAAAATTAAAAAAAGAAAATTTTGAAACTTTAAAAAAAAATTTTGTACTTGGTTCCCTGACAATTGAAATACCTGTTTCGAAAAACAGGATAATTTATACTGACTCGTTGGAAAAAATAGAAGGGAATGTTGTTTATGTGCTGGAAGATCCACTCCTGTATCAGGGAAAGGTTGAAAGAATAGATTTTTCAGGTGATCTCCCAATTTTTAACACACATGATCTCAATTTTAAAGAATATGAGTCAGATTTTTTTTATATACATTCAAACTCATTGATCTTAAAGTTTGATGTTTTTGCTTTGATCTATTCTTCGATATTCAAAGAATTCCAATTCACAAAGAAAGACGATTTTGAAAAAATAAAACTTTTGAGAAAGAAACCTTTTCTCGAAAAGATACTCTTTGAGATTGGAAAAACTGTTAGAGAATTCTTTTTGAAGAAAAATGGTTATTATCTTGAAATTCAGAGAAGAGATCCTTTTTTACTTTTAACTTTTGATGTTGATAGAATTAGATATTTTGATTGGAAAAAGGATATCTATTATGGAATAAAGAAAAATTTTTTTAAAGACGAATTCTCTTCTCAGTACTTTAAAATCAAAAAAAAATATAAAGCACAAGATCCATGGGATAGAATGGATGAAATTCAGAAAATACTCGAAAAAAATTGTTTAAAGGCGACTTTTTATATTTTTGCTAAAAAAAATGATATCTTCACATCAAGGTATGGTTACAAACAGTCAAAACAACTTTTTAAAAAACTCATAAAAAAATATGATGTCGGTTTACATCTTTCCTATGAATCTTTTCTGAGTGAAAAAATGATAACGGATGAGGTTGAAAAATTTAAGAGTATAACCGACAAAGAATCGATCGATGTGAGATTCCATTTCCTTAACAGGTTGACCGAAAAGCATGTAGAAATCTTTAAAAAGTTGAATGTAAAGACCGATTCTTCAATAGGTGATAGAAAAAGATCTTCTTTTTTTACAGGTTTCACAAATCCTTTTTACCTTGATAACGATATTGTAGAGTTTCCCGTTATCTCTATGGATAGTGCCCTGAACTTAGAAGAGATGAGAGGAGTGAGATTTATAGAAAATATGGAGCAGATTTTAAGTGAGATCAAAGATTTAAATGGTGTGTTCAATTTCATATTTCATCCTTCAAGTTTAGACGAGTTTACCTATGAAGGGTATTCGAAATATCTTTTTGAAATTATAAAATTAACAGGAGAAAAAAAATTTAATAGTGTTTCAATTGATAAACTTTACGCGATTCTGAAAAGAAGGAGTCAGAGTGTAAAAATAGAAAATGAAAGTTTTTTTGTTGACAGTTTAACCGGTTATGATTTAAAATTTTATATAAGGGATAAAGTGTTTGTGGAAAATGAATTAAAATTCAATTTAAAGGAGGTTATATGAAAAAAAATGTTATTCTAATTCTTGTTTCAAACAGAAGTAAATCTGCTGTTAAGGTCCAGGAAACACTTACAAAATATGGTTGTATAATAAAAACGAGATTGGGAATACATGATGGTGTTGAAAATAAATGTTCAGAATGTGGACTTTTGATCGTTGAACTTGCTGGAACCGACAAAGAGGGAAAAGAATTGTTTGAGAATTTACAAAAAATCAGTGGTGTTACAGCAAAAATGGTGAGTTTAAAATTAAAGGTTTAATCCTCTTTAAACTCGTTTTGGATTTTTAAAAACTCATCAAGATTTGATAGGAAAACATCCACGATCTTTCCGTCGAACTGTTTGTTTCTCTGATTTTCTATTTCTGTTAGTATCTTGTCCAATGGCCATGCATCCTTATAGGGTCTTTTAGTAGCAAGAGCATCGAAAACATCAGCAAGAGCTACAATCCTTCCTTCTATGGGAATCTCTTCACCTTTCTTACCACTTGGATAACCTGTTCCATCAAATCTTTCATGATGGTTTAAGGCGATTGAAGAGGCAAAATTTATTAATTTTTCTGTTGAACCAGCAAGAATTTCATATCCCATCGTTGTATGCCTTTTCATTATTTCCCATTCTTCGGGCGTAAGTTTTGCTGGCTTTGTTAGAATCGCATCGGGTATACCGAGTTTTCCAATATCGTGTAATGGTGAAGCGTAAAGGATCAACTCGCAAAATTCATCTGAAAATCCAAGTTTTTTTGCTATGAGTTCAGAATATTTACTCATCCTTTTTATGTGTGTTCCTGTATCGGTATCTTTGTATTCTGCAGCGACAGATAATCTGTATATCGTTTCAAGATATGCTCTTTTGATATTTTCTTTGAGTTGAACATTCTTTATTGAAACGGCAGCTATGGAAGCAAACGATTCTATTATCTTTTCGATCTCCTTTGAATATGAGGTGATGTTACCTTTTTCATCTTTTGAATTGATAAGTTGTAAAACACCTATAACCTCATTTTCGTTATCCTTCATCGGTATTGTAAGCATCGACTTTGTTCTGTAATTATTTTTTTTATCAAATTCGTCATTGAAAGAGAATGGATACTCATTTGAAAGCATATAAACATCGGGAATGTTGATAATATTTTTTGTAAAGGCAGCATAACCTGCTATTGAAGTTTTATCAATGTTTATGGGAAACGCTTTGAACTTTTTATGTATGTCTTTTAACGTATCGTTTTGGGTTATCAGAAATACCAATCTGTTTTTATCTTTTAAATATAGTGAACCAGCATCAGAGTTCGTTATCTCTCTTGCTTTTTTTAGAACTATTTCAAGAAGCTGGTTGAGATTGGGGATAGAACTGATCATTATCGAAATTTCTATAAGTTCATTCAAAATCTCTTTTTGATCTATTTTCATAATTTAATAATAACTCTATAAACATCTATGTCAAGTTTAAATGGTCGAACTTTCAAATTGTTAAATAAAAACTATTTTTTGATATATTGAAATACTGTTATTTTTATATCAAACCTGTTGTTGAATTTTGATAATCCATGATTTTTAAAAATTTCTGCTGGATCTGTTCCATTTATTTGTATGGGGATGAGATATTCTCTCACCTTTTCAGGATCTTCAAAATATTTGAAGTCGATCTGATATGTTCTGAATTTTCTATCGTAAAGTAGAAATTTTAAATGGGTCATATCTTCATCTTCCGGATCGAATTGACAGTTCAGAGGGTAATCTTCATCTTTTGTGTTTGTTAGATATAGAAAAAATATTTTCCCATCACCTGTTATAACTATTTTTGAGTATCTTTCATATGATCCTTTTTGAACAAAAAATTCTTTAGAATGTTCTATTCTCTTTAGGGAAGTTTCATTTAAAAATTTTGAAAAGAGTCCTATTTTTTGTTTATAGAAATCATTTTGAAATTTTTCTTTACTGTCCGTATTGTTATAATAATATGCATAAAAGATTATTCCATTTGAACCTAAAATATATGGAGAAAAGAATCTCCATTTTATTTTATCAAACTTAAATTTATCATCTTTCACATCTTTATATGCATCTCCTATGTAAAGAATCCTTTTTGAATTTTGTTTTGCAAAATCGTATATTTTTTTGAACCTTTTTAAAAAAAACTCATCGTAGAGATAATCGTCAAACATTATATAATCACTTGTGAGAAGAAAAGATGTATCTTCAAACATCATCAATTTTAGTCTGTTGTCATTTTTATAATCATAAAATTGTGCTGAATGTAAAACAAAGGGGATATAGTTTTTGTTTTTAACATAATCCATAATCTCGTTCATATAGTAAACGGTTGTTTCATCGTATCTTTTTAGAAGATTATTTTTATAAATATCCGGATGATATTCAAAAAACCATCTGTCAAGGTTTATCACATTTTTTGGTTCTATCTCATCTTCAAGATAAAAGCCAATGATCCTTTTATCATTAAGAGAACACAGAGAGTCAACTATGAATTTTGCCTGTTCAATCTTTTTTTGATTTTTATAAGAAAAACTGAAGTTACCAAGATATGTATCTTTTAATATGATTTTTAGTCCAACTATTTTATAATTTTTTAATCCGAACTTTTCATCAAGAAAATCTCTTAGATTGAATTGAAATGTTTGCCAGATTGTGTCAAGGGTTTGATCTGTAGGTAGGTTCAAAATATATTTTACTCGATCCTGTTTTAACATTTTTATTTTTTTGTAACCTTCAATCTTACTAATATTAAAATCTGTTCTGATAAAATTTTTGTATTTTTGATCTATAAAGGTGTTTGATCTATTCCCGATAATAAAATTGAGAAAAGTATCTTCGAAAGATAAATCAAAAATTATGTTTATGTAAGAATTTTTGTTAAGTAATTTGTATGATAAACCAAATATATCAAAATATATGTTAACAGCTGCATTCGACTTTAAATTGAAGATTTTATCTTTATCGATCTCGATCAAAAGTTTTTCTTCTTCTTTTAGATTTTTAACTTTAAGAACTCCGTATGTAGGAATTTTTTTGTCCCAGAATGTAGAGACATAATTTTTAATATTATCTTCATCCAGTATTTTTCTACTTTTTCTGTTTATAAGAAAAACTTTTCCATACTGAAAAATTGAGGTATTGTTTGAATCAGAGTTGAAAAAAGAAAAAAGGTTTCTTGAAAATGTAGAGTATGATGGGAGGGTTACTATAACATATTTTGTATGATGTAACTTTAGCAGAGGTTGAAATTTTAAAGGATCAATTTTTGTTAAATCTTTCTCTCTGTTATAAAGAGTGTATTGTATGAAAAGATCATAGTAGACAGAAAAGTCATCTTTATAATATCCACCATCGATGCCAAGGAAAGATTTTGAAATCTTCTCATCATTGTTTAGATACCATCCAACAAGATATTCTTTTTCGATTGAACCGTTAAGATTTAGACCAAAAAAACATAAAAGTAAAATAAGAAAAAAATTCATATCAAAATGATTTAAAATAGTTCATTATTTTAATTAAATCGGTTCTGTTGATTATCATCATATTTTTGAAACTTTTTTTGTAATGCTTTAAAAAGAATATTAAAATTATTAAAGTGTTTAAAGAATACGAAAATAACGATGCAAACGATGCTCCAACGATTTTAAATTTTGGTATGAGTACAAGATTTAAAAGGATGTTTAACATGACACTTATTATTGAAGCGAATAACTGGATGTTTATAATACCGTCACCTGACAGTTCTGATGATAACATTTTTGCATATCCATTTGAGAGTATGGCTGGTGCAAGGATGATCATAGGAATTATTGATTCTTTATATGCGGGGGAGTAAAGAATGGTTATGAGGGGGTAAGCTGTTATGACTATAAAAGTTGCAACCAGAATGTTGATGCTGTTTACAATCCTCATCGACAGTTCAAAGGAATCTTTTACATCCTGGTTGACTTTTAATGCAAAATTCACGAGTGAGGCTGATTGTGATAACAATCGTGTTTTTTCAATTATAAAAACTGCAACCGAATACCATCCAAGGTATTCAGGTTTTAAAAAGAAGGATATCAAAAACATATCGATTCTGTAATTCAAAAAAGACATGAGATTCGCAAGATAGATAAAAAAACTGTATCTTGTTATCGATACAAGTTCTTTGATGTTGGGAGGTTGGAATTTAAAAGGAAACAGAAAATATACAGACATTAAAAGTGGTATGAGAAGTGAAAAAAAGTAAATAAGAGATATGTTTAGAGGTGTGAGTTTAATTTTCAAAATTATAAGGGATATCAATAGTGTTATCTCGATGAATATTGGAAGTGTTCTGATGATGTTGAAAAGTTTTATTTTTAACGATCCAAGATAGAGTCCTAAAGTGAATTTTGATGATATCTGGACAAAAAATAACAAAGGAATGATAAAAAAACCTCTCTGATCATCATAAAATAGTATCAAAAGGAAAGTTGCTACAACGGAGATTAGAAGAAATATGAACATTAAAATGATAGAAAGTGTTTTCCATTTATCCTGTGATAATGATATCTTTTTCCCCGAGTAGTAAGAAAGTCCTGTAGAAAATCCAAATTCAAGAACCATAGAAAGAGTAGACGATACGAGTATTATATAAGCATAGTAACCTTTGTTCACAGGGCCTAAACCTCTGTTGATTATAATCGTTGTTCCTATACCTATAAAAACGATGATCAGTTCACTGGCAAACGTTAAAAGTGACTTTTTAAACATTTTTCAACCTTTCTTTAACAAAAACAAATTCTGAGTTCATCCTGTCTTCCCACGACCAAATATAATTTTTTTCAAAATTTTTCAATCTAACCTTTATTTTGTTCATTTCCTCTTGATCCCTTATGATAGAAAGAAAAAGTTTTGCGAAGTTTGCCATCTGTTCAACAGTATCAAAGGAGAAAATATAATCGTCCATGAATTCAGTTTTAAAACCTCTTTTTAAACTTAGAACAGGGGTTTTATTTTTAATACTTTCAAGAACTGGATTGTTGAGAGATGAAAGAACATTGAAAGATAAAAACAGATCGGATATTTGAAAATATTTATAAGTTTCATTCTGTTTTACATTTCTGATATATCTATAATCAAGTTTTTCTGAATCCAAAAAATTTAACATATTCTCTCTCTCATCTCCATCACCTATTATTAAAAAAGTGACGCTCTTTCTTTCATAAAAATTTTCTAAGAAGTTCAAAAAAAGATCAACACCTTTGAGTTTTGATAATCTGTTAAGGAAAAGAAAAACAGGTTTTTCGTTTATTTTGAGATTTTTTTTCAACTCAAATTTTTCTTCTTCTGTTAGTGACGGAAAGTTATCGATTCCATTTATAAGGTATAAAATTTTTTTTCTATCAACACCACGTTTCAAAGCGATCTCATCTCCCGCTGTTCCATCGTTCACAAGAATGTATCCAGTAAGGTTCAGTCTGAAAGATAGAAGGTTTTCTTCAAATTTGTAAAACCTGTTACTTAAAACATATTTGTAAGCATCAACAAGACCATAGTATCTTACAAAGATCGGTTTTTTTCTTCGAAAAAGTATGTAAGAAGTTAAAGGCATATATTGTAGGTGTGCATAAACAAAGTCGGGATTAAAATTTTTTATAATATTTTTTATCTTAATCGGGTATATGGTTGAAAAATATATAAATCTTAATTTGTTGAAAAGATGATATGATTTTAAATATTTTTGATTTAAAAATATTTCCGGGATTTTTAATGATACTATTCTACAATTTTTAAACAATGCTTCTGTAAAATTTTTATTTGATGGATATATGTATAGTTGATAGAATCCTTTTTCATCATAATATTTTAAGGTTTTCATTACGGAAGGCATTCCAGAACTTTTCCCCATGACCCATACAGGTATTGTTGAAAGATGTAAAATTTTGTTCAAATCATTCTCCAAGAAGTTTGTTGTAAATTTCTAAACCATTTTTGAAACATCTTTCACTTTCAAAGTTCTCTTCAGCAAACTTTTTCATATTTTTCCCTGTTTCGTTTAAAACATCTCTATTTTTATAATAAAATAAAATCTTTTCATACAATTCTTCTATTTCCAATGTTTTCAGGGAGGTTAAAAAATCTTTTTGTCCAAAGAATTCCTTCATCGGTTCTATATCCTGATATATAACGATCTTGTTGCACATCATCGCTTCTTTAACCGATACTGGACTCCCATCTCTTAAAGAGAGTGAAAGTGTTAAATCGCAACCCTTGATCAATGATATGAACTTTTCTTTTGATAGATTTTCTAAGATTCTCACAAAAGATAGGTTCCTACATTTTTCCTTTATCATCCTGTAGTAAGAAGAATCATCTCCTTTTATCAGAACAAGTTTTATGTTTTCATAGTTTTTGTTCAGTTCTTTTAAGGTTTTCAGGACTCTCTCGATTTGAAAGATTTCCCTTATAAAGCGTAAATTTAAGACGATAAAATCATCCTTCGAAAAACCGATTTCTTCCCTTTTAAAAGGGGTTATCCGATCAATGAAATTTTTATCAACACCCCAGATCAGTTGATCAGATTCTTTGATTTTATAATTGAAAAATTTTTTTAAATGACTTCCAGCAAATGTTATGTAATCCGCCTGTTTTATAGATAGGTCAGCAAGAAATTTTAAAAAAAAGTTAGAATTTTTGTAATCGTTTGTTATATCACTTCCCCAGAATGAGATTATAGTTTTTTTATGATCGTTGATTGTTAAGAGTCCATAGGGAAAAAGATAGTGAGCGTGAACAAGATCCGGTTTTATTGTACTTATTATTTTTTGAATTCTGGTATAACTTTTCAAAAGATTCAGTTTATAGAAAGGAAAATTAAAATCTATAAAAAAACTATTTTCTACAGGTCTGAAATCTTTTTTAAGTGAAATATAAAATAGGTTAAACATATCTTGTTTTTTTAGAAAATTTATCCACTCCAAAGTATGTGCAGATTCAGGTGGTGCGATTAAAAGTATCTTTTTTTCCATTTGAAACCACTTTTAAAAAAGAATAGACAATTCCAAGAAACATATAGTAGATTATCAAAGGATCGTTTGTCAGAAATCTTTCATTGTTCAAATGTGCTCTTGGTCCTTCAGAAATCGTTCCCATAAAAAAGAATGAAAGAATTGATATAAAGAATGAGATCGAGAGATTTTTTATTGTTCCAGAGAAATTTTTTGAGATCCGATAAAGATTGTATAAAAGATAGCCGTTTAAAAAAACAAATCCGATTATTGCTATTATCCCATACTCGAGAGTTAAACCCAAAATCAGGTTATGGGAATGGAGAACCAACTGTTCAGGAAAAGCTCCAAGGTTTCTCCAGAGTTTTGGGAACTGGTTACCGCCTATACCAAAAGGATGATGGGGTATCTGTTGTAAAGATAGTTGCCATGCGTTGACTCTGATGAGTGTACTGAATTCAGTGACTTTTGCTCTTGTAAAGATGTTGAAAAACCTTGAAATCACATTGAATAGAAGTCCAAAAGTTAAAGCCCCAATCCCAGAAGATATATAAAAAAGTATTGCAACATTTCTCCTGAAATCTTTTACCATAATTAAAAATAAAAAATAAATTAAAACCAAAGACAGAAGTCCACCTCTGCTGATGGTCATGAGTATTGAAAGATTGATGAATATGAAGAATATGAAAAATAAAAACTTTTTGCTTCCCTTTTCTTCATTAAGAAAATAAAAGGTCACTGGAACGAAAATTAAGGCGGTAGCTGCATAAACGTTTGGCCCTATGAAATTGAAAGATGCTCTGTTAAGGAATAGTTCCACCAGATCAAATTTTGTTAAAATGTTTAAGAAACCGGAAATCGTGTTAAGAAAGAATGAGAATGTGAAAAAAAGAAGAACGATTTTTATATCTTCAATGGTTTTGAATGCGTTTGAAAAGATAAAAAAGATGAAAAATGGAATTAAAAATGCAAAGATTGTAGAAAAAAATGAAACAAATTTATCTCCTCCAACAGCTGTCTCAGTTATTAAAGATGATACTATACCACCTGTGATCATAAGAACAAAAGAATAATTCAATAGAAAATCTTTTATATCACTTGTTTTGGGAAATTTCCCTTCGATAAAAATTTTAAGTGTTCCGATGATTATGAAAAAGATTATGGAAACTGTTATCAGATGGAACTTTAGTTGAAAGAGTTCTAAATAAAACCTTGTTACATTTAACCTTAAAAAAAATGGCAAAGTTAATATATAGAGTATTGAAAAATCTTTTAACGATAAAAGTAAAGATATCATGGTTGAAAACAGAATCACTATAAAGGAGGCAGAAAAGAGCAACCCTCTCTTACTTCCAAATATATTGTATCCAAAAATGAGAAAAATAATTATGCATACAATAAAAAATGATATAAATAAAAATAGAAAGAGATTTTCAAATATCTTTTCTTTTCTGAAATGGATCATAGAAAACCAATTTTAAGTATTTATAGAACTCTTTTCTTTCGTTATCTTCAAGATTGGTTTCAAGATAATATTTTATCCCCAGAACTAATATTTCGATCACAAAAATAAGAAGAAAAGATATGATAACTATTTCCTTTCTTGGAGGGAAACTTTTCAATGTTGGAACGGTTGCCATATCCACAAAGAAAACATTGTCTGTTGGTTTTTCAAGATTACTTTTTATAAGATTTAGTTGTCCTAAAAGTTCGTTTTTTATTCTCAATGCAACTTCCATATCGATTTTCAACTCAGTGTATTTTACAACCTCTTCTGGTTTTTCGTATAGAGAATATGATATTGAATCAACAGATTTTTCAAGTTCTTTGATTTTTAACATCTTATTTTTTAATGCCAGAGATGTATCTGGTAAAGAATATTTCATCTTGTAAAACTCTGATTTTTCTTTTATCAGTTCATCGTATAATGAAACCATCGATGGTGTTTTCTGTTGGACTGAAAATTCGACTCCAAGAGATCTGTTTCTTTTAAGCCATTCGTTCAATCTGTTCGAAAGTTCTTCGACGATGAGTATCTGTTTTTGATAGAGATCCTCATAAAGTTTTAGATTCTCCTGCTGTTTTTGAATGTTTATCAAATTGATCTGTTTTTTTAAATAGTATATGTAATCGTTGCATACATCTTTAGCAAACTGTGGGTCCCTGTCAGTGAAAGAGATGGTGAGCATCTCCGAAGCACCGATATCAAATTTTGTGATCCTTTTTACTTTTAATCTTGTATGTTCAATGGTTTTTAAGTGATATCTTTTTTGCAGATCATATTTTAAAATAAGAGAATCAACAACAGAATTGCTTCTTAATATATCTATATAAAGATCAACGGTTTGTGCTGAGAATCCTCCTATATCAAAAAAACTTCCAGCCATTTTTGAAATAGATGTAAGTGAAGAAAGCAACGATTGACTGCTACCAGCTGGTGGTGTTAAAGAAACTGATGATGTGAACTGTTGTGGAATAAGAAATGCTATTATAGAAGAAAGAATAATCGTTATCGAAAGAGAAACGAGTATAAATTTTCTATGGTTGATGATATATATAATGAATTTAATTGTATCCTTCATTACTCCTCCATCATTTCAGAATGTTCGAGATGTAAACATAGATCATTATTGAGTTCATTATGACAGAAACAAAGTATGTCATATCTTTTATGTTTGTCGCCAACGATTTCCCAACCACAATCATATCCTCAGGTTCAACCTTACCATTTTTCTTTTTCCCATTTTTATCAAAATGTTTTACATTTTTTAGATCACCTTCTATGGATGGTCCTCCGGCGAGAGCTATATAATCGTTAATTGTAAAGTCAGGAGAATATGGGTATAATCCTCCAGTTACAACCTGTCCGATTACAGATACCGTTTGTGGTTTTAAATATATTCTGTCACCAGGATAAACTGTATCGAATGGGGAAACCTTTTCAAGATTCTTTTTTCCATTTCTTATCGTATAGATGGTTAAATTTGAATCGAGAGTTGTTAAAAAATGTGTCTGAACATGTGAAATATAATAGAGAAAGTTTTTACCCCATTCAAAATTGACGAACCTTGTTGAATCAAGTGTTGTCGATATGTTTATATAAGTATGGGAACCATAATATTTAACATTCAAAACGACTGTATCAACGAGAAATTCTCTTTTATATGTTCTATAGATTGAATCCTCAAACTCTCTTCTTGTTAAATTTTTATAACTCACCACTTTCCAGTTTGTAAAGTACGTTTGTGTTTTTAAGTCAAAAAGTCCGCTTTTTGTTGTTGATGGAACCATAAGAATGAAAGAACCATCGTCAAGAGTTGTTGATGTAAATGTAAAAGAATTTACTCCTTTTTTATCAACAACGTAAACTTCAACAGAATCTCCGATACCGAAAATATAATTTTCTGTTGAAGGAACAGAAGGAAAGATCATAATCGTTGAAATAAATATAAAAAATAGCAAAAATGCTCTCATAGATTCTCCTTATATAAAAAAAATATTATATAGTCAAAATGTGAACAGTCAACAAATAAGAGTTGAAAAAATTTTGAAAAGTTCTAAAATTTAAAACATGAACAAAAAGTTGTTTTTTTCTTTTTTGTTAATCTCTCTTTTATTATCATTAACCGATTGTGAATCGAAAACTGGACTCAAAATAAAAGAAAGTGGAGCAGATAGTTTAAAAGTCATTTCAAGTTTTGAAAACTATTCTTTTATACCAAAAAAGTTTTCATATAAAGGAGAAAACATTTCTCCAGAGATAGAAATCAGAAATATTCCTGAAAAAACCAAATCTTTACTTTTGATTATGGAAGATCCAGATGCACCAGCAGGGAAATTTATACACTGGATAGTTTTTAATATTTCACCTTCAGATTCCTTTATCCCTGAAGGGTTTTCAAAAAATTCGTTTCGTCTTGGAAACGGTATTTTACAGGGGTTAAACTCTCTTGGTGAATATTCATACTTTGGTCCTCATCCTCCTTTTGGAACCCATAGATATTTTTTCAAAGTTTTTGCACTTGACAATTTCCTTCCAGAGGACTCGACTTTAACAGAGGAAAAAATACTCAAAATTGTTGAAAATCACATAATCTCTTATGGTGAACTTGTTGGTAAATTTTCAAAAGATTGAAACTTTCTGTTGACCTTCGTATTTTTTTTTGTAAAATATATCTTTTAAAGGGGGAAATTCTATGTGGAAAAGGTTAGGAGATCTTCTCATAGATGAAGGGCTAATTACAAAAGAACAGTTGAATCAGGCACTTTCCCAACAGAAAGAGAATGGAGGAAGATTGGGTAGCATTCTCGTTCAGATGGGTTTTGTTACAGATGAACAGATTTCAAAAGCGCTGGGTAAACAATACAATGTTGGAGTGTTCGAGTTCAAAGAGGAGATAGATCCTATCGTTTTAAAAATAGTTTCTCCCCAGATAGCACAGAAGTTTCAGGTGATTCCAGTAAAAAGGGAAGGGAAAAATCTTTTTCTTGCGATGGCAAATCCTGTTGATGTTTATACGATAGAGGATATAAAATTTGCAACCGGTTACAACGTTATCCCGCTTGTTGCAAGTGAGAATATGATATCAAAAGCGATTGAGAAATATTACGGAGTTGCAGGTTCGATGGCTGAGGTTCTTTCGGAAATCGGTATGGAAGAGGAGATAGAGATCCTTGAAGAAGAAAAACAACCTGATGCACAACAACTTTTGATCGATGTTGATGCTGCCCCGGTTGTAAAACTTGTCAACGGAATCATAATAGAAGCTGTTAAACAGGGTGCTTCAGATATACATATCGAACCTTTTGATAAGATATTAAGGGTTCGTTACAGAGTTGATGGTGAATTGAAAGAGGTTATGAGTCCACAATATACCCTAGGACCTGCAATTGTTTCAAGGTTAAAGATAATGGCCGGGCTTAACATTTCCGAAAGAAGGATTCCACAGGATGGAAGAATTGGGATGAAGGTTGGAGATAAATCGATAGATCTAAGAGTATCAACACTTCCAACTGCACATGGGGAAAAGATTTGTATGAGGATTGCTGAAAAATCATCTTTGATGAAACTTGAAGATATTGGACTTTCCAGAAAAGCGTATAACGATTTTATTGAAGCGATATCAAGACCGAACGGAATAATACTTGTAACTGGACCAACAGGTTCAGGAAAAACTGTAACACTTTACTCGATACTTGCAAGGTTGAATACTCCTAATGTAAACATAACAACAGCAGAGGATCCCATAGAGTATGATTTTGTAGGAATAAATCAGGTTAATGTAAGAGAAAATATAGGATACACTTTTGCAACAGCGCTGAAGGCATTTTTGAGACAGGATCCGGATATCATAATGGTTGGAGAGATAAGAGATCTTGAGACAGGTGATATTGCAATAAAAGCAGCTTTAACAGGACATCTTGTGCTCTCAACATTACATACAAACGATACTGTTGCAACGATCGCAAGAATGGAGGATATGGGAATCGAACCTTATAAAGTTGCTTCAGCTGTTATCCTTATAGAAGCACAGAGGTTGATCAGAAGAGTATGTAAGAGTTGTGCTGTTCAGATAGATATTCCCGATGAAGAGTTCATTAGATACGGTATAAATCCTGAGTATATGAGAGGTGGAAAGTTTATGATGGGAAAAGGATGCCCTGTATGTGGATTTACAGGATATAAAGGAAGAGTTGGAATTTTTGAGGTTCTTCCGATCACTCCAACGATTTCAGAAATGATAGTTAAAGAAGCACCTGTCGATCAGATCAGGATGCAGGCAAGAAAAGAGGGTGTAATAATGTTGAGAGAGGACGGTTTGATAAAAGTGAAGGCTGGAATAACCACTCTTGAAGAGGTGATACAGGCAACAGTTGGATAGGATAGAAAAACTTTTTTCACTGATTTCCGATGAGGAAAAAAATTCGATACTTTTTGAAAGAGTGGGGAATTTTACTTTCAAAGAGTTCAGGGAAAGAGTTTTTTCATACAGTAGTTCTTTGATAAACTCGTTCATACTTTCTTATGATTCAGGGCCATTTCTGGAGTTGCTTTTACTTTTGAAAGAAGAGAATGTTGAAGAAAAAAAGTTCAGATTAAAAGAGGAATCGTTTAAGGTAGTTCATCCTTCGAAGAAAAAGCCACAACTTGAAGAAAGAAATGGGCAAAAACTTTTCAGAGAGAATGTAGAAACCATTTTAAAAGACAAAACGATACTCGTAGCTGAAGCCCCTCCCGGGATCGGGAAAACTCTGGCTTACCTTTTACCGATCATGGAAAATCTTGATCAAAAAAGGTTTCTGATATCAACTAACACAAAAAGTTTACAGGAACAGATTTTTGTAAAAGATATTAAACTCGCATCCTATAATGCTAAAAAGAGTTTCTCAGTAATAAACATCAAAGGTATATCAAACTATTTCTGTTTTTCGAAATATTATGAAAATATGGAAAACTTTCATCCTTTGATGAAACTCGCAACGGAAGGTTTTATACAGATTTCGAACACAGGAGATGTGGGTACTTTAAAATTCATAAAAGGTATAACATACGATGATATAACATGTGATAGTGGATACTGTCAGGATCTCGAATGTCCATTTTCAAATATTTGTTTCTATCTTAAATTAAAGGAAAAAGTTCTATCAAGTCAGATCGTTATCACCAACCATTATCTATGTTTGATAGATGAAACTTTGCCAAAAAGCATTCTCGGTGATTTTGATATGATAGTTTTTGATGAAGCTCACAACCTTGAAAATGTTATTTCAGATGTTTACTCCTATTCTTTAGATTTCTTTGAAGTTTTTAAAATTCTGAAATATTTTATAAAAAAAATAAAAGATCATTTAAAAACGGTAGAAGAATCATCCCTGTCCTTTGATTGTTACAATTTTTTCACAGAGATACTTTCCTATTTGAACACACTTTATGAAAATTTTGAGATAATGTACGAAAATGTTTTAGAAAAAGTTTTACTGGAAGAAAAAGAAAAAAATATATACGATTTCAGAATTTTTGAGAATATAAAAACTTATATTCTGAAAACCAAACAGTTACTTTATTCTATCAAAGAAAATGGGGAAAGAACATCGAAGATTTTGAAAGATTCTAAATTCAAAAATCTTGAAATCAAACAGAATATAAAATATTTAGTTGAGGAAACAATAAAAATTTACGAATCTTTTGTAGTTATAACTGAAGCGAATAACTCAGATTATGCGTTTTATTATGAACTGAACACAAAAACAAGAAATCTTGTGCTTCATGCGATACTTGTCAACACTGGAGAACAGTTTTCAAACTTTTTAAGAAAAAAAGATAGAACTTCTATAGTTTTCACATCAGCAACACTTAAAACATCCAACGATTTTGAATTTTTTAAAGAAAGGGTGGGTGTTGGACTATCAAAAAGAAAGTATAAAGAAGAAGTTTTTGTTTCATCTTTTGATTATGAAAAACAGATGGAAATTTTTTGCTTTAAAAACATCGGGGATCCAAACTCTGAAGAGTTTATGGAGAATGCTGTAACTGTTATAAAAAAATTGGAAGAGAAAAGAAAAAGGACGCTTGTTCTGACAACATCTTACCAACAGATTGACTATCTGAAAGAGAATTTAAAAGACCCAAAATTTATTTTTCAGATTAAAGAGGGTAATAATGAAAAGATACTTCTTGAATACAAAAGTAAGAAGCACTCAATACTTGTTGGAACGAATACATTCTGGGAAGGTGTTGATCTTCCAGGTGATCTTCTTGAAATACTTGTCATAGTAAAACTTCCATTTTTGGTTCCGGATGATCCTGTTTTTATTAAAAAAAGTGAAAATTTGAAAAACAGAGGTTTTGATCCATTTTTCGATTATTCTTTGCCTTACGCTATTTTAAAGTTGAAACAGGGAATGGGTAGGTTGATAAGAAGTAAGGAAGATAGTGGAGAAATTTACATTTTAGATGAAAGAATTCTAACAAAAAGATATGGCAAAAGGGTTGTTTCTGAATTTTTTGTTCAACCCAAAATTTTAGATTTTAACGAATTTACAGGAGTTTAAAATGTTGATCTATCTTGTAAGACATGGTGAAAGTGAGGGTAATAGGGATAACAAATTCAGAGGAAGAATAGATTTCCCTCTCACTGAAACAGGTAAAATACAGGCAAACGAACTTAAAGAATTTTTAAAAGATTTTGAATTTGAAAGAATAATTTCAAGTCCGCTCAAAAGATCACTTCAAACAGCCCAGCCGATTGCTGATTTTAAAGGGATTCAGATCGAAAAGGATGAAAGTTTCAACAATATAAGTTTAGGTCCATGGGAGGATTTGACCAAAGAATATGTTGAGAAGAATTTTCCGAAAGAATGGGAGATATGGAAAAAAACTCCAGAATATCTTCAGGTTGATGGTATGGAGAAACTTGATGATGTTATGGAAAGAAGTTTAAAAAGGACGAAAGAAATTGTTGAAAATTCAAAAGGTAATATTTTGATAGTTACACACAGGGCAGTTTTAAAACCTCTTGTTGCTGGTATTTTAGGAATACCAAAACCCTACTTCTGGAAAATACATTTTGATCCAGCATCGACAACGATTTTTGAATATAAAAATGGAAATTTTATGTTAAAGAATCTGAACATCAATCACTATTTAAAAAATAATCCTCAGGAATATTTTTGATCATGTTTATTTTGAGAATTTATCTTATTTTTAAATAATATCGGAGGGTTTATGAAAAAGTTTTTCTTTCTAATTATTTTGGTTATATTTATAGTATCAATTTATGGTAAAGAATTTACACTTATGATTTATATCTGTGGAGACAACAATCTTTCTTCTGCCATAAACGATGATATAGATGAAATCGAAGCAGCGTATGGTAATCTTACATCGAACCTTGATATAGTTATATGTGTGGATGGGCATCCTTCTTATGGAGGATATGTTGATGAAGGTGGAACAAGAACTGATACTCGCTATTACCATCTTTCAGGAGGAGGGAATGGAACCGATGGAAAGATAAACGATCTTGCAAGTGTTGTTTTGGGAGAGAAGAATATGTCTGATCCTCAAACTCTGATAGATTTTGTTGATTGGGCAGAGAAAAATTATAGTGCAACCAACTATGGACTTATAATCTGGAATCATGGTGCTGGCTGGGCAAAGGATCAGGATATGCCTTTTAAGGGTGGTGTATCAGATGATACTGATGGAGGTTTTATGAGTGGCGCTTCTGGTGAATGGCGTCAGGCACTTGAAGGTGCTGTAAATCAAATAGGAAAAGATTTTTATTTTATCGGCTGTGATATGTGTGTTATGGCTTATATGGAGGTTCTATGGGATATGTATGATCTTGCTGATATGGTAGTTTATTCTGAGGCAAACATACCATTCGCTGGTTGGTATTACAACTCTTTTATAACTTCACTTGCAACAAGTGCACCAACATCACATGCATGGCTTGGGCATCTTATAGTTAACGATTACAGAACATATTATGGTAGTTCTACTGAAAACACTTTAACCTACAATGTGATAAACAATACAGAGTATTTCAATGGAATCACTGAAAATGAATTTCTATATTTAAAAAACCAGATATTCAATCTTGCGAAATATCTTATAATCGATGAGGGAGGAAGAGATGCGTCCGATGTTCAAGCATGTATCGATGGAACCCAACCGATGTCTTCAGGAACTTTTTATCAGGATTTTAAAGATCTCTACCATTTTTGCTATCTTTTGAATAACAATGGAACGATCGGAACGAGAGTGAAAAGTTATGCTGTAAACATTATGAATATTATAGATAAAATGAACCCGGAGGACTGGCAGAACGGTTTTTCAAACTCTCATGGACTTGGAATATATATGCCTGATGATAAAAATATTTACTATTTTGAGCAACAGTACTATTCATCCGCGCACAGATGGGGTGCATCTTCACTGTACAATGGTTCAGTTAACGGTGCATGTTATACATGGACAAATTTTATTTACGGTGCTACAACAACTCAAAAAGAAGAATGTGAAATAAATTACGATTTTGATGTTGAAACAAGAGAGGTTTCCTTCGATTATGCGCTACCATCAGATTTTGTTGGGGTCCAGATAGTTCGAAATGATAAAATAATTTTTGAATCAGTAAATCCAGATGGAAGGTTTACAGATAAACTGGATGTTTGTGGGAACTATAATTATAAAATAATCGGGTTCACTTTTGTTGACAGAGTTCTTGTGAAAGAGTTTTATGTAAAATGTGAAGAGAGAAAACCTCTGTTTTTGAGAAACAGATTATTCTTCTTTGATAATTCCGTTGACCATATCAATGTTTACAACAGAATGGGAGAAAAGATTTTTGAAAAAAATATTAAAAATGTCAGAACTGTTGATCTTTCATTTTTGAACGATGGAATCTATTTTGTTGATTATGGAAAAGGTATTAAGGATAAAATATTGATAGTAAAATGAAAACTTATATTGACAGAAAAAAATATTTCTTTAAACTCAATCTATGAAAAAGAAGAATAGAAAAATAATAAAACAGGATAATTCTTTAACAACGACCAATGTTGAAAAATCTATTTTGAACAGGTTCAAAAAACCTTTTTCGAAGAGAGAACTTTCCCGGGCGTTAAAAATCAAAGATGAAGAAAAATTGAACAGAATCGTCGAAAACCTTTTAAAAAAAGGTTTTCTTGTTGTATTGAAAAACAATAAGTTCGGCGTATCCTCACAGATGAACATCGTTTCAGGTGTTCTCGATGTCAATCCAAAGGGTTTTGGTTTTGTGATACGTGATGATCTTCAGGATGATATCTTTATACCTTTACATCTGATGGGAACAGCTCTTGATAAAGACAGAGTTCTGGTAAAGATTTTGGGTGGTAAAGGTGGAAAAAGAAAGGAAGGAAAAGTAGTTTCTGTAGTTGAGAGAAGATCTGACAGGATAACCGGAGTTTTAAAAAAGAGCGGGAAATTTTACTATGTGGTTCCGGATGATAAAAAGATTTTGAAGAACATTTTTATAGACGGTCTTGGAAAGGATATTGAAAAATATCTTGAAAAAAGGGTTGTGGTAAAATTGAACGATTGGTTATCACCTAAATTAAACCCAACAGGTGTGATAGAGAAAGAGTTAAAATATGAAAACAAACTTGATCTTATAGAGAAGATGATCCTTATTGAGAATGGATTTTCAGAAAATTTTCCTGAAGATGTTTTAAACGAAGTTAAAAAGATCAGATTCTATCCTGAAGAGGACTTTAAAAATAGGGTTGATTTAACGGAAAAGAACATTTTTACCATAGATCCTTACAATGCAAAAGATTTTGATGATGCTGTTTCAATCGAGCAGAAGGGTAACAAATTGGTATTGGGTGTTCATATTGCAGATGTTTCTTATTTTGTAAAGGAGAACAATCCGATAGATAATGAGGCCTTCAAAAGGGGAACGAGTGTATACCTTGTTTCAAGAGCCGTTCCGATGTTACCTGAAAAGTTATCAAACGATATCTGTTCTTTGAGACCTTACGAGGAAAGGTATACTATAACCTGTGAGGTGACATTCAACAGTAACTATGATATAGAAACTTACAACATATTTCCATCTGTTATAAAGAGTAAAAGAAGGTTTACATATGAAGAGGTAGAAGAGATTTTAAAATCAAAAAAAGAGGATGAATTTTACACTGATCTTGTGCTGATGGAAAAACTTTCAAACGAGATATCAAAAAAAGCGTTTTCTGAAGGAAGAATGGATTTTGATATTCCAGAGGTTGAAATTCTTATCGATGATGCTGGAAACATTAAAAATATAAAAGAGAAAAAAAGGCTGACTTCCCATAAAATCATTGAAAATTTCATGATAACAGCCAACAATCTAATATCAACCTTTCTTACAAATAATACAAGAATAACAATCTATAGAATTCATGAAGAGCCAGACATAGAAAAACTTTATCAGTTAAAAGATGTTTTAAAAGAGTATGGAATAAAGATAAAAAAGTTCGATGGTAAAGAATTACAGAGTATTCTCGAAAAGAGTAAAAACAGTGATGTTGGATTCATCGTAAGAGAACTTATATTAAGATCTATGATGAAGGCAAAATATACTACTAAAAACTACGGACACTATGGACTCGGTTTAAAATATTACACACACTTCACTTCTCCTATACGAAGGTATCCCGATCTTATAGTGCATCGACAGTTGAGAAAAGTTATCGAAGGAAAACCCTTTGACTCTGCAGATCTTGAAGTGATTGCAAAACATTCGACAGAACGGGAAATCGCAGCAGAGAAGGCAGAAAGAAACGCTTACGATGTTGCAAAACTCTATTATCTCAAAGAACATCAGAAAAAGAATTATGAGGGTGTGATAACATCTGTCACACCTTTCGGTCTGTTTATACAGATAAAAGATCTCTTTATCGATGGGCTTGTAAGATACAGGGATATAGAGGATGATTATTACCATGTGTGTGATGATGAGATTTCAATATATGGAGTAAACACAAAAAAAATAATAACTATAGGTGATAAGGTTTTGGTTAAGATTTTAAACATAGTACCAGAAAGGATGATACTTGATCTAAAAATAGAAAAAATTATAAAGAGAAAAAATAAGTGATGGAGGAAAGATGAAAGAAGGATTAACTTTTGATGATGTTTTACTTGTTCCCAAATATTCTGAAATTTTACCGAAAGATGTAATTTTAAAAACGAACCTTACAAAAAATATTTCCTTGAACATACCGATAATTTCTGCTGCAATGGATACTGTTACAGAAAGTGCTATGGCTATTGAAATGGCAAAGGAAGGTGGATTGGGAATAATCCATAAAAACATGAGTATAAAGGAACAGGCTGAAGAGGTAAAAAGGGTAAAAAGATATGAATCGGGTATGATACAGGATCCCTTAACACTCTCTCCTGATAATACTATCGGTGATGCTAAAAAATATATGAAAGAGTATAACCTGTCCGGACTTCCGGTTGTTGATGAAAGAAAACGGCTTGTTGGGATATTGACAAAAAGGGATATTCTATTTGAAGAGAATATGAATGTGCTTGTAAAAGATCGAATGACTTCAAAAGATCTTGTTGTGGCAAAAAAAGGTATAACTCTAAAAAAAGCAAAAGAAATATTTAGAGAGAAAAGGATTGAGAAATTACCAGTTGTTGATGATAATAACCATCTCATCGGATTGATCACAATAAAAGATATTTTAAATCTTGTTGAACATCCACTTGCATGTAAAGATAAACTTGGAAGATTGAGAGTGGGTGCTGCAATCGGTGTTTCTTCAGATTCGATTGAAAGAGCAGAAAAACTCATAGATGCTGGAGTTGATCTGATCGTTATAGATTCTGCTCATGGTGATTCGAAAAATGTGATTTTAAAAGTTAAAGAGATCAAAAAAAGATTCAAAATAGATGTTATTGCAGGAAATGTTGCAACAAAAGAAGGTGCAAAACACCTGATCGATGCTGGAGTTGATGGAGTAAAAGTTGGAATAGGCCCTGGTTCTATATGTACCACAAGGGTTATCGCAGGTGTTGGAGTGCCACAGTTAACTGCAATTATGGAAGTTAAAAGTGTTACCTCACCCAAGAATATACCACTTATCGCTGATGGTGGAATCGTTTATTCTGGAGATATTGTAAAAGCTCTTGCAGCAGGTGCTGATGTTGTAATGATCGGGGGACTGCTCGCTGGAACCGATGAGGCACCGGGAGAGACAGTTATAATGGATGGCAGGAAGTTTAAAGTTTATAGAGGAATGGGTTCAATAGATGCAATGATGGCTGGTTCAAAGGATAGATATTTCCAGGAAGAAGCGCAAAAACTTGTGCCTGAAGGAATAGTTGCAAGAGTGCCATATAAAGGGAAAGTTTCAGAAGTTTTATTTCAACTTGTTGGTGGTATAAGATCTGGAATGGGATACTGTGGTACTAAAACGATAAAAGATCTTCAAAAGAATGCTGAATTCATAAAAATATCTTACTCTTCTGTTAAAGAAAACCATCCACATAATGTGATAATTTCAAAAGAAGCACCAAACTATGAAGGTCCAAAGTAATGGTTCTTAAAATCATTCTTTCTGTCCTTCCTTTTGTTATTTTGATAAGATATTTCTATTTGAGAGATAGAAAAGATAAAGAACCGTTGAGTATGATCCTTTTTTCTTTTATTTTTGGGATTTTTCTTGTTTTCCCTGCGATAGTAATCGAATCAATATTTTCTGAAATTTTTGAAGTTTTGCAGATCAAACAGGTTTATAGAGCAGGTTTGAATGGCGGTATGGTTGAGGAAAGTTTAAAGTTTTTAACTTTCATTTTTTTTATCTACAGGAATAAAAATTTTGATGAACCTTTTGATGCTATATTTTATTCTGTATTGATCTCTCTTGGATTTGCTTTCTTGGAAAATATTTTCTATATAACGAGTTACGGAATGGTTGTAGCGTTTACGAGACCTTTTACTGCAATTCCAGCACATGCGTTGTTTGGAACAGTTATGGGTTATTTTTTTATGAAGGCAAAATTTTTTCATGGTAAAGCGATAGTATACAGGATCTATATATTTTTGGCTCTGGTTATACCGGTATTTTTACATTTTATTTACAACTTTATAGTATCTTTGAATTTGATCTTTGGAGAAATAGTGTTTGTTTTTTTAATAGTATATCTTGGCATTCTCATAGAGATTGCAAAAAAAAGTATGGATGAAAGTGATCGTGTGGTTTAGAATTGACAGATAGATTTTTTTAGTTAAAATAATAATATCTGAGGTGATGGAAAATTCCAAAAACCGAGGAATCAAAAAAACTGAGGACAAGAAAAATTCGAGTCCGAGGAGAAAAAATGGAAGAACAAAAAAAAGATGATTTGAGGATTGGGGTAATAGGTATTATTATTGAAAACAGGCTGGAACAATCCCAGAATGTAAACCGTATATTAACAGATTATGGTTATATCATCAGAGGAAGGATGGGTATCCCTAACATTGGAGAAAATTTTTGTGCGATATCCCTAATAGTCGAAGGAACAAATGATGATATTGGAGCAATGACCGGAAAACTGGGAAGGTTAAAAGGTGTAAAAGTTTCGTCAACTTTGATAAAAAAGGAGAAAAAATGGAACAGTTAAAAGATTTTATAGATCAGGAATATCTTGATCGTTTAATAAAAGAGAATAGAAAACCTTCAAGGAGCGAAGTTCTTGAAGTGTTGAAAAAAGGAGAAGAGAAAAAAGGACTTTCAGTTGAGGATGTTTTTGTTCTTTTACAGAACGATGATGAAGAGTTGAAAGAAAAAATGTTTTCACTCGCTTTAAAAATAAAAGAAGAGATTTATGGAAACCGTCTTGTAATCTTTGCTCCACTTTATGTTACAAATGTTTGTGGCAATATATGTGCTTATTGTGGTTTTCGTGCTGATAATAAAGATTTGAACAGAAGAACATTAACGATGGATGAGATCAAAGAAGAGGTGAAAATATTAGAAGATGAAGGGCACAAAAGGATTTTGATGGTTTACGGTGAACATCCGCAATTTAAATCTGATTGGATAAAGGAAACCATACTTGCGGCTTACTCTGTTAAATCAAAAAATGGAGAGATCAGAAGAATAAATGTTAATGTTGCTCCCATGGATGTTGAGGATTTTAAAATTTTGAAAAGTTCAGGTATTGGAACATACCAGTGTTTCCAGGAAACATACCATCGAAAAACTTATGAAAAGGTTCATCTGGGTGGAAAAAAGCGGGATTACCTTTACAGATTATATGCTCTTGACAGAGCTCAGGAAGCTGGAATAGATGATGTTGCCATGGGAGTGTTGTTTGGACTTTACGATTACAGGTTTGAGGTGATGGCTTTGATTCAACATGCTGAGCATCTTGAAAAAGTTTTTGGTATTGGACCACATACGATTTCCTTTCCACGAATTGAACCTGCACTGGGTGCACCACTTTCAGAACATCCCCCTGTTGAAATAACAAACGATGATTTTAAAAAGATCGTAGCGGTGCTCAGGATTGCTGTTCCATATACGGGACTTATTCTTTCAACAAGAGAAACAGCTGATTTCAGAAGGGAACTTTTCAAACTCGGTGTCTCACAGATAAGTGCTGGATCAAGGACATATCCTGGTGCTTACCATGATGCTTTATGTAACAAACCTGATATGCAACAGTTCACAATCGGAGATACACGTTCACTTGATGAGGTCATTCAGGATATAGCATCACATGGTTATATTCCTTCGTTCTGCACTTCCTGTTACAGAAGTGGGAGAACAGGTGCACATTTTATGAGTGAAGCAAAGGGTGGACATATACATACATTCTGTCAGCCGAACGCACTTTTGACTTTTATCGAATACCTTGAAGATTATGCATCTGAAAAAACAAAAGAAATAGGATACAAACTTGTTGATGAAGAGATATCAAAAATGGATGATTCTCCATTGAAGAAGAAGTTTTTGGAAAAGGTAAAAAAAACCAAAGAGGGAAAAAGGGATCTTTACTTTTAGAGGTTTTCTATGAAAAAAGAATTACTTTCGATGGCTCCCCACATAGGGATTTTTGGTAAGAGAAATGTTGGAAAATCATCTCTGATCAACAGTTTAACCGGACAAAAGATCGCTATAGTTTCAGATATCCCTGGAACAACAACCGATCCTGTTGGAAAAAGGATGGAAATTTTACCACTTGGTCCGGTTTACATTGTTGATACTGCCGGGATAGATGATGAGGGTGAACTCGGAAAAGAGAGGGTTAAGAAATCTCTTGAGGTTTTAGGAAAAACTGACCTTATTATCCTTGTTTCAACATATTCTACTTTTAATGAGTTTGATAAGGATTTCATAAAGAAAATGAAAGAAAAAGGAGAGAAGATACTTGTTGTTTTTTCAAAAATGGATATCGAAAAAAGGGATCAAAATATTTTAAACTGGATAATCGGTGAAAAACTCGAATATATTGAAGTTTCTTCTTCAACCGGAGAGAATATTTTAAAATTGAGAGAAAAGATCGCATCCCTGTTAAGAGAGGTTATCACATCCGATATAATAATCAGAGATATTGTTGGCAAGGATGATATAATAGTACAGGTTATACCGATAGATTCTGCTGCTCCGAAAGGTAGAGTTATACTTCCACAGGAACAGGTGTTAAGGGATGCTCTTGATGCAAACTCAATATCCATTGTTGTTCAGCATACTGAACTTGAGCAGAGTTTGAAAATTTTGAATAAAAAACCAAAACTCGTGATAACCGACTCTCAGGTTGTTGATTATGTTGCAAAAGTTGTTCCGGAAGATATTGATATCACAACCTATTCAATAGTTTTCTCAAGGTTGAAAGGGGATTTGATAGAATATGTGAGAGGTCTTAAGGTTCTAAAAGAGTTGAAGGATGGTGATAAAATTTTTATCGCTGAAGCGTGTACTCACCATCCACAACCGGATGATATCGGAAGGTATAAACTTCCCAAATGGATCGAAAATTATACAGGAAAAAAGTTGAATTTTGTGATGAATCCTGGAATAATGATACATCAGAATCTTGAAGGGTCAAAACTTGTTATTCTCTGTGGAAGTTGTATGGTTAACAGAAAGGAAGTCCTATCAAGGATAGCAAAAGCGAAAGAGCAGAACATACCTGTTACAAATTATGGTGTTATAATCTCTCATATACATAACGCTTTAAAAAGAACTATAAGGGTTTTTGATGATGTTTACAGGGAGTATATAAATATTTTCCCGGAGAACAGATGAAAGATTATACATTAGAGCAACTATCACTACTTTTAAAAAGTAAAGGAGATGATTCGTTATTACTTCGAGAGAAAGCGAACATATTAACTGAAAAGATCTATGGTAAAAATGTTTATTTAAGAGGTATCATCGAGTTTTCAAATCTATGTAAAAAGGATTGTTTGTATTGTGGAATAAGAAAAAGTAACAATAAAATTTCAAGGTATACTATCGAAAAGGAACGGATAAAGGATTTGATAAAAAAAAGTTATGAAGATGGTTTTCGGACAATTGTTTTACAGAGTGGAGAAGTTGATCTATACGATAAGGATATAACTGAGATAATCGAATACACAAAAAAAAATTTTGATATGGCAATAACCCTCTCGGTTGGTGAAAGAAGAAGAGAAAAATATTATGAGTGGAAAAGAGCAGGTGCGGATAGATTCCTTTTAAGGATAGAAACGACCAATAGAGAACTTTTTAAAAAATTGCATCCTGATGATGATTTCGATGTAAGGTTAGAAGCACTTTTAACTTTAAAGGAACTGGGTTACGAAACGGGAACAGGAGTCATGATAGGTCTTCCGGGGCAAACATTCGATGATCTTGCAAAGGATATTATGTTTTTTAAGATGTATGATTTTGATATGCTTGGAGTTGGTCCTTTCATCCCTCATCACCAGACACCTTTGAAAAATGAGAGACCACCTGATTTTGAACTTGTTTTAAACTTTATCGCACTGTTAAGATTGGTCACGATCAACACAAATATTCCAGCAACAACTTCTATGGCAACTCTTGATAAGGAGGGAAGAGAGAAGGCGTTAAACAGTGGGGCTAATGTTATAATGCCAAACTATACTCCACAGGAATATAGAGAAAAATATCAACTCTACGATAACAAGATTTGTCTTAAGGAGGATGAAAGATCAACTTTGAAAATAACAGAGGAAACAGTCAAAAGAGCAGGTAAAATACTTGTTAAAGAAAGAGGCGATAGAAGAGAAAAACTTGTAACAGATCTACCTTTCGATTTATAAAATATTTACATCTTATTTTTTTTTTGATATAATATTTTCCTATGTACGAGATAATCATTGTTGGTTCAGGACCTGCTGGTCTTTTCGCTGCTTTAAATCTTGTTCAAAAGGGTAAAGATTCGATTCTCATTATCGACAAAAATCCATTTCCTTCAGGTGGAATGTTGAACGATTGTAAGTTAAACCTTTCAACTGAAATCGGAATGGATCTTGATGAGTTAAAGATCACAAAAGATAAAGCGAAAGAGTATATAGATTTTATAGATAAAACATTTTTGAGATTTGGGGCACCGGATCAGATATTCGGTGAAGACCAGACACTCTATAAAGAATGGGATGAAAGGGCAAAAAGAAACGATGTTGAATTTATCCCTGCTGTCCAAAGACACATAGGGACAGATCTTTCAAAAAATGTTATAAAAAACTTCAGAGATTTTCTTGAAAAAAATGGAGTGAAGTTCAAACTTTCAACTGAAATAGTCGATGTAAAAATTAAAGATAATATTTATATCCTTGAAACATCAAAGGGAGAGAGTTTTGAAGGAAAATATGTGATTCTAGCTCCTGGAAGAAGTGGTTCAAAATGGCTCAGGGAGATCTCTAACAGATTAAACATTTCCTATTCGAACGGTAAAAAGATAGATATAGGTATCAGGATCGAAATGAGAAAAGAATCGTATCCGATAACCGATGTGATCTATGATCCAAAGTTCAAGATAAGATCAAAATATGGAAACATTTTAAGAACATTCTGTACAAATCCTGGTGGCAGGGTTACACTCGAAAGGTATGATGATTTCACTCTTGTAAATGGGGATGCTTTGAAAAGCAGTAAAACTGAAAATACAAATTTTGCACTTCTCGACACGATAATTTTGACTGAACCGTTAACAGATCCTTTTGTTTATGGAAGGTTGATAGCGATTTCAACAAACATACTTGGAAATGGTAAACCAATAGTTCAAAGAGTTGGTGATTTTCTTGATGAAAAAAGAAGCAAAGAGGAAACATTTTTCGATAAAACAAGATGGTTTGATAGGGTGAAACCAACATTGAACACTGGAAAACTTGTAACACCCGGGGATATAAGAATGTCTTATCCATACAAGATAATTAAAGAGTTGAAAGAAGCACTGATAAAACTTAACAAAATTTTTGGAAACACGATTTTGAAAGAGGAGAACATAATATACGCACCTGAGGTGAAGTTCTATTCACTAGTTTACAACACAACCGAAACACTGGAAACGAATGTAAAAAATATTTTTGTTGCAGGTGATGGTGCTGGCAAATCGAGAGGTATAGTTGGAGCAGCTATATCCGGTATGATAGCATCTGAAGGAATACTCAAAAATGAAAACTCTTAAAAACCATTTAAGATCTCTTTTTTTTGCTATAAGACCTTACGAAAATATTCAGCATTTTTTTATAACTGTTGCTGGTTTCATCTATGCTATATATAGATTGGGATTCCCCGAGTTGAGTTTCAAAGCACTTTTTGGAATTCTCGCTGTGTTCTCATTTTTATCTCAGGTTCTTTCATATAACAATTATGCAACATTTGAACTTGATTTGAAAGATGAGAAAAAGAAATTTGGGGAAAGGTTTAAAGGTGTTGATAAAAAGTTTCTTTTTTATATTTCTTCGTTCTTCTTTTTATCGAACATTTTCTTTTCTCTCTTTGTAAATCCCTATTTCACGATCTATTTTATTTTTCTTATGCTTGGCTGGATTCTCTATACACATCCACTCGTTATGTTTAAAAAGGGAGTTGTTTTCCCTTTTCTCCTTGATTTTTTAACAATGCCTTTTCTTGCAATATTTGGTTCCTATATTTTCGGTTACTATTCTTTTGATCTCATCTTCTTTTCCCTGTTCTTTGGGCTCATAGAAATAGCGGGGCATATCAACCATTACAATGTTGATCATGAAGCGGATAAGGAAAGTGGTGTTTTTACAATCTCACATAGGTTGGGTCTTAAAGGTTCATTCATACTTTCCTCTTTGATGTTTTTTATTTCCTGTCTATACTTTTTGACGATATCGTTTTTCAAAGTGATTCCCATTTACACTGGAATTGCATTTTTACCTGGAATGTTTCTACAACTATATTACTTTATAAACATTTTAAAATCGAATATTGATTTTAATTTCCCGAGAAGTTTTAGAAGATTTTATCGTGTACTATATTTTCTTGAATCGGTTTATGTTGCTTTAACTTTATTATTTTTCTGATGAAAAAAAAAGTTTTTATAAAGATTGTAAAAATTCTTTTAAATGAAACAAAAAAGTACAAAAAACCTGTTGTCGGTAAACTTTTTGAAAAAAGCACACCATATAAAATTTTGATATCAACTTTGATCTCACTGAGAACCAAAGATAAAATAACTGAAGAGGTATCTTTGAACCTTTTCAAAGTTGCAGATACTCCTTATAAAATGGTGAAACTTGAGAACAGTGAGATAGAAAACCTGATAAAAAAAGCAGGGTTTTATAGAAATAAAGCGAAGGTGATAAAAAATGTTTCTAAGATGATTATAGATAAATATCATGGAAAGGTGCCGGATGATATGGAACAACTTTTGAAATTGAAGGGTGTCGGAAGAAAGACCGCCAACCTTGTACTATCTTTGGGTTACGGGAAAAAAGGTATATGTGTTGATACTCATGTTCATAGAATCTCAAATAGATTTGGAATAATAAAAACGAAAAATCCTTATGAAACTGAAATCGAACTGATGAAAGTTTTACCTAGAAAATACTGGATAGTTTACAACGAATTGCTTGTTATATGGGGGCAGAATGTGTGCAGGCCCGTAAGACCAAAATGTGATGTTTGTGTATTGAATAAATACTGTGAAAAAATCGGTGTTTGATAGTTGATAATCTCTGAATTTATGATATAATTTAAAATTATGAATGAGCCAGTGCATATATCTTTAATCGTAAAAAAAATAATGGGTGATGTTGAGAAAAAGTTAGGTGAAAACTGTTTTGTTGAAGATATAAACTGGGAAGAAATCGTCGGAAAAGAACTTGCGAAAGGTTCAAAACTTGTTGGGAAAAAAGGAAAAAAACTCATAGTTAAAGTTGTCGATAGTTGTTATATGTTTGAGTTGAACAGGATGAAGAATATAATCCTTGAGAAAGTTAATTTGAAAAGTAAGTTTCAGGTAAACGATATAAAAATAATTGTTAGTATGGAGGAATTTTGATGCAAAAGGATGGAGAACTTTTTGATATTGAAAATCAGGAAAAGAAGAATGGAAATGGTGACTACAATGCTGAATCGATACAGGTTTTAAAAGGTCTTGAGGCGGTTAGAAAAAGACCTGCAATGTATATAGGAGACACAACAACAAGAGGTCTCCATCATCTTGTTTTTGAAGTTGTTGATAATTCTATAGATGAAGCACTAGCTGGTTTCTGTGATTGGATAAAGGTAACAATAAATGAGGATGGTTCCTGTTCCGTGGAGGATAACGGTAGAGGAATCCCTGTTGATATACACCCAGAGCAGGGCAAATCTGCACTTGAAGTTGTTATGACGGTTTTACATGCTGGTGGAAAATTTGATCGAAAATCGTACAGGATCTCAGGTGGTTTACATGGAGTTGGAGTTTCAGTTGTTAACGCTTTATCCGAATGGCTTGAAGTTTTTGTTCAAAAGGATGGAAATGTTTATTATCAAAAGTATGAAAGAGGGGTTCCGGTTGAAGATGTTAAAGTTATAGGAAAAACGAAAAAAACTGGAACAACTGTAACTTTTTTACCTGATAAAGAGATTTTTGAAGTCACAAAATTTTCCTATGATATATTGTCTGAAAGATTGAGAGAGATAGCATTTTTAAACAGAGGGCTTGAGGTTGAAATTGAGGATAAAAGAGAAAAAAAGATAGAAAAGAAACATACTTTTAAATTTAAAGGTGGGATAAAAGAATTTGTTGAATTTTTGAACGAAAATAAAAACGCTTTACATAAAACTATCTATATGAGTAACCAGAAGGATGGGATAGAGGTTGAGGTTGCTTTACAGTATAACGATTCATATATTGAAAATCTATATTCCTACGCAAACAACATTAACACAAGAGAAGGTGGAACACATCTTATAGGTTTCAAATCCGCACTCACAAGGGTTATAAACGATTATGCAAAAAAGGCGAACGCTTTGAAAAACATAGATTCAATAAGTGGAGATGACTGCAGAGAAGGGTTAACAGCGGTAATCTCAGTGAAGATCCCAAATCCTCAGTTTGAAGGTCAGACCAAAACAAAACTTGGGAATTCAGAAGTTAAAGGGCTTGTTGAATCCCTGATTTCAGAAAAATTACAGACATTTTTTGAAGAGAACCCGTCTGTTGCAAACAAGATAATAGATAAAGTTGTTCTTGCTGCAAGAGCAAGGATAGCAGCAAGAAAAGCACGAGAGTTGACAAGAAGAAAGAGTGCACTCGATTCTTCATCTTTACCAGGTAAACTCGCTGATTGTTCTATAAACGATCCAAAGATTGCTGAACTTTATCTTGTTGAGGGAGATTCAGCAGGTGGAAGTGCCAAACAGGGAAGGGATAGGACATATCAGGCGATTCTTCCGTTGAGAGGGAAAATATTGAATGTTGAAAAAGCCCGACTCGATAATATACTTTCAGATGAAACGATAAAAACGATAATTCAGGCAATTGGAACAGGTATCGGAGATGAAGAATTTGATATCTCAAGGTTAAGGTATGGAAAGATAATCATTATGACCGATGCTGATGTTGATGGTTCACATATAAAGACACTCCTTTTGACTTTTTTCTACAGGTATATGACAAAACTCATAGAAAATGGAAACATTTTTATCGCTCAACCACCTCTATATAAAGTAACATCCGGTAAAAGTAATCCTCTTTATGCTTACTCTGATGATGAATTACAAAACATTTTGAAAACTCTTGATAAGGAAAAAGTTAACATTCAAAGATATAAAGGTCTCGGAGAGATGAACCCTGAACAGTTATGGGAAACAACTATGGATCCAGAGAGAAGAATGTTAAAACTTGTAACACTTGAGGATGCAGTTGAGGCAGATAGAATATTTACGATACTTATGGGGTCAGAGGTTGAGCCCAGAAAGAAGTTTATAGAAGAGAATGCAAAATTTGCTGAGAATATAGATTTTTGAATATTGACAAAATTTTATTTCTATGTTATTATAACATCCCTAATAGACGGGGGCGTAGTTCAGTTGGTTAGAACGCTTGCCTGTCACGCAAGAGGTCGCGAGTTCGAGTCTCGTCGCTCCCGTGTGTTTAACTAATTTTAGGATGTTCCCAATAAACATAAAAATTAAATTTTAACTTGAATTAAGTATTTTAGTTAGTATAATCTAAAATTATGAAGAAAAAAGTTATCATAGTTGGGATAGATGGTGGGACATTCACTCTGATAGATAGGTTTATCGAAGAAGGAAAATTACCATTTTTTAAGTTTTTGAAAGAAAACTCTATGTACTCTTTTATGGATTCAGTTGAACAGGATACAAGAGTTCCAATCTCCCCAACAATTTGGACATCACTTGCAACAGGGAAAAAAGCTGAAAAACATAAAATTTTATCTTTTTTTAATCTCCAACAGGATATAGTTTCAGCAAGATGGTTTGAAATTTTAAACCATTATGGATACTCTGTTGGAACTTTTGGATGGGAGTTGACATGGCCACCTGAAAATTATGGTGGATTCACGATACCATGCTCGATGGCTAGAGATAACAGAACTTTTCCTACATATCTTTATCCTATCATGGAACTTAGAGGAAAGAAAAAGGGGAATCTATTCAAAAATATATTTTTATTTTTTAAGTTAAAAAAAATCGGAGTAGATTTTTTAACATTGATCCAACTGTCATTGAATACATTGGTTGAAAAATTTTATGATAAAAAATTGAAACTTTTTAAAAGGTTGATTTTTTTGAACAGAATTAATCTCTCGCTTTTTTTGAATCTTGTGAAAAAATTTAAAACCGATGTATCATTTTTCTTTATTCCTTTATCAGATTCCGCATCGCACTATTTCTGGAAATATGCGGATAAAGAAAACTTCCCTGAAGTTTCTGATGAAGAAAGAAAAAGATATGGAGATTTTCTTTTAAAAGCATACATTGAGATAGACAACAGTTTAAGAAAAATATATGAAAATAACAAAGATGCATCTCTGTTTATAATATCGGATCATGGTATGAAACCTATAAGAGAGGGGAGTTTCAAAACTCTATCTTTAAAACAGAAAAGTTTTCTTGAAAAAACAAACATTCTTGGAAAAGTGGAAATCTATTTTGTCGGATTGAACTCTGTTATAGTTTTAAAAGAGAATACTGGACTGGATGTAGAGAATCTTATGGGTTTCTTTAAGAACATCATCATCAAACCTTCAGGAGAAAAGTTTTTTGAAGTTGTTGAAAAAGATGAGAGTGGAAGAATTTTTTTAAAGATTACACAGTTTGACAAAGGAAAATTTAAAGAGGAGGATCTTTCAAATCTCAAAGTTCTTATTGGAACAGATTATTTTGATTTTCTTTCACTTGTCGATGTAAACGATATTGAAAGATCCGCTGACCATGACAAAACAGGAATTTTTATGATCTATGACAGAGTTCTACAATTTAAAGGGAATACTGGAAACTCAACGATATACGATTTTCTTCCAACACTTCTCTCTTTTTTGAATTTACCTTTAGCGAAAGATTTTGACGGGAAACCTATCTATAAATTCTCTAATTCAACTATGATAGATTCTTACGATTTTTTGGTGAAAAGAAAAAAAGAAGAAGTAAAAATAGATGATGAATTTGTGAAAGAAGAATTGAGAAGATTGGGTTATCTGAAAGATAGGGAGTAAAGATGAAAAATTTTCAAGCGGTTATTCTTGCAGCAGGAACCGGTGAAAGGTTGAAACCAGATACTGAAACGAAACCAAAAACAATGTTAAGGGTTGGAAGAACAACTTTCATGGGACTTATCATAGAAAATATTTATAATAATGGATTAAAAGATATTTTGATCGTTGGAGGTCACCAATTTTCTGTTTTAAAAAGGTATGTTTTAGGTTTAAGAAAAAAGTTTAAAGATATAAATTTTACTTTTGTTGAAAACAAAAAGTATAAAGAATATAATAACTGTTATACTCTTTTTACCGCATTACCACATATAACACGAGATTTTATCATTTTTAACAGTGATATAATTTTTGACAGCGATATTCTCAAAAAGGTCTTAACAAATGATGAAAATTGCATTGTCGTTGATAATGTGAAAACTCTTGGAGAAGAGGAAATGAAGGTTCTTTTAAAGGATGGTTATGTTTCATCTTTATCCAAAAAAAATCGAGTGGAGGATTCAGTCGGTGAATATATAGGTATAACGATGGTGAAATTTGACTCAATAAAAGCGATGATGAAACATTATGAAACTTTTGATTTTTTAGCAAAAGGTAAATACTATGAGGATCTACTCGTTGATATCTCAAAAGATGGGGTTTTTTTCAGACCTGTTTACACTGATGGACTTTTATGGACTGAGGTCGATACTTTTGAGGATCTTTCATATGCAAGAGAAGTGATATACAAAAATTTGAAAAAAAATAAAAAATGAAAAACATAATTTTGATAATAATAGATGGAGCAAGATACGATTTTGTAAAAGAAGATTTTGTATATCAGGAATTATTTTCAAAATCCGTTTGGTATAACAGATTTTACACAGCATCACCATATACAATCGGTTCTATGCATACGATTTTTACAGGTCTTTATCCGAAAAACAATGGTGTGAATGGATATTTCAGACCTAACGATTTAAAAAAGGATGTTAAGATAATACCTCAGTATTTAAAAGAAAATGGTTATTCAACTTTTGCAAATATTCCAAGTCCTGTTGTTATGGCTAACAGGGGGTTTGATGTTTACACTTTACATGATGAATACAATCAGGATGTTGAAAAAAAACATATAGAGTTTATTCAGGAAAATTTTGAAAAGATGAAAACCTGTAAGCCGTTTTTTCTATATCTACACTATTCGAAAATACACACTTCACTTGTCAACAATGTCTTAAATGTTTATAACGATAGGTCCGAAGAATATTTTAAAAACATTGAAAAAAACAGGGAAAGGTATAGAAATGATATTAAACTCTCAGGTGAATATTTAAAAAAAATTCTTGCCCTTTTAAAAGAAAAACAATTGGATGCGAATAGTGATATCTGGATCCTTTCCGATCATGGTGCTTCAACAGGTGAAGTTTTTGGTGAAAGAGCTTATGGAGTTTTTCTTTACAATTATACTTTACACAATTTTGTAATAAAATATGGAGAGGAGAAAAAGGAAGATGAAAATTCTCTCCATTCAACAGTCGATTTTCTTCCATTACTTCTTGATTCTGTTGGGATTAAAATTCCAGAAAATATTGATGGAAGATTGAAAAGGGAATTTGTTGAAAAAGGTTTTTTTAAAGAGATGAAAAAAGTTTTTGAAATCTATTTCGAAACAGGTGGAGTAGATGGGCCTTTCCCTTCACCTGAAAAACATAACATATTTGGTGTTTTCGATGGTGAGAGAAAGTTGGTCCATATTAAAACCATAGACAGGTATCAACAGTTCACGGTTAAAGATGAAAGAGATATTGAGCAAAAAAACATAGATAAAGATCTGAAAGAAAAACTAATAAAGTATGAAAAAGGATAAAAAAGTCCTTTTGGTTTCCCATCTCTGGCCAGAATCACCACAAAGGTTAACACCTTCAACAGGTATATATGTTTATGAGCAGGTTGAAGAGTTAAAAAAAGTGTGTGATGTAAAAATTTTTGTTCCTGTTAGAATAAACCCTTCAATAAAAGAGATCCTTTTAATTGCTTTTACCAGTAAAAGAGAAAGAATACTGGAAAAATACAAAATCAAACAACCAGAAAAAGATTTTAATTTTCTAAAATATTATAAAATATTCTCAAAACATTTTGATTCCTTTTTAATTTCTTTTCTTCTTTATTTAAAAACAAAAGATGAAAGATTTGATGTGATTCATTCCCATACGCTTTTTCCGGATGGATTTTCTGGATACATTCTTTCAAGATTAAAAAAAATCCCTTTCGTTGTTACGATACATGGTTCTGATCTGATGTTTATAAAAAAAAGACCTTTTGATAAGATTTTGGTAAACTATTATCTTAGAAAAGCAAAAAAGGTTATAGTTGTTAGTGAAAAAATGCAAAAGATTCTTGAAAACGATTTTAAAATTAAAAACTCAATAGTTATCAGAAACGGTATTAAAGAGATTTTCGAAATGACAGATGGATCAAAAAATCTTCTGTTTGTTGGACGGTTGACAGATGTTAAAGATCCTTTAATGTTGATAGATATTTTTAATGAGTTCTTAAAAATAAGAAGCGATTTTAAACTCAAAATTGTTGGTGATGGACCATTGAAGGCGCAGGTTTTAAAAAGAATTGATGAATACAAAATAAACGATCATGTTGATTTTGAAGGTTTTGTTGAAAGAGAAAAGATAAAAGATGTTTACAAAAAAGGGTTTTTAACATTGATAACAAGTAAATCAGAAGGTTTTCCGACAATACTTTTTGAATCTTTCTCTTCTGGTATCCCCGTAGTTTCGTTCGATGTGGGTGGTGTTAAGGAAGTTGTAAAAGATTATAAAACAGGATTTGTAATTGAAAAAAGAGATATGCAACAGTTTGTAAAAAAACTCGTTGAGGCAGTTGATTACAACTGGGATAGGGAATACTTGAGAAATTTTTCTTCAAATTTCACATGGAAAAAAATTTCAGAAGAAATTCTTGAAAAAGTTTATTGAATAAAAAAAGGGGGCTTTTAAAGCCCCCTTTTTTATTTTTATCTGGTTACTTTAAAATTGTAACCTTGATGTTATCTTTCTTTGTTCCCTGAGTTAGAACAACATAGTAGATACCTGCTGAAAGTTTCTTTTCATCAACTTTTGCAGTATATCTACCAGGAGTCATAACTCCGTTTGCAAGTGTTGCAACAACCTGACCTGTAACCGAGTATACTTTCAAAGTAACATAGTCCTCTCTATCGATTGAGTAGTTTATGTTGAAACTACCTTTAACTGGATTCTTATCAAGTTGATAGAGTTTGAACACATAAGGATTGAAGAATTTAATCGAGACCTGTCCATATGTTACCTTTTCTCCACCAAGTTTTACAAGGTCAAGTTTGTATGTATATGTTCCGTTTTCAGAGATCTTGTTATCAACAAACTTTGTTGATTTGAAATCAACTGAACCAACAACCTCAAACTGATCATTCTCTTTTGCTCTTGAAATCTCCCATGCAGAACCATTGTTTATACCTTCCTTTTCCCATTCAAGATATACATCTGTACCTTTCTGTGTTGCAACAAGTGATACAGTGTTGAGTGCTGTTGTTGTGTTGTTGACAACATAGACCTCATCGGATGTGTTGAACGAATAACCCTGATAATTAACCGCTCTGACTTTGAAGTAATGTAGACCTTTTGTATTTGGTATAACGAATGTTGCTGTTGTATCTGTTGTTGTTAAAACTGAATCTTTTGATGTTGCATAGAAGTTTGGATCCTGAGATCTGTAAACAATGTATTTTGTAACAAAGTCCTTTAATGGGTTCTTCTTCCAGACAAGTGTAACGGTATTTGTAGCATCGTTGAATGTACAGGAACTTGTAACAAGATCGACCTGTTGTGGAAGAACGAGTGCTGTTACATCAATTTTTGTAACCTCTGAATTATCAAGGTTCATAGTCCATAAATAATATCTATTTCCAAATGCGTATGGAACAGCGGGTGTAACTCCATCAGAAGAAACATCCTGAATCGCTATATCATAAGCTGGATAGTTTCCAAAAACTGATGGACATGATATTGTATTAATTGTCTTGAATTCAAGGTTTGAAGGAACAGAAGGATTGTTGATTGGATATTTTCTAAAGATTAAATTTTCATAAATATTGACAGACCAGAGACATGTTCCATCCCATTCAATACCTCTACCGTTGTTCCATTTTCCACCATAACCTGTTCCATCGAGAAGTGCTGCTCTATCCCATATTGTTGATAGAGTTCCGAGTGTCTTTCTGACTCCATATATTGATTCTTCAAGTGTTCCATATGTCTGCCAGTAACCATAGAGTGAATCATTGTTATCAAAAGTAACTCCTCTGACTCTTTTCATAACTGTTCCTGCATAATCAGAGTTAGGCCATCTCAACCTTCCAACAAGAACCGGAGCACCTGATGAGAGGTCATAGCAGTATGCAGAATCACCTGAAGAGTACCAGATTCTTCCCTGTTTATCATGATCCATGCACATAAGGTAGTTTGCACCACCATAAACGAATGAATCTTTTACAACTGTTCCCCATGTTGAGAGATCAAGAATGAACATCTTTTTAGCACCCGTTCCATAAACGTTTCCAAGTCCTGTTCCACCGGTTATGAACAACCAGTCGTTTATGTCAGGGAAATACATCAAATCGATACCTGCTGGATCTCTGAGTGAGTTGGATATGGTTCTCAAAACTCTTGAGTAAACCATCGGTGTTGAATTGATCTTTATACCAAACTCTGTCTCGTTTGATCCATTTGAAGATGTAAAGTAGAGTGTGAAGAACAGAATTGTGTCTGTTGGACAACCTGGTTTAACTTTGATTCTGAAAACATCAGCAGTGTTTGAAACTGTTGCAAGTGAATTGATTGTTCCATAGTTTGCAGTTGAATCTATAACTGTGACAAGTCCATATTTGTGTCTTAACTTCGCAACAACACTTGATGCGTTTCCACCAACGTTTTTGACTGCAATCACAAGATCAACAACTTCATCCGGATCAACTGAACCATTTCTATTTGAATAGTTTGTTAAAGTATCATAAACTGTATGTGATTTGTATGCAAATGAAGCTGTGGCTGGAACTGTTGCGTTATCTATAGTGAACCACATGGTATCACCTGGTGCTGAGATCGAAATGATGTATGGTCCAAAACTTGTTGTTGAACCGTTTATGTTTGCACCTGCTGAAGTTAAGTTTGTAAATTCATAATCATCACCAGCAAAATATGGTGCCTGACCAGCATCTCTGTAGATTGTATCAGAAGGATATGTAACATGGATCTGTGGATCAAAGCCCCTCTGTTCAACCCAGTATGTGTAATAATCAGGTCCTTCATTATAATATGTTCCCTTTTCTGACTGATCATAGTGAACTATTATCAAACCATGCTCGGGTAAGCATGATTCAAAGAAACCTTTATTACATCTATTTTCAATGAAGAAATATTCTCCTGCTGTTGTCATCGCAGCATTTCTTGCCATGATGAATCTTGGACCACCTTTTGATGAATCAGCAGCAAGACCGACAACAAAATATCTTCCGTTTGTTGTGATCAACTGATCCCAGTCATCAGGCATAAATCCTGCTGTTGTATCACCAAGTTCAGGATAACCTCTGAATGAGTACTGAAGCATTGCACCTGGATGTGGTGGTCTTGATCCTGATTGTATTCCATCACCAGTCCAAGAACCTGCATCCATCAAACTCCATACATCAGCAGGTTCACCTTCATATCCATAATCATAAAGGTCAGGTGCACTGAAAGCATGGTATGACTCGTGAGCATGAACACCTATACCCATCGTATATGATCTTACAAACTGTGTATCAAGAAGTTGTGTTAATGTCCATGTTTTTGATAATGAATCTGTCAACTCTCCAGCGTTGGTCGGGTTTCTAACTGTTGCACCTGTTGTTGTTGAAACAGTTGTTGTATATTTTGTAGCCCACATATCTTTTAAAGATCCTGTTGCTGACTGTTCACCACCAGCACGGACAACTATCCAGTGGTCAACATAACCATCACCATCACCATCATAATCAGAGTATGCATTCTGATCTGCTCTGTGTGGTGTTGTTTTCATTCTTCCTGAACTTCTATAGATTATGTCCTGCATATAAGTTAATTCAGCACCATCACCATAAGCACCATAAGTTTTTCCTGATGAAACTGGACCCTGAACATGGCATGCAGTATCTATAAGCCATCTACCAAAAGATATTTCTTTAAAGAATGTCCTGAATGAACCTGGTGAATTTGAGAAAAAGACTGAATCCCAGTATAATGAATCATGTGCTGTTCCACCATATTTTCCTGAAGTAAAACCAGATCTTAATGTCCAGGAATTTATATCCCATCTATCTGGTCTTACAGTTCCAAGGAAAGATGAATCATCAAAGCATCCAAGTATAACTAAAAATTTTCTGTCAGTGTAACCACCTTTTGTTGCTGCTTCGTCGTTGATGTTAAAAAGTTTTGTCCAGTTTATCTGTTTGAACTCGTTTCCTGGAAGTGCAGCAACTTTATCTGGATCAGGTCTTAAACCTTTTGGAAATGGTGGATTATCTTTTCCAACTATGAAAAGCGAGGGAACCAGCAAACCGTCAACTTTATTTGCATAAGTCCACCATCCCTCACTGTTTCTGATGATAGAATACCTATCCTCAGTTTCAGCAAAATGGAAATGCTCATCTCCCTTTAGTTGAGCAATAAACTTTGTTCCATCCGGTTGTTCGAAGACCCTGAAACCTGGTCTTGCTGGAACAGCAAAAACTGCTACAGCAACAAAGAGAAGGAGCAAAGTAAATGTGAAAAGTTTTTTCATTTAACCTCCTATCATTTTCTCTATAATTACGATATCTTAAAGCAAAAAACATACCATAGATAAATAATTATTTTTTTAATATTTATGCTGAAATTAAAAATCCTGTGACGAAAAAAATTGCATAGCATTAACAAGGGGAAATATAAATATCTAATTAACTATAAGTTATCATTAAAAAAGAATTGAAATAGTTTTACCTGAAGTGCAAAAATTTCACTTTTTTAGTGTTGACATAATTAAAAGAAAATATTATTATATTGAAAAAAGAGGAGTATAACGATGAAGAAGTACAATGTGATAATTATAGGTGGAGGTTCTGGTGGTTATTATGCTGCTGAAAAGATAAAAGATATTGATTGTTCTAAAAGTGTGCTTTTGATAGAAAAGGATAAAATTGGTGGGGTTTGTCTAAATTATGGATGTATTCCCACGAAAACTTTTATCTCAACAGCAGAGATGATAGAGAATTTTAATGTTTCAGAAAAATTTGGTATAAAAACTTCATTTTCTGTAGATTTTCCAAAAGTGTTTGAAAGAAAAGAAAAAATAGTAAAAATTCTACAAACAGGTCTTTACAAAAAACTGTTGAACCTTGGTATAGATATAATTTTTTCTACAGCACATCTGAAGGATTGTAATATTGTTGAAACTGAAAATGGTGAAAAGTTTGAGTTTGATAATCTGATAATAGCAACAGGAAGTAAAGATATATCTTTGCCATTCATCGAATTTGATGGTGAAACGATTTTGAACTCAAAGGATGCTCTCTCTTTAAAAGAGATCCCTAAAAAACTTGTTATAATAGGTGGTGGTGTTATCGGCTGTGAGTTTGCAACATATTTTTCACTTTTTGGAAGTGAAGTTTCAGTTGTTGAAATGTTTGATACACCGCTTCCTTCAACAGAGAATAGTTTTGTTAAAGAAAGTTCAAAAAGAATTTTACAGAAAAGTGGAATAAAATTTTTGGGGTCAAGTAAAGTTGTTTCCGTTGATAAAGAGAGCAAAAAAATTTTTCTTTCATCAGGTGAAAGTTTAGATTTTGATAAACTTATTGTTGCTATCGGAAGAAAACCTGTAGTTGGTGTTGAGGTTGAAAATTACGGTATAAAAACCGATACGAAGGGTTTTATAATAACCGACAGATATAAAAAAACTGATCTTGAAAACATATATGCTACTGGTGATGTGACACAGGGACCCATGCTTGCGCATAAAGGTTATTATGATGGTTTGATTGCAGCAAAAAATATTTGTGGTATCAAAAGTGAAAGAATGGATTATTGCCTTATCCCATATTCGGTTTTTACTATTCCACCCATCTCTCATTCTGGGAAAAGTGAAGATCAGTTGAAAGATGAAGGAATAGAGTATAAGATTTTAAAATCGAGTTATGCTGAAAATGGAAGGGCTGCAACATACGAATCAAGAATCGGAGAGTTGAGAGTTTATATTTCAAAAGATGACAGGATACTCGGAGTTGATATTGTTGGTAAAGATAGTGATGTGATCATCCATCAACTTTTACCATTTGTTCAAAATAATCTTGATTACAAAATTTTAAAGGAAACAGTTTTTATACATCCAACACTTTCAGAAATAGTTTCAGAACTCAAGTGATATTGACTTATATTTTTTGTTGGGTATACTTTTGCTATGAATTTTTTTAAAAAGAACAGAGAAGAAAAAAGAGTCAAAACAAAAGAGGAAAAAATCATCGATTGGATAGATGCTATACTTTTTGCTGTTGTTGCAACATTTCTTTTAAAATCATTTTTTATCCAGTCTTACATGGTGTTTTCAGGTTCAATGTTGAACACACTTCAGATAAACGATTTCCTTTTTGTTAACAGGTTAAAGTACTCAACCAATGTTCCAATCACTTCTGAAGAAATAATCAGATACAGAAATCCCCAAAGGGGTGACATAGTAGTTTTTAAATTCCCTTACGATGGAAGACCTTTTGTAAAAAGATGTGTTGGACTTCCCGGAGATACTATAGAGATAAGAAATAAGATTTTGTATATAAATGGAAAAACATATAACGAACCTTTTGTTCAACACATCGATTCTGTTGTTTATCCACACATAAACGATTTCTATAAAGGTTATCTTTCTCCGAAAGAGTATCAAAAGTTATGGGAGAATGGTGAATTCTATATGAACAGATATTTTTCCATACTCCCACGTGATAATTTTGGACCAGTTGTTGTTCCACCTGAGCATTATTTTATGCTTGGTGATAATCGTGATAACTCTGATGATTCGAGATTCTGGGGACCTTTACACAGAAAATATATAGTCGGCACACCATTCCTTTACTATTTTTCAATAGATAAAACACAACCTGTTTGGAAGATCTGGAAATTTGTAAGATTAAACAGAATTTTGAGGCCTGTGAAATTTCAAACTTTTGAATATAAATAAATTGGTAGCGGGGGCAGGATTCGAACCTGCAACCTTTGGGTTATGAGCCCAACGAGCTACCACTGCTCTACCCCGCGATTTAAATGTAAATTATATGGTCAAAGAAAAATTTGTCAAGAGATTTTTGAAAATGGTATTGACTTATTCTTTTATTCTATTATATTAAAGAAAACACTAAAAAAGGAGTTTAGGATGAAAGTGAAAGTTGATCAGGAAAAATGTATAGGTTGTGGTGTTTGTATCAATACCTGTCCAGATGTTTTTGAACTCAACGATGATTCAAAAGCACAGGTTAAAGATGATGCTGATTTTGACTCCTGCGATCTTGATGAGGCAATAGATAATTGTCCAACAGAGGCGATTGTTGAGGAATAAAGTAAAGCCGGTTTTAACCGGCTTTTTTTTTCTTTTACACTCCATCTTTCTAAAAGCAGACGGTTCCTACATCGATTCAATAATCAGCAAAAATAATTTTTACAATTACGAGTTTTTTTTCATCAAAAGTTTAAAACTGTTTTCTGGAGAACTGATTGGAAACATAAACGGGAAAATAGTTTTAACTGAAGATTCAACAAAACTCTATCTTGTTGATAAAAATAAATCTTTTGTGATAGGTTATAACAGAAAAGGTGTTTTTGAGGAAAGGGATGGGAAAAAAATATATCAAAAAAATATTTCACTTCTTAAAGATCTTGAAATAACAACAACCCTGAACCCGATGTCAAAACTTAAAAACACAAAATATACATTAAAGGAAAACTGTTTTGATTTTTTCCCTGTAAACGGTAAAGTAGATAAGGTTAAAATTTTCTTCACTAAAAATTTTTTATACGATTCAATATTTTTCATAAAGGGAATTGATACGGTTATGTCTACATTTTACAGATATGATGATAAATTTTTTCCTGTGGAGATAACAACTTATGACAGATTGAAAGGGATTGTGGAAAATATAAAAAATTATAGAATAAAAACTATTGATTTTTTTAAATAATTTTATACACTTATATTCAAAAGGAGGTCTTGATGAAACTCAATCTTTTTATCGTTTTGGTTTTAATACTTGTTTCAATTTTTGTATTTGCTTCATTCACATTCACATTCAATGTTTCCCAGTGTTGTTGTTATACATACAGCAATGGTAGCAGTGTGAAAACGGTTTCTGTTTCACCATATTCAACAGGGATGAATTTTATTCTGAATGAGTAAAATTTTAGTTTTACTTTTTTCTATTTTTTCCATTTTGATATCAACACATGCGAACGGTTTAGCATGTGTTGATATTATTGATTCTGTTTTCTTGAACACGAAGAGTATGAGTGGAACCTACACAAAAGAGTTGAAAGTATCAAAAAAGAGTGTGGTCTCAAAAGTTTTCTTTTATGAGGATTTCGAAAACAACAGAAAAAAATATGTTATAAAAACCTATGATGTTGAAACAGATATTTTTATTTTGAACGATACTGTTTTCATATTACTACCTTCTGAAAAAAAACTTTTATACTATACAGGTAAGGACTCTCTCGATTTTTCTTCAAAATTTTTCAATATCAATCTTTTTGATATTTTAAAAGTTCTGGTAAAGTATGCTAAAAATGGAGAAGTTGAAACAAAAGATGTTAAAGGAGTGAAATATCTGAGATTCGAAGACAAAAACAACGATTTGATGAAGAATCTTCTTGTAAAACTCAACAAAGAAAATCTTCCTGAAATTATCGAAATCTATGATAACAACAACTCAATAGTTCTTCAAACTTTTTTAAAATCTTACAAAGATAATTTACCAAGAAATATAAAAACACTGACAAACCTGTATGGTAATGTACTTGAAGAGAATGTGACTATTAAAGTTCTAAAATTGAATGAAAAACTTGACGCGAGGATTTTTACTTTTGATAGAGAAGGGTATAAACTGGAAGATTTTGAGAAGTATTTAAAAAATGCGGGTATAACTCAGTGGTAGAGTGTCAGCTTCCCAAGCTGAAGGTCGCGGGTTCAAATCCCGTTGCCCGCTTTTATATTGACATATAGATTAAAAATGATAAAATGTTATCAAAGGAGGTTTTAAATGAAGAAAATTTTAATCATTTTGGTTCTATCACTTCTTCTCCTTTCTTTATTTATAACTGGATGTGGTCCAAAGAAAGCCACTCAGGCACAACTTTCTCAACTTGAAGAGTTGAAGATGGCAGCGGATCAGGCAGAAGCACAGTATGCTGATTGTCAGAAAAAGGTTGAAGAGTTGAAAAAAGAGAAAGAAACTCTTCTGAAAGAGATCGAAGAGTTGAAGAAAGAGATTAAAATCTATAAATAAGAGAGGTGAAAGATGAAAAGTAAACTTTTTATTGTCGTTTTATTGTTGATCCTCTCAACAGTTATCTTTGCTCAGACAATGACTGAAAAGGAAGTTCTCGATGCTATAGCAAAAGAACAGGCACGCCTTGATGCAGCGAACGCAAAGATTGAAGAGTGCAAAAATACTCATTCTCCACTTATGACTGAAGTTGAAAATTTAAGAAAAGAAAAAGAACAACTTATAGCAGAACTGAACAATCTGAAAGAAACAAGAGGATTCTATATTGTAAAACCTGGTGACTGGCTTTCAAAACTTGCTGAATACAAAGAGGTCTATGGAAAAGGTGGATGGAAAAGATGGCCTGAAATCTACAGAGCAAACAAAAGGTTGATAAAGGATCCAAATCTTATATATCCAAACTGGAAGTTAACAATTCCAAGACCATAAGTTAAATTTTAGATGGGCTGTTTTAAACAGCCCATCAAATGTTATGTTTCAGTTAGAAGAAAAGATTAAGTTATTTTTCAACAGATACCCTAATTACAGAGATTTAATAGATTCAAATCTGAAGGGTAGTATCACTTTTACAGATGGAAATTATTTTTTTGAGGGGAGTGAAGATAATTTTTTGAAGTTGAAAAATATAGTTTCAAAACTGATAGAAATTGAGAATGACAAAGGGTACCTTGAAAGAACTGATGTTGTAAGTTCTATTTCAAAAAGTATAAATGATCTTTCTCTTGGAAAAGATCAGAATATTTATTATTTACCAAAGAAGATAATAAAAGCGAGAACGAAAGGACAGGAAAAATATATTGAATCTTTAAACAGATACGATATAGTTGTTGCGATTGGACCGGCAGGCACGGGAAAAACCTTTCTTGCGGTAGCGAAAGCGCTGAATGAACTTTTGAAAAAAAATGTTTCAAAAATAATTCTAACAAGACCTGCTGTTGAAGCTGGTGAGAACCTTGGATTTTTGCCTGGTGATTTGAAGGAAAAAATCGATCCATATCTAAGGCCTCTTTATGATGCTTTGTATGATCTTGCCGATAAAGATCGAATTGATAGGATGATAAGGGATGGGATAGTTGAGATCGCTCCACTTGCATACATGAGGGGAAGAACACTTTCAAATTCTTATCTTCTTCTTGATGAAGCACAGAATACGACATCGATGCAGATGAAAATGTTTTTAACGAGACTGGGAGTGAGATCGAAAGCGATAATAACAGGTGATATAACACAGATAGATCTATCGATAAGATCGTCATCAGGTCTTGTCGAGTTACAGGATATCGTTAAGGATATTAAAGAGATTTCGTTTGTTCATCTAACCTCTGAAGATGTTGTGAGACACCCTCTTGTCAAGGATATAATCGATGCATATTCTTCATACAATAAAAAGTAATTTGAAAAAATTTTATTTTGATATAATACTTATCCTTATACTTGTTATTTTTTTCAATATTTTTTATCCATCAACCTTTTCAAAGATTCCCCAGTTAAAAAAGGGAGATATTTCACCCAAGGATATAGTTGCTCCTTTCACTTTTGACATCATTAAAAATAAAGATATTCTTATAAAAGAAAAGGAGAGAGCGTACGATAACACTCCACCTGTTCTTGTTTACGACGAAAATCGAAACCTTGAAATAATAAACAATTTTAATTCTTTAAAAAATTTTGTTGATTCACTAAATAAAAATGTATGGAAAAACGATTTAAAAAGAAAAGTTCTAAAAGATAGCATAAAGAATCTTTCTGATGATCTTATAAACATACTTATCTCTGACCAGTCAAAAAATGTTTTAAATTTCGTTGAAAATTCTTTAAAACAGATACTCGAAATTGGTGTTATAGGTGATAAAAGTGTAATTCCCTTTGGAAAAGACAGAAAAATTTCCTTGAAAAGATCAAACAGGGAAACAGTGAAATATGAAAATGAAATCTTCGATCTTGCCCAGGCAAACGAATATTTGAAAAAAGAGATAATAAAAAAATATTCTGGTAACTCATACCTTTTAAAATATGGTCTGGAGATGTTCCAGTATCTTTTAAAACCTAACATATTTTTTGATAGAGATGAAACCTCGTTCAGGAGAGAAAAAGCAAAAAATGAAGTTTCTGAAAAAGTTGGAATAGTTTTAAAAGGTGAAGTGATTGTGAAAGCCAACCAGGTTGTGGATCAGACAGTTGAGGATAAAATTTATTCACTCAACAGATTTCTAAAAGGTGAGGAGAATTTAAAACAGAAAATTCTAAACACTCTATATAAAAATTTAATACTTGTAATCTCTTTCATACTCTATCTTGTTTTCATAAACACACAGTTCTCAAAGTTATCATTGAGAAAGAGGGATAAACTTTTCGTGTCATGCCTTTATCTTATCAACCTTGGAGTTTATGGTTTTTTCTATGAATTCCCAAACATTGAGTACATAGTTCCACTCATTTTGACATCAATTCTTCTTTCACTTCTTTACAGTAAAACTTTTTCTTTGATAACACTCCTGTTCATTCTAACATCTTTGATCCTCTATTCAGGTATGAGGTTGTATGGATTACTTGCTGTTTTGATCTCATCGATATATTCTATATTCTTTATAAAGGATGAAAATTTGAAGAAGAACTTTTTTGGTATAGTTTTTAAAATTTCGGTTATAAACCTTTCATTGGCGTTTTTCATAGAACTCTATCGGGAATCATCTATGTCAAACATTTTTATTTCGATGGTCTACAGTTTTATTAATCCTGTTCTTTCTTTTGTTTTGATGATGTTTACGATAAAATATATTGAAAATCTGCTACAGAGGTTGACGAATGTTACCCTTTTTGAACTTTCGGATCTGAACAATGAACTTTTAAAAGAACTTTCAGAAAAAACATCGGGGACATACAACCATAGCATAATAGTTAGCCGTCTTGCTGAAAAGATCGCACAGGAGATAGATGCTGATCTTTTGCTTGTTCGTGTTGGTTCTTACTACCACGATATTGGAAAGATGCTAAAACCTGAATATTTTATTGAGAACCAGTTTAAAGGTGTAAATCCTCACGAGAATCTTCCGTATGAAATTTCAGCCGAGATAATAATCGAACATGTTCAGAACGGTTTAAAACTTGCCCAGAAATACAAACTACCGGAAAAAATAAGTAGATTTATTATAACACATCATGGCACCACAACGGTTGGGTATTTTTATGAGAAAGCGAAAGAATCGAAAAAAAACTTTAATCCAGAACAGTTCAGATATCCAGGACCTTTACCTTCAAGTAAAGAGGAGACGATAGTTATGCTTTCCGATTCGATCGAAGCTGCTGTTAGAAGTATCAACATCACCGATGATGAAAGTTTAAAGGAAATTATTGAAAAGATTATAAATAACAGGATCGTCGAGAATCAATTCATAGAATCTGAGATCACTCTTAAAGACATCGAAAAGATCAAAGAGGTTTCGTTTGAATTTTTTAAAGGTATCTACCATCCGAGGATAGATTATGTTGCAAAAAAATAAAATAAACATTTATAAAAAACCAAAAAAAATTAAAAAAAGTGTCAAAGAGTTAAAACTCTGGATAGAGGATGTTTTGCTTCTTAATGGTTTTACTGGTTTTATTGTGAATTTCATTTTCGTTGATGAATATGAGATCAGAATGATGAATAAAAAATACAGAAGGATCGATAAACCAACAGATGTGATATCATTTTCCCTTGTCGAAGGGAAATTTACAAAGTATTCATACAATATGCTTGGAGATGTTTATATTTGTGTTCAGCAGATCAAGCCCGATAACGAAAAAGATATTTTAAGAAGGATGATACATGGAGTTTTGCATCTTGTTGGTTATGATCATAAAAGGGAAAATGACTTTAAAAAGTTTATTGAACTTGAAGAAAAATATCTTTCACTTATAGTTTGATGTTTGATATATTACTTTTTTTGTTTTTCTCTCTGTCATCTTTTTTAATTTCTGGAATAGAAACATCTTTCTTTTCCTTATCAACTTTTGAACTGAAAAAATTTTCAAAAAAAATAAGTTTTTTGGAAAAACTTTCAGAAGAAAAGAACACCCTTTTGTTTTTTCTTATTTCACTCAACACATTTTTCAATGTTGGCATAGTTATACTGTTTAATAAAGTTATCAGTAAAGTTGATACAAGAATAGATTATAAAGTATTTGAAATCCTCTTTCTACTTTTTTACATTCTTTTCTTCTGTGAGATTTTGCCAAAAACTTTGTCGATCTACCAAAAGATTATGTTTTTAAAAAGTTTTTTGTTTTTTTTCCCGTTTTTCAAGGTTTTTCAATATATCTTGAAAATTTTTTTTAAAGAAAAGAAGATAAAGATGAAAAAAATTGAAACAGATTTTGAGTCAATATACTATTTTCTAGAAGAACATAAGGAAAATATAGAAAACGAGTATATTTTTTTGAAGGGTTATTACGAATTGAAAGATAGAAATATTTACGAATTAGCTCCACAGAAAGAAAAGATTGTAAAGATAGAAAAAGGTTCTGTTGTGAAGGATGCACTTTCATTATATAAAGAAAAAAAATTTTCAAGGATACCTGTTTTTGAAAAGGAAAATCCTGTTGGGGTTTTATATATCAAAGATCTTCTTTTTAAAGATGAAAGAGAAGTTATTGATGGATACATTAAAAATTTTGAAAGGGTTGAATATGACCAAAAGTTACATGAAGTTTTAAATCTTATTATAAAAAAGAGAATACACATAGTTTTTATTTTCAAAAAAGATAGTTTTTATTCAATAATAACACTTGATGATATAGTATATAAAATTTTGAAAGGTTTAAAGATAACAAATGTATAATCTATTTTTTGCATTTCTTTTTTTATTTATCTCTTTTTCACTTTCAGCGAGTGAAATGTCCTTCGTTTCATCAAACAAAATATTTTTGAAAATAAAATCGAAAAAAAACAGAATGTATTTAAAACTTTTAAATTTTCTCAATAAACCACAAAATTATCTTTATACGATTTTGATCTCAAACAACTTAGCCAACATACTTATCACAACTTTTATGGAAAGATTTTTTATTGAAAAGAATTTGATCTTTTCACCTCTTGTTTCTACACTTTACATTTCCCTTTTGATAATGGTGGTCGGGGAAATCATACCGAAATATATAGTTTATGAGAAGAGTGAGTTCTATTCACTCATTTTTTTCTATCCAGTTAAAATATTATATTTTTTACTCTATCCTTTGATTAAGGTAATTTATAAGATAAACCAAATTTTCATAATAAAGGAACAGAAAGGTCTGAGTAAAGTAATCCTTGAGAGTGAAAACATAAGAGAGTTATTATTGAAAAATCTTGATTTTGATGAGGGTACTGGTATAGAAGAAGATATCCTTAAAGGGATTTTTAAAGTAAAAGATATGAAAGTAAAAGATATATCGGTTAAAAGAAAAGAAGTTTTAATGGTTTCTGATAATATTAAGGAGGAAGAGTTCAAAAAAATATTAATAGGATCAAAAAAAATATATTCAAAAATTCCAGTTTATAAAGATAGTATAGATAACATAGTTGGTATTTTAAACATTTTCGATCTCTTAAAAACAAAAGAGTTTGAAATAAAAAAAGTTTTAAAAAAACCTTTATTTGTAAATGAATCGGTTTCGATTGGAAGTGTCTTGAACGAGATGAATTCAGTTAGTGAAAATTTTGCCATCGTTATCGATGAATATGGGGGATTTGAAGGTATCGTTACAAAAGAAGATATCATAGAGGTAATCTTTGGAGATATTGAAGATGAGCATGATACGATTGAAGAACAGGAAAATCTTCTTGGTATAGAAAATGGCGATGTTTCTATAGATGATTTTTGTGAAAAATATAATGTGAAAATAAAAAGTAAAAATTTTGTTACACTGTCAGGTTACATAGTTTACACTTTAAAAAGATTCCCTGAAAAAAATGATATTGTAATTGTTGATAATAAGATTAAAATAATAGTTCTTGAAGTTAAAAATATGGTTGTAAAAAAAGTGAAGATCGAGGAGATCAAAAAATGAGGATAAACACAAAAGATATTTTTTATCTCGCTTTAGGAATCATACTATGTTCTATTGGGTACACATTTTTCCTTGTCCCTGGAAAGATAAGTACAGGGGGTATTTCGGGTATATCGATGGTTTTACATCATGTATTCAAAACACCTTTTGGAATAGTGATGATAATTTTAAATATCCCTCTCCTTATAGGGAGTATAAAACTTTTTGGAACGCTTTTTGTTATAAGGACATTGATTTCAATTCTTTTGATAGGTTTTTTTTCGGATATATTGAGTTATTTTAAATTTTTGATTTTTGAAGGAAACCAGTTGCTCGCAACACTTTATGGGGGAGTGATTTTAGGTATAGGTCTTGGTTTTGTATTCAAAGGTAAAGGTTCAACAGGTGGAAGTGATATAATCGGAAGGATGATAAACAGATTTACTACGATTTCTATAGGAACATCGATTTTTATAGTTGACTCAATAGTTATAGGTCTTACTGGAATCGTTTTTAAAAGTTATGAACTGATACTTTATTCGTATCTTTCACTCTATCTTTCAAGTAAAATGATAGATCTCGTATTGGAAGGACAGGACTATGCAAAAGGAGTGTTCATATTCACAAATAGACCTGAAGAGATTTCAAATGAAATAATAAATAAACTCAAAAGGGGAGTTTCAGGTTTCAATGGAAAAGGGATGTATTCAAAGGAAGAAAAAACAATTCTATATTGTGTTGTTGCAAGAAGAGAAATATCGATTTTGAGTAAGATCATAGAGGATATAGATAAAGATGCTTTTGTTGTTGTATCAAACGTTTATGAAGTTATGGGTAAAGGTTTTCCGAGAAGATGATAAAAACTTCTTATATAGAAACTGAAGGAATAGTTTTCAAAAAAAACAAGTATCTTGAGAGCAGTGGACTTATAGAAGTTTTTACACCAATGTTCGGTTGTAAAAATTTTCTGGTAAAGGGTCTTTACAGAAAGAACAGAAGGTTTCAATCACCTCTTGAACAACTCTCAGTTAACTTTTTAGAAATATTTTATAAAGAGAATAGGGAACTTAATATAGTCACAAAAGCACATATATTGTTTTATCCTGAAGGTATTGTAAAAGATTTGGAAAAATTTAATCTAATGATTGGAATGATTAAAATTTTAAGAAAACAGAAATACCCGACCGAAAGTGTTGGAAAACTATATGAACTTTTAAAAAACTCGATTTTTAAGTTAAATTCATCTAGAGAGAATGAAAAAATTTATTTTGATTTTCTCGAAAATTATCTTGATATCGAAGGTTTTATGAACGATAAAATTAGAAATGAAAATTTAAAAAAATTAGTGTTAAAAGAAAGAATAAAACATTATGAAACTTTAATTGGAAAATTGAATTTATGAAAAATTATAAAAATATAATATTCGATCTCGATGGAACTTTAACTGATTCAAAAGAGGGAATAATAGATTCTCTTGATTATTCTCTTCAACATTTTGGAATCAAAATTGAGAAAAACAGGTTAGAAAAATATATAGGTGAACCTCTTTTTAAAATCTACAGAGAAGTTCTTAAAACCGAAAACAGAGAAAAAATAGATCTTGCGGTGAGTTTATACAGAAAAAAATTTGAGGAAGATGGAATGTTCAAAAATAGAGTGTATGATGGTATCTATGAACTTTTAGATAGTTTGAATAGAAATGGGAAAAATCTTTTTCTTGCAACTATAAAACCGACGAAATTTGCTCAGAAAATTTTAGAAAATTTTTCTCTTATGAAATATTTTATACATGTTCAGGGAACAGAAATGGATGGTTCGAATGCGAGTAAAGAGGAGTTGATCAATTCGATTATAACAAGATTCAATATTGAAAAAAACAGTGTGGTTATGGTTGGAGATAGGAAAAGTGATTTTGATGGAGCGAAGTTTAACACTATTGATTCCATAATCGTTTGTTATGGTTATATTGATGAAAATGAAAAAAAATTGATAAGCCCGACATTTTTTGCAAGTGATGTTTTAGAACTCAAACAAATTTTGATAGGAGAAAAAGATGGGTGAAATATGTTTTGATATCGAAACTTTTGGAATAGATGATGACCAGATCGATGAAAAAGTTTTAGAATATTTTCTGGATAAGGATAAAGATTTTAAAGAAAAAAAAGGGCTCTACCCTTCCTCTGGAAAAATTATTGCTCTTTCGATTCTTGATGCTGATCAAAAAATTATTGAAACATTTTACCAGTCATCACAGAATACACTTTTTGATAACAGTTGTGTTGATGATTATAATGGTTATAAAAGAATATTCACTATAACAAACGAAAAGGAAATTTTGGAAAATTTTTACGATAGGGTTAAAAGATGTACAAGGTTTATCACTTTCAATGGGTTAAGATTCGATTGTCCTTTCATAACTTTCAGGGCGATAATCAATGGTGTAAAACCTTCAAGGAATATCAATACCCCAAGATTTAAAAAGGAAGAGCACTATGATGTTTACGATGTTTTAACCTTGAGTGGTCTTTTGAAAGGTAACTCCCTTGATATATACTGCAAGGTTTTTGATATACCTTCTTCAAAGGTTAATATGTCTGGTAAGGATGTTGAAAAGTTTTATAGAGAGGAAAAATTTCTCGAAATTGCAAAATACTGTTCTATGGATGTTCTTTCAACCTATCTTCTATACCTTAAAATCAAAGATTATTTTTGATACCTAATGACTCTATTTCTCCCAAGTTCTTTTGCCTTGTAGAGTGCAGTATCTGCAAAGTTTATCAAAAGGTTTTTATCCTTTGTATCATCTGGAAACAAAGAAAAACCGATGCTCACAGTAATGCTCAATTCTTCGTTTGACGAAATTGTGATTTTATTATCCTCGATCTTTTTTCTAATGTTTTCAAACACATTTTCAAAAGAATCGTCTTTTATATTTGTCAAAACTATAACGAACTCTTCTCCACCATACCTTGCAACAAGATCTGTTTTTCTCAGGGACTGTTGTAAAATGTTTGCAATATGTTTCAAAACCAGATCACCTATCTGATGTCCATAAGTATCATTGAATTTTTTGAAATAATCTATATCGAGAAGTCCAAGAGAGACCTTTTTATCTGTGCGTTGTGAATTCAAAAGGATTTTTGTGAGTTCATCTTGAAAAAATCTATGGTTATAGATTCCCGTTAACCCATCTTTGATAGCAAGATCTTTTGTCTTCTGGTATAAAAATGATTTTTCGGATGCTGTTATCGTTATATCTGAGATAAAGTTTAAAAGAAATTTTTTTCCTGAATCGATCGAAAGATTATCATCGGATATCAAAACCAAAAATATTCTTTTTTCTTCATCAAGAAAAACAGGTATTGATATCGCTGAGTTAAAAAGTCCCACATTGTCACCTTTTTGAAAAAGATAGATTGGAATATCTCTATCGAGAAGATCGGTTTTATAAAAAACATTGTCCTGTTTGAAAGCAAGATGTAAAAAACTATTTTCTGAAATCGTTTGAGGATATTTTTTTATGTTAGAATCTGTCATCAAAATCTTAAGATTCGACTTCTCAAAGGAAATAAGAAAATAGTTTGAAAAATCTATAATGACCCTTAAAGAACTTATTATTATTTTTATTATCTCTTCAAAATCAAGTGTTTTTGAAAGTTTATGTGTTATCTCGTTCAAAATCGAAATCACTGTTGCTTCAGTTTTTGCCTGTTGAGCGTATTCTGCAAAGTTTAATATCATTCCAATCTGATCCGAGAAAAGTTTAATCGTTTGCATATCCTTATCTGTAAATTTTTCTTCTTCGGTATCATCAACATATAAAACCCCAACACATTCTCCAGATTTGATAACAGGTAAAGATATTATTGATCGTATGATCGTATTGTGTTTGTAAAGTGATAATTTTGAAATATCGCCTGTGAAAAAATTGTCCTTAATATTTTTCATGTCATTGACAACAGAATAAAGAAAATTTTCTTTATTGGAAACAGTTTTTTTAAGATTTATTTCTTCGTTCGAGAGTCCATGTTCTATAAAAAGGTAACCATTTTTTTTGTTTAAAAGGAAAAAAACTACACTTTTGTTGTTCAAAAGGATTTTTAAAGTTGAAAGGAGTGAAACTACAGCATCGTCTATGGTACTTAAAATTATTTTGTTTCTTTCAAGATCATCGTTTAAGATCTGCTCTTTTTGAAGCATAAATGGAGAAACATCGATGATTTTATTTTTAGATGAAAGATTTTCATACTTTTCTTCAAGGTTTCTTTTTTTAGATTTTTCTTTTCCACTCAGTAGTAGAGTTATAAAAGTTGTTATAGTTATGACGGTTGAATAGAGTATCTTGTCACTGTTGTGAAAAAAAGTTCTTATCCATAAAAAGAGTGTGAATAGAAAGAAATAAAAATAAACCTTTTTTCTTTCATAATCTAAAATCGCAATCACTGTGGAAAGTGAAAGAAGGATAAAATAGAAAAACCAACCAAAATTTTCGTTTAGAAATGGTACAAGAAAAGTTAAAGGAAGAAGAAATAACAGGTGATTTGGATAGAAAAAAAATCTTATGAAATAGAATAAAAGAAAAAATAGAAAAATTAAACCCAGAAATATTTGTGCAAAGTTGTTTATTTCAAAAGAAACGGTCAGATTCAGAATTGCGGAAATTATAAATAGTAACAGGATCGAAAGGTTAAGGTTGAGATCTCTCATAAAAAATTATTATATTGGTATGATTCAAAATAGTCAATTAAAATATTGATTTTTAATAAAATAGGTTTATATTAAATTTATGCTCAACTATGAAGACCTAATTTTTAAAATAAAAGAGTTAAATCCAATAGATTCTGTTGTTTCAGAGTATGTAAAATTAAAAAAAAGTGGAAGTTCACTGAAGGGTTTATGTCCTTTTCATTCAGAAAAAACACCCTCCTTTTTCGTTCATCCACAAAGAGGTTTTTTTCATTGTTTTGGTTGTGGAAAGGGAGGTGATGTTATAACTTTTATCCAGTTTATTGAAAATGTTGATTTTAAAGATGCTGTTGAAATACTTGCTAGAAAAAGCGGAATCAATATTAAAAGTTATTTAAAAACTCAGGAAAGAGGTGTAGCATCGATAATTTTTGAAGTCAATAGATTTGCCAGTGATGTATATCATAAAAGTTTAAAAAAAAATAAAAAAGTTCTTTCCTATCTTGAACAAAGAGGTTTGAACGAGGAAGACATTTCTATGTTTATGCTTGGATACGCTGATGGAGAGAGAACACTTTTGAAAAATATAAAAGAGAGTAAACTGAATATAGAAGATTTTATAAAGGCAGGATTGGTCACAAAAAATGAGGATGGGAAATATAGGGAGGTTTTTTATAACAGGATAATGTTTCCAATTTTTTCTATAACTGGAAACATTCTTGGGTTTGGTGGAAGAGTTCTTGGTGATGAACTACCAAAGTATGTTAATACACAACAAACACCGGTTTATAAAAAGGGAGATTTTCTTTATGGATTGAATTTGAGTAGAAAATTTATAGCTGAGGAAAACTACGCAATTCTTGTTGAAGGTTATATGGATTTTATATCCCTTTATAAAAGTGGTATAAAAAACATTGTTGCTCAACTTGGAACTGCGTGTACGGAAAATCAGGCAAAAATTTTAAAAAAATTCTGTGAAAAGGTCGTTTTAATGTACGATTCAGATGATGCAGGGCAGAATGCTACGATGAGGTCGATCCCAATACTTTTAAAGGAAGGTTTGATAGTTGAGGTTTATAAAAATGAAAAGTTTAAAGATCCAGACGAACTTGTAAAAAATACTCAAAAGATAACACATGAGTTTTTGAACAAAGATTTTGTTGATATTGTTAAGTTTTCAAGGGATTATTTTTTTAAAAAGGAAAAAGATGTGATGCTATCAAAGAAACATCTTTTAACATTTCTGTCATCTTCAATAAATGGAATTGAAGATAAATCTCTAAAATTTTTATACAGGGATATGGTCAAAAAAGAGCTGGGTTTTGAAGTGAATCTTGAAGAAGGTAAAGAGTCAAAAAAAATAAAGGAAGAAAAAAATGATGCAGGTCTTGTAAATGTTTATCTTGATATAGTATCTTTGATGCTTGTGGATAAAAATATCTGTAAAACTTTTTGCTCTGAAATAGAAGAAGAGGATTTTCTTGATCTTAACCTCAAAGGTGTTTTTGTTTCAGTGTGCAACTCCATCGAGGAAAAGTGGGAAAATAATGTTGATTTTTTATTAAAGAATGATAAAATTATAAATCTTAAAAATAAAATTATTGAAAGGATGGATTACTACTCAAGCAATCTTCCGGATGAGAAGAAGATCAAAGACATTCTTTCAATATTGAAGAGAAAAAAACTTGAAAGAAAGATAAAGGAAATAGAAACTCAAATTAAAAACTGTACAGATGAAGAGGAAAGGGATAGATTGCTTGAGATCAAGATTCTTATTCAAAAAAAACTTAAAGGGGGAAAATAAATGGTTAAAAATAGCAAGAACTACGATCCTCTTGATGAGATTATCGAGATGATAGTTAAAGAAAGTTCCAGCGGAGGAGAACTTTCCTATCAGAAATTGAATGAGATTCTGCCCGATGATTTCAGAGTTGATCTTATAGAGACACTGATTAAGAGGATGCAAAGTCTTGGAATAGTTCTTGTTGAAGATGAAACCGAAAAAACTATCGGAGAATCATATATTAGAGGTGAAGATGAGAAGAGGGAAGCAGAGGAGGTCAGAAACGATGACCCAATAAAAATGTATCTTAACGAGATGAAATCAATAGACCTTTTGACAAAAGAAGAGGAGATAGAAATTTCAAAACTGATAGAGGAAGGAAGAAGAGGGATACTGACAAACCTTTTTTCAGTTGAAAAAACATTTTCATACCTTGATGAATTTTTCAACAGGGTTGTTGTTGAAGGTGAATCGATCGATCAGTATTTTCATATCGAGGATCCAAAAATCTCATCAGAGCTTTCACAGAAGAAAAAGATCCAGAGGTTAAAAAATATATACGCGAAAGTTAAAGAGAGTTTAAAAAAGATAAAAGAGTTGAAAAAAGGTTATGCTAAGATGAGAAAGGAAGAAAAAATCGCTACCGATCAGAAAGTTGAGAAAGTTTTTAAAAATCTCATCGGTTATATAGAGGAACTCCAGTTGAATCCTTTGCTTTTGAACCAGTACATAAAAGAGTACAGGGAATTATCAAAAGAGATAGAGTTTGAAAAGGAAAAGTTGAGAATGATCGAAAAGAGGTTTGATGCTACTATAGATGATATTTTAAAAAATGCAAAAGCACAGGGAACTGTTCCACTGAAATACAAAAGAAAGAATATTAAAAGGGAAGATTTCAAAAATGCCTCATTTGAGATAGAGAGGATACAGAACAAAATTAAAGATTATGAACAGAATTTAAAATGTGATTGTGATGAGTTCTGCAAAATAGTTAAAAATCTTAACGAGTATGAAAGAAAACTCAACAGAGCAAAAGAGAGGATGATGGAATCGAATGTGAGACTTGTTATTTCGATAGCGAAAAGATACACCAACAGAGGGCTTGAATTTATGGATCTTATACAGGAAGGTAATGTTGGTTTGATGAAAGCGGTTGAAAAATTTGATTATCAGAAAGGGTACAAATTCAGCACATACGCTACTTGGTGGATCAGACAATCGATCACAAGAGCGATTGCAGATCAAGCGAGAACGATAAGAGTTCCAGTCCATATGATCGAAGTTATGCATAAGGTTGTTAAGGTGACAAGAAATCTGATGCAGGAACTTGGAAGAGAACCATCCGAAGAAGAGATAGCTGAAAAACTTGATATGCCACTTGAAAAGATAAAGAGTGTCTACAAGATAGCACAGGAAACGATATCGCTTGACAAACCAATAGGTGATAGTGATGAATCAAAATTCAGTGATGTCATCGAGGATGTTGATCAGAAATCTCCACAACATCATGCGATGCTTTCGATGCTGAGAGAAAAACTTGATCTTGTGCTCTCGGATCTTTCTCCAAGACAGCAGACGGTTTTAAAGTTGAGGTTCGGTTTGCAGGATGGTTATCAGAGAACACTTGAAGAGGTTGGAGAGATACTCGATGTCACAAGGGAGAGGGTTAGACAGATAGAGGCAAAAGCGCTTGAAAAACTCGCTCATAAAAATAGAGCGGATATGTTAAGACCATTTTTGGATATCGAATCATGAGAATTCTATTCGAATCAAACATTTTTGATGGAAAAGGTTTTAAAAATTTTCTTGTGGTTGAAAACGGAAAAGTTTTTTCTTTAGAGAATGAAAAATGTGAAGTTTTTGATAAGCATATAGTTTTAAAGAACAAATATATCTATCCTTCCTTTTTTGATTCACACACTCATATGATCTGGTATGGACTCAACCTTTTAAGGTGTAATCTAACAGGTGTGATGAGTGTTGATGAAATCATAGATAGGATCAAAAAGTATCTGAAAGATAACAGTGATTTGAAATTTGTTATAGCAGAAGGTTATGATGAAACAAAGTTTTTAAAAAAGGAAAAACTCGATAAAAAAATTCTTGATCAACATTTCAAAGATATTCCCGTTATCGTAAGAAGAGTTTGTGGGCATATCGCCGTTTTCAACAGTGAAGCGATAGAATTTTTAAAAGGTTTTGAAAATTTTAAAGATTTTAAAGAAGATGGAGTTTTAAAGGAAGGTATAGTTTTAAAACTGAACACAATTTTCAAACCTGAAAAAAAAGAACTTTTTAAAGCGTTCAGAGTTGCTCAGGAAAAATTTTTATCACTCGGTATTACATCTGTTTCAGATATGGCTACTTTTGATTCACTCGATGTTTACAGGGAAACTGATAGTATTCTTGATATATTTTTTTATTTCCCCTGGGAGAACGAAAAAAAACTCTCAGAATGGAAAGATAGAGATAGAATAAAGTTGAAAGGTTTGAAAATTTTTACTGATGGATCTATAGGTGCTTTTACCGCCGCTTTATATAAAAACTACAGGAATGGTCAAAGAGGAAAAATTTTTATAAGTGAAAAAGATTTTAAACAGATAGTTTCACTTGCAAAAGAGAAAAATTATCAACTCGCTATACATTCGATAGGAGACCGAGCAACAGATTTTGTTCTCAAGAATCTATCAGATCCAGAAGGTCATAGAATAGAACATTTTGAAATCTCTTCAAAAGAACAGATAGAAAAGGTTAAAGAAAAAGGTATATTCCTTTCGATGCAACCGAATTTTATTGGAAACTGGGGTTTAAAAGGTCAGATGTATGAGGAGAGGTTGAGTAAAAATTATTTTGAATTTAACAATGTGTTTGGATACATTTTTAATAAGAAAATACCTTTGGGTTTCGGATCAGATTGTATGCCTCCTTCGCCACTTTACGGTTTAAATTCTTTAAGGAAAGCTCTTTTTGAAGAACAAAGGATTGATTTTATTGATGGATTCAGGTGTTATACTGAAGGTAGTGCGAAAATCGTTAAAGAAGGGAAAAAACTTGGGAAACTTTTAAAAGGTTTTAAAGCCGATTTTATAGTTACAGATAAAAGAATAGATGAAGATGGTGTAAAAATAGTTGAAACTTATAAAGAAGGCAATCTTGTTTTCAAATCTAAAAAGGAGAGAATATGATACTTTTATGGTTTTTTATCATTTTTGCTGTTATTATTTTTTTATCAAAGGCAGTCATCATTGTCCGTCAGGCAGAGGTTGTGATAATAGAAAGGTTTGGTAAATACAGAGCAACATTGAAAAGTGGAATACATGTGATAATACCTATTATCGATACAATAAGACCGATAGCGTTTGGGCCAAGGTATCTTGTGAGAATAGATTTAAGGGAACAGGTTCTCGATTTCCCACCTCAACCTGTCATAACAAAAGATAATGTAACGATGCAAATCGATACGGTTATATATTATCAGATAACTGAACCATACAAAGCGATGTATGAGATAACAAACATTGTTTATGCTATAGAGAAGTTAACGATTACAACTTTGAGAAATGTCATAGGCGATCTCACTCTTGATGAAACTCTCGTTTCAAGGGCAAAAATAAACAGTGAACTTCAGGTTATACTTGATGACGCAACGAACAAATGGGGAGTTAAAGTTAACAGAGTTGAACTTAAAAACATAAACCCACCGGATGAGATACAGGAAGCGATGACAAAGCAGATGAAGGCGGAAAGAGAGAAAAGAGCCACAATACTTCTTGCTGAAGGTGAGAAACAGTCAAAAATCTTGATCGCTGAAGGAGAAAGAGAGAGTAAAATAAAAGTGGCAGAAGGTGAACAACAGGCGCAGATACTGGTTGCATTAGGTCAAGCACAGGCGATAAAGTCAGTTTTTCAGGCGATACATGATGGCAAAGCAACGAATGATGTTATAACTTTGAAATATCTTGAAACACTTGAAAAGATTGCAAACGGAAACGGTTCAAAAATATTTATTCCATATGAAGCAACAGGCATCTTATCGTCGTTGGGAAGTTTAAAAGAACTTTTTAAGGAAGATGGTAAAAAACAATAATTTTTTTGATATAATTAAACTTTTAAGAATAAACAACGCTTTGATTGGTGGGTTTGGTGTTTTTGTTTCATATTTGCTTGTAAAATTCAATCTAAAAGATTCTCGATTATATTTAGGTATACTCGCTGTATTTTTTGTAATGTTCGCTGGTAACATAATAAACGATATATTCGATCTTGAAACAGATAGAATAAACAAACCCCAAAGACCGCTTGTGAAGTCAAAGTTCAACATAAAATTTATATATTTAATCTATTTTTTGTTTTCAATTTTATCATTTTTTATATCTTTCTTTTTATCGTGGAAATTACTTTTTATAGTTGTTTTTTCAACAGTGATACTTTACCTGTATTCTTATAAACTAAAAAGGATACCTTTTTTAGGGAATCTTATAATTTCTCTTCTTTCGGGACTACTCTTTATTTTTGGTTCTGAAATAGCAGGTGATATATCAAAAGGTATTTTCCCTGCTTTGTTTGCCTTCTTTATGACACTCGGTAGAGAAATTTTGAAAGATATTGAGGATATCAACGGAGATAAGTATATAGGAAGGAAGACATTACCGATAGTTTTAGGTGAGGAGAATTCACTTTTTGTTGCTATTTTTGTGTTCACCATCCTTATTGTCCTGACTTTTATCCCCTATCTTTTAGGGATATACAACAAATTGTATATGCTCGTTGCGTTCTTTGGTGTTGATCTTATCATAATAGTTATGCTTTTGATATTTTATATATTCAACGATTTAAAGACCAAAAGGGTTGTAAACACTTTGATAAAATACGATATGCTTATAGGACTTGTTGCGATATTTCTTGGAGGAAAATGAAAGAACTTTTTTACCATTCACTGTTTGGTTTTGTTCAAGGGATCACAGAATTTTTACCTGTCTCCTCTTCAGGTCACATTGCGATTCTGAAAAATATCTTTGGAATCACAACGAAAAATCTTTTTTTTGAAACATCTTTACATCTCGGAACATTCTTTTCACTGTTGGTTTTCTTTAGAACAAAAATAATTGACCTTTTAAAAGGTATATATTTTGATTTAAAGTATCAAAAGGTGAAAAAAGAAAATATAAATTTTGCATCACTTGTTCTTATCGGCATAATTCCTGCTGCAGTTTTTGGTTTTTTCTTGAACGATTTTGTTGAAAAGGTTTTTTCAGATCTTTTTTTGATAGGGATCTTTTATCTCATACTCTCTCTGATCCTTTTTTCAACAAAGTTTTCAAAAAATAGGATGAAGAGTGTGAGCATTTTTGAGTCAATAGTTATCGGATTGTTTCAAACAGTATCGCTTTTGCCCGGGATTTCAAGATCTGGAACAACTATCTCAACAGCACTTTTTCTTGGTGTTGAACCTGAAAAGGCATCCGATTTTTCTTTTTTTATGGCTATGCCTATAATTCTTGGTTCTTTCATCAAAGAGTTTATAGATGTGAAATTCTTTTTTGATATGAACATATTTGTAGGAATTGTTATCTCATTTTTGACAGGTTATTTAGCTCTGATTCTGCTTTACAGGATATTGAAAAGTAAAAGATTTTATCTTTTTTCAATATATACTTTTTTGATCGGATTGTTTTTAGTGTTATGGAAGATAAAAGAATTCTTTTGATATCCGATACTCATAACGATATTGGATCTTTCAAATCTTTGAAAGAAAGGTATGAAAGAGAAAGGTTTTTAGCAACCATTCATCTTGGTGATGTTGTTGACTTTAACAACCTTTCGATCATAAGGGATCTTTCGGATGAGTTTTATCTTGTAAAGGGTAACAACGATAGATTGGATCTTGTAACATCAAAAATTTTAAGGGATCTATCCATATCGTTTTCAACATCCCCTTTCGAAATTTTTCTGGAACCATTTGGATACATAATTTTGATGCATGAACCGTTTTTTTTGAATGATTACATTCAAAAAGAGCATCCAAAATATATCTTTTATGGGCATACCCATAAAATTGAATCAAAAGTTGAAAATGGGAAAATTGTTGTGAATCCTGGAGCGTTATCACTTTTCCTTTCGAAAGAAAAAACTTATGCGTTAATAGATAAAAAAGGGGTTAGATTTGAAAAAGTTTAACATTTTATTTTTTACTCTTTTTCTCTTTTCACTTTTAAGGAGTGGAAATATAAAGATAACAGCTGTTGGTGACATAATGGTTGGAACAGTTTATCCATCACTTTCTCTTCCAGAAGGTGATGGATTCTATCTTTTTCAGGAAGCGGAATCCATAATAAAAAAAGGTGATATCAGGATAGGAAATCTTGAATCCGCGTTATCAGATTCTGGAAGTTTAAGAAAAAATGTTGTTGAGGGAAAAAGTTATGCTTTCAGAACACCGGAAAAGTATGCTAAAACATTAAAAAATGCTGGATTCAATGTTTTGAACATGGCGAACAACCATATAAGGGATTTTGGTGATCTTTCGGTTTCAAGAACAAAAAAGGTTCTCTCAGAAAACTCGATCCAGTATACAGGTTTTTTGAACGATTTTGGAGTTTTTAATATAAACAGTAAAAAGGTATGTGTTGTTGGTTTTTCAAACTACTCTCTTATGAACGATCTCACAGATTTGAAGAAAAGTTATAATCTCATCGATTCACTTTCAAAATTTTATGAAATTGTGATCGTTACTTTTCATGGTGGACAGGAAGGAAAAAACGCTTTACACATAAAGGATACAGTAGAATATATGTATGGTGAATATAGAGGTAACATCTACAGGTTTGCGCATACGGTTATCGATGCTGGTGCTGATCTTGTGATAGGTCATGGCCCTCATGTTGTCAGAGCGATTGAACTTTACAAAGGAAAACTTATCGCATACTCGCTCGGTAATTTTATGACATTTTCGGGAATAAACATTTCCGGAATAAATGGATTGGCCCCGATTTTATATGTTGAGATCGATACATGCGGAAATTTTGTATCAGGCAAAATATACCCTTTCAAACAGGAAAGGTTCAAAGGTGTTATATTCGATAAAAATCATGAGGTTGTAAAACTGATGAAAAGTTTAACTGAAAACGATTTCAAAGATAATTTGATCAAGATCGATGATGAAGGAAACATAAGGTTGAAATGATAAAGGTTTTACTGTCAATATCTTTTCCACCATATAGAGGTGGAATTTCCCATTATCTTTACAGTGTATTTAAAGAATATAAGTATAAAGATCAACTCGTTGTGATAACACAGACACCTGCTTTTACTGAACCTGAAGAGGATTTGACGATTTTTAAAGAAATCATAAGATCAAACAACCTTCCTTTGAAGGGTGGATTTAATCGAATTGATTTTTATTTGAAAATAATAAAATTCCTTTTCCGAAATAGAGGAAGGATAGATTATATATATACAGAATCTGTTATACCAACAACTATATTTTCATATCTTTACAAAATTTTTTTCCCGAAAACGAAAATTGTTTGTTTTGCTTATGGAACGGATGTAAACGTTTTTGATCCTTTTATTAAAAGAAGGTCAGGTTTTGTGAATTTTCTAAGAAAATTTTTGTTTAACAGAGTTGACAGGATAATAACGATAAGTTCTTATACTGAAAGTATATTGAAAAGAATAACCAGAAAAGAAGTTTTTATAATCTCTCCAAGGTACACAGGGAAAAGAATCGAACAAAAAGAGTATAAACAGAAAGATACGATAACTTTAATTTCAGTTGCACAATTCACTCCAAGAAAAGGGATCCAGTATGTTTTGAAATCTCTCGATATTTTAAAGGATAAAATGGATTTCAGGTACTATATTGTTGGAAATGGGAATTATAGAGAAAAACTTGAAAAATTTATAAAAGATTTTAAACTTGAAAAAAAAGTTTTCATCAAAACCGGTTTAAAAAATAGTGAGGTGTATAAACTGTATGAAGAATCTGACATCTTCGTTTTACCTGTTTTTTACCATAAAGGAGATTTTGAAGGTTTTGGAATAGTTTACCTTGAAGCGGGTGCTTTTAGATTACCGATAATTGCAACTGGTTCTGGTGGATCAAAGGATATACTGATAGATGGTTTCAACTGTGTACTTGTAAAGGAAAAGGATTACAAAGATCTTGCAGAGGTAATAAAAAATCTGTCAAAAGATCATATCAAAAGAGAGATACTCGGTAACAATGGTTATAGGATGTCTTTTTACAAAAAAGGTGATACTTCTTTTCTGACATTTTAATCTATTGACTTAACTCTAAATCTAACATACAATTTTTTCAATGGCGAATGGGAATATAAAAAACCTTTTTAGATCGTTTCTTGTTTTTGTAACAGTATTTTTAGTGATACTATCATTTGTTTATTTACTCACGAATATGTTTTTGATTCGTCTCGTATACGAGAACCATCTTTCGATAACAAAAGATCTTATAGAAACAGCAAAACATGGTGTATACAACTGTTTACAGAGAAACATAGAGGAACTTTCAATATACAGTAAAAATAAGGATATAATTAATCTGACTCCTCTTGGAAAATTTTTGATCGATTCAATACAAAGGGTTAACAGTGAAAGATATGCTGCTGTTACAAGAATAGATAAAACCGGAAAAATCTCATACACCTCACCATATCAAAAAGAGTTCATAAATCAGAATGTTCTCTATCAGGAACATAACAAAAAAGTTTTTACAGAGAAAAGATTTGTTATCTCAAAACCCTTTCTTGCAGTTCAGGGCTTTAAAGCGATAGCACTTGCCCATCCAGTTTACAAAAACAGAGTTTTTGATGGAGCGTTTTCATATCTACTCCCATTTAACCTTTTATACGATGAATACCTTTCCGATATAAAACCGACAAGAAATTCGTTTCTGATCGTTTTCAACGGGGATGGAAAGATAGTATACTCTCCCGATTTTTTCAAAGAGTTTGAAAATATATCAAATATCAACAAATTCTTTTTTATAGATGATACTTCCCTGATCGATTCAAACCAGAACTTTATTTCGTTGAGGTTATCATCATTGAACTCTTTTGGAATCTTTAAAAGAAACGAGAAATTTATTCTTGTAAAATCTCATATCGATGTTTATGGCTCAAGATGGTACATATACTGTTATTCTCCCGAATATGAGGTAAAAGAGATTTTCAATTCAATCTTCAGATGGCAGACATTTTTTATAATACTCGTATTTATTTTGATTGTAATTGTAGCGATTTTCTTTATAAAATATTTACAGGAAAGAGTGAGTGAGGATATAGAGATTTTCAAAGAGATTTTTGAAGAAAAAAATCTTACAGAATCTGAAAAAGAATTTTATGAAAAGATACTTTTAGGGATTTTGAAAACAAAGGATATCTATCTGTTTACAATAAAAGAGAACGGTGAAATTTTTTTCTCAAACAACAGGATAACATTCAAAAAGAATTTTTTTGATCTTATTTTAGAAGAAAAACAGTATTTTGTTAAAGATTCTTTAAAGTTTGTTATCGAGAATGAAGTTTCAAAAATGGTTTTCATTCCTGTAAAAATTGGGAAAAACATTGTAAACATTCTTTTCAACATAACATCTTTTAAACATAAGGATAACATTTTTATACTTCTTTTTGGTTTTGAATACAACACTGTTAAAGAATGGAAAGTTTCAGAGGATATTTTTGCGGAAATTTTTTCATTGTGGTATGAAGATGAAAAACCTTTATGTGTAATAGATAAAAATGGGGATATCGTTGTAAAAAATAAAATTTTTGAAGAAGTGTTTAACCAGAAAAGTATTTATGAAATTTTTGAGAGTGAAAAAGAGGGAAAGGTAAGGAATATACTCAACAAGGTAAATTTTGGTCTTGAAAATATAACACTTGAAACCCAGATAAAAGGTAAAGATTACAGAATTATCTTTGCACCTTTTTACAACCAGCTATTGAAAGTGGATTATATTTATGTAAAATTTGAATGATATGAAAAAAATTCTTGTTGGGGTTTCAGGTGGTATCGATTCTCTTGCCTCAGTCCTGTATTTTAGAAATCTGAATTATAAAGTTTTTCCCTATTTTCTGATATTAACTGAAAACAATTTTACAGATAAAGATAAAGTGGAAGAAATTTATCGAAATATTGGTTTTCAGTTGATCTCTGAAGATAAAAGGGAATTTTTTAGGGAATCGATAATAGATTATTTTATAAATACATACAAAATTGGAAAAACCCCAAACCCATGTGCATTCTGCAACAGGTTGGTGAAGTTCCCGCTTTTTTTATCAAAAGCAAAAGATCTTGGAGTTGAAAAATTCAGTACAGGTCATTATATAAGGGTTGAAAATGGTTTTCTTTATAAAGGTAGAGATAAAAGAAAGGATCAATCCTATTATGTTTCCACTGTAAAAAGGGAACACTTAAAATTTTTTGAAAATTCGATAACATCGTTTTTAACAAAAGAGGATGTAAAAAAGTTTGTGTCAGGTTATGATGTAAAATTCTTTGAAAAGGAGAGTCAGGATATCTGTTTTATAAAAGACGATTATGTATCTTTTCTGAAAGAGAATGGCTTTTTAGATGAATCTGGAGAGATGGTGGATGAAGAAGGAAAAGTTTTAAAAAAACATTCAGGATATTTTAAATTCACGATTGGACAGAATGTTAAGATCGGTGGAATGGATGAAAAACTCTTTGTGAAAAGAATAATACCGCAGAAAAATCGAATAGTTGTTTGCAAAAGGGAAGATTTAAAAGTAAAAGAGTTTTTTGTTTTTCCAGTAGAAAAGTTTTCAGATGAGAAAAATAATTTAAAGGTGAAAATAAGATATAGAAATGAAGAGGTCGATTGTTCGATAGAGATACAGGGAAATATTGTAAAAGTGAAAACAAAAGATTACATCTATGGTGTTACACCAGGTCAGATAGCAGTGTTGTATGACGAAGATAAAGTTGTTCTTTCAGGTGTGATCGAAAAATAGGAGGTTCAATGGAAAGAGAAAGGTGGAGCTCAAGAATCGCTTTTGTGCTTTCAACAATAGGTTCCGCTGTTGGTCTTGGAAACGTATGGAGGTTCCCTTTTGTAGCGTATCGAAATGGTGGTGGTGCATTTCTGATCCCATACTTTGTTGCACTATTCGTTGCAGGTATTCCTTTGTTGATGATGGAAACAGCTATAGGACAAAAGTTTCAGGGTTCAGCTGCAAAAACGTTTTCAATGATATCAAAAAAGTGGGAATGGCTTGGATGGTTTGCGATATTTGTTGGAACTGTTATCTGTTCATACTATGCTGTTGTTCTATCGTGGGCTTTGAACTATCTTTTCTTTTCTTTCAATCTTTCATGGAACATCTCGGGTAGTGTGAATTTTTTCTTCAACGATTTTTTAAAGGTATCATCAACACCTTTTGATTTTTCTTCGTTTAATCTGAACATATTCATAGGTTTGGTTGTTGTATGGTTGATTACAGGTTTTATAATAATAAAAGGGATTAAGACACTCGGGAAATTCAATACATTTTTGTTGCCATTATCTTTTTTGATTCTCTTCGTTTTACTTTTGAGAGGCATAACACTTAAAGGTTCTTTAAGTGGAGTGGAGAGATTTTTTACTCCTGATTTTAAAAAACTTCTTTCTTTAAATGTCTGGATCGAAGCGTTCTCTCAAATATTCTATACACTCTCTCTTGGTTTTGGAATCCTGATCGCTTATGCAAGTTATAGAGATGAAAAAACTGATATAGCAAACAATGCAAAGATAACTGGATTTACAAACTCTCTTGTTGAGTTTATTGCAGGTATAACAGTTTTTTCGACTGTTGGATTCCTTGCTTTTTCAAACAATGTTTCCATTGACTCTTTAAGGTTGGGAGGGCCAGGTCTTGCTTTTGTCACATATCCTGAGGCGATCGCAAAGATTCCAGCATTTCCAAACTTGTTTGGAATTTTATTTTTTTCAATGTTACTGTTCTTAGGTTTAACATCTCTTGTTTCACTTATAGAAGCTGTAGTTACAGGGCTGAAAGACAGATTCAACTTTTCACGAAAAAAATCGGTATTCATAATTGTTGGTGTTGATCTTTTATTTGGACTTTTATACTGTTTTGGAAGTGGAATCTTGTGGCTTGATATAGTTGATCACTGGATTTTGACTTATGGACTTTTAGTTGTTGGGCTTTTTGAAACGGTTATTGTGGCATGGTTTTTTGGTAGTGATAGGTTGAGAAGTTTTATAAATTCAGTTTCAGAAATAAATGTTGATAAAATTTTTGAGGTATCGATAAAATATATTGTTCCTCTGTTTTTGGTGGTACTACTTTCATATTCTATATTCAGTGAGTTTAGAAAACCCTATGAAGGGTATCCTTTAACAGCAAGGATTTTCGGTGGTTTTTTTGTTGTCTTTTTAACACTTTTGATTTCAATATTTGTCAGCAATGGAAAAAACTGGAAAGATGTTTCAAACTCTGGAAAAATCTATCTTATGTTCCTTTTCGTTATTTCGGTTATCTATGTGCTTTATGAAAAAAATAAAGGAATAAACTGGGGTGCTTTATTTTTCTTTTTGATAGGTTTTGCTATACTTGCAGGGAACATTTCTTATTCTATATATGTTGCTATAAAGAATGAGAGGAAAAAATCTTTGAAAGACGAAATCCCACCAACAACCTTTTGATTTATATGCCGGGGAGGGGACTTGAACCCCTACGGGAAGCCCACACGCCCCTCAAACGTGCGCGTCTGCCAGTTTCGCCACCCCGGCAGAGTGCCAGGACGCAGAATCGAACTGCGGACACACGGATTTTCAGTCCGTTGCTCTACCGTCTGAGCTATCCTGGCTTAAAACAAAAATAATACGAAAAAATTTTTAAATGTCAATAGTTTGTTTAAGATAATTGTTGACAATCCTGTATCTTTAGGTTTACAATAAAAATATGAGGATATTTTTTAAAATCATACCTTTTATTTACTTTTTAAACCTGTTCTCTTTGAACCTCTCGAAACTTGATCCAACATTGATCTCATATTTTTCAGAAGAACTGGGAAAAGAAATTTTTTTTAATCAGGTTAAAGAAAAATTTGATTTTGATTTTTCAAATTCTGATTCAATTTTTTCATACTTTTATGAAATACAAAAGAATATAAAATCACAGATTCCAGTTATATTAAAAGGTGATGTTAACAGATTGAGAACATTCCTTTATGAAGGGGTTATAATTTCTGATTCTTTGATAACAGGTTATCTTGATTTCTCAAAATTAATCGAACTTTCAGATTCAAACTTTTTGAATTTTTGTGAAATTTCAAAACCGATGTTCCAATCATCCGATAGTGGTGCTTACTGGACAAGAATTTCACAGATGGTTGATATGGGGTATGATGGTGAAGGGGTAAACATCTGTTTTATAGATGAGGGGTTTTTACCATCACTTGAAATTTTTAAAAAAGATAATATTTCAAAATTCAAAATTATATGGAATCAGAAAGGTTTTTCTCCATTTCCACCTGAAAATTTTGGTTATGGCGAAGAGATTGATTCGTCGAATGTTTTTAACTGTTATATTGAAGATGTTAAAGGTCATGGAACTTCACTTCTCTCGATTCTCTCATCCGAATCCTATTTTTCAGAAGGGTTGATAAAAGAATCTAAAATAATCGCAGTTAATACATATCTCAACACAAAAAATGTTCTTGATGGTTTAAAATACCTCGTTCACAGGGGTGAATATTTTCAGAAACCGTTCGTTGTATTTATGCCGTTAAACTATTTCTGGGGTTTTCATAATGGTCAGGATCTTTTTGAAGAGGGGATCAAAGAACTCTTTCCATTAACCGGAACAAAGAGGGGAATTTCCGTTCCTGCTGGAAACCTCGGTAATTTAAAAATACATTCAAAAGTTTATGATGGTTACACTGTAAAAAGTGAGAATATTTTTTCAAACAGTTCTGTTCTTATCCTTACAGATACTTCGAAAAATCTTGATGTTGATATCTCAAACGACAATGATCTTTCAATAAGATTTTTTGTTGTTTCAGATGGAAGTTTGTTTATTTCGGATTGGATCGATTTAAAAGATAATCCGGTTTTCTATTGTTATGGAAATGGTTTCTTTTTGGGATTCGGCTTTAACGATCATAAAAATTTTTCACATCTTGTATTTGAACATCAGAATAAAAGTTATCTTGGAATACAGATCTTCAAGACAGTAAAAGAAAATCCAGTTGAATTTTTCATTTCAAGAGGTGGAACATTTGTAAAACCATCCTATGATAATTTTTTTGATGGTGATAGAAAAAAAACTTTATGTGGTCCCGCTTTGATTGAGAATGTGATATCCTCTGGTTCATACCTTTCAAGAAGAAACACATATCTTTTTGTAAGTGAGGATACACTCTTTACGATCTCATCTTTCAACTCAAGAAGTGAAGACAATTTAAAACCGGATATATATTCACCGGGTAAATATATTTTGAGTTATAAATTCGGGAGTGATGGTATAGTGTATAAGGACTCTTTTGGATTTTTCCTTGGGACAAGTTATTCATCGATTTTTACAGGTGTTGCACTGGTTCAACTCCTTCAGGCTGATTCGAATTTGAATGTGAATCAACTTTATGAACTCATAAAAAAGGGTGCTGACATTGTATCTGTTGACAGGGATTATGAACTTTTTACAGGATACGGTTTTTTAAATGTTTTTAGAAGTTTAAGAAGTCAGTCAGTCAGAACGGATCAGATAATTTTTTCAGTAGAAAAAAATCAAAACTTTGTAAAAATTATTTTAAATGATATTAACTATAGAATTCTTGAATGCATCAATAAAACTCTCTCAAAAAAAATTGAGGTTCATAGCACTTTTACTATTGACAGAACACCTAAAATGGGTAAAAATATTTATAATTTAAAACTTTTAAATTACAGGGGAGAAACAAAAGAGATGGATATTGAAGTTGAAATATCCAGTAATAGTTTTATAAACAAAGATAAAATCTATGATTTAAGTGGTAGACAGGTTGTTGAAGGTGTTTTAAAAAGGGGAGTTTATTTTAAAAAACTTGAAGGGGAAAAAATCAAAAAGATAGTTAAATTTTAACTGGAGGTTTTATGTTCAAAAAGTTTCTCATTTTAACAGTTCTTTTGGTTATTTCAATTTTGATCTTCTCCTATACAGGGCCTAATGTAAAATATCCTTTCAAACAGACATCATGGTCAGGTGGTCCTGGACAACAGGTTTACAATGACAACACGAAATTTTTAACCTGTGAGAGGATACATTTTTTAACAACACCTTTAACACTTGGTTTTATTGAAGATACAAATTTTGCTGTTCTGTCAGCATATCCACCCGCTGCTGCTGGAAGTGTTACGATAGTGAACGATCTTATCAACATAAACGATACAATCTTTGCTGTTGGTGGAAAAAAAGCAAACCTTTCATTTTCAACAAGTAAAGGTCAAACATGGACAAGTTTTGATACTATACCTGTTAACCAGAACAACTGTGAACTTTTAGCGTTTGAAAAAGTAAATGATACAATTTTTGCTGGTGGATACTGGGGAGCCATAAATTTTGGATTTATCTATAAAAGTGGTGATATGAAGACCTGGACAGGTGTTGGATCACAGCCAATAGAAGCAGCAAGAGTTTACGATATTTTACACTTAAATGGTGACACATTTTTAATTGCAGGTGGTGATCCTGATCCAGGAAGTGCTGACTTTGATGGGCAGGTATTCTTAACAACTGACAGGTTTGCTACTTATACAAAAATCGATACTCTTGGATATCTTTTGGTTAACAAAATCATAAAATATAACGGTGATACACTTATAGCATGTGGTGATAACCTTCTATACGGTGAACCAGTTTATATCTCTTATGATAGAGGTGGATCATGGGTTCCATCAGGTGTAGTTGATACATACTTTACAAACAATATGGAGCCATTTGCTCTAATAACGGTTGAAAAAATAGGGAACTCAATTTATGCAGGAAGTTATGGAACTTTTGGTGGTGGGATTTACAGATCTGATGATTGTGGGCAGAACTGGATAGCACTTGATACAACTGGAGTTATTCCAGATACTTCAGATATAACAGGAATATATTCACTCGATAATGGAACAACGATTTATGTCACTGCTACATATCCTGGTGCGTTGTATAAATCTCTTGATGGAGGTTATACTTTCACCCTCTGTGATATAATCACAGATCTTGGAGCAGTTGGTTTTGTAAAACTTGGTGAACATACTTATGGTGTTGGAGCAACAAGTTCAACTGCAGGTGGAAAGATCTATTATGACAGTTATTACAAAAACGGATATCTAATCTCTTCTGCAATAAATATTGACAAATATGATGCTGTTTTAGTATCGGATTATTTTGATCTTTACAATGTGTTCATAACATTCAACAAACCATCATTTACAACATTCACATTAAAGATGAGATCATCAGCAGATTCAACAATGGCAACAGCAACAGATTGGGCATCATGTCCTTCAATAACATCATACAACAGTTATTCTTCAAACTTAGCAACAATCTCTTCAATAACAAATAAAGCAGGACACCACTATATCCAGTATAGAATAGATTTCACAACATCAAGGATGGAACTTACTCCAACAGTTGATTCTATATGGATCGAAAAGGTTTCAGGTGTTGATGAACTTTCAAAAGATTCAAAAAATCCTGTTGTAAAATTTGTTTCACCTTTAAAACTTTCAATTTCATCAACAAATTCTGTTAACCTAAAAATATTTGATATTGCAGGTAGAAATGTGTTAACCGAAAATGTTTCACATGAAAAAACAGTTGACCTTTCAAAACTTCCATCAGGTAAATACATTTTGAAACTCTATAATAATACAAAGGAAATTTTAACAAAAGATTTTACAATAATAAAGTAAATTGTGAGACAAGTTCAGGGTGCATTAAATTTTGCACCCTGAACTAAAAAAATGCAAAAATTTCATATTGTTGATAAATTTTTCAAAGGAACAAGATTAAATAACTGACAATATATTATATTTATAATTTTCACTGGTATAAATTTTGCTTAATTTAAATTTATGAAAGTTTTTGAAAAATTTTGTGAAAAGATAAAAGGAGGTAAGATGAAGCGATTTATAACAGTGCTGCTTCTTGTTTCCCTTATCCTTCTTTTTGCTGGTGCAAAATCGGTGAACAACAAAGCAACAGTTGTTGAAAACATTGCACCATCAATGGATAATGGAACATATTTCAATCCTCTTGCTGATGGTTTTAAATCCATCACAAAAGGTAAAGAGATGGTAAAAGCGATGAAGGATCCAAACATTCTCCATCTTCCATACCATGATTTTGATGTGAGGAATGGAGAGCCAAACATTCCATCAGAATTGAAAGCAAAGTTGACAAAGGATGGAACAAACTATTACATTTTAAAATTTTCAGGTCCTGTGCTTGAAAAATACAAAAGTGAACTTTCAAATTATGATGTGAAATTTGAATGGCCAGTTCACAACTACGGTTATATTGTGAAAATGAGAGATAGTGATGTAGAAAAGATTTCACAACTACCATACATAAAATTTGTTTCACTCTGGCATCCTGCTTATAAAGCATCTCCAAAATTTTTGAATTCAAAGTCAGATGTGAAAAGAGAGATAGTTGTCAGGTTGTTCAGAAACGGTTCATACTATGAAACACTTGATAATCTGAAAAAACTTGGTGCAAAGATCCTTGATAAATCACAGCCAACAACTGCTCTTGCAACATTTTTGATTGAAGTTCCAGAGAATATGATTTCAGAAGTTGCAAAGATTAAAGATGTTTATCTTATGATGCAGTATGCGAAAAAATATCCAAGAAACGATAACGGTCGAGCGATAATAATGAATGGAACAACAGTTGTTGCAGATACTGTTATCTGGAACAGAGGAGTCAGAGGTGCAGGACAGATAATAAATGTCTCTGATTCAGGTATCACAATAGGGCACTATCAGTTCTACGATCCAGCGGTTCCATTGACAACATGGGGATACTATCCAACACATAGAAAAGTTATCGCTTATCTTCCAACACATCCAGATTTTCTTGATACTTTGAATTTCGGTGATGAAAATTTGGCAAGTTACCACGGAACACATGTTTCTGGAACAGCAGCAGGTTCTGATGATGGTCTTGGATCATCAAACTATGATGGTATAGCAAAACAGGCAAAAATCCTGTTCATGGATGCTGGAAACACTGTTGATGATTTCTTGTGGATTCCAATAGATTGTTATTCAATGTTTGATACAATGTATGTTCATGGTGCAAGGATAACTTCAAACTCTTATGGTCCTTCTGTGTCATCATATCCTGAACTTGCAGGTGCTTATGATGAGGGATGTCAGTTGACTGATGCTTATATGTGGGATCATAAGGATTTCAATGTCCATTTTGCAGCAGGTAATGATGGTTCAGCAGCAGGAACAATTTCAGGAACAGCATGTGCAAAAGATGTTTATGCAGCAGGTTCATGTTCTGAAGTTTCCCCAACATCTATTTCAACATTTTCATCAAGAGGACCAACTGCTGATGGAAGGTATGGTGTTACACTTCTAACTCCTGGTGAGGATGTTATGTCAGCTGATGGTTCAACATCTGGTGCAACATCAAACTATGTGAATATGCAGGGAACCTCAATGGCAACACCATTCTCAGCAGGTGCAATCGCACTCATAAGAGATTATCTTGCACAGGGATTTTATCCAACAGGTTCAAAAGTGGCAGCAAACGCAATCACAAATCCTTCTTCAGCACTCATAAGAGCACTCGCTGTGAACTCAGCAAACGATTGTGGACAGACGATTCCAAACAACAACTACGGTTTTGGAAGATTACAGTTGAACAATTGTTTGTTGTTCAGTTATTCTGGTTCAACATCACCTAAAGCAGTTGTTTTTGATGATAATCAGGATGGACTTTTAACTGGTGAATATGTTGAATACCAGTTCAATGTTACAGATGGTGCAAACGAGTTGAGAGTTACACTTGTATGGACAGATTATCCAGCACCATTTTTTGGTGATAACACTGTTACAGATACAACTCTTGTAAATGATCTTGATCTACAGGTTTACAATCCAACTGGAACTCTTGTGTCAGGAACTGATCATCTTAACACTATAGAACAGTATAGAAACTTAACACCAGCAACAGGAACATGGAGAGTCAGAGTTGTTGCAACAGATTGTCCTGTTTCACCACAACCATACGCAATAGTTGTATCCTATTCTGTGAACAATTTGAACAACGGTTATGTTAAATTTGATAAAGCAGTTTATTCATGTATAGATTCTATTGCAACAGTTATTATTACAGATTGTGATACCGCAACAGGACTTCTTGATTCTTTCAATGTAAAAGTTTATTCAAAACTTGGTGATACTGAATATGTAAAAGTTAAAGGAACAACAGGAATATTCAAAGGTTCAATCCAGATGGCTTATCAGGCACCAATATCATCAAACTTTAACGATGGTTTCCTTGGTGTTAACAAGATAGATACTATCTGGGCTATTTATAATGATATTTATCCAGTAGCAACAGTTACGGCAAGGGCTTTGATCGATAATGCTACATTCACAATTTACAATGTCAGATGTGAGAAAGCTGAAGGAACGAGGGGATTCATCGCCTGGAACACAACTGAGCCAACAACTGGAAAGGTCTATTATGGACCAACAACAGCACTCGGTTATGAAACAGCAGAGAATCCAAACCTTGTTTACGATCATTCAGGTGATCAGGCAATTATAGTTTCAAATCTCACACCGAACACAGTTTACTATTTTGATGTTGAATCAAAAGATCATAAAGGAAATACTGTAAGAGATGATAACAATGGTAAACATTACCAGTTCGCAACTGTTGATATCGCAGGTGCAGATATTTTGGTTCTTGTAACTGATGATAACCTTGAAGGTGAACTCTTTGCACATCCTGACTTTTTGGTCTATGCTATACAGCAGGGTGGTTGGAACTATGCTTGGTATCAGACATCTTTGAACAACTTCGGACAACTCCCTGTTACAAATCTGATGAGAAACTTTAAAGCAATATTCTTACAGTCAGGTCAGGAGAACTATCCACCACTCACAAAACCACAGGAAGAATCATTAAAAATTTATGAAGCAGGTGGTGGAAGAATAGCATACACAGGACACGATTTTGGCTGGGCAATGGCTTCAAAAGAAGGTTATACCTATGTTGGAACAGATAAAAACGACTCACTCTTTGTTATAAATTATATGATGGGTAGATATGTTGGTGATATAGTTGCAACCGGTAATTTCACACTCTATGGAGTATCAGGTGATCCGATCTCTGGTGCATACACATCCGGTGTCCCATACAACCCATACAGAAGTGGTGCTGATGGTGACTCAATGTATGGTGTATCAGCAGCGTTTGTTGCTGGAACCTCAACGAATGTCTGGAGATGGAATGCTGCAACCGGTCCAGTTGTTGGAGTAAAATGGGAATCAACAAACAACCTTGGAACACCTGGTGTTGGTGTATGGGGTGGATACAAAACAAGAGTTATCTTCAACGCATTTGAGATAACACAGATTGATACTACAAATCCAACCTCAGCAACAAGAACAAACATTCTAAACAATAACCTTATCTGGCTTATAGGTCATGACCATCCTGATGTTACAATAAGTGCTCCAGTTGCTGGTAATACATACACTACGAACACGATTTCAATCTCATGGACAGCAACTGCTTATGGTGGTGCTGCAATAGATACAACTTATATCTATTATTCACCAAACGGTGGTGATTCATGGATTCTTATAACAAAAGGAACATCTATAACCTCACCATACACATGGGATGTTTCATCATTACTTAATGGTAATAAATATAGAGTAAAGGTAAAAGTCAGTGACAAGAATGTATATCCTTCAATGACAGGTGAAGCAACAACAGGTAACTTCACAATTTCGAGAGTTGGTGGTGATTATCTTGGACCAATAGTTTATGCTGGTTCAATTCAGACGAATCCATCACCTGTTGGAAACGCAGCAGGACTTGGGCTTCCAACATCATTTACAATAACAGCAATAATCTCTGATTCATCAACAGGTATGTCAAACATCAGTGGTGCTGAATGGTCCTATGGTCCAACACCTGCACCAGCAGGAACAGGTTATCCGATGAGTGCGGTTGATGGTTCGTTCAACTCAATATATGAACAGGTTACAGCAACAGTTAGTTCAACAGTTGGATGGCCGGTTGGAACAGTAAAGATCTGGGTCAGAGGTAGAGATGCTTCTCCAGCAAAAACACCCTCTAACTGGGGTGATGCTTTTGAAGGATCAGTTGTTGTTCTGAACAACTCAGCAACTTTAACAAGAGTTCAGATGACAGAGATATCAGCAATATCTGAGAACAACACGATAACACTCAAATGGTCAACAACATCAGAATTCAATAACGCTTCATGGATAATCGAAAGATCTCTTGATGGGCTCAACTTTGAAAAGATAGGAACACTTGAAGCAAAGAATGCTCCATCAACATACACATTCACAGATACAAAGGTTTATGGTGGAACCGTTTACTACTACAAAGTTTCCGATGTATCAAAGAATGGAATCAAGACAGAGCATCCAGTTGTTAAGGTTGTTGCTTCAGGCAAACCAAGACCTACAACTTACACTCTCTCACAGAATCAGCCAAACCCATTCAAAGATGTAACAGTAATAGAGTATGCTGTTCCAGTTAAAGGAAAAGTTACTCTTGCTGTTTACGATATAACAGGTAAACTTATTAAAACACTTGTGAACGAAGTCAAGGATGTTTCCTGGTATACAGCAAAATGGGATGGTAAAGATAATTCTGGAAAGAGTGTAGCAGCAGGTGTTTATTTCTACAAACTCTCTGCATCCGGATTTGAATCAACTATGAAGATGACCTATCTGAAATAACAGAATCTGAATATAGAAAAAAGCCCCCTTTTTTAAGGGGGCTTTTTTATTTATGCTCTTTTTGATTTTTTATAAGTTGAAAATAAAAGAATTGAAGAGAATAAGATTATAAGAAGTGAAGTTATCTGTGAAAGGGAAAAGATTTTGAAAACCAGAGCATTTTTTGAGTATTCTCTTAAAAAGTCAACAAAAAATCTCTCTGTTCCATAGATGATAAAGAAAGAATAAAAAATAAATCCATCAAAGAGTTTTTTTCTGTTGTATAGATAGAATAGAAAGAAAAAAACGATGAGCATCGTGAATGATTCTATCATCTGGGTCGGAATCACAGGAAGAGAACAACATGCATCAGGTTTGATCAAACCTTTTTCAAGTTGTTCTTGATATGGTGGTGGAAAATTTTCTCTTGGAAATCTTAGTCCGAAAGTTTTAGAAATTTTACCATAACAGCAACCGTTCAGGAAACATCCGATTCTACCAAAGAATATTCCAAGTGGAAATGAAGTCATAAATATGTCTCCGACCTTCAGTAGATCAAGATGGTTCCTTTTTATGTAAATGAGTCCTGCAATTATTCCTCCGAAGAAACCACCATAAAATACCATTCCACCTTCCCAGATTTTTATAATCGATAACAGATCATCTTTATATATGTTAAAATTTTCAATAACAAACCAGATCCTTGCACCGATTATACCACCTATTATGATCCAGACCGAAAGATCAAAAAGAATATCCCTTGAAATTTTTGATTTTTTTGAGAGTTGAAATATGACAAAGAGTGAAGCAAGAAATCCTATCGCTTGCATAAGACCATAAGAATAAAGTGTAATATTATCAAAATGAAATATTATTCTATGCATATTAAACTCCAACAATTTTTTCAATATCTTTTATTGATTTGGGAATCTCGATTGAAAGATTTTTGTATCCGTTTTTTGTTACGAGTATATCATCTTCAATCCTGAGTCCAATCTCTTCTTCAGGTATGTAAATACCGGGTTCAATCGTTAAAACCATATTTTCTTCAAGTTCAGGCATATATCTTGGAACTGATGAAACATCGTGTGTATCAAGTCCAAGCATATGTCCAACAGAATGGGGATAATATTTTTTTACATCCTTCACATCTTTGATATAGTTTAATTTTATAAGAAGTTTCCCAATAAATTCATTTGTTTTCTCATTCAACTCTTTCATACTCACACCGGGTTTTATCGAATCTATTATTTTCTCCTGTATCTCAAGTAAAGGTTGATACAATCTTTTTTCCTTTTCAGTAAATTTTCTTTTTGGAGGAAAGACCCTTGTGATATCAGCAGAATAGAGTTCATATTCAGCACCAACATCTATAAGTATAAGGTCACCTTTTTTTACCTTCTGATTGTTTGATGTGTAATGTAAAGTTGCACCGTTTTTACCTGAAGCGACTATTGAAGGGAACGCCGGGACAAAAACCCCATTTTTTAAAAATATATATTCAAGTTCCGCCTGAACCTCGTATTCGAACATTCCCTCACTGGCATTTTTCATACAGTTGATTATTCCCTCTTTTGTTATATCTATCGCTTTCTTTATACATTCTATCTCATATTTATCTTTGATCGATCTTAAAGGGTATATCAGATTGTTTGCAGGTAAGAAAGATTTTATCTGGGGAAAATGTTCTCTGAGTTTTGAAATTTTGTAATGGTTGTATCCTAAAAACTCAGTGACTCTTTCATTTGCAAAATCAAAGTAACAGATTACACCTTTGTTAACATAGTTTCCAAAATGAAAGTAAAAATCTTTGTTGTAAAAAACATTCTCAATTCCTGTTTCCTCTTTTACCTCTTTATCAGATTTTTTCTTTCCAGTCCAGACCTCATAGTAGGGATTGTTCTCCTCAACAAAGAGTATCTCTTTTTCTTCTTTCTCTCCTTTGTAAAGTAAAAGAGTTGATGAAGGTTCCCTGTAACCTGTGAGATAAAAGAAATTTGAACTCTGCCTGTAGATATAGTTGTTTTCTGCATTTTTTTCCTTAAAAGATGCTGAATCGAGAAGAAGAACCGAATTCTTTTCCATCGATTTTAAAACTTTTTCTCTTCTTTTTTTGAAAATTTCTTTTGGAATCATATATTCTCCTTATGGTTTAAAAATTTCAAAATTAAAATTTTGAATTATATTTTCAACAGATTCAAAACCGAAGGCAACATCTCCATCTTTGTGTGAGTCAGAACCTGTTGAAACATATTTCCCACCAAGTTCCCTGTAAAGTTGAAGTATTTCGGTTGATGGAAACTCTTCTTTGCATCTATGTCTTAGGCCACTTGTGTTTATTTCAAGAACTATGTTGTTTTTGATGATTTTTTTTAAAATTCTCTCATAATGGTTTTCATACCTTTTAAATGTGATCTTATGCTCTGAAAATTTTGAATATTTTTTGTAGTAATCTATATGCCCCAGAATGTTGAAATTTCGAAAATCGACGATACTTTCAAGTTGTAAAAAATATTTTTCGTAATCAACATCTAAAATATTATCTTTATCTTTTTCAATCTGAGCGATCCAGTCGGAAATAACTATTCCTTCTACAAAATGTAACGAAACTATTCTGTAATCGAAAGGAAATCTGTTAAAAGTTTCAACGATCTTTTCTTCATAATCTTTTTCATAAGATGATTCTATTCCAACAAAGAGTTTAATTCTGTTTTGATATTTCTTTTTTAAGGTTAAAAATTCTTCAAATTGTTTTTTGCCTTTGTAAAACATATTTCCAGGATCGTTCTGGTTGAAATCGAGATGATCTGAAAAACCTAAAACTTTTAGATTTTTCGATAACGATTCAAGAACTATATCTTCCATTCTTCTTTTCGAATCGTATGAATAAAGTGAATGGTTGTGTAAATCTATCATATCTGCTTATTTTAACAGGTTGAACTTTTAAGTCAATATATTGACAAACAGTGCTTTATAAAATACAATTAAAATATTAAAATTTGAAGGAGGAACTATGCATAAAAAATTGTTTATACCAGGTCCAACCGAAGTTGTGAAGGAAGTAAGGGAAGCCATGGCCTGTGAGATGATAGGTCATAGAATGAAGGAGTTTACTGAACTTTACAATCAGGTGATTCCCAAATTACAGCAGGTTCTCTATACGAAAAACAGAGTGTTGCTTTTCACATCTTCAGCAACTGGATGTATGGAGAGTGTTGTGAGAAACCTGTCAAACAAAAAGATACTTTCATGTATGTGTGGTGCTTTCTCTGACAGATGGTATGATATCGCAGTTTTGAATGGTAAAAAAACGGATCCCTTAAAGGTTGAATGGGGATACGCTATAAAACCTGAGATGATAGATGAAAAATTGAAAACTGGTGAGTACGATCTTGTAACTCTTGTCCATAACGAAACATCAACTGGAGTGAAAAACCCAATAGAGGAAATCGCAGAGGTTATGAAAAAATATCCTGATGTGATTTTTGCTGTTGATGCTGTTTCATCACTCACAGGTTATAAAATCGATGTGGATGCTCTTGGAATTGATGTTATACTTGCCGGTGTTCAGAAATGTTTTGCTCTTCCACCAGGACTCGCTGTGATGACAGTTTCACAGAAGGCAGCGGAAAAAGCAAAAACTGTTGAAAACAGGGGATACTATTTTGATATAGTCGATATGTTGAAATATGATGAAAAAGGGCAAACACCATCAACACCATCGATACCACATATCAACGCTTTGAATGTTCAACTTGATAGAATGCTTGCAGAAGGTATGGAAAACAGATTTGCAAGACATAAAAAGATGGCAGACATGATTTTCGATTGGGCAAAAGAGAAAGGTATAGAGACATTCCCAGAAAAAGGTTATGAATCATGGACTGTTGTTACTTTGAAGAATAATAGAAACTTTAACCTTTCAGATCTTAACAAAGAACTTGGAAAAAGAGGAAAAACGATATCAAACGGTTATGGAAAACTAAAAGATATAACTTTCAGAATCGCAGCGATGGGTGATCTTATGCCATCAGATATCAAAGAACTTCTCGATGACATTAACGATATTTTAAAAATTTAAGGAGGAATTATGAGAATACTTGTGAGTGACAAGATCTCTGATTCAGCAGTAAACCAGTTGAAAGGAATGGGACACGATGTTGTTGTAAAAACAGGGCTTCCACCTGAGGAACTTGAAAAGGTCATCGTTGATTTTGATTGTATTATTGTGAGAAGTGCGACGAAGGTTAAAAAGAATATCATAGATGCTGGAAAAAATTTAAAACTCATCATAAGAGGTGGAGTTGGTGTTGATAACATCGATGTTGAGTATGCTAAAGCAAAAAATATTGAAGTCAGAAATACACCTGCTGCATCGAGTGAATCTGTCGCTGAACTTGCAATAGGACACATGCTTTCCCTTGCAAGATCTTTAACTGTTGCTGATAAATCGATGAAGGAAGGAAAGTGGGAGAAGAAAAAATTTGAAGGTTATGAACTTTACAAAAAAACTTTAGGGATCATCGGTCTTGGAAGGATTGGAAGGGAAACAGCAAGGATAGGTTTTTATGGGTTCGATATGAACGTTCTGGGTTATGATCCCTATGTCAAAGAGGTATCGAAACCACCAATAAAAATTGTTGATCTTGATACACTTCTAAAAGAATCGGATTATGTATCTTTACACCTTCCTCTAACGGAAGAGACAAAAAATATGATTTCACTTGAACAGTTCAAAAAGATGAAAAAGAGTGCATATCTTATATCGTGTGCAAGAGGTGGAATCGTTGATGAAAAGGCGTTGATAACAGCACTAAAAGAAGGCCTGATCAGAGGAGCAGCACTTGATGTCTTTGAAACTGAACCACCTGTTGTTAACGAACTGTTCACCTTTGAAAATTTTGTAGCAACACCACACATAGGTGCTCAGACATTTGAAGCTCAGGAAAGGATCGCGGACGAAATAGTGAGCATAATCTCGGAATACAAATGATTATAAAGGGGGACACTTTTGTCCCCCTTAAATATGTTGAAAAAGATTTTTCAAAAAATTCATCGTAAAATATTGTTTGAAAGTTTTGTTGATAGTTCATTGATATTTTTTTCTTTTTTAATACACCTTTTTGTAATCCATATTTTTTTGAACAACATTTTTTACCATGAAAATTTATTTTTCATCGTTGGACTTTTGGTTGTTTTATTTTTTTCATTCAGAAATTTTTTTATAAACATTCTATCGATCAGAAAAAGTATTGAAATTTTTAACAGTTTGAACAGAGAACTGAAAAATGTTCCGATTGTCGTTTTTGAAAATCAAAGTCAAAGGGATAATAATTTTATTGAAATTCTGAAACAAGAATTCCAGAAAATAGATTTAAAAGGAAAAAAATTTTTTAAAGAGAATAAAAGGGATAAAAGTTTAAGATTTTTCTTCGTATCGATAATAATTTTTCTTTCATTTGTTATCCTCAATCCCTATATTCTTTCAAACTCTTTCAATTTGACTCAAAAACATGTTGTTTTGAAAAATAAAGGCAATTGTATCAGCATCCTTTCTTTCAACCTCGGAACGATTTCGGGAAACCTTTTCGTTGAGAGGGAGAAAAAAATTACAGGATACAGGAAAAATGAAGAATATGAACTTGATTCCTATCTGTTTTTTAAGGGACCAAAGGTTGAATCCAACAGATTGAGTTTTAAACTTTTGAAAGGTTTTCTTATAGATTCTATAGTTTCAAATGTAAAGCCACCAGTTTATACATCATTGAAAAGTTATTCTGTTAGAGGCAATTTTTTAGATCTTGTTGAATTTTCCTCTTTGAATCTGAAAGTTTTTTTCAACGACAGAAAAGAGTATAATTTTAAAATCAAATCGATAGTAAACGATAGTATAATAAAATTCAGAAAAGGCAACATTTTTGATTCAGTTATCGTAAATGTGATGAAAGACAAAAAACCTTTTGTTGATATCATAGTTCAGGACAAAAATATTCAGATAAAAGATGAGGTCGATCTTCCCATTCTTTGCAGGGATGATTTTGGTAACGATTCTGTGTATATTGTTTTTAAAAACGGTAATGATTCATCTTTTCAATCATACAAAATTTCAGGAAAAGATACGATTTTAATTTTCAGATTGAATCTTGAGTCCATTAAAGAAAAGTATCAGCGAATCCATTTCGTTTTGAAAGACAACAATCCTTTTAGAAGGCAGATAGGTGTATCAACCGAAATTGAACTTGGACAGGAAGGGGATGTTTCATCTGCCATAGATTCAACTTATCTAAAGAGTGAATTTTTTAACGATGTTGAAAAATATTCCGAAAGAGTTGAAAATATTCTGAATGAACTTAAAAAAGAGAAGAAAGAAGAGAGTTTAAGACAATTAAAAGAAGAATTGAAAAATTTGAGTGAAAATTTTGAAAAAGTTAAAGAGGAGATGAAAGATATATCCGAATACAGGTTGCCGGATAATCTTTATAAAAAGATGTCTGAGTTGAAGAGTGAACTTGAAAAGATGGATAAAAACATTTTAAACAATCTTTTTTCACTTCTTGAAAAAGATATGAAAAATATATCACAGGATGAGAAGAAAAAATTGATCGATAGGATCGAAAGTGAAAGCAAGAATATAGAAAAGGATCTTTCAAGATTAAAGGAAGTTTTAAAACAGTTGAACAAAATCTTTTCTTTGACTAAACTTGATGAAGAACTTAGAAAACTTATCGACCTTGAAAACAGGATAATTCAGGAAAAAAATATTGAGAAACAGAAAAATATAACGGAAAAGATTGAAGATTTGAAAAAAAAGAGTTTAAAAGATGACAACCTTGACGAGTATGAAAACGATCTTTTAGAACTTTCAAAATTATCAAAAGAATCTGAAAAAGAGTTTTCCAGAACAGAGAAGGTTAAAGAGAAACTTGCAGATCTGAAAAAAAAGGTTGAAGAGAGTATAGAAAAAATGTCCGGCAAAACAGAAAAATACAACAAAGAGTTGATAATCACAACATTACTTTTCATAGATGAACTTATAGACAGCACTCAGAATGTTCACCTGATTTCAAATCTTTACCAATCGATCATCGATTACACTGGTGAGGATATCATCTCTCCTCTCAACATGCTCTTAAGGACAGCAAAAACTATGGCTGAAAACAGCAATCAAAATTTTTTGCCTCTGAAAGAACAGAATGTTAACATAATAAACTTTCTTTTGAAAGATAACCCTCAGGGCGAAGGAGCGTCATCACTTGAAAGGTTAGCAGAAGAGATGTCTTCGATGTCAAAAGAACAACAGTATATATCCGAGATGTTGTGGGAGATGTTCAAAAAAGGCGAGATGAAACAGGATATATTGAACCAGCTGGGAAAGATGGAAGAGTCACTTTCTGAAAAGATGAAAAGGTTAGGGGAACAATCCTTTAAAGATGCTGGAGAAGCGATTTCAACTCTTGCGGATTCTTTGAAAGATGTTGCAAATGATTTAAGGCAGGGTAAACTTGATGAAGAGGTATTGAAAAAACAGGATCGAGTGTTGAAAAGAATGTTGAACATTTCAAAATCGTTATACAAAAAAGGTATAGATGAAAAAAGAGAGAGTTTTACTGGAAAAGATTATGAGATCCCTGTAAAACTGATCATGCCTGAGGATTACGGTTATAAAAAATATTTCCAATTAAAAAAGAAGTATCAGGATGTTGAAAATTTTGAAAGAAAAGAGTGGATACCTGTGATAAAACTATATTTACAGGAAATTTTGAATGAATAGATTGAAGATTGTTTTGATTCTGTTACTTTTTAATTTTCTGATATTGAATTCAGAGGATTTAAATGAAATCGTAAAAACTGGTAATTTTAAAATTATCCTTGAAACTCTTGACACTTCCGATGATAAAGAAAAAGTTTTGAAAGAGGTATTCAAAAATAGAGATAAATACAAAAAACCGGATTATGAATATTTTCTCAGAAGTTTGATCCTTAGAGATGGTTTACCTGAGATATATATTTCGTTTTTTAAAAAGGATATGATATTTGAAAACGAATATATGATATTTTTAAAATATTTCAAAGAAAAAAATGATCGTGAAAGATACCTTGATTACATTGTAAAGTTTGATGATGAAAAAAATCTTGATTACAAAAAGATTTCAGCACAATTTTCTTATGAGAGTATTAACAAATTATTATATGAGAGATTGTCGCATGGGAGTAAATTGAAACTTTTTGTTATTTCCAGATTGCTACTTCAAACTGGTGCAGATTTTTATGCAAAACAGCTTGTTGATTTTGGTGATCAGGATATTTTAGAAGTTTTCGATTCAGGAATTTTGAATCTTCAGGAGAAGATAAAAATAGTGAAATTTTTTGATTCGAAAAAAGTAAACAGAAAATTATTTTCAGAAGAGATACATATTTTATCCTTTTATGATATTGAAAACGATTATTCTTCGTTGCTTGAAGGAACCGTTTACGAAAAATCGTACAAAAGTTTTAGAAGTATATTAAAAGGTGAAAAACCTGTTCTTTTTGAGTATGACTCTCTTTTCTATCCATTATCACTTATTTTTCTAAGGGATAACGAAAAATTTAACCTTTTCATGAACTCTAAAAAGAATACGAACAGTGTTTACCTGAACTATCTTAATTTTCTTCGTTCCCTTTTAAATTCTGATGAGAAGAGTTTGAAAAATTCTCTATCAAAATTGTTATCTTCAAAAGACGATTTATTTATAAAAATTAACTGTGCAAACCTTTACATTCTTTCAAAAAAAATACCTGATGGGCAATTCTTTTTTTATTATTTTCAAAATGACCATGAAAATTTAAGACCATTTATCTTAACTGTTGGAAAGAAAACTTTTCTTTATTATAAAATGCTTCTTGAAGAAGGTAAATTCGAGGAAGCAAAAAAATTTAAAGAGGAATCTTTTGAAGATTTCGAACTTATAAGTGATATACTTTTATTTGAAGTAAAAAAAGGTATAATCAGGAAAGAGGATGTTGAACTCTATTTGAAAAAGTATGGTAAAACACCTTTAAAAGGATTGTTTTTGGAATATTTATGAAAAAGTTCTATTTTTTAATTTTTTTGGTTTATATTAAAATTTTTTCTTATACTTTTATCCCGATGGATGAAGCACAAACGGATCACTTGAAATCCTATGGTATAGTTTACAGGGCTCTCAAAAATGGAGTAAACGTTTACTGGCTTTTGAACTATAGAGGTGGTAGTTTTTTGATTACATCAGATATTTTCGAACAGGAATGTTTAAAAGATGGTGTTCTCTTTTCAAACATCTCTGAGGAAAAAAAAGATTTCATCCTGTCCCAAACTGAAAAAAGTGTTCTTCTTGAGAAAGCACCGAAACTTGCTGTTTACTCACCACCTGGTAAAGAACCCTGGGATGATGCTGTTACACTTGTTCTTGACTATGCGAACATACCGTACGATGTTATATATGATAAAGAGATACTGACTGGAAAGATTTACGAATACGAATGGATCCATCTTCACCATGAGGATTTTACAGGTCAACTTGATCGGTTTTATATTTCATCTTTCTATGAACCATGGTTTCAAGATATTCTTAATATGCAAAAAAAACTTTCAAAATCTCTTGGTTATGAAAAGTACTGGTTGATGAAACGTGATGTAGCAAAAGAGATAAAGAATTATGTTTCAAGAGGTGGGTTTTTGTTTGCGATGTGCTCTGCAACAAACACTCTTGATGATGCCCTAGCACTGGGATATCAGGATATAATACCATCAATTCTTGATGGTGATGGGACGAATGCTCCTCTTCTCGATTATACAAAATGTTTTGCTTTTGAAAATTTTAATCTGAACGATAAACCAACGATAGAAATAGATGATATCAATTATGAACCTTTTAACCGACAGGAATGGGAAAACAGATATTTCAAGTTGAAAAAATTCTCGCCAAAATTCGATCTTGTTGAAGCGATGCTGACTCAAAACCATACTGACAACATAAAAGAGTTTCTCGGAAGAACTTCAAGTTTCGACAAAAGAAAGATAAAAAAGGATGTTGTGATACTTGCTGATAGTTACGATAAAAATTATGCAAAATATATTCATGGATTTTTAGGCGAAGGTTTTTTTACTTTTCTTGCAGGTCATGATCCAGAAGATTATCTTCATTTTGTAAACGATCCTCCAACTGAACTGATACTTTTTAAAAATTCTCCCGGGTACAGATTGATACTCAACAATGTCCTCTTTCCTGCATCACAGGAAAAAAAGAAGAAAACTTAACCTCTTGACAGTATCTTTCTATAAAAATTTTCAATTCTGATACTCACATTCTCCCACGAATAATCTAACGACTTCTTCTTTCCATTTTTCTTCAAGGTTTCTCTTAAATTTTTATCATCGGATAGAAGAATGAGTTTTGAAAGCAGATCATCATCTGAAAGAGGATCGAAAAGTAACCCATCCTTTAAATTTTCTATAACCTGCGAGTAACCATGAATATTTGAGGCAACCACAGGAGTTCCACATGCCATCGCTTCAAGGAGAACTATACCAAAGGACTCACCACCCAAGGCAGGGGAACAGTATATATCTGCTGTTCTGTAATATTTAGGGATATCCTCTTTTTTAACATATCCGGTAAAGATCGTTGATCTTTCGATACCAAGATCTTTTACCATTTGCTTCGCTTGTCCATCGAGAGGCCCTTTGCCTGCGATTATCAATTTTGCATCCTTTTTGATCTTTAAAAGTTTATAGAACACGTTTATGATTTTTAAAACACCTTTTCTCTCATCCAATCGACCGAGAAACAGTATTTTGGGATAACCTTCGATTTCAAATCTTTCACCTTCACTTTTAAAAAATTCAACATCAACACCTGCTGGGATTATTTCATAATCACCCGGGAAATAAGGTTCCATGGCGAGTTTTGCAGTTTCGGAAATAGCAAAATAACCATCGATTTTGTTCAGGTATTTTTTATATACGGCTCTAAAAATTTTTGAACCAAAATTATAAAATTTGAAACCAGCATTCAAAAAAGCAGCAACATTTTTTGTTTTTGAATAATGTAATGCAAAAAAGGATAATGAAGGGAAAAATGGGCCGTTTAAGTGAACTATATCAAAATCGTTGTTGTATAGAAGATTTTTAACTTTCGATGGTATATCGAGTCCGAAAGCCATCGTTGCGTATGATTTGTTCATCGGAATCATCAAAACTTTCCCAAACCTTATCACATCGTTTTCTTCCTGTTCTCCTCTATAGTGTGTTGTTAGGATCTTAACTTCATTTTGATGTTTTTTTAGATATTTTGAAAGATAGAAAGTGTACTCTGAGATCCCAGATGGGTAGGGATAGTATGGGTCTGAAACTAAAAGTATTTTCAACGGTCTACTGTTCATTTTAAATATTCATCTTTTCCCGAAAGGTATTTAAACATTACAGGGTCTTTCTCTTTCAACAGTTGAGTTATTTGATCGGATATCTCTCTTATCTCCCATTGGGCATGTTTATCTGACCTTAACCTTACAAAATGGTAGATCTCTCTTGCGTTCATTTTTAAAATTACAGATCTTTTTGTCGCGTTTAAAACAGCGTAATTATAAAGCAATGGATTTTTTTTGTAAAGTTTTTTTGCAAGGATATTTGATTCCTGCTGGAGTTTTAAAAGTTCCCTTTCAAATCCTGTTTCCTTTAGTGTATAGGGAACAACAGGATTCGATCCGGTTGAATATCCCTGTGTGATTATCGTTGCGATCCTGTGTCTTTTGAGTTGAGCGAAACATGATGATGAACATATTATCCTGAATGTATAATCTGCGAGTTCAAACTCCCTCGGTGGTTTATCGTATGATTTTAAATTTTTAAAGATTTCGTCGATAAGATGTTCTTTAAAAGTTTTATCAAACTTTTTTTTTGAAAATCTTTTACCCTCAGTGTGGAAAAGAAATGAGTTTACAAAAAGATCTGAAAAATTTTTTGTATAGTTCAAAATTTTTACATTTTTTCCAGTGAGTTTGTATGCTGGAAAATCTTCATAGTTTTTGAATTTTTCATTTCCTTCAGTATATTTGATGATCGAGGGTGCAAGTCTGACTGATTCTTTTTCAAGTTCGGAAGCGATTTTACTCAACTCAACTATATTTTGACTCTTCAACCTTGCGATCATATATTCAAGAGTTCTTCCGTTAACAGTCATGCCACATTGTGTTAAAGTTGATAAAGGTAAAAAATATCTTGAGTCCTCGTTTGATGTCTGCCTGTCTTTTTGTTTATTTAAGAAATCAAGAGATTCTTTATATAAGAAAAACGCTTTTTCACAAAAATTTATATACTCTGTTTTCAGGTCCTTCTCGTGTTCAAGTTCTTCAGGAACCAAAAAACCGTTGTTCATATTGACATATCTCTGAGATTTTTCGGTAAATGAAGCCAGCCTGTGATGCTGGATGTATTCTATCGAAAATCTTGAAATATCAACCAGATCAAAGTTGAAAACAGCATGTTCGGCGATCGAAGAATGTCCGAGTTGAAATACGATCTTTTCGTTTGATTTTCTTGCGTTTTCTATATCCTGTGATGCTTCTCTTCTCAACTCTTCAATACTCTTTTCTGATCTTGATATCCTTGCATAGGCTGCGCAGATCGTTTCAGGAGTTTTATGATTTTCACTGTTATCCCTATCGAAATTGAAACCGGAAAGTTTTACTTTCATCCTTTCTCCAGCATTTTTAAAAATTCATCTTCATCTATTGTTTTCACATTAAACTTTCTTGCTTTTTCAAGTTTTGAACCCGGATCTGAACCGACTATCAGATAATCGGTTTTCGATGAAAGGTTTTCGGAAAAGTTCCCACCATTTTCGATTATAATATTTTTTATCTCATCCCTTTTGTAATTCTTTAAACTCCCTGTGACAACAAAATTTTTACCTTTTAAAATCCCGGATTTGGTTTTACTTTCAAATGTTATTCCAAGATCTATCAGTTCTTTTATCATTTTTAAGTTCTCTTGATTTTTGAAGAAAAGAATTATGTTGTTTGCCGTCTCGTCACCAACACCTTCGATTTTTCTTATCTTTTCATAGTCAGATTCTATGAGTTCATCGATACTGGAAAAATTTTCAGATAATTTTTCTGAAAGATATTCTCCAACATTTTTTATTCCAAGTGAGTATATGAATCTTTTTAATGTTGTTTTTTTCGATCTTTCTATCGAATCGAGAATATTTCTTGCACTCTTTTCTTTTATTCGCGGTATTTTAAAAAGTTTTTCATAGTCCAATCTGTATATATCAGGTATCGTTTTCACTATTTCGTATTCAAGAAGTTTTTTTACCATCATCTCTCCAAGATTTTCAATATTCATTCCGTTTTTTGAGCAGAAGTGTAAAAGGGAGAGTTCTATCTGTGCTGGACAGTTTTTATTGATACATCTTAAAGCGACCTCGTTTTCATATTGAACCAGAGGTTGCCCACATGAAGGGCATTCTTTTGGTCTTTCGATTCTTTTACAATCTTTCCCCCTTTTCTCCTTTATAACTTTTATGACCTTTGGGATTATCTCTCCACTTTTTTCTATAAGAACATAATCGTTAACCATAAGATCGAGTCGTTCGATTTCATCAAAATTGTGTAATGTTGATCTTTTAACGGTTGAACCTGATAGGAAAACGGGTTCCAGGTTTGCAACCGGGGTTACAACTCCTGTTCTTCCAACCTGAAATGAAACTGAAACCAACTTTGTTATTGCTCTTTCAGGTTCATATTTGAAAGCGAATGCCCATCTTGGAGATTTTGAAGTGTAGCCGATTTTTTCTCTCAGAGAAAGTTCATTTACCTTTATCACGATCCCATCAGTTTCGTAGGGGAGAGAGAACCTTTCATCTTTAAACTTTTCTTTAATATCTATTACCTGTTTGATATCTTTTGCGTGAAAATATCTTTCAACGATAGGGATTCCAAGTTCTTTGAGTTGTTCTAAACTTTCGATATGAGTTTTTTCAAGTTCTGTTACAACAGTATGTATTCTTATCGATAAATTTCTTTTACTGACCTCTTTGGGAGAAAGAAGTTTTAAAGTCCCTGAAGCAGCATTTCTTGCATTGGAAAACGAATAAATATCCTGAATTTTGGAGAATCTTTCCTTCGTAAAAAACACCTCACCCCTTATGATAAGTTCACCTTTGAATTCCTTTTTCAGAGTTAAAGGTAACTCCCTTATCGTTTTAATATTTTCTGAAACATCATCACCAAAATTGCCATCACCTCTTGTGAGTCCTTTAAAAAAAAGACCATTTTTATAGATGATTGAAACAGCCACACCATCTATCTTTGGCTCTACAACATAAGAAAAGTTTCCCTGAACAATATTTTTGATCCTTTTATCAAAGTCGAAGATTTCACCATCAGAGTATGTGTTATCGAGAGATAACATTTTGGGTCTGTGTTCAAATTTTTCAAAATTTTCTATATTTCTGTCAGATACCCGTTGGGTAGGGGAGGTTGGAGAATAGAACTCTGGATACTTCTTTTCAAGTTCTAAAAGTTGATGGTAGAGTTTATCATACTCGTAATCATCGATCAGAGGTTCATTTAAAACGTAATAATGATAATCATATTTTTCGATCTCTTTTCTTAACTTCTCAATCTTTTCCTTGATTTCATTTTCTTTCATAATCCTTTACCATGACAGTTTTTGTATTTTTTACCTGAACCGCAGAAACATGGATCGTTTCTGCCGATCTTTTTTGCCTGATTCACGATGGGTTTACTTTTGACCTCTTTCTCTTCATCGGAGATGTTGGAGATCGTTTCTTTGATCGTTTCCATCCTTTTGATCTCATTCCTTTTTATTTCCATCTGTTCAAAAGATGAAAGAAATTTTTCAGAAAACTGTTTGAACAGGTTGTCCATAAAATCGTTGAATAAAATGAACGCCTCTCTTTTGTATTCTATAAGAGGGTCTCTCTGTGCATAGCCCCTTAGCGATATACCTTCCTTTATCGCATCGAGTTCATACAACTGTTCTATCCAGAGGTTATCGATAGTGTGTATAAAAATGTTGCATATGTTGAACAGAAGGATATCAACTCTTTTTGAAAACAATGAAAATTTTTCATCAAAAATTTTCTCGATTTCACTTTTAACTTTTTCAACGAATTCAGATTTTTTTATGTTTTCATCCTTGATTTTCATTGAAATTTTAAAGTTGTTAAGCAGGAAATCGTTTATCTTCTGGTTGTCGGATTCTTCAAAACTTTTACCTTCTTCGATGTTTGAGTTTAAAAACTCTTCAACTGTTTGTAAAACATTCTCTTTTATGTACTCGGTAACTTCTTTGAAATTTTTTTCATAGTGCTCATAGATCGTCTTATAAATCTTTTCAAAGATCGTTTCATCAAAATTTTCAAAATTGAAATCTTTTAAAGGATCACAGTTGAAAACTATTGAAAGTTCTTTTAAAAGGTTTTTTCTGTATTCAAAAGAATCATTTGTCGAGAACTGTTCTTTGAAGTTCAACAGAGTTTTCAAAAATAGTTCTTTGTCCAGAAATTCTATAGTTGGTTTTTTTTCAAGGAAATAGTTTCTTATCTGATAAACAACCTCTCTCTGTTTGTTTATAACATCATCATACTGCAAAAGATATTTTCTTCTTTCGAAGTTGAGTGACTCTATTTTCTTCTGAGCACTCTCTATAGATGATGTCAAAAGTTTATGTGATATGTTTACATCCCTTGACGAGATACTTTCAAGTCGTTTTATCATTTCACTCATTCTCTCATTTCCAAAAATTCTCATGAGATCATCTTCAAGTGAAACCGTGAAGAGTGAAGCACCTGGATCTCCCTGTCTTCCGGATCTTCCCCTTAACTGTCTATCGATTCTTCTTGATTCATGTTTTTCTGTTCCAAGAACGAATAGCCCTTCAGGGAAAGAGATCGTGGGGTTTCCTGACCCATCGAAATCAACATAAACTTTTCTGTCCTCAATCCTCTCTGGATCTATCGTCTCGATGATGAACCTGTTTTTATCATTTTTTAAACTTAGATCATCTGTTATGATTATCTTTTCGGTATCATCCTTGTTAAAGGTAAAATATAAGGATTTATCTTTTAAATACCAATCATCTTTCAAAAGTGTTTCATAGAATTCTTTTGATTTTTGAGAGGTGTAAACTATCAAAGGATTTTTGTTCAGTTCATTTTTAATTTTTAATGCCCACAGTAGACAACTCCTCTCATGCAACATTTTTATAGTTTTTCCAAGTTTTATATCGGTTCCTCTTCCAGCCATGTTTGTTGCGATCGTTATCGCACCCTGGAGCCCCGCCTCTGCTACTATCTTTGCTTCCTTTTCATGGTATCTTGCGTTCAGAATATTGTATCTTAAAGGTTTTCCGGTTAAATCCTTTCTCGTTTTTAAGAAAGAGTCCAGATATTCACTCGATTGAACCGATGCTGTACCAACAAGAACGGGGATACCTGCGTTATGAAGTTTTACGATAAGATCAAGAACATATTTTATCTTTTCGTCCTTTCTTATGAACACAAGGTCATCGTAATCCTTTCTGATAACCTTTTTGTTTGTTGGGACAACTATTACAGGCAATTTATAGATATGCATAAACTCTTCAGATTCCGTCTCAGCAGTACCTGTCATTCCAGATAGTTTTTCAAACATTCTGAAAAGGTTTTGCAGGGTTATAGTTGCAAGAGTTTTTGTTTCCTCTTCGATCCTTACGCCTTCTTTTGCCTCGATAGCAGAATGGAGTCCTTCTGAGAATCTTCTTCCAGGCATCAACCTTCCCGTATGTTCATCAACTATAACTATTTTTCCATTCTGAACGATGTATTCAACATCTTTTTCAAAAAGCGTGTAAGCTTTTAAAAGTTGATGTAAAGCATGTATCTGTTCACTTTTTACAACATATTTTTGCATCACCTCATTTTTTTTTCTATTTTTTTCCTCCTGGTCTTCTAAATCCTCATCTATTTTTTTCAGTTCGATTGAAAGTTCTGGTGTTTTGAAAAACTCTTTATCCTGGCTAATTTTTTCAAAATAATCCTCACCTTTATCTGTTATGGTGACAGCACCACTTTTTTCATCTATGGAGTAAAGGAGTTCAGTATCAAGAGTGTAAAGGAGTTTATCTCTTAAAAGGTTGTTTTCCATCCTTTCCATCTTTGTAAGGATTTCAGGATTCTGCATCAGTTCGATCAACTCCTTCATCTTTGGAAGTCCTCTTTTACAGGTTAGAAAACCTTTTATACCTTCCTCTTCGTTTTTCTCATGATAATCCTTTTTTGCCTTTTCAAATATCTTTCTGACGATCTCTCTCTGACTTCTTACAAACTGATTCACGAATGGATTCAAAGACCTGTAAAGTTGTTCTGTTCTTTTTTCAGAAGGGTCACCGAATGGAAAACCTGAAATTATGAGAGGTGTTCTCGCTTCATCGATAAGAACGGAATCAACCTCATCTATTATCGCATAGTAAAATTTTTCTCTTAAAACTTTGTCCGATCTCTGGAAAGCCATATTGTCTCTAAGATAATCGAATCCAAACTCATTGTTTGTAACATAGGTTATATCGCAGTTATAATTTTTTCTTCTTTCGTGTGAATCCATTCCCATCTGGATCAGCCCAACACTTACCCCCAATCTTTCATAAACCGGATACATCCATGCACGGTCCCTTTTGGCAAGGTAATCGTTAACTGTTACAAGGTATGCTCCCTCTTTTTTCAAAGAATGAAGATAAAGAGGCATAACTGCAACAAGTGTTTTTCCTTCACCTGTCGCCATCTCTACAATGTTTCCCTCAAAGAGTCCGAGAGAACCCATAAGTTGAACATCGTATGGAACCATATCCCATACGAATTTCATGTCCTCATACTGATATTCGTATTTCTCATCGTAAAGTTTCTTCATCACATATTTAACGAGTGCAAAACTTTCAACGAGAATCGATGAAAGATCCTCTCCCGACTCTATCCTTTTTCTGAATTCTTCAGTTTTTTTAATAGGTGAGATGGAGTTATCCTTCAAATAGTTTTCATAAACTGAATTTATCTTTTCAACGATCGTTTTATACTCTTTTAATTTTTTCTGTGTATATGTTGGAAAAAAAATGTTAAGAATGTTTTTCATCAACTATCTCCTCAATCTTTTTGAATATGCCATTTTCATCGAGCCCTTCAATCTCTTTTAAAATTTGAATTGACCCCATCTCAACAAATTTATCGTTAACGCCTAAATTTATAATCTTATTTTTATAATTATTCTCACTCAAAATTCTTCTAACATATTCCCCGAATCCACCAGATAAAACATTTTCCTCAACGGTTATGATGATCTCATCGTTTTTAATCTTTGAGAATAAAAGATCAGTATCAAATGGCCTTACAAATCTTGCATTTATAACTGTTGGAGAAAATCCATATTTTTCTTTACATCTTAAAGCAGCATTCTTTGAAGGATAGACCATACTACCTATTGCAACGATCACTATTTTTTCTCCATCTACCAAAAGTTCCCCTTTACCAAGTTCAATCCTTTTTATCTGACCGGTAATATCCACACCATAACCTTCACCTCTTGGATATCTCAAAGCGATAGGCCCTTCCTTGTATTCTATTCCAAGTTTCACCATACTCCTTAACTCATCCTCATCTTTTGGTGACATTATGACCATATCGGGAACGGTTCTCAGATAGGATATATCGAACAGACCATGATGTGTTGGCCCATCATCTCCAACTATCCCGGCGCGATCGAGAACGAAGAATATGTTCCTTTTCATCAAAGATACATCATGTATCAACTGGTCGTAACCTCTCTGTAAAAATGTTGAATAGATAGCACAGACAGGTTTAAATCCCTGTAACGATAATCCAACTGAGAATAAAACAGCGTGTTCTTCTGCTATTCCAACATCAAAAAATCTTTCTGGGATCTGATCACGAAAGTATGATAGGCCTGTTCCATCAGGCATAGCGGCTGTTATTCCTATGATTTTTTCATCGTTTTTTGCAAACTCTGTTATCGTTTTTCCAAAAACATCTGTATACTTCAACCTGTTAGATGTTTTTTCAGAAACACCAGTTTCTTTATCAAATTTCCCAAGGCCATGAAATTTTGTCGGATCTTTTTCAGCAAAGATGTAACCTCTACCTTTCTGTGTGATCGCATGTATTAAGATCGGTGAAGGATAGTTTTTCGCATATTGAAAAGTCGGGATGAGATCCTCAAGTTTATGTCCATCGAGAGGTCCAATGTATCTTACACCAAACTCTTCAAAAAATATTGTTGGGATGAAGAAGTTTTTTAAAGATTCCTTCATCCTTCTTGCAATATCTCTTGTTTTCTGACTTAAACCATCAGGTAGTTTCCCCATGAGTTGCCATAGATCCTTTTTTAGATTTGTGTATACGGGAGTTCTCTGGAGTTTATTCAAGTATTGTGATATCCCACCAACATTCTGGGATATCGACATGTTGTTATCGTTTAATACGATTATGATTTTGTTTTTTAAAGTTCCAAGGTTGTTCAACGCTTCATAAACAAGCCCGTTCGTCATGGAACCATCACCGATAACATTTATTATCTCAAAATTTTCCTTTTTGAGATCCCTTGCAACAGCCATTCCAAGTGCTGCTGAAAGAGATGTCCCTGCATGTCCCACAGTTAAGTGATCATGTTCACTTTCAAAAATATTGTTAAATCCGCTGATTCCTTTATATGTTCGCAATGTTGAAAATCTATCCTTTCTCCCGGTCAATATCTTATGAGCGTAAGATTGATGTCCAACATCAAAAATGATCTTATCTTTTGGAGAATCAAAAACATAATGTAATGCTATTATCAGTTCAACTGCTCCAAGTGATGGTGCTAAATGTCCACCAGTTTTCGATGTGTTTTCTATTATAAAATATCTGATATCACTTGCAAGTTCATACAACTCTTCGATCGACAATTTTTTTAAATCCTCTGGACTGTTAACCCTGTTTAAAATTTCATCCATATTTTCCTCTTACTTAAAGATTATCGCGATCAGTATACCGAGAAGAGCACCATAAAAAACTTCAAGCGGAGTATGTCCTAATAGTTCCATCAACCGTTTTTCTTTGAATTTATGTTCTATTTTGAAATCCTCAACTATCTTGTTCAGAACCATTGCCTGTTTACCTGCTGCTCTTCTTAGTCCAGCAGCATCGTACATTATTACGAAAGAAAAAAATGCTGCTATCGAAAAATAGAGTGAATTGAATCCACCATAAAATCCAATAAGTGTTGTTAAAGTGGAAGATGTTGAGGAGTGGGAACTTGGCATTCCACCTGTTTCAAAAAACCTTTTGAAATTTATTTTTCTGTTTTCGATAAAATAACTTATAACCTTTATCGCCTGTGCGGTGATCCCACTTAAAAGGGTTACCAGAAGTATTTTTAAAGTTAACATCAGTTGATCCTTGTTAAAAAGAGTTCTATAATTTTTTCTATTTTCCCTTTCTTAAGATCAAGTTTTCTTGCGATTTTTAAAGCATTGTTTGCTTCTTTTTTAGCGTATTCTTTTGCTTTTTCAAGACCGAATAAACTCACATAGGTTAATTTGTTTTGTTTCTGATCCTTTCCCGCTGTTTTTCCGAGAATTTCTGATGGAGTCGTATTATCAAGAATATCATCAACTATTTGAAACAGGATACCTGAGTGTATCCCTAATTTTTCAAAGCCAGAGACAGTTTTTTTATCATATCCAAGAAGTATTGGTGGTAAAGAGAAGGATACTTTTATAAGTTCTGCTGTTTTTTTTGTATGGATAAATTTTAGAGTTTTTTCATCCTGTTTGTAAAATTCATTTTTTGTATCAACGAACTGTCCAACTACCATCCCATCCATTCCTGCAGCTTTTATCAGATGTTTTAAACCTTCAACAAGATTTTTTTCTTCCACTTTCGTTTTTAGGAAAACCTCTATAGCGTATGCGAAAAGTGCATCACCGGCAAGTATTGCAACTGTTTCATCATATTTTTTGTGCAGAGTTGGTTTTCCACGTCTTAAATCATCGTTATCCATTGCGGGAAGGTCATCATGTATCAAAGAATAGGTGTGGATCATTTCGATCGATAACGCAGCTGGTAAAAGATCTTTGATCTTTCCCTTTTCTGTAAGTTCTTCAGCAACACTCAAGAATATAAGTGGTCTTAACCTTTTCCCACCCGCTTCTATGGAGTAGTACATCGCCTCATAAAGTTTTTCTGAATATTTTCCTTTTTTAATAAAATATTTTTTCAAATTTTTGTCTACAAGTTTCTTTTTCTCTTGAACATATTTTTCAAAACTATTCATCCTGACTCTCTTCAACAATTTTTTTTATTTTTTCTTCAAAAACTTTTATCTGTTCTTCAACCTCTTTGATCAGTTTTATCCCTTTCTCGTACATCTCTATAGATTTTTTGATATCTATGTTTTCATCTTTGAGATTTTTTACGATCTCTTCGATCTCTTTTATCTTATCCTCAAGTTTTTCATCTTTCATAATTTCTCCTCTTCAATTTTTTTGACATCAGCTTTCACGTTTCCATCTATAAATATTATATTTACTTTTGAATCTATATTTAGATTTTTTATTGATTTTACAGGTTCTCCAATTTCATTCAGAGTAATAGAATATCCTCTTTTTAAAATCTCCTTTGGATTCAAGTTTATCAGGTTTGTTTTCAAAATTTCTGTTTTCTGTTTTAATCTTTCAAACTTTATTCTCAAACTGTTGACGAGTTCATTTTTAATCATATCAACAAATTTTTCTTTTTCAAGAATTTTTACAAGAGGGGAGTTTTTGAAGAATTCGTTTTTTAAAAACTCTTTCTTGTTTTTGATCCTTTTAATTTTTTCTTCGAAACTATTTTCTAACTCCTCGAGTAGAAAACCTATTCTTTCCTTTTTCTTTTTCAATGGTACCTGTGCTGATATGAAAAAGTTCTGTTTTAGGTTCAAAAAATCTTTTTTTGTTTTATTCAGCCTATCGGTTAACCCCTTTTTTAGATCATTTTTTGATCTCGATAGAAACGCTGTTATATCATCGATATGTTTAACTATTATCTCCGCTGCTGCTGATGGTGTCGGTGCTCTCAGATCTGAAACAAAATCGCAGATCGTAAAGTCAGTTTCATGACCAACAGCTGAAACAACAGGTATTTTTGATTTTGCTATCTCCCGTGCGAGAGTTTCATCGTTGAATACAAAAAGGTCCTCAAATGAACCACCACCTCTGGCGATAATTATCAGATCAACATTCTTTTCTCTGTTGAAATATTGTAAACCTTTTATGATAGTTTTTTCACTTCCTTCTCCCTGAACGAGTGCGGGGTAGAGATATTTTTTTAAATATGGTGCTCTTCTGTTTAAAATGTTTAAAATATCGTGTATAACCGAACCTGTTTCAGATGTTATTATACCTATTGATAAAGGATATTCAGGTAATCTTTTCTTTTTTTCCTTATCAAACAGACCTTCTTTTTCAAGTTTTTCTTTGAGTTTCAAAAATTTTTCGTAAAGTTCTCCAACACCTGAAATCTTCATATCAACAACTATAATCTGATATGTTCCCTGCTTCTCATATATCGTCAGGTATCCTGTCGCTATAACCTTATCACCATCTTTGAAATCTTTTTTTATATTCGTCGATCTCCATATAACACTTTTTATCAAAGAGAACTCATCTTTTAATGAAAAATATATATGTCCGGAACTACTTGGGTTCCAGTTTGTAATTTCACCTGTAATATTGAAGAGTGAAGGGAATTTTTTTGAGATCGTTTCTTTAAGTATGTTTGTTATCTCGGTTACGGTAAAAACTTTTTCATCCATAGTACTCTTTCAAAATCAAAAGATTGTTAAACAACGTGGAAACTGTTACAGGTCCAACTCCACCTGGCACGGGAGTGTATGCCTTTGCCAAAGGATAGGTTTCAGGTGATATGTCCCCGACGATTTTCCCTTGAAAATAGTTTATTCCAACATCTATCAGTATTACCTGATCATTTTGAATGTAATCTTTTGTTAAAAAATATGGTTTTCCCAAAGCGGTAACTATGATGTCAGATCTTTTCGTGTGTTCTTTTATATCTTTTGATTTTGAATGCAAAACTGTTACGGTTGCTCCTCCAAACTTTTTTGATAAAAAGAGTAGTGAAAGAGGTTTCCCGACGATTTCTGATCTGCCGATTATGGACACATTCTTTCCGACGAAATCTATGTTCTCATATTTTAAGATGTTTAAAACAGCCATTGGAGTTGAAGGTGCGATGATAAAGTCATCGGTGATCAGTTTACCATAATTTATAAGGTTGATACAATCAACATCCTTTTTAAAATCAACAACCTGTGACACTTTTTTTAAATCTATATGTTCTGGTAAAGGTTTTTCAACTATTATCCCATCTATATCTTTTCTGCTTGAAATCGCATCGAGTTCGTTCAAAAAATTTTCTTCTCCAATATTCTCTTCGTAGTTGAAGAGTTCTATATCTATTGAATAGTTCTGTGCTATTTTGGATTTTGATTTTATATAAGAGATTGTTGAAGGGGAGTTTCCGATAAAAACAACAGCGAGTTTTGGCTTGTATTTTTCAAACTTTTCTTTTGAGTCCTCCATCATTTTGTTTGATATCTTTTTTCCATCAATCTGATACATATTTAAAAATCCTTTCAATTTTTAAAGTTCTAAAATCTGAAACTCCGATCTCAAGAAACAATCCGTTGATCACAAGATTCTTTCTGGCAACCTCGAATCTCTGTGGTATCTGATATATCGTTCTTTTTAAAGCACCTTCCTTTTCAAATCCTATAACGGAATCGAAACTGCCTGTCATACCAACATCTGTGATAAAACCTGTTCCATTTTCAAGGATCCTTTCATCTGCTGTTTGACAGTGTGTATGTGTTCCGATCACTGCTGATACTTTTCCATCAAGATAAAAACCGAAAGATTGTTTTTCAGCAGTTGCTTCTGCATGGAAATCGACTATTCTTATCATCGGTTTTTTGTCTTTCAAATATTCATCTATAGTTTTAAAAGGGCAGTCGAGTGGTTGCATGAATACCCGACCACAAAGGTTAATGACCTCTAACTCTGTATCGTTAACCTTAAAAACTTTTGTTCCTTTTCCGGGAAGATCCTTATGATAGTTCAACGGTCTTAAAATCCTTTCATCGTTTAAAAGTTCAACATACTCTTTGTTGTCCCATATATGGTTTCCACTCGTTATACAGTTTATACCGAGGGAGAAAATGAAATCCGTTGTTTTTTTTGTGATTCCAAAACCACCAGCGAGATTTTCTCCGTTTGCGATTATGAAATCCGGTGAATAAAAATCTGTTAAATCCAGAATCCCTTTTTGCAAAGCGTTTCTACCTGCTTTGCCTATGATGTCGCCTATAAAAATGACTTTTAAACTATTTTGCATAATCTATTGATCGTGTTTCTCTTATAACAGTTACTTTTATCTGTCCGGGATATTTCAATTCCTGTTCAATCTTTCTTGCAATCTGATGCGAGAGTTCTTCAGATTCTGCATCTGATATCTGTTCAGGAATAACTATGACTCTAACCTCTCTTCCTGCCTGGATAGCGTAGGCTTTTTCAACACCGTTGAATCCGTTCGCTATCTCTTCAAGTTTTTCAAGTCTTTCAATGTACGCTTCAAGAGTTTCCCTTCTTGCTCCAGGTCTTGCTCCTGATATTGCGTCAGCAGCAGCAACTAGTATTGATATCAAACTTGTTGGTTCAACATCCCCGTGATGACTTTCGATAGCGTTTATAACTATTGGATCCTCACCATATTTTTTTGCGAGTTCAACACCTATTTTTGTATGCGTTCCTTCAAAATTCTGATCGACCGATTTCCCTATGTCATGTAAAAGTCCGGCTCTCTTTGCAAGAAAACTGTTCTCGATTTCAAGTTCATCAGCCATCATCTGTGCAAGGTATGCGACCTCTTTTGAATGCTGTAATATGTTCTGCCCATAACTTGTTCTGTATTTCAACCTTCCGATAAGTTTAATCATTTCTGGATGTATGTTTGAAATGTTAAGTTCGGCAAGAGTTTCCTCTCCGATGTTTCTTATATTTTCTTCCATCTCTTCAGTTGTCTTTTTGACTATCTCTTCTATCCTTGTTGGATGTATCCTTCCGTCCGAGATCAACTTGATCAAGGACAACCTTGCGATTTCTCTTCTGACAGGGTCAAACCCTGAAATCGTAACAGCATCTGGAGTATCATCAATTATGACTTCAACTCCGGTTGCATTCTCAAAAGTTCTAATGTTTCTTCCTTCTCTTCCGATTATCCTTCCTTTCATCTCTTCGTTTGGAAGGGAAACAACACTGACAGTTGATTCAACAACATGGTCTGTTGCTGATCTCTGAATAGCGAGTGTTATTATCTCTTTCGCTTCCTTGTGTGCTTTCTGTAAAGCATCCTCTTTTATCTGTTTTATCATGTTGGCTGCCTGAAGTTTTGCTTCTGTTTCAAGGTTTTGCATCAGAATCTTTATCGCTTCATCTTTTGACATCTGTGCGATCTGTTCAAGTTTCAGATTCTCCTCTTCTATTAGTTTTGTCAGACGATCGTTTTTTGCTTTTATAGTTTTCTCTTTTAACAGTAATTCTCGTTCTCTCTGTAACAGGTTTGTTTCTTTCTTTGTCAACATTTCATTCTTTTTTTCAAGGTTTTTTTCTCTGTCCTCTATAGATTGTTCAGCTCTTCTGATCTCATTTTTCTTATCCCTTACAATTTTTTCAAATTGTTCATTTTTCTTTGCTATCTCTTCTTTCGCTTCGATCAGTGATAACCTTTTTTGTGCTTCAGCCTCTCTTTTTGCCTCTTCAACTATCTTTACGGCTTTTTCTTCTGCACTCTTCAATCTGTTTTCAATTGCCTTTTTCCCAAGATAATAACCGAGAACATAACCTACGAATCCGAGGATTATGATGAGTAATGTTCCAATTATTGTAAAAAGTAAATTCATATTCATAGTTAAACTCCTTAATAAAAATCCCCGCTTGTACCGTGTGTATTATTTGCCTGAGCCCTTAATAAAAGGTGGGTACCTTAAGACACTTTCACGACAATTCCTTAAAAGGAATTTTGCTAATAGTGTCGTTTCCGGTTCCCTAACTCATTGTGTTGGTTCAGCAAAATATACGATCACAAGTAAAGCAGGGATATATAAACTATTTAATTTTTTCAAGAAGATCGTTCAATTTTTCTTCCATCTCTTTGTACTGTTTCTGCAGTGTAAAGTATTTATCTATAATGTTCAAAGAAGCTATAACAACGATCTTTTCATATTTTTCACCAGAAAAATTTTTTGCGATACTGTTCATCTCATCGGTAAGATATTCAGCAACTTTTTTGGTATACTCTTCGTCAGCATCTGTCATTATAAAAAAGTCCTTACCGAAAATATGTAAAGTTAATTCTCTTGTTTCATTTTTAGACATAGTTTATTATCCCTGAAAAAATCAAAGATCATCGATCTTTTTTAAAACCTCTTCCAGTTTTGCCAGTGCTTCTTCATCCCTTTTTTCGATCTTTTCAAGTTTGCTTTTTAATCTATTATTCTCTTCTTCAAGAACTTTCAACTTTGAAGTTAAATCTTCTATATATTTACTCAGTTTATCCAGTTTTTCCAGAAAATTATCCATTCTTCCTCCACTAATAATATTAGAGCATTTTAAACCATTGTCAAGGTTTAAATTCTTTTTTTAAATTTTCTGGTAATTCAACCTCTCCACCGGAGAAAACCTTTTCCTTCTCTCCTGTGAAATATGAACCTTCTCCTTTGTTTCCATACCGTTCAACTGTTAAGATCTGATTCTTTACCCTCATTCTCAAAAAATTGAAAACAGGGATATCCGCACAATAGTAAACAGAATCGGAGTTAACTTTTACAGGAAAAACAATATAGTTTTTATTTTTCAAACTGTAACTTCTCCAGTTTGTTGAATCAACATAATTTTTCCATAACATTATGTTTGAGATAGGGGAGTCAAATATAAAATTGCCCCCCGGATTTATGAATTTTAAAGGTGTTTCACTGTTATATTGAACGGTGAAAGTGTCTATAAGATATCTGTCATCTATGTTATGAAATGTTTTTATCTTCAAAGTTTCTTTTGGAGTTACATAATCGGTTTCAAGTAAAAAACCTTTTGGATCGAGTTCAAGTACAAGAAACCTTATATGCAAAGTATCGTATGGAATCGAATCCTTCACATACTCAACAAATTGCCCTGAAGTTAAAGGCATTGGATTGAATGTTTTCACCTTCCTTTTCTGTTCTATACAACCTGTTAGGATAAGAAGGATCAAAACAAAATTAAACAGATTTAGCGATTTTAACAAGTTCTTTAAACACATCTGGTTGATGTATTGCTATCTCTGATAATTGTTTTCTATCAAGAAGAACGTTTGATTTTTTCAACCCGTTTATAAATTTAGAATAGGAGATATCATTTTCTCTACATGCTATATTGATCCTTGTTATCCATAAGGACCTCATTTCTGATTTTTTCTTTTTTCTATCTCTGTATGCATAAACGAGTGCTTTTGTTGCAGCAGATCTTGCAGATTTATATGCATTCGATTTTTTTCCAAAAGAACCTGAAGCTCTTTTAATCCATTTTTTTCTTCTTGCTCTTGTCACCGGTGAATTCTTTACTCTTGTCATTTGATCCTCCTGTATTAATTATGCAACACCATTTTTATCGCTTTGACATTAGTTTTGTCCGTTATTGCTCCTCTTCTTAATCTTCTTTTTCTTTTAGAGGATTTTTTTGTTAAAATATGTGATTTATAAGCTCTCTGTCTTTTTACTTTCCCACTTTTTGTGAGTTTAAACCTCTTCGCTACGGTCTTTTTCGTTTTCAACTTTGGCATTTTGTTCCTCCTCTTTTTTCTTTTTCTTAGAACCATCCTTGCTGAAAGAGAAGATCTGGAAAATCCTTCTACCTTCAATCTTTGGTTCCGAATCTTCAACAGCTATATCAGAAATTTTCTCTTTTACTTTTTCTAATATTTTCAGTCCATCATTAAAATGTTGCATCTCTCTTCCTCTGAACATTACCACGAACCTGACTTTGTTTTTCTTTTCAAAAAATTTTCTTGCCTGGTTGATCTTTATATCGAGGTCGTGTTCAAAAATCGATGGTCTGAAATGGATCTCTTTTATTTCTGTCTGATGTTGTTTCTTTTTAGCTGTTTTTTCTTTTTTGGTCATCTCATACATATACTTCCCGAAATCCATTATTCTTACAACAGGTGGATTCGCATTTGGTGCTATTTCAACAAGATCGAGTTCTGCCTCTTCCGCCTTTCTTAAAGCTTCATCGATTGAAACTATACCAAACGATTCACCATTTTCACCTATGAGTCGAACCTCTCTTGCTCTTATCTGGTTGTTGATCCTTACATTTTTTGTGTTGATAAAAACCTCCTTAAAAAAAATAAAAGGATGGCAAAACCACCCTTCTTAAATTTTTTATTTAGCCTTTTCGCTTATGCTTAAGGCGAGAAGCGGTGTTTTGCTTCTTCTTTTAAAGATTTTCATAGAAGAGTTTTAAGAATTCTTCATAACTCTTCTTTCCAAGATCACCATGTCCTTTCATTCGAACACTCAGCTTTTTCTCTTCCATCTCTTTTTTGCCTATTATCAACATGAAAGGAACATTCTCTTCTTCAGATCTTTTTATTTTACTGTTGATCTTTTCATCAGAAAAATCAACACTGTATCTTATATTTTTTTCATCTAATATTTTACATAAATTTTTAGCATAGTCAACAGAATTTTCTCCAACAGTCAATACTGATACCTGAACGGGAGAGAGCCATAGAGGAAATTTACCGGAATAGTTTTCTATAAGCCCACCGATGAATCTCTCAAGTGAACCAAGGAGTGCCCTGTGAATCATGTAGACATAATGCTCTCTGTTATCATCACCGATATAGGTCACGTCGAATCTTCTTGGAAGATTGAAATCAAACTGTATAGTTGGCCCCTGCCATTTTCTTCCAATAGCGTCTTCAAGTTTTATATCTATTTTTGGACCATAGAAAACAGCTTCTCCAGGCATCTCCTTAAAATCAACCTGTTTTTTCAATAGAACCTCTTTCAAACTCTGCTGTGCGAAAACCCATTCTTCTAAAGTTCCAGCATAATTTTCAGGATGTTCTCGATCCATCGTTGAGAGTTCAACATAAAATTTTTCGTATCCGAATTTTTTTATCATAAAGATTGCGAAATCGTATACTTTTTCAACTTCATCTTTCAACTGCTCAGGAGTGCAGAAAATATGTCCATCATCCTGTGTGAAACCTCTGACTCTCAGAAGTCCATGAAGAGTTCCACTTCTTTCATATCTATAAACGGTTCCAAGTTCCGCGAATTTTACCGGTAAATCTTTGTAGGAATGGATTTTTGTTTTATAGATCAAAATGTGTCCTGGACAATTCATTGGTTTTAAAACATACTCATCGTTATCTATTTTAAAAATATACATATTTTCTCTATAGAAATCGTAATGACCGGATCTTTTCCATAGGTCAGATTTTGAGATGTGTGGAGTTATTACAAGTTGATAACCTCTTTTTAAATGTTCATCTTTCCAGAATCTCTCAATTATATCCCTTATCATTCCACCTTTAGTATTCCAGAAAACAAGGCCAGGACCTGTTTCTTCAAATATTGAGAATATTCCTAATTTTTTTCCCAGAACCCTGTGGTCTCTTTTCTTTGCTTCCTCTATTTTAATGATGAATTCATCAAGCAATTTTTTTTCAGGAAAGGAAATCCCATAGATCCTTGTTAACATTTCCTTGTTCTCATCTCCTCTCCAGTAAGCACCTGCAGTTGATATAAGTTTGAAAAATTTTATATTGCCTGAAGATGGAAGATGTGGGCCTCTACAGAGATCAAAGAAAGTGTAATCATATTTTTTGGAATAGTTTTCATAGTAGGTTAAAGTTTCTTGATCTATATTTTCAACCAGTTCAACTTTGAATTTTTCATCTTTTTGTTTATAGATTTTTAAAAGGTCTTCTTTTTTTATTTCAACTTTTTTAAAAGGTATATCCTCATCGATAAGATCCGCCATTATTTTTTCAATCTCTAACATGTTCTCTTCTGAAAATTTGTAGTCAACAAATTCGAAATCATAATAGAACCCATTTTCAATGGATGGACCGATTGCAAGTTTCACCATCCTTTCATCACCCTTCAAGTTTTTTATAAAGATTTTAACAGCCATGGCAAGGATGTGTGAAGTTGAATGCCAGTAAACATCTTTTCCTTTTTCGGATTCGAAATTATGAAGGATGATCTTTGAATTATCCTCAACAGATGAGTTGAGGTCATACATTTTACCATCTTTTTCAAATACGAAATAATTTTTCTCTTTGAAATTTTCAGAATTTTTTAAGTAATCGGAAATTTTATTCCCTTCTTTAAATTCAAACTCTATATCGTTAATCTTTATCATAATCTTAAGTGGTGGGCGGTACTGGAGTCGAACCAGTGACCTCTTGCATGTCAAGCAAGCACTCTGACCATCTGAGCTAACCGCCCATCGTCTCCAACGGGAGTCGAACCCGTGTCGCAGCCTTGAAAGAGCTGTGTCCTAACCACTGGACGATGGAGACATCATCTTTTGTGTGTTTTAAAATATATGTTTCTAAAAGTTTCGTTTTCTACAAGTGCATCGTTTATCAAAAACCAGTTCTCAACCTCTCTGTTTGTTGTAGCAATCCTTTCAGCAAGAACCTCGGAGAGATTTATAAAAAATTTTGCTGCTATTCTACTTGACATATCAAGAAATTTTTCTATATCCTTTCTTGATATCGTATACGTTTCAAGATATG
>JBDRZY010000002.1:0-241070 GCA_039804205.1 Caldifarciminota bacterium
AATAATTTTCAAAAAGTTTATCAAACATCTTATCCCTTTTTTCAGTATTCTCAAGATCAAATGCTATCATCAATCCCCTTCCCCTTATATTACTAATTTTTTTACTCTCGATCTTCCTCAACTCATCAAGTAAAAATTCACCGACATTCTTTGCGTTTTCAACAAGTTTTTCCTCATCAATTATCTGCAAAATTCTCGTTGCTCTGACCATATCAGTCAAACTTCCACCCCAAGTTGAATTTATCCTTGAAGATTCTGCAAAAACATGGTTTTCAACTTCGTCAACTCTATCTGAACACATTATTCCACAGATCTGTGATTTTTTTCCAAAAGCAACTATATCTGGTTTTATATCAAAATGTTCAAAACACCAGAATTTTCCAGTTAATCCCATACCTGTCTGCACTTCATCGAGTATAAACATTATTTCACTTTCAAGGGTAATCTCTCTTAATTTTTTGAAAAACTCTTTTCTAAAATGCCTGTCTCCACCTTCTGCTTGAATCGGTTCAAGTATGAGTGCTGCTATATTGTCTCCATCTTTTAATATTATTTCTTTGATTTCATTTAAAATTTTTTCTTCTTCCTTTTCAACCCTTTTAATCTCATCTTCTGTAATTGGGAATTTCAATGCTGGACTTTCAACACGAGGCCAATCAAATTTCGGGAAATATTTTATTTTTCTTGGATCAAAAGTATTTGTCATACTTAAAGTGTATCCACTTCTTCCGTGAAAAGCATGTTTGAAATGTATAACTTTGGTTCCTATTTCTCCTTTTCCCTTTTTAAGATTTTTTCTAATTTTCCAATCAAACGCAGTTTTTAATGCGTTTTCAACTGCAAGTGCACCACCTGAAACAAAAAACAGGTATTTCATAAAATCTGGTTTTGCTATATGTCCGAAAGTATCAACGAATTCAGCCATCTCAACAGTGTAAATATCCGAATTGGATGGTTTATGTATTGAAACTTTACCGATCTTTTTTATAAACTCTTCGTTGTTCATTTTTGGGTGGTTAAAACCGATTGGAGAGGAAGCGAAAAATGTGAAAAAATCAAGATACTCTTTGCCATATTTTGAATCGTAAAGATAAGAACCATGTGACTTTTCTGCATCAAAAACAAGATCAAAACCATCAACAAGCATATATTTTGATAATGTTTCAAGAACATTTTTTGGATATATTTTATTAGTCATCATACCTCCTGAGTTAAAGGAAATTAAATTATAAATATATCAAATATTTATCAAAAGTCAATAATAAGATATGAGATAAATTAAAAAAGGGGCTTTAAAAGCCCCTTTTAAAAGATTTAGTTAACTACAACGAATTTTTTTACAAACGGTCTCTCTTCACCTGTAATTTGGATAAAATAAATACCTTTTGATAATTTCTTCGAGAGTGTTATCTTATAAACTCCTTTTCCAGATTCTACAGGTTTATTAACAACATTTCTTCCAGTTAAATCATAGATCATAATGTTTGTTGGATTATCAACCTCTTTATTGTAGATGAACGAGAAAATTCCATTACCGTTATCTTCAACAACAATCTTTTCAACTTTTAAATTTTCATCAAGACCTGTGAGTTTTGTTAAATTAACAGAACAGGTATAAGAAGTGTCTTCAAGTGTGAAAGTTATAGAATCTGGTGCATAACCGTTGTGTTCAAATTTCAGTTTGTAAGATTTCCCAAGAGGTAAATTTGAGAAGGAATAATATCCTGTTGCGTCTGTGGTATCAACTGTTACAACATCATAGTATATCGTTACTATTGAATTTGAAAGATCTGATGGAGAATCACTCAAATCAACATATCCAGAAATAGTTCCTTTTAATCTTAAAAGTGTTTTATTTATGATAGTATCTGATTGTAAAACTATTTCTGATGAGTCGGTTTCGTAATATGTCTTTTTGAAAATCAAGTTGTAAGTTCCTTCTGTTATTGGACCAAAATCAAATGATCCAACTGAATCTGTTACAATAGTATCATTGAAAGTATTGTTGTAAAGAATTACAGAGATACCTGAGGAATTTGAATTATCATCAAGTGTAACTACACCTGAAATATTATAAAAATTAACTATCTCAATATCCGAATTATTCCTTGGTTGCAATTTATAGTTTCCATAGGTATAATCAAGAATTCCAGTGATATAAACAGTTTGTCCTATTGAAGGAACAGTATATGTTGCAAGGTTATCGATTATAAGTGTATCAACACCATCAGAAACAAGCCATTCACCATTTGCATCAGGTGCGGTTAAAACTGCAACTGGTCCAACTTTTATTAAAACACCTTCATAATTTTCTCCAATCTGTGATAATGAAAGAACAAAAGGTGTAGGAGAAGTTCCATCACCTGCTTTATAAAGTTCTGTTCCAACACTAACAAGTTGTGTTTTGTTAAAATATTCATTTATAAGACCATGATAAAAAATTATAGTATCTCCAATATTGTATGTATGGTTTCCAATATCACCATAGACACATATCCCATCCCATTCTTTTGGTCCTGTCTTTGATGTTATATAGTATTGACCAGTAAAAACTGCTGTTATTACACATGTATCTATTACCTTTACTGTTGAATCTTTATAAATTGAAAAAGAATCAGGTGTAGTTTGAATATCAACTATACTCTTTAGCAACAATGGTTTATTTGCACTTCCAGGAGTTCTTACCATATAGTGTGCAAAATCGAGATAGTTATTGTTGAATTCAAAAGTAAATGGATCTGTATGTCTTCCCATATAAGCAAAATAATTTGTTGCAGGAGCTACATCATAAGTTGGCCATGTCTCTCCTCTGAATACAGAATCCGCTCCAGATGGAAGTCCATAACAAACAGCATCAAGTGTTGTGGATGAACCAAGTGAATCAAATCTTAAAATTATATTATCCGATGGACCATTTTGAAAATCAACTGATGTTAAAATCATATCATAGTTTGGAACATTTGCAGATTGCGCAACAACAAAGTAACTGTCAGCTGGAATTGTTTTTCCTGAAAGATTTATTGTTGCAAACACTGCACCACCATTACCATTGATACCAACAATTTTTACTGAATCAAGAGATGTCCCCGGTATTCCTTTTATCTCTATATAACAACTCGTATCAGTTCCAGGTGCATCGTAAAAAAATTCGTTAATGTAAAGCGTCGGCACTGCAAAAACATATGAGAAGATAAAAATTAACAGGGGTAAAAATAAAAACTTTTTCATAATTCACCTCTTACTTTAAAAGGTTAACTTTATAGACAAAAGTTTTTCCCTCTTTTTCCACTTTCACAAAATAAATTCCTGATTTTACTGAAAATATCATATTTTTTAAGAATGAAGTGTATAATATTCTACCCGTTATATCGATAATTGAAATTTTTGAAGAATAATCTGTCGAACTTTCAATTCTTATTCCAACATTGTTTAGCGAATAAACCTTAACAGAAAAAGATTTATCATTTGGTTTCAAAATTTCATCGAGATTGTTGTAATCTGCAGGTGTTGGAATCTCTTTTTTAAAATCAACAGAAGTTATCTCATCATAACCTTTAAAGAATGTTCTTGTCCCATTTGGTATAACTGAAAATGAGGTATCAGCAGGAATAAGATGCCATCCAACCTGATCTATCCTGTTCCCTGCATTGTTATAAAGGTATATATTGTCTCTGTAAGCATCAAGGTAAAAGTATTGTGGGAAAGATGTGTCATATAAAACAAAATATCCATAAGCAGGAATCGTTGTTCCTGATGGGATATAATAATCATCATCACAAACAATAATCCAATTACTTATGTCTACCGGAGTATTTGAATTATTATAAAGTTCAATAAATTCAGTTACTGCAGTTGAATTATCGTTTGAATCTGATGGATACACTTCATTGATAAAAACTGTTCCTGTACCCAACATATTCGCAGGACAATCGTTTGCACTTCCCATAGTCGGTGTAAAATCCATATTGAAATCTAAAGCATGATCTCCAGTATTATCAACCCTTGCGCAGGAAAAATTGTATATAGGGGCAGGTGCTCCTCCAAGATCACCATAACCAACAGAATCTATGAGATTATCCGAACCATCCTTTATGATTATTATCGCTCCATCGTTTGGAAGTCCCAAAGAATCGTTAAACTCTACTGCACCAAGATTAAACGCTTTATACCCACCTGCTGGAATTGTATATGATTTAAATGTTGTACTACTCGTTGAGGTAGAGCCCTTTATATAAAGTTTATAACCATTAACATCAATCGAAGTAGTCCCATCGTTGTAGAGTTCTATCTGTTCGGCACTCGTTGGTGTTACTATAAACTCGTTGATCTTTAAAGCGAAGAGATTAAAAAATGTTAAAATTGCAAAGATTAAAAGACAAAGTTTTTTCATTTTTCCTCCTAATAAATAAAATTTTAAGGCTCAGTCCTATCAAGTGTTCTGGCAAATGGGATCACTTCCCTGATATGTTGTGTTTTTGTAATCCATTGAACGAATCTTTCGATCCCAAGTCCAAAACCTGCATGTGGAACAGAACCATATTTTCTTAAATCAAGATACCATTTGAAACTTTCAATCGGAAGATTATGTTCTACAATTCTCTTTAAAAGAGTATCATAATCATCCTCTCTCTGTCCACCACCTATAGTTTCTCCATATCCTTCACCAGCAATCATATCAAAACCAAGCGCAAGATCAGGTCTATCTTTATCCCTTTTCATGTAAAACGCTTTTATTTCAGCAGGATACCTGTGAACAAAAACAGGTCTATCGAATTCTAAAGACAGAGCGGCTTCATCAGGTGCACCAAAATCATCTCCAAATTTTATATCAATTCCTTTTTTATTCAAAATTTTTATAGCGTCCTCATAAGTTATTCTATAAAAAGGTTTTTTTACATTTTCGAGTGGTTTTATATCCCTTTCCAACGTTTTCAAATCTTCTCCCCTTCTTTCGAGTATTTTATCGACCAAATATACAACAAGATCTTCAGCAAGTTCCATATCATCATCTATATCGAAGAAAGCAACCTCAGGTTCAATCTGCCAGAACTCTGTTAGGTGTCTTCTCGTTTTTGATTTTTCCGCTCTGAAAGCAGGACCAAAACAGTAAACTTTTCCATAAGCGAGTGCTGCTGCTTCCATATAGAGTTGACCTGATTGGGAAAGATAAACTTTTTTTTCATCGAAATAGTTTACCTCAAAAAGAGTCGTAGTTCCCTCACAAGCGGATGGTGTGAATATCGGAGCATCAATACATAAAAATTTTCTGTTGTTAAAAAACTCTCTTGCATAAAAAACAACATCACTTCTTACCCTCATCAAAGCTGCCTGTTTTTTTGATCTGAGCCATAAGTGTCTATTGGATTGCAAAAAATCAACACCATGTTCTTTTGGAGAAATCGGATAATCTATCGATTTCGAAATGATACTAAAATCTATTATATCAATTTCAACTCCAGATGGTGCTCTTTTGTCTTCTCTCACTTTCCCATACAATATTAAACTCGTTTCCTGAGTCAACTCGTCAAATCTTTTTATTATTTCTTCATTATGGTTGGGATGATACAAAACTGCTTGAACTATGCCAGTCCCATCTCTGAACAAAAGAAAAGAAATTTTTCCACTTGAACGGGTATTGTATACCCAACCTCTCAATTCAACTTCTTCACCAATATGATTTTTCAATTCATCAACAGTTAAATATTTCAATTGAACCTCCAAAACTTTAAAAATTTGTGGGTAGATAGTAAGCCGAATTCTGTTTTCTGGCAATCTATCTTGGATGGTTGTTACCAGCCATCTCAAGCGATCTACCCGAGGTTTTAGCCGGGCAAGCTAACCTCTGTTTGATCTTGCTCCGGATGGGGTTTGCCAATCTGTCCAGTTACCTGAACAGATGGTGAGCTCTTACCTCACCTTTTCACCCTTACCTACCAATAGGTAGGCGGTATATTTTCTGTTGCACTTTCCATAAGCTTTCGCTTTCCGGGTGTTACCCGGCATCCTGCCCTGTGGAGTTCGGACTTTCCTCAAGTTAAAGAACTTGTAGCCAGCATCTACCCACAATTTTTATTATAACTTTTAAAACTATCAAGTCAATATAAAATGGTTTTACCATTTTCTTTAAGAGATTTTGCGAATTCAAAATAAGATTCAGCATGTTTTTTTAAATCATCTATAACATTTTCAGGTAGAGTTTTTTTTACCTGCCCCGGAACTCCAGCAACAAGTGAAAATGGTGGTATAACACTTTTTTCCTTTACAACAGTTCCCGCCGCAATGATGCTTCCCTCACCTATTTCGGCACCATCTAAAATAACACTTCCCATACCGATAAGAACATAATTAGAAATTTTGCATCCATGTAACACAGCATTATGACCAACTGTCACATAATCTCCAATGATACAAGGTAACTCAAATGTTACATGACAGACAGAAAGATCTTGAATGTTCGAATATTTCCCAACTTCAATATAATTTATATCACCTCTTAAAACCGATTTGAACCAAACTGATGAATTCTCTTTACATCTTACATCTCCAATCAATACAGCATCTTCAGAGATATAAAAAGGGGGTTGAGGTTTTTTGTCATTCAATTTTATAAACATACTATCTCTCCTTTTTTATAGTTAGTTATTGTAAAAATTATGTAGAACATTATCTTTCCTTTTCAAAACTATTCTTTTGATCTGATCTTTTATCAAAGCATTCTCAGGGCACTCTTCAATACATAAACAACAATTTATACATTTTGTTATCTCGAAAATGAGGTTTTCATTTTTTATTTCAAAACTTTTTGTTGGGCAGATATCAACACATAGTTTGCAGAGATTACATTTTTCTTTATCCAGTGACGGAACAACCAATTTTATCTCCCCTTTAAATAAGAATTCCTTTTTTTCTTTTCTAACAAGATATTTCAACTGAAAAAAAGTTTCTAAAAAACCAACAATGTTGATCATATAAAAACCTCCATTGGGACTATATATAGAGACGAATAAATTAAAGGTATATCTGAACATGAATAGTCCCCACTTAATTTGTTGATCATTAAAAGACCGTTTACAAAAGAGGAAGTTGTGAATTTTATGTGTTCTATCTTTGAATCGGTAATTTCAACATAAACAGAAAGTTCGCCATTGACACCTTCAATTCTTTTGAAAGAAAATCTGTTGTCTATTTTTTCATAATACGGAATATCATTATACAAATCCTCATCAGATATTTCACTCAACAATTTTAAACAAGATTTTATTATTTTTATTGAATTCTTAATTTCAAAATACAATGAAAGAATCCTGTTATAAACATCTGAAACCTCAAAAGGATGAATCGGAAATTCAACTTTTTGATACATTTCATAAGGAGCGCTTTTTCTTAAATCAAATTTTATCCCACAACTTCTTAGCAAAAGTCCAGATGCATTATTTTTCTTTAAAGTTTCTTTATCAAAAATACCAAAATTTTTTGTTCTTGATATTAGAGAAACATTTTTGAAAAAAATTTTTTCATAATCAAACAAAATCTTCTCATAATACCGATCAAAAAATTCTAACAATGTTTCTATATCAACATTATAAATTCTTTTGTTAATACCTCCTGGGACAATGAAATCGGTTAAGATGTTTTCATTTTTTGTGAGAATTTTCAATAAAGACAGTATTTTTTCCCGGTCTTTCAAAGCCCAATATTTAAAAGTTTCAAAACCAAGAACCGATGAAATTGTTGATAAAAAGAGTAAAGATGCTGATATCCTTTCAATTTCTAAAACAATCATTCTGAAAACCTTGGATTTCTCAGGTATTTTAACATTGTATATTTCTTCAACCGCAAGAGAGAAAACCTCTTGAAAATGGTGTGTTTGAACAAAAGAAAGCTTTGGGATCATCTTAACAGCGGTTTGGATTTTTTTACCTTTCAACACTTTATTAATGTTTTTTCTTTCATTCTCAAAATTGATGTTCAATTCCTTAAAAGAGAATTTATCTATATTAAACTCAAAACTGATATTACCTAAAGATATGCATGGTTCAATTTTGTTAACAACGTAAGGGAACCTTTTTCTCAAAATTCCTCCCTATATGTTTCAAGATAGTTAAAGAGTATATTTTTCGTTTCGGGATTACCCTCAAAAATGATACCATATTTTTTATTTATTTCCCGTTCAAAAATTGAAGCTACCGGATAGATCATTTCGATGGATGTGAATATAGGACTCTTTTTCTCAATAAAAACTTCCACAATTATATTTTTTTTGATGGTTGTAGAATTTATAAAATACTTTATTGTGAAACCATTTTCCCTCTCGATTACAACAATAGTGGAAAGGTATTTGTAATTCCATTTGTTATATAAAAAATCGAGAGTGTAGGTCAAGATTTTTTTTTCATCGAGTTTGAAATAAATAAAATCTTTCCCTGGATAAATGTTTTCAGTTATAAGGGTTTTTATATCATGTTGTAAGAACTGGCTATCATCATAAAGAGTTTCTTTCATAGAACTCTTCCTCCAGGAATTTTATCAGATTTACACAATCGACTGGACAACCGATAACCGTGTAATCGAAATTGTTAAGAATCTCTTCCTTAACACTTTCATCTACAAAAGTAAAATTTCCTAAAAATATTTTGATTTTATCAGTATCCAAAAATTCCTTTTTTATTACCTGAAGAGCATTTGAATTCACACAACCGTACACAAAAATTATATCAGCATCAACAATTGAACTTGTTTTCTCAAGAATCAATTTTTCCGATGTGTAGTATCCTGATTCAAGCGAAATGAAAGTATCGATACAGCAACCCGATCCAGAAATTATGTATTTTAAATATACTTTACCGTACAGCATATTTCAAAACTATATTTATAAAAACATTTAACAAAAACGATAAAAATAATATTAAAAATAATAAATCTTTTGAAAAACTTATAAAAACTATTTTAATAGTATAGAAAAATAATCTCAAGATGAAAACAGCAAGAGACAGAAAGAAAAAATCGATTCCCGAACCATATACAAAAATTATAAACAAAGAATTTAAAATGGTAAAAAAAATGGAGTCGAGAGTATCCAAAAAATACAATTCTCCTTTTGAAATGTAAAAATAAAAATTCTGTTTTGTTTTATCAAGATTTAAAACAAACAGGGATGGGAACACCAAGAAAAAAGTGATTAACTTGATAGCATAAGAATCATTCCTGAACATATTGTTCAAAGCGAACAAATTTAGAAAAAATACTACCATCGAAAACAAAATAACCCAATAATCTTTAAGTATTTCTTTATGATAGGATAACTGAGAATTTTTTATTTTTATGTAAAAAGACAAAAAAAGTAAAAAAAATGTAAAGGACAAAATCACTAAAATATTTTCACGGTTCATCAGATACAACCATATATAGAGCAAAAGTAAAAAAATGATTTTAAACATTATGCTTACAATTGAATAAAACTTCTCTTTTGAAAACAGAACGATACCGTGTAGTATTATATCATTTTCATCTCTTCTTGAAATTTTATACAAAAAATATTTTTCAACCCAAAAGATGATAACAAAATTCAATAGATAAAAGAAAATGAAATTATAAAAAACCTTCATTGATTACCTCTATAAAAAATTATAAACAAAAAAAAGAAAAAAACTAATAGAATGAATATCGTCGCGGAAAAACTTCTTTGATATAATTTTAAAATAGTTAAACTAAAATCCTCTAAAAATATTTTTATCGAATAAAATATTTTATTTAGATCCGTTTTCTCCAAAAAATTTTGCAAACTTCTTTGATTTGAGAACAAATCGAAATTGAAATTTAAGAGATCGCCTATCGTTGAACTTTTTCTGCCATGAATGTAAAAATATTCTTCATTATTACCTGTTGGAAATATTATGCAGTTGTACCCATTTTCTTTCAGTTTCAATAGAATCAACAAAACCATTATACTCAAAATACCAAAAATAAGATAAGAGGTAAAAGAACTGTAACCATTAACATACTTTAAAACACCATAACATAAAATTGGAACTAAAAAAGGTATTGTTAAAATCGAAATCAAAAACTCTGAAACTTCTACCGTTTTGGATTCCAAAATATTACTTTTTTGGACAAAAAGTAGATAAAACAACTTAAGTGTGAAGGAAATATAAAAAAGAAAGTAAATAAGAAAAACAAAAAAGATTGGGAGAGAATTATACGATAAATTAAAAAGGGGTTCTTTAAAAAGATAGAACCCCATAGTTGGGTAAAGAAATGAAAGCGATAGGAGAGATAACATTATTATGGATGATGATATCGGTTTTAAATAAAAAAGGTTAAACAAAAAATTGAAATTAGATGTTTTAAATTTATCTTCAACATAATCAAAAAAGACAAAAATAAAAGTTAAAGGAATAAAGTAAAAAATAACCTTCATAAGATAACCAAAAGAAAAATCAGAATAGTAAAGAAATATAAGGAGATTTGTTACAAATATTGCTCCAGAAAAATTAAATATGGACAATTTTAAATCATTTGAGATCAAAGATTCGATTGAAAATATGAACAGTGTTAACAGGAAAAAAAGATAAATAAAAAATTTTGAAATAATTGGGAGAATATGTTGACTGATCAAAAAGTTATTGTAAAGAAAACTCATTATAAAAAATCCGGAAAGAAAAATTGACATGGTAAAAATACCTATAAAATTGAAATCCGATTTTATCAACTCTTTTTTAAAAAAGGTGCTTAAAGGTAAAACCATAGTTCTGAGTGCAACAGAAATGTAAAGCACAATATAAAAAAAAGAAGGATAGTGCAAGAAAGATTTATTTGATGTTATCACAACTATAACGGCAAGCAACAGGAGTGAACCTGAAAGATTAACGAGAAGGATGTTTTCACTACTTTTATAATCGTTGAGATTTATTGTTAAAATTATAACCAGAAGAAAAAATAAAATTTCAAAAAATATATATATGGTTATGAAATCACTCGAAACAAAGATAATGTTGAGTAAAGCAAAAATAAAACAGATATTCATAAAATAACTGTTTTCGCTTTCTCTAGGAGTTCGAAATAGTTCTCTCAATATAAAAAAGAAGAATAAAACATGATTGAGTATTAAAAAGGGATATGAGAGATCGGTTTTTGAAAAATTTAAATTTAGTGACTCGAATCCAAAAAAATTGATTGTTAATCTGGTAGAATCAATCGAATAAAAATACAAAAATGAGAAAACAAGAAAAACTGATACGAAAACATTCCTTAAAACTTTATTTAGATTTCCTAAAATGTAAATGCAAATTATAGAGATTATTGATGAATAAAAATATATACTATTCATTTTTCATTTAATTTAACTGTCGAAACTTTAAAAATCAATTTTCTATATTCACCAAAATTATCTTCTTTTCCATTAATATAATTATGATAAAAGAAAATTGCAAGAATTGCAATTGTTATCAGAATAGCGAAATCGATCCTGTTAAAGTTTTTTATCAGATTCATCAAATGACTTTTACTTCTTTTTTCGACCAACAACATTTTTAAATCGAATCTTAAAAGAGCAAAAGATTTTAAAATAAGTGCAACAAGGTATAGCCAGAAAAGGATTTTTTCAAATTTGTAAAGAATAAGAAGGAATCTATATTGATACAAAAAAAGTATTGAAAGAGGTAAAGAAGTGAAAGAGAAACTTGTTATGAAAAAAATTAAAGAATTCGTTGGTTGTTTTATAAACGAGTTTTTAAGATCATCATCGTTTTCAAAATCAAACTTGGAAAGTGAATACAGAAACGCAAAGAACAGCCCCATATAAAAAAACAAAAATTCAGTATCCATAAAAGTTTTAAATCTATGTTCAAAAAGAATAAGAAAAGAAATTTCGTTTGAAATCGTGAAAAATAAAAAAGTTTTAAAATATTTTATTCTGGGAGATATTAAAAGGATTATGTTCGTTATGTATGAAAAGAGAACTATTATAAAAAGTGCATTTATTATTTTAGCGGGAACCACTAAAAGAAACTTGTCTAAATAAACGAGAGAAGGAAATGTTAAAAACAAAACAAACAATGATAACTGTTTTGTGTTCATGGTCGATATGAAATCAGATAAAAATATATTCAATGGAAAAACAAAAGAAAATAATAAAGGAGTAAAAAACAATAAATAAAAAAAGGATCCATAAAAAGATGTAGTGGTTATATTTTTTGAAATTTCCAGAACATTGGTAGCATTATAATCCCCAAGAAAATCAACACATACAAGAAAAGAGATCAGAAATGCAAAATATATGATGAATGAAACCTTAACACTTATAGTGATGAAATTCAAACTTTTGTTTTTATATGTAAAAACCAGACATAAAAATATTAATAGAGAAAAAAACGAATAAATAAACATATCAGAAGTTCTGTATAGAAACGTCGAAATTGGAATGACTATAAAATAAAAAAATATTGTAAAGTTTTTATCAGTATAAACATAATCATTTCCCTGATCGAGTAACAAAAAGATAAAATAGAAAAATATAGCCAATATCTCCAATATATTTATAGAGCGATAAGAATCAAAGTAGAAAGTTAAAAAAGAAGAAACATTAAAGGCACAGGATTCATTTTTTGAATAAACAATTAGTAAAAGTTTATAAAGTGTATACAAAAAAACAAGTAGATTAAGTTGTGTCTTAACAGATTTTAATTTAAAATGTTTTACCGAAAATAAAATAAACATTAAAAGTAATAAAAATAAAATTTCACTCATCATATTCATCAGGTCTGAAATTTCTATCAGTTTTTTTTAACATTGAACTTTTTCTAATCAAAACAAGAATTGTGCTAACAAGCATTAAGTTCATAATTATAAATGTTGAAATATAGATTGTTGTAAGTGTATTTTGACTGATTTTTATCCTTATCATCACCAAAATTAACAATATGGAAAACATTTGAAATAAGGAAATAAAAGTTTTGACTATGGAATCAGTTTTAAAAAAAATCAATAAATTAAATGTAATGAGTATCAAAAGTTCAACAAAAATAAATTCCTCTGTCATATTAAATTCACTTTTTTGTTTCTATCCCATTTATAAATTTAATCACTAAAATCGAAGTTAAAAAAGAATTAAACAAAACAAACAATATCGATATAATATCGTTATTCAAAAAAAAGACTATCAATGAATAAATGTTTAAAAGAACTATAAAAGAAATAACATAACCTTTTTTATCATACAGGATAATAAAATTGATAAGTAAAGCAAAAATGATCAAAATAGATATTATAAAATTGTTAACCAACATTATTCCTCTCAATCTGAAAATATAAAACTAAAAAATTGAACATATAAAGCAATAAAAAGATTCAATAAAAATACAAGTAGCAATAAAATTCCAGTAAAAATAAAACCTTTCAAAGTGATTATAAAAGCGTTTAAAAGTAAGAAAATTGAAAACAGGATATTGATGAAAAGATAAATCTTCCTTTTATAAGGATCATTTTTTTTTGCGACCACTATAGTTTGAACAAAAACAAAAAGTGTCCATAAAAAAAACATTCAGACCTCTTTGTAGTTATCGATTAGATATTTTATTATAACTCCATTCTGAAAAACGAAGATTGATGAAAAAACCAGTTTAAACATAGAAAATTTTTGGAAATCAGTAAAAAGAAATATTGTGAGTATTAAAGTATTTGCTATGTTAACAAAAGCAAAAATTCTATCAATCTTTTTCTTTTTAAAAGTCAGAAATATAAAATTCACAAAAAAAACAGAAACGATAAAAATGTAAAAGTATGCTTTCATAATTTTTGTATCATTCTATCGTATCTTGTTTGATAAATCTCAGAATCAAAATCTTTTTTTATCTTTATGTTTATATATTTTTCAGTAAGATAGACATTTAAAATAGTGATATCCATAAGAAAAATCAATCTTATGAAAAGATTAAAAATCGGATCTTTTTTTTCAAGAGTTATTTTTTTTTCAACAATATCATCTTCACTGTTTCTGCTGATCAGGATATAAAAAAAATGATAAAAGTTTTTTAAAATGATCAAGATTACAGTATCCATATTTCTAAATATTAAAATTACCAGTTTCTTAAAAGTTTCCAAATTTTCTGTCAATCTTGACAAATACAATAGAGTTAAAAAAATAATTACAAAAAATAGAAGGGTCACAAAGAAAAAATTTTTCATCCAAAGAAAAAATTCGATCAAAAACAAGACCAAAACTATAAGAAAGAGTAAAAATAAGTTTTTCATCTTTTTTCAATATATTTTAAAAGTAATTCTTTTGTTGCCTTCAAAGCTTTCAAATGTGTTCTTTCGACACCATGGGAAGCTGAAACTCCGGGCCCAATCAATCCAACTTTAAAGTCATAACCAGCTCTGAGTGCTACAGATCCATCCGAACCATAAAAAGGAAAAACATCAACTTTGTATGGAATACCGTTCGTTTTACAGAGTGTGATAAGCTCATTTTTTAAATCATAATCGTAAGGGCCAGTCGAATCTTTCGCGCATATCGAAACCGAGTATTCATCACCTTCGACTCCTTCTCCAACTGTTCCCATATCTGCCACTATAAGTTCCTTTATAGATGAGTCGAATCCAGTTGCTCCACCATGCCCGACTTCCTCGTAATTTGAAAAATAGAATAAAAAGGGCTTATTTTTGAGTTTTTCTCTTTCATTGATCAACAGATCGAGAAGTATGCCGGCACATGCTTTATCATCAAGAAATCTTGTCTTAACGAAACCAGATTTTGTAAATTCAAACCTTGGATCAAAAAAAACAAAATCACCAACATTTATTTTTAAATTCAAAACATCTTCCCTATTTTTAACCTCTTCATCCAATCTTATGATCATATTTTCAGTTGTTCTTTCACTCTTTGAAACATCTCTGTTAACATGTGTCGATGGATTTTTAATAAGATAGGTACCTGTGAATATATCACCTTCTGAATTTCTTATTTTACAATAAGATCCTTCAAATGAATTGTTTGGGAAACCACCAATCTGGGTTATCTTTAAAGTTCCATCTGAGTTTATTTCTTTTACCATTCCCCCTAGTGTATCTATATGTGCTGTTATTGCATACAGAGGTTCCTCTCCTGTATAAACTTTCAAAGCACCTTTATTTGTTATTAAAGTTTTGTAACCAAGATCTGAGACTCTTTTCTTGATATGTCCAATGACATCTTGAGTGAAACCTGATGGGGAATCGATTGATACTAATTCTTGAATAAATTTTTCTATCATACAAACCTCACTTGATTTTAAACACTTTTTTTACACTCGTTCCCTTTTTAATAAAATATAATCCTTTTTGCTTAAAATTTTCTGGTATTTTTTTTCCTAAAATATCATAGCACATTTCTTCTTTTTTAAAAGTATAATCATTTACTTTCTCTTTTCTGTTATCCTCTTTTAAATGTGATACCTGTTGTTCAAAAAACAAAGTCGCACAATTTTTTAAAAGAATATAAACTCCTTTTTCATCGAATACAATATCTTTGAGATTTTTAAAATTTTTACCTTCCAGATAAACATTTTCGAAATCATCTTTATACAAAATTGTTGAATCCTCTGTTAAAAAAACAGCCAGGGTATCATAATAATTGTAAAGATCAACAAAGTCTGGGACATAAAAACTTTCATCTTCTAAAAGATCATCATAATCTATTATTGAAATTTTTTCATCTTTTAAAGTAAACAATCTATTTCTAAAAATAAAAATTTTTTTAAAATAAGAACCATCAAAATATGACTTAACAAATTGTCCATTTTCAGTGAGTTTCAATATTCCATTTTGTCCGGAAATAAAATAGAAATAAGAATCATGCTTTTCTAAATCGTTTGAGTTAAAATTTATTTTGAACAATGTTACGATAGAATCATTTACAATGTTAAGTTCTTTTACAAAACCTTTGTTATCTATAAAATAAACTTTTTCATTTGTGAGTTTAGTAACATTTATATAAGAATTTATCGAGAAAAATTTGAAAGAATCCTCTTTGGGGAAAATTATTTGGTCATAACAGAGAAGAACATTTTCTTTTTTTAACAAGGTTTTACTTTTACTTTTTGTTTCGATAATTGAATCCTTTAAAAGAATGTAAAAACTATCATCAGAAAAAAAACCTTTTTTGTTGGATGTCCTTAAAAATCCCTGAAAAGATTTCGAAAAAGCTTTAGTGTCTTTAAACGATTTTGAAATCAGAGAATATTTTCTGATTTTAAAACCAGTGTTTATAAAAAAGGTATCATTTTTAAATACGATATCTTTTACAGGATCTTTGAACTCAAAAGAATCGACAGAATATGTAATAAACGAATCGATCACGGTTCTTATAAAAAGAGAATCCGAACTCGATAGTATCAAAAAAGAATCAACAATAAATCCAGTTTCGTAGATCCTGTTATCGGGAACCTCATACAAAAGTTTTAGAGAATCATCTCGCAAAACAAAAAAGTAAAGGTATTTATCTTTTGAATTTGAAATTATCGTTGAATACCTGTTAAAAAAAAGGAATTTAGAATTGTTAACAAAAACATTGTTTTTTGTTAAAAAAGAATCTCCTTCCACTTTTCCATATTTGATGATTTCACCGTTGTTTGTTATGAACAAAAGGTTATTGTTTTGAGAAAAGATTTTATCGATTGAATTTAGATTAAAATGTTTTATCTTTAAAAGAGAGTCATTCTCATACCTGTAAAGGTAGTAAATTTCACCCGTTTTAAAGAGTAGATAATTTTTAGAGATCAAAATTTTTTCAACGGTGTAATCAAATGAATCTGAAAAAATCAATAAGGGAAAAGAATCTATCCTATAAATTTCAAAAAAATTATCCTCATACAGAATCGAAAACAAAGAATCAGTTTTTGCAGCACATTTAACATTTCTATCAAAAATTTTTACTGGAGTAAAACTGTTATCGTCATTGAAAAATCCAATTTCTGTAACAAAAATATTACTATTGAAACTTTTTAAAGAGTTACCAATATCAACAATTTTTGAAAACTCATACGATTTTGAAAATAGTTTAAAATTTAAAATGAAAAACAATAAAAACAAAAAGATTCTATACATATTTGAAAATTATATCCAATTGGAAATTTTAGTCAACTTGAAGAAAGAGGGGAAAAATCCCCTCTTCTCTTTAAACTTTTTCGCTGAAAACTTTTGCCTGTAAGAAAAGCAAAAGATAATCGGGACCACCTGCTTTCGAATCGGTTCCTGAAAGATTGAATCCTCCGAAAGGATGAACACCAACGAGTGCACCTGTACAACCTCTGTTAATGTAAAGATTACCTGTCAACAACTCTTCAGTTGCTTTTTTAATTTTTTGTCGATCTTTTGTATAAACTGCACCTGTTAAACCATATATAGTATCATTTGCAATTTCTATTGATTTTTCAAAAGATTCAGATTTAATTATCGCAAGAACCGGTCCAAAGATCTCTTCCTGTTCAAGTTTTGAAAGTGGCTTTATATCAGCAAAAACTGTTGGTTCAATAAAATATCCACCGTTGTTATCTATCGCTTTTCCACCTGTGATCAATCTACCATCCTTTTTGCCTTCTTCAATGTAACTCATTATTTTTGCTTTTGAAGAAGCACTTGAAACAGGTCCCATGTTGTAATAATGAACATCTGGAATTGGGAATTCTCTTGTATCAACCACTTTTATTTTTTCAGTTTTTTCTTTTATCAATTCGACCATTCTATCGTAAACTTTTTCATGAATTATTGCTCTTGAGCACGCAGAACATTTTTGTCCCTGAAAACCAAAAGCACTCTGCACTATTCCGTTTGCAGCACTTTCAAGATCAGCATCATCTTCAACAATTATATAATCTTTTCCACCCATTTCAGCGACAACCCTTTTCAACCATTTCTGACCTGGGTTTACCTTCGATGCTCTTTCGAAAATTCTCATTCCAATTTCCATAGAACCTGTAAATGAAACGAATCTTGTTAAAGGATGATCAACCAGTGTATCACCAACCTCTCCACCACTTCCGGGAACAAAATTCAAAACACCATCTGGAAGACCTGCTTCCTTCAATATTTCAACAAGTTTATAAGCGATGACGGGAGTATCAGAAGCAGGTTTCAATACAACAGTATTACCTGTTACAAGAGCAGCTGTTGTCATACCGGTTGTTATTGCAAGCGGGAAATTCCATGGTGGAATAACCACACCAACTCCAAGTGGTATATAGACCTGATGGTTATCCTCACCATTTATTTTTACAAGTGGTGTTTCCTGGGAGTATCTCAACCCTTCCCTTGCATAATATTCCATAAAATCGATCGCCTCTGATGTATCAGCATCCGCCTCAACCCAGTTTTTTCCTATTTCAACAACCATTGTTGCGGAAAGTTCCATCTTTCTCTGTCGCATTATCTCAGCTGCTCTTAAAAGTATGGCGGATCTTTTCGCCTGGCTCTCCTTTGACCACCATGAAAAATTTTTATATGCCTTTTCTATAGCTTCGATTGCTTGTTGTTTCGTCGCTTTGCTCACAAGACCAACTATTTCAGATGGTTTTGATGGATTTGTTGATTTTATTTTGTCCTGATTAAAGATCTCTTTTCCATCAATAATGATCGGATATTCTTTTCCAAACTCAGATTCCACCTTTTTTATTGCATCCTTCATGAGTTTTTGTTCTTCCTGAGTTTTGAAAAGGATGATTTTTGTGTTTTCGAAAGGTTTTGTTATCATATATCACTCCTTTTTTATTTTATAAGATCGTTAAGAAAACTGAAAATCTTTTCATCTATCATCAGATCGTTCTCATAAGACCATAAGTCATATTTATAGTATGAATTCAACCTTCTGTCAACATTTTTTATAAAGTAAACTTTTCCATTCAAGTCGAATGTTTTTTCAATATCATTTTTTGACAGAAGATCCTTTGAAAAGATAAATATCAGATCGTTTCTCTTCATATAAAATCTGTTAATTTCTTCAAAAGTCAGAGTGGTATCAACAATTTCATACTTTAAAAATTTTTCATAACTTTTGAAAAGATAACCGTTTTTTAACGATATTTTTTTATAAAAATTTTCTGCCCAAACTTTTAAATTTTCAACAGGAGGATTTATAAGAATCACTTTATCAAATTTTTCTACATTTGAATATAAAAAAATATGGTTGAAAGATAAAAGATAAATTTTTTTGAAATCTTGTTTTAAAAAGTTGTATATCTCATCTATCGCTTCCTCTATATTAACTCGATCAAGTTCTTTATTTTTGAATTCAAATATAACAGTTGGTATATCCAAATTTTCAGAAATCTGGAGTTGGGTAAAAGGAGTTATCGTGTTTGAAATGTTGCCAAACATGTCTGAAGTTAATGTGAAGGGAGTTATCAAAACGATGATATTCTTCTTATCATTGTAGGAAACTAAAATTTTTGTATGTTTCAGTTCTAAAAATTTTCTATTTCTCTTTTTATAAAAATTTTCTGCTTTGAAGATTTTGTTAAGATTTATAGAATACGGGTTTTTAACTTCAATGGTAATATCATTTTTAACATATCTGTAATTACAATAATAAACTGAATCAATTATTCCATCTTTGTTAAAAATAAAATATTCTCCACATCCAAACAAAAATTTATTACCATCTCTGTTGACACTTAAAAATTCGTTTCTATTGAAATTGAATACACTATCCCTTTTTATTCCTCCAAGATATGAAACTGATAAAACATTTTCAATACCGATAAAATCATACGGTTTTATTTTATATTTTAAAATCTTTTTCCCAATGTTTTTTTTAAAAAAACCATCACTGTACTCTATAAAATCGGGAAGAGTCATATCAGAATAGTATTTATAGCATTTAAATTTGTTTTCTTTTATTTGAGTTTTTGAAAGATTATACTCTTTTGAGAATCCATCTATAAAAAGAGTTTTTTCTATAATGGTAGAGTTGTTTATTTCAAGATTCGAATATCCAGCGATCCTATGTTCTTTAAATATTGTATAAGAAAAAGTATCTGAAAATAGATTCCAGTTTAAAAGAAAAACAAAAATTAAAATCTGGAAAAATTTCATGGGAAGATCAAAGTTGTATCGTTCAAAAGCTCAATATCGAGAATTAAACTATCACGGGAAAATTCTTTAACAAAAATTCTTAAATATTTCCCATCACTTGTTTTTACAAAATACCAGTTGTCTTTTACAGGATATTCCATATCAAAATATCCCTCATCCGGAGGAATATTATATTTTTCTGTTCCCGTACTATAAAATCCTGTGACCTTTTTATTCCCCTTTGAAAGAAGAGTATCTTTAGATGGTGACAGAAAGAGTATTGAATTTGAAACGTAAGATGAAACTATGATATCGGAAAACATTGATATCGTATCGATTGTTAGAATCGAATCTCTTATAGAAATTGTAGATAGAGGATTAAAAGAATTATTGTATAATTTAACATCAGAATATTTTTCCACATTTATCGATTGATTATTTTTCAACGAGCAGGAGATTAAAACAATAATTAAAGATATAAAAAATATTTTTCTCATTCGATTAAAAAGTTAAAAAAAAGGAGGGTTTAAAAACCCTCCTTTAATTTTAGTTATTCTTCAACACCAAAGTATCTTGTTCCGTCTGTCTGATACCAGTATTCAAATTTCACATAATCATATGGTGATGCATACTCGGTTATATGCAGTTTTGCATAGTGACCATTTTCAAATTTTACCCAGTACCATGCATCAGCGTTAACAACAACTGAAATTCCTGTCATAGTTGCTGGTGCTGTTGTCACCGATGTATCTGTTATAACTTCAAAATATGTTGTTTTTGGATCATTTGTTGAACCCCAGTAATAAACTGCTGAATCACCATCTGCTGAAACAAAGTAAGCACCTGCAGAATAATCTCTGTCATTATAATAAAAATCTATGACTCCGCCGTTTCCAGTAACAGAAATCGCTTCACCCTGTCCTGTTTCTGCGTTTGAAATCCAGAAACCTGATGGACCTGCCTGATCAAAATCATACATTGTTGTGGTTGTTGAAGCAGCATAGTATTCAACAGTATCAGAATGGTCAACAACTGGAGGTTGTATAATTGAACATCCCGCAAAAACCAGAGCTAAAACAAATAAAACTGTTAATAATTTTTTCATCTTTCCTCCTTACTTTGTTTTGGGTGGTGCAGCTTTTACTGGTTTGTCTGTTGTGTTTGTTGGAGCCCCTGTTGTTGATTTAACTTCTTCTTTTGGCATCAATTTCATATTCAAAGAATCAACTGCTGTCTGAAGTTTTGTTACTGTTTCCTGAAGTTTTGCAACATCATCCTGCAATTTCTGAACATCAGTTTTCATCTGTGTGTCTGTGCACCCAGTAAAAACGAAAAGTAAAATTGAAAATGCAAGAATACCTAAGAGTACTTTCTTCATAAAACCTCCTTTTGTAAAATTATATATTTTAAAGACCAAATGTCAATAGATTCAAAAGAAGTATATTAGGCGATTTTTCCTTTGTTTTATCTACCTCTTCTGAAACTATTTCCTCTTGGCCTTCTGAATCCTTCCTCTCTTGGTTTTGCCTGGTTTACCACCAATTTTCTTCCTGCAACTTCTTTTCCATTAAGTTCATTAATCGCTTTCTGTGCGCTGTCATCAGCCATTTCAACAAAACCGAATCCTTTTGATCTGTTTGTCTCTCTGTCTCTGATAACTGTTACTGAGTTTACTTCACCGAAAACTTCAAATTCTTTTTTGAGTTCTTCCTCTGTCAATGAGAAAGATAGATTACCTACGTAAATCTTCATTTGTTCTCCTTTTTCTTTTTTAAATTGAATTTTATATATGGAAAATCGCCTAATTTCATTTTCATCTGAGAATCTATTTTAATTGGAAATATTCCTTCCCTTAAAAACTTTTTGAAACATCAAACACATCCGAACCTTTTTTACTTCTATAATTTTTCATTGAATATATGTTACACTATAATTTTATTTTTGTCAATAGTTTTTTTAAAACGGAGGATGAGGGACTCGAACCCCCAAGGGCTCATCACCCGGCGGATTTCAAATCCGCTGCCTTACCAATTAGACTAATCCTCCGTTTGCTCCATTATATTTAAATCATCTTTCTTGTCAATAATCTATTTTCATGAAAGGTTCTTTTTTAATACGAAAAACAAGAATATCGATATTAACTGTGAAATTATCAGAAATGTTATCAAAATACCTTTTGAAAAATCATACAAAAAACCTACAAAACTGCTTCCCAGGAAAAAAGATAAACCGTATATAAGGTTAAATATTCCATAACCAGTTCCCCTTTTTTTGATAGAAGTTATATCAGCGATAGCGGCTTTCATTATCGTTTCATGTGCTCCCATAACTATTCCCCAGATGATCACAGCAGTTAAAACAAAATAATAGTTCAATGAGAATGCAAGAGGAATAATAAAAGTTGTAAGTATTGGTATAACAACAAGAAGGTTCAGCCCTGCATCCTCTTTTTTGGAATTATCTTTAAAATTATCATAGATCTTTCCTATTATGATTGCAAAAACAGCATCAACAAGCATGGCAACAGCATAAAAAAGTGGTATCAGATTATCCGATACTATTTTTGAATCCTTCATATGGTAACCTATCAAAGCAAAGTTAACAAAACCAAATGTTGTTGTAAATGTGAACAGAGAATAAAGCCAGAAAAGTTTTGATAAACCCTCACTTTCAATTTTTCTTTCAACACTTTCAACATTATATCCTTTGTATATAAAATAAACGGATACAATGATCCCGATAAGAATCAAATAAGGAATAAACATTATCCTGTATGCTGATTGGTAATCGTTTAAGTTCCTTTCTCCAATACCTTTTGAAAGGAAAAATAAGGAGAAAATCAAAGGACCTGTTGTTGCTCCGATCTGGTCAAAAAATTCGGAAATTCCAAAACCAACTCCTGTTCCAACTTTTTTGGTTGCAAATGAAACCAAAGTATCCCTTGCTGGACTTCTTAAACCTTTTCCTAACCTTTCAAGAACAATTAAAATTGCAGCGATTTGCCAGATACCTGTTAATGAAAGTAAAGGAATAGAAATGAGCAAAGAATAACCTAAAAAAAGAAAAAACCAGTGTGCTTTTGTCTTATCAGAAAGATAACCTGAAAAGAATCTGAGTCCATAACCGATAAACTCACTTATACCAATTATCAATCCAAGAAGTGCTGCATTTGATCCAAGAATTTTTAAATACGGCCCATTAACTCCCCTTGCACCCTCATATATTACATCACCGAACAAACTTATTAAACCAAAAAGAGTGATTATCAGGAATGCTTTTTTCATCTCTCTGTCAAGTTTTTTCCCATTTCCCATATATACTCCTTTCAAATTTTTTCAGATTCATCATAAAAAACGGAGAGGCCGGGATTCGAACCCGGGGTACCCTTACGGATACTCCGCATTTCGAGTGCGGTGCCTTAAACCAGCTCGACCACCTCTCCTTTTTTTCTCAGTTCTTTAAAAAATTCTTTTAAAAGTTTTATTGATTTCTCTTTTAAAACACCCTCTTTTATTGTCAATCTATGGTTTGTTTTAAGATTTTCTAAATTTATCAGAGAATATATCCCCCCAAACTTTTTGTTTCTACAACCAAAAACCAATCTATCGATTCTTGAAAGAACAATTGCAAAACTACACATGATACATGGCTCAACATTTGTATAAATGGTACAACCTTCAAGGCGCCAATTTTTTAATTTTTTTTGTGCTTTAACTATTGCATCAAGTTCAGCATGCATAATTGAACTTTTTTTCATTTCAACTCTGTTATGCGACTTTGAAATTATTTCTCCATTTTTAACGATAACTGCACCAACCGGAATCTCTCCTTTTTCCTTTGCTTTCAATGCCTCTTTTAAAACTTTTTCCATAAAATAATAATCATCATCTTTTTTCATAAGGATTAATATAATATATAAAGGTTATAAGGTCAATACTGATTTATCTTACATAAAACAGAAAATTTTTCCTTACAATTTTGCTTTCGCTTTTTAGTTCAAAATATAGAATGTAAAGTCCCACTTTTAAAAGTGAATTCAAATTTTTGATATAAAGATTTTCCTGTGATGAACTGACCCAATCTATATAGGGAGAATAAATCTCTTTTCCCATCTGGTCAAAAATTTTTATGTTTAAAGTCGCTCTATACATATCAGTTTTATAATTTATAAAAAGGACTGGACTATTCTTATCAATTATTTTCGGAAAAACAGAAATCGAATCTTCAAATATAGAAAATGGACAGGAAATTGAATTTTTAAATGAAGGTGTTGCATTCAAATAACTGATGCTGTTATCCCAGTTATCCTTTCTGTAACCTTCAACAAGATAGTTGATTCTTTCAATCGAAGAAGTTTTATTTTCAAAACCTCTTATAACAGAATCGAGTGTAAAATTCATATATCTTAATATAAATGTATCTTCTCTATCAGGTAAAGAAAAAAGTTTTGTCTGAAACATGTTCATTTTTATATATGGGAAATAAGTTTTTAATGTAATTGAATCTGAAGTTATCACAAGGTATGAATCTTTTGGAATGATACCGTTTTTCAGTATAACGGAATCATTCAAAGTTGACAGAGTTAAATTTTCAAAATTGAAATCAATTTTATAAGGGTTATAGATCTCAAGCCATTCAAACCCTTTTACCATGAACTCGTTCAAACTGATCGAACCGGGGTTTATTTCTCCATTATAGATATAAGTTCTTTTCTTTTTTTCTCCAGCAGTATAAAAGTTGAACACTCTTTCATTTTCAGAAAGTTCAATCTTTTCATAATTATCATCTATAACAAAACTATCTACAAAATTTTCATATTCAACTATAAGGTCGTCATTCTCAAAATCTCCTGAAAAGTATACCAACAAAAATTTTTTTGAACTCTGTTCTATAAGTTTAAACGAATCGATCATCGCTCCCGTTATAAACATAGAATTTTTTCTTCCAATAGTATTCCCTGTTGAATCAACAGATTCAGAATAATAAATTTTTCCATCAGGAAAAATGGGATTCTTTTTCTCAAGTGAATAACCATCTTTTGTCTGTAATGGGAACGAATCATCAACTGCTGGCGTTCCATAAGTATCCTGTAAACTATCATTTTTATCATAAAGATAAAGTGAAGTTGAAAAAGTGAGACCAGATGTCCCAAAGGTGGTATTTGAAATTGTAAAAACATAAGCAGAATCAGGTATTTTGTAAATCATATAGTTAACACTATCCCCTATCTGTGTATATTCTGGATCGAGAACAACAATGTATGAGTAAGGTGGAACCAATGATTCACCTACGATACCACCAGGGTATTTTAAAGTATCAGGATAAAGGATTATATAATCTTTTGAAGAACCATCAAAAAAATAGTAATTCAGTATGTTAACACTATCTGAAGAATTGTTGTAAAGTTCAATAAATTCATTTCTGTCACCAGGTGAACCTATCCCTGATTCATTTCCTTTAACATTGAACATGATCTCGTTGAAAACAACTTTTGAATTCAATAAATGGAAATAAAAAAATAAGATATAGATAAATATAAATCTCATATTCAAAAAAATTATATAAAATTGGATGGAGATTTCAAGGTGGGAGTTCTCCCACCTTGAATGATGGTCATTTAACTATAAATATTTTTTTATTTTCAAGATTATCTGCTTTAATTATATAAAATCCAGAAGAAAGGTTTGAAAGATCGAAAAGTGCAGAGTTTTTGTTAATTGAATATTCCTTTATTTTTTGGCCTGCAACATTGTATATCACAAGATTCTCGATGTTAGACAAATACAGTTTGTTTTCGATAAACTGAACCGTTTTTTTTAGATCGATGATCAATGGAAGTTTGTATTCTGTTTTCTTTCCTGAAGAATAATATACTTCAAGTTTATACTCTATTCTTTTATTTTCATCTGAAAGTAAAACATCTTTAAATTCGTTTTTTGTATTTTCAAGAGTTGCTATCTCTTTGTTATTTTTATAAACTTTATATTTATCAACTAAAACAGGGTTTGAAACATTCCAGTTCAATATCACTTTTCCATTTTCAACTTTTCCTGTAAATGAAATTTCAGCAAGTTCTGTTGCTTGATTTACTGTTACTGTTCCAAAATATGGGATATAGTCCTGTTTTGAAACGGTTAAAAATGCACTGCCAGTTTTTGTAAAAGTTGTGATTATGGTTGCTTTACCTGATACATCGGTTGTGGTTACAACCTGTAATGCTGGCGTTTCTAAAGTATCATAAAGACATACCGTTGCACCACTGACAACAGCTTTTGTGTTGTCTGTAACAGTTACTGTAATTGTATCAGTTCTTGTTTGAACAGAAGCATCATGGGAAACAATTAAATTCTTTGGTATTTTTGTCCACATCTTTACAGCTGGATCACCGAGTGTATTCATTAAATAATTTTCCAATCTGAAGTATGTTACAGTTCCAGCATACGTCTCCATATAGAGTTTTGCATAATTAGTAACTTTTCCAAAAGTTCTATCAGGCATCACATTGTTGTAGTTTGCAAAAGCTCTTCCAACTCCAAGAGACATCGAATCATTATAAAATGAGAGAGAAACATTTGTTGCACCGAAATATCCAACTCCACCATTTGTAGCAGAAAGGTGTGTCCAGTAATCACCCATCGAATTGGTATCATTAGGATAAGCATAGTTTCCAGCAAGACATGTTGGTGCAAAAACAAATCCACCCATATAACCGTTTGCTCTTATCGCTATATCCTCATTTGTATAAAGATCTTTGTAATTCTGGTTAGCACCACCCATCCATCCAAAACCTTTACCATCATCACTATCTCCATCATATCCCTCAGCACCATGTCCTCTAAATAGTATAAAGTTTTGTCCATCATTTATTGAATCTGAAACTGTTGCCCTTCCAGGACTCCATGTGGATGTTTCGATTAAAGAATCCCAATCTGTCCATCCGTAAGGTCTTAAATAATTTTTCCACACTCTTGTCGCTGTAGTATCAAAAATTCTACCGGTCTCATATCCAGCAACACCGACATAGGTTGTAAACCAATCCGTATTTCCTGTAAGCTGTGGATTGGTCTCATACTTTATCGTTTTGTTAACAATATTATTTAAGGTTATTGTGTCCTTAACATTAAATCTTGATATATAAGCATCTGGATAATAGTTTGTATCATTTAAACATGCATACCAATGATCTCCCGGAACATATCCTGCCTTTATACCATAATTATAAACACCTGTAAAATTTTTCCAAAGTGGTCTCATAACAACCCAACTTTCAGATGGTGTTCTTGTTGAATCAGCATCACCAACAATAAGGATATATACAGGTTTAACAGACCAATTGTTGTATGCGTACTGGATTGAATCTTTAATTAAAATCGATGAAGAATAGTTTGGAAGATGCATTATTACAGGATTGTATCCCAATTTTGCCTTATATGTTGCAAAAGTTTTTATCTTTGTACTTAAAGTGGTTCCTCCAACAACTATCAGATAATCACCTGGTGCAGAAAAATCATCACCTTTTAAAGATTTCTTTATATCTTGAATCCTTTTGCTTCTTTCCGCAAGTGTCTCAATTTTTTTGAATTTTAAAATCGCATCAAAATTGCTTAAAAATTCCCTGTATAAAGGAACGAATTCTTCTGTAAGAAATGGTGAATTTGTTATTGGATTCGTGGATTTAGAGGTGTTAACAAAAAATGTAATTCTTGCTTTTTTTATCAATTTTAATTTCTTTGTTAAAGGGTTATATTTGAAAGGTGTAAAATAAACTTTTGAAAATCTTATATCTCTTATCCCAGTTGGATCAAGTATAGTTATACTGTTAGAAGGGTAAAATTGATTTAAACTATAAAAGTATTAATCCTTTACAAATTCTGGTTTAAAACCCGGAATATCAAAAACTGGTGGTTGAAACGGCTTTAGATTGAATTTTCCTGTAACATCAATTACCTCAATCTCTTCAATTTTATAGTCAAGATCACCTTCATCAGGCAATGCAATATTTTTTACAATAAAAGGTAAAGAAGGATAACCTTCCTGAAAACTGAATTGGTTAAACCCATCAATTTCTATAATATCATATTCTCCATCTTTCTCAACATAAAATTTATCAAGTTCAAATTCAAGTGATGATTTATAAATATCTACTGACTTGTATAGATTGGTCTTACTTTCACCTACATTGTAAACAGTCACATTTGCATCAAGAGATATAACTATCAGGAAAGTTAAAAATAATAAAATAGATCTTTTCAAAAATCCTCCTTTTTTTGTGCATAAATTTTGCATAAATTATACCATTTTATATGATAAGTGTAATAATTTCAAAAGTTAAATAAAAAAATAAAAATATATTTTTTCCATCATGAAAAAATTGCTTTTATAAGTTTAAAATTGTGATTTTTTTGCACCGGGGAGTGGATCCCCGGTGCTTTTAGAATTTATTTTATAATAATGAATCTTTCTTTAAGATTTTCGTTGCCTGCAACAATTTTCACAAAATAGACACCTTTTGAAAGGTTATCAACTTTATAGTTGTAGACACCTTCATTTAATATTCCATTATATAAAGTTGAAACTTTTCTTCCCATAAGATCAAAAATCTCAATTGAAACTTTTTGAGTTTCACCGTTTGAAAATTTTATGGAAACATTTTCATTTTCTGCCATCTTTCTTACAGATAAACTTGTTGTAAGTTTACTCACAAGGACTGTTGTTGCATCAGAATAGACCATACGGTCATTAAATTTGAACCCAACTCTATAAGTATGTGTTCCTGTTGACACATTTTCATCAACAAAAGTCATGTTATCTTTCCCGAGTACAGTTCCTATGATCATATTATCTCTTTCAACCATCCAGTTTTTGACAGTTTCATTGTTAGAACTCCATTTTAACACAACATCTTTTCCAGAAACTGTTGCAACTAAAGAGGTTGACATAATACCTGTATTTGCTGGCATTATCAGGGTGACCGGTAACCTGACTGTTACTGCCTTTGCTAAATCTGCTGATGTTGCAATCAAAAGGGTATCGTAATATGTTGTTCCATAGGAAAGACCCGCTGTATCAACAACTACCGTAACACCAAGAGAATCACCAACATTGACCGTTCCGGTTGTAGGAGTTATTGAAACAATCCATGAAGAATTTCTTGCTTTTGTAATACCTGTTACATCAAACGGTAAAACTGAACCTGAATTTGTATTTTTCACAAAGAAAGTGGCAGAACCAGCAGGTGTTGAAGGATATTCTATTTCCGCTCTTATGATAAGATCACCATCTGGAGACATATTTGTCCATGGCCCTGTAACTGCTGAAGCATAGTAAGAGTATGTTCCACCTATTGTATCTGAAAGCATAAATGATCTTCTGTTTGGTGGTGTTGTTGAAGCGTTTGTGACAGCATAAACACCTACCCAGAAATTCCCGTTAAGATAAACTGCTGCTGGAACAGTTGCCCTGAAGATTTGTGCAGCACCTCCAGTTGTAAGATTTGATGCAACATATTTACCAAGAAGTGTTCCGGGAACTCCAGCATTATCTGTCCAGACATAAAGTGTATCAGTTCTTGCAAGACCACTTTCGATCATTCTACCCCACCATATCGCTCTTAAAGAGCAACCCTGTGCAACTGAGAATTTGTTTGCAAAGTAACTTACACCATACCACCCTGCAGCACCTTCAGTTTCAGCGTTATCCCATTGCAATGTATCCAAAATACCTTTTGGAGTTAGTAATTTCTCTGAAAGATTGGAAACTTTTATATCATTATAGTAACCACCAAAATAGATGTTCCTGGTTGTTTGACCACTTGTTGAAATTATTTCAGTTGTTGACTGTTTCTTTGAAAAATCGAAAACAAGTTGTGAAGTTGAAAGTGTTGCAATTCTTACACCTGTTACAGTTAAAGTGAACGCTGATGTATCAACTTTGGTTCCATAAGACACAAAAAGAGTACATGGAATACTTGTTCCATCAGGAGTGTTGTTTGCAATCTGGAATCTATAAACAGAATAGGTTGAATCACCATTTGCAAGAGTTCCATAAGTTCCAGTTGAGTCAAGGTTCGTTACATAAGGTGAACCTTCTCTCAATTTTGCTGTTATATTTGACTGTGAAGCACCTGTATTGTTAACAACCCAGATATTCATATCTGTTGTTTCTCCGTTGTTCAATTTACCATCAACAAGAACAGCTGTCGGTGAATCAAGAATCACAGATTTTTTGTAGAGAATCTTTCCAGCAGGTGCTGTTGTCACAAAATCACCTGTTGCAACAAGAGCATACGGCTGTGGTCCATTTGGAACATTCGCTGCAGTTACTCTAATCGTTATCGTTGAGTTTGGTATCGGATCAAGCCAGACAACTTCGGTGACATTTTCAACATCAGCAGAACCACCAGTTATTGATCTTGCATTTGTTCCAAAAACATTACCAAGATATGTGTTTCCACCGGCAGTAACTGTTAAATTAAGATTGTTGACCACAAGAGGATCAGCACCAACTGCTGCCGGATAATCAGTCCAGCAAAGAACGATTTTTATATATTCAGTTGTTGAAGGGCCAGTATTGATCGTATATTCATGATACTGCCCTGCTGCTGTAAATCCGGATGTAACATCCCAGACCTTCAAATCCCTGACATCACCAGCAAAATATATAGCATCATCTGTAACTATTCTACCCCAGCCCTGTCCCTGTGAAGGAGCGTTTTGTGTTCCAGAATTGTTTATTGTACTGATTGAATATGCACCGGGAGAGTTTCTCGTTGAATTAATTAGAACCGCTTTAATTAAAGCAGCAGAAGGTGTAAACGCATCAGCAGCATTCTTTGTTCCAGATGGGTACCAACCTTCTGTAAAATATTGTCTTACAAGGGCACCAAAACCTGCAACAGTTGGAGTTGACATCGATGTTCCACCCATATAGGTTATTCCAGCATTGTTTGATGCCAGATTTCCATCAGAGTCAACAGACCAGATATACCATCCACCTGTTCCGATTAAATCTGGTCTCATCATTCCCTCTTTTGTAGGACCATGCGACGAGAATTCAGCAACATCAAGAAGTTCGTTTCTTGTTGAGGTTCCATTAACAGCCCATGTTGTTGAACCTGAACCAAATCCCGACTCAGATGCTCCAACACATACAATATTTTTTGCTGTTGCAGGAGTGTTCACTGAATCCCTATCAAGGTTTGAATTCCCTGCTGATCTAAACATCAAAAAATCTTTTTTATCCCAGGCACACGAATCTATCTGTTGAGCATTTAGAGTGTATGAACTATAACCACCAGATGACTGTCCCCATGAAGATGTATGGATTCTTGCACCAGCGCTATAAGCCCATTGATATATATCCTGGTAGTTTGTCGGAAGAACCAAAGCATCACTTGAGTTTCCGATATCTGTAAAAGCAAGTTTTGCAAGTGGAGCCATTCCCATGACTCTTGCATAAGCGGTTACAGAAGGAAGACCTGAATTCATCGAATCAGCTGCTACCGAACCGCAAGTGTGGGAACCGTGACCTGAAGAGTTAAGATCAAATGTATCAGCATGAACATTATAAGCAACTATTTTTCTATGTGTTCCAATCGTTTCACAAACTCTATCCTTATCTTTATCATAGACGGGTTTTGTTCCCGATGGATCTCTAAAATAGATGTTATCCCAATCACAACCAGTATCATCATCTCCTACTATCTGATTTTGCCCATAGATTCCTTTTGCGTAGAATGGCAAACGAGCAGAATCAGCAGCTGTTGAGATCGTCAGTTGTGATTTCCACGAATCTGCTGCTGCTTTCATGTTCAATGTATCAAAAGTCTGCAGAATCCATCTTGACCATGCATTATGGAGTTCAACTGGATAATCCCTTTAAACCCAGTATACTTCAACCTGATTCGCAAGATATTTCGCTATATCGTTTGCTTTTTCAGCAGGAACTGAGATCCTTACTGGATTTGGACCTGCAAGTATTGTAACATCTGAAAGATTTTTCAATTTTGAATGAAAAAGTTCAACATCTTCACCAGCAAAAAGTCCAACCAAAAGGTTTACTTTCCCTGGTAAATCACCTTTTAAAGGTTCCTGCTTATCACTTATCAGATTTGGTGCTATTCTATACGCTGGTTGCCATATCTGAATGAATTTTACAAACTTTTTACCTTTTATCTGATCAAAACTTTTGTTTGAAAGTTTGACGATGAAAGCGTTATCTGGAATATAATCAAATATTTCACCACCCAGTTTTTTGATCTCATCTTTGTAACTCTGTCTCACAAGATCGTTGAATTGAACAACATAGTAATCATAATCACCTTTTACCTGATTTCTTTCAAGCCCAAGATTTGCAAATGATGGTGGTTCAAAGTCAGTTGAAAATTTTGCAATTTTTAATCTTATCATGCTCTCCGCATAAAACAATGTGAAAAGCAGTAAGATTAAAACAAGAATCGACAATTTTCTTTTCAACATTTATCCTCCTTTTACATTTTTCTCATTAATTAGTTTTATTATAAACAATTTTCGTTCCATCACATTTTTCAAGATTTTTTATTTTCATAGTTATAATATAGTTAAGTTTTCTGGAAAATAAAGATGGAAAAATTTGCAGTTTTTGAAATTTTTATTAACAATATAAGAAAATTTTGCACTATTCAATTTCTGGAAAACCAGAGTAATTTTCAAAATAATTAACAATATTTTTCAATTTCTCTTTTCTTAAATAGTTGATTCTTTTTAACAATAAAAAAGGTAAATTTAAAAAAATATCTATATACATAAGATAATCTAATTCTTTACTTGAATTTTTCTGGTTAAATATTAAAAATTTTATAGATTTAATTATTAAATTTAATGGAAAATGAACCATTATAAAAAAAAATCTATTTCGATTCATATAATAATCTTTTATTTTGCTATTTTTCCAGGATGAAGAAAATTTATGGTAACATACAGAATTTTCGTTATAAAGAATTTTATATTCAGTGAATCTTCTCAGTTTAAAAGAAAAATCGAGATCTTCATAATATGCTGAGTAAAACTTTTCAAAATAACCTATCCGTTTCACTATTTCGGTTCTTAAAAACATCGCTCCACCCGATCCACCTGTAACTTCACCACTTTCTCGTTTTAAATCTTTCAAATTTTTTCCAAAATCTCTGTCATAAGCATACCCGGTTTTGTTTATAACAAGACCTGTTGAGTTAACTTTATCAGGATCATCCAGAAACAAAATTTTTGGTGTAAATATACCTCCATCTTTAAATTTGTTTGCAAAACTTACCATATTTTCAATGAAATCATCTCTGTAAAACATATCGTTGTTTGAAAGTAGTGTGTATTTAAAACGATCCTTTAAAGCGTATGATAAACCAAAATTGTATGAGCACGTTTTATAGTTTTTTGATAATTCTATTATCTCAACATCGGGGAAATTGTGTTGAATCAGTTTTAATGAATCATCATGCGAACAGTTGTCAACAACAAGGATTTTCAAATCTTTATATGTTTGATTTTTAAGTGATTTAATCGTTTTTAGAAATAGATTACCGGTTAAAATATTTCCATTATAGTTCAAAACAACAGCAAGAACTTTATCCATTACATACTTCTTAAAATTCTAATCCTTGATTCGATAGGTGGATGTGTTGAAAACAAAGCAGAAGATTTTTTCGAAAAATCTTTGAAAGGGTTTGCGATGAACATATGTGCTGTTGCTCTCGAAGCAGTTTCAAGTTTTATCGATGATTGAGCGATCTTTTCCAACGCAGAAGCAAGACCCTCAGGATTCCTTGTATACTCAACAGCTTTAGCATCAGCCATCAGTTCTCTTTTTCTCGATATCGCCATCTGGATCAATTTTGCAAGAATCGGCGCTATTATCGCAAGAATGATTGCAACTATTAAAATTATTAAACCAAAATATCCACTGCTTTCCTTTCTTTCTCTTCTACCTCTTCCGCCCCAGAAAAGGTATCTTAAAAGCCAATCTGATAGCATAACTATGGTTCCAACTATTACTCCAACAAGCATAGAAAATCTTATATCCAGATTTGCAATATGAGACATCTCATGTGCAACAACTCCAGAAAGTTCTTCTCTGTTGAGTTTTTTCAAAAGTCCTCTTGTTATAGCTATTGCACCATCTTTTGGGTTTTTACCGGTTGCAAAAGCGTTTAACGCCTCACTTTCAATAATATATGTTTCAGGAGTTGGTAGCCCGGCAGCAAGAGCAATCTCCTCGACAACATTTACAAATTGTGGCTCTTCTTCCTTTGTAACCTTTCTTGCACCAGAAATTTTAAGAACAATCGATTTTCCCATATTATAGGAAATCAATGTTGTAATAATGGATATAAAAAAAGCGAGTATCGGCCCAAAATAACCTAAATCAAAAATATAACCAAATAAAAATCCAAAACCGACTAAAAAAACAAAAAGAAAAAATATTAAAAACAGAGAATTTCTTTTGTTTGCACTTTGAATGTTGTAAAAATTTTCTTTCCTGTTATAACTCAGATCGGACAGTTGTGAACCATCCAAAGGTGTGTCACATAAAGCACACTTTTTTCTCATCACATTGTTGTAGAATCCACATCTTGGACAAATTTTTGCTGCCATATTTCTCCTATCTTAAATCAACTTTAACATTCTGCCTTTCAGTTTCAGGAATAACAAAAAATTCCATCTGTTTAAAGTTAAAAATTGCTGCGATGATATTTGCTGGAAAAGTTTCAACCATTGTGTTAAACTGCATAACTGAATCATTATAGAATTGTCTTGCGTAAGAGATTCTGTTTTCAGTTGAAGTTAACTCTTCCTGTAACCTCATAACATTTTCGTTGGCTTTGAGTTCAGGATAATTTTCAACTACTGCAAACAGAGATTTTAATGCACCAGAAAGCATGTTTTCCGCTTCAGCCTGTGCTTTTACACCTTTCGCATTCATCGCAAAATTTCTTGCTTCAATAACTTTTGTTAATGTTTCCTGTTCATAGGACATATAATCTTTTACAACTTCCACAAGATTTGGAATAAGATCATATCTTCTTTTTAGTTGTACATCAATTTGAGACCAGGCATTTTTCACCCGATTTTTTTCTTTTACAAGATTATTGTAAATTCCAATAACTGCCAGAATGATCAAGAAGAGAATAATACCAACAATGATTAAAATAATCATTTTTCCTCCTTTTCAAAAAACGGAGAGGCTGGGATTCGAACCCAGGATAGAGTTTCCCCTATACATGATCTCCAATCATGCTCCTTCGACCAACTCGGACACCTCTCCATACTTTTAAAGAACTAAAAAAGATGGAAATATACCATAAGACCTGCGGTAACGATCGAAACTATGCTCATCAACTTTATCAGAATATTTAAAGAAGGTCCTGCGGTATCCTTCAACGGATCACCAACAGTATCTCCTACAACAGCTGATTTATGATTTTCACTTCCCTTTCCACCGAGTTCTCCACTTTCTATGAATTTTTTGGCATTATCCCACGATCCACCAGCATTTGCCATCATTATCGCAAGAACAAATCCACTTCCAAGTGATCCAGCGAGAAGTCCATAAACCCCTGGAATACCTATCGTCAACCCTACAAAGATTGGAACTATAACCGCAAGGAGTGCTGGAACTATCATCTCTTTTTCAGCTGCTTTTGCAGCGATTGATACACATTTTTCATAATCAGGCTTATTTTTACCTTCAAGAATCCCTGGTATAGTATGGAACTGTCTTCTTATTTCATCAACCATTTTTGTTGCTGATCTCCCAACCGCATTCAAAGTTAAACCTGAAAATAGAAATGGCATCATCGAACCGATCATAACTCCAACTATAACTTTTACATTCATAAGATGAACATCGTAAGCAAAAAGAACATCAACTATATCCATTGATTTTATCTCTGCAAGAGATAAAAATTTGTTACCTATATCAACAAAATTATTTGAATTTTGAGCTATCCTGATAAGTGCTGCTCTTATCGCTTCAGAAAACGCAGCTATAAAAGCGAGTGCTGTTAAAGCAGCAGAACCTATCGCAAAACCTTTACCTGTTGCTGCGGTAGTGTTTCCCAGAGAATCAAGGGCATCTGTTCTTTCCCTTACAACTTTATCAAGTTTACTCATCTGAGCGTTTCCACCAGCATTATCCGCAACAGGTCCATAAGCATCAGTTGCAAGTGTTATTCCAAGGGTTGATAACATTCCAACCGCTGATAGAGCGATACCATAGAGTCCTAAAGTAAGATTTCTAAAATCAAAATTTGACGAGAAAAGATAAGAAACAACGATTCCTGTTACTATGATCAAAACAACGAATCCTGTTGAGATCATCGATTCCCCGAGTCCAGCAAGAATAACTGTTGCTGTTCCCGTTTTCGTTTGATCAGCAACAAATTTTGTTGGTTTATATGAAAAAGATGTGTATATCTCTGTTATCCTTCCTATAAACACTCCAACGATAAGTCCTGTGATTAATGATAACCAGAAATTGAAATATTTTATCGAAGAACCTCTGAACAAAAACCACATTAAAATGAAGGATAATACAAAAATCAGAAATGTCGATACATTTATCCCCTTGTTCAACGATTGCATCAGATGAATCTGATCAGCGTTCTCTTTGGTTTTTATAAAAAATATACCAATTATTGAAGAGATTATTCCAATCGCTGCGACCATTAACGGTAATAAAACAAGTTTTAAAGATAGAGTAGTTGATGATGACAATGAAATCGAAACAGCAGCACCCAACGAAGCAGCAGAAAGGATTGAGCCACAGTAACTCTCATAAAGATCAGCACCCATACCGGCAACGTCTCCAACATTATCTCCCACATTATCAGCTATGACAGCAGGATTCCTTGAATCATCCTCAGGGATTTCGGACTCTATTTTTCCAACGATATCAGCCCCAACATCAGCAGCTTTTGTAAATATCCCTCCACCAACTCTAGCAAAAAGTGCCTGGGATGAAGCTCCCATACCAAAAGTGAGTATCGTTGCTGTGATGATATAAAGATCATTCTGATAAAACAATCTTAAAATGAAAAACCATACCGTAATATCGAGAAGTCCAAGCCCAACAACTGTAAGTCCCATTACAGCGCCAGCTCTGAATGCAACTTTTAATGCCTCATCAAGAGATTTTTTAGCTGCCTGAGCGGTTCTCGAACTCGCCTGTGTTGCAGTATTCATACCTATAAAACCGGCAAGGCCAGAAAAGAAACCACCTGTGAGAAAAGCGAATGGTGTCCATAACGACTGAAGTTTCAAAAAGTATGAAACAATAAAAAGAATAATAAATACAAAAATGAAAAAAATTCCTACAGATTTATACTGCTCTTTTAAATAAGCGAAAGCACCCTTTCTGACTATAGATGCTATCTCTTCCATCTTTTCATCGCCTTTTGGATGCAATTGCATGTTTCTATAGAAAACAAAAGCAAAACTTAAAGATAACAGTGAACCAAAAAATGGCAACAACAGTAATACATTATCGTTCATAAGCACTCCTCAATTTTTATTTAATTTTTCTATTATATTGTTTACAAGGTAGTTGTCAATATTTTAAAATTTAAAGTTTTTTACAAAACCAATTTCATCCGAAAGATTCTCATCAAATATAATCTCTTTTGATTTAAGAATATAATAGAAATTTACAAGATTCAGTTCATTTTTCAAATCAGATATGTATATAAATCTTCTTCCTTCTTTTTCCGCTTTTTTCTTTTCTTTTAAAACTTTAGAAGATTTTCCTATAAGAACCAGAGGGAAACCTGTTATATTGAGTTTTTCCATTTTGATTTTTAAATATTCTGAAAAATTCTCTTCAACTATATCAAAATTAAGGAGTTTCAAAAGTGTAACTGGATTCTTTTCACTACTTTTAAAAAGAATGTTAAAATCTTCTTCAAGTCCTTCTTCAAAAAAGGTTATCGATACTGAAGGTTTTAAAGTTCTAATAAACAGTTTTCTGTAATCTTTTTCAATATTTGATAAATCAATGAAAAGGTCTATTTCTTTTAACCTTTTTTTAAACTCATACATTTTTTCAAGTTCCTGGAATTTTATTGGTTTTGGTTTCACCAATTCCTCAATTTGTTCCTGATAAAAACAATCTTTATAAAGAGTAAAATAAGGTGAAACTAAATAAAAAACATTAATATTTTTCAATCTGTTTTTTAAACTTTTATCAAAAGACAAAAAACTGTTCAGAGAATCTATTTCGTTATTCCAGACAATTACAACATTTTTTATTCCATCAAACAAAGCAGACGTGTTTATCTGTTTTTTCCATTCTGTTCCAATACTTTTAACTTTCTTCTTTAAAAAATAATTTTCAAGAATCTTTATCATTTTCAATATACTCCCTTAATACAGGTTTTATAAATATATCTCCCCTTTCACTTAGAATATCTTTGAGGATCTTTTTGTAAATATCCAATCTATTTTTTAAAGGCAAAATTCGATTCAAGATTATGTACTCTTTATCTTTATATTTACAATAACCACCATCCTTTTGGATGTTATCATATCTTATGATGATGCCTAAAGAATCAAAAAGTTCCTCAAACTCTTTTAAAATTTCTTTGTTCTTACTCATTTTAAAACTTTCACCTTTCCTTTAATCAACCCATGTATTTCGATCTCATCAAACGAGATTATCTCCAGCAGATTGTTTATAAGATCCTCTGTAAAAATCTGTCCTGGAATAATCAAAGGAATACCGGGAGGATATGGAACGAGCATGTTGGATGATATTCTTCCCTTTGCATTTTTCAAATCGATCCATTCACCTTTTGATTGGTACGCTTCAAACGGTGGGATCGTCGCTTCAAGATCGTTCCAGATAAACTGTATATCTTTCTCTTTTATGTCTCTTTTTTCATACTTAAAATCTTTTAAAACTTTTATCAGCCTTCTTACCATATTCTGTGTTGTTCCAACTCCAAGTAGTAATGTGAAACTGTTGTAATTTATTTTTTCCACAACAATTTTATTTTTTAAAAGATAGGAGTATATCTGTTTTTTCCCTATACCTGCTTTCGAAAAATTTACAAGAATTCTCGTATAATCAAACAAGATTTCATTTATATTTTGATAGTACCCTTTTAGATAAGATCTTTTTAAAACTTTAAAATCGTTTAACGCATCTATTTCAACTACAAGTTGTTCATAATATTTTTTTAGTTTTTCTAAAATCATCTTACCTTCACACGACATTAATTTCCTTGCTACATCAATACTTGCAACCATTGGATAAAAAGGAGAAGTCGATGAGAAAAACATATAATTTTCAAAAAACTCATACTTTTTATCTTTAAAATCTTTATCGTTGACATGTATAACCGATGCCTGCGAAAAGGCACCCATTACTTTATGTGTTGATTGAACAACATAATCGGCACCACTTTGTAATGCATCAGGATAATAATCGTGATGAAAATGCATATGTGCTCCCCATGCCTCATCGACGAGAACTTTTATTTTATATTTGTGGGCAACGGATATTATTTCGGGTAAATTGTATCTTAAACCATCATAGGTGGGAACAGTCAAAGCAAGCAATTTCGCGTCTTTATTATCCTCTATACATTTTATGACTTCCTCTTTTCTTGTAGGCAATATTATTCCAAACTCTTTGTTAAAATTTGCTTTTAAAAATACAGGTAATGCACCTGAAACAATTATTGAATGGATCGTCGATTTATGAATGTTTCTATCAACTATGACCTTATCACCTTTATCAAGAAGAGTCATGAAAATTATTTTATTTGAAGTTGATGTTCCATGAACATTAATAAAAGAATACAAAGTTCCATACGCAGTTGAGAGAAGTTTTTCTGCTTCTTTAAATACACTGTTGTGAGAAAGTAGAGATCCAAAAGAAGGATCCGATACTGATGTATCAGTTAAAAAAATATTATTCTTATAAAAACGTTTGAAATCTCTCACGGAAGTATATTTTTCAAATGCTTCACCTCCAACATGCCCAGGTGTATGCCACCTCTGTTTTTTACTTCGTGCCAGTTTTTTTAAAGAATTGAAAAATGGAGTATTGTATCTTCTTTCATAAAAAAATTGGATTATTAAATTTTGTAAATCTGAAAGTTCATAAAAATATTTTATATTTCTGTTAACGATGTTCGGTTTAAATTTATAATCAAAAATAAAAATTTCACTTTGATTGTTATAAAAAAGAAGAGTGTTGATTATATCATCTTCAAATTGTTTCACATCTACAATAACTCCATCATACATCAATTTATCTAAACCTGGTTCAGAATAGATAAATTTACTTATCAATCTTATTTTGAATCTTGTATGGTTAAAGATGACCTCTTCTCCATCGAGAAAGTTATATTTTACCTTTTTTTTACGATCATCCGTAACAACAATAAGATCATAATTTATAATAGTCATAAATTGTATTATCTATAAAAGTTTTTTTAAGTCAAGAAAAGTTTTAACAAAAATAAGTATAACCTTTAACATTCTTTATCTTAACTTTTAATATTTGAAATTTTTCTATAACATTGTTCTTCGTAACAACAATATCATCAATGTCAGGAGCATCTTCAATCAACCTTCCATAAGTATACTCATTATCTGAATAATAAAAAACAACATTTTTGTATTTACCGATTTTCCCCTTCATCTTCTTTATCGTTATTTTTTTGTTAACATTGATCAATTTGTTAAATCTTTCAACTTTTTTAGAAAAATCTACACTATCTCCCAGATCTTCATTTTCATTCGAATACAGAAAAAGCCCAAGTTTATCTATATATCCTCTTTTTATAAAATCCTTCAACATTTGAAAATCCTGTTCCCTTTCCTGAGGGAAACCAACTATGAATGAACTTCTCAAAATAAGACCTGTTTTTTTGATCATATTAGAAATTTCAAAAACATCAACGGTCTCTCTTCTCATAAATTTTAAAACATCATGTGAAACATGCTGGAATGGAACATCGATGTATTTGATAAAACTTTTTGATTCTTTGATCGCAAAAACAATATCTTTAATAAAATTATCGGGGTAGACATATAGAAGTCTGAACAATCGATCAGGGAAATTTTTATCCAGTTTTTCAATTAGACGCAAAATCATTCTCTTTTTATAAAGATCAACTCCATAGAGCGAAGAATCTTCTGATATAAGTTCGAATTCCTGAAACCCTTTCTTAGAAAAATTTTCCACTTCTTTTAAAATCTCATCTATCTTCTTACTCCTCAAAGTGCCTCTTATCGATGGAATTTTACAAAAAGAACATTTTCTAAAACATCCTTCGGAGATCTTTATGTAGGTATGGAATCTGTTGAGAGGATATCTTTCTGAACTAAAAAAGATCTTTTTATTACCATTCAACTTTATCAACTTTTTTTTAGAATCTAAATTTTCAAGGATAAAATCTTTAAACTGACCACTCTCCGTTCCAATGAATAGATTTATCTCTGGAAATATTTTAAAAACTTTTTCTTTGAACATTTGGACATAACATCCAAGGAGTATAACTTTCTTTGTTTTCGAAATTTTTTTCGCTATCTTTTCACTTTCAATCCGTGCATCGTTTATAAAGGAACAGGTATTTATGAGAACAAAATCAGCTGTATTGATATCTCCGACAATCAAATGTCCTTCTTTTTTTAACTCCCCCAATAGATATTCGATATCGACCTGATTCTTCGAACAACCAAGGGTTAATGGAAAAAATGAAAATTTTTTTCTACTTTTCAATTAAAAGTTTTATCCTGTTTATCAAGTTTACATCTTTAGCGAAAAATAATGCCTGTTGTGCAATTATAGAAGCATTTTCTTTTTCATCAAGAGCATAATGTGTTTCGGCAAGTTCTGTTAAAACAAGAGCAACTTTTTCTCGATTATCCTGATAGAGAACAATCGCTTTTCTGAAATACTCTTTTGCCTGTGAGTACATCTTCAATGAAAAGAATTTCTCACCTAAAAATCTGTTCAATTCCGCTTCAATAAAAATGTTACCACCATCATAATTCTCAACAAGTTTTGTGAGTTTTTCAATATCATTTTTTTGGGAATAAATTGTAAATTGTAAAAGGAGTAAAGAGTCCGAAAAACTGTTTTTTATTTTCAACTTTTTATCGATCAAAATAAGCGCTCCATCATAATTCCCAATACTTTTAAGCGAATTTATTAAAATGTATTCAACTTCATCCTTATAAAATTTCATATCATCTGTGAAATTTTGAACTGCATTTATAACAAAAATGTTGTCTTTTTGATTTCTGTATGCATAATTCAGAAGAAGATAGAATATTTTGCACACCTTTTCATTGGAAAAATCCATATTTTTAAAAAAGGTTATTATAAAGTCCAATTTTAAATTTTCATAAATAAATGGTATATTTTTTTCAAAGATTTGAAAAACTTTTTCACCCCTATTAAACTCTATTAGATAGTTTTTAAGATAGTAAATCTTCAAAGAATCTGAATCTGTTTCCTCTATAATTCTTTCATAAGCGTTCTTTTTGAAAGGATTATTTTTTTCATTATTTATAAAGGATATGAACGATTGAATACTATCAGGATATAAACCATCTTTGTAATCCACAAAATATTTCAAATAAACCATCTTGTCTTTTATAAAATCTGGATAATTTCTTTTCGTAACATATTCTTTGAACTTTTTATAGTTTTTTAAATTGAAATATGACTCAGCTATCATTTGATCAGCATATATTGTCAACTCATCTTCAGGGAACTCAGTTGAAAAATTTTCAAGTTTTTTTATCGCTTTTTTAAAATCACCTTTGAGAAAAAATCCTTTACCATCTAAAAAGAGAGCATTTTTTTTAAAATCTGATGATATGTTCGATTCTCTAAAAACATTCAAATAGTTTTCCATTTTATCATAATCACCAAGCATAAAATAATTTTTACCAGCGAGATAATATGCGTTACCCAAAAGAATAGAATCATATTTTTCATTTAGGATAACCTGGCTTACATAATCGAGTGATTTTTTAAAATATCCTTTTTTAAACAAAATCTGACTCTTTATATATACCACATAATAATAGTCCTTATCTTCGATATATTTGTCAAGAAAGAGATCACAAAGGTAATCCAACTTTTCATAATTTTTTTTCATAAAGTTCAGGTTTATATATGTTTTTAAGATTTCAGGATAGTTGACAAAATTTTCAAATTCTTCTATCGTTTTTAAACAATCATCATACTTTTGCAATTTGTACAATGATATTATTTTTAAAATATTGGAAAGATCCCCTTTAAATTCTGAAGATATTTTTAAACTGTTTTCTAGGTCATTAAGATAATAATAAGAATAACCTTTAAAAATAGAAAAAATAGTTTTTAATGAATCTTTTAAAAATTTTGGCTCAAAAGAAACTACCCGATCAAATTTTTTTTCCTTAAAATTATTTTTCAAATAAAGATACTCCTGAATATAATTTTGTGGTAATTTTCCTTCTTTTATCAGAGAATCATTAAAAAAAATGAATCTATCTATCTTTGATAACATTTCGAGTTGCTGAACACTTTTAGTATAGAGAACCTTTTCGAAATCGAGTTCCTTATCAAAAAAATTTTTAATTTTTTCTGAATCATCGAAATATTGCCAAAAAGAAAACACTCTGATGCAGGAAAAAACGATAAATGATATTTTAAGAGATCTGAACAAGTTCATATATGTTCGTTCCAAGACCTATTTTCTGCGCATGTTCAAGTTGAACAAGAGGTTCTATATCTGGATGAGTTTTTTTAAAAGGATCATATCCTGTTCGTTCACAAACAAGATCATAAGAAGCTCTATCGAGAGCAACAGGATCATTTGAAAAAAGAATACCGACATCTTTTGCTATAGGAGTTTTATTGTAAGGATAACAATCACAAACAGGGGAAATGTCCATTACAAAATTTACAAAAACTGCAGGTTTGTTTTCAACTGAAACACTGGCATATTCTGCCATCTTTTTTTGCATCAAAGAACTTTCTATTTCCCAATCGATATTTATTGCTCTGAAATCACATATCTCAAGACATAAACCACACCCAACACAAATATTTTTATCTATGAAAGCGAAATTTTCCATCTGCTTAATCGCTTTCACATTACACCATTTGATACATTTAAAACATCCCTTACATTTTTCCTTATTTACACTTGGAGTCAGATTTGAATGCATGGAAAGTTTCCCCCTCTTAGCAGCACATCCCATACCCATATTTTTTATTGAACCTCCAAAACCAGTCAACTCATGTCCTTTAAAATGTGTCAGAAATAATATCCCATCAGAATAATAGATGTCAGAGCCAATATAAAACTCCTTTAACACTTCCAGTTCTTTTTCTATTCTTACAAAACTTTCACCTCTTAATCCATCCGCAATTATTACAGGGAAATATGAAAACCCATTAAAGAATGCATTCTCAAGGTGATCTACAGAGTTTGATCTCATACCTTTATAAAGAGTGTTAGTATCAGTTAAAAAAGGTTTATACCCTTTATTCTTTAAAAACTCACAGAACCAGTTAGCATATACAGGTTTAATATAAGCCCTGTTCCCCTTTTCTCCAAAATGTATTTTCACTGCTATCAAAGAATTTGCATAAAATATTTTTTGAATCTCAATTTCCTTTAAAAGGATGTTCTCAAATATTTTAAAATTTCCTGAAAATGTTTGAATGTCTATAAAATAAACTTTCGGATTCATTATATTATTATATCAACCCTTCGTATACTTTTCAACAATCTCCTTTAACTCTTTCAGATTTAAAGGTTTTGCTATATAATCGTTCATTCCATTAGCAAGGCAGATATCCTTATCCTCTTTCATAGCGTTAGCTGTTAAAGCAATTATAGGTATAGGAATCTTCTTAACAATAAGATTATGACTGAGATTTCTGTTGTTTTTGATATCATCTTCGATCTCTCTTATGATTCTTGTCGTTGTTAAACCATCCATTATAGGCATCTGAACGTCCATCAAAATAAGATCATAAGTTTTCTCTCTCATCATCTCTAAAACTTTTTCACCGTTTTCAGCGATATCAACATCGTAACCGAGTTTGTTCAACATGTTTTTTGCTACCTTCTGGTTTACAGGGTTATCCTCAGCAACAAGAATTTTAATATCCTTTTTCTCAACTTGAATTTTTACACCTTTTTCTTCTCTTCCTTGTTCTTTACTTTCAAACATTGCGACCAGCAAATCGTATAAGGATGATTGAGAAACAGGTTTCTGAAGGTATCCATCGACTCCGATAGAATCAAATTTTTCTTTATCCTCTTTTAATATTGAAGATGTAAAGATGATAACCTTCATCTTTTTATTCTTTTCCTTGATCATCTTTGCTACTTGAAGTCCATCAATTTCGGGCATAATATAATCAACAAAAGCGATATCATAATCATTCAAATTTTTATTGAAATCTTTAAAATTTGTCAAACACTCACATTCAACATTCCAGACAGATAACATATTCTGCATGATTTTTAAATTCAGTTTGTTATCATCTATTACAAGAACCTTTTCAACCCCTTTAATTTTTGAAAATGTTTTCTTAATATCATCTGCTGAAACCTGAACCGTTTTTATAGTGAATCCGAATTCACTTCCTCTTCCTCTACCTCCATCTTTGGAAAGTTTTGAAGGAGAATGAGCGTATATCTCTCCACCCAATTTTTCTACAATGTATTTAGAAATAGTTGTTCCTAAACCAGTTCCACCAAACTTCCTTGTTATCGAATTATCCGCCTGTTCAAAAGGTTGAAATATTTTTTCTATTTTATCGTGATCTATACCTATTCCTGTATCGGAAACGATGAATTTTAAGATTAAATCGTTCTCCTTCTTTTCTACCGTCCTAACTTCTACAAGTATCTCACCTTTTTCTGTGAATTTTAAAGAATTTCCAACCAGATTGAGTAACACCTGTTTCAATCTGACAGGGTCAGATTTAATATATCTTGGAACATCTTTATCTATATCGATAATAACTTCAAGGCCTTTTTTATAGATTTCAAAAACGAGTGGTTTTAAAGAAAGTTCTACGAGTTGATACAGATCAAACTCTATCTCCTCAAAACTCATCTTTCCTGATTCTATTTTTGAAAAGTCGAGGATATCGTTTATCAGTGTTAACAGAGTTATGGATGAATATTTTATAGTTTTTACATAATCTTCCTGTTCTTTATCAAGTTTTGTCCCGAGGAGCAGATCGACCATTCCAACTATACCATTAAGCGGAGTTCTGATCTCGTGACTCATATTTGCAAGAAAAACAGATTTAGCTTTTGTTGCCTGTTCGGCTTTCAATTTTGATTCAAAGAGTTCATGTTCCATCCTCTTTCTCTCAGTAATATCTTCCTTAACTGCAACAAAATTTATTATTTTGCCATCCTTATCAGTTATAGGGGCTATCAGAGCAAGTTCCCAGTAGAGAGTTCCATCTTTTCTTTTATTATGAAACTCACCTCTCCATTCCCTTCCAGATTTTATCGTATCCCATAACTCTTTGTACTCCTCTTTGCTCTTTTCACCAGATTTCAAAATTCTTGGATTTTTCCCTTTGACCTCTTCAAAAGTATAACCAGAAACTTCTGTGAATTTTTTGTTAACATATTCAATGTTACCATCTGTATCCGTTATCACAACACTTGCAGGACTCTGATTAACTGAAAATAACAGTTTTTCTATCTCTCTTTCATAATTAAACTTTTCAGTTATGTCATCAAAAACCTCAATACAGCCGATAAAATTCTTTTCGTCATCCCTTAAAACCTGTGCATTTTTTGAAATTATTCTTAAGTTTCCATCTTTTGTAATCACCGTACAAATTTTATTGTATATCGGTTTATCATCCATTACGTTCATAAGACCACAACCGTTGCGGCAGGGTTCATTGGCAAAAAATGTGCATTCTTTACCAATAAGTTCTTCCTCGTTATATTTGAGTATCTCAAGAGCTCTTTTGTTTATCGATAAAATTTTTCTGTTTTTATCAACTATAAAAACAGCACTTGGAACAACTGCAAAAAGTTTTTCAAACTCTTCCGTTTTTCTCTGGAAATTATCTTTTAAAACTTTTAAAACCCTGTTTTCGTAATCCAGCCTTTCTTCGTTTTCGATAGCGATCCTTTGAAAGAGTTCTATAAAATACTTGAAAATAGAAGTAGCAAAAAATATAGATAGATAAGTAAAAAAGAAACTGAAATGTAATGACTTATCGTATGTGAAAATTTTTGAGAACACCGGAAATCTCAAAATGATAAATACTAAAATCAAAAAACAGAAAACAAAACTTTCCCAGAATGATATTGAAAGAAATGATAGAAGCGGGAAAATATAGACGAATGCTCTTCTTGAAGAATCAAGTTGTGTAAAAAACAATGTGTATAAACCCACTAGAAAGAGAACAAAAACTAAAATTCTTCCAATAAGATCAACACTTTTCTTTTTTATAAGTAATACAAGGAGGAGATGACATATTACCAAAGAGATAAAGTGTGTTAGAAACTCTCTTAAATGTATAAGAGGAAACAGATGTTTCAAAGAAAAATAAAATGTATCTACTATTCCAAGTATCAGAATTAACAAAAGGAAATTGTATCTGATCCTGAAAAAAATTTCTTTTGTTGAGTATTTTGAAAAATAGTTTGAATTGAAATCAAAAAATAAATTTTTAAACAAATTTTTCATTTTCTAAAATCCCTTACATTAATGTTATAAAGTTTTAATTTCGAATGAAGATTTTGTCTTGCAATCTGCGCAATCTGAGAAGCTTTTGTTATATTACCATTACAAAATTTTAGAAGTTGAATCAAATATTCTCGTTCATAATAATCCATAGTTTCTTTCAAAGGTCGATTGATGGGGATAAAATCAACTTTGTTTGAATGCATGACATTACCAAAAAGATGTGATGGAAGATTTTTAACATCTATAACATCACCTGTCGTTAGAGCACAACTGCTTTCAACAGCATTTTCAAGTTCCCTGACATTGCCGGGCCAATCGTATCTTAAAAAGACCTCTTTTACGCCTTCGGAAAACCCTTTAATCTTTTTGTTCATTTTTATACAGTACTTTTCAAGAAAATGTTCAGCAATAATGAGAATATCCTCTTTCCTATCCCTTAAAGGTGGAATGTTAATGTTAACAACGTTCAACCTGTAATATAAATCTTCTCGGAATCTGTTTTCAAGTATTCTGTCTCTTAAATTAACATTCGTTGCCGATATTATTCTGACATCGGTTTTTATCACATTTGTTGAACCAAGTGGAGTAAATTCTCCACTTTCAATAACTCTTAAAATTTTTGCCTGTAAACTTAAAGGCATATCGCCTATTTCATCAAGGAATATCGTTCCCATATCAGCAACTTTGAAAAGCCCGTTCTTGTTATTATAGGCACCTGTAAAAGCACCTTTTGTATATCCAAAAAGTTCACTTTCAAGTAATGTCTCAGGTAATGATGCACAGTTTATTGGAACGAAGGGACTATTTTTTCTTTTACCAGAATAATGTATTGCCTTTGCAACAAGTTCTTTACCTGTTCCACTTTCACCTGTGATCAAAACATTCGAATCTGTTTTCGAAACCTGCTTTAAAACTTTTATCAACTCCTTCATCTTATCACTTTTCCCGATTATACCTTGAAAAGAAAACTCCTTTTCAACCTGTTCCTGTAAAATTTCATTTTTGATCATCAGTTCGTTCCATTTCAAAGCTTTTTCTATATTCACAAGAAGTTCCTTTCCTTTAAATGGTTTTTTGAGATAATCAAATGCACCCATTTTTATCGCTTTCACAGCATCATTTATATCAGCATTACCTGTAATCATGATTATTGGAACATCGGGGAAAAAATGTTTTATTTCAGGGAGATACTCTATTCCTGTTCTATCAGGTAATTTAACATCGAGGAGAATCAAATCAACTGAATTTTTTTCTAAAACCTGAAACATCTCTTTCCCATTTGATGATGTATAAACATTATATTTGTTTTCAACAAGCATCTCCCCTACAGATTGTAATATAAAAGGATCATCATCAACTATAAGAATATTTTTCACTTTCATAAAACCTCCTATATCGCAGGCAACGGTAAAATGACCTTTATCTCAGATCCAGAATCGTAATCTTTAAAGATCAATTTACCTGAAACATTTTCTATATCAAACTTAATCGAATTGATCGTCAGCACATCGGACCTGCTGTTCTCATCTTCCACATTTTCGAAAAGCATCTCTATACCTGTCTTGAAATTTGTATTGAAAATAATATAGATGCTATCCTCTAAAAGTCTAAAATTCACAATTATCTTATTCCCTTTTACCTTTTCACACCTGTGAAACAAAAGAAGAATCAATTCAAGGAAGATATATTTTAAAAATCCGCATGGCAGTTTTACTGGTGGAATCTTTTTATCATATGTATATTCAATTTCAACATTATGGTTTATAAAATAATCTTTAATTATCGGGAAAAATTTTACAGTTTCATCTTCAACATTAACAAGTTCCATCTTTTCTGACACTCCGAGTTTTAATTCTCTTACAGTTGATACTATCGAAACTATCCTGTCAACATTCTGCTCGATCATATCGATTTTCTTATGGAGTTCCTTTGGACAATTTTTATCCATCCTTAACATATCAAGTTGTAAAACGATAGAAGTAACAGGATTGTTTATCATATGGCTTATACTTGATATGAGTTCTCCCGCAACAGACAATTTTGAAATTTTTCCTATCTCATGTTGAAGAGAGGACATACTTTCACAGGAAATTATGTAATTTTTAACTCCTATTATTTTTTCCATTTTGAATTCAAAATCGTTTTCAAAATTGTTTTCATAAATGAAGTCAATAAAGGGCACTTCAAACAGATCCTTGTATTTGTCTATACTCTCATCTTTTTTTAATACAACAAGAACTGGTATTTTCCAGTTAAACAACTTTTTTAACAAACCTGTACCATTTTCAAGATCAAGATTTTTTGATGAAGTTAAAATAAGATCTATTTTTATTTCATTTTTTATCCCTTCAAGATTTTTTAAATCTTCTTCAAAAGTGATACTCTGTTTGTTCAGCTTTTCTGATTTCAAAATTTCCTGGTTATCAAGTTGAAACACAAGAATCTGTTTCATCGTTCCTCCCCTTCTATTTCACTTTCAGCGATATACATTATCATTTCCTTTGAGATGTCGTTCGCATATATTTTGGGGATATAAAAGTTATTCCCCTCTACAAATTTTACTATTTTTCTAAAATTTTCAATCGAGGATTTTTTCTTACCTTCCATTTTATCGATAAGAGCAAGATAATACAAAGAATATATATTGTTTTGATTCGAAGATAAAGTTTTTTGAAAATAAAGTTTTGAAATCGAATAATTTAGTTTATTGAAATAGAATGTTCCAAGTATAAAATCAAAATCTGGATCTTTTATACCGTTTATTTCAAGTTGTTTTTCAAGAAACTCTATTTTTAAAATATCGTTTAACCTTGTGTAAATAAGTAGCATCAACTTCAGAATCTCGATGCTGTTACCTTCTTCTTTTCCCAACAATGCCTGCAGAATACCCAACGATTCGTTGTATTTTTTTTCTTTGAAAAAGTTCAGGGCATCTTCAAAGGTGTAATCTGATACTATGAATTCATCACTCTGCGGTTTTTTAAAATAGTAATACCCCTCATGGTTTAACTGCTCAAAAATTCCCGAAGAGAAAATGCTGGTTTCTTTAAAATCACATATCAGGTAAGACCCATTTTTAAGTAATCTGTACGCTTCCCTCGAAAAGTTTGATAATTTTTCTTTTAAAAAAATTTTTGAAAAATTGTTAACTATTATAAGATCAAAATTTTCACTTCTTAAAGAATTGTTGAAAGGATTCGTGACAACAAAATTGATTCTGTTTAGAATATCATTTCTTAAAATATAATTTTCAATCATATCTATAAAATATTTCAATTGAGCATCGGATGCTTTAATGAGTTGTTGGTATTCTATCCTGTTATTTTTAATTCTCTCGACGATATAAAAAGATGGATAAACAGTAAAATAGTTAACATTTTTTCTTCTTTTAAGGTTTTTTAAAATCAGTTCACATTCGATTACAAAAGAAAAGAGTGAACTACCAATATCGGAAGAGAAAATGAGTATATTGAGATTATCGTTAGCAGTATTTTCAAGAACATTTTTTGTTAGTTTAAAGATTTCCTCATTTTCAAAAAATATGTTCTGATAGTTATAAAGTGCAAAAAGTATTTTTTCAAAATCACCCTCATCCTGAATCTTTCCAAGATTATACAGATCCTGAATTTTAATGTTTAAAGAAGAGGTGATGTTAATATTATAATTTTTTTCGAGAATATCTATAATGTTTTGAACTGTTTTCGAGATCAACATCCACTCCTTTTTAATATGTTTTTTACCCTTAACAAAACCTTTTGAGGATCTATCGGTTTGGGGATATAGTCATCAGCACCTTTTGACAACCCTTCGATCTCATTTTCAGAATCGGATTTAGAAGTTAAAACAACAACCGGGATGCTTTTTAAACTCTCATCATTTTTTATCTTTTCAAGTAATTCAAATCCTCCCATCTGTGGCATTGAAAGATCTGTTATGACAAGATCTATCCTGTTACTTTTTAAAATTTCAAGTGCATCAACACCATTTTCAGCCTCAAATGTTTCAAAACCTTCAGATCTAAAAAGCGCACAGATTACAGTTCTTATAGTTTTCACGTCATCAACAACAAGTATCCCTTTCTTTTCCGTTTCACTTTTAAACTTTGTTTCCAGTGAAACACTATTTTCAACCAGAAACCTATCAACATCAAGCACCCTTTCTATTTCACTGAATGTTGTTATACCATTTTTTACCTTATCAAGTCCATCATCAAACACAGTTTTGTAATTTATACTTTTGAGATACGAAACTATCTCATTCAAATTCGCCTCTTTTTCGATGAGTTCTCTTAACTTTTGATCTATTTCAAGAACTCCAAAAATTCCAATAATTCCGGAAAATCCAGTATAGTTACATTTTTCACATCCATTTTTATTCTCCTGATATATCTCAAAATTTTCATCAACTTTTAAAATTTTTCTTACTCTTACATCGGGATGTATTTTGGATGAACAGTATTTACAAACTTTTCTTACAATCCTCTGTGCTATAACAACAAGTAGAGCATCGGATATAAGATATGGTTCAACTCCCAGATCTCTCAACCTTATCAAAGTTGAAACCTCACTGTTCGTATGGAGAGTTGAAAGTAGAAGATGCCCTGTTATAGCACCTTTGAATGCTGTTTGCGCTGTTTCTGTATCCCTTATCTCCCCAAGTAGTATTACATTTGGATCCTGTCTTAATAGAGTTCTCAACGCGGAAGAAAATGTTACATTATTTTTGGGATCTATCTGCGTTTGATTTATTCCCTTTATCGTATATTCGATAGGATCCTCTATTGTGGTGATATTCAAATGTTTATAATCAAGTTCCTGTAGGATTGAGTACAAGGTTGTTGTTTTCCCACTCCCTGTTGGACCTGTAACAAGTATTATTCCCTGAGATTTGTTTGCATTCTTTCTTATTATAGTTATATTTTCTTCAGTCAAACCAAGTTGCTCAAGGGAAACTTTGATTTTACTCTTATCAAGAATCCTGATAACTATTTTTTCACCATCCATTATCGGAATCGTTGATACTCTTAAAGATATATCCTTTTGCGATACTACGATCTGTATATTTCCATCCTGTGCTTTTCTTGTTATCGTTATATCCATCTTTGCCATTATTTTAATTCTTGAAATAACTCTTTTCTCTATTTTTTTTGGCAATCTCAAATGTTCCTGTAAAAAACCATCTATTCTGTATCTTACAACAAGATTGTTCGATTGAGGTTCAAAATGGATATCAGAAGCGTTCAACTTGATTGCATCTATTATTATTGAATTAATAAGTCTTACGATAGGTTTTGCATTTATTTCATCATCTTCAACGACTTCCTCTTCAAGGTTTTCGTAATCATCCACTTTTAAAACGTTCTCATCGAGTTCATAGGAAAATTTTTCCTGTCCAAAAATTTCTATAAATTTTTTATTCAAACTTTCAGTAGTTGTTATATAGAAATCAACATCAAGATTCGTTATGAATTGAATATCTTTTATAAGTTCAAGATTAAAAGGATTATCTGTTATAATTTTAATTTTTTTCTGGGACACTTCAAAGGGTATGAACCTATTCTTTTTTATGTATGTTGGAATAAACAGAGACAATAAACCTTCTGTTATTTGAATTTTTTCAGCATCAAGATAGGTTATTTTAAAATTCTGCTCGATCAGCTTTGCAAGTTTTTCATCAACTTTTAATTTTTTTTCTGAAACAAGATTTGTAAAAAATCTCACAAGATCAAAATTTTTGTTTTCATTCTCTTTTTGGTATTCCTGAAATATTTCAGGAAATTCCTTTAAATAATCAATTATTTGTTCTTTCATACTGCTCCAAAAATGTTATAAATTTTTCAACTAAATTTTTTTTAAAATACTTATCAGACATTTTTCCAAGGTTCTCAAAAGCGTTTCTCTTTCCAACCCCATCCCTATAATTTTTGTTCTCAATCAGAAGAAGATATGTGTGAACCAATTTTATTAACTGTGATTCGACTGGTATGTCATCTCCTTTCAATCTTTTGGGAAATCCAGACCCATCATAGTTCTCACCTATCGATTCGATTATAGGTTCAAGTTCTCTCAAAAACTCTATATCATCTATCACACTTTTAAACTTCTCCGAAACCTCTTTTGAACCATTCTTTTTATCCTTAACAAATGATTGTATTATATTGAAAAGTATTGAAGAAAATTTTATCTTTTCGATTTTTTCTTCATCAAAATTTAAAAATTTTGCAAAATTTTCACAGTATTTTGCTCTTTTTTCTATCATAGTTTTTTGATTACTATCTGAAAGTCCGGTTAATGTAAGCATTGTATAAATGAGTCCATATCTTGTCGTTTTCAACTTTTTGTTCAATTTTATTTCGGAAAATTTGTTCGCAAGGACAAAGGAAAGCACTTCAGCGATCTCAAGATCTGTATCGATAAAATCATTTTCTCTTTTGAAATAAACAACACCAGTTATATCGTTTTCATAACTCATAACTGAAGTCATCGATTTTGAACCAGCGAATATACAACCTATGTTGTTTTTAACCGGAACAAAAAATATAGGCAATTTTGGATCAACCATATCACCTATCTTGAATTCTCCAACAGATGGACCATATATATTTTTAAAACCATCATTTTCCTTTAAAAAGAAATAAACGAATTGGGTTAAAAATATTTTTGAGAATTCGAGATAAGAAATTTTAAACAATTCATCAATATCATCGATTTTAGAAATCTTTTTCTGGAACTGTTTTAACAGGATCAACCTTTCTATAACCTTTCTTGATTCGTCACTTTCGAGATTTTTTTCCTTTTTGTTTATAAGATCAGCTATTATTTTTTTATTCTCAAGTAAACTGTTTCTTTTGTTGATTGCGCTTTTTAATGCGTTCATAACCTGATTTATATGCAATGGTTTTGGTATATAATCAAAAGCACCATACTGTAACGCTTCAATTGAAGTTGATAGTGAGGCATATGCAGTCATAACTATCACCTGAATATCACTATCCATTTCTTTCACACTTTTCAATATCGATAAACCAGATTGATCAGGAAGGATTATGTCTGTAAAAATAACATCTGGAGGATTATTGGTAATATAATTCATCGCTGAGTTACCATCATAAAAAGCGAGACATTCATAATCTGAAGAGTAATTGTTAAGTGCATCCTTCAGGGAATTCGCAAGATCTCTGTTATCATCTATGATCAAAACTTTCATCTTTTTTTGCACTTTTCCTCCTTTTCTATATTTTATAACAAGAAAAGTGCCAGATATAAGTGTCACGAATTTATTATGTTATGATTTTATGACAGAATAAGATTTTTGTAAATAGCAAAAGTTTTAAGTTAAATCTATAAATTTTTGGATTTAAAAATAGAAAAAAAAGATTACAGAGTCATACATTTATGACACTTTCAAAGAATTTGATACAAGGTAACATTTTTTAAGTATAAAATTTTTCAAAACTGGATTTTTATCACACTCGATTTTTAATTCTTCAATATTATTTTTTAAATGTAACACTATTTTTTTTCTATTACTAATAGATGACAATTTATTAAAAATTTTATAATAAGAATCAGTAGTGTTGAATATCGAAAATTCAAGATAGTAATTATCATTTAGATCATGTTCAAAGTCAAAATCAACCAGATCATCTATTTTCAACCTTTTCAATTTTTTCAAGATTTTTACATTTGGAATGTCTGTTAGGAGTAAAATATTTTTTTCTTGATCTTCCGCTTTTAGAAAATTTTCGATAATAAAATAGAATTCTTCGATCTCTTTCAAAATACCATCAAGTTCTTCATAGTGGAAAGGTTTTTCAATGAAATAATGAACTCCCAAATCTTTCAGTGTATCCTTCAGCTTCTGGCTTGGACTTGCTGTTACTATAATAATTGTTAAGAAAAGATCCATCTTTTTTAACTGATTGATGATGTTGATTCCATAGTTTGATCCCAAATAGATATCGAGTATTAAAACATCAAGGTTTTCTATATCGGTTTGATTGATCATCAAAGGATGTTTATATAAAAGAAAAACCTCATGTTTTTTTAAAACAAGTATATCCCTCAAAGCATTAGCGAAAGTTTCACTGTCTTCAAGAATTCCTATTTTCATAATTTCTCCTTTTTTTAAGTAAATTAACATTATTTATGCCAAACCTAAAATATCATTTTTAAGAATTTAAAAGGAAAACAGCAGGCACTTTTTTATTACAAACGTTTAATTTGTTGACAATTTTAAAGATGATGTTTATTATGCATATATGCTTGGTATAGTATTTTTATCGCTTTCAGTTTTTTTATTCTCAACGATGGAATTGACCTCAAAATTTCTTTCTAATGATTTCAATTTCATCCAGTTAACTTTTTTGAGATTTTTTTTGGGAACATTTGTTTTTATCTTCTTTATCGCATTCAAAAAGGATCTGAGAAAAGAATTAGAAAATTTGAACATAAAAACTTTACTAAAACTCTCATCTCTTGGTTTTGTGAACGTTTTCATTTCGATGCTTCTTTTACAATACTCTGTTGAGAAAGGTAATGCTTCGATAGCAGCTGTTCTGATCGGTAGTCATCCGATATTTGTCTATATTCTAAATCTCATCTTTTTCAAAGAATTTGACAGAATAAAATTGATCAAAATATTTTTAGGTATTTTGGGGATATTTTTCCTTATATTATTCTCACGAAAGATCACAAAAATAATAAATTATATACCCTCAATAACCGGACTTTTATCATCATTTTCCTTTGCACTCTTTACCTTCCTTTCAAAAAGATTTCTGAAAAATAACAGCACGATCATGGTAAATTTTATTTCTTTTTTTACAGGAATAATTTTATTGTTCCCTCTTTTTCTTTATAAAAACAATTTTTTACTAAAAAATCTTAATCTTCATAATTCATTATTTTTGATCTACCTTGGTTTTTTTGTTACGGGATGTGGATATTTATTTTACTATGAAGGTTTTAAAAGGTTGAATGTTGTGGATGGATCGATGATCTTCTTTCTCAAGCCACTTATAGGGTCAATATTAGCAGTGCTCATACTGAAAGAAAAATTAAATCTATACCAATTTTTTGGAATCATTTTAATAATTTTTTCTTTAACAAATTTCAAAAAAGGAAACAGAGTTGAAAACGATAATCGAATCAAAAAAGGTAACGATAATTGAAAAAAACTCAATTTTCATCGGAAGAGCCTTTTTTGTAAAAGATAAAAAAGAAGTTGAAAAATTTTTAAATTTTTTAAAAACGGATAATAAGGGGTATACACATATAGTTTACGCTTACCGATTTTCAAAGGATGAATTTTTCTATACAGATGATAAAGAACCAAAAAATACTGCAGGACTTCCTGTTTTCAATGTTATCGATAAGAACGATCTTTACTTTACACTTTTAACTGTTACAAGATTTTTTGGTGGTATAAAACTCGGGGCTTCGGGGCTCGTTAGAGCGTATTCAAAATGTGCAATCGAAACTGTAAAAAATTCGACTTTAAAAAAACTCGAAAAATTTTATCTTTTTGAATTCACTTTCAGTTATCAACAATACAATGAATTTTTATATTTTATTAAACAAGCAAAACATAAAATTCTGGAAGAAAATTTCACTGAAAAAATTACAGTAAAGGTTTACATTGAAGAAAATCTTAATAAAAAAATTGAAAAATTGTTTCCAGACAGTTTTACGATTTTAGAAAAAGATATTTTACTACCCTATTGATTCATTTTTTTTAACAATGAGAGTATTGACCTTCTTGAAAACGGTTTCTTCAAAAGCGGTATTTTAAACTCTCTTATTATCCTTTTGACTTCAGCAGGAATCGAATAACCTGTGATAAAAACAAATTTGATCTCAGGATAATTTTTTCTTACAAGATGAAAGACCTCTGATCCTGATTCATTTTTTATTCTTATATCACAAAATATCATCGAAATTTTTTCTTTACCCTTTTCTATAATCTCTATCGCATCCTTTATATTCTCTGATTGTATCGTTTCTATTCCTTCTTCGTTTAAAACATCGATTATCGATTCCCTGACTTCTCTTTCGTCATCTATTATCAGTACTTTCTCAGTCTTAGTTGATGGTGGAAGTTTTATCATCTGAGAATCATCGGTGTATGGAATAAGTTCTGGGTCATGTTCATGAACAACAGCAAACCTTTTCAAAATATCGTTTATCTTGTTCAAACTGTTTTTTATTCTTTCTATCAATTTTTTTTCTTTTTCTGTTAATTTGTTACCCAATTTTTTTTCAAGCATCTCTGTTGAAAGCAAAATAACTGAAAGTGGCTGGTTCAACTCATGATGCATCGTGATAACTGAAGCTTTGATAATGTTCATCTTTGCAAGTTTTATATTATCTTTCATATCTTCAATCATCTTCAGAATAATTTTTATTCTTGAATCGAGTTGATTTATATCTATCGGTTTGTAAATATAATCAACTGCTCCTGCTTCCAATCCTTCAGCAACCGTTGCAGTATCTGTCAAATGTGAAAGGAATATCACAGGTATCTCTTTCAGTTGTTCATCTTCCTGTATCTCCCGACAGATATCTATTCCGTTGTATTCGTTCAAATCTATATCAAGAATGATTATATCCGGCAAAAACTCTTTTATCCTTTTGATGCACTTGTTTGGGTCATTATCAGCGTAAACCACATAACCGAGTGAAGTCAAAGATTTGCTTAAAAACGTTGTAACGGTTATGCTATCATCAAGAAGATAGATTCTTATCTTATTTCTCATTTTTCCCCCCTTAATAGGTTAATTACTTCGTTTAACTTCCTCTTTACCTCCCCTTTCAAAAAACTCTTCCCATTTTCAAAATCGAGGTTGAGTTGAACAATTTCGACTTTTGAATTCATAACTTCATTCGCTCCTTTTATCGTATATTTTTTTTCATACAACAATTCTTTGATTTTTTTAACTGTCTCAATATCCTTTTCAGTGTACATCCTTCTTCCATTAACAGAATGTTTCATCGGTTTCAATTTAGGGAAAACCGTCTCCCAATACCTCAGGACATAACTTCTTAATCCTGTAATCTGAGAAACCTCTTTTATCGAATAGTATCTCTTTCTATATTCTGTTTTCATTTCCTTTAATCAATCTTTCAATGTTACTTTTATGTTTTAAAATGATAAAAATAACAACAATTAGAATTAAAACAAAATCGATATTTGAAAATTTTTTAAAAGGAAAAGTTATATCCAACAGTTTGCCCATCACAAAGTAAACTATGGGGAAAAGCAATGCTGATATTATCGTTCCAACCGCAACTATTCTTGTTACAATAACGGATATAAGGAAAAAAATAGCACATATTAAAATTTCGAGCGGGAAAAGCACAAGGAAACTTCCAAAAGATGTCGCTGCTCCTTTTCCGCCTTTAAATTTCAGATACGGTGTAAACATATGTCCTAACACGGTTGATATTGCAACGATCGTTGAAACTTCAAGATTTTTATCAAAATAAAAAACTGAAATCAATGTTGGGATAAAACCTTTTAAAAAATCTAGGACAAATACAAAAACACCATATTTCCAGCCACCAACTCTGTACACGTTGGTTGCACCAACATTTCCACTCCCAACTTTTCTGATATCTATTTTTAGAAATAGTTTCGAAACTATAAAAGCGAAAGGTATACCTGAAAAAAGATATGACAAGATACAAAAAACAATAACTTTAACTATCATCCTTACTCCTCAACTCAACATCGAAAGGAATCTCTGACAATTTCAATACCTCTCTAATTTTGTTAATTATATATCTTCTATAATTTCTGTCAATATTTTCTGGATCGTTAACTCTTAGAATAAAAACAACTGGATCGGTTGACTTTTGAGTTAAACTGTAAAATCTTGGTCTTTTTCCAGTTTTTAACACAGGATGTTTAAAGTTTGGTATGATCTGATCAAAAAGTATTGAATTCAACATACTCTTCTTAAATTTTGCAGGGAGTTTACTTCTCAATTCATAAGATTTTTCAAGTATTTTATAGATATGTTTTCTCTCCTTTGCTGAAATGAAAAGTTTTGGTAAGAATTCTCCAAACTCAAGGTTCCCAAGAACCTCTTTATAAAATTTTGTCTTTTCAACTTCAGTTATAAGATCGGTCTTATTGAAAACAACAATTGTTGGCTTTAGAAGTGCAAGTGATTCTCCAAGTATTTTTTTGTCCTGAAATGTAACTTTATCATTTATATCGATCACAACTGCAACAACATCAGCCCTTTCCATAGCGAGTTTACTTCGAAGAATTGTGTAATATTCGGTTGGTTCTTTTATTTTTGATGCTCTTCTGATACCTGCTGTATCGATCAAAACAAAATTCTTATTATCATATTCAAGATATGAATCTATAGAATCTCTCGTTGTTCCTGGAATATCAGAAACTATCATTCTGTTTTCATTCAAAAGTGCATTCACTATCGTCGACTTACCTGTATTCGGTTTCCCTACGATCGCGATTTTTAATCCTTCTTTAAAAAATTGATCCCTTTCAACATTTTTGTATCTTGACACCATCATCTCTTTTAAAGAGGAGATGTTCAATTTATGTTCAGCTGAAATCTGGATAAAATTTTCAAATCCAAGTTTAAAAATTTCAGAATCCACCAAAATTTCATACTCATCACATTTGTTTACAACAAGAACTACATCATCTTTTCTACTTCTAAGTTTATTCGCAATATAGTAATCATCAGCTGTGATACCATTTTTGTTATCAACTACAAAAAGGATCAGATCAGATTGGTTTATAGCTATATCAACCTGTTGTTCTACAAGTTCACTGAACGTTACTTTTTTGGGATTCTCCTCTATCCCTCCGGTATCAATAATAACAAATTCCTTATTATCAATTTCAATTCTATCATAATGTCTATCCCTTGTAAGGTTTGGTGTTGAATGAACAACAGCATCCCTTCTTCCAAGAAGAGCATTAAAGAGGGTCGATTTTCCAACATTCGGTTTTCCAACTATGGAAACAATATTCATTCTAAATACTCCATCAGATCAGCAACATTTTCAAGTATGATAAGATTTTTACCACTCTTTTTAATAATATCTTTTCTTGTGTAATTATCAAGTGTTAAACCATCTTCGTTAAAAACTCTTTTATAGATCAAATAGTTTTTGAACTCTGTATTTTTCATCAATTCAACTATATCCGCTCCAGATAAAAGTCCTGTAACAGTAACCATTTCACCAAAGAATCTATTCGTAACAGGTAAAATACCTCTTGAACAAAAAAAATTGTTTTTTATCAAAAATTCACCAAAACTTTTACCGGTCAAAATCGCATATCCTTTTTTAAGTTTTCTATTTTTAAATTTTGATGTTTCATCGATAAAATCTCTCACCATACCTATACCATTTTCATATTGGGGAAAAGAATGATAGTAGACCCTGGGTGGGATTTTTTCTTCAGCTATTAAAAAAAACTCATCAGCAAGGTAAACTTTTTTATAACGGAATATATCTTTTAAATTTTCAACAAAAGTTATCAAGTTTTTTGAATACATTTTATCTATAGGTAAAAACTCTGACAAATCCTTTCTGTACTTTGTTATACCCATGGGAACTATCCCAAGTGAAAGAAATTTTTTCTGAGCTGAATATTTAATCGTCTCTTCGAGATACTTTCCATCGTTTATGTTTCTCATAAGAACAACCTGACCATGAATTCTGATTCCTCCATCTATAAGTTTTTCAATTTTTTCGATTCGGTTTTCAACACCAAAAATCTTTTTTCTTAAATTGTTATCAACAGAGTGTATTGAAACATAAAGAGGTGATATTTTATGCTCAACGATATTTTTCATCAATTTTTCGCTCAGATTTGAAAGCGTTATAAAATTTCCATATTCAAAAGATTCTCTGTAATCATCATCTTTAAAATACAAACTTTTCCTCAAACCTTCAGGATTTTGATCAACAAAACAGAATATACATTTATTGTTACATTTTCTCCTTTCATTTTCTTCAAACTCTACATTTATTTTTTTATAATCATTTTTTTCAATTTCAAACTCTTTTAATTCCCCATTTTTCTTTTTAACCCTGAACACCATTTTTTCAAAAGATGTTTCATAGATCACACCAAGAAAATCGAAAACTTCTCTTCCGTTTATTGAAACTATTCTATCACCTTCAGATATTGAATATTTTTTGAAAATCGAGTTGTGTTTTATTTTTGAAATTTTTATTGACATTATTTATAAAAAAGGTTGTTTAACCTATAAAAAAATTTTATAAGTTCATATCCCGAAACTGTTCTGTATGGATAGAAAAAACCATCCTCAAGTTCCATTATCCCCAGAAATACAATATTGGATATAGGTTTGTAAGCGAAAAAATTTTCGTTAACATCTTTTATTTCGGTAACATTCATTTTAAAATTTGAAAGAAACCCGTTGTTCAAGATAAAAGTATAAAGGAAAACAGCAAGTTGATATCTCAGAACAGGAGTATCAGGTTTGAAAGTGTTATCTGGAAAAGAAGGTATGATTCCCCTTTTGACCTGTGCATAAAGGATTTCATTTTTTGGAAACATCTTTATATCAAACGGTATCTCATCCTTATAAACATAAACATTCTCTGGAAAGTAGATCCCAAAAAGATAGGCAACATCACTTCTGGTAACAGTATCTTTCTTTTCAAGATCTTTTAAAAAAGAATACTCTTTATCAATTTTACTTATAAAAAAAGAAAGATATCTGTCATTCTTTTTAAAACAACCTGAAGATAAGATTAAAACAATGAAAACTAAAAGAAAAAGTTTTTTTGTAAAAGACATAATCTATATAATTGCCGGAGGCCGGACTCGGACCGGCACGGGATTGAAGTCCCAGCGGATTTTAAGTCCGCTATGTCTACCAATTCCATCACTCCGGCTTAAGGCGGCATCCGGATTTGAACCGGAGAATAACGGTTTTGCAGACCGTCGCCTTACCACTTGGCTATACCGCCACCAAAAAAATGGAGCGGGAAACGGGACTTGAACCCGCGACACTCACCTTGGCAAGGTGACGCTCTACCAACTGAGCTATTCCCGCTCTTTGAGAACATTTTATATCAAAATTATCAAAAATGTCAATAGTTTTTTATATAGTTTTAAATACTTTTTCTATTTTTGCAAAAGCCCAATCGATATCCTTTTTCTTGATAACAAGAGGTGGAGCAAATCTGATTATGTTTTCGTGTGTTTCTTTACATAAGAGTCCCTCTTTCATCAACGCCTCACAGAATCTTCTCGCACCACCAGCACTTTCGTGAAGTTCAACACCGATCAGAAGTCCTCTTCCTCTCACTTCTTTTATGTAATCAGATTTTATCGATTTTAGAAGCTTCATAAAATAGTTCCCCATTTTCAAAGCATTCTTATCAAGTTTTTCTTTTATAAGAACATCAAGTGATGCTATAGCAATCGCTGATGCGAGTGGATTTCCACCAAAAGTTGAACCATGATCACCAGGTTTGAAAACATCCATAACTTCCTTTTTCGCAAGGAAAGCACTCACTGGATAGTAACCTCCTGAAAGCGCCTTTCCAAGAATGAGTCCATCAGGTTTTACTCCCTCTTCCCACTGATGAGCAAAAAGTTTACCTGTTCTACAAAGCCCTGTCTGTATCTCATCAAGTATAAAAAGAACATTGTTCTTCTGACATATTTCCTGAGCCCTCTTTAAAAATCCATCTTTTGGAATAATGATTCCACCTTCACCTTGTATTGGCTCAGTTAAAAAGGCAACTGTGTTTGGAGTGATCGCTTGTTCAAGAGCATCAGCATCACCAAAAGGTATTTCAACAAAACCTGGTGTTAAAGGACCAAATCCATCTTTATACTGGAATTCCGATGAGAAGGATATAACAGTAATTGTTCTTCCATGGAAATTGTTTCTTGAAACAATGATCTCTGCCTTATCTTTTTCAACTCCTTTAACAGTGTATCCCCATTTTCTTATAGCTTTAAGAGCTGTTTCAACAGCTTCAGCTCCAGAGTTCATGGGTAACATTTTGTCCATCTTTGCAAGTTTGCATAGTTTTTCATAGAACAATGGAAGCTGATCGTTATGAAAAGCTCTACTCGTTAGAGTTAGTTTTTTCATCTGTTTTATTGCTGCACTTGCTATTTTGGGATGACAATGTCCCTGATTCACAGCAGAATATGAACTCAGGAAATCAAGATATTTTTTTCCTTCAGTATCCCAGACCCAGATACCTTTGCCTTTTGTCAGGCAAACATCGAGTGGATGATAGTTGTTCGCACCATACTTTTTTTCGATTTCAAAAAGTTTATTTGATTTTTTCATAGTAACTCCTTTTTTGATTTTATAAAATAACATATTAAAAATTTAAGTCAAGAGTTAATGATAGATGTTGATTATTTCAAAAATCCTGCTACAATCTTCGATATGAAAAATATTGCTGTATTCACAACTGTTCATAAGGTCTATGACGCAAGAATATATCATAAAGAGATTAAATCTTTAAAAAAATTTTATAACATTTTTTACCATAATCCGTATATTGAAGATGAAACAAAAGAAGAACAAAACCTTTACTTTGTAAAATTGAAAAAAAGGAACAATAGATTCCTTAGAATACTTTTTTCCCCTATCGATACTTTTTTACAACTTGTAAAAACAAAATACGATCTTTATCATTTCCACGATCCTGAACTTCTGGTAACGGGAGTTCTCCTGAAAATATCTGGGAAAAAGGTTGTTTATGATTCACATGAAAACAACTATGGACTGATAATGGAAAAAACTTACATAAAACCTTTTCTTCTAAAATTTTTTATAGCAAAATCTGTTAGATTGTTTGAACTCTTTTCATCATATTTTTTTGATGGAGTTATCGTTGCGAGACCCGACCTAAAACAACTGTATAAAAACAAAAATATTCTTGTTTTCAGAAACTTTCCAGATATTGAGATAAAAATCGAAAATTGTGAAACAAAAAAAGAAAGAAAAAAACCGGTAATCGTTTATTCAGGTGGTTTAACATACATAAGGGGAATTTTACAACTCATAGATGCAGTTGAACTTTTGGATGGAAAAGTTGAACTCCACCTGCTTGGAGAATGGCAGGATAAAGGTTTGAAAGAGGATTGCGAGAAAAGAAAAGGATACAAATTTACAAAATACCTCGGAAACTTTCCGTATGGAGAACATTTCAAATATATCAAAAATAGTGATATTGGAATAGTTCCTTTTTTACCTGCTAAAAATCATCTTACAACTCTTCCAAACAAACCTTTTGAATATTTTCTTTGTAAAATTCCAGTTTTAATGTCAAACTTCCCCTACTGGAAAACAACATTTAAAAATATGGCTATATTTTTTGATCCATTATCACCGATCGATATAAAGGATAAAATTTTGTTTGTTCTCGAAAACAGAGATATATCTTATAAACTTGTTGAAAATGCTTTCTATAAACTTCAAACTGAATTCAACTGGAATAAAGAAAAAGAAAAACTTGAAAATTTTTATAAAAGTATTCTTAAAAATTAAACTTATCTACTATCTCTTTTAATCTTTTTATTTCGTCTTCAAAATTAAAAATATGAAATGCGAATCGAACCATTCCATCTCTGAAAGAAACCTTCACATTTTTTTCAATCAGGTAGTTGTAAAAATTTTTCGTATTTCTTGTTTTGAAAGAAAGGATTGGGGTTTTTATATCAATAAGATTTTGTGAGATAGATCCAAAGTTTTCAAGTATTTTACCTATTTGTTTTATACCTTCAATGTTGTGCGAGTATATATTTTCTATACCAACACTGTTTAAAAATTTTATATTTTCTCCAAGTAAAAGAATACCAAAAAAATTTCTCGTCCCACTTTCTATCCCAGATCCGTTCAACCTGTATTCCGGTAGATTCTCAAATGAATCAAAATTCTTATAATCGAGAGAAAGCCATCCACAATTTCTTCTCACGATTCTATCGATGTGTTGCTCATCGATGTAAATAAAACCTATTCCCTGAGGACCAAGAAGCCATTTTGAAGCACCTGCAAACAGAAAATCAACAGGTGTTTTGGAAAGATCGATTATAACCGACCCCGCTCCCTGAATTGCATCAACAGCAAGAAGAGAGTTTCTGTTATGAACGATTTCAAGAATGATGTTGAGATCTACAATCTCACCTGTCAAATAATCAACAAGATCAACAAACACAAGAGTTTTTTTATACTTTGAAAGTTCTTTATCAAGATTATCGGGATTTTTAGCAATTACTTCAACCGAATATCTATCATCTTTTTGAAATGGTACCAGAGTACATGGGAAATTTTTTCCATATATAATTATCTTCTTGATTTCCGAAAATCCATTTTTTATCAAATGAACAGCAGAGGTTGTATTTGGGATTAAACCTATATTGTTATGTTTACAGTTAACAAGTTTGGCTATCTCTTTTCTACAATTTTCAATCGTTGAAAAATAAAAATCAAGTGTGACATCACCCTCTGTTGAAATCTTATCGAGAAGTTCATGTGCTTTCGAAATACCATTTTTCGTAGGGATACCCGATGATGCTGAATTGAAGTATAAAATTTCTCTTTTATTAAAATATGATGAATAATCTTTCATAAAACCCACCTTTTTATTTTTATTTTACCACACAGGGTTTTTACTTTCAAGAGAGCGCCCGAAGGGAATCGAACCCCCAACCTCTTGATCCGTAGTCAAGTGCTCTATCCAGTTGAGCTACGGGCGCGAACTCAAAATTTATTATATACTCTCCTCTTTACTGTTCAACTCAAATTCGTGTCTTATCGAAAAACCGATAAAGAGTTTTTTTGCCATATCAGTGAAAGGATAGGTTACATCAATCTGAAACGATTTTGGGATGAAGATGTTAACAAAAAAATCAGGGACTTTATGTTTGAACAGATCTCCCCTTTCAATATCGAGAGTGAAAAAAATTTCATTTTTTATTTTCTCTGCAAAATGTAAATATGTTGACAATCCTGTTGTAAAAGAAATATTTCTGTTTATGTGATAAGTGGCTATTCCTGAAACTATCGGATAAACCAACACGTTTGATATGTTTGTATAAAGATCACCTTCGAGTGCAAATCTGACCGGAATTTTAAAATCCGGTGAGTACTTTAATCCAAATCCTGCTGATGAATTCTGATAACCCAATATTAAATCAAGAAGAGGAGCAAGCCCATAGTTGAACGAAAAACCCCAGAACCCTTTGCTCTCCCTTAAAGAATCTGCAACGATTTTATCAGTTTCGGAAAAATAACCAGCATAGGAAATGTTGTACTGAAAATGAATATTCCCTGTATAAACAGGATCAGCAATTTGATTCGAAGGAAACAATCTAATGTTAAAAATCGATACAAAAAATAATATGACAACAAAAACCTTTTTCATAATAACCTCTCTTTATAAATATTCTTCCAAAATTTTTTTTATCCTTTCAGAAGTTCTGCCATCCCAGTATTTGATCTTTTTTCCTCTGACTTTTTCGGAACATTTTAAAATTGTTTCCACATTATTGATTTCAGGTTCTATCAACATGTTCGTCCCTTCTGTTACGGTGATTGGTCTTTCAGTGTTCTGTCTGAGTGTAAAACATGGAATTTTAAGGTATGTTGTTTCCTCCTGGATTCCACCCGAATCGGTTAAAACGAACTTTGAATTCATTTCAAGTGCAATCGATTTAAGATATGACACAGGTTTTATAACGATTATTCTGTTGGTGGTGAAATATTTTTTTAAACCAAAACTCTCTATCATCTTCTGTGTTCTCGGATGGAGAGGAAAAACTATTCTATACGTTCGCGATAATCTTTTCATAAATTCTAAAATTTTTACGAATCTTTTTCTGTTATCAACATTCGAAGGTCTGTGTAAAGTACAATATATATATTCTCCCCTTTTCACAGAAAACTCTTTTTCAACATCAATCTTTTTTATTTTAGCCATATTTTCAATAAGTGTATCTATCATTATATTTCCAACATGAAAAATCTTTTGCTTTTGATGCCCCTCGTTCAAAAGATTTTCAACAGCATCAATCGAAGGAGCAAAAAGAAAATCTGACAGAGAATCTGTTACGATCCTGTTTATCTCCTCAGGCATGCTCCTGTCAAAACTTCTCAAACCTGCTTCAACATGTGCAACTTTTAAATAAAGTTTTTTTGCTGCTAAAGTTGCAGCCATCGTTGAATTAACATCACCAAAAACCACGCATAGATCTGGAGTTTTTTTTAAAAGTAAATTTTCATACTCTATCATTATTTTCGAAGTCTGGTATGCATGGGTTCCACTTTTAACTCCAAGGGAATATTCTGGTTTTGGTATTGAAAGATCCTCAAAAAAAATATCGGACATTTCCCGACTGTAATGTTGCCCGGTATGGATAAGGCGAACATTAAAATCTTCTCTCAATATTCTGTTAAGTTTTACAACCTTTATGAAATTTGGTCTTGCACCGATGATAAGATCAACAATTTTTCTCATAGATAAAATTGCATCGATTTCTTTAAACCTTCTTTCACTCGAACAAGTACATCATATTTGAGAATCTTTCTTATCTTTTCAATATCTGCAAGAGAATCTTTTACATCTCCAGGTCTTGGGGGAAGATAAATTTTTTCGATTTTGTAACCTGTTATTGAAGATACATAATCAACAAGTTCGTTAACAGAGATTTGTTCCCCACATGCCACATTGAACGCTTCTCCAAACGCTTCTTCCGGAGCTTTAAGTGAAAGAATGTTAGCATAGACAACATTTGAAACATAGGTGAAATCCCTTGTCTGTGTTCCATCACCAAAAATTGTGATAGATGTCCTGTTTTTCACAGCGGAGAAAACTTTAGGTATAAAAGCTGAATATAGAGACATCGGATCCTGATTCTCTCCAAAAACATTAAAATATCTGAGTGAAATAGTTTTCAATCCATATATTTTATAAAAAATCGAAGAATAATATTCTCCAGCAAGTTTTGTTAAAGCGTAAGGTGATTTGGGTTTTGGCTCAAGTGTTTCAACTTTAGGTATCACAGGATTATCACCGTAAATTGAAGATGAAGAAGCAAAAATGAATCTTTTTATATTCATGTCTTTACTACATTGAAGAAGATTTAAAGTTCCAACAATGTTAACATCGTTCGTCGTAAGCGGATCATTTATCGATCTTGGAACAGAAGGAAGAGCTGCCTGATGAAACACATAATCTATATCTTTAAGTGAAGTCAGGACAGTATGATAACTTCTTATATCACCCTCAACCAGTTCAATTTTGTCTATAAAAGGAAGTATATTTTCCCTTTTTCCAGTAGAAAAATTATCAAGAACTCTGACTCTATTGTTATCATCAAGAAGTGCTTTAACAAGATTACTGCCGATAAAACCTGCACCACCTGTAACAAGTATAAACGCCATTTTTTCTCCTTTTCAGAAAAAGATTATATCATAAATTATTCTATTTACAATCTCAATTTATTTTGTTTACTGAAAAGAATACACTTCCTTTTTCCTCAAAAATATCAAAATTTCCAAAATTGAGAGAATCATCGTATGTACAATATTCAAAGGTTAACCTATCATTTTTTTCCATCTTCACAATAGCGGATGCGTTCAAAAATTTATAACCATCTTTTTCTAAAAAACCTTTATAACCAGTGTTAAGATTTGCTATCTCTTTCCCGTTCAATCTTACCCTTAAAAACAAACTCGTTCCTTTATAATTCTTAGATGTAAAACTAACCTTATAAGATATGTTGTAAAAGCCACTCTTTTCAAAAACTAAAACGGTCTCATCATCTTCGGGAATTTTGATAACTTCTGGATTGTTTTCTAAAATCACATTTTTAAACTTAAAATTTTTAAAAGAATTTTTTTCAACTTTTTTTTCTACGATACTAAAAACTCTTATCGGAGTGTTCAAATCAACATCGTTATATTTACTTTCTGGATCAACGACCAGATTTCTTTTGAAAATGATATTTCCCAAACTGTCCTCATAAAAAGAAAAATCTCCAGTATTGTCGAGGTTGGAGAATCCCCATCTGATATACTGATTTTTCCCGTTGTTGTATCTAAAAATCAAAGGTTGATCGGAAAGATTTGTTAAACTTTTCGTAAATAAATTTGCACTCAACACATCTAATTTTTTCAAATCCAATCTGTTATCTTTAAAATATAAAGTATCCCTTAAATTTAAAACTAAAGAAAAACTCCCATCATCAGCAAAATTGAATTTTCCTCTATTTCCAAATGTTATTCCCTGTCCAAGAATAAGATTCCCAGACACAAGAAAGGAACCAGTTTCTTTATCAAAAAAAAGTGAATCTTTAACACCTTTTACCTTCATATTTCCTTTTAGATCCATAAAGGAAGCAGAGTAAACTGAAGAATCAACAAAATTCTTTGCGACGATCTTGTCCCTCACAATGATCTCTCCGTCCATCTGTAAAATATTTTTTATCTCATCCTTCTCTTTCAATAAAAGAATGTTTCTTTTTTTATTTCCAAACAGTATAAAACTATCTCCTTCAGTTTCAAATAGAATCGATTTAACACCCCAGAAATTTGTGCCAACATTTTTTCCCTGCGAAACAGCGAGGTATCCGTTTGAAAGCCAGTTGTAATAGTTTGATATTTCACATCCAAAAATATCTGAAAATTTTACGGTTCCATTATTTATAAGATTTTCACACATACTGAAAAAAAACGAAAAATAATCTATGCTTCCCTCATTTACAAAAGTTTTGAAACTCAGATTTTCAATCTGGATCGATACATCGGATGATCTATTTACGATAATCGTTTTATCAAGTTCACAGTTTGATGGGGTATTTATTCCAAGTATTACGATCTTTTTTATAGGTTCTTTTATCACTATACTATCCTCTTTAAGATCATAAATAACATTTATCCTCAAATCATCTATACTATGTTTTACAGCATAATCTATAACCTGCGATATATTTTCATAAATATCAGAAGGAACGTTGAAGACCTGAGTTTCAAAAGAAAAGATTTTGATAAACAAAAACAAATAAAAAAAACAAAAGATTTTTTTATACATCTTTATATCTCCTTTCGCTCAATTTTATCATAAGGTGGGATCATTTCAACATAATCTTATATTGACAAAAACATTTTTTTTGTTAAGATACTTTCTATGCCGAAGTGGTGGAATTGGTAGACACGTCGGTCTCAAAAACCGATGATGGCAACATCATGCCGGTTCGACTCCGGCCTTCGGCACTTAAGATCTTGCGAAAGTAATTCCAAAAACTTTTTCAATTCTGTAATATTCTTTTAAAACTTTTGCCGCTTCAGATAAAGTTTTACCTGTTGTAAAAACATCATCTACAAGAAGAATAGAACCACACTTGAAATCTTTTTTAACTGGATAAAACATCTTACTTCTTTTTTCTCTTAAAAATCCAGGCAGAATTGCCTGGTTGATCAGAGTTTCTTTTTGCTTTATTATATTGCAAACAAGCGGTATTCCTGTAAGTTCTGAAAGATCCTTTGCTAAAAGAAAAGATTGGTTAAAATATCTATTGTAACTTTTGAAAAAACTCTGTGGAATGTATGTGATGGATTCAACACACTCAAAATTCGAATCTTCCTGAATTTTCATATACAAAGAATTGGAAATGAAAGAACCAAGTGATTTTATATTATTGTATTTAAAATTTTTTATTATGGTTGAAGTGATCCTATCGTAGTAGTACACAGACCGAACATAATCAAAGAAATATCTACCTTCTTTACATTTAGAACATAGAATTTCAGATTTTTCAATATTAACACCGCATATTGAACACAGATTACCACCAACTTTTTTTAATCTCATGAAACAGTTTCTACATATCGGAATATCATTTAAAAACCTTTCATTTTTACATACAATACAGTTTTCCGGGAAAAGTATTTCTAAAGGGTTACCAATATTTATCCTTTTCATTCAATCCTCTGTTTATTATAGCAAACATAATCATTGTTGTAATATATGATGAACCTCCGTAAGAAAACAAAGGTAAAGGCACACCAACTATTGGAACCAGTCCGATCGACATGCTTATATTTATAATATACTCAAAGACTATAAAGAAGGTGAAGGATGAAACAACAAGTTTTGTATATTTCGATTTTATTTTATTCAGATTAAAAAATACTCTAAAAATTATGATAAAAATCAAAATCAATATCAGAATGTATCCCACAAAGCCAAATTCTTCACCAACAGCAGAAAATATGAAATCTGTGTGTTGCTGCGGAACAAAATTTAAACCTTTCTGGGTGCCATTCAAGAACCCTTTTCCAAAAATTCCGCCTGAACCGATACCAATCTTTGATTGTAAAAGATTCCATCCATATCCATGCACATCCTTTTCGGGAGACAGGTAAGATAAAAATCTATTTTTCTGGTAATCCCTCAAACTGTTCCATACGATAGGAGCAACTCCACCAAAGATTATGTTTAAAAAGAATATTTTTAGAAGATTTATAAAATCAACCTTTGCAAAATAGAGGATAAAGGATATCACAAAAAGATAAATTATCCAGACGATCGGGAAAAATGAAAAAATTATCGATAGAATTGGAGTCAGAAGAATAAAAAGATTGATCAACTTTGTATCGTTAATGAACAAAACCAAAAAAAGTATTATTAGAAAGAGTATCGACGTTCCAAGATCAGGTTGAACAAAAACAAGAAAAAAAGGAATAAGAACCATAATATAGGAAACAAACAGCGTTATAAAATTATCTTTTTTTTCCTTTCTTGACAACAAAAATTTCGGTAAAGCGAGGATCAAAGAAACCTTGGCAAACTCCGAAGGTTGTATGTAGGCAATTCCAAAATCAAACCATCTTTCAACCGGTGCTTTGTTGATCAATTTCAAAAAAACTAACAGGAATATTGAAAAAAAATACAGAAGATAAGAACCTATATAAAAAACCTTTATTGGAATAAACTGGATACCAATAAAAAGAAGCAAGGAAAGAAAAAACCAGATAAGTTGTCTGTAAAAAATTATTATGTTATCACTATAAACTACTGAGAATAAGACAATAAGTCCAAAAATTGAAAGAAAAATCAAAGGCAACACAATGTATGGATCCAACCTGTTTTTAATATCCATCTGTAATCCTTATATATTTTTCAACTATCATTTTCGTCATTTTTGCAGGATCGTCACCACCATGACCTCCATTTTCTATAACTACCACTACAACTATTCTTTTTTTTTCGTTATTATCAGTATAGAAAGAACCAAACCAGGCATGCGGTTCTCCTGATGAATTTTCAGCTGTTCCCGTTTTTCCGCTTATATAACCTAAACGCTTATCTATCCTTGCTGCAATTCCAGTTCCATGATCGGAATTCACAACATTGAATAAAGCCCTCTTTAAAAGTTCCAGATACCTTTTCTCAAATTTTATTTCCCCCATAACTTTTTTGTTATATCTATAAACAAGTTCTCCATTTCTGGTCTTTATAGAATCAACCACGTGTGGTTGTAAAATTTTACCATCATTTGCTATACATAAAAAAAGAGATGCAACCTGTATTGGAGTAACAAGAATATCACCCTGTCCTATAGAGATATTTGCAACGTGTCCTGTCCCCCATGCATTTTTACCATACTTTTTGTTTAAAAATTTAGAATCAGGGATTATTCCTTTACTCTCTTCAAATATATCTATTCCGGTAAGTTCTCCAAATCCAAGTTCACATGCACCTTTGTAAATTTCATCGACTCCAACTTTCATCCCTAATTGATAGAAATATACATCACAAGAATTTATGAAAGCATCAAAAAGATTCAGTTCATTATGAACATTCCAACATTTAAAGATCCTGTTCGATATCATTATACTTCCAAAACATGGTTGAAAAAATGTGTTTGAATCAACCTTATCATTTTCAAGACCAACCAGAAAAGTTACTATCTTAAAAACCGATCCTGGAGGATACAATCCGTTGGTCGATCTGTTTAAAAAAGGAGATAATCTGTTAGTTCTCAAAAACTCCCAGACATCCTTTCTTATACCTGTTATAAAAATATTTGCATCAAAAGAGGGTTTGGAATACATTGATAGAATTGCACCATTTTCAACATCTATAACTATTGCAGTTCCACTCTGAAAATCTTTAAACAATGTATCAATATAACTCTGTAATCTATGATCTATACTTATGAAAAGATCATAACCGTTCAATTTTTTTAAGGAATTTTTTTGCTCAACCTCTCTTACGATGTTCCCTGTTACATCCACTTCATAATATTTTATTCCATTTCTCCCCTTCAAATAACTTTCATAACTTTTTTCTATTCCAGTCTTACCAATGAAATCTGACATACTGTAACCCTTTACTTTTAGTTCAAGAAATTCTTCACCTGTTATCTTACCTACATAACCTATCACATGTGAATAGAGTTCATGGTATGGATAATATCTTTTAGGTTGATACCTTATATCAAATTCAGGGAATTTATTCCTGTTTTCTTCGATATAGGAAACATCCTCTATGTTGAGATTGTTTTTAAGACATATTTCTTTTTCTTGATTTCTTTTCGCATCTCCGATCATCTGATTTATCGATTCTGGATCAGTTTCAATTATTCTTGATATATCGAGTAGGTTATCTGCTGTTATATTCAATCTATCAAGATTACAGAATAATGAAAAATATTTCTTTGAAGTAGCCACAATTACAGAATCTGATGTTATGATATTCCCCCTTACAGCTGGAACGATAATCTTTTTATAACTGTTGCCTTCCGCCAAAGTTTTATAATAGCGATTTTCAAAAAACTGCAAATTTATTATTGAGATCGACTGGATAAAAAAAAGGAAAACAATAAGAATTATTAAGGTTGAAAACCTATCTTTGAACATATACTCTTTTTAAAAATCTATTCAATATATGGAAGATCGCGTAGATTGAAACTGTGTAAACTGGTATAACAAAAATAAAAACAAAAATTGTGAGTAAATTCTTTGATCTGTTAAAGTTTACAATAACGAGAATAAAACGGTATAAAAAATCTGAAATCAAAACAAGAAGTGTTCTGTTTAAAAATCTTTCCTTATAGAAAAAATTACCAAATTTTGCTGTGATATATGATATAAAAAGAAATATTGTAGGATGAAAGCCAAGGGATGTCCCGGTTAACGCATCAAAAAAAAATCCGATTATAAAAGAAAAAATATAGGTAAAAATCTCATTAAAATTCAAACACACAAAAATAACAAGAATTATGATAAGGTCAGGTTGTATAATATTCTTTATCGAAAAAAAAGGTGGAACGGTCGAAACAAAATAGAGAAAGAATAAGGATAAAATTATAACAAAAAAATATCTCATTCAAAAACCCTTTTATAGATTGTGTACCAGCCCAGTCTCGCTATCTCCTGTTTTTTTGTTTTTTCATATCTATTCCTGTAAAATTCTTTATCCATTTTCAACAGGAAAACCTCTTTCAATGATAAAATATTTTCGAAAGGTTTTATAACATAAAAAAAATCTCCATCTTCTAAAAATTCTATTTTCACTACATTTCCAACAGGTATATTTTCAGGGAAAATTTTTCCAAATCCACTTGTAAATATTGAATCACCAATTTTCAACCTGCTATCATACTGAACATTTTCAACTTTCAAAAGTCCTGTCTTATAAAAATAACAAAGCATAAAAAGTTTTTTATCTTTATCCATTACACCAACTTTGAAATTCGAATTGTTAAAAGTTTCAACCACAGAACTGTATCTATCGACCGATATAACTTTTCCCACAATCCCTCTACTTGAAAGAACAGGCATACCCTCTTCGACACCATCAATTTTTCCTTTATCTATAGTTAAAAATTCTCCTGCAAATTTTTCCTGAGAAACCACCTCTGAAAAGATAACTTCATGTTTAAATCTATCTTTCATCTGTAAAAGGTTTCTCAGATTTTCATTTTCAAACTCAAGAAACTTCAATCTGCTTATTTCAAGATTTTTCTGAAATATGGTTGTTCTATCATCTTTTAAAATTTTTCTGTTCTGAAACGTTAAACCTATAAAGTCAACAAAAAAATTAAAAGGTTTCACCGGATAGATTAAAATATTTTTAAAAGAATAGAAGGTAAATTTACTTGAAAGAATCATAAAGAGAATAGATACAAAAAAAAGGGAAAAGAACAAAATCCTGGATCTTGATCTCATTTTATTACTGTTATCTTGATGTTTGAATTATAATCTTTTCGTAAAAAGAAAGATTTTCGAGTATCTTACCACTACCTCTAACAACACATTCTATAGGATTCTCTGCAATGGTCACCTTCAAACCTGTTTCTTTTGATACAAGTTTATCAAAATTTTTTAAAAGTGATCCACCACCTGTCATAACAATACCCTGATCAATAATATCTGAAGCAAGTTCTGGTGGGGTTTTTTCAAGCGCTTGTTTTATCGCAGATACTATCATATAAACAGGCTCCTTTAGCGCTTCCCTTATCTCCTCGGATGTTAACTTTATCGTTTTCGGGATTCCTTCAACAAGATCAACACCTTTGATCTCAAGTTCAAGTTCTTCTTCAAGTTTATATGCTGAACCTATTGTAGTTTTTATTTTTTCGGTTGTTTGTTCTCCAATAAGAAGGTTATAATTCTTTTTAACATACTGTATTATCGCTTCATCCATCTCATCACCACCAACTCTGATCGAGTTGTTGGTTACAATTCCATTCAGAGCGATGACTGCAATTTCACTTGTTCCACCTCCGATATCGATTATCATACTTCCTTTTGGCTGATCTACTGGAAGTCCAACACCAACAGCTGCTGCAACCGGTTCAGAAACCAGGAAAACATCTCTCACACCAGAATGTTCGACAGAATCCCTTACTGCTCTCATCTCGACGGCTGTTATTCCTGAGGGAACACAAACGATCACTCTTGGTCTTATTATTATTTTAGATTTTTCAACTTTGGTTATAAAGTATCTTAACATTTCTTCAACAACTTCAAAATCTGCTATAACACCATCTTTCATAGGTCTCACAGCTTTTATCTCCTGCGGAGTTTTTCCAAGCATCTCTTTTGCCTGATAACCAACAGCAAGTGGTTTATTCGTTCTCAAATCTATTGCAACAACAGATGGTTCATTTAAAACGATTCCTTCATTTTTCATATAAATAAGTGTTGAGGCAGTTCCAAGGTCGATAGCGATATCATTTGATATAAATGAATTGAAAAAAGATTTCAAATTGAATGGTTTCATTTCTCCTCCAGGAGAGAATCAATAGATATTCAGGATATATATAGAATTTTCAAGTTCTTCAGAAGAATCATCAAAATAATCTTTTCTTTTTACTTTATAATTCTGGTTGTTTTCAAGGAATTTGTTGATCGGATCGATCGGGAAATCAACAAACTCTGTTTTATAGTGCATAGGGAAAACATAGAGTGGTGATATGTTTTCTATAATATTTTTTGCTTCCTTATAATCGATCGTGAAATATCCACCAACAGGGATCATGATGATATAAGGATCTAAAAGTTTTTTTAAAATATCGGAAGCAGGAATATGTCCCAAATCTCCGAAATGAATTATTTTCCCTTTCTCTGTGTGAACCACAAAAATTATGTTCTCTCCTCTTTTTTTTCCTTTCTCCTGATCATGAAATGTTCTTATTCCTTCTATTTTTATATTGTCTATGTTGAAAACACCTTCTCTATCAATTATTTGGGGACCATTTTTAAAATCTCTAAAATTATGATCTGAATGATTATGGGATATCAAAACGATATCTGGATTTTCAAAATTCCCCTTATACCTAAAAGAAGACCCGTATCCATCTTTCTGATACGGGTCAAAAATTATCTTTTTGTTTTCTATATTGAGTTGAAATGATGCGTGGCCATACCACACAATCTTCATCATTCCTTCCCTTCAACCAAAACCTTTTTTCTGAATTTCCCAAATCTTTGAAATTTAACTACTCCATCTATCATTGCAAAAAGAGTGTTGTCTGAACCTATTCCGACATTCATTCCAGGATGAAAAACTGTTCCTTTTTGTCTAACAAGTATTGTTCCCGCTTTTACAAATTCGCCTTCTGATCTTTTCACTCCCAAATATTTCGGGTTAGAATCTCTTCCATTTCGTGATGACCCTACTCCTTTCTTGTGTGCCATAACTCCTCCTTAGGGTGTAACTATTTTTTCTATTTTGGCAAGTGTATAAATATCCCTGTATCCTTTTATCCTTTTATAGTTGGATCTTCTCCTGAACTTCACAACTTCTATTTTCTTGCCTTTTCCTTCATCTATAAGTTCTAAAACAACCTTTGCACCTTTGACATAAGGTTTTCCGATGTTGAATCCTTTATCGTTTTGAACAAAAAGGACTTTATCGGTTTCGATCTTTTTTCCTTTTTCAAAATTATCAACTTTTGTCAACTTGATAGTTTGATTTTCTTCCACCCTGTATTGAAATCCATTGATCTCTACTATTGCAAACATTATTTTCCTCCTTCATTTGTGGGTAAATTGTTTAAAGGTATAGATGGATTCTGCTGCGGAGAGTTTTGTTCTGGAGCATTCTGTGGAACTTCATTTTGAACTGGTATCTTATTCTCTATCTTTATCGATTGTGTTCTATTCGCCTTACTTGTCATTATCGCAAGTGAAAAACTTGTGATCATAAAAACAACAGCAAGTATTGCAGTAGTTTTTGTTAAAAAGTTTTCAGCCCCAAAACCAGACAGAAGATTTTCCTGAGAACCACCAAACATTTCAGACATTCCACCTTTTGATTGTTGTAAAAGTATCAGAACAACAAGAAGCACTGATACAAGAATATGGATTATTAAAACCAATGTAAACAATTTCACAACCTCCTAAATTAAACTGTTATTAACTATTTCAATTATCCTTGCAAACTTTTCACCTTTCAGAGATGCACCACCAACAAGGACTCCATCGACATCATCCTCTCTAAAAAGATCTTTCACGTTTTCATCTGTTACGCTACCACCATAAAGTATTGAAATTTCACAAGAGATATTCTTTCCAAATAAAAAAGAAAGTTGCTCTCTTATGAAAGCATGCATCTCCTGTGCATCAAATGGTGTAGCATTCTTACCTGTACCTATAGCCCACACAGGTTCATACGCTATTATAATGTTTTTGAAATTATTTTCAATACCCCCAAGACAGATTTTTAACTGATTCTCTACAACAAATTTTTGTTTGTTCAAACTCCTCTCTTCCTCTTTTTCTCCAACACAGAGTATGGGTTTAATGTTTGTTGTGAGTATCTTTTTCAATTTTAAGGATATCATCTGATCATCCTCTTTAAAAATATTCCTTCTCTCAGAATGTCCCAGAATAACATATTCGCATCCAAACTCTTCAAGAAACCTGCAGGATATTTCGCCAGTGTATGCCCCTTTATCCTCATAAAAAACATTTTGAGCACCTATTTTGATTTTACTTCCCTTTAAACCATCCTTGAATTTCCATATATGGGTGAACGGTGGGAAAACAATAATTTCAATACCATCCTTTTTTTCTTCTGAAATCTTTTTAATCGGTTCAATATCATCAACAAGATTCATTTTCCAGTTACCTGCAACATAAACTTTTCTCATCATTCCTCCTGAAGCACTTTTATTCCCGGCATCTCAACACCACCTAAAAATTCAAGCATGGCTCCTCCACCGGTTGAAATAAATGAAAATGAAGATGAAAGGTTGAGTTTATCTATTGCAAGTAAACTGTCTCCACCACCGGCAACGGTAAAAGCTCCCCTTTCAGTTTCCTCTGCTATCGCTTTACCTATCTCAAGAGTACCATTTTCAAACAAACTGTTTTCAAAGTATCCCATCGGCCCATTCCAAACAATGGTCTTTGAGTTTTTCAATGCAGCTTTAAAAATTTCTATTGAAAGTGGACCAATATCAAGACCTATATCATCGTTTTCGAACGATTCCCTCTTTTCAACCCTTCTGTTTTCACCGTCAAGATTTTTTGCAACAACAAAATCGAGTGGTAAAAGGATGTTGACCATCTTTTCGTTAGCGATTTTAAATATCTTTTTACATTCTTCCATCATATCATCTTCAACAAGAGATTTCCCGACAGAAAATCCCTGTGATTTTAAAAATGTGAACGATAAAGCTCCTCCGATAATGATGGTTGAAGCGTTGTTCATAATGTTATCTATGATTGTTAGTTTTGTTGAAACTTTTGAACCACCAACAACAAAAACATAAGGTTTCAAAGGATTTTCGTTCAATTTTGAAAGGTTTTCAATCTCTTTTGATAGTAAAAAACCTGCACATCTATCTTTGATCTTTAAAGGAAGATGGTATATGGATGCTTCCTTTCTGTGGGAAACAGCAAACCCATCGTTAACATAAATTTCTCCAAAAGAAAGAAGTTTGTTTACATAACCCTCGTCCCCTTCCTTTTCACCTTTAAAAAATCTAACATTCTCAAACATGATTACTGATGGGTATGGAAGTGAATCTATTTTTTCTTTTATTCCATCGATAAGAAAATCTTCTATGAACACAACTTCCAATTCAAGCAATTTTTCAAGTTCTTCTTTAACAGGTAACAATGAAAATTGCCTATCAAAACCTTTTGGTCGGCCAAGGTGTGAAAGTATTATTATTTTTGCACCATTTTCAATCAGATACTTTAAAGTCGGTAAACTTTCAACTATCCTTTTGTTTTCAAGAACCTTTCCATTCTCGATCGGGACATTGTAATCCACTCTTATCAGAACATTTTTATTTTTCACATTTACCTGATCGACTTTTTTAAACCTCATAATCACCTCATTATGTATTCGGTTAGATCAACAACTCTACAAGAATAACCCATCTCGTTGTCATACCATGAAAAAACTTTCACCAGATTCCCCTTAACAAAAGTTGAGGTTGCATCAAAAATTGAAGAGTAGGTTGAACCAAGAAAATCAACTGAAACGAGAGGAAGATCATTGTATTTCAGATACCTTTTCATCTTCTCACTTTCAGAATACTTTTTAAAGAGGGAGTTCACCTCTTCAACTGATGTTTTCTTTTCAGTTATAACAGAAAGATCAACAAGTGAGACATCAGCTGTTGGAACCCTTATCGAGATACCATCCATTTTTCCTTCAACTTCAGGTATAACAAGTCCCAGAGCTTTCGCAGCACCTGTTGAGGTCGGAATCATCGATAGCATAGCAGCTCTCGCTCTTCTGAGATCTTTATGAGGAAGGTCCAGAATCCTCTGATCATTTGTATAGGCATGAACTGTTGTCATCAATCCACTGACTATTCCAAAATTTTCAAGAATAATTTTTACAAGAGGTGCAAGACAGTTTGTCGTACATGAAGCGTTTGAAATTATGTGATGTTTATTTTTATCGTACACCTCTTCGTTAACTCCCAGAACTATCGTAGCATCGATTTTATCTTTTGCTGGTGCAGTGATAATAACTTTTTTTGCACCATTGTTTATATGTTTTAGAGCATCATCCCTTTTTGTAAAAAGTCCAGTTGCTTCTATAACAACATCAACTCCAAAATCTCCCCATTTTATATTTTCAGGGTTTTTTTCTGATAAAACTTTTATCCTTTTGTTACCAGCTATAATGTGCTGTTCATCGGAAGTGATATCCATATCGTAAATTCCGTGAACCGAATCATATTTCAAAAGATGTGCAAGAGTTTTTGCATCGGTTATATCGTTTATTGCAACGATATCAAGCCCTTCCCTCTTTAAAGCGATCCTTGTGAACAATCTTCCAATCCTGCCAAAACCATTTATACCTATTCTGATCGACATAAAACCTCCTATTTTTTAAAACACATAAGCGATTTTTTCAAGTTTGTTCAAAGAGTATATTTCATAACCCGTTTTGAACGAATCGATTTTTTCTATTTTTATATTCACTTTATAATCTTTCATCAGACTCTCAAAATACTTATAAAGATCCTTTTCTATAACATCTGATAATTCTTTGTTGCAGTTTATTATCAGGGTATCGTTTGTATAGTTCTTTATATTCTCTTTTATCCATCTTGTAAGTTTCAAACCAAGAAATATTGGTTTTGCTATATATCCCCTTCCATCACAACATTGACATTTCTCAACAAAATTCATCGTAACAGAAGGTCCGATCTTTTTCCTCGTCATTTCAACAAGTCCAAACTGTGAAAGTTTCAAGGTTTTTGTTGTTGAACGATCATTTTTTAAACATTTTTTCAAATAATTAAAAACTTCTTTCCTTGATTGTTCATCTTCCATATCTATAAAATCTATAACGATAAGACCGCCTATATCTCTCAACCTCAATTGTCTGGCGATCTCCTCAGCTGCCATAAGGTTTATATCTTTAACAAGATTTATATCATCTCGACTTTTTGAAATTTTTCCTGAATTAACATCTATTGCCGTTAAAGCTTCAGTTGTTTCGATAACTATGGAAACACCACCTTTCAAATAAACTTCAGGTTTTGTCATCTTCTCTATCTCTTTATCGATCTCGAAGTAAGAAAGCATTGGAATTTTGAATTTATAAAGATTAACTTTACTTTTCAACAAGGGGTTTATAAATGTTAAATAATTTGTGACCTCATTGAATATTTCTCTTGAATCAACATAAATAGCATCAAGGTTTCTCTTCATAAGGTTTCTAATTGTTTTTATCACGAGAGATGATTCCCTGTAAAGTAATGTTGGAGATTTCTTCTTTTCAATGTTTTTTACAATCTTGTCCCATATTTTTAAAAGTTCAAAAAATTCTTTCTTCAAAATCGTTGGTTTCGCATCAAGCGCAGCTGTTCTTACGATAACCCCCATATCCTGCGGTAAAAAAGAATATATGAACGATTTTATCGACGATTTGAACTCTTTATCTTTTATCTGTTTCGAAACTCCGATAAAATGAACAAATGGAACGAGAATCAGATAATTACCTGCGATTGAAATATAAGAAGAAAGTTTCGCACCTTTCGAGTTTATCTCATCTCTCACAACCTGAACGAGGATCTCATCTCCCTCTTTTATTTCCATAAAATTCTCAACATCTTCATCGATCTCACCAAAATATTCAAATTTCACTTTACCATCCGGAGTGTTCAGGGGAAGAAACGCTTTCTTTTTTTCTCCAATATCAACGAAAGCCGCCTGTATGCCTTCTGAAATATGTTCGATCCTTGCTTTATAAATATTTCCGACGAGTGAACTTTTCGTTGTATCATCAACACTGATCTCAACAAGTTTCGAGTCCTCTTTCAGTGCAATGATTATACTGTTCTCCATTTTAGAAATAAAAAGTTCATTCATCATCTAACCTCAAATATCTTTCCATTTTCAGAGATGAAAAATTTTTCTCTGTAAACATTTATATCTTTTAGTTCTTCAACACATAAAACTTTTTTATACAGTTCTTCAAATTTTATGTTCCCTTCTTTTCCCAAAATTAAAACCACCTTTATGAATCCTTTTCCCACTTCAATTATATCTATATATTTTCTGATATCAACTTCCTCTTCTCTTTCGTTAACAATTCTTTTTATGGGGAAATGTTCACTCTCAAGAAAACTTTTAATACAATCCATATTTTTCTGTTGAACATCGAATTCAAAAACCATTACACTTCTGTTGATCCTTGAGATCACCGAATCCTTTTCATTCAGAAGTTCTTTTGCATAAAAGAATCTTATTCCCTCAGGGAAAGATTTATTTAGAACATCAAGAAGATTATCAAGAAACAAACCTTCAAGATAAACTTCAACCATCTCCATCTGAGAATAAACAAATACCGGTTTTGGATAACCAAGGTTCATTTTTATTCTTGGGTTGAACCCCTGTGTAAATATAAATGGGAGTTTTGACCTTCTAAAACCAGTGTTCAGAATGTTGATCATGTTAAGATGTGATACATACTGGAATACAGGATCAACTGAATAGAGTAAAAGAAGTTTCGTTTTTTTCACCAAAGGGTTTATCAATTTTTTCTGTTTTCTTCTTATAAAATCGTTGACATTTGAGAACTGTTCCACTTTTTCTTCAACAAGTTCACCAGCGATTTCACCTTTACATGCACCACATCCAGTACATTTATCCCTGCGACAATCTTCTGTAAAAATCTCCTTTTGTGATGCAAGATACTCTTTCTCCAGATAACTCTTTGAAACCTTACAGTTGATGAAATCCCACGGTAACTCTTCATCCATCGCTCTTTCTCTTAAATACTTCCCGGGTTCAATACCAATATGCTGTGATGCTTCGTTCCATTTATTAAAGTCAAAGTATTCACTCCATTCATCGAGACGACAGCCTTTCATGTAAGCTTCATAAACAAGAGAATTCAACCTTTCATCTCCCCTTGCAAAAACTCCTTCAAGAAATGAGATCTCAGGATCCCTGTATGTGATATGAATATTTTTGTACTTGACTCCATTTAAAATCTTTGAAATTTTTTCTCTTGTTGTTTCAATGTCATCCTGTTTTACCCACTGAAAAGGAGTGAAGGGTCTTGCAACAAACGGAGATATTGAAACGTTGATAACGAATTCTTTAAATCTTCTGCCAAGATTGTTCAAAAGATTCACAGTTTCCTGAATATCGTTTTCATCTTCATATGGTAATCCAACCATAAAATAAAGTTTTACATGTTTCCATCCAAGATTTTTCCCTCTTTCAATCGTTTCAAAGATTTCATCGTTTGGTATATTTTTGTTGATAACCCTTTTTAACCTTTCGGAACCTGTCTCAACTGCTATGGTTAAGCCAGATTTTCTGATTTCTGAAATCTCTTTCAGCAGGTCATTCTTTATTTCTCCGATCCTTAAAGAAGGGAGTGAAATAGAAACTTTATTTTTTGAAAGGTTTTTGTTTAAACTTTTCAAGAGTGGAAAAAGTTCTTTATAATCTGTTGCGGACAGAGACAGAAGTGTAATTTCATCATAACCAGAATTCTTAACAATCTCCGTGCAATCACTTATAACGAGTTCCTTTTTCCTTTCTCTCACAGGTCTATAGATGTATCCTGCTTGACAGAATCTGCATCCTCTTGTGCATCCTCTGCTTATCTCAACAACATCCCTTTCATAAACTGTTTTCCCAATAGGGATTATTGGGTTTGTAAAATTTTTTCTCTGGGAAAATCCCTCATCGATCCGTTGAAAAACATCTTTATTTTTCCCTGAAAGTTGAGGTATATAAGTGTAATCCAGTTGATCAAAAAGTTGTAATGCTTGATACTTTGTGATTTCACCCCATTTCAGTTTTCTCATTATTGAAATGATATCCTCTACCATCTCTTCACTTTCACCTATAAAGAAAATATCTATAAAATCTTTTATCGGAAGAGGGTTAAAAGCAACTGTTCCACCGGCAACAATAATAGGATAGCTTTCATCCCTGTCTCTTGAAAACAATGGAATTTTACCAAGGTCAAGTATCTGTAAAATGTTTGTGAATGTTAACTCATATTCAACCGTGAAACCTATAATATCAAACTCCTTTATTGGAGTTTTCGTCTCAAGTGAAAGAAGGGAGATCTGCTGTTTTTTCAAAAGTTCTTCCATATCTTTTTCAACAGCGTACACCCTTTCAGCATAAACATCATCGTAAGAGTTGAAATAGTAATAATTCAGAAGATGTCCAAGAGAGGACATCCCTATCGAGTATAGATCAGGAAACGAAAGCAAAACCCTGATTTTTTTTTCAGGGTCCTTTTTTATCAAATTGAACTCATTACCTATGTATTGAATCGGATTTTTTACCTTTCTAAGTAAACTATCAGGATATCTGTTCATCTGTTATTAAAGTGTAAATCTTTTTATAGATTTCTGAAGTTTTTTGAACTATCTCATCCGAAAGTTGTGGAGGTTGTGATTTTCTATCCCAATCAGTTGAAAGAAGATAATTTCTGATGAGTTGTTTATCAAAAGGTTCCTGCTTTTTCCCAACCTCATACGTTTCTTTTAACCAGAATCTTGACGAGTCGGGAGTAAAAATCTCATCTATCAGAATCACTTCACCATCAAGTAATCCAAATTCGAATTTTGTATCAGCAAGTATGATATTCTTTTCTGAAAGGAATTCTGAACCAAATCTGTAAAGTTGCAGGGATAAATCTCTTAACCTTTTTGCGAGTTCATCACCGAGTTTTTCTCTCATATATTCAAAAGACACATTCTCATCATGTCCTGTTTCCGCTTTTGTTGTTGGAGTGAAAAGAGGTTCATCAAATTTTTCTGATTCAAGATATCCACCTCTTGTAAAAGTTCCACCAACAGTTTGTGTTTTTATGTACTCACTCCATGCACTGCCTGTTATATACCCTCTAACGATACATTCGAATGGAATCGGTTTCGCTTTTCTAACTATCATAAACCTGTCTTTTAAATATTCATATTTTTTTAATTCCTTAGGAAGTGCATCAAAATCATCATAGAGAAAATGGTTTTTAACAATATTTTTTGTGAGTTCAAAAAAGAATTTTGATAGTTTGTTCAAAACTTTTCCTTTTCCTTCAATACCATTTTCAAGTACAAAATCGAATGCTGAAATTCTATCAGTTGTCACTATGAGAAGTTTATCATTCTCAAATTCATAGATATCTCTAACTTTTCCCCTTGATATCATCCTTAACTCTTTTATGTTTGTCTCTCTTATTACCATTCTTTTCTCCTTTGTTTAAAAGTGAGTTCAACTCTTCTATGAATTCATTCATATCTTTGAACTGTCTGTAAACGGAGGCAAATCTAACATATGATATCTCATCTATCTCCTTCAGGTGTTCCATAACGATCTCTCCAATAATTTTTGACTCCACTTCTTCGGATTCTTTTGCAAAAAGCTTTCTTTCAACATCCTCAACAATTTTGTTGATACTTTCATTAGAAACAGGTCTTTTCCTGCATGCGGTTCTGATACCTTCAATCAGTTTATCCCTCGCATACGGTTCCCTTCTACCATCCCTTTTAATAACGAGTAAAGGTGTTTTTTCAACATACTCATAGGTTGTGAACCTTTTTTTACATTGGAGACATTCTCTCCTTCTTCTAACACTCTGACCATCTTTACTCGCTCTTGAATCTATAACTCTGTTCTCTTCAAAACCACAGTATGGGCATTTCATATTTTTTTAATTTTCTTTGTTGCATTCAATATCAAAGTGTTTGTACAGCTAACAATATTTCCATTGTCGTCTTTGCCATAATAGGTTTCCACCATCTTAGCAGAAGTATAGTTTCCTGTTGTAAAGAGTGCATTATCTTCTGATATGGAACTTCCACCATCTATCCTCAAAGTTCCAAACCAACTCCTGACTTCATCCTCATCATAATAATATGTTTCAACAACAATACCGTTAACTATGAGCTGTCCATAACAACAACATCCTTCAGGTCCATGATTACCAAGTGTCACGCCAATATTGTTTTTTTCCTTTATTGTAACATCAGCATAAAATGACCAACCATTTGTTGCACTGTATGTTCCATCGGTTACAGGGTTTGGAGAATAACTCAACTCAAGTTCAGCACTCTGAGGCAAAGGGAGTAACATACAGGATGTAAAAAATAAAACGATCAAAACTGGTATATAAAAAAATCTTTTCATAAAACTCCTTTTTGATAAAGGGGAAATAAATTCCCCTTTATTTTTATTTTTCTATACTGACATCGATCTGTGCTTTCTGTAATTTACCAGAATAATCTATATACACAGTTTTTTGTTCTGTGAATATCTCATAAACAGTCCATCCACCCTCTCTATGACCATTTCCGGTATTCTTTGTTCCACCAAATGGTAGATGACATTCAGCACCTATAGTTGGGCCATTGACATAAGTTATTCCAGTATCGATATCCTCTATCGCTTTGAATGCAAGGTTTACATTTTTAGTATAGATTGAACTTGAAAGTCCATATTCGACATCGTTGAGCACATCTATCGCTTCCTCAAAACTTTTCACCTTGATCACAGAAAGAACCGGCCCAAAAATCTCTTCCTGTTCTATCCTCATTCCAGGTTTAACATCAACAAAGATTGTTGGTTTCACAAACCATCCATTTTTACATACACCTTCCTGATATCTATAACCACCTGTCACCAGTTTTGCTCCTTCATCTTTTCCAATTTTAACATATTCTAAAATCTTGTTCATCGATGACTCGTTGATAACCGGACCGACATCTATACTTTCATCCCATGGATAACCTAATTTCAACTCCTCAGTCCTTTTTACAAGTTTCTCAACGAAAAGATCATGGATCTTTTCATGCAATATCAATCTTGAGGTTGCAGTACATCTCTGTCCCGCTGTTCCAAAAGCACCAAACAAAACACCATCAACCGCAAGATCAATGTCAGCATCATCCATAACTATCTGAGCATTTTTACCACCCAATTCAAGGGAAACCCTTTTCAAGGTCCTTCCACAAACTGATGCGATATGTCTTCCAATTTCAGAAGAACCTGTAAAAGAAACAACTCCAATATCCTTATGTTCAAGAATCGCATTTCCAACAGCACCACCTGGACCATGAACGAGGTTGACAACACCTTTGGGAAAACCGGCTTCATCCATTATCTCAACAAGTTTTGTTGCGAGTGCAGGTGTATCTGATGCTGGTTTTAACACAACAGTGTTTCCAGAAAGTAATGCAGGAAACATTTTCCATGTTGGTATCGCTATCGGGAAATTCCATGGAGTTATGAGTCCGGCAACTCCTATGGGTCTTAAAAAGGTTATAGCAACTTTGTTCGGAAGTTCAGATGGAGAAGTTCTGCCAAAAAATCTTCTACCTTCACCAAAAGCATAGTATGCAGTATCTATGCCTTCCTGAACATCACCTCTTGCCTCCTTCATTATTTTTCCCATTTCCTCTGTCATCAGTTTCGCTATTTCCTCTTTTCTTTTCACCATTATATCACCAACTTTACCGAGCAGTTCACCTCTTTTTGCTGCTGGAACTTTTCTCCAACTTTTAAATGCTTCCTTCGCAGCCCTAACAGCAAGATCAACATCATCTTTATTTGATTTCGGGAATATACCTACAACTTTACTCCAATCAGCCGGCATCCTGCTTTCAAAAGTTTCCTTTGTAACAGAATCAACCCATTCTCCATTGATAAAATTTTTAAATTTTTGAGTCATAAAACCTCCACTCTATTTTAAGATTTTTTCAAGTTCTTTATCCTCTGGATATCTCTCTTCAAAAAGTGTAACAACTTCGGATCGATATCCTGTTATCCTTCCAAAATCATCAACTTTCAAAACCAACTTATCAAAACTTGACAACTCACCATATCCTTTCATTATGATCGTATGATTTTTAGGTGTTTCGATAGCATTTCTCAAACCAATCCCATCGAATCCACCAAATATTATATCTATACCTTCAACATTTTCGGCAATAATTTTGTCATGTTCAAGGCCAACCGATGTTAAACCAATTATAATTGAACATCTATTTTTTTTCAATATATCCACCATCTCTTTTGCAACATCGATCTCTTTGCTTATGATATAATTTTCAGCGACACTTTCATCCATATTCAATAAAGCATATTCAGATAAGAGTCCAAAGATACCTATTCTTACCCCTTCCCTCTCGATTATGACATACCTTTCAGGTTGTAAATCTGAGTTAAGAATCTTTAAATTTGAAGAGATAAGTTTCGGATGAAACAATTTTACAGAGTTCAAAAAGAACTCAGGACCTGCGATTATTTCATCGATACCGAGATTAACTATATCATAACCCATATGGTTAAAATACAAAGCAGGTTTAAGAAAATCCACAGAGTCGTTATCAACAGTTTTAAATACAAAATTGCCGGAATCAAATAAAAGAAATATAGCACCATTTTTACTGGCCTTCTCTCTTTCATATTTGATAGCTGTCGAAAGCGAATATATACCTCCAAGAACTGGAGGAAAATCAGGGTTGATAAAAGTTGCTTCCCTTCTATCAAGAACATTTCTTATGTCGTTTGTATGTATTATCACAATATCTTTTGAAAAAATTGATAAAAAGAACAGAAAACCAAATAAAATCGCAAAATTCTTTTTCATTTTCACCTCTTAAAAAACTGTTATTTTATCAGATGCTTTTTCAAGTATTTTTGAAAAATAGTTTTCATATATATGAGCCAGTGTGTCGGATTTAATCAGTATGGATGCTTCATTGTTTTTATCAAGTGCCTGATAACTCCAGTTTGTTGAACCAACTATAACAAAAACGGAATCTATTACCATCGCTTTTGCGTGCAATGTCGCTTCAGGATCATCATAATAAACCTTTACACCACCACTTCTTAAAAAGTCACCAAGATCCTTATTCCTGATGCTTTGATTCGGGTTAAAACCTGATTGATCAAGAATAATCTTCACATCTACTCCCCTTTTTACTGCATCAAAAAGAGATTCATAAATCTTCTGGTTAACTCCTTCCTTTCTTTCAGGATAATAACCACCTTCAAGCATCATGATATGAATCGTTTTTTTCGAATTTTTTATAAGTTTCAATAAATTTTTTGAATACTCTCTGTTGTTCATCGTCATCGCTCCATCTGCAGGGAGAAAATTTAAACTATCAGAGAATAAAAAGTAAAAAGAAAATATCGATAAGAAAAATAATAACTTTTTCATAAAAACTCCTAAGGTGTTATCGTTAAACTATCGAATTTAAACTTATAAAGTTTTTCAAAAAAATCTTCATATTTTAAAGATATATCCCTTGATTTCACCGCGACAGCACATTCATTGTTTTTTGCAAGAGCATAAAAACTCCAGTTTGTGGAACCGATCACAGTTATGGTTGAATCTATAACAACAAATTTTGCGTGTGTTGTTATATCGGGCATATCAAAGTAAACCTCAATTCCAAACTGTCTCATATACTTTACATATTCATCATTTTTGACAGATAGAGAAGGATTCCATGAGGATTGATCTACGATCACAACAACCTTGACACCCCTTTTGACCGCATTTATCAAAGAGTTTTGAATATCGGTTGGTTCACCTTCAGGATAATCTGGATAATAACCTACCTGATAAATGACAGCATGGATGGTTTTATTCGAACTGTCAAAAAGTTTTATAAGAGTTTTTGTATACTCTCTATCGTTCATTGGTAAAACTCCATCAACAGGGAAAAGTTTTAACTCTTCCTGTGATAAGATTGTTAAATAAATAATTAAAGGTAATAGAATTAAAATTATCTTTTTCATAATTCTCCTAAAATTTGATTGAAACATCTCCAACGAATTTTAAAACTCTATCGTTATAATAAACTTCTTCTTTTTCATAGTTGATATTTTTATAGTTAACAGCAAGTGTAAACTCTGTCATCCCTAATCTGTAAGTAAGTCCTGTTGAAAAACCTATATCAACCAATCTGTTATCCTTTCTGTATGGTTCATACATAAAACCATACATAAGATCAATATTTCTATTCAGTTCATGTGAAACTCCGATATTGTATTTGATCAAATCGTTATAATCTTTAAAATCACCGTTGAGTTCACTCCATCTTTCATAAGTCAGAGAATAATAAAATTTTGCCGGTGCAACATTCTTTGCTCTGTATTCTAAACCTAAAGAGAATATGTTTGGAATTATATAGTAGACTGTTTCAGTCAAAAGATTTGTATCAGAAGCGATGATATCGGTTACTCTGTTAACTGTAAGATATGTTCTGATATTGTAAACAAAAGTTAAGATAATATCATCTTTATGGTTGTAGGAAATTCCAATATTTCCTCTGATACCGGAGTAATTTTCCTTTGTGGATGATGTGGAATCAACAAAAGAAGGATCAACAAAAAGTTTTGAGTAATCTGATGAACCATCTCCCTGCATTATTGAAAAGTTCGTTCCCAAAGCGAATCCATAAAACCTATAATTCAAACTCAAAAAGTATGTGTTAACATTTCCAATCCTGACATAACTTTCATCATAGAGTATAACATAGTTATCGTTTCTGTATATCTGTCGATAAGTATAATCGTTGTTTATATAATTTTCATAACCTAAATAGAGACCAAAATCTGATATTGGCATATAACCTAAAATGTAAGCAGGTTCTCCATAAAGAAACGTGTTATCGTAAACATTCTTTTTCGCGACACTGTTTTCGTATGAATCGAAGATATACTTTGATCGTGTTTCCCTTGTCGATAATCCATAAAAACCAAGAGAGACCAAATAGTTTGTGGTTATACATTCAACCGTTGGATTCAAAAGTGGATTGAAAAAGAAATCGTTGTTCCCGAGTGCTGCTCCTTTACTGAAAAGCGATGTGTTGAAATCTCCAAGACCCGTATTGTATAAAGAAACATAGGAAAATAGATTAACACATAAAAAACTCAAAAGAACAATATAAAAAAACTTATTCATTTTTCCTCCTACCATCTGATATCTATCTGACAGGATATACCCAAAAGATTTTTATATTCATTAAAATCCGAAATTACCTGAAAATCAGAATCAATATAACGATATCTGTTGTTGTAAAGTGATATTCCTGAAAATGTTGTTTCCTGATTCTTCAAAGATAATTTCATCCTCATCGAAAGGATGTTTGATATTCGATCAACAAAAGTCAAATACATCTTGTTACCTTTTCCATAGAGAAAATCTATTCCATTATCCTCAAGGATCCATTGACTCATTCCATCAGTATTCCATGTAGCAATACCACCAAGCAAAGATAGAAAATCGGTAAACTTTTTCTCATAGGAAACATTAACGAAAGAACCATCGATAAAATTGTTCTCAAGGTTTCCACCTGTTGTGAGTTTTACCATTCCATACCTTGCTTCGAAATTCAGATAATCACCGTTATCAAGAACTGTGAATATTCTTAAGGTTGTTTCGTTCGTTAGCGAATTTGTTGAAACTATATTTTTGTAAATATTTTTCTCCTGTATTTTATGTTTCAACCTTATCCTCACAGGGTAAACAGGCCTCAATTCGACTTCAGTTTGAAATCTGTAATTGAGCAGGTTATAATCAAGAGTTCTCCAGATATCAAGATATGTGTAATTTAGTGTCAGGTTCGAAAGGATTCGATACCTTGTTTCAAGATATATTCCCTCCTCAGGTTTTGGTCTTGGATCATCGAGTATAAAAGTGAAGAGCGGATCTATCAATCTATATGTCTTTTCAAACTCTGAATCATCATACCTCGATTGCTCATAGAAAGGTCTTGAATAGAAATTGGTATAGCCAACCCCGTATCTTCTCAAAAGTCCAACAAAATAAAAATCGTTGTAAACGAGACCACTTTTCAAAACATAAGCATAACTGTTTTCCTGTTTTGCAATTTCACCCTGTAAAAAAACATTTTTGTATGCTGTTTGAAAATTCAAACCGTAAACACTCATTCGATCACCTGTAAAATCTGTTGTGTATACAGGAACATTAAGGTTGTCTTTATCGTATGGTATATCAAGTGTTAAACTGTCCCGTTTGAAACTCCTATCGAAGATCGAGTTGAAACCTGAAATACCGATCTGCGTTACAAGTGGGAGATTAAAAATTCCCCCAATATTTAGAGCCACTTTCCCTCCAAATGTTTTTTCCCTGTAAACATCCGTAAATTCATCGATGTAAGTTTTCGTTAGAAATGGAAGATTGACTGTTGAATCTCTGTTCAAAATTCCGTCCCTGTTTTTATCGGACACAAACAAAAGGTAATACAATCTACTGAAATTTCCTTCAACGGCAACTCCCAAAAGATTGTTTGCAAAAGATTCGTTTACATCAACAAAAAGCCCTGAACTCCTGTCATACATTCTTGAACTTTTTTCATCGGTATTATCAAAAACCAAACCTTCATTCAGAGTTACTCGATAATTCCCAAATATTAGATTCTTTACAAATGGAACATCCCTTATCTCAACATAACCTTTCAAACCTCTTTGTCCAAGTGTTGAATAATCTGTAAAAAGTGTTCCGAAAGAAAAGTTGTTCCCGACATTAAATGACAATTTGTTGTAAAGGTTTGCACCTATTTTTCTTTTCGAAACCTGTAGATATTCTCTTTCAATTCTACTTTTGAGAGAATCAACTTCCTCAGGTGTATAACCAGATTTTAAAAGAGTATTCCTAAGGTTAGAGGAATCAGGGTTTATGATCTCAAGTTGTTTCAATCTATAAGATAGTTCGTTTGCAAGTGAGGAAAAGGAAGAATAACCGTATGTATCATCGTTTGAATATTTCACTTTTGTTCTGATGTATCCTGAAAGATCAAAAAATTTTTTCTTCTGATCCCTGAAAGATACATAATTCCTTAAGTTCGAATACGCATAATATGTAAGGTTAGGTGTTCTTCTGAGATCACTTGGATACCTGTATGTTCTTGTCTTTTTTCCCTGCATTATGGCTTCAACATCAGTCAATCTGACACCGTAGATCTGTGAGATCTGTTCAAATCCAGCTTTGTTGATGTTGATCTTCTCAACAAGCAACCTTTCCCAGAGATCAATCGCTCCCCTTGAGGGATTCTCTTCACTCGCAAGCCTATCCTGCATTCTCAAAATATAGATCGAAGTTGAATCAAGAGTTGTATCAGGTTTGATCTCAAACTTATCCTTCAGTATTGAAAATATTTCATAATCGACACCATCGATCTCAATGAGTTCATATATCGATTTTATCTCTCCATGTTTTTTTAAATACAATTTTATATTGTTTATGACCTCATCTGGTAAAAAAAGAGTGTCGAGAACATCAGGATCAACATTGTTTATATCGATTTTCTCCTGTGAAAAAATTATTGAAAAGATGGTTAGTATCAAAAGAAAAATGTATATCCTTTTCATAAAGTTCTCCTAAAACGAATAGGACAGTTGAATGTGGTTTCTTGAAGGAAGATTTATCACTGTTGTGTATCCATAGTCAACGGATATATTTTTAATCTTTATTTCAAATCCAAGACCAAGAGTTGCAGGATAATTTCTTATCCCTGAAAATATTGTAAAAACATTTTTCACGATTTGGGACTTGAATGAGAAGCCAAACGATGTTGGTTCACCACTTATTTTTGAAACATCAAAATTGGTTGTTAAACTCTCATAGGGGCTGAAAGTTAAACCACCTGAAACCTTTCTTGATATATAGTATCTTTCGTTACTCATGGAACCAACGATATATGTATCTGTTAGATTGGAAACTGATAAACCAATAAACCACCTATCATAAATCCTACCTATTATACCCATATCTGCAGTATAATAGATGTTGTTGTTGTCATCGATTCCTTCCATCTTTTGCTCAGCGAAAAGAAAGTTAATATTTGTTCCAACCATGATCACATCGTTAAAACCAATACCATAAGTTAATTGAACGACTCGTTCGGTCTGTAATCTTGTGTTTGTAGAAATTATAGAATCAATGTTTGAATAATCTCCCAGAACAAAAAGTTCAGAATATTTTAATCCAAGATTACCATAGTTTGAATAATAACCACCAGAAATTGAAGCTGTGTGTATAAACCTGTAAAGGTTTTCGTATGACACAGAAACCTGATACTTATCAAGTCCAGCGATTGATGCAGGGTTAACCGTTATATTATCTATTCCGGTAAGCATTCCGGTTGTAGCAAAAGCCATACTTTTTGATTGAACATTCCCGGGGATATATTCAAATACAGCAAAAGTGTTCAGGAAAAGTAAAAATGAAATTATGAAAATTAAAACTTTATTCTTCATCTTTTACCTCAACTATTTTAATTTTGTTGAAATAACAACTGGTTTAGTGATAGATGTAACATAACCTTTTGAATCGATTCTGGATACATTGAGTATATATACTCCAATGTTGCACTTTGCTCCATTCTTGTCTTTACCATCCCATAGATATATATTTGAACCCGGTTGGTTTTCAGCGATAGTTTTTATATGTTTTCCGTTTATATCATAGATTTTCAAAGTGAACCTTTCAGTGTTCAAACCTTTCAACTCGATCCTCAACACCTGTCCATAATCTGGTGAGAAAGGATTTGGAAAGAGTGAAACAGAAAATGTGGAATCTTCAGGTAAACTTAAAATGTTTATATCTGACCTTTTGCGAACAAGAAGTTGATACCCAGAAGTGTATGGTGATTGGTTATCATACTGCCCACCGATTCCTGTGACATCAAGTATATTACCTGGAACTATCGAATTCATAATATCATCAAGATAAAGTCCTGTAGATTGTCCAATTCTCACATCTATAACTGAAAAACCGTTTTGAACCTGGAAATTTTTTCCCGTTCCAGCATCAACAGGATATGTTAAAATCTTTCCATACCTGATCTTTAAAAGTTTTCCCTCAACATTCTCCGAAATCCCCTGAGAATTCAAAAGTTCTTCAGGTTCAACTACCGCTATCGTGTCATTTATAATGTAAACGTCAGTATCTGGAGATGAATATTTGATTTCAGTTAATCCGTTGTATTCTGTAACTGTTCCTCTAACGATGACCTCTATGCCCTCTTTAAATTTTTGATCAGCTGGATCTGAAGAAGAATATATGTTAACACCAGCGGTTTGATCCTGTATATAAAAACCGGTTGATGTTGCCGTTGGCGAAAAAATATTTGAGGATCCAGTTACGATTCCCTTAACTGAAACAACCTGTCCAGCGTACTTCGAATTGTATCCATCGTTTGTTGACTGAACCTCAGAAATCTTCATCATATTAGAGAAAGGGATCTTCTTCATAACAAAAAAAGAAGAAACAGGCAGCAACTGTGTTTGAGCAACACCAGAATACATCTTTACTGTATCAGCATTTGTAAAATAGTAATCTTTTATATAAATTTTTATCGTATCCTTGAAAGAAATATCGTTTATGTTGATCGTGGTTTTTGTTGAAGTCGTATCAAAAGTTATTTTTGTTGAATCAAGAGAAATTAAAGATGAATCGCAGATGACTTTTATTGAATCTGTAATAACCTTTTTGTTTAAAACGATTTTTATATATTTTATCGTTCCATAAACAGTATCAACATTAGGGATAAGATCAACTCTTATATCGTTATAGGAAGAATCGTTGAAAAATTTTGGATTCACATTTAAAATTCCACTTCCATCGAGTGTTTTTAAAACATCATCGTTTCCGTAAGGTCTCAATTCAAATTTACCGTTGTATTCATCCATACATCCTCTAACAAAAATAAAAGTATCGTTTAGAGATTCAACTGTTACAGGATAGTTAAGATCCTCGTATACAGTTAAAGGCCCTGTGCCATCATCGATTTGCCATTCTCTCGCTGTTATTATCTGACTAACATAACAATTCTCTATCTGAACAAACATTCCTTCCCATTTTTCCTTCCCTGCCTCACCTGTTTTAAGTTTCACCGGACCTGGAATCGTTCTTCCCTTTGCAAGAACTGATAGTGTTGTTGGATTGGAGATCTCAGTTTTTCCATTGTATTCAACAACCTGTCCTGTTACACTTATAGAATCTCCAACTTCAACAGGGGTTGGGGGATTATACACAAGAATTCCATGCCATGGTAAAGTATCATCCTGTATATACACATTGACTCCGAAAACTCTTGTAACTATTCCCGAAACTGTAACTGTTTGTCCGGCATAGGGTGAAGCACCAGAAATGTTTTCGGTATATTGAACATCATAAATCGTTAGCGAAAAAGAGATGATAACAAGTGAAACGGTTGAAAAAAATAAAAATAGATATTTCATCTTACCTCCTGAGAATCCCTTTCCTTTTCGATGAAGGGAGAATATTTAATTTTTCTCTATATTTTGCGACTGTTCTTCTCGCAATCTTTATCGAATGTTTTTCTTCAAGAATTTTTACAAGTTCTATATCCGAATAAGGATTGTTCGGGTCCTCATTCTCTATCTCTTCTTTTATGATATTCATAATTTTTTTGTTTGAAACCTCAAATCCTGTTGTGTTTTTAACACCTTTAGAAAAGAAAAATTTTAAAGGGAATATCCCCGCAGGTGTTTCCATATATTTGTTTTCTATCGCTCTTGAAACTGTTGCCTCGTGAACTCCTATATAACCTGAGATATCATTCAAAGTGAGCGGTTTTAAAGAGGAAATCCCATTGAAGAAAAAATCTTTTTGAATCTGAACGATCCTTTCTGATATTTTCAAAAGGGTATTATTTCTTCTATATATACCTTCAAGTAAAAACAATGCCGCATTGAATTTGTTTTTTAAAAATTTTTTTTCTTCCTGAGAAAGGTTTTCATTATTTTTGTACATTTCAAAATAACTTTTACTCAGATGAACTTCAGGGAAAGATTGTAGATTCAAAGACACATAGAGTTCTTCCCCTCTCTGTTCCACTATAACATCCGGAATAATATAATCTGAACTTTTACCCCAACTTCCGTTTGCTGGTTTGGGATTCAAACTTCTGATCGACTCAATCACTTTTTCAAGTTTGCTTCTGGTGATTTTTAATTTGTTTTCAATAATGTAGAGTTTATTAGTTAAAAACTCTTCATAAAAATCTTTAATGATCCTGTACTCCAATGAATCAACTTTGTTCTGATTTTCAAGTTGAGTCAGAAGAACTTCCTGAACACTTCTGCTGCCGATACCAACTGGATCAAAGAATTTGTATTTTGAATGGACATATTCAACTTTTTCGATGGGTATGTTTAAATTTTCGGCGATCTGTGATAAAGATACTTCCAAAAGCCCATCATCCGAAAGTGAAAAGGTTATCTCTTCAGCGATCTTTATTTCATCTGGATCATCAAAAAAAATATGGGATTGTGTCAAAAGGTAATCCTGTAAACTTTCAGGTTCTTCAACGTTTGTTATCGGATCGAACTCCTCTCTTTCTCTATCATATCTTTCGGAAGGTAAAGATGCCCTTTTCCAATCATCATGAAAAAAATATTCATAGTCAATTTCATCCTTCAAAGGTAGTTCAGGTTCAACCTCTTCATACGTAACATCTTCCTCTTCAAGAACATCATCTGTCAGAAATGGATTCTGTTCAATCTCGTTGGTTATCACCTGTTGTAACTCGAGAAGAGGGAGTTGTAAAATTTTTACAAGTGTTAACAACTGTGGTGTTAACTTTATTTCCTGTCTTAAAGAGGTCTCAAGTTTTTGTTTCATAATCTGAATTTTTCTCCAAGATAGAGTTCTCTTGCCTTCTCATCGTTGATCAACTGGTGAGTATCACCGGACAGCAGGATCTTTCCTTCATATATTATATGTGCTATGTCCACTATTTCAAGTGTTTCCCTTACATTATGATCGGTTATTAAAATTCCGATACCTTCTTTTGCAAGATCGGTAACCATATTTTGAATTTCTTCCTTAACCTTTGGATCTATTCCTGTAAAAGGTTCATCAAGAAGTAAAAATTTTGGATTTGAAGTCAAAGCCCTTGCGATTTCAACCCTCCTCCTTTCTCCACCGGAAAGTTTGTACGCCGGGAGATCTTTTAAATGTGAAACTTTAAATTTTTCAAGAAGTTCATCAGCCCTTTCCTCATTTTTTTTTCTATCGGGAAACAACATTTCAAGTATCGCTAAAAGATTTTCTTTAACAGTTAGTTGCCTGAAAATCGAACTCTCCTGTGGGAGATATCCTATCCCCAACCTTGCTCTCTTATACATTGGAAGATCAGTTATCTCCTTCTCATCAAGAAAAATGTTCCCTGATGATACAGGAACAACCCCAACCATCATATAAAAGGTCGTTGTTTTGCCTGCTCCATTTGGACCGAGGAGTCCTATTATTTTTCCATTTTCAACTTCAAGAGACAGTTGATCAACAACCTTTCTTCTGCCGTAATATTTAACAAGATTTTCACATCTGAGTATCATTTTTTTCCTTTTTTAGAAGTTCACTCTCTTTGATCCTGAAAAAATTAAGGATATCCACTTTTGAAGATTTAAAAGACCCATCGATTGAATCACATTTTATTCTTATTATATTATCATTTTCATTTTCAAATACAATATTATTTTTCCCAACCATTCTGTATAAACTATCATTTTTAAAATAAAAAATAAAAGTGTCACCCTGGAAGAACGAACTGTTCGAGGATATTTCTCCTCTTTTTATTGTTTTAAAGAAAGAATTTTTCCTGTCATAAATAACAGAGTCAGATCTAATCTTAAAACTATCGTTGAATATTTCTACACCATTGGAAAAAATGTCCATAGAATCTTTATCATCTATAACAATCTTTTGAGATTTTATAGTATAGGAAGAATCATTTTTTTGAAGAAAAGAATTACCTTTTATAAAAGTTTTTTCCGTATTTTTGAAATATTCTATTCTATCACCCGAAATTTTAAAATTTTCCTGAACATTTTCAAACAAAGGAAACCCTGTAAAAACTAAAAGTGAATCATCAAGAAAAACTTTTAAAGTTTCACTTTCGATCGAAAATCTTTTTTCTTTTTCTGTTTTTTGAAAATTTATCAGAAATCTTTTTTCTTTGATAAAGTAAACTCCCCATTTTGCAAATATCTTAATAGAATCATCTCTTTTTAGAAGGAAACTCTTCGGGAAATATATCAAAGAATCTTTCTTCAAAATATATGATGAATCTGTTGTAAGATTGTATTCGTTTGATTTGAAATCAACATTCTTGAAAAAAAAGATCGTATCATTATTTATCGATGCCTTTTCAGAATAAAGAGTGTAGGTGTACAAACATTTTGTGAAAAACAAAGACAGGACAAAAATTAAAATATTAATCTTTTTCATCATAAATTAAAACCGGTGAAAGAAAAACAGTTTTTTTGAAATTATCAAAACACACGAATCCTTTTGTTAACATCCTATCATTCTTTTTTTCAATCATGATCGAATCCTGGGTTTTTAAAGTATCTGATTCAATATTGTAGTGTAGAAATTTTGTATACAACACCATAGAATCCGAAAACAAAATTTTTACATTTCCAAAATACTCGATCGACTTATCATAAACGTAAGAACTATCTGCAAATATTTTTACATTTTCTCCATCCTCTCTCGTGTACTCAATATTTTTAAGTACATACTTTTTTAGAGAGTCAATGTAATATCCTGTATCCGATGTTAAAGAATAAACTTTTACATCATCCTCATAATAATCGGATTTATAATCTATCACAATATCCTTTTGATATATTTGAGCTTTTTCAACTTCTTCTCTACCACAAAAGATGAGAAAAAGAAAAAAACTAACAGTTATCATCCTGAAATATTTTACTGAAGAAATCATACTGAAATATATCCTTTCGTATCTGATTTTCAAAAAACTGGTATATCTTTTCCAGTGTATACCCGGATGCATCATAAAGATAAATTCTATGCTTCCCTTTTTCAAACCTTGTGATCATCAAAACAGGATGTAGTTTAAACTTTTCTATGATTTTGAACCACCCGGATGGTAACTCCTGTTCGATACCAAGAAAATTTATTTTTTTAGTTGTGAGATTGTTCAACCTCTGATCGATCATAAAGGATAAAATCCTTCCTTCCTCTATGTGCTTTCTGTAAACCTCGGTTGGAGAATTTTTCTCTATAAGTTTTATTCCATATTTTACTCTGATAATGTCGATATAACTATAAAACCATTCATCCCTTTTCTGGTAAACTATAGAGATGTTATTGCCTTTTCTCTGCAAAAGTTGACCTGCTACCTCCCAGTTGCCATAATGTACTGAGATTAAGGAAATCTTTTGATTTTTTCTTTTCAAATCTTCAAGTATTTCCAAATTTTCTATCTCGAATCTTTTTTCATCTGGATCATGAAACATAAGATATAAATTTTCAACAAGAAATGCTGCACTGTTGAAGTATATCTTTATTGAAAACTTTATGCGATACTTTTTCAAATTCTCTTTTACTCTCTTTTTACTTTTTATACCAAAGTTGTAAAACAATACGGAAATCAGTTTTGATATGATTATCAAGATCTTCAAAGGCAAATACTTTAAAAGAAAAAGTGAAACTTTTACAAGTGGATCATTTTTTGAACTTTTCATACAGATTCTCAAGGATACTCTTTTTAACCTTTATCGATTTATACTGACACACTTCAACACAACAATAACAGGTTATACATAATCTTTCTCTTACATGTGGATATCCGTCAACTACGTTTATTGCTCCAGCTGGACACGATTTATAACATTTGAAACATCTTTTACAGTTTTCTGTTATGATTAAAGGATAATTTGAAGTAAAATGTTTTACAAACTTTTGTTTTGCAAAATTCAAAGAAACTTTAAAACTGTTCCTGTCGGGCATTTTCATATTCAATTTATGATAATTGCCGATCACCTGATAGTTCCGATTGTAAAGACCATTTTTCAGTGCAATCTTTAAAAATGGAACATCATCGGTTTTTAAATCAAGAAGAGATGCAACAAAATCATCAAGCACAAACCCATCCTCTGATACCAGCAAAAGTCCTGTCGCAGCGTAATCACCACCACCAGGGCCGTTTCCCTGCATTCCAGTTATTCCATCTATGATATTGATGTCAGGTTTTATCGTATCGTAGAGTTTCGTCAAAAACTCTGAAAAACTTTCTGTATCAGGATATCTTGTATGATAATATAACTTGCTCTCACCAGGGATCAAACCGTAAAGGTTTTTAACGGACAAAGTTAACGCTGTTAGCATATGTGTTTTCAATTTCGCTATGTTAACTATATGGGGTTGATCTACTAAATACTCACTTATTTTTATTTTATTTTTGATGGTATACTTTGTTCTATTCAAATTCACAAGATTTATTCCATACTTTTCAGCAAGATCCATATACCCCGTTTCCTTAAATATTGGATCCATATCTTTATGAATCGCTGAAGACCCATCAGCAATAACCATCCTTTCTTTTTTAATTCCTTCTGAAAGAAGTATTCTGATAACAGCTTCAACTACAATTGGATTTGTTGTTATGATATTGAGATTTGAATTAGGTTTTGTTAAAAGATTAGGTTTTAAAATTATTTTTTTTTCGTCTGAGAATTTTTTTAAAAGTTCTAAACTTTCAAAAACTTGTTTTAAACTGGATTCTATCTCTTCAAGTTTATAATCAAAAATTTCAAAAGAAAAAACTTTTTTCATCTGATGAAATAGATCTTAACTTTTCTATCAAAAACTTTACTTTCAACTGGCTGGACTTCACTGTTGATTATACTTTCATAATTTTCAACCAACTCTTTTAAAACTCGCTCGTCATAAATTATAAGATATTTTGGTTTGACGATTTCAAACTCTTCTTCAAGGTACCTCTTACATCTTTTTTTCGCTTCATCAGTAAGTTCTCCATGAATGATGAGAGAACATCTGTAGAGATATGTTATATACGCTCCATATTTTACTTCTGTCTCATACAGAGTGAGTAGAGAAGATGCTTTTGCAACAAGTTTTGAATCTATAGAGAAATTATGGCTTTCCGGTTCATAACCGATTATCATTATTTCCTGCAAAATATTACCCGAGAATACCGGCTCTCCATAACTTCTCATCGGGCATCCTTCACAATCCTCCATCTTCTTTAAAAATTTTTTAAACTTTATCTCTCTGTCCACTTTTCCCCCTTGAAAAGATACATCCACAATAACTCTGCCGATAAAGGTTCAACTCTTTTGATATCTTTACCGATTTTAAAAATCCATCATTTTTTCTTAGATTCTCTTTTACAAATTCCAGTCCAAACTCTTTTGCAACTTTCTCGCCGACACTGTTTATAAGATCAACATTCTTGTGAGGACTTATCGTTAAAGTTGTTGAAAATATTTTAAATCCATTCTCTTTACAATAATTCGCTGTCTTTCTGAAATTCAAAAGATGACATATCTCACATCTTTTCCCCATCTCTGGTTCATCTTCAAAACCAACAACATTTTTAAGAAAAATTTCATTTTCATATTCAAGATTTTTACATTCAAAACCATAATGTTTTGAAACTTTTAAAACCTCTTCATATCTTTTTCGAAACTCATCAAAAGTATCCATATTATCGTTAACAAAAAGTGCAAATACCCTGTACGTTTTACTAAAAAACTCATAAGCGTAGGTTAAATCGGGAGCACAACATGTATGTAAAACTAAATTTTCCATGTTTTAATTATACAATAGAAAAACAAATATTCAAGGATGGTTAATGTTGACATTTTTCTTTATAAAACAATAATAGTTAAAGGAGGTCTTTATGAATATATTTGAAAATATTCCATTTCAGGAAGAAAATTTTGGTTATAGAAAACTTTTTGAGAACAGTTATTGCTTGATTCTCCAAATTGCTTTAAATCCAAAACAATCTGTTAAAGAACATAACGCTAACTCTTTTCTCACCATAATACCTATCATTGGAGAAGTTGAAATTACAATAAATGGGATTAAATCAAAATTAAAAGAAGGAACATTGTTCAATGTGAACCTAAACGACAGGATGTTCATAGAGAACACATCAGATAAAAAAAGTTCACTACTCGTTTTCAAAGCCCCACATCCAGACAGTATTAAAAAAGATTCTCAGTAAAGTAACTGTTTTTGAAAGGTTGTTTGAACTTCTCAAAGATGCTATCGTTATAATGGTATTCATTCTCGAGCAACCTTTTCAACTTCTGTTCCAAATCGCCGGCATCTGATTTTGAAATAACTTCTCCTATTTTGTTATCTTTAACAAAAATGTACACATCATTTTCAGGCCCAACATAAAGAATTTTCTTTTTAAACTTTATTCCGTCAAGAAGTTTAGAAGAGAATATCGACTGACCATCTTTCAAATCGAAAGGATGCATTATAAGAAAAATATCTGAAGAAAAAACATACTTCTGTGTTTCCCGATAATCCAGTTCTCCCAACAATTTAACAAAACTTTTCTTTTCAAGGTAATCTTTTATTTTTTCATCAACTTTTCCAGCAATAAAAATTTTAAAATCAATTCGGGGGGAAATTTTTTCGAATATTTCAAAAAAATCTTTATTGAATCTGAACCTGTCAAGTTTACCTGAATAAAGCATAACTTTTTCTTTAAAATTTATCTTTTCCAATCTTTGCTCTTCATCATCCAGTGAGTTCACCACAAGATCAACCCTTTCAAGTTTATATCTTTTTTTTATGAGATCTACATATCTTGGAATGTTTGTAGTGATTTTTCGGAATCTTTTAAATATGATTCTATCAAAAATGTAATCAATAAATCTAATCAATGGAATCTTATAATCTCTTAAAGTTCCATCATAGTATATATCTCTAACATCAAGGATGAATTTATCAAAATCCTTTCTTTTCAAAAATAGGGATAAAATTAAAGGTAAAGAAAAAGGTGGACATGAAACGATTATTTTATCAAAATTTTTTCTATGTTTCTTTATATATTTAAAAACCTGATAGGACCATAAAAACATAGAATCAGGTAACGGGTTGAAACTCCTTAAAAAAGAATTCCCTCTATCAACTCTTTTACCTCTAACGAAAGGATCTTTTATAAAAAGTGTTTTGTGATCCAAAAAAGTTTTTTCAGATGATGTTATCACGAGATAATCTATTTTGTTGGTATCAAAAAATTTCAACAATGAAAAGAACCTTCTTCCACCACCATAATTATAAAAAGGATATAGATAGTAAGAGATTACTAAAATTTGTTTTTTACCCATTCAACTTTTTCTTTAAAACCTCACCTTTTTTATAAAACTCTTTAACCTTTCCATTATCACTTGCCAAGATGTAAACCTTTTTCAATTTTCTAAGATAAAGTTTTGCTTTTTCAAAATCTTTTAATTCATAATGAACAAGAGCCATGTTGTAGTAAACAAAAGATAAGTTTACATAAGTTTTCGGTTGTTCTTTTTCAACCTTTTCTTTTAACTTTTCAAGTAATGGGAGAACCGCCTCATATTTTTTTTGTTCGAGAAGAATCTTTATATGTGTGAACAAAAACATTCGATTTTCTGGATAAATTTCTCTTAATCGTTCACATACGATTTCCGCTTCCTTATAATTTTTATCCATCTGGTATAGAATGGCAAGCACATTGTAGGCAGGATACTGAACAAAGATTCCAGAATCAGCAGAAAATTTTATCAGTTTTATCCCATCATCGTTTCCAGTAACAAAGGGTAATTTATCCTTAAACCTATTTATGAAATAACTGACAACCCCTTTTCCAAGATAACTGTCATACATTTTTTTATTGAGTTCGATTGCCCTGTTAAAATATTTCAATGCTGTTAAACCTGTATTTATAACTTTGGGGTAATTACCTTTATCCAAGTAGAAGTAAGTCCTGTACAGAAAGATCCCGCCAGCAAAAAAGTTGTCATACGAGTTTGACATATCCGCATATTTTAAAACAGAATCAGAACTTGAAAAAAGGATTTCAGACAAAGAATCGGTTTCAAAATCACTCATATAGGTTGATACTATAGTAGATTTTAGAAAATAATAGAGAACAGGAGAATATTTGTTTTTTATTTTTTCTGTATGTTCAATTGCGTTCCCATAATCCTGTTTATATATAAAATCGATAATAGTATCAACATCATGTTTATAAACAGGATAAGAGTAAAGAAAAATAAATAAAATTAGCAGAACGGATAAAAGAAAAAATTTTTTCATATTATATTATAGTTGAACCTTTTCCTGTAATATAAGATGGAAACAAAAAGTGTAAGAGCACAGAGTAATAAAAAGTAAGGGAAAATTAAACCGAGTATAAATGAAACAAACGGAGATGTGAACATAACAGACCACTTAACATATTTATCTGTCCTCAAAATTGATGAGATTACGAAAAAAACAAGAGAGTAAGATGTAGTTATTATAGCAAGAATGTCCCTGTTGTGAATACCTGTTATTAAAGCAAGTATCATTAAAAATGTCGAAGCCAGAAGAGAAATTTTTATACCTAAAAAGATACCTGTTGTTTTCAACCCAGCATTTCTATCACCTTCATAATCAAGGATCGTTGTATTTATGAAAATAGCAGCCATCGAAAACATATACGGTAAAAAGATTATCAACTTCGGGAAACTATCCTTAACTGAGAAATAACCAATCAATGAAGCAACAAAAGCGTAACCGATAACATTCGAGAAAAGGTCAAGAAAAGGTCTACTTTTAAAATAGAACGGTTTTGCTGAATACAGATAACCCATAATAAAAGAGATTATGAATAGGTTTAAAATTGTTTTTTCAATTTTAAAGTTAAAAAAGATCATAAAGAAACCAAGAAGAACAACGGATATAAAAGTTATATATGCATTCTTTATACTTACAATTCCCTCAGGTAAAATAAAAAGTTTTCTGTTCATCCTGTCAGTTTCTATATCCGTGATCTGGTTAAGTATATATATTCCTCCCATCAAAAGTGAATACGCTAAAAGAATATAATAGGTTTTAAAGTTGAAAGCGAAATTAAAAAATTTAAGATTCCTATCTTCCCTGCAGGCAAGATAGACTCCAACGAAATAAAAAGTCCATAAAGCAACCTGAATCGTTGGTCTTAAAAGAAAAATGTAATCGATGATAAGAGTTTTCTTTTTCATAATTTTATAACCGGTGAAAACCTTCCAAACCAGTTCGTTATCCTCCCTTTCATATCAAAATGTCCAAAGAGTATAACCGGTCTTTTAGTCAGTAAAGTTTTTAAAGCTAAATTTGTATCAATAATATAGAGGGTATTTCTTGGAATCTCAAAAATATCAAAATCAACATTATCCGTATAAGATGTAAAAGCACCTTTGTAACCAGCATTCCGAACAGCTTTTTTCACCTTTTCATTTGTCAAACCATACGGATAAAGGAAATAGTCAACATTTTTTTTTAAAATTTCTTCAAGTATCTCTTTCGAATGTTCAACCTCTATTTTCAATTGTTCCTGATTCAATTTTCTGAGATCTTTATGTGAAAATGAATGTGAAATTATTTCAAATCCGTTTTCTTTCATCTCTTTCAACATTTTAACATCCATATGTCTGAATTTCCCGGTTTTTGCATCCCAGACATTTCTTTTTCCAATATATCCAGCAACAGGACATAAAACTCCAGTATAAGAATATTTTTTCATAACCGGAAAAGCATACCTGTAAACATTTTCATAAGCATCATCAAAAAAGATCAAAATTTTTTTTTCATCTTCAAAATTCAAAAAATCATCTATCGTTGTTGTTTTAAAACCATTTTCTTTTAAAAATTTCAAATAGTTTTCAAATTGAAAAACGATATTCGTTGTTCCACCGAGTTCAGGATATTTTGAAATCTTATGAAAGGAGATTATATTCCCTGCATATATCTTTTTCTTATAAAATCTGAAATACCAGTAAACCCATCCATAAACATAAAGTATAACAACAAAAAGCAATGGTAAAATATACTTTAAAACCATCTTCTCAATCTATCTTTTTTATGGTTACTCTTTTCTTCAATCTTTTTGTAGTAGAATTCGAGCACTTCATTGGAAATATTTTCCCATGAAAATCTTTTCACAAATTCCAGCCCATTCTTTTTTAAACTCTCTTTCAATTCCCTGTTTTTCAGAACTTCAATAATTCCATCAGCAAGATCTTTTGGATCCTTTGGTTTCACAAGGAATCCGTTATACTTGTGTTTTATCACCTGCCTGTATCCTCTTATATTACTTGCAACAACAGGTGTTCCAGATGCCATCGCTTCAAGTAAAACGATTCCGAAACTTTCTCCTCCCGTTGCGGGAGAAACAAAAACATTTGCGGTGCTGTAATAAAGTGGAAGTAAAGACCAATCAACATAATCCTCAAAAACAATATGTTCTTTTGCCTTCTCACTGATCGACAACTCGTAATATTTTTTCAAAAAACCTTTACCAACAACTATCAATCGAACATCAGATATTTCTTCAACAATGTAATCCATCGCTTTATAAAGAAATTTTATACCTTTTCTTGGATCCTGTCTTCCGACAAAAAGGATGTTTATCCTTCCATCAATATAATTTTCAAGTTTCGGATTTGAAGGTGAAAATCTTTTGAGATCAACTCCGTTTGGAATAATCGTGTATTCTCCCGGGAAATATCTATAAACCGATCTTTTTGCTTCCTCTGAAACTGCGATAACTCCATCCAATCTATCAAAAAATTTTTTTAGAGGTGATCTCAGTGCTTCATAACCAATAGATCTATCGAAAGCCGCATGGAATGTGATTATGTTTGTTGAATTCGAAAAAAACAATGTTATCAAAGGAAGTGTAGGTGCCAGTGCACCATGTATGTGAATTATATCATATTTTTCTCTTTCAAGAAGATTTTTAATATCGAATATCATTTTTATTCCAACAGATACTTGAGCAAAAGATTTGTTGGCAGGTATTGAAATCGAGTATCCTACTCTTTTAACATCGCTTCCTTCATTTTTTACTGATTTCAAAATCGGATTTCCTGTTAGAATATGAACCGTATGCCCCTTTCTCTTCATCTCTATATAAAGATGATGGATATGCTCTGAGATACCACCAGGCAAAGGGTAATACATGTCTGAAACCATCAAAATTTTTAATTTTTTTCTTTCAATCATATCACTCCCACCTCATTGAAAAAGCAAACCATTCTTCAGGTTTTTTTTTGATCACATCGACTAAAACTTTTAACCCATTTTCAGCATACCTTTTCAGATTCTCATCTTTTTTAACTTCCATTATTAAAGCAACATATCTATACCTTTTATTTTTTCTATGTAAAAAAGTTCCAAACATTATATCTCTTGAAAATTTTTTTCCAAAATAAAATGGACCTTTTGGAATAAAAACTTTTGAATTCCCGAACTCGCAGAGTGTTCCCGTTTTTGTTATGTCTCTATCGAACAGAAGAACCGGAATATATCCTTTATGCAAATGTTCTTCAAGTTTTAATATCGTTGTTGAATCTTCAAGTGGGAATATTTTCATACCTGTTAAATTCCTGAATCTCAAAAGAGCCCTGTATCTTTTTTCTCCAACTCCTTTAAATTCAGCGACTGAAACGGTGTTTTTAACAAGATAACCAAAAATTATCCCTGCTAACTCCCAATTCCCATAATGCGCTGTTATCAAAATATATTTATCATTTTTTAATCTTTCAAGATCAACATTACTCAGATCGGTTATTTTTAATAGATAATCTTGCTTCAAATAATAAGATTTCAATAGATCAAAATGGTTTCTGACCATGTTTACAAAAATCTCTTTCAAATTGAATTCAAATATCCCTATCCTGTTTAGATTTTTCCTGATACTTTCAACTCTCCAGTTGTTTGTAAAATAGATGAGATATCCTATTACAAAAGAAAAGAGATCTATAACTTCATAGGGAACAAAATATAAAAATATACTCATAATTCTGAAATAGTAGTAAGTGATCATTGCCCAGTATGGCCAAATCCGCCATCCCCTCTTTTCGTGTTGTTAACCTTATCTTCAACAAAATTTGCTTTTTCCACTTTTGATAAGACCATCTGCGCGATCCTTTCTCCTTTTTTTATACAGAATCTTTCTCTGTTAAGGTTGAACATAATGATTTTTATTTCACCTCTATAATCAGAATCGATTGTTCCGGGAGTGTTTAAAATCAAAATCTTATTTTTTAAAGAGAATCCACTTCTTGGTCTTATCTGTAACTCGTAACCAGAAGGTATTTCAACTTTTATTCCTGTTGGGACCAGGGAAACATCGAAAGGTTCTATACAGACATCTTCAGATGCAAATATATCTGCACCGGAAGAACCATCCGTCATATATTTTGGTAAGAATCCGTTTTCATCGATTTCAATTTTTATATCGATCATATTTTAAAATTTTTTTTATTTCCAACTATCGAGATATTCAATTTATCAAATTTGAAATATTTCTTCGCTATATCCTTGATATCATCAGAACTTACATTTTTGAATTTCTTTATAACAGAGTTAACACTCTCAATTCTTTTTTTGTACAAAAAAGATTTTGCGTTGAATCCCATTCTTCCAGAAAGTGAATCATAACTCATCACAACGTTCGCAAGGATCTGGTTTTTAACTTTTTCCATCTCATCTTTTTCCACTCCATAACGAATGATGCTGGACATCTCCTTCTCGATTATTCCCATGGTTTTTCTATAGTTGTCTGGAGAGCAGACAAAATATATTCCACTCATTCCCGATTCTTTGAAAATATCAACAAAAGAATAAACGGTATAAACGAGACCTTTTTCCTCTCTCAATTTTTTAAACAATCTTGACGACATCCCTATACCTAAAATCGCTGAGAGTATCGTCAGAGGGAACCTCTCATCAGAATAGTAGTTTTGAGTTTTAAAACCAAGTGCCACATGAAACTGTTGTAAGGAATTTTTATAAACATATATTTTTTGAGAAAAGTTATCTTTTATTTTAATATCGTTCTTTTGAAGTATTTCCCCATCCCTAAAATATTTCTTATCGATCGATTCCCTGATATTTTTAGTAGTCAAAGGTCCGACATAGGAATAGAAAGAGTTATCACTTATATAATTTTTTTCTATAAAATTCAAAACATCATTTCTTGTGATCGATTTTATTATATCCTCACTTCCAAGTATTGTTTTTTCAAAAGGAGAACCTTTAAACACGATCCTGTTTAAATTTTCAAAGACAAGATCTTCAGGGTCATCTTCCGCTGATCTGATTTCCTCTATAACAACATTTTTTTCCTTTTCAAGTTCATCTTCTGGAATCAGCGGTTCAAAAAGCATCTCCTGAAAAATTGGAAGAATCCTGTTGAAATTATCAGGTAGACATTTAAAGTAAAATGAGGTGTGATCTCTTGCTGTGTAAGCGTTTATAGTTCCGCCATAATGTTCTATCAACCTTGAAATCTCATCAGCTTTTCTTCTTTTTGTTCCTTTAAAAATCAAATGCTCTGTAAGATGACTTATACCATTCAATCTCTCATTTTCATAATCAGATCCAACCCTCACATAATAACCAAAAATTAGAGAATGGAAGATTTTTATCTGTTCTCCAATGAAACTGACTCCATTCTCCAATTTTTCAGTTGATATATTCTGTTTAAGATCCATCTCTTCTATAATCCTTTCTCCCGAATTTTCTGTAGTGATGTTTTTCTTCATTTTTGTTCTGATCCTGATTTTTGTTTTCTATAAGCACTTTTCTTGATACGTTAACCTTTCCATTCTCATCAACATGAATAACTTTAACAGAGACCTTGTCCCCGACCTTTAAATGTTCGTTCAGGTCATTTATTCTTTCATGTGAGAACTGAGAGATATGCATCAAAGCTTCTTTACCAGGTAAAAGTTCTATGAATGCACCAAAGTTGGTTATCTTGGTTACTTTACCTTCATAGATTTCTCCCATTTCAATATCTTTCACGAGTGATTCGATCATTCTTTTCGCCTCATCTCCACTTGCAAGATCAGTTGATGCGATCGTCACCTTTCCTGTATCATCTATATCAACTTTTACACCTGTTTTTTCGATAATCGATCTTATCATCTTTCCACCAGGACCAATAACGAGTCCTATCTTATCTTTATCGATTGTAAACTGGATCAACCTTGGGGCGTACTGAGATAACTGTTCTCTTGGCTTTGATATCGTCTTTTCCATTATATCAAGAATATATTCTCTTCCCTCTTTCGCCTGATAAAAACCTCTTCTCAGAATATCTATAGTTATACCCTCGATCTTTGTATCAAGTTGCAAACCGGTTATCCCTTCTCTTGTTCCGGCAACTTTAAAATCCATATCCCCATAATGATCCTCTTCACCCATTATATCTGACAATATTACTGGTTCATAACCTTCTTCAACTATGAGTCCCATGGCGATTCCAGCAACATGACATTTGATTGGAACTCCTGCATCCATCAACGAAAGAGAACCAGAACATACTGAAGCCATGCTTGAAGACCCGTTCGATTCGAGTATTTCAGAAACGATTCTTATAGTGTAAGGGAAAATTTCCTCAGAAGGTATAACCGCCTGTAGAGATTTTTCTGCAAGGAATCCATGCCCGATCTCTCTTCTTCCCGGGCCTTTCAAAGGTGAAACTTCACCAACTGAAAATGGTGGAAAGTTATAATGTAACATAAAAGATTTTTTTGATTCTCCTTCAAGATCTTCTATAACCTGTTCATCTGATGCTGTTCCAAGAGTCAGACATGCAAGCGACTGTGTTTCACCTCTTGTGAAAAGTGCCGATCCATGTGTTCTTGGCATAAGTCCAACCTCACAGGTTATCTTTCTGATCTCTTTTGTTTTCCTTCCATCAAGTCGTATTCCCTCTTTCAAGATTCTTTCCCTTATCATCTCTTTTCTGTTATCCTCTATCAGTGATGGTATAAGGTTAACAAAATCTTCATATTGCTCTTTCAGATTTTCTACAACCTCTTTAATCAGTTTTTCAAATTCCTGATTTCTCTTCTGCTTTTCAAAAATATTGTTCAATATCTTCAACCTTTCAGTTGTCATTTCCTTTATTTTTTCCTTTAAATCCTGAGGGATAATGAAAGGTTCATATTCCATCTTTTTTACTTCAATCTGCTCTATGAGTTGTTTCTGGATCTTTATAGATTCTCTTATTATGTTGTGTCCAAATTCTATAGCCCTGAGCATATCCTCTTCTGAGACCTCATTCGCTGATGCTTCAATTGTTGTAACAGTTGTATCAGTTCCAGCAAGGACAAGTTCAAGGTCAGCATCTTCAAGTTCATCAAAAGTTGGTGAATCAATAAGTTGTCCATCAATAAGGGCGACTCTACATGCTCCCACAGGTCCATTGAAAGGTATATCCGAAATCATAAGTGCTGCTGACGCTCCGATAACACCAAGAACATCAGTATCTATTTTTCCATCAGCAGAAAAGAGTGTCGCGATTATCTGCGTTTCGTTTATGAAATCATCAGGGAAAAGCGGCCTTATGGGTCTATCGATCAATCTGCTTGCGAGGATCTCCCGATCTCTCGGTTTACCTTCTCTCTTGAAAAATCCACCCGGGATCTTTCCAGTTGCAAAATATTTTTCTCTGTAGTCAACTGTCAAAGGGAAAAAATCCTGCCCCTCTTTTTTAGTTTTTGATGCAACTGCTGTTACGAGAAGAATATTTTCATTCAGTTTTACCACCACTGAACCATTCGCCTGTTTTGCGAGTTTACCTGTTGAAATTTCCAAATTGAACCGACCATACGGCCCATTTGATTTTTTTTCTTCCATTCGTTACCCCTCTTATTTTCTTAAATTTAATTCTTTCACTATCTTTTTATATCTTTCAAAATCCTTTTGCATAAGATAGTTTAACAACCTTTTACGTTTACCAACCATAAGAAGAAGCCCTCTTCTTGAGTGGATATCCTTTTTAAACTTTTTCAGATGTTCGGTAACCTGGTTGATCCTTTCAGTCAAAAGAGCGATCTGAACTTCTGGAGAACCAGTATCATTCTCTTTGATTGCGAATTTCTGGATGATCTCTTTTTTCTTTTCCTTTTTTAAAGCCATAATTCCTCCTTTAAGTTTTTTATTTCTTCTTTATCTTTTTTTAACTGTTCAATCAGTTCATTTTCTCCTGGAAACTTTATTTCATCCCTTAACCTTTTTATAAAATGTATTTTCAAAGTTTTGTTATACAGGTTTTCATTAAAATCGAGTATATGAACTTCAAGTGATAATTTTTCATCAAAAGTCGGGCGCTTTCCAACATTCATCATCCCTTTGTACTTCTTGCCTTCATATATCACAGATACAGCGTAAACTCCATTCTGAGGCATGATTTTTATCTTTTCATCAAACTCGATGTTTGCAGTAGGAAAGCCAAGGATTGCGCCTCTTCCCTCTCCTCTAACAACAACACCTTTTACAAAATATCTGTATCCTAAAAATTTATTCGCTTCTTCAATATTTCCAAATTTTATGAATTTTCTGATTATCGAACTTGAAATAATCTGTCCATCTTCAACTTCAGGTTCAACTATTTCAAATTTTATTCTTTCTTTCAGAAGTATTGATCTTAATTTTACAATATCCCCTTTCCTGTTGTTTCCAAAATGTGTATCATATCCAACAACAAATGTTGATGGTGCAAGGCGGTTTATTACTATTTTTTCAACAAAATCATCAGCTGAAATCTGTGCAAAATTTTTATCAAAAGGGATTATCAAAAGATTGTCTACAAGGTTTGATGTTTCAAACATATAGAGTTTGTCTTCAAGAGTCGTTAAAAGAAAATTTTCTTTAATACCTTCAAGAACCATTCTTGGATGGGGTTCAAAAGTGATCACAAGATTTTCCTTTCCTTCACCTTTTGAAATTTTAGATAAATTTTCTAAAACCTTTTTATGTCCCCTGTGAATCCCATCAAAAGAGCCAATCGTGATAACTCTCCCTTTTAAACTGTCATCGATTTTGTTCAGTCCATAAAATATATTCATACAATACACCTTTTTGGATAGATGAAACCATTCTTATTTTCAGCAACTATATAATTTTTTTCATTTTTCACAAGAACCAACCTTTTATCAAAATTATTTTTCAACTTCAAAAAATTCCCATTCTTTAAAATGTTAAAATCTTTAAAATCAACTTCAAGAGTATCCATTATACCTTTCAAGATCTCCTCAGGTTTTTTCGAATCTTCGATTTTAATATCATCTATTTTTTTTGCATCTGCTATTTTAAAAAAACCATTTTCCAGTCTTCTCAACTTTACAACTGTTCCATAAGTATCAAGTTTTTCCGCAAGTTCTTTTGCAAACGATCTGACATAAAACCCTTTTTTGACCTTTAATTGAATATTGAGGTTTTTTCCATCAAAATAGATTATCTTAAAATCCTTCATAAAAACTTTTTTTCTTTTTTCCTCAAACATTATTCCTCTTCTTGCAAGGTTATACGCTCTTTCACCTTCTATTTTAACAGCCGAATATTTTGGAACCGTTTGCAACTGTTCACCAAGAAAAAATTCATTGATCACTTTTTCTATATCTTTTTCATGAATTTTTATCTTTTGATTTTTCCTTTCAACAATTTTGCCTGTAATATCAAAAGTGTCTGTCAAAATTCCGAATTCTATCAAAGCATCATAAACTTTATCACAATCTTCCAAAAATGTTATGAGTTTTGTGAAATTCCCTGAAAAAAGAGGTAACACACCTGAGGCAAATGGATCGAGAGTTCCAAGAAAACCAACTTTTTTTTCTTTGAAAATGTTTCTGAATCTTTTAACTACTTTAAACGATGGCAGGTCTTCTTCTTTGTCTATGTTGAATATTAGATTGATCGTAGTGTTCACCACCTGAAACCGATTGAGATTCTGTAGTTTGAAGTTTCAAAATCGTATATATCAGAATCTATACCAAGATCAAGTCGGAAACTATTTTTGACAATAATTCCACCACCAAAAGTGAATCCCATCCTTTGCCCATAATAATCAAGAAAATATCCCAACCTCAAAGACAGAAGATTGTAATAGATATATTCGATTCCAGCTCCAAGCCAGGTGTCAAGAAATTCAGCCTCAAGAAGTGAAAGAGTGTCTTCACTCTCCGGGTTACTCATATTACTATACTTTTCAAGAATTCTTGATAGTTCAAATGTGAAATCTGATTTTGAAAGTGAATCGAGTTGTATACCAGCAATCACCTTTGTCAGATCTGTTGTAAAAAGCAACCTGTTCAACTCATTTTCTATAATCGTCTGAGCAAACCCGATTCTGAGAGTTCTCGGGAGATCATCAACTGAACCATCCGCAATGTATTTCAGTCCCGGACCGAGATTGGAAAGAGAAACACCGAGAGATCTTTTTTCACCAAACTTTTTCAAAAATCCAAAATCCAGAGCAACAGATTGTCCCTGCCCTCCTCTTTCTTCACCGAGTTGTCTCTGGATAACCCAATCGGGTGCTAAAAAAGAGTAGATGAATTTGCCTGTTACTCCCAGAGATATATCATTTTTGATCCTGTAGGAATACGAAAGAGATAAAGCAAAATCAAAAGTTGTCCATACAGCGGTTGGGTCATTGTTTTCCTCAGCTGACATCTCTCCAGCTGTAAGATAAATTATACTTCCACCCCAAACACCATAATTTGTCGGAATAACAGCTGAAAGAAATTCATAATACATATCATTCCCAAGGGCTGTAAGCCATGGAGAATGCATAAGTACTATATCTTTCTTTTCCTGCAAACCCATCCCTGCAGGGTTGTAATACGTAGCGAGCGCATCATCAGATAAAGCAGTATAGGAGTTTCCCAGAGAAACTGCCCTTGAACCGGGATAAATAAGTAAAAAAACTGCACCTGCCTGGGAGGCGGTTGAAAAGATAAGTACATATGTAAAGAACAGAATTATAAATATTAAAATTTTTTTCATCTTAACTCCTAATATTTTATATTAGGATAATAATTGAAGAATACTGTGATGTCAATAGTTAAACAACTTTTTGAACTGAACCTGAACGTAGACATCTTGAGCAAACATAGATATATTTAATTTTATTATCTACTTTTGCTTTTACTCTTCTTAAATTTGGCATCCTTTTTTTCTTTGTCACATTATGCGCATGTGAAATATTTGAGCCAAACTGAGGTCCTTTTCCGCAAACTTCACATCTATTAGCCATTTAGTTTCTCCTTTTTTTTCGTGAAGTATACCATATTAACTGAAAAAATCAATAGGTCAAAAATTTAGTTTAAATAAAGGACAGGTGTAAAATAAAATTTACATTTTGACCTTATAAAAAAATTTCAAATTATGTTTTTAGAGCAATTTAAAATCTGGCACGATAATTGATTGTAGTTATGGAAAAAAAGGAGGTTTTATGAAAAAACTTTTAACACTTTCACTCTTCATACTTCTTACAGGTGTAATTCTTTTAGCTGATAAAAATGATGTTGACGATGTTAATTATAATATTAAATCCCAACCAGATATTCATAGAAACTATATAATTCCACCTCAACCTGTTTTACCTGATGATGAAAACTCAACTCAACTTTATTCTTTACCTGAGACACATAGAAACTATATAATACCTCCACAACCTGTTCTACCTGATGATGAAAACTCAACTCAATTAAATTCTGCACCTGAAAATCATAGGAACTATGTGATTCCACCTCAGCCAGTGTTGCCTGATGATGACAATTCTGTTCAATTAAAATCATCTCCTGATAAGAGAAGGCAAAACATTCTTCCTCCAAATCCAATAAACCCCCAAAATCCAATAACATTCTCAAATATAATAGATCTTAAAAATTTTGGGGAGTTCGAAATAGAGGTTTACAACCTGAACGGTGAAAGAATGAATAGTGATTTAAACTTCCTGCCAGCAGGTAAATATTTATTGCTTTTGAAAAATGGTAAGAACATTTTCAAAGAAAAAATAGTGATTTTAAAATAATACCATCTCTTTATAAAACCTCATCTCTCCTTTCAAAAAACCCCAAACCTTTTGGGGTTTTTTGATTTAAAAAATCTTTCAAACCCTTTTCCTGTAATTATATAATCAGTGTTGAATATATAAACAAGGATAATAACTAAAATTGTAAAAAATAAAAAGTTATACAATATTCCATAAAAAACCATATTATATTGATCAAAAAATAAAAGTTTCATCGCCATCATGGGATGTGAAAATGGTATTAAAAAAACTATTGTTCTAAAAGGTAAAGACAAAGTATTAAAATCTTTAAACATTGTTAAAAACATGGGTATTATTGCAAGTATTGAAACAGGCATCGTCAGAGTTTGAGCAGACTTGTAATCTTTTGCAAAAAGTCCAAGCAACAAACACATTGAAAGTCCAGACAACAAAGATAAAAATATTGAAACACCTATCAAAATATAATCTGAAAAATAAAAAACTTTTAAATCGGGCATGTATGAAACATTTTCAGAAAAACCTTTCACATAATTGTAAAACCCGGTCATGTAGATTGAAGCCATTACCATTCCAACAATTCCACCACCGATTATTTTACCAAGAACTATATCTCTTCTCTCAACAGGCATCGTAAGAAGTGTTTCAAGTGTTTTATTCTCTTTTTCCATACCCATCGATGAGATTATCATACCTCCAGACATCACAAGAAGCATCATAATTATCACAGGAACGAAATTTGTCTGATTCCCAAGAAAAGAATATAAGGTTTTTGGGTTGACATTTTTAAAAGTTTTTTCCTTAACTTTTAAATCCTGTGCTTTAACCATAAATGGATCGAGAACATTTTCTTTTTTTATACCTTCCTCAATCAAAAGGTATTTAGAAAGATCATTCTTTGAGTATGTAAGACACTTTTCGATCATATCTGAAGACATAAAATCGAAAAGTCCAGTTCCTTTTAAAATCCATTCAACTTTTAATTCCCCTTTTTCTCCTTTCAAAATTGCATCCTGAAATCCTTTTTCAATACTGATAATAGCTCCACCTTCTTTTTTTAATGTTTCCAGTTGATCTTTAAAATTCTTTTTTTCAAATTCACCCTTTGAATATTTTAAAATAAGATCAGAAAACTTTTTTGAAATTTCTGTTGAATCTTTATCAATGATTACTATATTAGCATCATTGATCTCTGCATTTTTTTCAGCATTGGAAACATATCTTCCTATATAACCCAACACAAAAGATACAAAGATCAGGGAAATTATTGTTGACCTATTTAAAAGTTCTTTTATCTCTTTTTTTATAATGTTAAAAATCATCTCTTTCTCCAACAACTTTAATGAATATTTTTTCAATATTCTCAGCGTTATACTTTTCTTTTAATTTTTTTACACTACCACTTTCAACAATAAGACCTTCATTTATGAGTGATATTCGATCGCACAGATAATCGACCTCAAGCATATTGTGAGAGGAAACTATAAAAGTTGTCCCCTCTTTTGCTTTTTGTTTTATAAGATCTCTTATCCGGGTCGCGTTTATAACATCAAGCCCGGAAGTCGGTTCATCAAGTATCGCAAGTTTTGGTTCTATCATTAAACTTCTTGCTATTAACAGTCTTCTCATCATACCTTTCGAATATGTATCGATTTTATCATTTAACCTATCTTTCAGAGATGAGATCTCTATTCCATATTCAAGAGTTTTTTCAATATCCCTTCCATTTCTGAAAAAATTAACAAAAAATTTCAGGTAATCAATCCCTTTCAAATTTTTATAAGCTCCAGCATCCTCAGGTAAATAGGATATTATTCTTTTTATTTCCATTTTCTTTGAAATATCATACCCAAAGATTTCTACATTTCCTTCACTTTTACTCAGAATAGTTGAAAGTATTCTAAGACATGTGGATTTCCCTGCTCCGTTTGGACCTATCAGTCCAAAAATTTCACCTTGATTTACCTCGAAACTGATTCCTTTAAGTGCATGAACTTTCCCAAAATTTTTTTTTAAATTTTCTACTTTAACTACAACCATATCTACTCATTCGTGTTATTTTTCAAAATTAAAAAGAATAAAAGAAGTGAAACTCCAACAGAACCGATACAACCAATACTTCGTTCAAATAAAACAATTAAATTTTTATAAGAACTTTTGATCACATTCTCAGAATAATCATAGTATGGAACAAAAATTATTGAGAATAAACTGAGTAAACTTGAAAGCACAACGAGAGTTATAAAAATTGGAACACCAATCTGACCTAAAGAATTGATAATAGTTTTACTCTGTCCCAAAGTAAAAATTACTTCAAATATTCCAATAACCAAAACAAAAACAAATCCCACAATTGATACCATTATTGAACCAGTAACAGGTGATCCCACACAACATCCAAAAAGAAGGTTATCCTTTGCAATGTTCATGTTATTTGAAAGTGGTGATAGTTGCACACAGCAGAAAGGTTTTTTGATCAATCTTTCTTCTTTAAAATTTAAACTATCAGATTGTTCTGTCTGGGAATATATCGAAAGTGAGATAAAAGTTATCAATAAAAAAATTATTATAAATTTTTTCATCATTTTGATTTTACTCCCCTCTTCTTCTAAAGTCAATATTCCCTCTGTTATCCCTAACTCGGGGACGGTATCCCTAACTCGGGGACGGTGCTTGACTTTTTGACATTTTTTTGTAAATCTATTCTTTTACAATAGTTACAAAATACGCCTGATTTCAAAAATTGTATAAATTGGGGTTTATTAAAAGATTATTTTTTGCTTACTTTTTTATATACTCAAGAACAAAAGTATAATTATCGTTTAAAGAGTACTGAAATGCACCTTTAAAAATTCCTTTAACCTTTTTGACAAGAGCTTTATCTTTTGTGGTCAATGAGATTCCATAGAGTATCCCGGTTTTGGGATGTTTTGGTTTATTGTTGACTATCCAGTTTTCCCAATCATACCTTATATCTTTTTTTGGCTTATAATTAAATTTGAAACCCTTAGGTAAATATTTTTTTAGTTCTTTTGGGACAGTTCCAGGGCCATAATCGGGTGGGAATTTGCCTGTATCTACATAATAAGCAACAACCGCTTCTCTAATAACTTCAAAATCAGTTATAACTTTTGCTGCCTCTGCTGTTTTTTTTGCCTCATAAAATGATGGAAGTGCAAAATTAACAATTATTGATATTATCAGAATGACTATCATCAATTCAACTAAAGAAAATCCTCTCTTCATTTTTCACCCTCCTCCAAAATCAAATTTTTAAATTTCTCAGGAAGAAGTGTTAACGGATCATCCTTTGAATTGTAAGTTATAACTTTTCCATTTTGTTTTATAGAAAGTTCAAATATCGAATCATCCAAAATATTGTAATCAACAGAATCCTGTTCATTAACAAACTCTTTTAAATCTTTTGGTAAAAAACCATTCTGCTCTCTATAATTTTTTATCTTCATCACCGTAAGATATAGAAAAACCCTTTTGTTTTCTTCAATTTCACTTTCAGTTAGATCAAGTTTACTCAACTGTTCAAATCTTTTTACATTGAAAAAGATCGATGCTACAAAAAGGATAAAAATCACAATAAAAGTCAACACTTTGGCAACCTTTTCAATGTTTTTATCTTTATTTTTTAAATCTTTTTTCTTCTTATCCTCTTCTTCTTCAACTTTCTGGATGAGTTCTTGAATATCCTTTTTTACTTCATCCATAAAAACTCCTTATTTTAGAAAAATATAAACAAAAATTATTCCAAATTTATCCGTTCTAAAATTAATTATTTGTAAAAATTTTATCAACGTTTCGATGGAATAAATCCTCAACATTGTATAAGAAAAATTACACTTTTTATAAACCAAAGAAGAATTAGATTTCAACTTTTAAGTTAGATTATTTTATTACAACCATTTTTTTAGTGATTTCTCCTTCCCCATCTCTAAGTTTAATTATATAGATTCCGGGCACAAGACCACTACCATCATAAAAATGACTTCCTTCCTGATTATTAACTTGTCTTTCAATTATTTTGCCTGTCACATCATAAATAACAAATTCATTTTTTCTGTTTTTCACTCCAAAATTTACTGAATTTACATTGATACTAAGAAAAGTTTTATAGTTTTTATTTTTATTTCCAATTTTTGAGATTTCATGAGTTTTCGTTGTAATTGCTCTTTTTAAAATATAATAACCATTTGCACCAACAGTATGTATTAATGAATCTACAACAAAAACTCCAAGAACCTCATCGTTCATCAGGTAATAACCATCCTCTATTGGATTTGTAACAGAAGAAATATCAATTACTCTTAAACCAGAATAACTATCAGCAACAAAAGCATAATCGCCAAAGACATAAGCATCTATTGCATATCCTGGGGTATCGTAGGAACCTACTTCAACAGGGGATAGTAGGTCTGATATATCTACTATTCTTAATCCTGCTTCACCATCAGCGACATAAACATAATTTCCAGATATAAATATGTCCTTTGTATTGTATAAACTGTAATAACTTAATTCATTTATAAAAGGTAAGTCTACCAATAAAATTCTCAACCCAGTATAACCATCTGCTATAAATACATAAAACCAATCATTATCTTTAATAACTTGAAGACCACGCGCATTACCTGGAGTATCATAATAACCAATTTCTTGTGGGTTTGATGGCGTACTTATATTGATTATTCTAAGTCCATATGTACCATCGGTAATAAAAGCAAGAGTATCAATAACACATACATGTTGAACATAGCCAGGAGTATCATAATATCCAACATCTTGTGGATTAGCAGGATTACTTATATCAATTATTCTTAAACCTGCAGAATAAGCCGCTACATAGGCATAATTCCCAGAAATAAAAACATTCCTCGGTTCCCCAGGAGTATCACAAAAACCAATTTGAACAGGATTTGTTGAATCACTCACATCAACAATTTTTAATCCATTGAACCAATCAGCAACATAAGCATAATTATCTTTTACATAAACATTATAAAACATTCCTGTAGGATTGAAATATCCTTTTTCTGTAGGATTTGGTGGATAAATTATTGAAATTATTCTTAACCCACCAATATCGGAAGCAAGATAAATATAATTTTCAGAAAATGCAAGATTATATATATAAGATTTCGTTCTATATGAAGTCACAAATTCTGGATAAAAAGGATTAGATACATCTACAACTACAACACCACTGTTTCCATCTGCTACATAAGCAAAACTTCCAGAAACATGTACACTATAAGCATTAGCGGGAGTATCATAGTATCCAATTTCGGATGGATGATATATATTGGAAATATCAATTATTCTCAAACCACAGTTATCATCAGCAATGTAAGCAAAACTACCTTCTACATAAACAGATTGTGAATAACCTGGAGTATTATAACTGCTTATATATAAAGGATTTGATGGATTTGTCACATCAACTATTACTAGCCCTTGTTCATCACATGCAAGATATGCTACATTTCCTGAAACATAAACATCTCTAACATAACCAGTAACAACTTGATAACAACCCTCTTCAAATGGATTTAAAGGATCTGAGACATTTATTATTCTTAAAGCATCAAAATCAGCAACGTATACATAATCCCCTGATACAAATATCTTTTCTGCATATCCTGGTGTATCATAAAAACCTACTTCATATGGATTTGACAGATTAGAAATATCTATTATTCTTATCCCTGCATTATCATCAGCAATATATGCGTAATTCTCAGAAATGTCAACATCACAGGCAAAACCAGGACTATCATAATAACTTATTTGTTCAGGTTCGTTTGGATTAGAAACATCTACAATACGTAGACCTGAAAAACCATCTGCAACGAATACATAGATATCTGACAGTTCAACCTCCTTTGTTGATCCAGGTGTATCATAATAACCTCTTTCTAATAAATTTATGGGTAAGGTATTTAGATTAATTATATGTAAACCAGAAGTTTCTGAAGCAATATATGCATAACTCCCAGAAACATCAATTTCTATAGGGAAACCAGCAATATTGTTATAAGTGATCTCATAGGGATTCGATGGATTTGATATATCAATTATCTGAACTCCTGATTCTGAGAAGAAATTAACATATAACAAATACAAATAATTCCCCGACAAATAAAACCCTGTTGTATTACCACGTGAAAAATAATTTCCAATTTCTATTGGATTTGATGGATTACTTATATCTATTATTCTTAAAACACTACCATCACTAATGTATGAAAAACTTGATGATACATAAACATTTCTAGTATATCCGGGTGTATCATAATAACCCACTTCTACTGGATTTTTTGGATCACTTATATCAATTATTCGTAAACCTGAACTACCATCAGCAACATATGCATAATTGCCTGAAACGTACACATCCATTGCAGCATCGGGTGTATCATAATAACCCACTTCTACTGGATTTTCTGGATCACTTATATCAATTATTCGTAAACCTGAACTACCATCAGCAACATATGCATAACTACCTTTAATAAAAATATTAGTAGCGTAGCCTGGTGTATCAAAATATCCTACTCCTTTAGGACCAAACGGATCTGTAACATCTATTATAACTAAACCAGAATATCCATCAGCAACATATGCATAAGTTCCTGAAACAAAAACGTTTTCTGCATCTCCAAATGTCTCGATAAAACCAACATCATAAATATTTGTGGGATCACTTATGTTTATAATTTTTAAACCATAATTGTGTACAGTTACATAAGCGTATTGACCAGTTAAAAATACTCCAATTATATCATCCTGATAAAAATCTGTTTCATTTGGATAAACTGAATTTATTTCTAGTATTCTCAACCCTGATTCATAATAAACTGCATAAGCATAGTTATCCATAACATAAATATCTAAAAGAAGATTATCATTTGTGTCAAAATAACCAATTTCTTTGGTAAGTGATGGATTTGAGATGTTTAAAATTCTCAATCCTGAAATTCCATCTGCAATGTAGGCATACTTACCAAAAACATAAATATCATAGACAAATCCTGATGTATCAAAATATTTAATTTTCTTTGGCATAGAAGGAGTAGAAACATCTATTATTGCTAAACCAGAGTCTCCATCAGCAATATAAGCATAAGAATTAGTAACATATAGGTCAACTGCATTCCCCGGAGTATCAAAATATCCAATCTCATAGGGGTTTGATGGATCAGTTATATTTATAATTCGTAAGCCAAATCCATATTCTGTTATATAAGCATAATTATTGATTACATAAACACCAGTAATAGGACCCGCCGATATGTATGAGCCTATTTCTAAAGGATTTGATGGATTCGACACATCAAAGATTTTTAATCCAGAAATATCAGCAGCAACATAAACATAATTTCCTAATACAAATAGGTCATAAGGATTTCCAATAATATTAATGCTACTGATTATAGATGGTTCTTTTGGATTTGAAATATCAACTATAGTCAAACCCGAATTTTCGACAGCAATATAAGCATAATCACCCAACACAAAAATATCATTTAAATAATTTGGTAACACAATATTATTTATTAAAACTGGATTACTTTTATTTTTTACATTTACTATAGTAAGTGAATAATCCATTCCAATATAAGCAAGAGTATCTACAACATACAGACATGTTGTTTTATTAAAACAAGGTAATCTTCCAATACCTTTAACATTCAAACTATCACTAGCCCATTTCACATTTAAACATTCTAAATTTTCAAAATTTTCCTTTTTCATTAACAAGGGTAAATATGAAGAAAATAAGGATGGAATAAAAAAAGATATAAATAAGAGAAAAGTATAAAATAATTTTTTCATACTCACCTCCACATTTATATAAAAATTTTATAGGAAAAAAAATTACCATGTCAATATCAATATTGCTTAGTTTAGAAAACTATCATTCTGGTTTACCAATCTTACCTATAAAAAGGATATTTTTTGTATTATTTTCAACTATAAAAAATAAAAAAGGTCTATCTATTTTTAAAATTCTTTTTTGAATAACAGCAGTTTCTTTTACTATTATAACACCGGTTGCTGCAGCTGCTTCACTTCCCTCCTCATCAACTTTCAAAAAAGACTGATGAATAACATTACTGATATAGAGATCCTTATAATCGGTCATGTATGAAAAATCTGCTTCAGGAGTGAAAGATTTTTTCATTCCCATCTCGATCAATAAATCGTTAAGCAAATATTTTTTTTCAAGTTGAAATTTTGGGAAAGATATTCTATCAAATTTTTCAAATCTCATAGAATCAAAACAATTTTTTATTTCAACATAATCAAGTGGGAAAATACTTTTCATCCCATACAAAGGAACCAGAAAAATTGCAGAGAAATTGGTATCAGCATAGGGAAATTCTACTATGAAAAACTTATCATTTTCAAAATATTTTAAAGGTTGTTCAAGTTCTGTTGACATCATTTTACATTTTATTGTTTTGTTTTCATCTACAAAAAAATCCTCTTCAAAAGTGTATTTTTTTTCAAACTGTTTTTTCCATAGAGCGTTAAAATATATCGCGTTTGTTATAACAAGTGTCGTTGATTTATCAATGATCCCCTTGGGTAAAAAATCTTTTATCTTTTGCTTTGTGAAATCTTCTATATATCTGTTTATCTTCAACCTCGTTTCTTCGGTTTGATTTATAAAATCAACTTTTTCTGCAAAAGATTTATAGTTTTCTTTTACAGTTTTTGGATACTCATCCTTAAACCTATATGATTTTTCCATCCATAAACCGTTCGAGATTTTAATAGTGATCTGTTTTGTCTCTTTATCAAAAAATTTGATTTCTTTTGAGTAGATCTCCCTTAAAACTTCCTTATCAGGGAAATGAAAAACTTTTTTAATTTCCTTTTCGGTCTCTCCCCCTGCCCCTTCATATGTGATTGCTAAAGCACTTGATATGCTGAAAGGAGAAATCACTACATTCTCATCCTTATCATACAATCTGTTCAACAGTTCGAAACCGAACACATTGTAAAAGTTTACATTTTTTGAAATATTATTATCTTGTTTTTCAACCTTCTTTACATTATCAGATTTTGCACAGGAAAAAGATAAAATTACAAAAATAATAATGGTAAGATTTAAAAACTTTTTCATAAAAATCTCCTTTTCAGATTTTCAACTTTGTGGAATCTTTTCCTACAATCTTAAACATTTTCACCCAGAAATATTCAAAACTATATTTAAAATTTATTTTACTCCATAGGTTTACTATTAACATCCATAGTAAAACATTAAAAAAACCAAAAAGAAAGGTTCTATTCATATCAAGATTCCATCCCGGGTTCAACCTCAAATAAAGTTTTCTTAACAATTCTGAAAGCAAAACTTCCATAATATATATTGAAAGACTAACCCTACTGAAATTATATATAAAAGAAAAATTTTTTAAAACACTTTTTTTTCTCTCAAATAAAAGATAAATTAAAACTATATTGAAAATAAACATCCCGAGTTCAAAATTTGTTTTAAAGTACCAGAACAGGTCAGGTTTTGAAATCGATTTCGGGAATTTTGACATCCCATACAATCCATACAGAATTAAAAATAAAGATGTTGGTATAACCACCTTTTTTAAAACATCTTCCCTTTTATCAAAAATCAGATAACCGATAAGCATCCCGAATAATCCATAGGAAAAATAAGTTATCAGAGGATATGGGTTTGCAATGAAAAATGTTGTCACCATTGCGGGTAATAAAACTTTGTTGATTTTCAGCAGATCAAAATACTTATAAATGTCAACTCTAACAAAAGAGAAAAAAATGAGGGAAAAACCTGAAATGAACAAAAAATTGTAAATCAAATCTCTTTTCAATTTTAATTTTTTGAACATAGATTGCAGAAATGAAATGAAAACGATGTTAAAAGCTATTGTCGAAATTGATGAACCATCAAAAAGTTTTTTGTAGGGATGAAACTGGTTCATACTGCCTCTTAAAAAAGCAGCAAAAAGAGTCAGATCTGGTTTGTTGTTTACAAAATCAACATTCCATCTACCAGCAACAAGGTTTAAGTAAAAATGTACTATGGTATAAATTAAAAATGTAAAAAGCAAAATTTTCCAGATATTTTTATTTTCATTTTTTTCTTCTCTTTTCAAAAATACAAAAGTGTTCACGATCGAAGAATAGATGATAAATATTCCTCCCCACAGTGCCATAAAACTTATTAAAATTATAAAGATTGGTGGATTCGAAAAATCTATAAGATGAATTTTATCATAATTGTAAATTGAGCAATGAAAAAAGATCAGCAGGATCATCGCTAAACCTCTTATTATATCAAATGTCAAAATTCTATCTTTCACAGGTCCTCCTTCACTTCAAATTCTCTTATCATCCTTATGAATTTATTAGAATTCCTATTTTTACTTATATTTTCAAAAGATATTTCTATTTCAGGTTCCTTACTTCCATAATCTCTGAACACTTTTTTTATACTTTCAATCAGATTTTGTTTTTCAAAAGATTCTTCTTTCTCGTTTTCCTTTAATTCGATTTTAATAAAAAGTTTCTCTGGATTTTTTTCGAATACCTGATATTCTTCTATCTTTTCTGAAGTAGTTATTATCGCCCTTGAAATGTAATCAGGTGAAATAAACTGTAAACCGTGCCGATCAATTTTCTCACCATAAAAAAGATGATCGTTCCTTCCGACAATACTTTCTATGACCCTAAAATTCGATCCACACGAACACTTTTTCTGGCTTATCGTTATCACATCGTTGAGATTATATCTTATAATCGGTTGCACTCTTTTATGAAGATCTGTGATAACAAGATTCTCACAAGGTTTACCAACAGGAGTTTCAGTCAAATCCTTGTTTAAAGTTTCTACATATACAAGATCTTCATTTATATGAAGATTTTCCTTTTCACATGTGATACCAATAGGACCTTCCGTCGCTTTATATATTTCATGGATAGGGCAATTAAAAACTTCCTTAAGAAAAATTTTCACATCAGGATAGAGTATTTCAGCATAAGAAATTATTCTTTTCGGTTTAATTTTATAAAAGCCATTCTTCACCTGTTTAGCAATGAGTTTTAACATTGAAGGTGGTGCTGAAATTACATTAGGGTTTATATTTTCAAGTTTTTTACAAATATTTTCAATGCTATCGAGTTGACTTACATAATTAAAAGAGTGGCCGAGTATATTAAAATTAAACGCGGGAGCACTGACCCTCAAGATGAATGCGATCCTCATTTTTTCATTTTTGGGGAAATCGAATCTTGCTAAAAATGCCGCTTTCATATACATTTCTTCTCTTGGGGAAACGATTTCAACACCTTTATTGCCACTCGTGCCTGAAGACATCCCAATGTTAAGTCCTTTAAACCTTCTTGAAAAATCTCTGCTTTTTTCAACCTCACAACAAAAATTGATTATCTCCTCTTTTTTCAAGCCAAGCGTATTATATGTTGTGAGATTATCCATCATAATCTTTTTGTTTACTATCGGCAGTTTTTTGAAATCTTTTAGATCACACCCACTGTAAAGTTTTTTGAAAAATTCTGATTTTCTATAAGCATATTCAACTACAAGATCCCGTTTTACTCTTTGATAATTTTCAATATCCTTTTTTGAAAAATATTTAAAAGTGTATTTTGAAAAAAGATAAAATATTAAAAGATTTTGAGTTTCAAAATCTGCAAAAAAATCTTTAACCTTAAAAAAATCCATCAGAACTATTTGTTGCTCTGCTCAACCTTTTCTGATTCTATAACAGTCATAGGAACAAAAAATGAAATTATAAAAATTGAAACAAAAACACCAAAGAAAAATGAAGTGAAGATAAGTTTTGTTAGATTTGACGACTTTACTTTATAATAGTTGTTCAACCTGTAACTTAAATCGTCAAGAGTAACATTTGTAAATGTTTCATTTTTATCGTAAAGAACTAATTTATTCTCAGTTATACTTTTCTGTAAAAGTTCACCTCTTAGAAAAATTTCAAAATCGTTTGTGCTTTTTTCATAAGGAATCATCATGGTCGTTGCAGTCCAATAGATATTTTTGTTTCCAAAAAAAGTGTTGAAAAGATCAGCGATAAAAAACGAACCAACGATGATTACTCCAGTTAATCCAAGGAAAAATAAACTGTTAAACTTTTTCTTCATATTCACTCCTTATCTCTTTTAAAATTTTTTATCTCAAAAGGGATCTCTAAAGAGAGTTCATAAAAACCTGAATACTTCCCATCTATATAAAAAGGTTGCTGATAGATCAATTTTTTGATCCCTCTCTTTTCAATGGTATAAACATTCTTTTCCTGTTTTTTCATCATCTCCTGCAATTTCGTCCTTGCAGGTTCAGGATGACAATCGAATACCGATCTTCCTATCAAATTTTCACCATAATCCTGAAAAATTTTTTTTGCTTTCTCATTCATGTAAATGATCACTCCATCCCTATCGCATACTGTTATACCAATATCAAGTTGATCAAAAAATTTTAAATCCATAAAATAATTTTACCTTTTTTTAGATGTTTTACAATACAGAAAAATTATAAATTGATTTATTTTCCAATTTTGATTAGAATTGAAAAAAGGAGCGTTTATGAAAAAATTTTTCAAAGTTTCAACAATAATTTTATTCTTTCTTTTTTCGACATGCACACTTCTTTCACCAGTAAGAGACATAATAGGTATTTGGGAAACAACATATCCTGTAAAAGTTTACTATGAAACTGATTACAACAATTTTACCGGGACTTTAGAACCTGTTGCATATGAATACTGGGATATCGAAATGAAAATTTCACAAACATTTTCCTCAAATGAGGTTGATATCGAATGGAAATATACAAGATCAGGTTTCACTCCTCTTGTTGATGAAACGGGAGTTGTCCCTGAGCCATCACCAATTCATTTGACAGGGACAATCAACGGAACAAGAATATATTTGAGTAAATATGATGATCCTGCGTTTGGTGAACTAAACTATTTAACGGATCTTATGGAAGGATTTATCGATTATCTATACACAGGGGTCTATTCTCAACGAATTTACTGTAACCCAAACGATTTAAAATTTATCAAGCAATAAAATCTTTAACAATTTCTTTTACTTCTACAAGTTTTTTTCTAAACTCGATTATCGGTAGATCACCCTGAACAAGTTTGTCATTAAAAATATTTTTTTTCTGTGTGATTACAACCCTTCTATCCTGATGTAAAATTATCTTATTGAATATCATTCCTGAACTGGCAATGATACTATTGAGAAATTTTAATGGAAAGAGTTTTATATAAAATCTCAAATAAACAACACTTCTTTCTCTATCTACTGGAGCAAAAAATGCCACTACTCTGACCTTTTCAGATATATGGTTTTGCCAGACATCTGGAAAAATAAATTCCAGATATATTGAACTATCCTCAACTTTTAACTCATCCGGTTTTTTTGCAACAAATCCATTTTCTTTCTCATTGAACACATAGAAAAAAAATTTTTTTTCATCTATCCACTTAACAACAGGTCCATTTACAACAGTTTTACCACCCATCCCTATCGTGTTATGGTGAACAAAAGGTAAATGCATGACATCGAGTTGGTTTTCAACAGACCTTGTGAATGGGACACACCATTCCTCTCCATATTCAGAATATGAAAATCCACTATCAATGTCATCAAAAAATTGTGGTGAATTTTTTGGAGTTTCCTGCCCGATCCATAACCATATAAAATTTTCTTTTTCTTCAACAGTGTAACTTTTAACATAAAACTCCCGTGTAACCTTAAAACTCCTTCCATACGCTGGTATAGTTAGGACTGAACCATCTCCATCATATTCAAAACCATGGAAAGGACATTGTAACTTACCGTCAACGATTTTTCCTTTTGATAATCTTGCTTTTCGATGAACACAAAAATCCTCGATACAGTTTACCTTATTTTGTTTATCTCTCCATAGCACGATTTCGATCCCACACCTTTTGATCCCAACAGGTTTATTTTTCAATTTTGATGAAGGGTATATAGCAAGCCACATATTCCACTCCTATATTAAATTTTTTGGAAAAGGTTTAAAAATTGTTTGCCCTTTCAAATATTCAACATCAAATCTAATGACATACGATTGTAAAAGTTTCAAAACTGTTGTTAAATCCAATTTTTCATTTTTAAAATCATCAAGGTTTGCGAGAATAAAATCTTTTTCATCCTTTTTAATTTTATCCTTAAAATACCCAAGAATATGTAAAAAAGTGTTATAAAAAGATGTCCTTCTATAATTTATTTTTAAACCAGAAAGCAAAACCTGTTCATAAAGTAAAAACACATCATCAACAGTATGTTTCTCATGGTTTGCCACTATTTTTCCCAAATCTCTTAACATCCTTTGATTGTAAGCCAGAAAAAGGTATTTATTATTCGAATGGAAATTTATAAGTTTGTTCATCTTTTTTTCAAGTTGTCTGAAACTTGAAATCAAAAAAATTTTGGTTAAAAAATTTTCTTTTAAGTATATATTCTTCAATCGACCTTCAGATTCTACAGGAATATTTGGGAAATATTCGAGAAGATTTTTTGCAAAAAATCCAGATCCGTTTTCAACAACATTACCAGCCTTATTAAATACTTTAACATTTTTAATCCCACATGAAGGTGATTTTTCTTTCAAAATCACCCCATCGAAATTTCCTTGAGTTTTAAGAAAATTTTTTGAAAATTTCTCAATCTTTTCGGTTATATCCTTTTCGGAATTATGTTGTATCAGAGAATAAGAATTACCATTTTTAACTATCCTTATCGGATCTCGTGGAACACCCAGTCCGATTTCAACTTCCGGACAAACTGTTATAAAATCAACATACCTGGTTAACTTTTTAATAAAATCATCATGAACAACTATACCGTTCCATCTTACAGGTTCAAACCCTAAACATCTACTCACAAGAATTTTTGGTTTATTAAAATTTTCCATCTACTACCTCTTTTAAAATTTTTTGTGCCTTCAACACACTTTTTTCTTTATTTTTTATTTCAAGCATAACATCAAAATCAAATCCTTTTGTTTTAAGCAGGAAATCCCTAAAATCGTTTTCATCGATATCGAACGAATGTGAACATCTTTTTTTCTTTTCCTCCTGTGAACTATAATCAACTATAAGTTTACCATCACTCTTTTTCCAGGTCTTGATCGCTTGTTTGATTCCCTCGAAAACTGATTCCCCATTATTCAGACATAAATGATGAAAAACATCAAAAACGATTGGTATTTTTGTTTTTTTATAAATCACCATGCAATCTTTTAAAGAAAAAGATCTATCATCATTTTCGATTACCAATCGATTTTTTATTCTCTGTGGAAGTTTTTCATAATTTTCAATAAACCTTAAAATGGATCGCTCTTTATCATTATAAACTCCACCAACATGTATCTGGATCTTAGCATCATAACCTGTTTCGATAAGTTCAAGTATATCGCAATGGTATTCAAGTTCTTTTATACTTCTGCCAACAATTCTTTTGTCTGGCGAGTTGATCAAAACAAACTGATCAGGATGCATTGAAACTCTGATTTTGTTATCCTTTATAATTTTTCCTAAATGTTTGAAATCGTTTTCAAAGTATTTCTGCCAGTTGAATTTGCACACTGGATGTGAAGCGAATGGAACAGTATCAGAACTGATTCTGAAAAAATAAATGTTGTTAGAAATGTTAAACTCAAGAATCTTTAATAAACATGAAAGATTGTTTTTTATCTTTTCCTTTAAATTCTCTTCAGAATAACTTTTTAATCTAAAGGTCTTATTTGGAGAACATCCAACACTTAGATTGACACATGGATAACCAATTTTCATACTATCTTCCCAAAAATTTCAATATTATTTTTGCAGTTTGTTCAGGGCACTCTTCTTGAGGTATATGTCCACAACAATCGATGATTTCTATCGTTGAACCCTTTATGTAATTTTTTAATTCAAAACTAACTTTTTGCGGGATTATTGAATCGTTTGTTGAAGAGATTATTAAAACCGGGATATCCAAATTCCTCAAGTTGTTTTTGTTCAAAATATTTTTTGAACTGATTGTCATATAGTAAAGTGATCTTTCCCATCCTTCAATCTTTGTTGGTTTTTTATAATTGTCTAAGATTTCCTTTGTTAATTTACCTTTATCATAAAAAGCTTTTTCTAATATCTTCTCTCCCTGATCGATAAAAGTGTTTCTTATTTTTTTTATCATAAAACTTTTAACAAAAGGAAGTTTTAAAAAAAATTTTAATGGGGGACTTACATCTTTTGAAGTGATTGCACTATTTATCAAAATAACACCTTTTACATTTCCCCTGTGTTTTAAAGCATACAGAAGGGAAATGTACCCGCCCTGTGAATTTCCAACAAGAAAGATATTTCTGTTTTTATAACCTTTCTTTTCGATCAATTTTTCAAGGAGTTCTAACTGATATTCATAAGAATAAGGATTTTTATTTTTTGTTATTTCATTTCTGTCTGAGAATCCAAATCCAGGTCTATCATAAGCAAAAATCTGGAAATCGTTTTTTAAATATTCACTTATTTTTTCAAAAGAATAAGAGTAAGAACCAAAACCATGGAGACAGATTAAAACTGTATCCCTGTTTTCGGTTTCAAAATAATTAATTTTCAAAGAATCAATGTAAATTTCAGAATAACTACAAAAAATAAAAACTGGAAAAATGTAAAAGAGATGAAAAAATCCCATATAAGAATATTATGTTTAAATAAATCGATGTCAATATGTTTCATCTTGTAAAATTTTAATTTGTAGAATAGAATAAAATTATAAAAAGGAGTGAATATGAAAAAAATTGTTCTGTTTGTTTTATTGGCAATTTTTACCATTTTTATTTTTGCACATGGGCCATCGAAAATTGAAATTTCTTTTGATGATTCTTTAGATCTGGTTTATGTAAAAGTTTTTCATTCTGTCCCATCTCCTTCAGCACATTATATAAAATCTATAAAATTTTTTGTTAATGGAATAGAATTGGTTGAGCAAAAATTCAATAAACAATCAACAAAGGAATTTGAAGAAGCATACTTTCTTTTTCGAAACTCTCAAACAGATACTTTAGTTGAAGTTTCTGCTGTCTGCAACATTATGGGGAGTAAAAAAGAGAGATTACAATTACAAAAGAAAAAGATCGAATGATAATTTTGTTAACAACAAAAACCAGATAAAGGGGAATTTATGAAATTTTTGGTCTCAGGTATTCTCTCATTCACTTTTTTGAGTATCACTTTACTTTCAGGTATCTTCTTACGAAAATTTAAATTGAAAATTACTCACCATAAAATTTTAGCTGGTATAAGTTTAATCTTCGCCTTATTACATTTATTTTTTGTTTTTTTCTCTTCATAGTGTTAATTCTAAGAAGAATATAGTCATTATAAATTTTTAAGATTTGATGAATTACCTGATCCATCAATATTGTTATTTTAAAAACTTGATTTCAATTATAACTTATTAACTCAACTATAGAATTTTGCACTTTTTCATATCCATCAACAAGATCCCTGATCAATTCCTTTACTGAAACTATCCTGTCAACAAGATAAGCGTTTGCACCACAGAAAGTAAAACCCTGTGTTAGTTTTCCATTTTTTGCATTTGTTAGTGCAAGAGCAATGCAGTATGGAACCTTTTTAAAATCACATGTTGCAAGACACTTCCAGGGACATTTGAAAGGTCTTTTTATACCCTCATATACTTCATTTATAAAATTGTTTTTTATCGCTCTTCCCGGTAATCCTACCGGACTATCGATTATCACTATGTCATCCTTTTTACATTTTAAATATTCCTGTTTGAACTCATCTGAAGCATCACATTCAAAAGTAGCAACAAACCTTGTTGCCATCTGAACCCCACTGGCTCCCAATTGTATGAATTTATGAATATCAGCACCATTAAAAATTCCACCAGCAGCGATCACTGGAACATTTTTTTCAAATTTGTCTTCATAGATTTTTATTTCAGATATAACTTCTGGAACTATTTTTTCCAATTTGTAATCAGGATCGTTCAGGTTTTCTTTTTTAAAACCGAGATGTCCCCCTGCCATTGGACCTTCTACAACTACAGCATCAGGTATCAAATTATAATTGTTCTCCCAATACCTAAAAATTACTCTTGCAGCTTTTGCAGATGAAACGATAACAACAAATTTGGTTGAAGAATTTTTTATCATCTCAGGGGTTAATCTATTAGGATTCAATAAAGGAAGCCCTGCTCCCATAAAAACAAGATCAACTTTTTCATCGATTGCAACAAGTAAAAGTTCTTCAAAATCTGAAAGTGCTACCATAATATTTACACCAATTATTCCATCAGTTTTTTCTCTTGCTTTTTGTATCTCTTTTCTCAACGCTCTTCTGTTCGCTTCTTTAAAATTTTTGATAAAATCCGGTTCAAGCATTCCAATTCCCGCAGCTGCTATAACACCTATTCCTCCTTCGTTGGCTACTGCTGATGCCAAACCTGATAATGAAATCCCGACACCCATTCCACCCTGAACAATTGGAATTTTTGCGACAAAATCCCCGATTTTAAGCTGGGGAATACTTTTTAAGTTCATCTTTTTCTCCTTTTTAACTGATCATTAAAATGATCTTTTTAAAACAATTTCTAACAACATTTTCATAAAATATTTTCCTTAACCTCCTATCAAATTTGAATATTTCGATATATTCTTATATTGTTAAAATCAGTGAGGGAATTGTTATCTGGAATTTTATTCGGATTTTAATCTTTTCTCCAGTAAAGATTGACAATAAAATCTTTAAGAATCTGATCTTTCATTTAACCATCTTTTCAAAAATGTGAAATTTAGGAAGGTTTTATTGACTACAAACAACTATCATTTTTATAAATGGTATACCCTATTTTCTTAAAAGTCAACAAAAACTTATATGGGAAAAATTTTCCGAGTAAAAAAAATTTTCGATAGAGAAAAATTCAAAAAGTCATTTTCCAAATCTTTTTATAACCTTATTCACAATCTTAAAAATCCCAAGAACAATTAAAAAGATTCCTGTGTATCCAATCAGGTAGATAATCAAAGTAAATGGATTTTTACGAAAAGAAAGATTTATAAGATCAATAGAAAGAAAAAACAGAATAAAACCTAAAACCAAAAGATCAACTCCACCAACATCAAAAAATCTTCTCCCCTTTCTTTTTCTCTTTCGATCTTCTTGAAACCCTGAAATTATTCCAGCAACTACTATTAAAATCCAAAGCAATATAAATATCTCTGTAATCAAAACACCTAACTTTATAACCATTATCGCAACTATGAAAAATAACATACCTATGATCAAAAATGATATCTTGTTTAAAAAAATTTTATTCCTCATTTATATCTTCCAACTTAGCATAAACATTCACACTCTCTTTCTCTTTCCTGATCAGATGTTTGGGAAGAAAATAAAAGTTTGCTATCATTGTCGGTATCACAGCACTTGCAATAACTGTTAGCACAATCAAAGAATACTGCTGCTTGTTGATTATATTGTGAGAATAACCAAACAAAGCAGAGATCGTTCCAAAAGTTAAACCTGTTGACATAAGTAGTGTATAATACCATCTTTCTTTTGAATCTCTCCTGAAAATGCTTACTATAGGGAATAAACCAAAAATTTTTGAAATAACTTTACTCATAAATAGAACCAAAAATACTAATGGTGCAGAGATCAAAGAGGAAACACCAACAAGTGAACCAGCACGTATAAAATAGAAAGGTGTTAAAAATCCAACTGTCAAACTTCTCACTCTTCTAACCCAGATACTGTTTTTTGTTGCGAACTCTGCAAGTGCCATTCCAAGAAGATATGCTGGTAAAACTGCTTCACTACCTGACCACAAGGCAAAAGCGCTCATCGCAAAAAGCACGAATGAGACCCATTTTATCCTTATCGCAGCAGTCCTGTTTCCATAAATTTTTGTAATGAACTGTGTGATGACTGGGAACAAAATTAATACAATCACAGTTAATATTACAAAGACCAATGTTTTTATAGTGAATGGTGAAAAAATAAGTCCTAACGCTATAACAGTCCCAAGATCATTGATAAAACAAGCACCAAGAATACCTTTCCCATACTCAGTTTTGTTCAGCCCTGTCTCAAGCATTACAGAATATACAACAGCCATTGATGTTGTTGATAAGGCGATTCCAACAAGTAAACTCGCTTTCATATCCCATTTTAGTAAAAAGTATGAAATTAATGAGGCACCAACAAAAGGAGCGAAAAAACCAATAATTCCAACCAAAAAAACCTCTTTTAATTTTACCTTTATTACTTTTGGATCAAGTTCTGCACCAGCAAGGAAAGTTAAAAATATTGACCCTGCTGAAGCAAGAAATTTTAACCATTCCTGATTGTTTCCAACAAGTTCAGTTCCCAAAAATTTATCAGAAAGAAACGCTGCAATAATACCAGCACAGATTTCAACAAGTGCTATAGATATTTTTAAATGGTATGCGATTATAGCTGATATTACAGCAAGCCCAAGCCATATCGACGCGATCACAAAAATATGTTCCAAAATACCTCCTGATTTTTGAATTTATATAGTATTGCCTATTAAATTAAAGTCAATACTTTAAGATCATTAAAATTTCTTGACTTTTTTTAAACATATTTTTTAATTAAAGTAGTAAGTAAAATTGGGAGTTGAAATGAAAAAAATTTTTTTACCATTTATCCTTTTTTTATCTTTAACAATTTTTTCTCAGGAGAACACTCTTTTAAATAATTATCATAGAGATTACTTTTTTATTTATTCTAACAAATACGATATAATCAACTCATCCGAAAATTTTCGAACAGGGCTGAAAATTTTCAGTGACATTTATTATAGAGGATTTTCATCAAAAATCGATAATAGTTTTGTTAAAGGAGTTCTTGGTTTCACATTCAGTTTCACTTCAAGATGGTTTTCAATGTTATGGCCACACGAGTTTGGTCATTATCTAAGAGCAAAACAGGTTGGTGGAGATTTTTCATTCGTTAGATTTCAATTCCCCGGCATTGTTGGAGATATGAACTTACCCTTAGATGCAACTTTAGAAGATCACACTCTTGCACTTATCGGTGGTTTTGAAACAAACTACCTTACAGCAAAAGATGTTCAGTTCGATTTTTACAAATATGACGGATTATACAATGATGAATATGGAATGTCTTTTGGAAACAGAATAATGTATTCTTTTTATGCTTTTCTGATAGCAAAACAAAACCCACAAGATCCACAAACATGGATAATTTCAGGTGGTGATCCTGTTAACTTTACAAAACTTGTCTGGCAAATGAACGGCAGAGATATTTTCAATCCTGATAGTTCAGTAAACGAAGGACTTGTAACATTTTATAACAATGCTGCTTATCTTTCAATCTTATGGAATCTTTTAGATATAAACTTTTATAAACAGGTACTATCATATTTTGGTGATGAACTAAAAGGCAAAAAACCATTTTATATTGGTGCTAGAAACTTTTTCTGGTCTTATGGAACATTTTTTAACACTTCACCACTTGGAGTTGAACTTTATTTTAACAATTATTTAAAAGTTTACGATCGTTTTATTAATCTTTATATAAGATATGGTTTACCATTCAAAAATAACGGATTAGGTGTTGCGATTCCAGAGATTTTCAGGTTTAACAATCTATCTTTCGGTTTAAATTCTGACTTCTGGACACAGGATTATTATGGTAAAGGATTCTCTGTCTTAACAGATCTTTTATATAGAATAAAAGAAAAATGGAATTTAGAAGCACAGATAGGTTATAAAACACAGGGCTATATACCCGGGAAAACGACAAAAGAAGGATTATTGTTTTCAATAGGTGTTAGATATATTTTTTCAGAATAATAAAAAACAGATTATTAATTAAAAGTGCCCGTCTTTGTTGTTGTTTCAGTTTTTAAAAGTAATTACTTTTTTTTGATTTCATCTTTAATATCGTTAAGTATTTTATAAATTTTTAAAAGATAATCTAATATAATCATTTGACGGATAATCTGCCATAAAATAAAAATGCCAAGAATTAATACAAATCCTATATAAATTTGAGTAGCATTACCAGAATCTTTTATTTCTTCAACTATCCCGGGAAACATCATCTTTATACCCAGAAGATTTATAAATATTATTAAAATCAAAAAAAACAATAAAATTATTAAATATTTATAATTACTTAAAACATTTTTTAGACCAAGTTCATCACTATTTTTAGAAAAATCAATATTAAGGTTTTCATCCGATCTATGTATTTGCGGTTTTTCCTCAAAAGTTTCTATAGCATCATCAGGTACTACATTTTCTTTTCCACAATAAGGACATTTTGCAATTTCACCTATTTTGAGAAATTTTACAATGATTTCATTTTCACATTTTGAACACTTAAACTTTAAAGCCATTTTCTCCTCCCTTTTTTACATTACTCTATAAGTTTTTATGTTCAATATTATTTTTCCCTTCCCTTTTAATTTTGTACATTAGATCATCTGCCTGTTTGATCATATCGTTTATCTCAAAGTCAAACCTGTTGAAAGTTATAGCACCGATACTCATTGTAACAGGGTAATTGTTCTTTTTTACTTCAAGAACAACAATTTCCTTCAACCTTGTTAAAATATTGTCTGATAAATCATAATCTGTTTCTGGCAAAAGCAATACAAACTCATCACCGCCGATTCTCGCAAATATATCTGTTTCCCTGATATTTCTCTTTATTATTTGTGCAATCTTGATAAGAAGCGAATCACCTTCAAGATGCCCAAAAGTATCATTTACAGATTTAAAATTATCAAGATCTATATAAGCGAGTGTAAAAGGTTTTTTGCTTCTTTTCGCTTTCATGAGTTCCTTTTCAAACAGAATATAAAAAAATCTGCTGTTTGTAACACCAGTTAAGGAATCAGTCAGCGATTCTTTTTTCACTTCTTTGTACATTTCAAGAAAGCGAGACATAAAAAATGAATGAAAAGAAAAATATCCAAATCGCATAATCGCGTTCCATAAGGGAATCAGAAAGTTTTTATATTGATGCCCACTATATATATCAGCAAGAGCCCACACCAAAGCAGAAAGCAGAGAAATAAATATTCCACTATAAAAACCACCAGAAAGAATTGAAAAAGATATCGGAATCAAATAAAAAATTGAGAAAGATATTTCAAATCCGGTTTTGTAATCGATAATACCAAGTAAAATAACTAACAAAAATGAAAAAAATAAAATTACATATTTTAAATTTTTCCTTTTTTTATTATCCGTAACAACTTCCTCAGAGATTTTCAAACTATCCAGATTATTAAAAAGATTTTTCATATTTTAATGATAGTAAAAAATGATGGGAAATCAAGAAAGAAGGTTGAAGGAATGAAAATATTTCCTAACTTCCCGAGAGATGCTCGAATCCCTAACCTGTTGGTTAACAGCCACTCCCTCTACCGACTGAACTAACGAAAACTTTTTTTCAAAAAAGTTTATCTTTTCTTAATTTAAAATTTTTTTTATATTTGTAAACGAATATCAATTTTAATCTTTATTTTCATTCTCTATTATCTTTTCAAGTTCTTCTATTCTTGCTAAAGTTTCTCCTCCAAAAACTCCATCATCAATTTTCAGGTCAAGAAATCCATACTTTTTTGAAATTTTATTCAATTCTATCTTTAATTCGTTTACACTATTAAAACTATTTATACCTAACTTTCTTATTTTCATCAATATATCCAATGCTACATATAACTCAACACCAAAGCTCCCATCAGTTTCAATAATATATCCAAGAATTTTTAACTTTTCATTTACTAAATTTTGGAGATTTAAAACATCTCCTTTTGAATCTATACTGATTATTCCCAGGTTATAAAAAAACTCTTTGTTTGAATCTATAAAATTATTTATCTCTTCAAATTTAGCTACATTATAAGTAGTTATAATATTAAATTTTAATCTAAATTCATCTACATATTTTTTATAGCTCACTAAAGTAAATATATTCCTGTATCTTGAATTTATTTCTCTCACAATGTTACTATCAACTTCCTTTTCTGTTTTATCTATATAAAATTCTTTCCAGCCCAATTTAACACGTGCAATACCTTTTGAAAAATTAGAAGCTATATCATATTTCGCAGGAATAACTTCTTTACCTTTTTTATCTATATAGCCATATTTGTCATACCATTCTCCTTTTATTTGAACAACAGCAAGCCCCTCAGAAAAAAACCATGTTCCATTATATTTCGCTGGAATTATTATTTTTCCCTTCTTGTCAATATATCCCCACATGAAATTCTGTTCAAAAGCAGCAAATCCTTCTGAGAAATTTCTTACTAAATCAAACTTTGTTGGTATAACTTCTTTTCCCGTTTTATCTATATATCCCCACTTGCCATTCAATTTAACTGCCGCAAGTCCTTCTGAGAAAGCAAATGCAGCATCATACTTACATTCGATTACAATATTCTTACTCCTATCACAGAATCCCCATTTGTCACCTTTGCGACAGAGTATAAGTTCAGGTTGTTCTGGAAGATTTTGAGCAAGTAATAACAATGCTTTTAAAAGTAGAAACACGAAAAACAACATTTTGGATAAAAATGATGTTTTTGGGAAGTTTTTCATAAAATCTCCTTTTAATTTTTTTGACTTTAAAATTATTTATGTTGTTATCTGACCTATTAAATTTTTTGTTCCAATATTTTTAGTCTATACTTTTCAGATGAGTTTTAAAATTTAAAATCATATGAACGATTAAAGGATATTGAGGGTTATTAAGAACAACTAAACGCTCTCCGGTTGGAGCTTCGCATAAAATACAATCCAAAACAATAACTTTATCTTTGTATTTAACTTTTACTTTCTTTTGTCCTTTTAAGAATAATTCTACAGGTGTTTGGTTTATTTCAGTAGAGGGATAATTTGAATAGGGATAATATGTTACTTTCTTTTTCTTTTTCAATTCTTTAAACATATTTTGAGAACAAAAAACACTTGTCCCATCAGTTAAAACTAAAGGATCATTTGAATTTCGTGAGCTGTAAATATAATTAAATTGATTAAGTGAATTTTTTAAAGCTTTACTTGAAATAATAATCTCACCACCTTTTTTACCCATTCTGTACCAAGAATAATGGATTTTATCAGACACTTCTTTTAATTCAAATGACATAAGATCAATATAATCGATTGTATAATTTAGTTTCGTGCCATCTTTTAACCAGCTTTTGTTGTCATTTTTATAAGATTTAAAATCTTCCCAGTATTCATTTCCTTTTGCATCAATATATCCCAAATAACCATCAATACCTACCAAAGCTAATCCATTATCAAACATCCATGCATCATCGTATTTAAACGGTATAATCAAATTTCCCTTTGTATCAATATATCCCCAGCGATTATTCTTTTTTACAGATGCTAATCCATTTGAAAATCCATCTGCTTGTTGATATTGAGGTGTGATTAACACATTACCGGCCTTGTCACTATAACCATAAAAACCATTTTCTTCAAAAACTTCTAACAACTCTTCTGATTGAACTTCCTGTTGTTGTTCTTCTGTTGAAGGAGGTTCAGATTCTTCTCCTTTTGTGTTGATAAAAAATAATTCATCATTTATTTTTACTATAGCAAAACCATTATTGAATGGTTCCACATAATCGTATTTACATTCGATCACAATTTTCTTATTCCTATCACAGAATCCCCATTTATCACCTTTTCGATACGGTATAAGTTCAGGTGGTTCTGGAAGATTTTTTGCAAATAATAATACGGCGTTTGAAAGTAGAAACATGAAAAATAACATTTTAGATAAACTTTTAAAGAATGATGTTTTTTGGAAGTTTTTCATAATTACCCCCCTTCATTTTTTAAGTTTTATTTCATTTTTTTGATAATAATAATTTTAAAAAAAATTTTACAAAAAATCAAGATTATAAAATTTGAAAATAAATATATTGCCTATGAATTGGGATTACGATTGTAATTGATTTTCAATTGGATGATGCCATTAAAATATGTGCATTACAGAGATTTTTAAAACAATTATTTAATGTAGAGTTTTCGGATTTTTTGTCTTCTTGGCTCCCCGGGAGGGACTCGAACCCCCGACCTGGTGGTTAACAGCCACTCGCTCTACCGACTGAGCTACCGAGGAATGCCATATGAAAATACCAATTTTTGAATTTTATTATATTAAAACTTTAATGGTTGTCAATAGTAAAAATTTTTGTTGACTTTTTGTTTGGATCTGTTAATTTTTAAAAAAGGAGGGCTCTTGAAAAAAAATACTCTTTTCTTATTCTTTATATTCGCAATTTCAATTTTTCTCTTTTCTGAAACAAAAGTAACCTACAAAACCTATGATTTTAAGGATTTAAAAATGTCAGTAACAGTTCCAAAAAACTGGAAATTTGAAGAGGTCACAAATGATAAATTGATACAAAAGATATGGAAACCGGAAAAAGAAACTTCTGGAAGTGATAATTTCTGGTTCTTCATCGGAAAAGGTGTTTTGAATGACTTTACAAAAGATCCAGCGAAATCGACAAATAAAGAGATTGACTCGATACAATCTTTTATTGAATATGAGTTCGAGACCTCTTTTGAAAATCAGGGATATTTTATCGATGATGTTAAAAAATCGATAAAAACGATCAATGGAAAAAGTTTTTATTATTTTGATTTTTTACTTGGTTATGATTATGAGTATGAAGATGAAATCTACACTGAATATACAAGATCTTTAATATATTTTACAAATGATATTGCGATAACCTATATAGTTGAAAGTGAATTTGTTTCAACAGATCAACAAAAAATACTTGATAAGATTCTTGAAAGCATGAAATTTTATTGAGAGAAAATATTTTTATATTTTTGCTCAAACAGAATAACTTTTTCTGTTAAATCTTTTTCATCTTTATGTTTTAAAATTATTTCATACAAAATTTTTGCGATTTCTTTATTTTCTGTTTTCAGAAATTTTCCAAATAATCTTAAAAAATATATAAACGACTCTTTTGGTTTACCGCTTTCCTTAAAACTTTCAAAAAGTGAAATAAAGTTCTTGTCAATATTCTGATAAAAATTTATCTTGATTCTTAACCTTATCGCATCCTTTAAATATTTGATAGATTTTTCGTAATCCCGTTTTTTCCCATAAACAACTCCTATGGAAGCAAGATTTAAAACCTCTGTTGAATGATCAAGAATCTCCCGTTTAATAGGTAATGACTCAAAAAAAAGTTCTAAACTTCTATCAAGATCATTTTTAAAAAGATAAATGTGTCCAAGGTTGTAAACTATCGAAGATAACATCTTTTTTTCACCGATCTTTTTCAATATATCTTTTGCTTTTTCAAGGTATAAAATTCCATTATCATAATCTTTGTTTCTCGCATAGATCATTCCAATGTTATTCAGAGATTGCGCCTGTGCAAGTTTATCATCAATCTCGGTTCTAACTTTTAACGATTCAAAATAAAAATTCAATGATTTTTCACTATCGCCCTTTACTTTATAAATAAAACCAAGATTGTTCAAAACAAATCCAAAAGCGGATCCTGCTCTACTTTTTTCTTGGTTTTCACTTGTTTGATACTGTTTTATCAGAATAGAATAACACTCCTGAAGGATTTCAAGTTCTTTGTCATACTCACCTTTACTACCAAGTGCCATCGCGTAGGAATTCAAACTGTTCGCATATCCTGTTAGATCGTCAACGGATTTAAAAAGTTCAGAAGATTTTTTTGCATAGATCATCATATTATCAAAATCGTTTAAAATCTCATAAGAAACAACTCTCTCCATATAGAGTTTTGCAAGATTGCTTATAAGATTATTTTTTTCAGCAATCTTTTCTCCAGATTTAATATCTCTGAGTGCCCGATCAGTTTTTCCAAGTAAATTGTATACCTGTGCTCTTGCTCTCAATGTTTCAATATACAAAACATTCAAATCTTTTTCTTTCATCAACAAACCTCTGAAATCTTATCAAGAAAATGCTGGATCTCAACACTTCTGCCCTCAGGGTCTTTGATGTAAAAATGATATATCTTAAAATATGTGTTCGTTTTTAATTCAACTGTAATATAATCTTTTAACTTCTCATACATTTTTTCAACATCCTCTTTTGTCTCATAAAAGAATGTGATCACTCCAGAATTTTCAACTACATCAGAATCACAAAAACCAAGTAAAAGATTCTCATATTTTAAAATCACACACTTTTTTTGGTCTATAAAAACTTCCATTCCGAAATTTTCTACATAAAATTTTTTTATCAGTTCAAGATTTTTTGTTTTGAAAAAAATTATTCCCCCGTTCTTCAATCTCTCTCCTTATCTATAAAAATTTTATACTCTGAATCGTTTTTGTAAAGTTCATTGTGAGAACAACAACCTTTCGCCTGACGATCATCAAGGAATATCACTTTATCCATATATTTGATCGTCGCCAATCTATGAGATACAACTATCGTGATCGACTCCTTTAAAAATTCTTTTAGTGATTCCCATAATTTTTTTTCGTTTCCAGTATCGAGAGATGATGTGATATCATCAAATATAAGAAGTTCAGGTTTCTTCATCAATGCTCTCGCGATCGAGATTCTCTGCTTTTGACCACCACTCAACGATGTTCCCCTCTGTCCAAGCAATGTTTCATCCTTTAAAACAAATCTTTTAATCTCATCTTCCATATTAACTATCTTTAAAACTTTTTCATAATATTCATTTTCATAATCTTCAACACCAAACAAAATATTTTCCTTCAATGTTCCAGAGAATAATAATGGCTCCTGCAAAACAAATCCTACCTTTTCTCTATAACTTTTCAAATCTATATCCTCAAAAGGTATTCCGTTCACAAGGATTCTACCTTTTACTGGGACAAGAAATCCAGATAGAAGATTTAAAAGAGTTGATTTCCCTGATCCCACCTGCCCGACAATTATTATCTTTTCTCCCCTGTGGACCTTGAACGAGAGGTTTTCAAGGATCAGATTTTTCTGATCATACCCAAAAGAAACATTTTCAAATTCAATATTTTCGATTTTATCGATTTTAATATTTCTGTCTGAATTATAGACCTTTAAAGGATAGTCCTTTATCTCTTCAAGTCGATCGATGTTAACAAAAGATTGTTTCCCCGAGACGAAAAGTTGGGGGAGATCAAGAACGGGATAGATCAGTATTGAAAGATATGTATAAAACGCATAAAAGGTTCCAACGGTAATTTCACCTTTTAAAACAAGGAGTCCCCCATAAAGTATTACAACGATCTGAGCGATTCTATCAATGTATTCGTAAACAAGATTTATTAGCGAGTTGAGTTTTATCAGATCGATTTCGGTTCTCATCCTTATATTCAACGCTTTTTCAAAAAATCTGTTATATTGGCTCTCTTTGTTATACGACTTTATTATTTTGATTCCTGAAAAACTCATTTCAAGTTGATTGTTTATCTCACTTATCGCTTCCTGGTTCATTTTAAATGAAAGATAGAGTTTACTGCTTAAAAGATAAAAGAAGAGAACCATCAAAGGTATCGGCAAAATCGAAAGTAGAGTGAGTTTCCAGTTCAGAAAAAACATCACAACAAGACAGAAAAATATTTTCGAAGATGAATCGAGCGCGCGAAAGATACCAGAACACAAGAACCAGCATATTTTCGGAAAATCGGAAAGGTCATCGGTTAACCTTGTTACGAGATCCCCTGTTCTAAAGTTGTTGAAAAATGAATAGTCCTTTTTGAGTATATATGAAAAATATTTCATTCTAAGTTTGTGTTCAAATCTGTAATTCATAAACGCTCTCAAAGTTGGATACATACCGGAAAAGGTTCTAACGATCCCAACACCCAGAAGAAAATATACGATTCTGTATATTTCTCCCATCGGATTTTTTACTTCTATTTTCGAATTCAAAATTCTGTTAAGGTTATCAAACAGAATCTTAAAAACGAAGGGATAGGACACAGTTACAAATGTTGAAAGTAAAGTCATAAAGAACAAAAGGATTAGAAATCTTTTCTCTTCTTTCCAGACACGCCAGATCCATTTAATATGTTCCATATCAGTCCCTTAGAATATGCTGTTTCACAATATTTTGATATTCTTTAGATTTTTCAAGCAACTCGTCATGTGTGCCTGATGCTATTATGTTTCCATTATCGAAAAGAAAAATTTTATCACAATTGCTAACAGTTGATAATCTATGTGCGATAATGATCGAGGTCTTATTCTCAAGAATTCTATCGAGTGCACTTATTATCCTCTTCTCAGTCATTTCATCGATCGAAGATGTCGCTTCGTCCATTATCACAACTGATGCTTTTGAAAACACCAAAACTCTCGCCAGATTTATGAACTGTTTTTCACCTGCTGAAATGTTTCTACCTTTCTCTTTGATCTCTCTGTATATACCAAACTCATCGCCGAGCAAAGTTTCGCCATAAACATCTTTTAATGATTTTTTAACAACATCTTCGGGAATTTCTTCATCGTATAATCTCACATTCTCAAGGATATCTCCAGGGAATATTATCCCTTCCTGCGGAATATAGGCAAAAAGTTTTCTCAATGATTTTAAATCGTATTCTTTTAACTCAACACGATCTATCAAAATTTTTCCTTTATAGTTTTTATAGAATCCAAGCAAAAGGTTTGCAGTTGTTGTCTTACCACTTCCCGACGGACCAACAAAAGCAACCTTTTCACCTTGTTTTATTTGAAAAGAAACATTTTTTAAAACCTGTTCACCTTCCTTATACTCGAAAGAAACATTTTCAAAAACTATATCCTGCTTTAATTTTGAAATCTTTTTACTACCTGAAAATGATTCTTCTGTTTGATTTTCGATTATGTTGAAAATCCTCTGGAGTGAAACAAACGCCCTTTGAAACATATTGAAATTCTCTGCTATCTGCATAATCGGTTCAAACAATCTTAATCCATACTGGATAAATATGACCAGTGTTCCAACAGTCAAAACTCCAGAAAAAATTTTCGGTGATATGAGCAAAATCACGATTATGATAAAAAGTGTCTCAACAAAAAATGTTTGTAAACTCCAGAAAGAATATTCTATAAACGATGTTTTCGTTTCAACATTGAATTTTTCCTTCGATTTCTTTTCAACAATATTTTTTATTTTTTCTTCTTTGTTAAAAAGTTGTATCACCATAATCCCCTGAATGTATTCAGTTAACTGTGCAGAAAGTTCAGCGTAAAGTTCTCTGATCTTTTTGAAAAATCTTGTCAGGTATCTGATCAAGAAAATCGAAAAAATAAAAACCAGAGATAATGGAATAAGCAGAATCAAAGTGACAAAACTGTTTTTCAACATCAGAACGGTTATCATTCCGATAAAAAATATAATGTTCCCAAAGATCATTATCATCTGACTTGAAAATAGTTGTTTTACCCTCTCACCATCACTTTCAACCCTCGCGATCAACTCTCCAACTTTCCTTGCGTCAAAAAAACTGATCGGTAATTTTAACATATGTGAAAAAAGATCCATTTTCAGAGATGTTATGAGTTTCAAACCGAGTCGGGCGAAGATCAGATTCTGGATGTATGTTAAAAAACCTGAAATAATGATGACACCAACAAAAAACAACGAATATTTCAATAGATCGGGAACACTTCGAGAAGGAATCGTTTTATCAACTATATGTGCAAGAATAAGCGGATCGACCAATCGAGAAATCGAAACCAGGATTGTGATAAAAAAACCCAATATAAAAAATAATTTTTCTTTTTTTATATAAAAGAATATCTTTCGAAAATAGTTCTTATTCCTTTTCTTCATTTTTAGAATTATATAATCTGTGAAAATTATTACAACATATTTGATTTTTTGTTATTTTTTTGTAAAATATCAATATGGGAGAAAATAAAAATATTTACAATCTTTTTGTTCCCGATATCTTTAAACAACTGAAAAATGAAAATAAAATTTTTGATTCCTTTAACTGCTCTTCGATCTTTGTCGATATTTCAGGTTTCACAGCGATGAGTGAAAAACTTTCAAAATTGGGTAAAGAGGGATCAGAAGAGGTTAACAGAATTTTAAACTCTTATTTTGAAAATCTTGTAAAAATTACATATTCGTATCGTGGAGATATATACAGATTCGCAGGAGATGCATTTTTTGCGATTTTCAAAGAGGATGAAAAAATTCCAATGAACTCAAAAGAAAGAAGTTTAAACTGTTCTTATGAGATTTTAAAGTATGTAAAAAAGAATGAGAATGTAAAAACGAAAAATGGAAAGTTCAAAATCGGAGTTCATATCTCATTGGATTATGGGAAGGTGTATCTTTTTGATTTGAAATCAACCTTCTTTGCGGGTGGGAAACCATTGAATAAACTTATAGAACTATCCGATATCGCTAAAAAAGGCGAAATTATAACCACAGCCGAGTTTAAGGATGTAAAAAATTTTGATTTTGAATCTGAAGGTGATTACTATAAAGTTTTGAAAAGAAAAAAGATCTCAAAATTTCAGATAGATCAAGATAAGAAAAATTTTCAGGAAAACATTTTAACTGATTACATCCCCGTTTGGCTGAAAGAAAGATTAAAATTAAAAAACACTATTGATAGTAAAGACGGTGAGCACAGGAAAATTTCTGTTATATTCATACATCTGCCTGAATTTGATTATGAAAATGAACATGAAAAAAGTTTACAGATTTTAAAAAACTATTACGAGATAATTAAAGAGAATTGTGAAAAATATGAAGGTATAATAACAAGCATAGATCCCTACAAAGATGGGCAAAGGTTTATAGTAATATTCGGTTTTCCAAAAACCTATGAGGACTCTGAAATAAGAGCTCTGCTATTTTTAAACGATTTAAAACATGACTCAAGAATAGATTTCTCAAAACTCAAAGCAGGTGTAAATTCTGATTATGTTTTCGTTTCAATAATTGGAGGAAAGGAACGATATGAATACACTGTCCTTGGAGACGGAGTTAACCTTGCAGCAAGAATTGCTGCAAAATCTGAAAATGGAATTGTTCTGGTAAGCGAAAATATTTTCAATAAAACATACCATTATTTCAATTTCAAAAATTTTGGAGATCTTGAATTGAAAGGAAAAGAAAAAAAAGAAAAGACATTTATCCTTGAAAATAAAAAGGAATTGAAAAAAGAGAACATCACAAGATGGATATCACAGACAGAAAAAATAATTGGAAGAGAACAAGAGATAAAAAGAATAGATGAGATCTTTTCAAAAGTCAAAGATGGAAATGGATACATCCTTTCAATAAGTGGTGAACCTGGAATCGGGAAATCTCGACTCGTTGAAGAGGTAATAAAAATTTCATCTGAAAATGGATTTTTAATTTTTAAAGGAGAATGTTTTTCCTATGGAAGTTCATTTTCCTACCATCCATGGATCGAAATCTTAAAGGAAATTTTTGATTTAAAGCCAAGCGATGATAATGAAACAAAAGAGCAAAAGATTTTAAAATATCTTGAAAATTTTGATCAGGAATTAAAAGAATGGGCTGCCTTATTTGGCGAACTTTTAGGAATAACTTTTCATGAACAATCAAATCTCAAATATCTTGATACAAAACTCAAAAAACAGAAAACTTTTGATATTATAAGTAAACTCTTATTGGAAATCTCAACAAAAAAACCCTTAAATCTTATACTTGAGGATTTCCATTGGGCTGATTCGATATCTTTAGAACTTTTCAATTTTGTTTCGAATAAAATTTCAAATCACAAAATTCTTTTGACACTTGTTTATAGACCATCAAAAGATCTTGAGAGTGTTGAGAAAAAGTTACGAACAGAAAAGATAGTTTTGAAAGAGTTATCAAAAGATGATTCTTTAAAACTCGTTAAAAACCTGCTTAACATCGAAAACATCTCCGAAAACTTTAAAGAACTGATAATAAAGAAATCTCAGGGAAATCCATTCTACATCGAGGAACTTGTGAAATCGTTGATCGAACAGGGTTATATTCAGGAAGCAGAAAATCAGTGGGAATTTAAGGGTGATATAGAACAACTGGTTCTCCCTGAAAGTGTTGAGTCGATCATTCAATCAAGAATTGACACTCTTGATTTTACAGATAGAGATGTGATTCAAACAGCATCAGTTTTAGGCAGAGAGGTTGATCTTGATATACTTGAAAATATTTATGAAAACAAAAAATTATTAGAAGAATCATTAAAAAATCTTGAAAGGTTTGATCTGATCAAAAAAAGTGAAACAGGTAAAAATACTTATTATTTTAAGCATATACTGACACAGGAAGTTGCCTATGGAACATTATCGTTTGCCAAAAGAGAGGAGTTGCACAACAGAATAGGAAACTTTATTGAGGAAAGGTATAACAAAAATATCGATGAATATTATGAACTCTTATCACACCATTATTTTCAGGCAAAAAATTTTGAGAAGTCACTTTTTTATTCTTATCATGCAGGAGAAAAAGCAAAAAAGATATACGCGAATGAGGATGCTATAAAATATTTCACAAGAGCGATAGATTCCTATAAGAAGTTAAAGAAAAATGCTACAAAATAACGATCTAAAAATACTGTATATAAAATCGCTGATTTTAAGATCGGATGTTTATTCTCTGATTTCTAAAAATAAAAATGCCCTGAAAGATATAAAAAATGCACATAAAGAGATAAAAAGATTAAATGACCTGAAACTTCTAACAGATATCTTCATTCAGGAGAGTCAGATATACTTCTCACTTTCAAATTACGGTAAATCGAAAGTTCTGATTTTAAAAGCACAGAATCTATCGAAAAAAAGAAAAGATGAATACGATCTTGCAAGATGTTATAACAGATTGGGCAACATCTACAATCTGACAGGTGATTATAAAAAAAGTTTAAAATACTATCTAAAATCACTTGAAATCACAAAAAAATTAAAACAACTTGAAGGGATAAGTGGAAGATACAACAATATTGGCTCAATCTATTACTATTTAGGAAACAACAAAAAGGCTCTCGAGTTTTATAAAAAATCACTTGAAATAAAATTGAAATTCAATGAGCCAAAAAGTATCGCTGTGACTTATAATAACATCGCTGTCGTCTATGAGAATTTGAACGATTACAAAAAAGCACTTGAATATTTTTTAAAAACTAAAGAATTACTTGAAAAGATCGGTTCCCCACTTGAAAAAGCAAGAAATCTCACAAACATTGGAAACATCTACCTTGATATGGGGGAATACGATAAAGCACTCGAACTTTTTGAGCAAGCAAAAAGAATACAGGAAGAGATAAACGATAAACATGGATTAACACTCTCATATTACAACATTGCAAATGTAAAAACATATAAAGGCGATATCGATCAAGCGATCGAGTTTTTCGAAAAATCAAACGAGATTGCAAACGGAGTGAAAGATCTAAGAAGATTGGGAATAAATCTTATCGACATGGGCTATCTTTACTTTGAACTTGAAGATTTAAAAAAGGTTGAAGATATATTAAAGCAGGTTTTATTTTATGTGAAAAAAGTGAACATTCCAGATCTGACTTTATGGTATCAAAATCTTTCAACTGAACTTTTTTTGAAGAAAAAAAATTTAAAAAGAGCTGAACATTTTTTGAAATTATCTGAAAAAAGTTTAAAAAAATTCAATGTTGAAAAAGAAAAAGCAAGGTTTCTGGTTACAAAATCAAAATTCCTTGCTGTAAAAGGAGATTTTGAAAACGCAATAAACGAGATTAAAAAAGGTATGAAAATCTATAAAAATATAAAAGACAATTTCAATTTTTATAAATCATACATGGTGCTTCTAACATACATCTCAAAAATTGATAAAGAACTTTTATATGAGAAAGATTTCAAAAAAATAAAAAAATATTTTAAAAGTATTGATAATAAAATTTTTATCACTAAAATTGAATCACTTGAAAAGGAGTTGTTATGAAAAAATTTTTATTGTTCACGATAATAATTCTGGCAATAATTTTTTACGCTGAAACAGAAAACGAGATTTTACAAAAGATTGAAAAGAAATATTCTTCATACTCAGAGATAAAAAGTATGCAGGCAACATATAAGAGTGTTTTTTTTAGTAACGATATGAAAGTTCCAATGACAACATACATCTGTGTAAAAGACAAAAAGATGAAGTTGGACATAATTCCCGACAAATCGGAAATCGAAGATGTTGAACAGATGGCAACAACAATAATAAACGATGGAGAAAATATTTTTCTTGTAAATCCAATCGTTGGAAAAGTTAAATTAAGTGAAAAGGAAAAAGAAAATTACATTCAGGATAAAGGACTTTTATGGTGGAAACAATTGAGTAAAGAATATAAATATTTAAAAGATCAGGAAAATTGCTATGTTTTTAAAAAGAAATCAAACAATTCCCTGATTTTCATCGATAAGAAAAACCTGTTTCTTGTTAAAACTATTGATTATCAGAATGAAAATCAGGATACTGTTGTTATGGTTATGAGTGATTATAAACAGATCGATTCAAAATATTATATGCCTTTTTTAACAACTGCGACTTTAAATGGACAAAAGATCATGGAGATGAAAGCACAGAAAATAGATATCAATGTTGAAATAGATGATTCAGTTTTTGAGATAAAAGCAGGCAAAGAGATGGATCTAAACGACCTGATTAAAAAGTATAATAAATGATCACTCTTTTTCCATTGCCTCTTCAGGAATAATTACAATAATAAAATCTTTGTTCAACTGCATCAAATCGGTTCTAAACACTCTTCCATCAGAGGTTCTAACTTCTGCATCAGTCACTGGGATGAAAGGTTTTGCGATATTGTTCAAAAAATCTGTCAACCTTCCACCTGGTGGTATATGAACAAAACCTCTAATTTCAGAGTTAGTTGTAAATATTAAAGATTTTACTTTTTCCCTTTCAAAAGCCATTTTACCTCCTAATAGGTTAGCCCTTTTTTCATCTTTTCACTTCTTGTTTCACTCATAAGTATAAACTCACCTTCACTCTCAGCACAAACAGATTCATCCGAATCTTTTAAAACTGCGACTGTTGTCGTTTTATTATCCTGTCTTTCTTTCAAATAACTCTCAACTCTGTATTTCAAACTCGCTTTTACAGGTTTTAGAAAATTGACCTTGATACTTTTTGTTAAAGCCATCTTACCTGTTAACTCTATATTAGCCCATGCCATCGCTTCATCAAGCACCGTCGTAACGATTCCACCATGGATTATGTTGTCATAACCGATATAATTTTTATCAAAAACCACTTCTGCAAATACAAAATTTTTCTCTTCGTTCAGGTAAAAATCGAGTTTCAGTCCTATGGGATTTTTTTTCCCACACACAACACACCCATCAAAATAGGGTAATTTTCTATACCTCATAACACTCCCCCCTTCTATCTTTAAAAAGATCGTTTAAAAGATTTATCTTCTTATCCCTTGATTTTTTTAGATCTATCCATGTAATAAAAATTTTTTCATTCTCCTTTTCAGCCCTGAACACAATTTCTCCATCTGGAGAAACTATCTGGCTCTGTCCTGTGAATTTGTATTCTTTTTCTTTTCCAATTCTATTTGCGGTTATAGAGTAAATTCGATTTTCCAAAGATCTTGTTATCATCGCATTCTGACAGTAAGGCATCACAAGGTTCGACGGATGAGCCAGAATATCTGCGCCTTTCAAAGCGAGTGTTCTTGCTGCCTCTGGGAAAATCCAATCAAAACAGATCATCACTCCAACCTTCATATCATCAATCTCAATTACAGAAAACCCTGTGTCCCCTTTTTTGAAGAGTTTTTTCTCATTGAAAAATAAATGTGTTTTTCTGTATATATACTTTTTTCCTCTGTTAGTAATAACCAACGCTGAATTATAAAGGTTATTATTCTCTTTTTCTGAAAAACCAAAAATTATCGTCTTAGAATCTTTTTTGCACAGATAAACAAGATCATCAAAAATTTTATCATCCTTCTTAAACGAATATTTTTGCAACTCTTTTCTGTCGTCAAAAGCGTATCCTGAAAGTGAAAGTTCAGGGAATACAAGAAGGTAAAAATCGTTTTCTTTTGTTATTTTTATGATCTTATCTAAATTTTTCTCAACCTGTTTATGTTCAATTTTTAATTGTGCAAAACCTACATTATATTGACTTCTTTTCATAATATTTATATTATAGTAAGGTATGCAAATTTCAATATCTTCAAGCGATACAGTTTTTGTTCTAACTGGAGCAGGTATAAGTGCAGAAAGTGGACTTTCGACTTTCAGGGATTCAGGTGGATTATGGGAACAATATAATATTGAAGATGTTGCAACGCCGGAAGCGTTTCAAAGAAACCCCGCACTTGTCTGGGAATTTTATTCGAAAAGAAGAAAACAGTTAAAGGATGTTGTTCCAAACAGAGCACATTTTGCTCTTGCAGATTTTCAAAAAAGACACCCGAAAACTTACATTGTGACCCAGAATGTTGATGATCTACACGAAAGAGCAGGGTCATCAAAAGTTATACATATGCATGGGAGTTTACTCAGGATCAAATGCACAAGATGTTCCCATTACGAAGAACATTTAGATGATATTGAAGGAATACCCAGATGTAAAAAATGTGGAAACATTTTAAGGCCGGATATCGTCTGGTTTGGAGAGGTCCCATACTTTTTAAATGAAATCTACGAACTCTTATCGAAAACAAAACTTTTCGTTGGAATCGGAACAAGTGGTCAGGTCTACCCTGCTGCTGCGTTCGTTTCGATCGCGAAAAAATTCAAAGCAAAAACTGTATTTTTAAACAAGGAAAGTTTTTACAATGAGGATATAGATATGTTTATCGAGGGAAACGCGACAGAAATCGTTGAAAAATTTTTCACTGGGATAAAAATTTTAGAATGAAAAAATTGTTTAATCTTTTCTTAATCCTTTTATTAACAATACCCCTTTTGAGTCAAATTCTTGTTCCAAAGGTTTTCAACGATATGTCAAACACTTTTTTCACTTCCTCTGAACATTTCAATTATATATACAAAAAAGAACTTTCAAACGATATTGAAAAAATAATTAAGATTTCTGAAGGTGTTTATGATACATTGAAAAAATTGATGAAAACTGAACCTCCAAACAAAATAAACCTTTTGATAACAGATCAATCAGATCTTCCAAATGGGTTTTCAACTCCAATTCTTAATCCAACTGTTAACATCTATCTTGCAAATCCAGATCCCTCATTCATATCAAAACATGAGAACTGGATCGAATATGTGTTGATACATGAATTGACTCACACTTTCCATCTGACAAAAACAAAACCAAAAATTTTAAGTAAAACTTTGAACTCCTGTTTATATCTACCCGCTGTCGCTCAACCGATGTATTTTCTTGAAGGATACACTGTCTACAACGAATCAACGATAAAATCAGGCCGTTTGAAGGATACAAATTTTGAAGCGATTCTGAGAACATTATATCTTGAAAACAAAAAAGCACCACTTGATCGAGCGGTATCTTATTATGATAGTGAATACCCTTACGGAACACTGCCCTACCTTTATGGACCTTATATTTTTGATAAAATGAAAGAAATTTCTGGAAAAGAGATTTACACTATCTCAGATATTGATTTTTGCACATGTATACCTGTTCAATTTTTATTTCCAGACCTGATTTTCTTCATAAAAAATTCTTATCTTCCCTCAACGATTCTTGACATCGTATACAGGGATGTTGAGAAAAAAACATTTCAACTGATGAAAACTTATGATTTCTTCCTGAAAGAAAAACTTATCAACGATGGACTTGAAAAATCCAATCCAATCTTCAAAGATAATAAAATTTACTATATAGAATCATATTTCAACAAACATCAGAGAATAATTCTTTATGAAAATGGCAAAAAAACTGAACTTGTTAAAACTCTATTTACAACAAAATTTCAGATAACCGATGAGTTCATCGTTTACGATATGATCGATTTATACGACAATATTTCCTATTTCTTTTCAATATATTCCTACAATTTTAAAACAAAAAAGATAAAAAAATTACCACAAACTTTGAGAGGATTTTCACCTGAAATTTACGGTGACACTCTATTCTTCATAAGGAATACTTATAATAAAAACCTTGTTATTATTTATTCTTTGAAAAAAGAAAGTTTGCTCGACTCAATCGAATTTCCTCAAAATTACAGGTTGAACTCCATATCAACAAAAGATGGGATATCTCTACTCTTATCGGTTTACAGGGAAGGAGGTTTTACTGATATAGTTTTATTCGATCTTGAAAATAAAAAAGAAAGATTTTTAACATCAGATAGAGCGACCGATTTTTTGCCTCAATGGAGTAAAAAATTTAATGGCTTTTACTTTATATCTGATCGAGATGGGTTCAATACTCTCTTTTTCTATGATCTCGATTCCAGCAGAATAGAACCTTATCTCAGATCGATAAACAACATATCAAATTACTCTATCGATGAGGAAAACGAAAAAGTTTATTTTCAGGATATAACAAAAGATGGTGATAACATTTTTTATGCGAAATTGAAAAAACTTGAGGATAAAAAATATGAAATTGAGTTAAAAGAGTATCAAAACTATGTTCCAATAAGCAAAAATTTTGATCACAAAAACGAACAAAAAAGATACATACTACCAAAATTTTCAGGTCCCGGAACCTATTACTTTTTACCTCTTGTTGTTCCACTTTTCGATCACTCTTTAACGATGAGTGATATTCTATTCCTCTTCCCATTTTTTAATATCAACGCGGATATATCACAATCATTATCTTTTTTAACACTTGGAATCTTTTCCTATACATACGATCTGAATTCTAATCCATCTGATATTCAGTATTATAACTTTTCCCAGATCGTCTTCTCACAATTTAAAAATGATATTTTTGTTTCATTCGATTTACTCAACGAGGGAAGTAAAACTGGAATAAAAAAATATCTCCCTGACAGTTATTCAATTTCTGCGGGGCTGTTTTTCGATCAAATTAAATTCGAACATTCGATCTCTTTTTCACCAGCGTTTTCAATTTTGAAAACCGATTCTCTGCATTCAAAAGGTTTGTATTTTGATTTTCAGTATTCCAAAACTGAAAGTTCAAGAAGAAGTATAATACCTTCATCAGGTTATAGGTTTATATCAAACACATTTTTATCGAACTCGAACGCTTCTGGTTATGATCCTATAAACGATCTCGGGCTTAATTTTAAACTTGAAATTTATGGTTCCTCAAACTGGAGAACAACTTTTTTTGCTTTCTTTGAAACTTTTCTTTCAAATAATTATAATATAAATGTTTACAATCCTTCAACCAGCGAAAATCTTTTCTTTAAAAATGTCAAACTAAGATACAACTATCTTGATGAAGGTAACTTTGTTTCATTCGTTTCGAAAAATCTGAACCTTGTAAAGATTGGTCTTTTAAACATTCCTTTGCATATAAACAGAGGCATCCCTGTAAAACTATTCATCTCTTCACCGATAAAATTGTCTTACTTAACACTTTCATTAACACACACTGAAGGATTTTCAATCGATGAAAAAGAAAGGATTTCTGTTTCAAAATTCAATATAAACCTGATCTCAGATCTTTTTTCACTTGGAACATTTGCTCCCGGTATTTTTGTTTCTTATGATCATATCTACGAGATGCCAAATCTTGGTATCACTCTTTCCCTTTTCTAAAATTTGTTGACTTTAAAACCGATTCAGTTAACATATAAAAGTTATGGAAGAAAAAAAATTTAAAAAAAATTTTCCTTTAGGTGTTATCAATGGCATTTTGATGAACCTTGTTGATACGATAACAGGTTCTTCAACAGTTCTTCCATTGTATTTGAGCCATCTTACAAAATCATCGATCGTGATTGGATTCGGTTCATCTTTATACAATTTTCTATGGCCTATGCCACAACTTTTTACAGCATTTTTCCTCGAAGGTAAAAAAAGAAAAAAATTTGTTTATGATATCACAGCATACATCAGATTCTTCTCAATATTTTTCATGTCAATCTTGATTTTCATAAATCCGAAAAATATTCTACCATTATTTTTACTCTCTATGTTTATTTATCATACATCTGGTGGAATCGCAGGGCTTCCCTTTATGGACATAGTTGCAAAAACGATAAGTCCCAGCAAGCAGCATCTTTTCTGGGGATTAAGAATCGCTATCGGTGGTTTTCTTTCGATCCTTGGGGGTTTTCTCGTAAAATTCATTCTTGCAAAATACAACTACCCTGTAAACTTTTCGATACTTTTTTTCATCGCTTCAATATTTGTTGGAATCGGACTCTATTCATTCTGTCTTGTTTATGAACCAGAAGAACCTGAAAAGGAACGGGAAAAAAGTTTTTTAAAGTTTTTAAAAACTGGTTTTTTAACGATTTTAAAAGATAGAAGATTTACAACTCTTTTTTCTCTTAGAACACTTGCTGGAATCTCTCTTGCACTTGAACCTTTTTTTATGATCTATGTGATAAATGTTTTGAATATGAGAGTTGAACTCTCTGGAATTTTAATTTCACTAAGGATGGCTGGACTTTTGATATCAAACTTTTTGTGGGATTATATCCAGAAGAAAAAATCTTTAAAACATCTTTTCATAATCAGTTCAATAACTGGAATGGTTATACCTGTGCTCGCATATTTTTCTTTTCAACATCACTTTTTGATTTTTATACTCTTTTTCATCAATGGAATCTTTTATTCGGGTATTCAGGTCGCAAGTCCATCTTTACTCCTGACAATCTCTCCTTCTGAAAAGAGATCAACATATATTGGATTTTACAACACACTCCTTTCCCCTATCTATCTATTTCCCGTAATAAATGGAATCATTATCGATAAAATTTCTTTTAACTTCGCTTTTCTTGTTTCTTTTATTGTTTCCTTCATCTCTTTATTTTTATCCTTAAAGTTAAGAAAACTATAAAAATTACTTTATCAAAAAAATCTTTTTCGTTAAAACCTTATCTCTGTTTTCAACTCTTATAAAATAAATTCCTGAAGGTTTTTCAAACTTCAAACTTCTAACACCTTTTTTTACCTCTTTTTTAAAAACGATTTTTCCGGTAATATCGTAAACTTTGAGATTTATTTTTTCAAAATCACCATCGATGAAAAGAGATCCCATACTGTAAGAAATCGACAGATCCCTGTTAACTGGAGTTTTTATAAACCTATCTCCAGAGAAATTGATTCTTTCACCTGGAAATGTTACATCATCAATATAAACACCTTTGTATTGCACAGGATCATTTTCAGAATAGAAAGAAAATTGAAGAATCGACTTTTTGTTATGGAGATTCTGGAAGTTGGAAGCGTTGAAAATATAGTTTTTGAAATAATCTGTTCTGTGTGAAAGTGTTATCACAGGGATCTCAAAAGAATCGGACACAAGTTTTACAACAAGATAATCCATACCCGGTTCAATATCAACGAATGCCGAAAACCCAAACAGATAATTTGAATCGAACACAAACGAATCGGTATAAAATGTTGTGATATAGTTTGCTGGATATGTTTCGACACTTTTGTACCCTGAAAAGATTGAATATAATCCCTGGTTGCTCCTTCTGTTTGTTATATGGAAAAATGCAGTTGAAGAATCGACTCTGATCGAAGGAGAGTTTTCAAAACTCTCGTATGAACTGTTATCGTTGATGTTAAGTTTGTATGTTAACACTTTTGTTTCAAGTGCAGAAGTAAAATCAAGTCTCAATGTTTCAATCTGTTGATTGTTGAGAAGGATAAAACTATCAGAAAAAACATTTTTTCCTTTTAATATCTGAAAGTTTTTCCCTTTAAAACTTAAACCCAATGTTTCACCTGTAAAACTGGTCACATAAATATTATATTTTACGATTTCCCCAGAAACATAATGTTGTTTTTCAGGTGTAAATTTTACTTTTAAATTCTCAGAGATATTTCTCCCATATTCGATATACAAAGTGTCATTTTCAAGCATTACACCTATCATACTTGAATTTTTAAGATTCTGTTTTGCTATAAATTTAAAAGTGATTACTGTATCACCAAGGAAATTCAAACTTGTATCATCATCTATGAAGTTTAAAGTATCAGAGTTATAAACTGTTTTAACATAAAAAACACCACTCGAATCACCTGTTAAATAAAGATTTAAAAGAATAGTATCATCGTTCTTTTGAAAAGAATAATCCTTTAAAAAAATAGATTTTGAATAAAAATCGTTCAACACTATTGTTGTATCAAAAACTGCTTCATCACTATTTTTTATGTATAAAAATATCGAGTCGGAGTTATCAGGTTTTATTGATAAAATATTTTTCTCTTTGTAAACGAAAGTATCAAGTGAAAAAGTTTTTCCATCGATCGAAACATAACAACTATCTTTTGTCTGGACTGAAAAGTTTAAATAACCATTTTTGTAAACAGGTTTGACAATTTGAAGTGTGCTCTTATTTTTGTTTGTTTTCAGGTTAAGCAAAGGATCCCCAAAATAGTTCAAAGTGTAAAACTGCCATCTCCAATCGTTTTTCAATCTGATTTCATCGATGAACTTTAAAAATGTTTCATTCAGAGATAAAGAAGGATTGTTGAAGTTGTTCAAAATGTTTTTGAAAAAAGTATAGTTTAAAATATCCCCTGTTCCAAATCCAGCAAAATATGGAGTATACCACCCATACCTTGAATTACCTATATAATATCCACCGCCGTTGGGAGAGAGTATAAAATGTTCTGCTACACAATCGTAATCATAAGCAGCTGAAAGACATGATAGAGAATACATCAAAACAGGGTTTGTATTTTTTAAAGTATCGAAATTACTTTTTGTAGTGTAATCGATACCTGTTTGAATAACCGAATAATTTCCATGTCCATCGTGTGAGATCAAAAATGGACTTTTGTTGATATTTTCAATAAATGAAAAGGAAGAAAGATTGTTTGAACTTTCATAAAGTTTGATCGTAGGATTTTTTACAGGAATGTTCTTTATCATATTTTCAATATTCTGACTTCCATCAGTGTTAGGATCAAGGAACGATGCAGCAAAAAGGATTGTATCGTTAATAAGATTCTCAAACTTTATTACCTTCTGGATGAAATTTGCAATATCAGCCCCTTTCTTAACTGGAACTCTTCCGAGAAGGATATCTGGTACTAAGTCAATCGAATCCCCATTATCAAAAAGTGTATCGTTAACAAAATCCGGATAACCATCAAGACATGAGTAAAATTTATCTGTTGGAATCGTTTGATCTTCAGGTGAAAGTTGTGGAGTTATATTCAGTTGAACATAAAAAGGAGGAATCACATCAACATCTCCACCTAATAAAACTCCAGCGAGATTTCCCGTTTCGTATAAAGTTTTAATATATTCTCTGATCGCCTGACTTTTTGTTTTTGCTGGATACAAAGAAAAAATTTCAGAAACACCAACAATGTTAACTGTATAATCTTTTTTTAAATCCACATAACCAGTCCAGTATGATTTCAAACTATCAGCAGTGATTATCAAAAACTCATTTTTACTTTTTGTATCAATTTTTTGGAATTCAAGTTTTTTATAAACTATAACGAGTTTACCTTTTCTTTTAAAAATTTTTCCATTCTCATAATAAAAATTGTTCACATAACCTGAAACGAAAATTTTATCATTTGCTTTTGATTTGAAAATTCTGTATGTTTCTTCGGGGAAAACTCCTTTTATCATTTTAAGAGAAGACCTTTGTGATGGAGAAAAAATTTTCGGTAAAGGATCTTCACCTGCGATCAAAGTAAAATCTTTTAGTGTATCTATACTTTCAACTAAAAAATATGAACTATCTATAAATATATCATTTTCAAACTGAACAAATATTTTGTATGATGGGATAACTGGATACGACTCTTTGATATGATAAAAATATTGACTGTTAAACTCTTTTATAATTTCGTTGAACTCATTTTCATCGTTAATATCAACAATAATTTGTTCTGAAAAAATGATAATTGAAACTATACATACAAAGAGAAACAAAAATTTTTTCATAAGACCTCCAAGAAAGAATAATAAAACTTTTTATAAGAAAAATCAACAAAATAAAACCGGGGTTTTAGCCCCGGTTGGAGAGTAATTAAGTATGGTTAGGGAGGGATGAACTATTTTGTTATATAGTTAACACTTCTTGAGATGTTCGAATAGTCCTCTGAAAGAAAACTTGAAAATGACTGTTCGACAACAGATTTTTTTTCAGCAATCTGATATTTTTTTTCAATACTTTTTCTTCCAGTAAAAAGCGTTAAAGTAAAAGTCATAATAAACACCATAACAAGAACAAAAGCAAACGATAATGAAATTTTAAAAGAATTTTTTTGATTTGAAAATGTGTTAACCTTTTTTTCAAAAAATTCTCCATAAAAATTTGGAACAACTTCAATATCAACAGAGTTAACAAGTTTGTTTATATTCAGATATTGTTCATAGATTTTTCTGCATATATCACATGAACTCAAATGTTTTTTTATCTCTTCAACCTTTTTTTCATCCTCTATTTCATTATCAAGAAATCTCGATATTAATATTTTATCAGGATGTTTCATAAAAACCTCACATTTTATTTTCCTTCTCAAGTTTTTCCCTAAGGTTCTCTCTTGCCCTGTAAATGAGCGACTCAACAGCTTTTTCCGAAACATTCAAAATTTCAGCGATCTCTTTGTATTTTTTTCCTTCCTTCTGCGAAAGGATAAACGCGATTCTCTGATTTTCAGGTAATTCAAAAAGTAACCTTTCAGCAAGTTTTTTATCATATTCGATTTTTTCTTCATCATAATTTTCTATATCAGTTTCGTTTATCTGATCAAACGATACAAGATTTTTTTCCTTTTTGTTTTTTCTTAAAAAAGATATCGCATGATTTACACTGATCCGGTAAATCCATGTTGAAAATTTTGATTTTTTCTTAAAATCCTTTAAACCCGTATAAACTTTTAAAAATATATCCTGTGTTATATCCTTCGAATCCTCATAATCTTTTGTATATGAAAATACGAGCATAAAAACCTTCTGTGAATATCTTTCAAAAAGAATCTTAAAAGAACTCTCATCACCTTTTAAAAACTCGTCTATCAACTGTTCGTCTGATAAATTTATTTTTTCCATAAAAAAATTATGTGGGGATTTAAAAAATCCCCACATTTTTTATAGTTTAATCCTCTTCGTCTTCGTTATCATCATCCAAAAAAGGACAATCTCCGTTAAATCCCATTCCTCTATTTTTCCCAAAACCATCTCCATAGTTCATTCCAAATCCCCAGCCCCTATTGAAACCTAAACGTTTATCGAACAATTTTTTCTGTTCATCGGTTAGAATAGAACGAATTTTAAAATGGTTTGTTATCCTTGATTTCTCGATATCAAGTTTAATTTTACCAATTTCTTCAACTATTTTCAACGCTTTTTTCTCATCAGGGCTTTTTCTCATCAGTTCATTCAACTCAAAATTTTTAAGAGCAAGTTTGTATCTGAGTTCGATCAGATTCTTGTGCTGTTCTGCTCTGAGATCATCAATCTTATCCTTCTGATCATCTGTTAGTTTCAAAAAACCAAGATCATCTGCAAAAAATTTTACTTCTTTCTGCTTTACAATTTGAAAATCTTTGTCTTTAATCTTCATCCCCTGAGAATATGATGGGATGAAAAGCATAGCGATAAAAAGTGCAACGAGTGTTACTGTGAGAAATTTTTTCATTTTTCCTCCTTTTTATTTGATTATTCTTCTTTTCATTATCATTCTTTTTGGCATTCCCCTATTTTCAAAGAACTCTTCGAGAAACTCTTTCTCCTCTTCACTTAGATTCCCTTTGAATTTAACTATAGAAAACACTAAATTTTTATCTATCATATATCTTGTTTTCGCCTGTTCTCTTAAAAATGAATCCAGTAAAGATGTATCTGGTTTATCTTTTTTGATAATCTCAATTATCTGCTCTTTTGTATCATCAAGTTTTTCAAAGTATGGCTCATTCAACTCTCTGACATCATCCATAACAGTCCTTAATTTTTCAAAACCCGGGAATCTCTCTTTAAAATCTCTATCATTAAAACGAAATTCATCAAAATCAGGTTTATTTACTAATAAAAAGATATAAACACCTAAAAGTCCAATATTTATTCCTACTGAAACCGCAAGAACGATGTATAGAATTTTTTCTTTCATTTTTTCTCCTTTTGCCATTTTTGACGCAAAAATTTTCAAAATCCCTCGCCTTGTAGCCGCACCCTTCAGGGTGCGTTATGTGTTTTATGTATTTTATTATGGTAGCCGCACCCTTTAGGGTGCGCTATGTGTTTTATATATTTTATTACGGTATCCGCAACCTTTAGGTTGCGCTAGTGTTTTATATTTTTTCTCTCAGGCTGAAGCCTGCGCCTACCTTTGTTTTTTTTGTTTTTTTGGTAGCCGCACCCTTCAGGGTGCGTTATTATTTTATGTATTTTCTCTCAGGCTACCATGTTCGTTTATTATTATTTTTTTGGGTATGCAATATCCCGCAGGTAGCCGCACCCTTCAGGGTGCGCTAGTGTTTTATATTTTTTCACTCAGGCTAAAGCCTGAGGCTACCATGAATTTTTTGTTTTTTGTTTTTTGGTAGCCGCAATCTTTAGATTGCGCAATATCCCGCAGGCTGAAGCCTGCGCCTACCTTTGTTTTTTTGTTTTTTTGGTAGCCGCACCCTTTAGGGTGCGATATATGTTAATTCAAAATCTCTGATAAATCATAATCGATTGAACCCTTAAATTTATAATGAACCCAATCATCTATCAATTCCTTCCTCACAGGATTTTCCAATATATACCTTATTTGTTTCTTTAAATCTTCTTCCTTTCTAAAAATATGATCATAAAAATCTTTTTGCCACATTGCATTGTAACCATTTTTTGATAACCAATATCCACTTTTTTGTTTAAAATAAACTATTGCCTTCCATAAATCTGATTTCTCTGAATTCCCTTCTAAAACTAAATGTAAATGATCTGGCATAAATACATAAACCCAATTTTTACAATCAAATTTCCTTAAGGATTCTTTAAGAATCTCTACAAAGCTATAAACTATTACCTCATTTGTAAAAATATTTTCCCTATTCTTGATGCAAATTGTGAAACTTGCTTGTATGGTGCCTTTATAACAATCACGATCCAACCTATGTTTCTTTTCTCTTGTTCTCATAATATAATTATACATTTTAGCCGCAACCTTTAGGTTGCGCAATATCCCGCAGGCTGAAGCCTGCGCCTACCATGTTTTTTTGTTTTTTGATTTTTGGTAGCCGCAATCTTTAGGGTGCGATATACCTCGCTTTAAAATTATTTTCAAATTCTATTTCAATATTTATCGGTTCATTTGTTTCTTCATAAAATTCAGTAGATTTAATTTTTCCAGACAAAAATATAGGCGAAAATGCATAGTTTATTGCTATTAATATGCTTGTTTTGTTGGTGCCATTATTACCTAAAAATATATTAAAATGTTCAAAATTGATTTGTAAATTTTTTATACCTTGAAAGTTTTTACCTTTAATGATTCGATGATTTGTGACATAACACCCTATTCTTTCATGTTAATCTTTAATCTTTCATATACATCTTTTTTACTTTCTCATCCAATTCTTTCTGAATTTCATTTAACTTTATTTCTGCTTTTTCTTCGCTTATTTTACCTTCTAATTTTTGTTGTTGGATAGAAAATTCACGATTAAATATGTTTTTAAATTGCTTTAATCTTAAATTTATCATGAATGTTATCCTTCTTTTACATTTTCAATGATTTTTATTTCCTCCTCTGTTAATTTATATAGTTTATAAACTATTTGGTCAATCTGTCTTTCAAGTTCTTTTACTTTGTCTTGTTTTTGAGGGTTTGTAAGATAATCTGAGGATTGAGTGTAAGTGAGGATTTGATTGATCAATTCAATAAAAATTTTTCTTTCAGCATTTGAAAAAGCAGGTATAGGTATATTGTTTATCATCTCTTTAGTAAATACAACCCCTTGATTATAACTATAAGAAATGAATCTCTCTTTTAAGTAAAACTCAGCTATTTTAGAATTCAAAAGTGCAAGGATTATTAATAGATTTTCTTCGTTTTCACTAAAAACAACTAAGGTGGATTTCCCAGGGATAATTTGTCCATCTAAATCAATACAAGCCTGTAATAAAGTTATTCCTTTCACGATTATTTTTTTACTTAAAGTTCTATTTATATAAGTTTTATTAAAACTTTTCAAAAATTTATCTTTTTCAACCATTGGATATAAATATTTACCTTTAATAAATGTCATTTCTCTATGTCCCCATTTTGAGGTATATTTCCCTATTGTTCCAGTATTTATTATTTTAAAAAACTTTTTTTTATCAAAATTATGAGGTAAAATGTTTAAGATTAATGACTTTAATTTATATGCGTCTGAGGTGGCACATGCACTTTCACAGAAACCTAAATTTATAAGTTTGTATGGTTGATTTTCAATCTTTAACAATAAATCTAAATTATCTGAAAATATAATATCTAAATTATATGGTGAGCGAAAGAGATTTTTATTAAAAATTCTTTTTTGTTTTGGTTGATTCTCGATAAACTCTTGTATCTTTAAAAAATTGGTCTTTTTAGAAGTAATAAAAGTAATAACTGAGTCTATAAGGGAAGTTTCAAAAACATCCCTACCACACCTTACGATAATTGACAGATAAGGTAATTTATGTACTCTTAATTCTTGCCCAAATGGTTTAGTTAGCCATTTGTCAGGTGTAATATAAGTTAGACTCCCAATAGAAGATAATAGATTTAATCCTCTTTCAAAAAAAGCAATATAAATATCCCAATTCCCACGTACAAACTTATAGTTGTTTCTTATATATTCTCTCTCTTTGAATAAACCTCTTTTAACCATTGTTTCTGAATCAATATACGGCGGATTTCCAATCACTATATCAAAACCATCTTTTTGATGAAAAACTTCTGAAAAATAAACCTTAAAGTCAAATTCTTTATGCCCATTTGTGATTTCATAAATCAGTTTATCTATTTCGTTTTTAAGTTGTTGTTTTTTTAATGGATTTGTTTCGTTAAAATATTGTGGTTTTAGTTGTTCAAGTTTGTTAAATGCGTTCTGATTAAACAAATCCACTTCGACTTCTAACAGCGAATTTCCACAGACAACTTTATAATCAAGGTTTGGAAGAGGTTTTATGTAGTGAAAATCCTCTTCATCAACAATCAATGATAGCCAGAATCTTAATTTACAAATTTCAACTGCTCCTGGATCAATATCTACTCCATAAATGGAATTTTCTATACAATTACGTTTTAAATCATAAGTTTTTGCATCTTCACCAGTATTTAATATAGAAAGAAGTTGTCTTAATCTCACAATTTCGTGCATCATTCCTATAGGAAAGGCTCCTGAGCCAACTGCAGGATCACATATTTTTACATCAGCAAGAAGTTTATCTATTTTTTTCGCGTTTTGTTTTATACTTTCTGGTATCTCGCTTTCATATTTTGTTGATTTCTGCTCCCCTCGTTCAATTTTTTCAGCTTTCTCATTTGCTACTTTTTCTGTTTCTTGAAAATCTGCATATTGAAAAAATTTTTCTAAATCATCTTTTGAAAGTTTATCATTTAGTTCTGTATAAAGATAATTTATTAAACTTTCTCTACACATATAATGAACTATTTCTCTTGGTGTGTAATAAACTCCAAATTCTTTGTTAAATTTAGTCTCTTCTCCCTTTTTACCTGAATTTAGAACCTTTAAATACTCGTCAAAATTTTCACTTCTAATAGCATTAAGTTTTTCATAGATTTTACCAAGTAATTCAGGGTCAAGAGCTACTTCTTTTTCAAGAGGTTCTTCCTCATTTACTGTAAAATTATATCTATCAAAAACATCAAGAATACCATCTCCTATATCTCCATTTTTTGTCTCAATTTTATTAGAAAAAAGTTCATTGGGAAGCAATACATCTATATTAACCCAGTCAAAATTATTTATAGGATCGAAAAGCCCGCCATTAAGAAATGGTATTTTACAATTGAATCTACTGTAATAATGGTCTGCAGCACTTCTATCAGTCCTCAATGCTTCATAGAATAATGGTTCTAAGATGTCATTATAAAAATTTTTATAATCTCCAAACTCTTTATTAAATAGTTTTCTCACAAAATCCTTATAACCTGTTCCCCATGGCTTACCCTTTTCAACCCCAAACCATCCTTTTTTTTGAATAAAATAAAGAAAAACAATCTGTCCTAAAAGTTTTTTTGCAAAATCAACAGAATCTAAATTGTTATTTTGAAATTCTTTTTTTAGTTCATGATTTTTGTTTAAAATATTATCAAGTTCTATTTTAGTTCTAATAAAAAGATCTCTGTAATTAATAAAAAATTCTTCTGTCACTACTTCTACATTGAAAGCATTTTCTAAATCTTCAAGTTTTGGTTTAAAATTATAATTTTCAATTATCGGTAAAAATCTACTCTGCGCTGTATGACTCTTTTCATTTTTCCCAACCAAAAATGACCATCTTTTTGCTGGTGTAAATTCTTCTCTTACCTTTACCTTCCCTTTTGGAGTTTCCTCAAAAGTGTAATCCATCTTTACAAGTGAAAAACGCCAATCTTCTGAATCAGGAGAGACAAATGCAACAAGAGCAGCATCTTTTAGTTCACCTCCTCTTGAACCTTTCAAATACCATGCTATAAAATTTCTTTGCATTGCTCTTGCTCGTTCAAGTGAAGTTTCTCTTTTCAACTTAACAATAAGTAATTCTATCTCTTTTTCTTCATAAGTATATTTCCCTATTCTTTCTAAATTTTCTATGTATTCTTTAAAAGGATCGGGTATATAATTACCCTGATAAGTAAAAGTTTTTTCTTCATACTTTTTTAAAAGGTTCTTAAGAAAAAGAATAAATTTTTCTTTATTGAACGAATTTTCAAAAGTCTCAACTATTAATTTTTTCGCCTGATTTTTATCCATTACTTTCTCCTGATAAATAAAGTGATAAAATAATTTTTTTCTTCTCTTTTTTACTATTGGTATTAAATGAATTTTCATTATTTAAAAGTGTAGAATCAATAGTTCTTTTCAATATTGCTAACACCTTTAATGGATTATTGATTTCTTTTCCAAGTTTTTCTAAATTTTTTAATACATTTTTAATTGTTTTTTTTGGTAAACTGCCTTTATCGAGAGTGTTAATAACTTCTTTTAAATAGTCCTCTTGTTCTTCTGTTAGTTGCCTATTATTTTTTTGAGTCGCTTTTAAAATTTTTATTAGTTTTTCTGTATTATCACTACCACCTCTTCTGTCTATTATCTCTTCTAAAGTTGATTTTACAAAAAACTCATCATTTTTCATCAACATTTCATAAAAGTTTTCAAGTGGTATTTTTCTTCTTTTTTCTTCAGGTGAACTTTCAAGAATTTTTGCAGCACTTGTAAAATCAAGTTCAGTAGTTTTATCTTTGTCTGAAATGAAGAATTTCATTAGGTTGCCTTTTTTAAAAAATGTAATTAATGAGTCAGAATTTTTATCATAAAATTTTGAAGATCGTGCTTGTATTGGAAGTTCTTTTATTCTCTCAAAAATTTCTGGTTTTTCACTTCTTACATTTTCAATAATCCTAAAATATTTTAATTCACTTTCATCTTCTTCATCCTCTTTTTCAAAAATTTCTTGTGAAAGGAGCATATCAAACAATCCATGTGAAGAAACTGTTTCATTTTCAGTTAGAATTGCTGAATCTCCCCCAAGTAATGTTAAAAATGCTTCGATTTTGGATCGGGCAATATTTGTTAATTCAATTTCAGAATCTGACTGTTCTGTTGGGAAAAAATTAAAAATATAAATTTTATCAAATTTCGTATCTATTCGATTCACTCTTCCAACTCTTTGGATAAGTTTTGTTGGATTCCAGGGGATATCATAGTTGATAACAACATTCGAACGATGCAAATTGACACCTTCTGAAAGAACCTCAGTTGAAATTAGTATTCTGTAATCATCTTTTTGGTCTTTTGCTCTTGCATCAAAATTTTCAATCACTTTATATCTTAAATCTTCTTTTGATTGTCCATGGAATAATAATGCTATTTCACCAAATTCATTGTTGATTTTTTCAGTTAAATATTCCGCTGTTTCTTTTGATTCAGTAAAAATTATTAATTTATTTTTTTTCAATAGAGGTTCATTTTTTATTTGTTCTAAAAAGGTATCTATTTTGGGATCTCTGTTTACACCTGCCCACATTTCTTTTATTTCTTGAAGAATTTTAAGATCATTTTCAAGTTTTTTAATAAAATCATTTTTAAATTCTTCGGATTTATAACTTTCTGCTTTACCTTCATCTATTAATCTTTGTATTTGTTCATCATCCCCCTCTTCAAAAAGTTCCATTATTTTATTACTATATTTTTTGCTTACATAGACATATCCATTTTTAAACGACTTTATAAATAGTTCATAAGAATTTATGAATCTATCAATACTCTTTTTAAAAGCAAAGAAACTACTTTCGAGTCTTTTCACAAGTAAGATTTTCATAAAATTCCCCATATTGATCTGGGATTGTTGCTCAATGGAGGTAAGGGGTTTTTTCAAATCAAGTAAAGGTTGATAACGAGTATAGTTCAACCTTTTTGTAATCAATTCAACAGTATTCATAAATATTCTATCTTCTTCGTCATTTAATTGATAAAAAACTGGTCTTGGCTTTTCCACTGTTGGGAATTTTACATTGTTTTTTAATAGATCATCTGCAAAATATTTCTCGATTTCATTTCTTGTTCTTCTCACCATTATATATTTTAAAACTTTTTCTCTGATTTCTTTAGAAACCTCTTTAACCTTTTTTAAATACAATTCATTGTTTTCATTCCTTAATTTCTTCAATTCATTTTCTTTTTTTCTGAAGAAAGATTCAAGATTTGGAAGACCGGGGATATTACTTTTTTCGCTGGCTGGAATAGTTTTATTAAAGTCAATAAATCTTCAGGAGAATTATTAAATGGAGTTGCTGAAACTAAAATAACTTTTTTCCCTCTACAGATAACTGAAAGTTTTTCATATCCTTGTGTTAATTCATTTCTGAATTTATGTGCTTCATCAATAATGACATTTTTATATTCTCCTAATTTTATCTGGTTGATACCATCATCAAGATCACCAGATGAAACAAAAGTAGCAGTTATATTAAAATCTGAGAATACATTTCTCCATGAACCGGGGTTATTTTTATTCAACAAACTGGGAGGTGCTATTACAAGAGTTCTTCCGTTGAGTTTTCGTGCAAGCATTGCAGCCATGTAAGTTTTACCAAGTCCAACAACATCTGAAAGAAAACAGCCTCCATATTCATCCAATATTTTTTTTGCATTTAAAACTGCCTGTTTTTGATAATCGAATTCTTTAAAATCAACAGGATAATATTCATTTCCATTTTCTTCCCCCTGACCTAACTCATTTTTAAAATATTCGTATAAAAATTTCAAGAAAAGTTCGTAGGGTGTAATCGTTTCATTTAACCAGGTTTTTTCACTTATTATTTCAACACATTTTTGAGTTACATCAACAGAATTTTCCCATAATTCTTCAAATTTTTCTTTCGCAAATTTATAATCTGCACTATTTTTTAGTTCTACATTGAATTCAAGATTATCCATAAGACCTGATTTGGTGAAATTGCTTGAACCTGTAACAACTCTTCCTATATCTCTATCCCCTTCTTTAAAAGTGATAATATACAATTTTGCGTGAATGTTCCTGGAAGAAGGGTATGCTTTGACTTCAAGTTTCCCCGATTTTAACCAATCAACAAACTTTTTTATACCCAATTCTATTTCTTTTTCCTGTTTTGAATTGGAAATCTCCATTTTTGTTATTTTTTCAATTTCTTCAATCGTTTCATAATGCGATAATTCATGATTTCTTTCTAATAAATCTTGTTCATTATTTTCAATCAATTCATAAGTTTTTTCATCAGTTGCAATTCCAACAAGTATTCTAATTTTCTCAGTCTTTTCAAGAGAGTCATGAATTGTATGAAAACCAGTTATATTGAAATAGCCAACAAGACAATCAAAATATCTACTATCTTTAATCAAAGATTTAAACCTGTCAGTCAAGGTTTGTCCATTTTGGTTAGTTATAAATGTTAAATCATTATTACTCATATAACCCCTTTTTACTAAAAAAACTCAACAATACACAATACAAAATAAAAACTTTTGAATTCTCCTCCAACATCTCTTTCATCAACAACCCTCATTTTTTGCAAAATATTTAAAATTTTATCAATTATTTTACCTAAAAAATTTTTAAATTTCAACAAAAAAGTGAATCTTAAAGATGGGGGGAGATTCTGGATAAAATTAAACGGAGAGGCCGGGATTTGAACCCGGGGTAGCGGTATTCCCACTACAACGGATTAGCAATCCGCCGCCTTCGACCACTCGGCCACCTCTCCGTAAAAAAATTTAGTATATAAAGAATCAAACTTTTGTCAATCAAAAATATAATTCAAACTCAAAAGGATGTGGTCTTTTCTCCATTTCAAGTGCTTCTTTCTCTTTGTATTCAATATAGCCGTTTATGAGATCCTCTGTGAATACACCACCTGCAAGTAGATAATCGTGATCCTTTTTGAGTTCTTCAAGTGCTTCAAGAAGGTTTGTCGGGCATGAGTCAATTTTTTCGACAACCTTTTTATCCATCTTTTCAAGATCCTCTTCATAAGGACCAAAATTGTTATCTTTGAGTGAAATCTTGTTTTTAATTCCATCGATTCCTGCCATGAGCATTGCTGCTGTTGCAAGGTATGAGTTACATGTTCCATCTGGTGGTCTGAATTCAATCCTTTTTTCACTTTCACTCGTTGCATATTTTGGAATCCTTATCGCTGCTGATCTGTTTGCAAGTGAGTAGAAAAGTTTTACAGGTGCTTCAAATCCTTTAACGAGTCGTTTGTATGAGTTGGTTGATGGATTTGTGAACGCAAGAAGTGATTTACCATGTTTCAAAAGTCCTGCAACATAATACTCTCCGATTTCAGAAAGTCCACCATAACCGTTACCGAAGAAAAGATTTTTGTTTCCATTGAAAAGATGTTGATGGAAGTGCATTCCGTTTCCTGGCATTCCATAAAGTGGTTTTGGCATAAATGTTGCCGAAAGGTTGTTCTGATAACAAACATTCTTTATGAAATATTTGATTATCTGAATATTATCACCTGTTGCAAGAAGTGGATACCTCTTGATTTCAATCTCGTTCTGTGCTGAACCAACCTCATGGTGATGGTATATCAAATCTATTCCATAATCGATTATCACTTTTGATATTTTACTTCTAATATCTGTAAACTTATCTTTTGGAGGAATCGAATGGTAACCTGCTTTTTTCATCAAAAATTCACCACTCTCATTGATATAAGAATCATCAAATCCAAACTTGCCTTCATAAGATTCAATTTTATATTCAGCGAGATTTTCTTTGTTGTTAACAACAACTCTATCAAAAATATAGAATTCAAACTCAGGTCCAAAAAGAACATCTGTTGCAATCTTCTCTTTTTTAAGATATTCCTGCGCTTTCAAAGCAACAGTTCTTGGATCCCTTGAATAGTCCTTTCTTGTATCTGCTTCTTTTATAAAACAGAAATATGATATAGTTGGTTCTTCAAAAAATGGATCCTCAAAACCTGTTTCCTCATCGATCATCAAAACCATATCTCCACCTTCCACACTCTTAAAACCTGGGCAACTTGATGAATCAAAACCAACTCCATTCTCTTTTATTTCATTGTAATTTTTTGCTGGAAGTGTTAAATGGTGGAAATTCCCAACAAGATCTGTAAATTTTAAATCTATCCATTTAAAATCTTTATCCTTTATATCGACCTTTTTCATCTGTCCTCCTTTTGTAGACCTTATATTATATATAAGAAAAATTTTTATTCAATTATTTTTTATCCGGTGAAATCAAACTTTCAATTCGTCCTTTTATCGTCTGTTGCAAATATTGTAAAACATATTTTGTTGGTTTTCCCCTTTTTTCTCTCACAAGAGAAAGAGGTATTTCTGCTGTCAATCTCAAAAAACCTGTTAAAGCAAACAATACCTGTTCACCTGTAAGATTCAAACTCAGCACAGTCAAAGGTTTTGGAATCAGAATACTTGAAACCATCATCGAAAACATCATAGCAAGTCCTGAGATTGTTCCCTGTATCGCTGTGTAAATTTGTCTTTTCTTATCGGGTGCTATAGATAAAACAAAATTTGTTGCAACTATGTTCGCTCCTGACCACATCATTCCTGATGTGAACGCTTCAAAATAGATTATCCACTTTGTTTGTTCTGTTGCAAAAACCCAAATCAAAGGGTTTAAAGCACCAAGGATCAGAGCGAATCTCATCGCTGTTCTGTTTCCAAATCTATCGATAAAAACTCCCCACGGTCTTAAAAAATATAAGGCGGAAATAGTGCTTATAGTTCCATAGATCTGAACCTCAAAAAGGGACATTTTTAAATTTTTTAGCATAAACGGCTGCCAGAAAGGAGCGCCAACTCCAACAGCAAGCATCCACCAAACATTATAAACGAGAAACCTTAAAAAATTTTTATCTTTAAAAGGTGAAGTCAAAAACTCCTTTATACTCTCCTTTTCAATCTCCTTTTCCTTTTCGGGCTGGTTGTTTAAAATTTTTACCCCGATTATTCCCATAACTGTTGCAACAAAGAAGATGAAAAGAAAAACATAGGAAACATTGTGCTCTTTGAAAATAGAAAAATTTTTCAAAAATTTTGCATCGTTTTTGGTTAAAAAGTCAAAGAGGATTGAAAATATATATCCAGTAAGAAGTCCAACAACCATCAAAATCTGAGATCTTCGTGAGAAAAATCTTCCCCTGATGTCTATTGGAATCATATCTGAAATCCAGGCGATCCACATATTAGCACTTATCGTCTGTAAAATGTTGCTTATCAAAAATAGAGTTAAAAAGATGTATATCGCATCCTGTTTCCAAAAAATAAAAGGAATAAAACCAAAAAGAATTGTAAGAAATCTTCCCCAGAAAGCAAAATCAACAACAAGTTTTTTTCTCGTTTTCAACTCTTTTGTTAAGATAACACCAACGATCTGGAAAATCTGTGAAATTTGACCTATAGAAGAGTATAAACCAAAATGCAAAGGTGTAGCGTTTAAAAACACCAAAAACTTTGTAATGAAAACACTTCCCGGTGAAGCGAGAGTTGAAAAAATCTGAGCAAAACTTCCATCAAGATAGGAAATTTTTACAGTCTTTTTTATAACAGGATCCTTCAAATATTTTTCCATAAGTTATACAAAAATATATTCTTTTACAAAAATGTCAATAGAAAACATTTGACATTTTTTTTTAAGTGTGATATATAAATTACTATGAATAGTATCATTATATATTTTTCTTACCACAGAGGTAATACGAGTAAAATCGCTCATGTTATTGGAAGAGAGTTGCATAGCGATATTGCTCGGTCAAAAGATTTTAATGTGAAAAATTTAAAGCAATATGATCTTATTGGCCTTGGGTCAGGGATCTATAACGGAAAACCACATAAATCGATTTTAGAACTTGTTGATAAACTTGATGAGAGTTGTAAAGATAAATACTTCTTCATTTTCTGCACGAGCAGAAAAAATCAGGACTGTTATCTTGATGAACTTGAATTCAAATTGAAAAGTAAAGGTGTCAAATATTTAGGGAAATTTCAAACTTATGGAGAATATGATAGAGGAATCTTTAAATTTTTTGGTGGTTTGAACAGAGGAAGACCAAATATCGATGATTTCCATAATGCAGTCGAATTTGCAAAAAAAATAAAGGAGATGCTTCAAAATGAAAAACTGGAAAACAATTGATATTGTTTCTGGTCTTTTTATTTCCGTTTTACTCGTTTCAAACATCGTTTCAACAAAACTTGTTTCTTTCTATAAATTCACTTTCGATGGTGGAACATTTCTGTTTCCATTATCTTATATTTTTGGAGATATTCTAACAGAAGTTTACGGCTATTCATCAGCAAGAAGGGTTATCTGGATCGGTTTCATTTCAGCACTTCTGATGAGTATAAACATTTATGTAGTCGGCAAAGTGCCTCCATCACCTGAATGGCAATTTCAGGACTATTATGACATCATTCTTGGGATCACACCAAGGATAGTTCTTGCGAGTTTGATTGGATACCTTGTTGGGAACTTTTCAAACTCATTTATTCTTGCAAAGTTGAAAGTTTTAACAAATGGAAAATTTTTATTTGTAAGAACAATCTCTTCAACTATCGTTGGTGAGTTTCTTGATACAAATTTCTTTGTTTTAATAGCGTTTTATGGACTTTACAGGGGAAGGGTTCTTCTTGCGATAGCAATATCTAACTATATCTTCAAAACACTTGTTGAAGTATTTTTTACACCTCTAACCTATATAATAGTAAATCACCTGAAAAAGGTTGAGGGTATTGACTGGTTTGATCGAAAAACCAACTTCAATCCGTTTCTGTTCAGAAGTACCAATCTACCTTCCGATGGAGAAATATCTAAAACCTAAAGATTTCATTATCCCAGGATCATAAACATTTCTTCCATCAAAGAAAAGATCTCCATTCATAAGTGCTTTTATCTTTTTCATATCAGCATTTTTAAAAATATCCCACTCAGTCACAAGAATAGTTATATCAACACCTTCAACACAATCATAAATGTCTTTTGAATATACAACTTTGTTCTTTAATACCTTTTTCACATTTTCAACAGCAACTGGATCAAAGACCTTAATTTTCGCTTTTTGTTTTAAAAGAAGATTGATAAGTTTCAAAGATGGTGCTTCTCTGATATCATCTGTATTAGGTTTGAACGAAAGTCCCAAAATTGCTACTTTTTTATTCGAAAGATTTGTGTGTTTTTTGATCTTTTCAACGAATCTTTTAACTCTGTTGTCATTAACCTTTTTGACTTCTTTTAAAATTCCAAAATCATATCCCAAACTTTTTGCTGTATAAATCAAAGAACCAATATCTTTTGGAAAACATGATCCACCATAACCGATCCCTGCATTCAAAAACTCTCTCCCGATTCTTTTATCAAGACCCATCCCTTCTGCAATTTCAGTTACATCGGATCCTGTTATTTCTGCTAAATCTGCGATCGAGTTGATGAAGGAAATTTTCATTCCCAAAAATGAGTTTGAAGCATATTTTATAAGTTCTGCACTTTTCAATTTTGTTATCTTAATCACACTGTTCATCTCCTGATAGAGTTCAACAACCTTCATCGCTGCCTCAACCGACTCACTTCCAATTATGATTCTATCAGGATGCAATGTATCGTATATCGCCTGCCCTTCTCTTAAAAATTCGGGATTTGAAACAATATCAAATTTATAATCCTTTTTCAAATTTTTTCTTATAATCTTACCAACAAGATCTCCAGTTCCAACAGGCACAGTTGATTTGTTAACAATTATCTTGTATCCATTCATATATTTCCCGATATCCTCAGCAACCTTTTTCACACTTGAAAGATCTGTCTGCCAGTTCTTTTTGGGCATCGTATCAACTGCGATAAAAATGATATCAGATTTTTCAACTGCATCTTTGATTGAAGTGGTATACTCCAATCTTCCTTCTTTATAACTTTTGTTAGCCATCTCTTCAAGTCCAGGTTCATAGATGGGCATTATTCCATTTTTCAATTTGTTTATCTTCTCTTCATTTTTATCCATACATATAACATTGTGTCCAAGATGTGCAAATACAACACCCGTTACAAGTCCAACATAACCTGTTCCAATAACTGATATTTTCATAACACTCCTTATTTAAAAATTATATCCCAATTGTATGGGATTTTATCAGTATTATAAGGTAATCTTAACTCATCAGGATTCTCTCTGTTGTAAGGTTCACTTATAGTCGAAACAACGATACTTTCAAACTCTCCTATATTTTTCCATCCATGGTAAACACCTTGGGGAATCACAACAAGTTTTGGAGAAAAATCACCTATGAAAATTTCCATCAACTCTTTGTATGTTTTTGAACTTTCTCTCATATCGTAAAGAACAAGTTTGATCATACCTTTTACACAGCATACAAAGTCGATCTGTTTTTTATGGCAATGCCATGCTTTCACAACACCCGGATAATTTGTGGTCATATAAACCTGTCCAAATTTTGTGAAGAATGGGTCATCTACCCTTAAAATCTCCATAACCCTTCCCCTTTCATCACAGTTGTATTTCAAATCTTTTATGTGAACTCCATCTATCATAATTCCTCCTATCATTCTTTTGAAATATTGTTCGCAATTTTATAAAGATGGAAATTTATTCTTTCAAAATCATTCAAAATATCAAGATGAAGTGTTGATGTTTCAATAGATTCTTTCTGCCCTTCCTTTAATCTGTTCAGATGTTTATTCTGGAGTTCAGAAAGTTTATTCAAAACATACTCCCTTCTCTGTAAAACCTGTGATGCTAAATTCTTATCATATAGAGTGAACGCTTCAAGTGTAAGGGAGTATGTCTTTAAAACTTCGTTGTAAAATTCTTTTATCTCATCAATTCCTTCCTCTGAAAAGTAATAATTTTCATTTATCTTTTTCTTCAATGATATCATGAGATTTTTGCTTATAACATCACCTATATGTTCAAGTTCATCAACAATGAAAAGGAAATCTTTCGTTTTTCTTGTTACAACTTCTGAAACTTCCTCTTCATATATTGAAACAAGAAATAGAGAAATTTCTCTCTCATAATTATCAACAACATTGTCAAGTTCAATCGTCCCTGTTAATTTGTTCGAATCGTTCGTTTTCAAAATATAAAAACTGTTTTCAAGCATCTTTCCAACAGTTTCAAACATCTTGATTATTTCCCTCTGTGCTTTCCCAAGTGCAACAGTTGGATTCTGAACGATATTCTCTTTCAACATTTTTTCACCATCTTTTGAAAGCCGTTCTATCTTCAAAAATTTTGAGAAATAGTTGATCAAAGGAAGCATAACTATAATTATCAAAGAAAACAAGATGTTGTAATACAGATGGAAGTTTGCTATATCTCGCCCACTTGTTAAAACATATCCTGTTATTTTTTCAAATTTGAACATTATCACAATAAAAAGTATTGATGTCACAATCCTTGAACTTATGTTAATGTAGTTTAAATATTTCGCTCTACTACCACCTTTTAAGGCAGCAAAAAAAGCGGTAAAGGATGTGCCAAGGTTTGCTGCACTAACCATTACAATTGCTGATCTAAAAGTTATTACCCCTGTTGTGAACAAACTTATTGCAAAAGCAACTGTAACCGCTGATGAATGAACAAGAAAAGTTAAAATTGAAAATACTATGAAAAGAAGCCAGAGATTGTTTTCGATTAATATTAAAAAATTTAAAAACATCTGGGTACTTTTTATCGGTGTAATAACATTTGCCATATATTGTATCGAAAAGAATATAAAACCAAAACCCATTATTATGAGTCCAACATACTTAAACTTTTTGTTTTTATCGTTTAGATAGAATCCAAAAATTATCATCAAAAAAGAGAAGAAAGAAATGTTGAAAGAAATTATTTGAACGATTATTGAAGTCCCTATAGCAGAACCTGCAAACATATAAACTGAGCCTGCTATCGACAAAAGTCCATCAGAAACAAACGATAAAACCATTATCGAAAAGAGTGTTGACGATTGCATCATCAGAGTTAGAATCAGCCCTGAAAGAAAACCTTTTATATTTGAGCCTGACAGGTTCCAGAGTATCTCTTTCAATCTATAACCAGAAATCCTTGAAATACCTTTTGACGAGAATTTCAAACCGAGCATGAACAGAACAAGTCCAAAAAGAAGTTTTAAAATCGTTTCAAAGATTGAAAAAGATTGTTCAACTTTAAAATAAAAATCAAGTTTTTTTTCTCTACTTTTATTTAAAATCTCAAGATGGTAATTACCTGTTTCCAATTTTGAAGGATTTATATCAACTCTAAAAATTTTCAAAGAATCAGGTAAGACAAGAATAGTATCAGATCCTTTTCCCCAAAGAACATAGTATGCTGAGTCCTCCTGTGAAACGAATTTGAACTGAAAATGTTTCAGGTTGTTTTTTACCACCTGTCCATTGTTTGAAATATCGTTTCCCTCAGGATCCTTTAAAAAATCTATTTGCTTGTTTGATGAAAAAATCAAAAAGAAGGAAAAAAAGATTAAAAGAGTGATAAAAAACTTTTTAAACATTTTGAAAATCGTTTTTCTTAAAAATTTTAAATTCTCCAGGTTTTAACCCCTTTATCGAAAGGTTTCCAACTGATAACCTTTTCAAAACAATAACAGGATGACCAAGTGCTTTGAGTATATCTTTTATCTCATGATGTTTACCATGAGTTAAAATTATCTCGATTTCTGATTTATCCCTTGATGAATCATAATAAACAATTTTTACATCATCCAGTTTTAAAAATCTTTCTTCAACCTTTAACCCTTTTTTCAAAATTTTTATTTGACTCTCACTTAAATTTCCAAAAATTCTTGCCCTGTAAACTTTTTGAACCTGATTTTTTGGATGTGTTAAATAATTTATAAAATCACCATCATCAGTTAAAATCAATGCGCCCTCAGTGTCAAAATCGAGTCGCCCTGCTGGTCTTAATTTTTCAAATTTTTTTGGCAAAAAATCCATCACTGTTGGTCTACCCTTTTCGTCACTCCTTGAAGTTATACAATTCTTTGGTTTATAAAGAAGAATATAAGTATAATCCTTTTTCGTTTGATTTAATCTCATTCCATCTATTTCTATTTTATCATTTTCATCAACCATCTCTCCAAGTTTTGCAAGTTTTCCATTAACTGCAACTCTTGCTTCCTTGATCAACTGATCAACCTCTCGTCTTGAAATACCTGTAATTGAGGAAATAAACTTATTGATCCTTATCTTCAAAGAGTTCCTCCTGTTTTGGTTGATCGGTTGTGATCTCATCAAGTGCAGGTAATTCTTTCAAACTTGAGATTTTGAAATATGAAAGAAACTTTTTTGTTGTATGGTAAAGGGATGGTTTACCTGGTAAATCAGCGTTTCCCCTTTTCACTATAAGTTCTCTATCAAGAAGTGTTTTGAAAACACCATCACAGTTAACACCTCTTATCTCCTCAACTTCCTGTTTTGTTATCGGTTGTTTGTATGCTATTATTGCAAGAGTTTCAAGTGCTGGAGTTGAAAGTCGTGGTGCTTTTTTGTTGCCAAAAAAATTTTCAAGAATATCAGCGTATTGTGGTTTTGTAACAAGTTGATAACCAGAAGCGACCTCAATTATCATTATCCCCGAATCTTCTGAAGAGTATTTTTCTTTAAGATACTCTATAACTTGCAACAACAATGTTTTTTCGATTCCAAGTGCTTTTGCAAGTTCATCCTTATCTATAGGTTCCGATGAAGAGAAAAGTATTGCTTCAACCTGTGGTATTATCCGTTCCATCAAAATCCTCCGTTACAGTGATCCTGTTGTTAAAAGTTTTATTGATTATACCTTTCATCTCAAGTGTAGTCAGAAGAGATAAAATTCTCGATTTTTCAAATCCTTCTGTTTTTAATATATTTTCAAGATTACCATATTTTTTGATAAGTTCAACAACCTTTTTTTCATCATCTGATAATATCGTCTCGATATCGTTTCTTTTCTGTTTTGAAACACCAGGTAGAATGTCCAAAGAATATAAAGGGATAGCACCTTTAAAGATCGCATAGTTAGGAGCGTATGATAATTTGTTTGTGATTTCACCAGGTAAAGCAAAAATCTGTTTTTTCAATTTCAAAGAAAAAAGAAATGTTGAAAGTGTCCCACTGTTAACAGCACCCTGGATGATTATCAGAATATCAGAGATCACCGAAATGATAAAATTCCTTTTTATAAAATTATGTTTGTATGGTTTAATAAAAGGAGAATACTCAGAAACCAAAAGACCATTTTTTTTTATCTCATCTTTCAATTTTATATTTGAAACAGGATAATTGATCCCAAAACCACATGGTAAAACTGCAACGGTTCCTATACCTTTCTGAATCGATTCCCTATGAACGAGAGAATCTATTCCCTGTGCAAAACCACTAACTGTGACAATATCTTTGTTCTTATAACCTTCAACGATATCCTTTACTCCTTTGATACCATAACTATCTGGTTTTCTCGTTCCAACTATTCCGATTTTAAATTTTTTTAAATTTTCTGTATTTCCAAGAGCAAAAAGATATGCGGGAAAATTTTCGACTCTTTTTTGAAAAAATTGTTCACTCTCTAAAATTTTAACATTCTCTTTTTCGATAAACTTCAAACTCTTCTCATAAGTTGAATCTGGAAGGTTGTAAAGTTTTATCTGTTCTTTTAGATATTTCAAAAACTTTTCATCAAACATAATTCTCGATCTCTTTCAAAATTATATCCTCAATATTTCCTGTATCATTGTTGATCAAAGAGGCAAAAGTGTATTTAACATCTTTGAAAATCTCTCCAACCTCGATATTTTTATTCTCCAGTAAATCGGTTTTATTGAAAATCACTATTCTTTTCTTTTTCAACAATCTTCTGTCATAATTTTCAAGTTCACTCAAAAGGATCTTATATGTTTTTTCAATATCACCTGTAACATCTATAACAAATACAAGAATGTTAACTCTGCTGATATGTTTTAAAAATCTGTTTCCAAGCCCTTTCCCTTCACTTGCTCCTTCGATAATCCCTGGAATATCAGCGATTCTGACTATTTTGACACCATCGGTTAAAATTCCAAGATTTGGTTCAAGTGTCGTAAAAGGATAATCGGCGATTTTTGGATTCGCTTTCGCTACAACTTTTAAAAATGTTGATTTTCCTGCATTAGGAAGCCCAACGAGTCCAACATCTGCGATCAGTCTAAGTTCCAGGATCACCTCTTCATTTTCACCACTTTTCCCTTTTTCAAATCTTCTTGGTGCCTGATTGACTGAACTTTTAAAATGGACATTCCCTCTTCCACCTCTTCCACCTCTTAGAAAAACTATTTCACCTTCAAGTAACTCATTGAGTTCATTCCCCATCTTATCGAGAATTACGGTTCCAGGCGGGACTTCTATAACAACATCTTTTCCATCTCTTCCATGTTTTTGTTGCCCTTTTCCATTCTCTCCATCCTCTGCTCTGAAATGGTGTTTGTATCTGAGATGGTTTAGAGTGAACAATCGTTTGTTGACCCTGAAGATTACATCTCCACCTTTACCACCATCACCACCATCTGGCCCACCTTTTGGCACATAGATCTCTCTTCTGAAAGAGCAACTCCCATCCCCTCCTTTTCCTGATTGTAAAAATAATGTAACTCTATCGATATATTTACTTTTCATACATTCTCTTTCAAAAACTTCTCTATCCTTTCGATTCCCTTTTCAATCTCACTCATCGAAGCAGCATAAGAGATTCTTATAAATCCTTCAGCACCGAATGCACCACCAGGAATAACTGCAACTTTATAATCTTCAAGAAGTTTTGTGCATATTTCTTCTGAGTCCTTAAACTTTTTCCCAATAAATTTTCTGAAATCAACGAAAAGATAAAATGCGCCCTGTGGTTCAACATATTTTAACCCTTCAATCTTTTCAACCTTTTTCATCAAAAACTCTCTTCTTTTTGCAAACTCATCGATCATCTTGTTCACTATCTTTTCATCAAGTTTTAATGCAGCAACCGCTGCTTTCTGGGATATCGATGAGGTGCATGAAGTTGAATGTGTTTGAACCATCAACGCTTTTTCAACAAGTTTCTTTTCACCTCCAAGATAACCGATCCTCCAGCCGGTCATCGCGTATGTTTTTGATAGTCCATTTACAGTAAAAGTTAAGTCCTTTATTTTGTCGTTAAAAGAGGCAATCGAATAATGTTTGTTAGGGCTATAAATAATTTTTTCATAAATCTCATCAGAAATACAATAGATATTGTGTTCAACTATAAGATCAGCAAGTGCCTTCAACTCTTTCTCTGTGAAAACAACACCTGTTGGATTGTTTGGTGAATTGATTATTATCATCCTTGTTTTTTTTGTTATCTTCTCTTTGACTCTATCCACATTTATTCTGAAATTATCAAGTGATGTATCAACTATAACTGGAACAGCACCTGTCATTTTGACCATCTCAATGTATGACACCCAATAAGGTGCAAGAAGTATAACTTCTGAGTCCTCATCGCACAAAGCCTGTAAAACATTGTATATCGATTGCTTCGCACCTGTTGAAACTATTATATTCTCAGGTTTGTATTCAAGGTTATTTTCTTTTTTGAACTTTTCACATATAAGTTCAAGAAGTTCGTTTATACCTCTGACCGCTGTATAACCAGTGAAACCTTCTTTTATCGCTTTTATCGCTTCCTCTTTGATTTTATCGGGTGTATCAAAATCTGGCTCTCCTGCAGCAAGTATTGCAACATCAATGTTTTTACTTTTCATACTTTTTGCAAGGGATGTAATTTTTAATGTTGAAGAGTCGCCAACATTTGCAAATCTTTTTGATATTTTCATCTTTTCTCCTTTTAAATTAATTAAAATAAATATTTTAAATCATTATAGAGTTAAGTCAATATTTTAAAGTGGATAAAGGGATTTTTTAGAGTGGGCCCACTAGGGATCGAACCTAGGACCTGATGATTATGAGTCATCCGCTCTAACCAGCTGAGCTATGGGCCCAAGTGTTTTTGTATTATATGATTTTTTTCTTTCTTGTCAATATAAAATAATTCCATTTCGCATAAGTTTTTTAAAAAACTTGTTTTATTACTTTTAAACAAAATCTATCGAACAATTACAAATTTTTTATTTAACTTTATCTTTCCATCTGTTAAATTTAAAAAGTATACTCCCGGGTTCAATTTTTTTAAACTCAAAGAGTATCGTCCTGCGACTCTGTTCATCTGTTGTTTTACAATCTTTCCTGTAATATCGTAAATTACAAGTTCATTTTTATTATGTGCATTATAACTTACCTGATCATTTGTAACCACAAGATTTAAACTCGTTTGATTTTCATTTTCCGGATCAATGTTTTTGTTGATACCAGTCAATAGAAAATCTAATATGTAAATTCCTCTAAAATCTGTAACATAAACATTATCCCCATATACAAAAACATCACGGGAATACCCTGGTGTATCATAATAACCGACCTCAACTGGATTTGCTGGATTTTTTACATCAATTATACGCAGCCCACTGCTACCATCAGCAACATAAGCATATCCTTTGGAAACATAAATACCATTTGCATTTCCTGGAGTATCATAAAAACCAACCTCAACAGGATTTGCTGGATTGTTGATATTTATGATTCTTAATCCATAGTTGCTATCGGCAATATAAGCATATCCATTTGATATATAAACATTCAAAGCGTTTCCAGGTGTATCGCAGTATCCCACCTCTATTGGGCTTAATGGATTTGATATATCTATAACTCTTAATCCGGCACTACTTGCAGCAACAAAAGCGTAATTACCGGAAATATAAACATCATAAAGATGCCCTGCGGTTGAATAAGAAACAACCTGTTTTGGTTTTGTTAAATCAGAGATATCGATTATCCTTAATCCATAATCGTAGTCAGCAATGTAAGCGTAATTACCTGATACATAAACATCGTATGCAAACCCCCAATCTCCAAAGGAACCAACTTTTACAGGGTTCGAAGGATCACTCACATCAAGTATGTTGAACTTCATAAGGTCTATATCATAAATATAATATCCACTAACAACATACGCATAATTACCAGATTTGTATACTCCTAAGGCTGGAGAAGCAGAAAGATAACTTCCTGATGGGTTTGGATTTACAGGAGTAGAAACATCATATATTTTCAATCCAAAATCATCATTTGCAACATAAGCGTAATTATCTGAAACAACTATTCCTTCTGCTGAAGTCGGAGTATCATAACGACTTATCTTGACAGGTGAGGTCGGTGTGGTTACATCAACTATTATCAATCCATAACTTTCATTCGCAACATAAGCATAACCACTTTTAACATAAATATTTTTAGGAAACGGATAAAGTCCAGTGCTACCAACCTGAACGATATTTGCAGGGTCAGCAATATTTAAAATATTCAACTCATAAGTTTCTGAGTCATACTCCCATTCTGTAAGATAAGCATAAGCACCCGAAATATGCAGATCCTCTATAAAATTAAAAGTTGAATAAGAACCTTTTTCTTCTGGATTGGATGGATCGGATACATCTATTATATTCATTTTGAAGTCAAATAAACCATTATTTATGATCACATAAGCACAGGTTAATGAGATGAAAACCTTTTCAACAGAACCAGTTGTTATACAATATCCTGTTTCTGTTGGAGTCGAAGGATCTGATACATCGACTATTCTTAAACCTCCACCACCATCAGCAATATAAGCATAATCAGCAAAAACATAAACATCGTAAGCATAACCGGGAGTGATATAATACCCTGTTTTTACGGGATTTGCTGGATTTGATATATCAAGGATCCGTAATCCAGAATCACCATCAGCAACAAAAAGATATACTTTATACACAAAAATTCCTTCAGCATCACCAGGTGTATCAAAAGAAGTCACTTCAACTGGATTAGAAGGATTTGAAACATCTATAACCCATATTTTAGAACTGGAATCGACCACATAAGCATAATTTCCCAAAACAAAAATTTTATTTAAAATAACACTCATGTCGAGAAATCCTACAAGAACTGGATTTTGGGGATCTTTCACATTTAAAATTACAAAACTGTATCCCATAGAAACATAAGCAAAACTATCAACTCTGAAAACATCGTAAGCACTTCCAAAATATGGCACTCTGCCGATTCCTGCAACATTTAAACTATCTGTTGCCCATTCTAAATTTTTTTGATCAAATAAATTTTTAAATTCTGATGTTTTTATCTTATCCCAATTATATGAACTCTTCGATGCAAAAATAAACAAACTCAAAAAAATCAATGAGGAAATAAAGAATATCTTTTTCATTCATCCTCCCACTACTGATTGAGTATTCTAATCTTTTAATATTTTTTTAAAACTTTTCAAAACAAAAATGTCAAAAAGTCAAGCACCGTCCCCAGGTTTTTTTTTTATTCAAATTTCAATAACTTTTTTACAATTGTATGTGAAGGTGTTTTCAATTTTATAAAATAAATTCCTTTTTTTAAATTTTTTACATTCGTTTTATGTTTACCCCCTTTAGATTCTTCTCTTATTACTTCTCTTCCCGTTATATCGTATAACATCAACATTCCTTCAGTAAGGGTATTCCATATTATGTATTGTTCAGATATTTCGATTTTTAAATCATTATTTTCAACTTCAATTAAAAGTTTTTTTTCATTATTTCCCGCCGGACTAAAATTACCATTTATTACTGTTGGATTAAAGCATGGAACCTTCAATAAAGTTTCCTGTATTGTTAAACTATCTGGATAGACTGTATCTCCAACCAATACTGTGGAAGATGTATCTCTGAATTCTATCCTTAACCTATCCTTCTGAATTAGTCGAGGAAGCCAGTAAGCACTATCTATATTTAACCATGAATGTTCATTGTTTAATTGTAATATTTTATCTATATTACTGCTATCTATTTTTGGTTGATTGGTTAGACCATGGAAATATATTATTACATAATCATCACCATCAACTCCACTTTGTGCTACAAAACCATCTGATGCTTTAATGCTGTCTATCCTGCATTCAACTCCTAATCCTCCCTTCAATGTTGTTATATATTTGTTTTTATCTCCATATACATACATTTCGCTCTGATAGTATCCCGTACTTTCTGCATAAAAACCTGTTTTGATTTTCATACTATCATCAGGATATATTTTTAATGGATAAGTTAGTTCAGTATCGACAAAAAACTCCTGATTTTTAAACCTTATTGAATCAACTAAAATTGTATCTCTCCCTTCGTTGAAAATAAAAAAACTATCACTTGTTAAAGAATCTGGAACCATAGTATTACCATAGATTATTGTATCCGGAGAATTTAACATTCTCCACTCAATTATATATGTCTTCATCATATCTATTCCATATGTATATGGGAGAAGAGGGTCTGATTCCCCACTCCATATTATCTCTTTTCTGCAATTTCCATTCATATCAGCCATTATCACACTGCTTCCGGAAAATGTATCATTATCCATACTCCATATCAATTCAAAACTATCATTTCCCATTACCTTGAATATCTCTAAAATAGATCCAGCACAAAGAACCAGTTCATCGTATCCATCGCCATCCATATCACCTGCTGTTCCCCCACAACCACTTCCCACTGAACCTGATGGTCCATAATCTTTTCTTTGCCAGCGACTCCATTTTTTAAAATAGTGATTGTCACCATCACATTCAAACAAGTCATGTAACCATTCGGCAGGAGATTGATCATACGCTTTTCCACCAAATACATAATCATTATAGCCATCTTTGTCAATATCCCCTATTAATTTAACATAATAAGTACCAGCAAGAGTTGTGTCAAAAACCGAAACAAATGAATCCTGATTCATATTCTTTGATTCATACACTTTGTGTCCTAAATGAGTCATTGTAACAATATCTAAAAGTGAATCATTGTCCATATATCCGATATCCATCGCATAAACTTTTCTTTTAAATGTATCTTTGTAAGCGAAATAATAACTATCATCACTATCGCTATCCATATAAAACCAGCCATAAGGGTCATTATAAGTTGTATTAGGGTTCGGCGCTCCAAATATCCTGTTTTTCCCATCTCCTTTCAACAATGAGGTAACCCCAAAACAATGATATTCCCCATTTTCATTCATTTTCAATTTCCAAGTCCACTCTTTACTTATACTATCTTTATATAGCTGTTCAATTATAAATATCATATTACTGTCTGAAGGATTTATTCCCATTAAATCCAAAAATCCATCACTATCAAAATCACCAATTCCTCTTATCCAACCGCCTTTAATAAAATCCAAAAATTCAAATTGATATTTACTCCATTTATAAATAGCATTATTATAGTCTCCTGTATAACAAAGCATTGACAGTAAAGTATCCGTTTCTCTATTTATAATAATGGGAGAATAAATATTAGGCTCAAAACTTCCAAATGGTATTTCTTGCTTTATCTCTATTACAGAAAATAATGCCATTGATCCCAAAATCAATACCAATAGTATCATCCATTTCATTGGAGGGAATTTTATTCCCTCCAATAGTTTTTTTAGCTTAATTCTATTTAATAAAACCAATCTTACCACTCTCCTTTCCATATTTGCTTTCAAATATATAAAAATAAATGCCGCTTGACAAACCAGTTGTTTTTCCATCAACTCTTATGATATTTTCTCCTTTCTGACCATTCATTTTTTTTGAGTAAATCTCTCTACCCATTATATTAAAAATTTTTAACTCAATCAACCCACTTTCAGGAAGCAAAAAATTAAATTCTATCTTTTTGTCTGAAAATCCTGCTCCTCTCCATTTATATTTAAATTCGCCAACACTTTCATTAATTTTTCCAAATTGCAAATAACTATTTTTAGTAGCACTGAAATCTTTAATTATTTTATCATATTCGTAAAGATGAATATTTATGGTTCTATTTGGATTACCTCTTATCCTATCGATGTTTAATTTTATATCTCCATCCTGATAATCTGATTTATCAAGAACAAAGAATGTTCTGTTTTCTTTACCTTCTATAAGCTTCACAAATTCTTCTTCTATACTTAATGCATAAGGTTGATTTTTGTTATTATTTGTCGTAATAATTTCAAGTAGATAATCCATCGCAGGATTCAGACATTCTATTTGAGCACTCAATCTTTCAATAGGTTGTCTACTCTGTGGCGAAGGTAAAAAATTTCTCAGTACACTTTCAGAAATACTGGTTAATGTATCAGTTAAAGTAATACTCCTTGGATTTTCCAGTATTGGATAGATCGAATCAGTATAAATCCTAAAATTTGTTCCACCACATTCTATTTTATAGTGGTTATTATGCCCTTCGACCCATAAAGCTCTTATTTTAGTATTTTTTATATATACATCCTGCCCAGTTGATGGGTTAAGTCCTATTGAAAGGGATATAGAATCAACTAACACAGGATAGAAACAACTATCCAATCCTTTATTTAAAGTTACATTCTCAACTTCATTTGAAAATTCTTGAGTATTTATTCTGACCAATTTGTCATCTCCAACATATGTAATAATTGAATTGTAAATACGTGGATATTTCATATCATTAACAACATTATCAACAATTTTTTTAAATGAATTATCAAGATATATTTCATTTCTAAAATGTAAATCATTATATTCCTGCCAAATTATTTTGTTGGTATCATTAAATGATTTCAGGTTAACATCTGGATTAAAGGAATAAAAAGTTGAATTTGAAACCTTTTCTGAAATAAGCCAAATATTTTTTGTAGCATCAAACTTTTTTCTAATAATCTCTCCATTTGCATCTTGAAAGACAATTTCAGGTCCTAATTTATTATTTGTTGTGGTAACACCTATACACGAAAAATCATAAGGTTTCACAAGATAATTGTTTTTATCCAGTTCACCTTCTTCACCTATTAGTTGAATAAATTCAGGGATTGTTAAATTATTATACATAAATGAAGTATATTGCAATGTCCATTGATTATCAATTGTCAGATGATCCGTTGTTATACCTGCAAACCATAATTGTGACAAATTAGCAGGATTCGCTAATATTGAAGGGCTTCGATATCCCATAACAGTCGGTATTAAAGGAACTGTCCATGGGGATGTTGAATATGCATATTGCCATGTTTCTCCATCTTTCCAGACAGCAGCTATTCCACCTGAAATTGTCGTTATACTAACATCTCTACCACTACCAATTTTTTTAAGTTCCCAATTGTTTCCAAAATCCTTGCTCCTACCATATACAATACTATCACCATCAGAATAAGCCAGATGAAGTAACCCATTTTGTTTAACCAGATGGGTGCTACTGCTAGGGCCCAGGGCAACATTTGTTGTTGACCACATAAATGGTTTCAAGGTATCAACCGCTGTAAAATATCCTAATTTATCTGCTCTTATTATTACTGGATAGGTTGTATTTGTTCTTAAATTGAAGTATGCTTTTCCATTGCTATCTGTGTATTTGATTAGTGTTGCTTTTTCAATTGACCCATCATCATTTACCGTATCATAAGTGATTGTTATTTTCACACTATCTATTCCAAAAAGATCGATATTCTTGTTTCGATAACAAGCATAAACATTAAAAGTATTATTTTTAAGAACAGAAATTTCAGTTGGAGAAAACAAATATATTGTATCTCTTGCTACCAGAGGTAAAGTATCTGAAAAAAATGGACATTTTAACGCTCCACCTCTTAATGCATAAGCCTTTACAACTAAAGTGTCTGTTTTAAGTGTTTCTCCATCAAATACTAAATTACCAAAGGGAATTTTATATGTTATTCCTTTCAAAACATTGTAAAGAGTATCCTTTAGATGATATTCAGCATTTTTATCTGGATCATATAATTCAATAACAATGGTATCTCTATATCCTGTATAATTATACAACGAATTAAGTTCAACATACACCCTGTCACCATTTACAAAAGTTTCAATTTGTTGACTATCTACAGGCAAAACAGACACCGGTAAAATTCCTATTTTTACAGAAAAAGGAGTATAAAATCTCTTATAATATTGAAAATAACCGTCTTCAGGATTGAAACTATCAATAATACCTGTAATAAACTCAAATGTTTGGGGTTTATATTCAGTCAACCCATAAAATTTAAACATTTGATATTTAAGATCTGAGGAAAAAGGAAAATATTTTAAACTATCATGATAAGAACCGTCAAGATATGGATAATAACTATAATTTCCTGTAGTTTCTGAACCAGGAATAACCATTAAATATTTTATTGTATTGAACATTTTAATCATATCATCTTTTCCAAAAACATCATCAGGGAATTTTTTGTGATAATCGTTCATAAAAATAAATGAAAGTCCACCATGAGAGATATCATCCGCTTTTCCTTTAACATAATTGACAGAATATGCCCAGAGAAAGGTGGAATCAGTGCCATTTCCAAAAACAAAAGTAGAGTCATCAATGTTATTTCTGAAATAATGAGCAAATTTTTTCGTCTGTTCTAAATATATATTTTCTTTTGTGAGCTCATAAAGAAATAGTCCCGCATCTGCCATAGTTGAATTTTTATTAAAAGGGTGCCTCATCTTTGCTCTAAAAGGATATTGTGGGTAAAAAGTGTCAATTTTAACTTCATCATTTATAAAGTTAATATCAATTACATCAAATATGTGTTTCCACGCCCCACAATATGAATCGTTATTTATTGTTGTATCCTGAAACCATTGAATATATTCATTATAACTCTCTTTACAATCATATATCAATTTTGACCTGTAAGACCAACCTCCAATTTCATCCCATTTGCCAATAGTGTCCATTGCAATTACAAATCTTAAAATTGTTTGTAAAATTCTTCCTGTTAAAACCAGATCTGGGTAAGCAAAATATTTTGCAGGAATTCCATGAGAAGGTCCATAATAAATAAAACGATCCAAGGAAGAGTCATAACCACATATATGGATATTATAGGTAAACAATGAATCATTTCTTTCAATCAATGAATATTTTAACCCTCTCCATGTTTTTAATGTTCTTTCTGTTCCACTGCTATCTATATAACTATGGACTCCTCTTCGATCATCCCTTAAAGATAAGATTAAATTTATATTATTCGCTATAGAATTAGCGATTTCAAAATCATATTTATGTTTTAATTTATAGATTGATTTTTCAATTCCATAGCAAAAACTCCATGAAATTTCTCCATAATCATTACCATCTTGTTGAATATTATCTAAATTTAATTCAAAACTTAAATCACTATAATCCCAACAATTGATGTCTTCAATACTCAAGTTATCTCCAAAACAAAAAATTAATGCAAAACCTAAAATGAAAACAAAAACTATCTGTAAGTATCGGGGGGGGGCGATAGTTAGAATTTTTGAAATACTCTTCATAATACCTCCTTTTATGATTTAAATTTTAAATGACCTTTTTAAAAAGTCAATAGTTGTATGTATTGTTCTTATGAAAAATTAAAATTTGTTGTGAGTTTAACAAAAAATTTTTCTTCCCTTGAATAATCCTTCTAAATTACTATAATTTAAAATTATGATCCAGAGTTTAGATATTTTTGTGATTTTTTTATTTTTCTTTTTTCTGTTAATGATTTCCTATTTTGCATCAAAAAATGTGAAAGGGAAAGATTCTTTTTTGATCAACAGCAGGAAAACCGGACTATTCCTTTTCATAGCAACAAATGTATCAACATGGTATGGTGGAATACTTGGAGTTGGTGAATTCACTTACAATTATGGAATTGTTAACTGGGTAACTCAGGGAGTTCCATATTATATTTTTGGTTTCCTTTTCGCTTTTCTTTTCGCAAAAAGGATAAGGGAAACTTCACTTATAACTATACCGCAAAAGATGGAAAAAGAGTATGGGAAAAAAGTTTCAATATTATCAGCTCTGATTGTTCTTATTCTTTCATCCCCAGCTCCATATATTTTAATGTTAGGTATAATCTTTGCAAAAATATTTTCAATCAACCTTACATTTTCAATGATAATCTCACTTCTATTTATACTTCCATTCATACTTAAAGGAGGATTCGTAACAGATATAAAAACTGATCTTTTCCAATTTTTCGTTATGTTTTTGGGTTTTATCCTACTTTTGTTATTCTCTTATAAAAATATCGGTGATTTTACAATTCTGAAGGAAAATTTACCAAAAGAACATCTATCAGTTACAGGAGGACTTCCCTTCTTTTATGTTATCGTCTGGTTTTTTATAGCATCATGGACTTTTGTAGATCCAGGTTTCCATCAGAGATGTTACAGTGCAAAAGATGGAAATGTAGCAAGAAATGGGATATTAATATCAATACTTTTTTGGATGCTTTTCGATTTTTTAACAACAACAACAGCACTCTATTCAAGGATAATCTTTCCATCATTGGAATTCCCCCAATGGTCTTATCTTTTCCTCGCTGATAAAATAATGCCTTCTGGATTTAAAGGTCTATTTTATGCTGCAATATTTGCAACAGTAATTTCTACCTTAAACTCACTTCTCGTTATAAGTGGAACAACCTTCTCCTTAGACATTGTAAAAAAATTCAAGGATGATATAGACCACAAGAAGGTTACGATTTGGGGAATAATTGTTTCAACTATAGTTGGATTTATACTCGCCATTCTTGTTCCATCGGTTGTAAACCTCTGGTACCTTATAGGTTCAGTTTGTATACCTGGTCTTATTTTACCTTTACTTGGAGCTTATTACAAAAAAATTAAAATATCAAAAAGAATAACATTTTTTGAAATTATTTTTGGATTCTTTGTTCCAATAATTTGGATTTTCATAAGAAAAAGGTTGGAAAAGAATTCAATTTTATACCTTGTTGAACCCATGTTCGCAGGGCTTATATTTTCATCAATAATTCATATTTATGGGATGATGGAAAATGAAAAGAAGAAAAATGAGTTTGATTGAAGAAATTTTTAATTCTGTAACACATGGTTTAGGTTTTCTGCTTAGTATTACTGGACTTGTTCTATGTGTTATATTTTCTGTTAAAGTGAAAAATGTTTATGCGATCGTTTCATCTTCGATATATGGTGCTTCGTTGATCCTCCTTTACATAAGTTCAACACTTTACCACTCTTTTCCGGAAGGAAATGTTAAAAAAATTTTTAAATTTTTCGATCATACATCAATATATATTCTCATAGCAGGTACATACACTCCATTTACTCTCTTACCTCTTAGAGGCCCTCTCGGATGGACAATTTTTGGTGTAATTTGGGGATTAGCTCTTTTCGGAATAGTTTTCAAGACATTTTTCATAAACAAAACAGACATAATTTCCACAATAATATATATACTGATGGGATGGATGATAGTAATAGCCATAAAACAGGTTTACCTATCGGTTCCCAAAATATCCTTTATCTTTCTTGTTATAGGTGGTATCTCTTACACTATAGGGACAATTTTCTATATTCTTGACAGATTATTCTTCTTCCATATAGTTTGGCATATATTCGTTCTAATCGGTTCAATAACCCATTTCTTTTCAATTTTTCTTTATATAAAATCTTTAAGTTGAGGTGAATATGAAATCAAAAAAAGAGTTGGAACTTGAAAAAACTATAATTTCAAAACTTAGCGGAAAATGCCTTGAAACAGCCAAGTTAATTTTTCAGGATAAAGAGATAGAATACCTGATGAACTACTCAAACAATGTTTCGATAAAAAGGTTAGGGTTCAACGATCATGGGCCTGTTCATATGAAAAGAGCATGTCTTAACTCACTTTTGATGTTCGAACTTTTACATAACGCTGGAGTCAAATTTAACCTTGAAAATGAAGGTATTGGAAATGTTGATGATAGCAAAATAGCTGTAATTATAGCATCTCTCTTGCATGACATAGGGATGAGTGTTAGCAGAGAAAACCATGAGATCTATTCTTCACTTATTGGATTAAATATAATCGATAGGATACTTGAGAAAATTTACCAGCACGAATTTGAAAAACATATAATAGTCAGGTCTATGGTTATCGAAGGTATAATAGGACATATGGCAACAAAAAGTATAAATTCACTTGAAGCAGGACTCGTCCTTATAGGTGATGGTTGCGACATGGAAAAAGGCAGGGCGAGAATCACATCAATGATCCAAAGAAAACCAAGAGTAGGTGATATTCACAAATACTCTGCATCTGCGATCCAAACAGTCAGTATAGAAAAAGGTATCATAAAACCTATAAAGATAACTGTTCTTATGAGAGAATCGGTTGGATTCTTCCAGATTGAAGAGGTACTTTTCCCAAAAATAAGTTCAAGTCCCGTAAAACCTTACATAGAGCTTTTTGCAGGGGTTATTGGAGATGAACTTATGCAGTATCTATAATATTGACATTTTGAAATAAAAAGTTAAATTATATTTATGGAAATAAAAATAGTTAAACTCAACAAAGATAACCTTGGACTTGCTTACTCTTGCACAAAGGAAACAAACCTTTGGGGTTCACATTCTCATCAGAAGAGTATAGATTTCCTTTTAAAAAATTTGGATTATAAAATTTATGCTTACGGAATAACTTTAGATGGAGCTTTAGCAGGTCATGTTATTCTTTTTGACACGAAACAGCCTCTATCTTTAGTTGAAAGTAAAGATGGTGTTTTCCTGAACTGTATATACATCCTCGAAAGTTTAAGAAATCAAAAATTTGGAACGATGGTGTTAAAACATATTGAAAACCAGATAAAAGAAGAGGGGAAAAAAATTATTTTTACACATTCCATCGGTGAAAATGAATGGATGAGCAAAAATTTCTTTATAAAAAATGGTTTTATCGAAGCTCCAACAGAAGATGATCTTTTGAAAATACTTTATAAATCTTTCGATAAAGAGGTGAGTTTCAGGATAATTTCTGATGATAAGAATAGAGTCCAAACAAAGACAAACCAAATTTTGATAATTTATAACCCTCTCTGCCCACTCGAAAATGAGAAATTCGACCATCTGAAAGAGATTGTTAAAAAAGAGTTCGAAGAGGTTGAGATTGAGGAGATCCATTCCTTGGATAAAACTCTATCCTCAGGTATATTTTTCAACAACATTCCACTACTCTACAACAAAAAGAAAGACAAAGAGATATTGGATATAATAAGATCTCTTATGGTAAAAATTTAAATTTCCCTCAATATTCTGTTTAAAATAAGAAAACCTATATCCGTGCAGGATATCCTTCCATTTTCTATTTTAAGATAACCTTCATCTATAAAATAGTTAACCTTATCTTTATCAACAACATTTAAAAATTTTTCATCGTAAAGGATACCTTCACTTTTTCTAAGACCAAGCATCAGATATTCCAGATTCCTTTTATCTTCATCAATAAACTCTCTCTGCATCGATTCCATGTATCCTTTCATATAAAGTTTTATATTATCACTATTTTTCATCCTCTCCTTCCCGTCATAGGATGCTGCCGAAACTCCATAACCTATATAGACTGATGAGGTATCCCAATAGGAAAGATTGTGCAAAGATCTATAACCTTCTTTTGAAAAATTTGAAACCTCATACCTTCTAAATCCAGAATTTTTCAACTCGTCCAACAAAAAATAATATTCTTCTTCAATATCCTCATTCTCAAGTTCAGAACCAAAAAGTTTTGCTCCCTTTTCAAGAGTTAGGATATATGCTGAGATGTGTTTAACTGGGAAATTTTTTATTGGAGAAATATAAATCTTATGCCCTTTTATTCCATATATAAAATCAACTGAAAGATTATCGTTCACATTAAACAATGAAAGAACCTTAAATATTTTTTCAACACTTGCCAACCGTCCAAGTAGTTTTAAAACATTACCGTCGAACGACTGAATCCCGAGGGAAAACCTATTGAATCCAAGTTCTTTATAAAATTGAATCTTCTCTTCTGTTGTTGATTCGGGATTCATCTCGATTGTGATCTCTTTTAAATTTTGAAAATCATAGTTATCCTTTAAAACATCAAAAATCTTTTTTATGTATTCAAGATCAACTGATGAAGGTGTCCCTCCACCAAAATATATAGTATCAACCGAATCAAAAAATTTTTTTCTATCGACTATTTCAAAAGTTAAACTTTTAAAATATTTTCTTATCAGATCCTCATCAAATCGTCCTGAAACAAAATTACAGTAAAAACATTTACCATCACAGAATGGGATATGTATGTATATACCTTTATTCATCGAATAAAATCTTTTTTATCCTGCTTAAAAACATCTTGTTGTAAACCAATCTTTCAAAAATAAGCATTATGGTTTTTTCGTCTTTCAAAATCAATACGACTGTTGCCTTTTTGAAATGTAAGAAAACAAAATCGGTTTTTATTATATTTGATTTTATTATCTGATTTATATATGTTGAAAAAATTTTTACTCTCTTTTCATTAAAAGATGTTGTAACCTTATTATCATTTTCGATAATGAGATAATCCTGAAGTCCCTCAAGTTTTTTTAAAGAAGAAATGGGATCTTCCTTCTTTTTATCTTCTATTATGAAAACAACATTCCCTTTTTTGAGTTTATAGAACGAGTTCAAACAAAAATCTAAATCTTTTTTCCCTTTAAATGAGATATCAACTATGTTTCCGGATTCAAAAATGATGAACGAATTTTTATCATCCTCAATCGAGATTTCTCCACTCCTTTTATGTTTTCTAAACTGCTCGATTCTTCTTTTGAGATCAACATTCTCACAGTTTAAAATAAGTTTCATAATTTTTTCTCAAAAACTATAATTCCCTTTATCTCTTTTAAACCAATAAAACCAAAACTCCTTGAATCGTAAGAATTTCTAAAATTGTCACCGATAACAAAGAAAGAATCCTGTGGCACTATAACTTTTTTTTCGTTTCCATAATTATCAAAAAATAGCAAAGTATCAAATGGAATCCCAACACACCTTTTTATGATCTTTTTATTTTTATGTTCAACTATAACATTTTTATTTTTTAAAAAAGAATAATCTTTATCGTTAAGAAGAATTTTAAAAATCGAATATGTTTTTGTTGGAATAAAAAATGAGATGTCTCCATCATTAAAGGTCGAAGACATTGAATTTCCTTTTATAATAACTGGTGAAAACAAAAAAATTTTTATGAAAAAAATTAAAAAAATAGAGATGAGAATCGAAAAAAGAATATCTTTACTCTTCATCTATCTTTAATGCAGCAAGGAAAGCTTCCTGTGGTATCTCGACTTTACCAAGCATCTTCATTCTCTTCTTTCCCTCTTTCTGTTTTTCAAGCAGTTTTCTTTTTCTTGTGATATCTCCCCCATAACATTTTGCAAGAACATCTTTTCTAACCGCTTTTACAATTGATTTTGCGATAACTTTACTACCGATTGCTGCCTGAATCGCTACTTCAAACTGCTGTCTATGAATAACCTCTTTGAGTTTATGTGTCAATTTATTTCCAACATTGTATGCCTTCTCTCTTGGAACAATACTTGATAAAGCATCAACCTTGTCTCCATTTATCAGTATATCGAGTCGCACAAGATCTGATTCTCTGTAATCGAGAAACTGGTAATCCATCGAACCATAACCTCTTGTGATCGTTTTCAACTTGTCAAAAAAGTCAAAAATTACTTCAGCCATCGGCATCTCATATTTTAAAAGAACCCTTTTGTCAGTGATATATTCCATACTCTTCTGAACACCCCTTCTCTCCATAACGAGTTGCATTATAGGTCCTATATAGTCGGGAGGTGTAAAAATATCAACAACAAGGAACGGTTCAAGAATTTTTTCGTTTCTTGTAATATCAGGCATTTTAGCAGGATTATCTATCAACTTTTCTTCACCTTTCACATCTATGAGTTTGTAAACAACATTGGGAATCGTCGCAATTATATCGAGTCCAAATTCACTCTCAAGACGCTCCTGAACGATTTTCATATGCAACATTCCAAGAAAACCGCACCTGAAACCAAAACCTAAAGCTTCTGAGTTTTCCTGTATAAAAGTGAACGCTGCATCGTTTAACTTTAACTTTTTTAAAGCATCTTTCAACTTTTCATAGTCCTCACCATTTGAAGGATAGAATCCTGAAAAGACCATCGGCTTAACTTCCCTGTATCCTTTGAGCGGCTGAACATCCATCCCTTTTAAGGTTATCGTATCTCCTATATGAATTTCATCAATATTTTTTATATTGCAAATGATATAACCAACATCACCCGAAACGAGTTTCTCAACAGGTTTCATCTTTGGTAAAAAAACTCCAACCTCTCCAACCTCATAAATACTTTTTGTTGAAATGAATGTTATCATATCTCCCTTTTTTACCTCACCATCAAATATTCTGACATAGGGAATCGCTCCCCTATAATTATCGTAGGTTGAATCAAAAATTAGTGCTTTCAATGGACTTGTAAAATCTATTTTTGGTGGAGGAAATTTTTCGATTATCGCATCGATCAACTGATCAACGCCTGTTCCATCCTTTGCTGAAATCAGTATTATATCATTTTCTTCACATCCCAAAAGTTCCATTATCTCTTTACCTGAAAGTTCAATATCAGCAGCTGGAAGATCTATTTTATTCAAAACTGGAATGATCGGTAAATCGTTTGCAAGTGCCTCATGAAGATGGCTTATCGATTGTGCTTCAACACCCTGAGTGGCATCAACGAGTAAAACAGCGCCTTCACATGCAGCGAGAGATCTCGAAACCTCATAGGAAAAATCAACATGTCCGGGAGTGTCTATCAGATTGAATTGAATATCGTTACCCTTCCATTTAAAATTAATTCTGACATGATGCGCTTTAACAGTTATCCCATGCTCCCTTTCAACACTCATCGAATCAAGCACCTGCTCTCTGAACTCTCTCATATCAAAATTTTCGGATAACTCCAAAAACCTATCAGAAAGAGTGCTTTTCCCGTGATCTATATGTGCTATAATTGAAAAATTCCTGATTATCTTCATAGGTTTTATATATTATCATTTTTTTCTGTGTTGTAAAGAGACAAAATTACCTATTGATTTTTTTTATCAATAAATTTATAATTAACTTGTTGACAAAAGGGAAACTGAATTTATAATAAATTAAAAAGTGGGAGTTTAAATGGAAGAAAGAAAGAAAACCCTGTTGATAGTTGATGACGATCTATTTCTCGTTGATATAATGGCATTCACATTGAAACAAAACGGTTTTGATATCATAAAAGCACACAACGGACAGGAAGCGATAGATATTATAAACAAGGAACATGTTGATCTCGTGTTAACAGATATAATGATGCCTGTAATGGATGGATTTGAACTCGCAGCGAATTTGAGGCAGAATGAAAACACCAAAAATATACCGATAATCTTTCTCACAGCAAAATCGAATGTCGAAGACAAAAATAAAGGTTTCAACATAGGGATTAACGATTATGTTGTTAAACCTTTCAACTTAAAAGACCTTGTTTCAAGGATAAACAAAGCATTGAATCCTGAGCAAAAATGATTTTTGAACAGGAAAATGATCCAAAAGCACTTCTTTCAAAGATTGAAAATCTTACTCTTGCAAGTCCTTTCGATTTAACATATATCCTTGCCGCTATAAATAAAATAACAAAAGCCCAGACATCGGGAATATTTCTAAATATTGAAAACAGATTGGTTTATATTGCAACATACGGTAAAAATGATAATGTTCTTCTTTACCAATCTTTACTTGAAGATGAATCCGTTGAAGGTTATATATTCAAAAACAATGATGTTTTGATTCCAAAATCACTTGAATTTGAACATTTTAAACCAAACTCATCTTCGGCAATCTCAGTGATGCCAATAACTATCGTTGGAACTCCTCTTGTGTCAGGTAATAAAACTATAGGTGGAATGATATCTTTCAACAGAGAAAAGAATACACTTTTTACACAGGATGATTTAAAAGTTTTAAAATCTCTATCTTTAAAAATTGGAGAGTTTTTAGATCAAAACAGAAACAGATTCCAGTTTTTTGAAAAGAAACTTTTTCTGATCAACAAAACTATCATCGAAAGTTTCCCGTTCCCATTCTTTTTAACAAGTACAACAGGAAAGATCGAAAACTTTTCAGAAAAAACAAAAAATATTTTAAAAAGATCTGACCTGCTGGGTAAGGATATCTTCGAAGTTTTCAAAATAACAAAGAATACAGGTGAAGAGGTTGATCTAAAAGAGATCTTTGAAGAGGTTGTAACAAAAGCAACAGAAAAAATTTTAAAAAATGTCAGAATCAACAATAATTTCGACGAAATCTATAATCTCACAATAAAATACATAAATCCAGATAAAATGATCCATAATATACTTTTCTATTTTATAAATACTGAAGATATAAACGAAGAGAAACAGAAAATAGTTACAAACCTTTCCCATGAACTCAGAACACCGATGACTGCAATTTTAGGATCGGTTCAAATACTACTTGCAGATTTTGAAGGAACAGAACTCACACCTACACAAAAAGAATTTTTAACAATCTTAAAAAATGAAACAGAAAGATTCTCTACGATATTCTCGACGATACTTGATTACAAAGAATCTTCTGACCTTCTTGGATTGAAAGAGGAAGAAATAGATATATCAAAACTTCTTATAGAAATCGGGAATGTTTTTACAATGAAAATTTTCAAAAAGGATATACATTTTAAGTTAACAAATTTCGATTCAGAAATACTTGTTCGAGCTGATTCAAACGCTATAAAACATATTTTTCATCAACTGATAGATAACGCGATAAAATTTTCACCTGAAGGTGGAAAAGTTGAAATTGTTTACGAAGGAACACGACTTGTTGAAAACAAATGGAAAAAAATTATAAGTATTGAAGATGAAGGTCCAGGAATACCAACAGAGATTAAATCAAAAATCTTTGAACCATTTCAAAGGGATGATGAAAAGGTTCATACAAAAATAGGAACAGGCCTTGGGCTTACAATAGTAAAAGAGATTCTTGATACTGTTGGTGGATACATCGAAATAAAAGATAGAGAACCAAAAGGAACAAAAGTAACAATTCTACTATAAGGAGGTTTTATGAAAATTTTATCCTATCTTCTAATCAATACCGAGGCAGGAAAAGCACTGATGGTTTTGAAAGAGTTAAAAAAATTGAAAGAAGTTGAAAGTGCACATGTTGTTACCGGTCTTCATGACATCATAGCACTTGTAAACGCTGATTCCACAAAACATCTTGCTGATGAGATAGTCAACAAAATTCAGAAAATTGATGGAATACAGAGAACCGTTACCTGTATAGTTGTTAACGGAGATTAAAAAATTTGCCCCCTTAAATAAAGGGGGCTTCCCACTTGAAAAAATTTCTTTATTATATACAATTGTAAAGTTATGAAAAATTTAAAAGAAAATCTTGAACTTTTTTTTAAAGAATTTGAAAAAGAAATAGAAAATCTAAATTCTTTAGAAAAACTCAAAGAGATAGAGATCAAATATCTTGGCAAAAAAAGCCAGTTACATTCACTTCTAAAGTTTATAGGTGAACTGAAAACTCCTGAAGAGAAAAAAGAGGCAGGTTTCTTAATAAACAGAACAAAAGTTGAAATCGAAGAAAAAATAAAAAATTTAAAAGATAATTTTGAAAAGAGAGAGATCGAAAAAAAATTAAAAGAGCAGAGTATAGATTTCACAAAACCTGTATTTTCAGAGAGAGATGGCTCTTTACATCCGATAACATTCATCAAAAGGGATGTTGAAAGAATATTAACAGGGATGGGATTTTCTCTCGTTACAGGTCCTGAGATGGAAACAGAGTATTATAACTTTGAAGCACTGAATATCCCGCCAACACATCCAGCAAGGGATATGCAGGACACTTTTTTCCTGTTAAATGGAATGATCCTAAGAACACATACTTCAAGTTGTCAATCACGGACACTCGAAAAATTTAAACCACCTTTGAGAATATTTGCTCCAGGGAAATGTTTCAGATATGAATCGATAGATGCCTCACATGAAACAGCATTCTACCAGGTTGAAGGGCTTCTTGTTGATGAAAATATTACAATTGCAAATCTTATCGCAACAATGAAAACACTACTTTCGGAAATTTTTCATAAAGAAGATATAGATGTAAGATTAAGGCCCGGATATTTCCCCTTCGTTGAGCCAGGTTTTGAACTTGATATAAAATGTATTATCTGTAATGGAAAAGGTTGTTCCACATGTAAACATAGCGGTTGGCTTGAACTCGTTCCATGTGGGATGGTTCATCCAAATGTTTTAAAATATGGTGGAATCGATACCGAAAGATACAATGGTTTCGCCTTTGGACTTGGACTAACCAGATTGGCGATGATGAGATATAAAATTAACGATATCAGATTCTTAAACAGTGGTGATCTAAGATTTTTAAAACAGTTCAGGTAAAATATGAAGATATCTTTAAGATGGTTGAACGATTTTGTAAAAGTTGATGATATTGATCCTTTTGAACTCTCTCAACTTTTAACGATGAAAACAGCGGAAACGGAGGGAGTATACTCAAGAAGTCAAGATTATTCTCAAATATATACTTGTGAAATTCTTGATGTTGTTAAAATAGATGAAAAACATTTCAAATGCAAAGTTGTTTCAGATAAAGAATATAATGTCATAAGTGGTGCTCCAAACACAAGAAAAGGTTTGAAAACTTTCCATATCAAACCGGGCGGAAAACTTGATGGTGAAACGATAACAACAAAATCTTTTTCAGGTGAAGTTTCCGAAGGAATGTTACTTTCTGGAAAAGAACTCGGGATCAACAACGATCATTCTGGGCTTTTTGAACTACCACCTGATATTAAATCTGGAGTTGAAATAGGCGATTTCACCGATTATTACGATTATGTGATCGAGATCGATAACAAATCTTTAACACACAGACCAGATCTCTGGGGAATCTTCGGATTCTCAAGAGAGATCAAAGCGATCCTTGGGAGGGATAAAAGAGAACCAGCAATCTTTGATAAAAATAGTGTAAAAAATCTACCAGAATTTCCAATAGAAATAATCGATAGAGAAAAATGTTATAGATATGTTGGAGTCAAAATCGGAAACATCAAGGTAAAACATTCTCCTTTAAACATCCAGATAAGATTATCAAACACAGGACATGTTCCAAGAAATATAATCGTTGATCTTACAAACTATGTTATGACGGAGATAGGACAACCACTCCATGCTTTTGATGGAAACAGCATAAAGAAAATAGTTGTTGATTCAGCAAAAGAGGATTTCGTTTTCAAAACACTCGATAAAGTTGACAGAAAACTTCCAAAAGGAATTCTTCTGATAAAGAACGAGGACACACCTATTGCAATCGCTGGAATCATGGGTGGAGGAAATTCTGATATAAGGGATGATTCACAAACCCTTTTCCTTGAAAGTGCAAATTTTGATGCTTCACATATCAGAAAGATGAGCACAAGGATATCTCTCAGAACAGATTCAAGTGCAAGATTTGAAAAATCACTTGATCCTGAAAATGCACTTATTGGATGTTTAAGGTATGTCCAACTTTTAAAAGAAAATCAGAATGATATAAGAATCGAAAGTTCAATAACTGATAAAAATTACAATCCATTCAAAAAAAATATCATCTATACTGACTATTCATACATTAAAAAAACTATAGGTATAGAAATTGAAAATGAAAAAATAAAAAGTATTTTAAAATCCTTAGAGTTTGAAGTCGAAGAAGAAAAAGACAGAATAAAAATAACAGCACCAACATATAGAAGCACAAAAGATATTTCTATAAAAGAGGATATAGTTGAAGAGGTTGTAAGGATCTATGGATTCGATAATGTGAAACCTGTACTTCCGAAACTCCAAATAAGTGCAACTATAAAAAATATTGAGAACGAAAAGGATAATCTTGTAAAAGATCTGTTGACTTACAAATATAATTTGAACGAAGTTGATTCCCATCCCTGGTATGACGATAAATTCAACAAAAAAGTTGGATTCAAAACAGGTGGTGAAATCGAGATAAAAAATCCGATAACTATTGATAACAAACTTTTAAGAACAACACTCCTCCCAACACTTTTGAAATTTTCATTTGAAAATCTGAAATATTTTGATCAGTTCTCTTTATACGAGATTGGAAAAACTTTCCATAAAAACAGTGAAATTAAAAGATTGGGAATAATCTCTGTTGATAAAAAAACAAAGAATCAGGAAGAAAAATCCTTTTTTAATTTGAAATCGATTGTGAACGATATATTCGAAAGGTTGACAGGAAAAGAACCTGTTTATAAAAATCCAACAGAACATCAACTGATAAATCCTTCGATTTCTGCTGATATATATTTTTCTTTCGATGACAAAAATTATGAACCTGTTGGATACCTTGGAATAATTCACCCAAAGATCAACTCATTACTCGACAAAAAAGTTGTCATCGCTTTTACTGAAATAGAGATTGAAAAAATATACGGATTTGAAAAAAGTATGCTTTTCAAACAATTTTCAACATTCCCACAGACGATTCTTGATTTTTCAATATTGAAAAATAAAAAAGAGTTGTTCATAGATTTTGAATATAAAATCAAAGAATTCAAAAACGAACTTGTGAAAGATTTTAAAATCTACGATATCTACTCAGGAGAAAACATTCCTGAAGGTTTCGAATCCGTCACCGTAAGATTCACGATCGGAAGTGATCAGAAAACTTTAACAGGTGAAGAGATATCAGAATTCCAGAATCAGTTTGTCTTGTTTATCAAAGATAAAGGTTACACACTCAGAAGTTGATCAAAAGTTCCAGCAGAGTAAAAATATATTATATTTCAACTTTTTGAAAATATCACTATAACCATCAACAGGTGAAAACCCAATCTGTATACCTATCGGATCAAAGATCTCCGTGAAAAACATAAAACCAACTCCATACCCGTAAAGATATTTACTCTTTTGAAACAACTTTAATTCTTTAAAATCGTTTGCGATTGTTGTCCAATCAGCAAAAAGAGTGACAATATAGTTGAACGAAATTCTGCCAATTATAGGATATTCAAAAGGTATCTTAAACAGAGGATATCTTAACTCAAAAGTTCCAGAATACCTGTTAAAATCGGTTATATCGCTTTCAGGCACTGCCCTATTCTCAAAGGCATCTGGCTCAGAGAGATTATAATATGTTAAAGTTCCATTCTGTAATAAAAATTTGTTACGAAAAGCAATAGTTCCCTTGAAGAATTTAAAAAAGTTAACATTGTTGAAACTGAATTTTATTCTGTCAATATCTGTTCCCCAAAAATTCTTTTCATACAAAAAAGTTAATTCATCATAATTCCCAGATGTCGGGAAAAATGGATCATTCTTTTTATTCAGGGTCAACTTTAAACCTGATTGCAAAAACTCATCATAACCTTTCATATCACCACTCTTGTAAGACAAAGAGAAAGTATCATCTTTAAAACTCACACGATCAAAACCAACTATCAACTGTGAAGACAGATCCTGAATGAAAGAATAACCTGTCGCAAGATATACACCTTTATGGTATTCAATTATATCAAGGATATCTCTGTTGTTTTGAGTGTAAAAAATCTTGTATTCACCGGAATATTTCCTTGAATAAACTGTTGGTATGAAATACAAAAGATAAATACCTTTCACATCAAGAAAAGTAAATGCGAGTTCTATCTTATGCCTCTGAGCAAAAAGGTTTCCATAAGAAGCACCAAGTGTTATCGAATATGGTTTTGTTGTCGAAAACCCCAGTGATGGTAAAAACACAAGCATCTCTTTTGCAGTTACTCTAACATCAACAGTGTCATCAGTATTATCCTTTCTTAACAGTTTTGGATCGATTTTCTCTTCAAAACCACTATCCACCTTAAAAACATCTATCACAACTTCACCAAAAAGTTCGGTTTTCAAAAGGTTGAGTTTACTTTTCTCAATATCAATACTATCAACAGTATCAGAAGAACAGAATGTCAGCTGTTTTTTTATAAAATCTTCTTTTGTAAATGTTCTGTTCTCAAGAGAAATATTTCTGACATACTCAGCTTCAACAAAAACAACAAAAAACAACGAAAGAACCATCAAAAATCTTTTAAACATTTTAAACTCCTTCATAAAAAAAGATTTTTCCTCTATCTTCTACGAATTCGATATCTGTTTCGAAAATTTTCGCAAGTTCTCTTTTCATATAATCAGTTCCACCAAACCCGGCAATTTTCCCATCCTTGATTCCGATGATTTTATCAGAAATGTTGAAACATATTCCAAGGTCATGTGAGGAGATCAAAATAATCTTTTCAGATTTTATTTCATCGATTATTTTAATGATTTTTTTTCTGTGTCTAAAATCTATGTTTGAAAATGGCTCATCCATAACAATTACCTTTCCACCTTGAAAAATAGCCCTTGCAAGTTGAACGAGTTGCATCTCTCCCCCACTCAAAGAAAAACAGTTTCTGTTTTTTAAATGTCCAATTTCAAGTTTTTCCATCAATAAATTTATTTCTTCATAATCTTTCAAAGAAAGATTTCCAAAAATATCCATCTTTGAATATCTTCCATATTTTACAAATTCAAAAACAGGAAAATCATAATAAAGGTAAATCTTTTGTGGTATATAGGATATGATTTGAGACATCTCATTTTCAGTTAAAGTTTTTATTTCTCGACCAAAAAGATCTATTTTACCTTCATAGTAAACCAAAATTTTACACAAGAGTTTTAGAAAAGTTGTTTTACCGGATCCATTCTCCCCAATCAGAGAATATATACCATTTTCGTCAATAATCAGTTCATCTATTTTCATAAATTCTTTATCTTTTGTGTATGAAAATTTTAAATCCTTTATCTGTATCATATTCACTCAAAATTTTTTTTAACAATAATAAAAAGAAAAGGTAGCGAAAAAAGCGATAAAACGACTCCTATTGGGAGTTCAAAAGAAAAAGAATACTTACTTATAAAATCAGCGAAGAGAATCAAAAATGCACCTCCAGCAAAGGAATAAAAAATCAAATCGCGACTTTTCAAAACTCCAGAGATCCTAAGGATGTTGGGAACTATTATTCCAACAAAACCTATTATTCCCACAAAAGAAACGATCAAAGATGTTTGATATATTAAAACTAATAAAATCAAAAGAAAATCTCTTTTAACATTGACTCCACTCGTTTTCGCTATATCCTCATCGATCGATATGATATCAAGTTCCCTCGATTTTAAAAGTATAAACAAAAAGGTTAAGATCAATGTTAAAGATAAAAAAATGTAAAGGGGAAAATTTGAAGATAGAAAAATATGATTCAAAGATCCCATCAAAGCATAGAAGAGATAGGTTATGTCATTTTTTGAAAGAATTGAAAATATGATAACAAGAGAGGAAAAAAGTATGTTAACGAGTAGACCAGAAATCAAAATCGACACCTTTTTATCACCTTTTATGTTGAGTGAAAATGAAAGTGAAATCAAAGAAGAAATTGTTGAAAACAGAAAGGAAAAAAGGATTGAAACTAAAAGGTTTCCTTTAAAAAAGATTGAGGCGAGAACAAAACCAAAAAGTCCTCCACCTGAAATCCCAAGGACATAAGGATCAAGCAAAGGATTTTTGAAAAGGATCTGCATAACAGAACCTGATGTCGTTAAAACCATTCCGGTAAAAAGAGCAAGGATGTATCTGAAAATCCTTAACTTCAAAATTTCATTTTTTACATCACTTTCAAAAGACGATAATTTAAAATTCATATAAAATATAGAAATAAGAATAAACAAAAGAATGAATATCAAAAATTTTTTACCTTTCACAAAAATCCTTTTCGACTATATCTATAGCATCTATAACCCTTGGTCCTGGTCTTGAAAAAATATCGATTTTTTCATCATCAAGAAAAACAAATTTCATCTTTTTAAAGTTTTTCAACAATGAATATTTTTCCTTTGCATCTTGAAATGTATGCATAAATACAACAATGTCTGGTTTAAAAGAGAGAATGTTTTCATATGAAAAATTTATGTAAGGTTTTTCGCTTTCTATAATTTTATAACCATAAAGTTTCAAAAGAGAGCCGATATAACTTGAAGAAGTTGCAACAATGAATGGTTTTTCACTAACTTCGACTATAACTTTTTTCGAATGACCAACCTTTTTAATATTTAAAATTTTATTTTTTATTTCATTTACCTTCACAGTATCATAATCTTTTCCAACGATTTCTGTAATATTTTTTATACCTTCTATGATATCGTCAACTTTTTCCATTTTAATATTGTAATATTTTATTTTCTTTTCTTTCAAAAAGATTTCGGTTTTATCTGTTAGATTACCTGAAAAAAAAATTATGTCTGGCTTTAAAGACAACAACTTTTCAAAATCGACTTCTATAAAAGAACCTGCAATTTCGATTTTTTTTGCTTCCTCAGGATAATTACAGAAAGATGTTCGACCAACAAGGTATCTATCGTATGATAGAAAAAAAAGTGTCTCTGTAATATTTGGAGCAAAGGAAACGATCCTCTGACCATTTAAAAGAGAAAAAAATAAAAGAAGAATGAGAAAATTAAAACTTTTCAATCTCCCCATAAAATTCCCTTTTAAAATAACCCCTCGACGAATATAAAGGTTCAAGGATAACTTTAAATTTATATTTCCCGTTCTCAACTATTCTGTTGCCCTTGTCATCTTTAAGATCCCACACGATATAGTTCAATCCAATATTTCTTCTAAGATCAGAAGTTAACTCTCTTATAATCTTTCCACCTTTTGTAATTTCTATCGTAACCCTACATTGTTCGGTCGTAAAAAGTGAAATCGTCAAACCTTCTGTTGTATCAGTCAAAACCTGAGGAGTAAACTCTTTAATATATCCATCAACACCTATCCAGTAATATTGAAATCCGGTTCTTTCAGATATGAACACCTGTCCGTATTTCCTGTATATTGAGATACCTTCCGGTTTATAAAATTGATTTTTACCGTTTCCCTCTCTTCCAAAACTTGTTATATATTTTAAATCACTATCAAACTTATGTATACAACTATTTATTGTATCAGTTACATAAATGTTTCCATTCTGATCGTAATCTATGAAATTGAAATCAACATCTTTGTATTTTGTTATATCAAAAGAGAAGAATTCTTTGACTATGTTTCCATAAAAATCGAGTTTCAGCAATCTTCTCCTATCAGAAGAAACAATGAGAAAAATTTTTTCTTTTAAATTCAGATAACCTTTTTTAGGATCAACGACACAGATCGAATGGGGATTTTGAACATTGTCAATGATCATAAATGGATTAAAATTTTTATCGATAACAACAATTCTGTTGTTTCTACTATCACATATAAAAAGATTATCGTTCCCATCATAATCTATACCTTCGGGAATATTCAGAGAAAAAGAATCCATACCGAACGATCCAAAAGATCTTTCAAACAATAGAGAATCTTCATCGTAAATAAATTTTAATACTCTAAAATTGTAAGTATCAGAAATGTAGACCTCACCATCAGTTGTAGCGGCTATATCCGTAGGATAGTACAAAGATTCGGGGGATTCACCTTTTCCTTTTTGACCATAAGTTTTTATTTTACTTAAACCAACATTGTAAACTATCTGGTGATTGTTTAAACCAAACAAAGTTAATATAGCATCATCTTTGTCAGTTGTTCTATCATCGAGTTGTTTCAATTTCAAAGCACAGATACCCCCAACCCTTTCAAACTTAACATTCTTCTTTAACACCATTTTTGCGATCGTTGAATTCGCTTTATAATAACCCATCGAATGTTGAAAAGGTGGTATTATAAGCGTTGTTTCCTGCGAGAAAACAATCAAGCAAACATCAAACACTATCGATAATAGTGTTAACCTCTTCAAAAACATTTTCCCATCCTTCTTTTGAAACTTGTTCCATTCTTTTCTTTTTTATACTATCGTCCTCTCTAAGCGCTCTGTTCAAATTATTATAAAACTCTTCATAAGTTTTTGAAATATAAATAAGATCCTTGAATTCATCAAACTCAGGGATGTATGTTGTTACCACAGGTTTACCTGTTGTGAGATACTCCCTCAATTTTATTGGAGAAGCATGTCTGTTCATCTGGTCTTCACTATCCCAGGGGATTATGAACCCTGTTGAAAATGTTGCGTATGAAGGCAGTTTAAGATAGGTCTTTTCACCGACAAAAAATATTTTTTTGCTATCTTTAAAATCCTCATACTTAAAATCAAAGATTTTTCCGATAAATAGAAAACAAAAATCGTTCGTTTTTTCTTCTAAAAATTTTAAAAGTTTATAGTCAACCTTTTTATAATCTATCGATCCCCAATATGTAAAAACTGGTTTGTCAGTTTTTGGAAAATCTTCTGGTTTTTCTTTTACAATTTTACTGAAATGTTTGATATCAACACCATGTTTCAACCTGTAAACTTTTTCTCCAAAATCTTTTCTTTTCTCTTCATATATCATTTTCCCTGGTGTTAAGATGATCAAAGATTTTTCGCATAACCTTTTATCAAAATTTTCAACAGATTTCCCAGCGTATTTATACTCCTGAACTTTATCGACAATCTGATACACAATTTTTTTTGATTTTATACCTCTTGCGAAAATATACCCATTTGGATTTGTGATCCAATATATCGGATCTTTAAACTTAAAAATTTTTTCAACGAGTTTTATCTGAAAAAGTAAAAGAAAAGTGTTTAGATTCAAAATTATAGGGTTATCTTTAAAAGGTATAAAAAAAGGTGTGAAAATATAAAGGTTTTTGTTCTCCCTTTTTAAAAACCTTATTATACTAAAAAATTTATTTTTGACTTTTCTAAAAAAACCTTTTTTCCCCGCACTAAAACCTATACCAACAGGCAAAGAATTCACATATAAAACTTTTTTCTCTTTCGAAAACTCTTTCATGAGGTGGTTATATGAATGCGGATGGTGATACCACCAATCACCACCAGCAAAACAAACTATTGAAGAAAATTTCATTATCTTTTCTGTTTGACTATATAGTTGCCTATAACGAGAACATCAACACAGTTGTTTAGAAGTGATCTGACAGCATCAACAGGAGAACAGAGGATAGGTTCCTCATGCATGTTGAAACTCGTGTTCACAAAGAGTGGAAGTCCTGTGAGTTCTTTATACCTTTTCAAAAGTTTATAGTATAAAGGATTTTGATCCTCTTTTACAGTCTGAGGTCTTGCGGTGTTATCAACATGGTTAACGGCTTCAATCCTTTTTCTCCACTCTTCTTTAACATTGAAAGTTATCGTCATAAAATAGGATGGATAACTACCCTTTTCAAAATTTTCAAAAACATTTTTCGCATCCTCATAGATACATGATGGTGCAAAAGGCATAAACTCGGTTCTTTTTAATCTTTTGTTTAACCAGTCATTTATCCTTTTGTCAGTTGGATCAAACAGAATCGAACGGTTACCAAGTGCTCTTGGGCCATATTCCATTCTTCCCTGAAACCAACCAACAACAACTTTGTCTTTTATCATCTGTGCTGTTTCTTCGATTATGTTTTCACTCTTTCGAAATTCTATTTTATCTGAGAAATCTTTTAAAACCTTTAAAATTTCATCATCATTATATTCCGGTCCATAGTAAACATTGTCTATAGTAAAAGGTAAGAATTTTTCACCTCTCTTTTCAAGTTCTTCAGCCCATTTGACATAACATGCACCTGTTGATGTGCCTCCATCACCCATATTCGGATGGATAAAGACCGATTCGACACCTTCGATTTCAAGTACCCTCTGGTTGACCTTAACATTTGAGAATAGTCCACCAGCAAGGACTATATCTTTGATTCCAGTGTTTTTTATATGTGGTTCGACGAATTTTACAACAAGATCCTCTGTTAACTTCTGTGCTGCTGCAGCGATATCCTCTTTTGACTCTTTTGAACAATGTTTTTTTAAAAAATCAAGATAAAGGTTTGTATAGTTATGTCCATAATATCTGCCTTTCAAAAAATCCTTTAACTGTTTCAATCTTAGAGAATCACCTTTCAGATTGCCTGCGAGTGGAGAGTAGAATCTTTTTCTATCATCTGTAATATCGATCATCTGTCTGAAAAGATCATAAAGTTTATCCGGATTTCCATAGGCAGCAAGTCCAGTTATCTTGCCTTCATGTCTGTTCCTTTTAAAGCCCAGGAATTTTGTTATAGCAGAGTAAAACCTTCCAACCGAATAGATGTCCTCAACTTCAAGAATCCTTTTTATTTTTCCATCTTCACCGATAGAAATAGTTGCAGAGAGTCCATCACCTGCTCCATCCATGGTGACGATCAGAGCTCTGTTTTTCCCACCTTCATAATAACATGAGGCAGCATGACAGAGATGGTGTTCAACAGTTTCAAGAGTGAAATTTTCAAGTCCGCATTTTTTCAAAGCTTCGGTTATCTGACTTCTCGCATAGTTTGATGCGAGTTTCCAGTATTTTTTTTCTCCAATGATTTTGCGATATATTATTTCTTTTATAGTATCAAACTTTTTTCTGTTATCGATCTCATTCGATGGATCTATGGTTCCACTCCTTTTCACGATCAGATCAGTATAGTGGAACGGACTTCTCAAAAGATCATTCTCAAACGATAGAACAACCTTTGAGATATCTTTTCCATCGATATTTGCCACTTTTATACATTCTTTTATCGACTTATATGGAAAACCGAAATGGAACTTTACCCTTGAAACCCTTTCCTCAGCGATAGCAGCGACAATTCTTCCATCCTTTAAAAGTGATGCAGTTGCATCGTGCCCTATATTAAGACCAAGAATATACATCAAACCTCCTGAATTTTAACATTTTATTTTATCAAAAAAAGAAGTTTTATCAATATTAAAAATAAAAGGCAACAATTTTTTAAGGTTTTTTTATTTGAAAAATTTCATCCTCTATTCTTTATAATCTCCTTTTCATCCATATCTGCAACATGATGACTGAAATGTGTATCTATATGTTCATTTCTGAAACCTGCTTCACCTTCAATGTTTAAATTTATTTTATTATTCTTATTTTCTTAGTAATGGTTTTGTTAATTTCATAATTACATCTTACAATATAAACACCAGCAGGAATATTAAGTTTTAATTTTATTTGATGTTTTCTATTTAAAATACCATTATAGAGATTCATAATTTTTCTACCCTGAATATCATAAAGATCTATATTAAAATTCATCGATTTGTCTGAACTTAGAGAGATATTTATAAAATCAGTAAAAATATCATTTTTTACATCAAAGTAAATTTCGTTACTTGATCCTTTATCAAGTTCATCTATTGATGCTAAACTACCGCTTTTCCAAAAATTATAAATTTTCCAGCTGTTTTGAATTATTTCATCAGGTGTTTTATTCATTACAAATGCTACGACATAATTAATTGATTGATTATACTCTATATCAAAAGGCCCGGTCGATATTATAAATCGCTTATCACCTTTTTCTTCTTCTTTTTCAGTATGTCCAGGATAACCTATGACTCCAACACCCCAATCGGGAAAAGGGCTATATGATGAACCAGGATCTTCAGGATTAAACGATATAAAATCATATCCTGCTAAAGAAAGATATTTTTTAATCTTATTTGAAGGATCTGTCTCGATTGTTAATTTTCTAAATGATGTTAAACCTAATTCTTCTCCTTCTTTTATAATATATACTCCATTCCCATATAAATCCATATCTTTCTTTGCGGGAGGTGTTTCAAGAACTACAAAAGATGGTATCCCCGGTAAACTATGCCATCCAGGTTCACTATCAAGTTGAAATTGATATACTGTATTCATTCTTATCATAGTATCCTTATCAGAAATGAATTTAACAGTCATCGTATCAATGAAACCCAATAAGTCATTACTTTTATTAATTGATTCATCACCGATATCAAGATCAAAAGAGAGTGCAGCATAACAATCTTTTATTTTCTTTTTATCTTCCCTTGTATTTTGTATTTTAAATTTGAATATAATAATATCTTTCAGAGGTTCTGATGTCCATGCATAAGAAAATTGAAAAACTTCAATTCCAATTGGATGATTTTCAAAACTAAAATGATATGAACTATCCTTATCAGAGTACCATGAATAAGAATCCTGATCAGAAAAAATGGAATCTTTACCTGTGATATTTTTAATAGGCCAGCCATAACCATTATTATCACTGGTTGAAATATAAACTATCAGTTTTGGGTCTGTATAATAGGCAGTATCAGAAAAATTACCGGGTATAAATTCGGATACACCTGCACTTGGATAATATCCACTCGTAACCAGAGTATCTCTTAATGTATCTTTTCCACTGACCAATGTATCTACGAGCGAACCGAACCATAAGCCACTTCCGAAAAAATATGTTTCATCAGGATAACCTGCAGGCCAATAAGCACCTCCATTGCCACTAAAAAAATCCATACCTATCACTCCAAAATTCGTTATACAAATATGATAATTATTTATATCAAGCCATTTTGAATCCCAATCAGAAAATAGAAAGATTGAAACAAACAAAGAAATAATTATGACTGACACTGATTTTTTCATAAGACCCTCCTTTTTTAAATCCCGATTATTATAACTTCTAACTGATAGTTTTTACACACTCACACAAAAAATGTCAAAAAGTCAAACACCGTTTCCAAATTTTATCTTATCTTTATCATTTTTTCTGTTAGTGTTTGATTTTCTGTTTTCAATTTTATAAAGTATACACCATTACTTAACTTTCTTAAATCTGTCTTATATTCCCCTGAAATATCTGTCTCTTCTCTTATTATCTTTCTCCCTGTTAAATCATATACAACCAATTCCCCTCTAGTATTCGTATTCCATATTATATCTTGTCCTTCAATCTTTATCTTTTCCTCTTTGTCTATATCTGATATCTTATCTCTCTCTCTAAAACCATTAGGTCCAAAACTACCTGTAATAATAATTTGTTTCTTCCACTTTTCCTGACACCACGTTCCTGTAATTGTCTGACTGTCTGTATATACCGTATCACCTACTTTAATCGTTGGTATTTTTCCATTTGTGTCAAAATATACATAAAACCTGTCTCCATCAGGATAGCTCAACCACTTCGTCAATTCTATTCCCCATCCATTTACTTCCCATTCATCTCCTCCACTCAATCTCAATATGCTGTCTATGTTGCTTTTGTTTATATCGGGTTTGTTTGTCCACCAATTAAAGTAAAAAACAATTATATCATCATTATCTATCCCGCTTATTGGATTCACTCCATCATATGCTTTTATTGAGTCCACTATTAGTTCCAATTTATTGCCCGCTTTTAAATATTCTTTATATGAAGTTTTATCTACATACACATTCATACTATCAAAATATCTACCCATACTGTCTCCTTTGAACCACACCTTTACACTTGTGCTATCATTACCTTTTATCGTCAGAGGCCATATTATAGTATCTACTCCAAAATAAGCACTATTTATTGTTATTGAATCTATACTTATTTCCGCATCGCTTTCATTTCTTATAACTAAAACTTTGTAAATAGTATCTCCATCATCACTGTTCCCTATCAATAATGTGTCTCCTTCCATACTCCATCTCTTCATCTCAAATATCCTTGTACATTGTCCTGTCTGGCCTACTCCACTAAATATTAACTCATCTATACCATTCTTATTGAAGTCATTACACCTAAGATGACTCTGAATAGTATATGTTGTAGGATCGGTCCACTCCCACATCATTTCAAACTGGTTATCTCCAATTGATTCCCACACTTCTATGTGTCTACCACCACATATCACAAATTCATTTAAACCATCTCCATCTGTATCTCCATAATCAATATCTCCACTCGAAGTATATATATAGTCAGTGGCCACCTCAAAATCCCTTCGCCAGATAAGATCATATACTCCCGTTCCGTTCTTGTCTTCATAAATGAAATAACCATACGATACATATCCCGACCAAGTAAGATAATTAATTTGATATTTCATTATTTCGTTGGTTCCATCCCTATCTATATCTGGAAGAATCAGCAGGGCCTCTGCTGGCCCTGCCCCTTCACTTAATGTTTCCAAGTATCTTATAAAAGTATCATCATCTATTGTCGTTGATTCATATCTGTAAATATAGTTTGATAATCCTATTATTACATCTGTTAATCCATCTTCATCTATATCTCCTATATCGATTGCATATCCTGACCGAGTACTCTCTGCAAATGTATTTAGTAACTCATATCGATTATCTCCTGTACAGGTATAATAATACCATCCATACGCTCTTGATTGTGTTGTTAACCATGGTATCCCTATTCCAAATATCCTATTTACTCCATCATGCTTAAGTTTGTTGGTTATACCAATGTAATAACATGAGTTATGTATTGTATCAGATGTCCAGACCAATGAATCAAAAAATGATGTTGGGGAACTTTGTTCATATACCCATAACCTTTTACTATCAGTTTTCCACAGAACAACATCTTTTAATCCATCTCCATCTAAATCTCCTATTCCTTGTATTCCTATATATAGATAATTTGTATCCAATGGTATCGAATCTATTAAATCAAAACCATTCTTACCATTATATTCATAGAATAAAATCGCTATTGAATTATCTATTACAATCTCTTCATTCCCATCATTATCATAATCTATGCCCTTCTGAGAGATAAAATTGAAATGACCGTGTATTCCTCTATCAAGATATGCATATTGGTGAAATACTAATGAACTAATCTTATCGGTTATTATCAGCTCCATTAGCAATATTATTATAAAAAAAATCTTTTTCATAATTGTTACCTTATCTTATTATATTTATTTTCTTGGTCTGAATACTATTACCATCTTTTATCTTAACAAAATAAATCCCTGATGCATTTATTCCATTTAATATCACCTTATTAACCCCAGATTTTACTTCTCTTTTTACATTTATTATCTTGCTACCTCTTACATCATATACCATAATTTCTATCTCTCTTGCTTCAGTTGATATATAATTGACATATACATCTTCCCTCATTGAAAATAAATTCTTTGTTTTCATTTTTGTTTCGTCATCATTTACCTGTGTGAAAACTTTTATTTTATTTAATGCTGATATTATTCCCTCTCCTTCTGTTTCATATTGATAAACCAGAACATCTGCAATTCTGTTTGGATTACCTCTCTTCCTGTCTATACTCACAACAACTTTATAATCCTCATATACCTCTTTTGGAAGCAATATTTCAGTTGTATCTGGTTTATTTGCTTGTCCTGTTACCACTGCATATACTTCTCCATCTATCTGTATAACCTGTGACATTACCGGACTTCCCTCCGAAGTTATTACTTTTATCGTATAATTCATCTCTGGATTTAGTCCATTTATAGTTGTATTCAATCTTTCTACTGGTATTCTTGATGATATATATTCATACAGCGGTGATATCGTTACCCTGTCTATCGTATCCTGTGGCTGAGATATCAAATATGGAATTATAGCCGGAGAATAATCCTTTATCAGCCATTTTATCCTGTAATTCCCATTGCTTCCCTCACTCCAGATATGATAACCTTTTATCTTTGTTGCAAATATTTGTTTTGTCTCAAACTCAGTTGAATGTATTGAATCTGCTCCCTTATATATACATATATCAGTTCCTCCATAATTTGTTATAAGTTTATTTTTATCACTAATATAATTTATTAGGATACCATTACTTGTTTTAGGATACTCATTCTTCCCTGTTGTTGTATTTATTTTCACTGCACCTGCATCCAGTATTCCTTTTTTCAATCTTCTACTGTAAATATCATTTGTTCCGTCTGGATTGATTACTTCATAAGTAAATGTTGTTACCTCTCCATAGTAATCTGTTGTAGGTGCATTACAGATCTGGTTGGGATTATTTATAATTTTTCTACCCAGCCAAATTTTTAATTTTAAGTCCCATGTTTTAATAGCATATTCATTTAATGTATCTATAAATCCTATAAGATGTGAAACATATATACCATCATAGTACAATGAAAGTATAGGTGAATTCATTGGAATTTCATTACAAGATGTATCTCCTAAATATGAAACAACTGTATCGTAATAAATATCTTCTGTATTCAATTCATCCATACTCACCAATATGTAATCCCCTGCTTTACTCTGAAGATAACGATGATTTATATAGCCAAGATATGTTTTACCTATTGTGTAATTATATCCTAAAACTGGCTCACTCCACCATAATGTTGGAGACACCATTGAATCCACTGGTGTCCAAGGACTCGTTCTAATTGTATAATAATATGAACTCGATCCTTTTCTCATTACCGATATCAATCCACTTGATGTCCTAGTTAATACAGGGTCTGTCCCTTCTCCTAATATCTCTAAATCCCATGTCTGTCCAAAATCTGTACTCTTACCAAATACAACACTATCTCCTGTTGTATACACCATATTCATCTCATCTGTATTTGGCTTTCTGACTAAGTGCTCTTGATTGTTTTTGCCAAATGTTTCCGGTGTTTTGCTCCATAAATATACATCTATTGTTGAAATATATGGAACATAACCTACCCCATCTATAGTTAAATACAAAGGTCTGTTTGACTTTAAATATGCGGGGATGAACACTTGTCCAAATTTATTTGTTATTCCTTTAAAATAAAACCCATTAGGTTGACTATCTGTTAATAAAACTTCAAATCCAGAAATTCCTTTTATCGTATCAACTTCATCCAATACTCTAATATATATTTTATTATCTTTTAAAACTGGGACATCTTTAGGTTTTAAAACATTTTTAAATATTTTATAATCAACTCTTAGTTCTTCTTTTTCTGTTATTATTTGTTCAGAACCATCTACCAATGGTATTTTCACTTCTGCCACTACATAAATTGGAAATGTATCCATTTTTAAAAGTTCGAAATTCACTTCTCCTGAATCATTAGGGATTTTCTTATCACTTATCAAATCTCCCTTTCTATCTTCCAAATATATTATTGCATTACTATAAGATTCTTTATGACCATAATCCTTTGTCAGTGAAATCAGCAAATTAGTAGTATCTTCATATTTCAAAACATCTGGGGTAACAGTTAAATTGAATTTATATCCATCTTTTAAATGTTCAATTACCAGTAATCCATTTTTGTAAAATGCAGAATATATTATATTATTAACTGGAAATGTTCCTATTGCACCATAAGCAAAATTTTTGTCACCATAATTGCCAATTAACTTAATATTGGAAGGAGCTGAAACATCAAATATTATTAACCCAAAGGATTTTAACCCTATATAGGCTACTTTTTCTAAATCGTTTTTTACTACATAAACATTTCCTTCCTCTGGAACATCAATTGGATAATTATTATATTGTGTAACAATATAGGGACTATTAATATTTAATATATTCATTATTATAAAACCATTTAATTTATCTATCACATAAGCATAATCCCCTTCAACAAAAACATCCCAGGGTATACCTAGTTTAATACTTTTAACTATTGAGGGAAAAAATTTATTCGAAATATTAACTATATGTAAATAACCAAGCTCATCTGCTAAATATGCATAATTACCTGCCACATGTAAACCATGCACACATACTCCATCTATACTTGATAATTTTTGATAATTATAATCAGTAATTTTATATATAATAAAATTTCTCTCTGTTCCCACATATGCATAATCAACATAATTATTTTCACTCTCATACTCTCGCACCACATAAACTTCTTTCACATGATCTGAAACAACACGGTATTTCAATGAAAGATCATAAGGATTAGATATATCCAAAACTATTAACCCACAATCATCCCATGCCACATAGGCATTGTTACCCACCACTGTAATTTTCAATGCGTAAGATCCAGGTGATTCTTTTATTTTAAAACTATCTACAATAACCGGTTCAAAATAATTTGACACATTGGCCACTTTAACCCCACCAGCACCATCAGCAACATATGCAAATGAATCAACAACATAAACATCCTCTGCAAATCCTGTATCAAGCCAACCAATCCAAGTGCAATTCAATGAATCTACTGAAGCTAGGGTTGAATAAGAGCCCTCACCAAAAACAATTAAACAACTAAAAATCAAGAGGAAAAAAATTCCTTTTCTAAACCAAATCACTGGTTTTGTAGAGAGAGAGAGAGAGAGAGTAAACTATTGGTCGGTTTACCTTTTTAATCCTTCTACACAATCTCTTTTTCATTTTACCTCCTTTTGGTTTTATCAGCTTTTTGTTAACATAAAGAATAATTAAGTCAATAATTAAGTCAAAAATATTGTATCTTTTTTTAATTACTGTGATTAATTTTTACTTTTATATTCAATCTCATTTTATATTCCTATAAAAATTTATTTTACTCCAGCAAAATTTTTTTGTCAAGTGGTCTGTTTAATTTACTTTTTACAATATTTAGGAAGGTGTTTGACTTTTTAACTTTTTTTGGTTAACAAAAATTGTTTTTACTTTTTTCATTATTAAAGAAAATAAAAATTTTTAATTAAAAATTTTTCTATGAAAATGACAATAAGGTTTCTTTTTGTTCTTTTCATAATAGTTTTGATGATACTCTTCAGCAACAAAAAATTTACTTACAGGTTTTAACTCTGTTGCAACTTTATAACCTTTCAATTTTAAAGTTTCGATTATTTTTAAAGCAAAATTTTTTTCATTTTCATCGTTGTAAAATATCACAGATTTATATTGCTCACCAATATCGGGTCCCTGGCCATTTTCCTGTGAAAAATCATGTATTTCAAAAAAATATTTCACAAGTTCTTCAAAATTTGTTTTCGTGGTGTCATAGGTAACTTCAACAGTTTCATAATGGCCTGTTTTGCCTGCGCACACCTGCTCATAAGATGGGTTTTCAAGAGTCCCTCCCATGTAACCTGAAACAGCATCAACAACACCTTCTTTTTTTTCAAAAAGGAACTCAACACCCCAAAAACATCCGCCTGCAAAATATGCTTTTTTCAAATTTTTGTCTGGCACAAAAACAAGTGATATCGAATTGACACAGTATCTAACATTCTTTTCAGTAAAGCCCTCTCCTTCAAAGACATGTCCAAGATGTGCTCCACAGTTTGCACATTGAATTTCAATCCTGACTCCATCTTTATCAGGGACTCTTCTTATAGCACCCTCAATCTGATCATCAAAACTCGGCCAGCCACAGGTTGATCTGAATTTTGATTCTGATCTAAAAAGGGGAAAATTACACCTTTTACAGTGATATGTCCCCTTTTCAAAAAAATCGTTATATTCACCTGAAAAAGGTTTTTCTGTTCCCTTATGAACTATTACAAACTCCTCTTCAGGTGTTAATTTTCGAAAATTGTCTTCCTTTGCCATTTTCTCTTTTTTACATGAACAAAAAAGAAGAAAAAGAGTTAAAACGATAAGAAAAAAATTTTTTAGATTCACTCTAAAATTATTTCAACTGGAGTTGAATTTAAAATGTTGTCAGATATCGGACATCTTGAATCAACTTCCTTTAAAAATTTCTCCTTTTCCTCTTTCGTCATATCACTATCAAAAGAAACTTTTACAGTGATCTTGAAAAATCCAGGTCTTTTATCTTTTGATTTCCCGAGAAGAATATCGGTATCGATATCACCACTCACAACAACTTTCAAGTTCTTTATGTCCAACCTTTTTTGGTTTGCAACTATCCTTGCTATCGATGCGATACAACCACCCAAAGATACAAAAAGATATTCGAGTGGAGTTGGACCTTTATCAACTCCACCCATATTTTCTGGCTGGTCAACAAAAATTTTATGACCTCTTATTTCTGACTCTACTGTAAAATTTTCTTTTAAAAAACTTTCAACACAAACTTTTTTTATGTTAGCCAAATCAATCTCCAAGTTTACTTTTGGTTGATATTACATTCATCTTAAATGTTGCAGAAACCACATTCAGAACCGGTAAAACACCTTTATATATTTCAACCCTTCCATAAACCGTTGAATAGTATGGTGGTATCGTATCTGTAAACTGTGCTGTAACCTTCTGGATTGCTCCCTTTGTTCCAACACCGAGTTGATAGAACAGATCTTCAAGATCCTCAGCGACCTGTGCTTTTACAAAAATTCCACCTGTTGAATCAGCAAGCATCATAAGATCTGGAGTATAAGCATAATCACCAAACGCAATATTTATAAGTGTAACATCCTTTGCCTTCGCTTCAGCGAGAACACTCTGTGCTGTTGAGTTCAAAAGATAACTATCATTATCTCCACCATCAGTTAAAGTCATCAAAACTCTGTTATATTCAGCACTGTTTATATCCCTTTCAAGTTTTCTACATCCAAGGACCATCGCATCGTAAAGAGGTGTTGCACCTGAGTTGGCAAGTGAATCGAGAGCAGCGATAAGAAGATTTTTGTTTGTTCCAACTTCAACGAAATCCTGTAAAGTCCTGAAATAGTATAAAGTATCATAACCAACTGCAAAATCAAAAATTCCAACCATGGAATTTGGTCTGTCAGAGGCAAGATAATCTATCATTTTCGTCGCTGCATCCTTTCTGAGCCAATATGGATCTGAGGATGACATACTACCTGAACCATCAAAAAGCATCGCAAGTCCCATATCACCATCCTCAAAAACTATCTTTTGAAAATCTACAACTTTAACATCGAATCCTTTAGTTTTCGTTCCGTAATAATCAACAACAGAATCGATTATTATCTTAACATTTGAAGAGTTCAACTCAACAGGATTTGAATCACCATCAAGAGCAAGAATGTTCAAAACGAATTTTCCATCAGTGTAAAATGTTGATAAAATGTAAGGTGTTCCAACAACCGAAACACTCTTTACAGGTTTTATAGCCACAAGTGAACAACCCAGCACAAACAATAAAAAGATGACCAGAATAAGAGATAAAATTCTCTTCATTTTTCCTCCTTTTTTGTATTAAGAACAATGAGTTCAACTTTTGCTTCTTTCAATATTTCTTCAGCATATTTATCAGGATAACCCTCATTTATTATAACCCTTCTGATACCTGCGTTTATTATCATCTTCGCACAGATAAAACATGGCTGGTTTGTAACATACATATCAGCACCTTCGATGTTGATACCAAGTTTTGCTGCCTGTATTATAGCGTTCTGTTCAGCATGAACCGCTCTTGAAAGTTCCATTCTTTCTCCTGAAGGAACATTCAATTTCTCTCTCAAACAACCACCGAGTTCATCACAATGTTTCACACCTTTTGGTGGTCCATTGTATCCTGTGGAAAGGATGTGTCTATCTTTAACGATTATTGCACCAACTTTTCTTCTGAGACATGTTGCCCTTGAGGCAACAAGTTTTGTTATCTCCATGAAATATTCATCCCAGGAAGGTCTCTTATCCATTTTTTTCCCCTATCACTTCTTCAATTATAACTTTTATAAATTCGTTTTCAACATTATTTTTCATTTCTTCAAGTTCCTCTTTTGAAAACTTTTGAAAATATTTCTTAACAATAGAATCAAGATAATAAAAATCTTTTGTCCTGAACTTTTTGTAAAATTTTTCGATCGTTCCAGATTCGATTTTTTTACCTGACAGAATTGCACTTTCAATATAGAGTGAGAATGTTGGAATATCGTTTATCTGTTTTAAATCAAAGATCTTTTCGAGAGAATCAGAAAAAAAGTTTGAAATTATGATAGATAAACTTCTGTTTATCCTTAAATTCTTTTTTGAGATCAAATTCTCGAAAATTTTTTTGTTTTTTAAAATCTCATCTCTGCAAAACGAATCCTTCAAACCAGCATCGTTTAGAGATTGTAACGCTTTTACTGAGATATAGTCATTATAGTTTTTATTTATAATTTCAAAAATTGTGTTAACTTTTTTTCTTTTTTCAAGAAAAGTTATATAGGTGTTTAACTCATAAAGTTTCACATCCTCAATTTTCAAATCGTTATACAGTGTAAAACCAGGATCATCTTCAAAAATTTTCATAATAAAAATTCTATCAACCTTTCTTTCCTGAAGTCTTGTTAAAAGAGATTCTTTATCTTTAACTTTTTTAAGAACCCTTATAGAGATATTTTTAAAATACCAATCGGAAGAGTTTAACTTTTCTATCATATAGTTGATAGTTTTTTCGTTATAATCCGATAAAAGTGTAGAATCGATTTGAATCTGCAATGAATCCTCAAAATAATCAAGTTTTTTTATCAACTCTTCAAAAGAAGGGAAAATTTTTATAGAAGAAAATAAAAAAAGCAAAAATAAAATTTTATTCTTCATCTATCAACACTCCCATTTCAGATCTTACATCTGTTTTCTTATTTTTACCATTGTAAAAATCGTTACCTTTTTTATCGAACAGAATACCGATCGAAAAAGTGTTCCTATCAGGATTCCCAAAACCCATACAATCCTGCTTTTTTGAAAAATAAGAATCATCACCTTCAAAATCTATCAAAATACCATTACCGTTAGCATTACCAGCACCTATACTCAACCAGTCAGAATAGTAAATATCGTTCCCTTTATAATCGAACAAAAAACCGGATGAAAAATCGTGTCCACACCCAAGCGAAACTCCCCATGAATAGTGTGAATCATCACCTTCTCTGTCGATCAAAACACCTGTTGTGAAGTGAGTTCCTGCACCCTGACTGTATCTTCTACTCGAATAGACATCGTTACCGGTACTATCGTATAAAAGACCAAAAGCAAACCAGTAGGAAGAACCCTGGACAAAATATTCACCCCTGTAAAAATCGTTTCCCTGAAGATCCAAAATGATTCCAGCACCACCTGATGCGATATCTCTTATACCAAATCCAAATCCCTGTGAAAGATGGGAGTGGTAATTCACCTCTCTATGATCTATACAACCATTTTGAACAAGGTATAGATCGTTTCCAGTTTTATCATATATAAACCCGATTCCTTTTGTAAAACCAAACCCCTGGGAAAAACCTTCGGATATATAATTATCGTTACCTTCCTCATCAAAAACAAATCCAACCCCTGCAAAACCAGCACCAATAGTAGCAAAATCTGATCTGTAAATATCGTTACCTTTCATGTCCCAGATAAAACCAACTCCAAAAACTCCAGCACCAATATCAAAATTTTTTCCATAATACCTATCGTCTCCATCAACATCGATTATTCCTCCAAGACCTTTTAATCCGGTTGCAAGACAACCTTCCTTTTTAGCTATATATGTATCGTTTCCTCCCATATCAAGAATCAAAAGATCGGGTTTATCTATGTAATAAACATTATCCTCATTTAAACTATCTACGATGATCTCGATTCCATTTCTTTTATAATTTTCTATATTCTTTTTCAGATATTCCAGAATATTGTCTGGAGTGAATGAAAACAATCTTTCAACCTCTTTCAACAAAATTTCTATATCGTTTTTTGAAAAATAAGAATCACAACCCTTCAGAAACTTTTCAGCTTCAAGAAAATATATAGAATCGTTTATCACAGTATCATAAATGAAAGAAGGATATTCATAACTGAAAAAAGATGTTGAATACGAAAAATTTTTTTCAAATTTTTTATTTTTTTTGGAAAATTTACCTTTATCAACATAGTCAAAAAGATTGGAAAACATTTTGTTTTCGATCAAAAATTTTAAATTCTCAGAACATTCTTCTGATTTTTGAGGATATTTCAACAAAAAATCATTTATAAAAAAAACATAATTATCCCTTTTCACATTTTCCAGAGGAATCGAAAGGTTTTCTGTTTTCAACGAAAGGTAGGATAACGATGCTATTATCGATTTTTCGTTAGAAAACAATAACAGAAAAAATGTTATCAAAACAAGAAAGAAACTAATCCTTTTCATCAAAAATCTCCTCTATTTTTTTTAGATCAGGTATTCCAATAAACTTTATCTCACCATCGATTATTGTCACTGGAATCACAGAAACTTCATATTTATCCATCAACTCTGCTCCTTCTTTTGTTGAAACATCTAAAATTTTAAGTTCAAATTTTTTACTTTTTTTTAACCTCAACCAGATTTCCTTCACTTCCTGAGATTCTTTTGACCAGTTCCCAACAAGAAGGACAACTTTTTTCATCAAAACTCCATGGTGTTGACTATCGCTTTCAACTCCATCAGTTTGAAATACTTCCTTTCACCAGGATAAAAAATATGACCATCAACATACACAAGTTCTTTTCCTGTATTTATGAGATATGTAAAGAATGGTCCACCTAAATTTTCTTTATCGTTCGAATAAACCCCCATCATATAGAGTGCTTTAAAACCTTTAAAATCAACTTCTTCCCTTTTCAATGGGACAAAGGATGTATCAATAAAATCACCATAGTATTTTTCCTTTCCGATAACATTTCTTGTTTTTATCATGAAGTCAAAGTTGAAATTTTTTAAATCTTTTGTTTTCAGAATGGTAACGAACCTATCGGGATACCTGCCAACTATCGCGTAAGAGTCAATATTTTTATCATAGAAAGATGTTTGAAAATCTGATGGAACTTTTAATTTTATTCCAAGTTTCTCATAGATCATAGACGAAACTCTTTTATTTTCTCCGGTGAAATAAACCATCATCTCCACGGATCTGTAGGAATTTTCAAGAAAGAATTTTTGAATTTTTTCTTTATTCTGTTTGATCGACTCTTTTATCACATTTTCATCTGTTCCCGCTATGATAAGGATATTCTGTCCTTCAGCAAAACCATCAAAAACTCTGAAATATGAAACCTTCTCCTTCTTAACAAGTTCGATATCATCTCTGTTTAAAAATTCATTTATAATTTTTGAATATTCATCGGTTCTGTTTATGTTTGTGATAAAAACAATATTTTTGTTCTTCTTATGTATATGAAGTTTTTCAAGAGGTGAATATACTGTATAAAATATCGATTCTTTTACAGGGAGATCTATTTGAATGTATAAAGCATCAAGCAACTCTTTTTCAACATTCGCATAAACAGGTTCACTTGCTGCGATAACGATCTCTTCAACCTTCCCTATAGCAAAATCTTTGATCCTTTTCTTTTTCTCACATGAGGTCGACAAAACTGTCAGAACGACTAAAAAAAATAAAAACAAAACTTTAATCAACTTTTTCATTCAATCTCCTCTCAAGGTTTATTTTAACAACCCTATTTTCTTTTTTCAATAGATTCATATCCGAATATAAAAAATTCTCAGCATCTTTAAATGCTTCCTTCATAAGATCAAAATCTTCGAAAAAGTTTGCAAACTTGAAAACAGGTATACCACTCTGCCTCTTTCCCCAGATTTCACCTGGACCTCTGAGTTTCAGATCGTATTCAGAGATTTTAAAACCATCGTTATATTTAGAAAACACCTGTAGACGTTTTTTGGCATCATCGGTTATATCCTCAGATGAAACAACGAAACAAAACGATTGTTTATCACCTCTCCCCACTCTTCCTCTCAACTGATGTAACTGAGATAATCCAAACCTCTCAGCAGAAAGTATGACCATCACTGTTGCTTCTTTAATATCTATCCCAACCTCAATGATCGTGGTCCCAACGAGAACATCTATAACACCTTCTTTTAGTTCCTCCATCACCTTCTCTCTATCCTTTGGACTCAATTTTGAATGGATTATTCCAAGTTTATACCCTTTAAGATAAGTTTTTGAAAGATTTTCATAAACCTTTTTGACTGACTCATAATCCGCCTCATCCCCGCCCTCGATAGCAGGACAAACGATGAAAACTCTCTCTCCGTTATCTATCCTTTTTCTTATGAATTCATACATCTTCATGATCCCTTCAGGAGAAACCCATTTAGTTTTTATCTCTTTCTGCATCGAAGGTCTCTGCCGTATTTCCGAAAGGTCCATATCACCGTAGATAGCAAGGGATAAAGATCTTGGAATCGGTGTTGCTGTCATAACAAGATAATCAACATCAACACCTTTCTCTTTCAAAGATGATCTATGGATTACTCCAAATCTGTGCTGTTCATCTACTATTACAAATTTAAGGTTTTTGAAAACAACATCATCACCGATCAAAGCGTGCGTCCCTATAACTATTTTAATCTCTCCATTCTTTATCTGTTCATATCTTCTCTTATTTTCGGTGATCGATGAGGTTAAAAGTTCAACATCAACTTTAAGATTTTCAACCCAATTTTTGATTTTAAGATAATGCTGTTGGGCGAGTATCTCCGTTGGTGCCATAAGTGCTGTCTGGTATCCACTATCAACAGCATAAAGCATCGCTATCGTTGCAACAACCGTCTTACCAACACCAACATCACCCATCAAAAGGCGATTCATAGGTTTATCACTCTTGAGATCATTTAAAATCTCGTTGATCACTCTTTTCTGGTCATCAGTTAATTCAAAATCAAGAGATGAAAGAAACCTCTCAACAAGAGAACTTTTCAAAAGATAATTTTTTTCTACCCTTCTTTCTCTGTTCTCAATCTTTCTTTTCGCAACAAGCAATCCAGCATAGAAAAGTTCTCCATATTTTAATCTTCTTAAACTCTCTTCCTTTTTCTCTTCATTTTCAGGGAAATGTAGATTTTTTATCGCCTGTGTTAAGTCGATAAGATTTTTTTGCTCTAAAAGATCTGAAGGTAAATCCTCATCGATCCGATCGATATCTTTTAGAAGGTTGAAAACAAGTTTTCTTAAATATTTTTGAGTTATGTTTGATTTCGTATGGTAGACGGGGACAATTTTCCCTGTATTTATAAGTTCAAAAAAATCATCCTGAAAAATTTCAAAATCTGGATGTAAAATCTCAAAACCACCTCTTTTGATACGAACCTTTCCACTGAAAAGTGCTATATCACCTTTTTTTATACTGTTCTTTATAAACCTGTTGTTGAACCATGTTAAGAAAAAATAGTTTTCCTTTTTTGTCTTTGCAAGTGCCTGAAAAATATATTTTCCTTTTCTTGTGAAAATTTCACCACAATCTATAACCTGCGCAAAAATTGTTATATAATCACCTTCTTCGATTTTATCCTCTTCTATTATATTTCTATCGATATATCTGAAAGGAGGATAGGTTAAAAGATCATATTTTGTATGGATGCCCATCTGATTCAAAATTTCTGCCATCTTTGGCCCAACACCCTTCAAATATTTGATACTATCAAAAAGATTATTCTTTACCATAATTTTCAAAAACCAATCTGTTGGTTTTAAAACCCAGCAAACGTTTCAAAAGAAAGATTTCTGGCAGTTCAATGAAAATTTTTTTTATCCTGTAATTCCTATCAAACTCTATTACAGATGTATCAGGTGAGCCGTTTCTGAAAGTTATGTTGAAAACCGTGTATCCAGTTTCATCCTCTGATACAAAACCGTAAGATTTGATCCTCGCTTTATGGATTGAAGATTTTTCAATCCCCTCATATTCCCATTTCTGGTCCTTTTTAAAAGGAAGGATAAATCTTAACCTTACCGGAGAGTAGTTTAAATCGTATGTCAAAAGTCCAACTTTGAAAACTCTGCTCTGAAGGAAAAAAGAGTCGTTAACGGATAAATATTTTTCTGAGTAAAAGAGTTTATCACCTTTAAGAGAAAGTGTTAGAGAATCAATCTTCTGTTCGACTTTTAACCTGAAAACCTTTTTACTTTCCCTCTCAACGAAAACAAAATTACCCTCATTTATCTGAGCAATTGAGATCAGCATAAAAAAAAGAGAAAATAAAACTATAAAATATTTTTTTAACACTATTATCTTGAAAATTCTAAACTACTGAAATAGAGTTTAAACTTTACTTTTACAGGGAGATTCAAAGAATCTTCTGATAAGTTTTCATCGATGTGCCCTGTTAAAAAACCTTTCCCTGAATGAAGTTTTGAAGAATATAAGAAACCTTTTATATCAAAATCGAAGGGAGAAGTGGAATTTCTTTTTATTTTAACATTTGAAAAGAAAATTTTAATCTCATACTCCTGGGAATCTTTTAGAGATTCAAGTGATGACAGGTCAAGATCAGGTTTTGAAAAAAACACAGTATAATTTTTGTTTTCTTTTTTTAAAGTTATTTCATCCTCCATGAAAGAGAAAAAGTTTTCAGAGTTTCTTGTATAGTTGTAAAAAAGAAGAAGTGCCCCAAGAACGATGAGAATTAAACTATCAAAAAATTTTTCCAGAACCCTGTTTCTGGTGAAAATTATTTTTATTCCACCGATAAGTATAAGTGCTGAAAATAGAGTAACGAGGAGAAGTCCCATATACACCCTCCTATCTTTCAACTATCTCAAGCACACCAAAAACAACTGTTGCTATTATTGTCAAACCTTCTTCGGGATTTTCACCCATTTTCATATCTTTATTTCCAAAAACTATGTTATCACCATGTGGAGTCGTGAGTTGTCCAAAAACAGATGTTGAGTATATCTTACAGTTCATTCCCTTTTTTATATAGATAACACCCTGACCAAAAACCACATCTACATTCAAAATTCTCTTACCTTCAACTTCAGATGCATCTATACTGCTTGAAGAAAAAAGAACAAGATAATCTTTTCTGTTCTGACCAACCTTTTCTGTTACAAAAAATAAAGATTTTTTACCAAGAAGCACTGTGATTCCAAAATATATCAAAAGGAATGAAACCACTGTCTTAAATACTGGTATCGAAATGTTAAAAAATGTCGAAACGAATATCAGCCCACCGATCAAAATCATAAAAATTCCAAAAATCAGTTTCACAAGATCTCTATCATCCTTCATACTTTCTCCTTTTTCTAAATGTTATCAATATAAAGATAAATGTCAACAAAAATAAAAGTGTTGTTGACAAATAATAGTAAAGAAATAGAATTAAAAAAAAGGAGTTTTTATGAAATCTATCGTTTTAGGTGGAGGCAGGCAGGGAATCGCATGTGGTGAATTCCTTTTTAAAAAGAATGTTGATGTAACTTTTGTGGATATCAACAATGAAAACCTGAACTATCTCTCTCAACTTGGTTTTAAAACGATCAAGGAAAATATCGATTCTCCGGAAAAGATAAAAAACCTTTCCGAGCGGTTCGATCTGATTATCTCCGCATTACCTGCAAAACTTGGAAGAATCGCTCAAAAGGGTGCAATACTCGCACAAAAGAATATCGTGGATGTCTCATATTCTGAAAACGATCCATTTGAACTTGATGAAGAAGCAAAAAAGGCAGGTATCACAATAATTCCCGATGCTGGAGTTGCACCAGGTTTGAGTAATCTTTTTGCAGGTCGTATATACAAAAGTTTTGAAAAATGTGAAAATATAAAAATCTATGTCGGGGGAATGCCTGAAAAAAATATTCCACCTCTTGGATACACCATAACATGGTCACCAGAAGATCTTATAGCGGAGTATGAACGTGAAGTTAAAATTCTAAAAAATCGAAAGATTAAAATCGTTGAACCGTTGACAGGTGTTGAAAATGTTAAATTTAAAGGTTTTGAACAACTCGAAGGTTTTTACACCGATGGGTTAAGAACACTCTTGAAAACTTTAAAAGATGTGAAGAACCTTGAAGAAAAAACTTTAAGGTATAAAGGTCATATCGAAAAAATAAAACTCCTAAAAGATTTAGGATACTTTAAAGAGGAATTGAACGGGAAAAAACCAAAAGAGGTAACAATAGAAGTGTTGAAAAGTATAAAGTATCCTCAAATAAAAGATGTTTTGCTTTTAAGGGTAATAGGTGAAGGGAAAATAAACAAAAGAAAAAAAGTGATCACCTATGAACTTGTTGATCGGGGAGACGAAAAACATTCAGCGATGGAAAGAACAACCGGTTTTTCTCTCGGAATATTCTCTTACATCCTTTTAACAAATAAAATCGAAACAGGAATCGTTCCACCGGAAGTTATCGGATTCGATCAGAACAAGTTTAAAAAAATAATCTCATATCTCAAAGAATTGAACATAAAGGTAAAATTTAAAGATGAAAATAGTGGGAAGTGAAAGAATCCTTTTTGATAATTTCAAAGAGGAGTTTGAAGAACCTTTTCAAAATTTTAATTTTAGAAAAAAATATTTTTTTTCATCTGGAAGAGGTGCTTTAAAAAATGTTGCTTACTATTTAAAAGAAAACGAATACAGGGTTCTTTTTCCTGACTACTTTTGCGAGGAGATGTTAACACCTTTCCTGGATGAAAATGTAGACATAAAATTTTATAAGATCAGAAATAATCTCTCTTCTGATACAGATTCTTTGAAAAAGGAGAAAAGCAAAAAGACAGCTATATTCATCACAGATTATTTTGGTTTTCAGGATGAAAATCTATTAAAATTGTCAAAGGAAAAAGGATTTTTAACAGTAAGGGATATTACTCATTCGCTTTTATCCAGATTTCAATTTTCCTCTTCAGATGTGGTTGTTGGAAGTTTAAGAAAAATGTTTCCCGTTCCCGACGGTGGAGTGCTTTTCACCGATCTAAAAAATTTTAAAAAATTCAGAAAGAGTTCAGATGAAGGTTACTACATAGGAAAAATTGTATCAAAACTCTACAGAGAAATATTTGAAAATTACGGGTATGAAAAAGATTTTTTTGAAAAAATGTATGTATACCATTCACATAAGAGTGAAAAAGAGATTGGCGATATACCAAAAAACATTTCAAGATTCTCTTTGAATTTTCTAAAAATTTACGACATAAAAAGAGCGTCACAAAAAAGAAAAGAAAATTTCAATTTTTTACTCAACGATGATTTTGTCAATGAAAAAGCGATTTTTAAAAATTTACCTGAAGATGTAGTTCCACAGTCCTTTCCGATAAAAATAGAAAACAGAGATTTTGTGAAATCAGAGATTCAAAAATACAAAATCTTTCTTCCAATACTATGGAGATGTCAGAATAAACTTTCCGAAAAAATTTTGAATATACCTGTTGATGAAGAATATTCAAAAAAGGATCTAAAAAGAACAATAGAAAAAATAAAACTGGTTATAGGGAGCAAAAATGAATATAAATGATTTTTTGATTGAAGAAAATTCAACCATATTAGAGTGCTTAAAAAAGTTAAACGAAAAAGGCGGGAAAATCCTTTTTCTTGTAGATGACAAAAAGAAAGCAAAAGGTTCTCTAACTGATGGTGATATAAGGAGAGCACTTATAAAAGGATACAGTGTTAACGATAAAGCAAAACAGATAGCAAAAAAAGATTTCATCTTTCTTTTAAACGATTCAGAACATGAAGCAAAAAAGTTGATGGAAAAATTTAAAATAAAATTTGTTCCGTTACTTGATAACAGAGGACGGATCCTGAAAATTTTTGAATATGAAAAGAAAAGGGAGGATTTTTCAAACATCGCTGTGCTAATTATGGCAGGTGGCAAAGGGAAAAGGTTGCGTCCTTTAACTGAAGAAAAACCGAAACCACTCCTTGAGATCGGAAATACAAGTTTAATTGAAAATATAATAGATAAGTTCATACTTGATGGTTTCAGAAATATATATGTCTCTTTGAATTACAAAAAAGAAATGATCGAAAAAAAACTGATTTCAAAATATCCTGATATTTTTGATGGATCATCCTTCATAAAAGAGAAAAAGCCACTTGGAACCGCAGGTGCTTTATTCTATATGAGAAATCTGAAAGAGGACACAGTGATCGTTCACAACGCTGATATTATAAGTGATATCGATTTCTCTTCAATCATCAAATACCATAAAAAAAACAAGAATGATATCACATCGGTAATCATTCCTCAACATATAGAAATCGAATATGGTGTTGTATCGGTAAACAAAAAAAAGATTTTGAATATCGTTGAAAAACCTATTTTAAATTTTTTCATACTTTCAGGAATCAACGTTTTTCAGAAAAATATTTTAAAAAATTTAAAAGATGATTTTATCAATATGGACGAACTATTGACAAAAAAAATAGTTGAAAAGAAAAAAGTAGGTTATTATCTACATAATGGATTCTGGTATGATGTTGGAAACAGAGAATCGTATGAAAAAATTAGCAGAGTTTTTGGAGGATAGATGAAAAAAATTTTTATAACTGGAAGCTGTGGTTTCATCGGGAGTCATCTCGTAGAAAAACTATCACAGGATTTTAAAGTTAAGGCACTCGTTTACTATAACAGTTTCAACGAGATTGGTAATTTGAAGTTTTTGAAAAGTTTCAAAAACGTTGAGATTGAAAAAGGTGATATCAGGGATTATTCGTTACTCTATGATTTAACAAAAGATGTTGATTGTATCATAAACCTTGCAGCGCTGATAACGATACCTTACTCTTTCAAGGCTGTCGATTCATATATCGAAACCAACATAAAAGGTGTAAAAAATATACTGGAGATTTCGAAAATAAGAAAGATAAAACATACGATCATAATGTCAACTTCTGAAGTTTATGGTAGTGCCCAGTATGTGCCAATGGATGAAAAACATCCACTCAACGCACAGTCACCATACGCTGCTACAAAGATCGCACAGGATCAATTGACAATCTCATACCACAGAGCTTTCGATCTGCCAGTAACGATCGTAAGACCTTTCAATGTTTACGGGCCAAGACAATCTTTAAGATCCGTTATACCACAGATAATTATGCAGTCGATAAAATCGAATAAAATTAAAATTGGAAATTTTCAGACCGAAAGAGATTTCACTTTCATAGACGATTTAACGGATGCGTTCAAAAAAATAGTTTACAATGAGAAAACCTTTGGAAAAACTTTCAACATATGTTCAAGCAGATCTTTTTCGATAAAGCAAATAATAAAGATCATCGAAAAGATTTCCAAGAAAAATCTTGAAATTGTTGTTGAAAATAAAAGAGTCAGAAAATCTTCATGTGAGGTTGAAAAACTTCTTGGAGATAACAGTTTCGCAAAAAAACTTATTGGATATGAACCACAAACTCCTTTTGAGGAAGGAATTGAAAAAACCTATACATGGTTTTACCAGAATTCAAAAGATTTAGAAAAAATCGAATACGAGATATAAGTAAGTGAGGAAAACCTCACTTACTTATCCGAGATCTCAATATTTTTAACTTTTTCCTTCTCAACTTTCGGTAAAGTTATATTCAAAAGTCCATCTTTGAATGTTGCTTTAATATTTTCCTCATCAACTTTTTTCGGTAATGTCACAGATCTATAAAACTTTCCATACGATCTTTCAATTCTATGGAAAGTTCTACCCTTCTCCTCTTTTTCACTCTTTCTTTCCCCTTCTATGGTTAAGACATTGTTGTCTATTGAAAGGTTTATATCCTCTTTCTTCATTCCAGGAAGTTCCACTGTTACAAGAAACTCTTTGTCCGTTTCAGAAATGTCCATAGAAGGAGTCCAGTTTGATTCATAGTAGGGCTGCAACATTTTACCAAAAAATCTGTCATCGAAAAGTGAATCGATCTCTTTTCTTAAATCAAACAGTTCTGAGAAAGGTGAAAATTTCTGAAGTTCTTTTTTCATAACTCTCACCTCCTTCTAAATTTATTTTTTTTCTGGTCACCTATAATTTAATTTCCAAACTTTTTCTGTCAAGTCCCAACAAAAAAAGGGGTGGCAAAAGCCACCCCAGTAGTAAAAGTATTTTAATTTAACAGTATTATACTACACCCTGATCGATCATCGCATCTGCAACTTTCTTAAATCCTGCAATGTTTGCTCCGTTAACATAGTTACCAGGTGTTCCATACTCTTTTGCTGCATCAACACATGATTGATGTATCTTGACCATTATCTCTCTCAATCTTTTATCGACTTCTTCTCTTGGCCACTGTAATCTCATTGAATTCTGAGACATCTCAAGACCACTTGTCGCAACTCCACCTGCGTTGGATGCTTTACCTGGTGAGTAAAGTATATTGTTGTTAAGGAAGGCCTCTACCGCTTCGGGTGTTGAGGACATATTAGAACCTTCAACTACACATTTACATCCATTCTTTATCAATGTTTTCGCATCGTTTCCATCAATCTCATTCTGGGTTGCACAGGGAAGTGCAACATCAACTTTAACTTCCCATGGTCTTCTGTTTTCAACAAATTTCACTTTGAATTTATCAGCATAATCTTTCACGCAGTCCCTTCCACTTGCTCTCATCTCAAGCATATAATCTATTTTTTCACCTTTTACTCCATCTGGATCATAGATGTATCCATCTGGACCTGAGAGAGTCACAACTTTTGCACCGAGTTCGTTCGCCTTTATCGCAGCACCCCATGCAACATTACCAAAACCACTGATCGCAACCGTTTTTCCTTCAAGTGAATCCTTTTTCGTCTTCAACATCTCTTCAGCAAAATAGACAACACCAAACCCTGTTGCTTCAGGTCTTATCAACGAACCACCCCAGTTTAAACCTTTACCTGTCAAAACACCTGTAAACTCGTTTTTCAACCTCTTGTACTGTCCGAACATGTATCCTATTTCTCTTGCACCAACTCCAATGTCTCCAGCTGGAACATCAGTATCAGCACCTATGTGTCTATAAAGTTCAGTCATAAATGACTGGCAGAACCTCATAACTTCACCTTCAGATTTTCCTTTGAGATCAAAATCACTACCACCTTTACCACCACCCATTGGAAGACCTGTCAGGGAGTTTTTGAAGATCTGTTCAAAACCTAAAAACTTTAAAATTGAAAGTGTTACAGAAGAGTGGAATCTCAGTCCACCTTTGTAAGGACCAAGCGCAGAGTTGAACTCAACTCTGTATCCTCTGTTGATGTGGATCTCTCCCTTATCATCTGTCCATGGAACCCTGAAGAAAATTATTCTTTCCGGTTCAACTATTCTTTCAAGAATTCTGTACTTTTTGTATTTTGGTTCTTTATCCATAACAAGTGATAAAGATTCTAAAACCTCTGTAACTGCCTGGATGAACTCTTTCTCCCAGAAGTATCTCTGTTTTACTTCTTCTATTACCTGTGCAACATAACTGTTCATTTTATCCTCCTGAATATGTTTAATTTGTAAAAACAGCGGTATTTTACACCATTAAAATTAAAAGTCAAGAGTTTCAAATTTTAAAAATTTATTTATTATTGACTTGATAATTTGAATTTTTTATAATTTTTATGAGCGTTTTAAAAAAAAGGAGGTATAATGAGCGGTTATGCAATGGAAGTTTACGATAAACTTTCCAAAAAGTATCCATGGGAAAAAGAGTTTCTTCAGGCAGCAAAAGAGGTCTTAGAGTCACTTGAACTTTTACTTG
>JBDRZY010000003.1:0-228335 GCA_039804205.1 Caldifarciminota bacterium
ATGTGACTCTTTTTAGATTATCAGAAAACAAAGGTTTTAGTTTTGCTGTAAATCTTGGAGTGAAACAATCAAAGTTTGAAAATATTATACTTTTGAATAACGATGTTTACCTTGAAAAAAATTTTATAAAAAACTGCATAAACAATATAAGTCAAAATAGAGATTATCATTTTTTTGCTCCACTGGTTTTAGATTATTATAAAGAATTCATTGATTCTGCAGGTGATGATGTTGGACAATTTATAAGGCCTTATAAAAAGCTTCATGGAAAAAAATTGAGTGAAACACAAATTGTCAAAAAAATTGTTGAAGGGTTTTCTATGTCAATATGCTATTTTTTGAAGGATTATTTTGTTAAAGTGGGAATGCTTGATGAAAGATTTTTTATGTATTTTGAAGATGTTGATTTTTCTTTAAGGTTGAAAAAGTATGGATTTAAAATACTTTTTACTCCTGACACAGTTGGTTATCATTTTATTTCAGGAACAACGAAACTGGAAAACAGGATGGATGAGTATTCTCCTAAAAAAGTTTTCTGGGAAGGCAGAAACAGAGTTTTTATCTATTTCAAAAACTATAAAATTTTATCTTTGAAAAACTGGATATCATTTATTCTGGGAACTTTGATTTCAATTCTTTTTCATATAAATAAAACAAAAAAATTTTCTTTCTATATTAAAGGATTATTTTCTGGTTTTCTGAATTTAAAGGGTATAAGAAGATATGGATAAATTTTCTCTGATCGTTCCGGTCTATTTTGATACTTTTGAAGAACAGATAAAATCCTATTTAAAGGAAGATATTGGAGAAGTCATAGTTGTTTTAACACAGGACAGAGAATTTGATCTAAAGGATGAAAGGATAAAAGTGTTAAAACTTTTCGGTGCAGGATATGGTCAGGCGATTAACTATGCTTCAAAGTTTTCAAAGAATGAATATCTGATAATTACAAACGATGATATATATTTCGATGAAAATTTTTTTAAAAAGGTAAAGAACATCCAAAATGATGTTGTTGTTCCACTTGTAAAAAATTTTTACACACAAAATATTGAATCTTTTGGTTCAAAAATTGTACTTTTCTATAACATCCTAAACAAGGACCTGAAATATGATAAAAGAAATCTCCATCTTACCGGTTCGTTTTTTATTATAAAAAAAGAGATCTTTGAAAGATTAAAAGGTTTTGATGAAAGTTATTTTATGTATTATGAAGATGTTGATCTATCTGTCAGATTAAAAAAGATTGAAAAAATTTGTTTTGATGAGAATCTTGTTGTTTACCATAAACATTCATCATCAGGTTTAAAATGTAAAAGGTTCTTATTGCAAAGGAACCGGTTGTTTTTTGTTTTTAAAAATTTTGATTCTAAAAATATTTTTTTGTTTTTATTATTTCTCATTTTTATTGAGCCAGTTATAATGATCTTACAGGTTTTTAAACAAAAGAATTTTTCACCTATAATTGCAAGATATGAATTTTTAAGAAATCTAAAAAAAATAATGAGGGAAAGAAATGAGAATCCTTGTTGATGGAACATCGATTACAAAAGGTGGAGGTGTATCCACACATATAACGATGATCTTGAAAAATTTTTCTGATCATGATAACAGATATTTTATCCTGATAGATCAGGAAAAAGCTCAAGATATTGTTGGAAGAGATGATTTTGTATACATTACAATTCCATTTTTTAACAGGGTAACAAAATTTTTTTATGAACAGTTTGTTTTTCCATTTATAGGTCTACTATTCAAAGTTGATCTGTTATATATGCCAAAACAGAATTCAACTATAATCAAATTTTACAAGATAGTTTCAACGATACACGATTTTATACCCGAAAAGAAAAGTTCAAAAGAGAATATTTTTACAAGGTATTACTGGAAAATCGAATACAATCTAATTTCGAAACGATCAGATGGGATAATTTTTATAACAAAAAACTGTATGGATGTTTATAAAAAAAGATTTAAAAACTTAAATTCAAAAAAAAGCAGGGTAATCAATAATGGCTTTGATACTTTTAGAAAATATGAAAATCAGAAAGAGGAATATATTTTAATACCTTCGACGTTAAAGGAAAGAAAAAATATCACCCTTGCTCTGAAACTTGCAAAAGATTTAAAAGAACTTTTTAAGGATAAAAAAATTATAATTACCGGAAGAGTTGATGATGAGAATCTCAAAAAAGTGGTTAAAGATTTTGAGTTTAAAGGTTATCTTCCATTCAACGAATTTGAAAAAATCATAAACGATTCTTTTGTTATAATCTATCTTTCAAAAGAGGAAGGATTTTCTTTGCCCGTTGCTGAAGGTCTTTTTCTTGGAAAAAGAGTTATCTGTATGGATATTCCAGTTCACCGAGAGATTTATAAGGATCTGCCAATATATTATATTAAAGATCTGTCATACAGAGAAAACTTTGAAAGGATAATTGAAAAAATCAAAGGAGAAAAAAATTATGAACAGAGGTTCAAAAGCTGGAAAGAATGTTCTAAAGAAACGGAAGAGTTTTTTAGAGAGTTCAAATAAAAAATTTTTCTTTTTGCTTTTTGCTTTTGCTTTAATTTCGATTGTTCCTTTTCTGTTTTCTTTAAATTATCCTTTCCAGTTTGACGATTACCCAACAATATTTGAGGATGATTCTGTAGACAATTTAAGAGATATTTTTTCCATAAAGATATCTGAAAGGCCTATAAGAAAATTATCCTTAATCTTTGATAGATTCTTTTTTAAAGATAAAGTTATTTTTTATAGATTGGAAAATCTTTTTCTATACGTTATAACAATTTTTCTTACATCATTTTTAATTTATAAAATTACAGAAAACAAATTTTTTTCATTGTTATCAGTGTTTTTATTTTCATTGCATCCTGTCCATGTAGAAAACATTCTTATAATAACTCACAGAAAAGAACTTTTTCTATACATATTCTCAATGTTATCTTTTTATTTTCATATTGAAAAGAAAAGAGTCGTTTCAATAATTTTCTTTATTTTTGCGCTCCTTTCGAAAGAAGTTGCTTTAGTTTTGCCTTTCATTTTTTTTGTATACGACAGGATATTTCAAAAAAGTGTTGATAAAAAATTTTATGTGATAATTTTTTCGATCATTCTACTATCGTTCATTTTTATTCTATTCTTTGGTTTCACGTTAGGTTTTTATATGCCAGATTTTAAAAATATGGATCAGTTTTTTAAAGAGAACAGGATGTTGAGGGATGCTTCATATATTGATATTTTAAAGATTCAGCCTTATATTTTTATGAAATATATTAAAAATCTTTTTTTTCCATATCCACTTGTTGTTGATTATTATATTCCGGTTTCTGAAAACAACATTAAACTCTTTATCTTCAATCTTTCACTTTGTTTAATTTTGATTTATTCTGTTTACAGATATAGAAACGAAAAATTTGTACTTTTTTCTTTTTTATTTTTTGTGATAAATTACATCCCAATCTCAAATTTTATACCGGTTTTAAACCTCTTTGCTGATAGATACCTTTTTTTACCTTCATTCTCTTTTATTCTTTTTTCTTATTATATATATACAAAATTGAAACATTTTGGAAATTATTTTTTTGTTCTTTATTCATGTTGTTTTTTAATCTTTACTTTACTTTATATTCCTAATTTCAGAAGTGAAATTTCTTTATGGTCATACGTTGTAAAAAATAATCCAAAGTCTGTAGTTGGGACAAACAATCTGGGACTTTATTTCATGAAAGAAGGCAACTTTACAGATGCTGAAAAAAATCTTTTAAGATCTTATGAACTCGATTCTTTATACACAAACTCTCTTATAAATCTGGGGACTTTGTATGCCTCAAAAAGGGATTATCTGAAATCATTATATTTTCTTGAAAAAGCGAAAAATATTGAACCAGAAAATGTAAGGGTTCTTTACAATCTTGGTTTAACCTATAAAAATCTTGGAATGAGTTTAAAATCACGTGAGATGATGGAAAGAATAGTAGAAATTTCTCCGAACTCATCACTCGCTTACAATAATCTGGGAGCATCATATTTTGAAGAAGGATATTTTGCAGAAAAATTTCTTATGTTTTATCTGTCAGCTGGTTTTTTTGGTTTTGTACCTGTTCATCTTGATAACCTTATCGGTTCCTATGAAAATGCTCAAGAAAGTTTTGAAAAAGGTCTTGAAGTTGATAAGAATTATTTGAAACTGAAGGAGAATGTTAAAAGAGTGAAAGAAAAATTAAGAGGGAGTTTTAACTCCCCCTTTTGAAATTTAATATTTTGCTATACCGTAATCGACATATTTTGTTGTTCTTTTTGTCTTATTTATATTGTCTGTTCCGCTTATATATATCCTTAGAGTTACTCCCTGAATATTCCTTGAATCCATATATGTATAAATTGATGCTGGAACTGGAATTGGAATATTTTCGATACTTGCTTTTCCTTTGATAGGATCTCCGGTTGCTGTATCTATCACTGTTGGTGGAAGTAAAGCGTATATATTCCAGATGTCCTGACCATCATAAATCACATCACCATTGTAGATATAATCATAGGATATTCTGTCGAGTATCGCTTCATAAGAAGTATTGTTTTCAACATCTATAGTTGTGATGAGAACTTCAGTTGTAGTTGGTGTTATAACACTTCCAAGAGGATCTATCCATGTGATCGTAAAATCAGGAGTAGGAACATATAGGGTGCAGGAAGTTATAAACAATATAACTGAAAGAAAGAAAATTGTTTTCTTCATTTTTGATACCTCCTTTGATAAAATCATATTCAATAAATCTTCAAAAGTCAATATGTTAAAGGTTTTATAACTTTAAATTTTTTTCTTATTGGAACGGAAGTAAAAGATTCTCCTTTTATATCAGTACAGTATACTTTTGTTTCAAGTATGCCTGCTCCAACATTGTCAGCATAACCATCCTGAATGTCGATTTCATAGGCAAGAGGTTCGTTTATAATGATTACCAGTTCTGGTAAACTTACTGTATCTTTATCTTCAATTTCTATTGGTATCTGATAGAAAACATCTTCTCTTTCAACTGTCTGACCATCAACTAAAAATTTGTACTCTATCTTTTCTATGAAACCTTTTTCTCCAGTTGTTTCATAAGCATCGATTGTAAGAAAAACTGTATCTGATCCGATATTGTTTTGATTATAATGATTCCATCCAGACAGATCTCTGTCAGGAACAGAAAAAATTACTTCAAGTGTGTCGTCAAGAAGAGAAACTATCGGTTGAGAATAATAAACTGGAACTGGTCCTATAGAGCATGAAATAAACAATGTTACAAAAATAATTAGGAAAAGTATTTTTTTCATATATACCCCTCTTTATTCAATAACAGCTTTTATATTTTTGTAAAATATCTTTGAACTATAAGTTATACCGTTATCATCATAATATTTTATCTTTAACTGGACAGTTCCATACGCTACATTATCCTCTACTCCATCTTCTTGATCAATTCTTGTAGCAGATGAACCGTACAGATAGAAAAGAAGAGAGATCGTATCCGATGAATTTTTTTCTATCTTCACAGGATTCAGGTAAATTTTGCTATAATCCTCTCTGACTCTGTTCGTGTAATCATAGATTTCCCATTCTATTTCAGTAATATAAGCATTCAATCCCTGATTTTCAAAAATTATTATGTTTTCATATATTGAATCAACATCTTCATAGTTCCATACAGAATCGTTACCAAGTGGAATCGAAAAATTTAGTGTGTCTTTCATACTTATATCCAAAATTGGTTGATAATACTTTATCGAAGTAGGTGATGTGTAACATGAAGAGAGAATGATTGTAAGAAGAAAAATATAAAATATTTTTTTCATAATTCACCTCATGGTTTTATTACTTTGATTGGTAGATAGAAGGGAAGTGATTCATAACTGTTTCCAAATTCATCATAGTATATAGCTTTTATAATTATCGCTGCTTTTCCAACATTATCGTTTATTCCATCAGATATGTCAGCATAGTAAGCACTTCGTTCGTTAACGGATAAAGGTAATATTAAAGTATCAGATTTTGAACCGGATAATTCAATCGGTGTTAAAAAAGAAATTCGATCTTCAAAAATGTTACCGTAAGTTTCTGTTACTATATTAAATTGAATATCGGTTATATAAGATTTAACCTTTTTAGTTTCAGAGAGCAGTATTTTGAAATTGAGTGAATCAACTCCATCACCGGACCACCAGCCATCGGGAGATAAATCCTGAACGATAAAGGTAACTTCTGTTGTATCAGCGAGTATCTTTACTACTGGCTGGTAATTGTAAACGTATACAGGACCTATAGAACACGAAACAAGAGTTAATAAAAGAATCATCAATAGAAACAGATATTTCATTCATCCTCCTTTTAATTAAGTTATATACAATAGATATTAACAGTCAATAGTATTGACTAAAAAAACTAATAAACTATATTTTATAAAAAGGAGAACATAATGAAAAATTTTTTTACTATTTTTATTTTTCTGCTTTCAACGATGATTTTTTCGGAAACCTTTAAAATCGATGGTTCCTCTGAAAATGGATTTAAAGTTGAAAAGTCAAATAACATGTACAGAATAAAACTTGAAAGTTTTGAATACTTTTTAAAGGATGGGTTTTTGAAAATTGATGTAAAAAATGGTTTTAAAACATCAAAATATGGATATCCTGAACTTCCATCGTATAGATTTTTAATATCTTCAAAAGATGGAAATCTTGATTTAAAAAATGTAAAAATAGATCAGCAAAAAGTTGTAAATATAAAAATCCCTGAAAAAGGGGTATATCCTTTACAGAGACCTGTAATAAAATCTCAAAACATCGATCAGTTTTTTATAGATGAAAAATTTTACAATTCAAACGAAAAATTCCCTGATAAGGTTATAGATATAAAGTTTTTGGGAAAAAGAAAAGATGAATTTGTCTATCAGGTTGAAGTCAATCCAATTGTTTACGATAGAAAAGATAATAAACTTTTTTATCATGAAAATATAGAGTTTGAAATAAAAAATCTTTTAGAACAAACAAAAATTCAAAAAAGTTCATTAAAAAGAAAAATGCTTTTTGTTGTAAACTCAACGATGAAACCTCTTTTGCAAAATTTCATAAAATTAAAAAATAAACAGGGATTTTATACCGAGATACTTCTTTTGGACACTGTTGGATCCACAAAAGAGCAGATCAAAAATGGCATTTTGAATGTTTATAACAATTCAATTGTTCCACTTGATTATGTTTTACTTGTTGGTGATGTTAATCTGATACCTAACTATATTGGCACGGAAACAGATTTTCCACCAACAGATCTATACTATACTACACTTGAAGGTGCAGATTTTTTGCCTGATGTTGGTATTGGAAGGTTTTCTGTAACAGATACTAATACTTTGAAAGTTATTGTTGAAAAAAATATTAACTATCAAAACTCTCTTTTTAACAATACAAACAACTGGACGAAAAAGGGTTACTTTATGGCATCAGATGATGCTTCATTCCATCAGATTGCTGAATCGACACATCTTTATGTTATGAAAAAACTCAGAGATTCCTTGATGGTTATCGATTCTTTGTTTTATTACAATCAAACTGGAACACCCGTATCAACTGCAATAAACGGTGGTCGATCTCTTGCAGTCTATTCTGGACATGGTAGTGTCACATCATGGGCAGGTCCAGCTTTTTATCAATCAGATATAACAAATTTAACGAATGGTGATATGTTACCGTTCGTTTCAAGTTATGCGTGTCTTACTGGAAACTATGCATACTCTTCAGATTGTTTTGGAGAGACATGGGTAAAAAGTGGAAAAAGTATTGCTTATTTAGGATCTTCAGTTTATTCATATTGGGATGAAGATGATATTATGGAAAGAAGATTTTTTGATTATTACATAGATTCAAACTATACAAATCTTTCAGATCTGATTTATTTTGCAAAACTGAACGTTTTAAACACTTTTCCTTCAACTGGAAAACGGTATTTTGAGCAATATAACCTTCTGGGAGATCCTTCGTTTGAGTTTTATACAAACTATGATTCCTTATACATAGATGTATTTTCAGCGATACCATCTTCAAATTATGATTTTGATCTTTTTGTTTACAATAAAACAAATGGGTTACCTGTAAAAAACGTCAAAGTTTCTTACATTTTAAATGATTCTTTGATAGATGTAGGAACAACAGACGAAACTGGAAAGGTTACTTTTTATCGTTATGGAGAAACTGGTGATACTTTAAAATTTTATGCATTTAAAAACAATTATAAACCGGACAGTTCCTATTCTGTTATCACGAGTTCAACATTTTATCCATATGTAAAAAAAATAATCATAAAAGATACACTCTTTTACTTCAATCAACCTGATGGATTTTTTACTTCAGCGGATTCTGGATTTGTTAATTTAATGGTTGAAAATAAGGGACTTCAACCCCTGTTATCTTTATCCTGTTCTGTCTTTGTTTTTACTGGAAATGTAAAACTCTATTCGAATATCTTTAACTTTAAAGACACCATTCTTCCATCGGACAGTTGTTTATCTCTGAACTCAATTCTCTTTAAAGTTAAAAATAATGTTAAAAACAGAACCTACGATTCTTTAGGTTTTAAATTCTTTTCAGGTGATTCATCCCTTAATACAAAGAAAAGATTTTTTATATATGCACCTGAAACAAAAATTGAAACTCTTTTTGTCATATCAAAAAATACATCAATTTTTTCAAACGATACAGTTGATCTTATAGTTAAACTGAAAAATTATTCAAATGAAAATGATAGAAAGTTGAAAGTTTCGATTATCTCCAATGACACAAATAAATTGTCTACATTTCCTGAATCTTTTGATATACCATACTTAAACGGTAACGATACTTTTTCTGTGAGCGGATTCAAAGGTTATGTGAAAGATTTACCTCTGGATACACTTTACACAGTTGGATTAAAAATTATCTATACCGATACACTTGGATTCACTGATACCTTCTTAAAAACAGTATATATAAACAAAAAAGATTATCTTGTTCTTGACTATGCGAAATCTTCAAAGAGTGGTTTTTATATTGATTCAATATTGAAATCGTGGGGATATGCGGGAGATATTTTAACCAGTATAGAATATCAGAATCTGAAAAATTATAATTATGTATTCCTGACACTTGGGTCATATCCGAACAATTATGTTATACCATCTTATGATCCGGTTGCAATAATGATAGATTCTCTTTTGAACAGTGGGAACATAAAACTTTATGTAGAAGGTGGTGAAGCGTTCTACTGGGATCCTTTGTATAACAATTCGTACAACTTTAACTCTGTATGCCATGTAAAGCCAAAAAGTGATGGGACATCAACTTCACCTTCTGTATATTACGGAACCGATGGAACGATTGGTGAAGGGATCGTTTTAAATTATACTCCAACATTGTATAATGATCTGATCGATAGTATAGATGGGTCAAAAAAGGTGTTCTACAATGGCCTCAGTGGTTATGTTGTTTCATACAAAAATGACAAATATAGAACCGTTGCATCCTCCTTTGAATTTGGAAATATTGTTGACAGCGATTCAATCAATTCGAAGAGTGGTTGGTTAAGAAGAATAATGGACTTCTTTGAACTGAAGTTGAATATAGAAGATGATTCGTTTGAAAACAATTCAGAGTTCAAACTTTTATCTATTGAAAATAGTTTCAAAAACAATAAAATAAGTGTTGTATTTACATCTAAAGATAATGAAAAAATAAAACTAAAAATTTATGATGTTACAGGTAGACAACTCTATTCGGTTGATATGATAGGAAAGGATGGTATCAACAGATACACGGTCGATCTTTCAAACAGAAAAATTTCATCCAGAATATTGTTTGTAAAGTTGTTTAACGAAAAGAACAAAGAGTTTACTGGTAAAATCTTGTTTATAAAATAAAATTATTGCTGGTGTGGCTCAGTGGTAGAGCAGCGCTTTCGTAAAGCGCGGGTCGGCGGTTCAAATCCGCCCACCAGCTAAAAAAGATTATGGAAAGAAAATTGGTATGTTTTGAAAGAAAAAATAAGTTAATACCTCTTGAGGATAATTTTTCGTATGAGGAAAAAAATCCTGTTTTTTCTGATTCTTTTTATGGAAAACTTGTTCTTCAAAACAGTTTGATTTTACTTTTAAAAGATATCATAACCTCAAATTTTAAAAATGCGGTTTTGAATGTGGAACATACAATAAATGGTGGACTCTATTGTGAAGTTTTTTCTGAAACTTTACTCTGTGAGAACGATATCAACAGAATAAACGATGTTCTTGAAAAAAGAATAGAGAATGGTGAAAAGATTTATTCAAAATATCGAACAAAAGATGAACTTCTGAAAGTTTTCAAGGATGATAAAGATAAGATTGATGTCTTGGTGAGTTCCGAGATCTTGGGTGGTTTTCTGTGTGAATACAACAATGTAAAAGAATTTTTTTTCACACCAGTAGTTGATTCAACTTCATTGTTAAAAGGATCTTTTATAAAATATTATCCCCCTGGATTTATTGCGTATCTTTCTGAAGAAAGTGTTAAAAAGGATCAAAAAAAACTTTTTGCAATTTTTAACGAATCGGAAAATTGGGCAAAAGTGCTTGGATGGAGATCGGTAAAAAATATCAGGGACTCGATAGAGAATGATGAAATATTTGAACTTGTTTATGTCTGTGAAGCGTTACATGAAAAAAAGATAGTTGAAATAGCAAACCATGTTGATTCCAGGAGAGGGAAACTGAAAATTATACTTATAGCAGGACCTTCCTCATCAGGAAAAACAACTTTTTTAAAAAGATTATCGATACAGTTGAAAGTTCTTGGACTTTCGGTCGTTGGAATATCTCTTGATGATTATTTCCTTGATAACGATAAAATAAAACCTGACAGGGATGGAAAAAAGGATTTTGAATCAATCGAAGCATTGGATATAGAACTTTTTAATAAAAATTTGAATTCTCTCATAAAAGGAGAGGAGATTGTAAATCCTAAATTTGATTTTCAAACTGGAAAAAGATTAACAGATGGAACAAAATTAAAGATGGGAAAGGACTCAATTCTTGTGATAGAGGGAATACACGGATTGAATGAAAAACTAACAGAATCTATTCCGAAAGATTTGAAACTGAAAATATATGTTTCAGCTTTAACACAAATAAATATAGACAACACTCATAGGATTTCGACAACTGATAACAGGTTGATCAGAAGAATCGTTAGGGATTATCTCTTTAGAAACCATACCGCTGAAAATACTCTTAGAATGTGGAAACATGTTCGAGATGGGGAAGAGAAGAATATATTTCCTTTTCAGGAGAGTGCTGATTTCTTTTTCAACTCTTCACTTTTATATGAACTTTCAGTTTTGAAAAACTTTGCCAAACCTTTATTACAGGAAATAGATGAAAAAAGCGAATTCTATCTTGATGCAAAAAGATTACTTTTTATTTTATCTTTTTTCAAAGAGATTTCTGTTGAAAAAATACCACCAACATCTGTTCTCAGAGAATTTGTTGGTGGTTCAGCGTTTAAATATTAAAAAATATTTTGTCCTTTGCAGATTATCTTATTCAAAGCTTCATTGAAATAGTTTGTTGAATTTACTATTTCTGAAGGTATTCTTTGGGAATAGAATTTATATGATTTTTCGATTTCCTCTTTCAAAATTTCCTTTATATTCCCAGAGGTCAGACCTCTTTCAACCTCATCCTTATGGTAAAGAAGAATATCTTTAGCAAGCTGTCTTGCAAGTTTGATAGCATCCTTATGAAGTTTTTGAACATTTTCAGGAAGTGACTTAAAATCGGGTGGAAGATTAAATCCAGCAAGTAACACATCAAACATTGGAGAACCTGCTTTACCTGCCTGAACTGTTTGAGTTGGCTGTTGTAAAGGTCTTTGTGGTTGGGCGAAAGGATTTACAAAGGGTTCTTCTTTTTTCACCTCTTCGACTTTTGGCTGTGTAAAAGCAGGTGGAACACTGAAATCAGGTTGCTGGAATGGTGGTTGTTGCACCGGCTTCTGTGGTTGTGGCTGTGCGAAAGGATTCACAAACGGTTCTTCTTTTTTCACCTCTTCGACTTTTGGCTGTGTAAAAGCAGGTGGAACACTGAAATCAGGTTGCTGGAATGGTGGTTGTTGCACCGGCTTCTGTGGTTGTGGCTGTGCGAAAGGATTTACAAAGGGTTCTTCTTTTTTCACCTCTTCGACTTTTGGCTGTGTAAAAGCAGGTGGAACACTGAAATCAGGTTGCTGGAATGGTGGTTGTTGCGCCGGCTTCTGTGGTTGTGGTTGGGCGAAAGGATTTACAAAGGGTTCTTCTTTTTTCACCTCTTCGACTTTTGGCTGTGTAAAAGCAGGTGGAACACCGAAATCAGGTTGCTGGAATGATGGTTGTTGCACCGGCTTCTGTGGTTGTGGCTGTGCGAAAGGATTCACAAAGGGTTCTTCTTTTTTCACCTCTTCGACTTTTGGTTCAAAATCCACTTTTTTAGTAGAAAATGGAATACCTTCAACTTCACTTGAAAATTTTCCAAATTGATCCATATCAGGAAATGAGGGAATTTCACTCTCTTCAACTTTTTTTTCTTCAAACTGTGTAGTGATGGAGCTTTCTTCAAAAGATGGTATTTTGGGTTTTTCAACTGTTGTTTCAACTGTTGTTGAGGAGATATTTTCTTCAGTAATTTCTGTCATAGGAATATCTATAGGTTCAACATATATTCCAAAAATATTCTTACAATTTGGACACCTTATTGGAGCACCACCTATGGGAATGTACATTTCGTCAATTTCATATTTTTTATGACACTTTGGACATTCAACAATCATATTTCTCCTTTTTTACTATTTTTTAGTATAATAAAATAATATAAAATTTCAATAGAAATTTTAAAAAAAACGTCTTGACTGACTGGTCAGTTTTAATTATATTAGAAAAATGGATAAAAAAAATAAAATTTTGGAAGCATCTTTAGAACTTTTTGGGAAAAAAGGATATTTTGAGACAGATGTTGACAGTATTGCCAAAAAAGCGAATGTTGGAAAAGGAACCATTTATCTGTATTTTAAAAACAAAAAAGAACTTTTTATTTCAACTATAAACTATGCTATAAACAATTGTAATCAGGAGATAAAAAAATCTGTTGAAAAAGTGGACTCACCATCTTTGAAGGTTGAAAAATATATAGAAACATTTTTGGAAATAATGGTTGGAAATGTAAACAAAGTCAAATTTTTCACAATGAACAATCTGAATTCAAACAAAGAATTGTTTGATTTTTCAAAAGGCATCGATCGAAGAATAGTTGTAAAAAGGTTTCAGATACTGAAGGATATAATAGATGAAGGTATTCAAAAAAATATTTTTAAAGATTTAAACAGTGAGATTTTAACGATGATGATAGTTGGTTTGATACATTTGGAAATTTCTAGGATAATCTTTTTTGAGACACAACTTGACCAGAAGAGAATAAAATATATCAAGGATAATGTGCTAAAAATTTTAATTAAGGAGTGAAAATGCAAAAAAAGTTTTTTGTGGTCCTTTTATTTTTTTATTGTTCCTTTTCATTTGTAGCAAGTTTAACTCTTGATGAAGCTCTCGAAAAAGCTTATAAAAATAATTTACAGATAAAAATATCAGAGGAAAATGTAAATATAGCAAACGAAGATCTGCTGATTTCCATTACAAACTTCTTTCCAAAAGTAACATCAGCTGGAACCTTTGTCAGATTGGATACGGTTCCAACAACATATGTCAACACCGCATTTGGACCTGTGAAAATAAAAGTTGGCGAGCAGAATAACTATTCTCTCGATGTAAAACTTTCACAACCAGTTTTTCTTGGAGGAAAACTGGTTCTTGGATATATGATTTCAAAAGATAAACTGCAGATGTCTAAAAATGATCTTGAAAAAACAAAAAGGGATATAAAATTTTCTGTAATACAGTTATATCTTTCAATAAAACTTTTTGATCAAATTATAGATGTTAACAAAAAGATTATTGATGCAAAAGAGAATCATTATAAGGTGACTCTGTCAAAATATAATCTTGGGACATCCAGTAAACTTGAGAAACTTTCTTCAGAAATTGATGTTGAAAACAGTAAAATCGAGTTAAAAAATCTTGTAAAGCAGAGAGACAATCTGTTAAACAGTTTGAAATTCATTCTCGGAATGAATATTAGCGATAGTATAATTTTGAATGATTCTCTTTCTTTTAGTACTGTTGATAAGTTTGATACCCTTGGATTGGATTCGTTGGGCAAGGGAAAATTGCTCGATATATGTCTTAAAAATAAAAGTGAGTTAAAAAATCTTGAAATTTCAAAAAATATAGCAAAAAAGGCAACACTTTTAAACTCTTCATCTTTTCTTCCAAATGTTGCTTTTTTCACTTCATACAACTATAAAAATTACTACTCTTATATTTCCGATTCTTCCTATTTTGATGGATCATACAATCTCGGTGTTTCTGTGAATCTTGATCTTTTATCTGGTGGAAGCAGAATTTTGAGTGTTTTAAAATCTAAGAAGCAGGAAAAACAAATAAATATGAGTTATCTTCTTTTAAAAGAGAGGATCCCTGTTGATCTTGAACTTTTAATAAAAAATTATGAAAATTCAAAAGAGAATCTAAACGTTTTTGAAAAAACTATAGATCTTTCAAAAGAAGCATATTTAACTGCAACAGAGCAATACAACAGGGGTATTATAAGCAATGTTGACTATATAGATGCTGAAACAAAATACATAAATGCACAGGTTGGATATCTAAAATCTCTCTATGATATTATCATAAATAAACTTTCAATTTTAAATTATCTTGGAGTTCTTTAAGGAGGAATTAAATGAAAAAATTTTTTGTTATCTTATCGATCGTTGTGGTTTTAATCCTTTTCGTTGTCTTTTCAAAGACAAAAAATAAGCCGATCAAGAGTGAAGAATTTGTTAGAACAGTTTCCTTTAGTTTGGCAAAAAATGAAGAGATAAAAATATATCAAGATTTTTATGGTAAAATAGAAGGTTATAAACAGACGGAAATATTCCCTGATGTTCCCGGTAGATTTCTGGACTATAAGGTATCAGAAGGTGAATATGTAAGGAAAGATCAGATTATAGCCGAAATAGATAGATCGATACCTGGAGTTTCTTTTGAGAAAGCAAAGGTTATTTCACCTATAGATGGAAGAGTTTATGATCTTTCTATAAACAAAGGTGATTTTGTTACAAACCAAACTCCTGTATGTATGATAGTTGATGATGTAAACAAAATCGCAAAAGTTTCAGTTTCTTCCGAGTTACTTGATAAAATTAAAAATGGAACATTTGCACAGATTGAAGTTGATGAGAAAAAGTTTAACGGAAAGGTTATCAGAGTTTCAAAATATCCAAACAACTATACAAATCTTGGTAGCATAGACATTATTTTCACAGGTGATGGTAATTTAATAAATAAAGGTTGTACAGTAAAAATACTTTTAGAAAAGAAAGAAAATGTTTTAACTGTTCCATTTGAATCTGTTAAGAATGATCAAAACGGTGAATATGTTTTTGTTTTAAGAAATGGTATCGCAAATAAAGTTGAGGTTAAAACTGGTCTCAAAAATGAATCACAGGTAGAAATAGTATCCGGTTTGAATATGGGAGATACTGTTGTTACAATCGGTTCAGATATGTTAAAAGATGGACAAAAAGTGAAGGTTAGGTGATCTATGGTAAGACTATCTATCAGAAGACCAATTTTTATCATAGTTGTTTTTATTGTGATATTGATATTTGGTTTTCTTTCATTTAAAAATCTTTCTCTTGAAATGCTCCCAAACATCGAATTACCTCAAATTTCAATAATAACCGTGTATCCCGGTGCTTCGAGCATCGATGTTGAGGAGCAGATAACAAAAAAGATTGAGTCAGCGATTTCGATGGTTCCAGATGTGACAGAGATAAATTCAAATTCGATGGAATCCGTTTCTTTTGTAACAGTGTCTTTTAACTGGGGGAAAAATCTTGATGCTGCTGCAAACGATATAAGAACCCAGATCGAACTCATAAAAAGTTCGTTACCTGAAGATGCTCAAACACCAACAGTTTTTAAATTTTCTACATCAATGATTCCTGTTGCTACTGTAGCAATAGTTTTTGAAAATGAAGGCGAAGTTGCAAAGATGTACGATTTCACAGAGAAGGTAGTCCTTGATAAGATACGACAAATTCCTGGAGTTGGAGCAGTTTCGATCACATCTTCAAGTAAAAAGAAAGTTAATGTGAAAGTTAGAATACCGGATCTTATAAAATACAATATATCCCTGTCACAGATTAATTCGATGATTTCTGCGAACAACTTGAATATACCTCTTGGAGAAATAAGACAGGGCATAAGGAGTTATTCTGTAAGGTTACCTGGAGAATATATATCCGTTAACGATATATCGAAGACGATAGTGGGTTATTCTGGTAAAAATCCAGTGTATCTGTACAATGTTGCTGATGTTGATTTTTCTCAGGGAGAAATCGAAGGTGTTGCAAAGATTAATGGAAAAGAGGGAATGGTTGTTGTTATACAGAAGCAATCTAACGCAAACACTGTAAAGATTGTGGAAGAGTTGAACCGCAGGTTGAAAGATATAAAAAATATGTATCCTGAAGGAACAACGATAAACATCGTCTTCGATACATCAAAACAGATAACAAATTCAATAAGTAATCTCTCTTCTACAATTTTATATGCCTTTATTTTTGTTGTGATAATTGTATTTTTATTTTTGAGAAATATAACAGGTAGTTTGATAATATCGTTAACTCTTCCTTTTTCTCTTATCTTTGGAATAATATATCTTTACCTTGCAAAATCAACTTTGAACATTATCTCTCTGGCGTCGCTTTCGATTGCACTCGGTATGGTTGTGGATAATTCGATAGTTGTTCTTGAAAACATTTACAGACATAAAGATGAAGAAAATAAAGAGGTTAAAAATGCAGCACTCGATGGAACAAATGAAGTTATTGGAGCGATATTTGCGTCAACACTAACAACAATCGCAATTTTTGTCCCACTTCTTTTTATAGAAGGGTTCACATCTTTTCTATTTAAACAGTTAGCATACACAGTTTCAGTTGTTCTTTTTGCATCACTTTTTATTTCTATAACCCTGACACCAATGCTGAGTTCAAAACTTTTAAAATATAAAGAAAAGTTTCTTGAAAAGTTTCATAGCATAACTGAAAAATGGTTTAACGATTTTGAACAGTTCTATTCTAATTTTTTGTCATATTCGATGAAAAATAAAAAATTTATTATAATTACTGTTACGGTTATCTTTGTTGGTGTTCTATTTCTTCTTCCCTCAATAAAGACAGAATTCTTTTCATCTTTTGGTGGAAATAGAGTAAGGGGAACTGTAAATCTTTCTCCTGGTCTGAGGATAGAAGTCACAGATAGCATTATGACTGAAATTGGAAAAAAAATAAAAAACAATTTTCCTGATGTTGAAAATTTTGTTTTCTATGCTGGTGGTACAAGTGGAAGAATGTTCGGTGGGTCGACTCAATATTCTTCAACGATAATTATAGCGTTTAAAGACAATCTTTCGATAAATCAGGTTAAAAAGAATCTTTCCTTAATAAGAAAATTTATACAGAGTTATCCGGAAGTGAAGAATGTCGAGATGAGTTCGAATTTTGCAGGAGGGTTTTCAAATCAAAAACAGATAGCTATCGAAATATACGGTGAAGATATTTCAAAAACTTTTTCAATCGCAAAAGAATTGAAAAAGAAGATAGAGGATGATGGTAGTTTTGTTGATGTTTCGATATCAAGAGAGGAAGAGATAGAGGATATCTCTGTAATCCCAAAAAAGGAAAATGGAACAATTTTTGGAGTGAACAACTATTATCTGATGTTGAGTTTAAGAAATGGTATAAATGGAAATACTCCTTCAGTTTTCAGAAAAGATGGTTACGAGTATGATATAAATGTATTCTTTGATAAAAAGTATCTAAGAAACATCAACAACTTAAAATCCCTGCCGATAACAACACCTTTAAATTATAATGTTCCACTTTCAAGTGTTGCCTCCATAAAGTTGACCAAACAACCACCAACAATTGAAAGAAAAAATAGGATGAGATATATAAGTGTACAGGCAAACCTGAACAATATATCCCTTTCAGATGGTAACAAAAAGATTCAAAAGATGATTTCAGAAATTTCTGTTCCTCAGGAAATAACTATTATTAACAGTGGAGATATTAAGAGCCAGCAGGAATCTTTTAGAGACCTTTCGATAGCAATAGTTATTGGAATCATTCTAGTATTTCTTGTAATGGCTGCACAGTTTGAATCGTTTCTTGATCCTTTCATAATATTTTTCTCGATACCTTTTGCTTTCACCGGTGTTATTTTTGCTCTGTTCTTAACGAATACGACACTCTCAATAATGGGATTTGTGGGAATGCTCATGCTTGTTGGAATAGTTGTAAACAATGCTATAGTTCTCGTAAGTTATATGAACCAGCTCAGAGAAAATGGTGTAGATTTATGTGATGCGGTTGCGTTGGCAGGAAAGAGAAGGTTAAGACCTGTTCTTATGACAACCTTAACAACCATTTTTGGACTACTTCCACTTGCTTTGAGCACAAAGGAGGGCGCAGAGATGTGGAGGTCATTAGGTATCGTTGTGATTGGTGGACTTTCTTTTTCGACGATTGTAACACTTATACTTGTTCCTGTTGTTTATTCGATAGTTGAAACAAAAATCAAAAGGGAAAAATGTGAAGTATGATTGTTGACTTTTAAAATTTTAAGTGTTTAATTTTATATCAGGGGAGCTGCTGTAAGCGGCTGAGAAAACGGTGTAACCGTTGACCCTTTGAACCTGATGCAGGTAATACTGCCGTAGGGAAATCAAAAAGATCAGGTTCAAAACCTGATTTTTTTATTTTAGGAGGTTTTTATGATACTACAGGATCAAAAGATAAGCGAACTGATTGTAAAAAACTATTTTGAAAAATTGAAAGAAAATTTGAATCTTGATGTTGCTATAGTTGGGGGAGGCCCTTCTGGTCTTGTTGCAGGATACTATCTTGCTAAGGATGGATTTAAAGTTGCACTGTTTGAAACTAAACTTGCACCGGGTGGTGGAATGTGGGGTGGAGGAATGATGTTTAACAGTATAGTTGTTCAAAAAGATGCTCTGGAAATATTAAAGGAATTTAATGTTGAATTAAAAGAGGAAACTGAAGGTTATTTTGTTCTTGATTCTGTTCAAATAACATCATCACTTATATACAACAGTTCAAGAGTCGGTCTTAAAATATTTAACCTCATAAAAGTTGTTGATGTTGTTTTGAAACATGATGCTGTTTGCGGTATAGTGATTAACTGGACACCTGTTGAACATATGTCTTTGCATGTTGATCCTCTCACTGTTATCTCAAAAAAGGTTATAGATGCAACAGGACATCCTGCTGAATTGACATCGGTACTTGTAAAGAAAGCAAATGTTAAACTCAATACTCCATCAGGAAAAATTGAGGGTGAAAAACCTATGAATGCAGAACTTGGAGAAAGGGAAACTGTTGAAAACACAAGAGAAGTTTACAAAAACTTTTTTGTATCGGGAATGGCCGCCAACGGTGTATTTGGTGGTTTCAGGATGGGACCAATTTTTGGTGGAATGTTACTTTCAGGATATAAATCTTATAAGTTGATAAAGGAGGAACTACGGAAAGGATAATCGATGTCAATTTAAATAGATTGTCTGAAGGTTTGAGATTATTAGAAGATTATGTCAGGTTTGAAAAAACAGATGAAAACATTCTGATAAGGATCAGAAATCAGAGAGAGAAGTTGTACATTTTAAGAAAGAAAATATCTGCTAACAGCATTCTTAAACGGGATACAGAAACCGATCCTGGGAAATTATATGAGTTCGACAAAAATGAAAGAAAAAATTTCGAGGATATCGTTAGATCCTCTCTTGGGAGATGTCAGGAATCATCAAGGGTTCTTGAAGAGATTTTTAAAATTAAAGATTTAAAAATTTCAAAAGAGTTTAAAGAGATAAGGTTCAACCTTTATAGGATTGAAAAGGATATCGTAAAAATTTTGTTAAAAAAAGTTTTTCCCCAAAATTTTGGTTTATATATTGTTATGACTGATCCTGTGGTTGGTTATGAAAAGTTGAGTGAAATTGCTGTAAAAAACAGAATCAGAGTCATACAACTTAGAGATAAAAAACTATCGGATAATAAAGTTCTCAACATTGCAAAGAATATCAGAAATATAACAAAGGGAAGTGAGACCTTGTTCATAGTTGATGATAGAGTGGATATTACAATACTTTCAGATGCTGATGGTGTACATATTGGTCAAACTGATATATCTGTCGATGATGTTAGAAAATTCTCTGAATACATAATCGTTGGGAAATCAACACACAATTTATCACAACTTAAACGGGGGCTTAAAGAAAACCCTGATTATGTTGGAATTGGACCAATTTATCCTACGAATTCAAAAATTATAAAGGATAAGGTATTAGGATTAATCAAAGCAAGAAAAATGCTAAAGATTTCGGATGTTCCATCTGTGGGAATAGGTGGGATAAAACCCCATAACCTTATCGAAATTTTGAATCTTGGTTTCAAAAATTTTGCTGTTCTCTCATACATAAATGAAAGCGATAATCCCTCTAAAAGGATAAAAGAGTTTCTGGATATTGAAAGGAGTTATTATGAAAGAAATGGTTTTTCACAAAGAAGCTATAAAAGATGCTGCTAAAAATGATACGGTTGATGAATCCGTAATAATCGAAGGAATAAAAAAGGGAACAATAGTTCTTCCAGATAATATAAGAAGGAAAAAGAAAAAATATTATGCTATCGGAAAGGGTCTATCTAAAAAGATAAATGCAAATATTGGTTCATCTCCTGTGCATATAAACGTTGAGGAAGAAATAAAAAAAATGAAAATTGCTGTTGAATATGGTGTTCATTCGGTTATGGATCTATCGTTGGGAAAAAAAATTAAAATCATCAGAAAAAAAATTCTTGAACATTGTCCTGTTATGGTTGGAACTGTTCCAATATACGAAACTGGATTTGAACTTTCTCTGAAAAGGAAGGATATTGTTGAAATGAACATTGATGATTTTTTGAAAACTGTTGAGGAACAGGCGAAAGATGGTGTTGATTTCATGACGATACATTCTGGAGTCACTTTATCTTCTATGGAGAGAATTTTTAAAGAGAAAAGGATAATGGATGTTGTTTCAAGAGGAGGTTCATTTCTGATCGCATGGATGAAATATAACGGGAAAGAATCTCCTCTTTATCAATATTATGATGAAATATTAGATATTTTAAAAGAATATAATGTTACAATATCACTTGGTGATGGTTTAAGACCAGGAGCATGTGAGGATGGAACAGATAGGGGACAGATCGAAGAACTTTTAATCCTGGGAGAACTTGTTGACAGGGCGAGAGAAAAAAATGTTCAGGTCATGGTTGAAGGACCGGGACATCTATATTTACAACACATAAAAACAAATGTTGAGATAATGAAAAGGGTTACACATAATGCACCATTTTATGTTCTTGGACCTCTCGTAAACGATATTTCTGCAGGATATGATCATATCGCAGGTGCTATAGGTGGAACTCTTGCAGCATATTTTGGGGCTGATTTTTTATGCTATGTCACTCCTGCAGAACATTTAAAACTTCCTGATGTTGAGGATGTAAGAGAAGGTGTTATTGCATCAAAAATTGCTGCATTTTCTGCCGATCTTGCCCTTGGAAGAAAGTATGCTCTTGAGATAAATACTCAAATGTCAAAAGCGCGAAAGAAACTCAATTGGGAGAAGATGGCAAAATTTTCTATAGATGAAAAAAAATTTAAAGAGTATAGAAAAAAATCCAGAGTTGAAGATAGTGATGTCTGTTCAATGTGTGGGGAGTTTTGTGCAGTTAAGAGGTTAAACGAATTGGTAGATTGACACTTTTTTATTTTTAGATAAAATTGTTATGTGAACCGTAAGAGAATACCATTTGAAAAAGTTTTTAAAATCTATGTTCTCGTTACAATAGTTTTTGTCACAATCTTTTTTGAAAAAAAATATTTTTTACCTTATTTTTATACCATAGTTGGATTTTACATTTCTTCAATTGCTATTCTGTTTTTTCAACTTGATTTCAAAATTTTTTTATTATCATTTCCTGTATCATTTATTTTCACTTCAATATTTTTTAGAACTCATCTTTTCCCTGAAATCCTTATAATCACTTTGAACAGGTTTTTTTATTTAACAATCCATTTTTTAAAAAAATATTTTAAAGATTTAAAGATACCAGAAAATCTAAAACTTATGTATATCAATATTGTTGTACTATTTTTTTTACTTGAAATAGTTTTAAACCTTTTTTATTTTATTAAACCAGTAGATATTTTGAAAAGAAAAGATGAAATTTTAAAACTCAAACCAGGCACCTATTTCAACAACGAAAAAGTCAATCGATACGGATTTTTGGGAACGGAATTCGATAAGCCAAAAACAAAAAAGAGAGTTCTTTTTATTGGAGATTCTTTTGGTGTTGGAGTTGTAGATTATAAAAACAATTTTATTAAAATGTTTGAAGATTCACTTGGATTTGAAGTTGTAAACCTTTCCCAGCCAGGTAATTCACCAAAAGATTACTATGAGATTCTTAACGATTATTTTGATAAAACATCTCCCGATATGACTTTCATTATAATATTTTCTGGTAATGATATTACAGAAGTTTATTATCCCGAAAACAATTATTCGCTGAATAATTTAAAAAGTATGAACCTGATTAAAAATTTTTTAACATTATTACAATTAAAAAATGTATCTGGAGATCTATCGGAAGAAGATTTCATTAAAGTCGAAAACAGAAGATCAAAAATTTTGATTGAAGATTCTTATGATAAAGAATGGAGATTCTTTGACAAGAATATAGAATATATATCAAGATTTTTCAGAGAGAGAAAAAAGAAAGTTTATTTTTTGATCATTCCAGACCAGTTCACTGTTGATGAAGTTCTTCAGAAAAAATTGCTAAAATACTCTTCTTTACAATTCAAAGAATGGGATTTTGTTGATAGAAAAATCGAGGGAATATTGAAAAAATATGGTTTAAATTTTTTTTCACTTGTTGATACTTTTAAAATATGTTATAAAAATGGAGAAGAATTGTACAGAAGGAACAATACACATATAAACGAAAGAGGGAATTATGTTGTATTCAAGTTCTTAGAAGGAAGAATAAAGGAGGAAAAATGAAAACATTTATAATTTATTCAATCTTATTTTTCATCCTTTTTTCAGGTTTTCTCTCAAGTTCAAAATTTTTATTGCCAAACTTTGAACCGTTGAATCAAAATAACAATTTTAACGGACACTACACCAATGCATTTTCAAAAATGCAGGATGAAGGTGGAATCGAATGTTTCACACTCTCCTGTCTTGCAGGATTTATCGTGGGAGTTATGATAGTTTACGCTTTTCAGATTTGATGGGAGTTTTTTATGAAAAAGGTGGTTTCCACTTTGTTAATATTTATACTGATTTTCAACATATGTTTTGGAGATGTTGTTTTCAAAACAAGAAAAATATCACATAAACAAAAAGTGTTAAGTGCACTCATATCTGGTGGAATTGTATTAAATCAAAGTTTAACTGCTTTTGATCAAAATTCAGAACCACCATCATGGTGTGTTACAGCAGTATGTATAGGTCTTGGATTGATGGGAATAATGTATGTTATAGGTGGGGTATCGGATCTTATGAATGAGTTAGAGGGTATGCCTCCTGAAGCGTGTTTAGGGTGTTTGACGGGCATTGTACTTGGAGCACTTTTCGCTTATTTTGTTCCTATTGGTAGTTTATCTTTCTTTTTATAAAAAGGAGTATTTTATGAAAATTTTTAAATGTTCAGTTTGTGGTTATATCCATAAAGGAGATAATCCTCCTGATTTTTGCCCAAACTGTAGATCTCCAAAAGAGAAATTTGTTGAGGTTGAAAAAGAGGATCCAACAAGAATATTTTTGTTCTATGGTGAAAAGGTATCATATTCTGACAAAATAGAAATAAATCCTTTCTTTGATGGTTTAGAAATTTTGTCTCCCTTCATATACAATATGCCTGTTGGTTCAAAAGTTCCATTACATAAACATCCTGAAAATGATGAATTGTTTTTTGTTTTAAGAGGAAAAATTAAATTTTACATTGACGGAAAGTTTCAAATTTTACAACAAGGTGATATGGCCTATGCTTCAAAGGGAGTTGTTCATAATTTTGAAAATATTTCCGATGAACCTGGAATATTTCTATCTGTAAAAAGTCCAAAACCCGTAACAACAGAATTTGTTTAAACCTCTTGACTGTTATTAGTTTGAAAGATAAAATTATTCTCTGAGAGGAGGTCTCGATGAGAAAAATATCTCTATTTATTCTTTTATCTTTATTTACAATCGCTGTTTTTTCAGCTTCCTTTAATTTAAGAACTCCAAATGGAAATGAGAATTATATAGTTGGAAATCAGATGCCTATACACTGGGATATTACTGGAAGTGCCGCATCAGCAAGATTGGAATATTCAATCGATGGTGGTACAAACTGGGTTTTAATATACAGTTCAACACAGAATGATGGAGATTATCTCTGGACAGTTCCGAACAATCCTTCACTTACATGTAAAATAAGAATTTCAAATCCATCAGATCCAAACGACTTTGATGTTAGTGATACTTTTTTTGTTATATCAAGACCTGAGATATTTATTAAAAAACCAGTTCAGAATGATATTCTTATTATCGGAGAAAATTATCCGATCCACTGGGATTGGACAGGTGTTTTTTCAAATGTAAAACTTGAATACACAACTGACGGTGGCACAAACTGGACGGTTATTACGAGTTCTACTCCAAACGATGGAGAATATATTTGGAGTGTTCCTAACTTTCCATCAACTCAGTGTAAAATAAGGATAACGAACACTACCGATCCAAACTCTTTTGCTGTAACTGAAAACACTTTTACCATCGCAAACAATAGTTTAACTTTGATAACTCCGAATGGTGGAGAACAGTACATTACAGGGAAATATTATCCGATATACTGGCTTTGGAGTGGATCTTTTACAAGTGTTAAACTTGAATATTCTGCTGATTCTGGAAACATCTGGAACAGTATAACAACTTCAACCACAAATGATGGAAGTCATAACTGGTTGATTCCTTCGATAAATCCATCATCAAAATGTTTACTGAAGATTACGAACGTTTCAAATCCAGCTGTTTATGATATATCCGATTATCCTTTTTCAATACTTTCAACTTCCCTTACTCTTTTAACACCAAATGGAGGCGAAACTTTTGTGGCTGGGACAAAAGCGAACATAAGTTGGGATTGGGAAGGGTCTATCGCTAATGTTAAACTGGAATATTCATCTGATGGTGGAGTGAACTGGAACTCTATAACAACATCTACAGCATGTGATGGAAGTTATCTATGGACTGTTCCGAATATTTCAACGAACAATCTTTTAATAAAAATAACAAATGTTAACGATGTGAACTGTTACGATATTTCAAATTCCCAATCAAGTATAGTGACAGCACAGATAGATATAACTTATCCAAATGGTGGTGAACAGTTGATAGTTGGCGAAAAGTATCCTATAAACTGGAATTGGAGTGGGTCGTTTGCTAATGTGAAGATAGAGTATTCTACCAATAACGGTTCAAGCTGGTCGACAATCGATGCTTCAGATCCGAATGATGGTTCTTTTTTCTGGACTGTTCCTATAACACCATCATCTCAATGTCTTATAAAAATCTCTGATGCTGCAAATTCTTCTGTTTATGATATATCCAATTTTTCTTTCACGATAAAAAAACCTGAAATAAAGATAATCAAGATCAATGGGAATGATACACTCATAGCTTCAAACAAATATCCTATTGTCTGGCAAACAGAGGGAACCATTTCAAATGTTAATATTGAATATTCAACCAACAATGGAACAACATGGAACACTATTGTAACAAATACTCCAAATGATGGAAGTTATGTCTGGACTGTTCCCTCAACACCATCTTCAAGTTATCGTTTGAAAATCATAAATTCTTCAGATGTGACATCGTACGATATAAGTGATACAACTTTTGTTGTAAAATCACCTCAGATAAACCTTATATCACCTAATGGTGGCGAGACATATAAAACTGGAGAAAAGTATCCCATTTTATGGAGCAGCAATAGCGATTTTTCATCTGTAAATATAGATTATTCTTCCGATAACGGAACAACATGGAACTCGATAGTTTTATCTGAAACCAATGATGGTTCATATGTCTGGAATGTTCCTTCAAATTTAACTCCTTCAACAAATTACAGGGTAAGGATAAGAAATAGCTCTGATAACAATTCTTTTGATATTTCTGATAACACATTTACAATCTCCTCACCTTCTATAAAAATTATATCTCCAGATTCAGGTGTTTCACTTCTGTCTGGAGAAAAAGTTTCAATAAATTATACCTATGATGCAAATTTTCCTAATGTAAAAATTGAATATTCAGAAGATAATGGTTTGACATGGAATGTTATTACTAATAGTACTTCAAATACTGGAACTTATATCTGGACCATCCCTAACTTAAATTCAAATGATTGTTTCCTAAAAGTTTTAAATTTGTCTGATACATTGAATTCCTTTGCTGTTTCAAAAAAATTCTCTATTTCCAAACCAACGATTACGATTAAATCACCAAAATCAAACGATTCACTTTTGGTAGGAAATGTATATCAAATTGTATGGATCAATAATGGAGAAATCTCAAATGTTAAAATAGAATATTCTACCGACAATGGCTCTACATGGAATATCATAGTTAGTTCAACTGTCAATGAAGGTTCATATTACTGGACAATACCTTCAACAATAAGTTCAAATGTTTTAATAAAAGTTTCGGATGTTTCCGATCCTTCTAATTATGCTGTTAGTGCGAAATTTTCAATCATACCTGCCCAAATTACAATTGTTTCTCCAAACGGTGGAGAAACTGTGATTGCTGGTGAATATTTCCCAATAGAATGGAACTGGATAGGTAGTTTTTCTTATGTAAAACTTGAATACTCAACAGATGGTGGATCAACATGGAACAAAATTGTTAATTCTGATACTTTAAATGATGGTTCTTTTATATGGGCTGTTCCTTCAACAGCAGTCAGTTCAAATGTCCTTTTTAGAGTTTCAAACAATCAGGATCCAACAAACACTTTTGATATTTCCAATGGAGTTTTTTCAATAGTTTCTCCTTCAATCACCATCATCTCTCCTAATGGAGGGGAGAGTTTGGTTGGTGGAGAGGTTTATCCAATCAGGTGGAGAAGTCAGGGTGCTTTTGCAAATGTTATGATAGAATATTCAACAGATGGAATAAACTGGATTTCAATAGATCCCTCAGATCCAAACGATGGTGTATTCAACTGGACGGTTCCTTCTATTGTCTCTTCGAATGTAAAAATTCGATTAACAAGTACAACCGATGGAAACACTCAGGATATTTCTGATAACAACTTTTCAATAGTATCACCAAATTTAACCATACTGTCACCCAACGGTGGAGAAAATTTTGTTTCAGGTGATATTTTACCTATCCACTGGAAAAATAATGGAATAGTTTCAAATGTAAAAATTGAGTATTCAACAAACAATGGTAATACATGGAATACAGTTATTTCGTCAACCACAAATAATGGATATTACAGATGGACAATACCTTCGCTTGTAGTTTCAGATTCTGTAAAATTAAGAGTTATAAGTACATCAGATTCTCTAACAAAAGATATAACTGACGGATTGGTTTCTATTAAAAGACCAACGATAAAAGTTTTAACCCCAAATGGTTCTGAAAATTTGACTGTAGGAGAATATACTCCAATTCACTGGGAAAATGATGGCCAATTTTCAAATGTTAAAATAGAGTATTCAACTGATGGGGGAACAGTCTGGAAAACTATTTCATCTTCAGAAACAAATGATGGTAATTATATCTGGAAAGTTCCGAACGATGTTTCAAACAACTGTATGATTAGAGTAACAAACACCTCTGATAACCTTTCCTATGACATAAGTGATAACAAATTTTCAATTCTAAAACCTACAGTTTCGATATTCAATCCAGATTCAGCAGCGGTACTGGTTGTTGGAAACAGATATCCAATTTACTGGAATTGGACTGGAACAGTTGATAGTGTGATCATAGAATTATACTATAAAGTTTCAGGAATCGTTCAAAGTACATTCATCTCGACAGCGACCTTAAACACGGGAAGTTTTATTTTTACGGTTCCAAATTATGTAAGTGACAGTTGCTGGATAAAGGTTACAAGTACCGCAAACGATTCTGTATATTCTTTGTCAAAGGTCTTTTCAATAAAAAGACCAATCTATAACATAGTACAACCAAATGGAGGAGAAAAATTTTATCGTGGTGAAAAACTTGAAATTAACTGGAACTGGATCGGTGGACCTGATTCTGTTTCATTGTTCTATTCTCTCGATGGAGGATTGAACTACAGTGCAATTTCTACTGTAAAAAATGCTGGTTCTTATTTATGGAAAGCACCTCATTATTCTTTCAATACATATAAAATCAAGGTCATGTCAACCAAGGATAACTATGCTTACGATGAATCGAACAATAATTTTTCAGTGAGTTATCCTATAATGAATATTGATCAACCAGTAGTTGGTGATATATGTTATTATAACAATTATTTTCCAATTTATACAACGAACAGGGGATTCATCAATTCTGATTCTGTCTTGATTAGAATAACAAGCAATATTTTGGGAACAAAAAATATTGGTATTTTTCCAATAAATGAATATTTTACTTTTAAAGATACTTTCACTGATACAATTGATACTATTGAAATCAAGATTTATGATAAAACTGGAACATACCTTTACGATACATCTGATAAAGTTCCGGTTGTTCAATCTCCTTTGAAAGATACGATACTTTTCCCGAATCAAAACGATACAATGTATGTTGATGAAATTTACTATATAATTTGGAATTCATACTCTTTACTCCCAAGCGATAGTGTTGAACTTTATTATTCTACAGATGGAATAAATTTCATCAAATATGGTTCCAAAACAGCAAACACGAATTATAGATTGTTCCCACTTCCTCATAATGCTTCTTCAAATAATTTTATTATCAGGCTTGATTTTTATGATTCCTTAAATATCTTTAAAAAGAGTTTAAACGTAAACAATCTTATTGTAAAAAAATCTATTTTTGATCTTGTTTATCCTGATAATACGGATACTCTTTATGTTGGTAGGAATCATAACATAATTTGGAGAACAGTAAAAGGTAAACCAACTTCTGTTCAAATATATTACAATACTGATGGAATAACATGGAAAGAGGTAAAGAGTCAGGTTCCAGATACAGGATCTTATTTATGGACGATTCCAAATGAACCAACTTCAAACGCTGTAATCAGAATAGAAGAATATGGAGATAATCAGGTAACTGCATATTCACAGAGTTTTGTAATAAAACCGCAGGAAATTTTTATAACCTCACCTTTATCGAATGATACTTTTGTATCTGGAAGGGACTATCATATAAGTTGGTATAACCTTGGTGGAGTTGATTCTGTAAACATATATTATTCAATCGACGGTGGTTCAAACTGGATATATATCGCCAAACAAGTGAATTCCAACTCCTATAAATGGACAGTTCCAAATTATTCTTCCAATAAAGCACTTGTAAAAGTTGAATTCACAAGAAACAGCAATGTGTTTGGTGTTTCGGATACATTTACCATAATCCCTCAAAACATTTTGGTCACATATCCTGATAGTTCAACTATATGGTATGCTGGGAACAAATATTATATAACATGGGATTATACAGGTAACTTTTCAAATGTTAAAATAACTTATTCAATTGATAATGGTAAGAATTGGAATGTTATCACTAACTCAACAACAAACTCTCAAAACTATCTATGGACTTTACCTCAAATTTATTCAGATTCTGTTCTGGTAAAAGTATCCAATACTGATGATACAACAAAGTTTGATGTTTCTTCTCCGTTTAGAGTGATTCCACAACAGATAACAGTAAAGTATCCATTTTCAACTGAAAGTTTGATTTCTGGTAGACAATACAACATTACCTGGGTTTACAAAGGACTTTTTGATACATCGATAGTTGAATATTCTACCAACAATGGAATAAACTGGAACACACTCGGTAAAACTCTTGCATCGAACAGATACTATCTCTGGACAACTCCAGATGTAAAGAGTGATTCAACTCTTATAAGGATAGTCAACAAAGATAATACCTCAATTCTTGGAGTTTCAGAATTGTTCTCAATTTCAAATAAAATCATAACGATAAGTTCACCGAAATTAAATGATGAATACATAGTTGGAGAAAAGGCACTGATCACTTTTGATTTTTTGGGTTCTTCAAACGATTCAGTTATAATTTCATACTCAACCGATGGTGGAACAATATGGACACAAATTGATACGATTCCATCTTCCACTCAATATCTTGAATGGACTATTCCAAATGTTATAAGTTCAAATTGCTTTATTAAGATAACCTGTTTAAGGTTAACATCATCATCAGCAACAAGTGAAAGATTTTCGATAATTCCTCAAACAATAAATGTTACCTCACCTCTTTCAAGTTCAGAATGGATTGCTGGTAGGAAATACTATATAACATGGAATTATACTGGAAGTTTTTCGAATGTTGATCTTGAGTATTCAACAAATGGTGGCTCCACATGGCAGACGATCACTACAACAACGAACTCGAAATATTACCTCTGGACTCTACCGAACATCTCTTCTTCCAATTCTCTTGTAAGGGTGAAAAATAGTTCAAATACTTCTGTATTTGGTGTTTCTCCTATTTTTACCATGAAATATCCATCGATAACTGTTGTTTCGCCCGGATTATCGGATACTCTACTCTGTGGAAAATATTATTATATTACCTGGTATTCTAACATGGGAAGTGGTGATAGTGTTGTTATTTCTTATTCAAAGAATGGAGGAACAACCTACACAATCATAGATACCATAAGTGCTACACAAAAATACTTTAAGTGGAAGGTCCCTGAAATCGGAGCAACAAACTGTTTAGTTAAAGTAACAGGTTATGAATCACCTGTTATTGAGGGGTATTCAAAGCAGTTTGTGATAAAGGATCAATCAATAACCATAACATATCCAGATATAAATGATACGATTTTGTCTCTTTCACCTTTCTATATTACATGGGATTATACTGGTGGACTAGATACACTTGTTGGTGAATACTCTTTTGATAATGGTTCAAACTGGACTACATTCTCAAATTCAATTGTTGCATCGAATCAAAATTATCTGTTTAATCCTTTCCCGATTTCAAACTCTTTACAGACCCTTATCAGATTGAAAAATAAAGCGAATGTTCTCGTTCAGGGTGTTTCCAATCAAATTGTAACAGTATATCCAGTAATAGACATAACATCGTTTAAGCCAAATTCATCATTTACTGTTGGAAGTAAAATATTTATCACATGGAAAAACAATGGTCTTATTGATAAAGTAAACATTTATTATTCTATTGATAATGGAGCAAGCTGGAATTTGATAGTTTCATCTTATACCAATTCTGGATATTATGAGTGGACTGTGCCCAATTACATATCCGATAGTTGTTTTATTAAAGTCAGTTATACATCTCTTGAAAATGTATATGATGTTTCTGAAAAATTTTCTATAATACCTCAAACCATAGTTCTCTTTTCTCCAGTATTCAACGATTCTTTGATGGTGTCAAAAACTTACCCGATAACCTGGTATAACACTGGAACAATCGGTAATATAATGCTTGAATACTCACTTGATGGTGGATCAATCTGGAATACGATAACAGGTTCAACAGTGAACAACAAGTATTATGAATGGACTTTACCAACAACCTTATCTTCAACTTCGAATGGTTTGATAAGAGTAAGTAATGTCGGAAACCTTAATGTTTTTGATCTTTCTGATAATTTTAGAATTATACCTCAAAAACTCGAAATAACATATCCAACCTTAAACTCTCAATTCTTTGTGAGTAGAAAATATATAATAACCTGGAAAACAATTGGAACCATATCCACTGTTAACCTCTATTATTCTCTGGATAATGGTGCAAATTGGATTTCTCTTGCTTCTAATTTAACAAACAACGGTTATTATGAATGGACGGTTCCAGATGTTAATTCAAACCTTGTTCTTATAAGGGTAACCAATTCGAATAACGAATCTGTTTATGATGATAGTGAAGTGTTCTCGATCGTTCCCCAACTTGTTCTTGTTAACTCTCCGATCTCTACAGATAGATGGATAGTTGGAAGAAAATATTTTATAACGTGGACAAATATTGGAACAATTTCAAAGGTAAGAATAGAGTATTCATATAATGATGGTGTCAACTGGAACATGGTGGTGGATAACCTTTCGAATACAAACTCTTATGAATGGACGATTCCAAATACACCTTCTGAAAACTGCTTTGTAAAAGTATCGAATTATGATAATACGAGTGTATACGGAACAAGTTCAAAATTCTCTATCCCGTTACAAACGATAGAGGTTCTTTCTCCAAAAATCACAGATGATTATATTTCTGGCAATAAATATTTTATTACATGGAAATATACTGGAACAATCTCCAATGTTGATATTCAGTATTCAAAGGATAACGGAGCGACATGGATATATGTGGCAACAGGTGTTGCCAACAATGGTTATTATGAATGGACGGTTCCAACCGAAGATTCTGATAACTGTTTGATAAAAGTTTTGAACAGTAGTAACAACAATGTTTATGGCGTATCAGAAAGGTTTACAATTTTACCTCAAGATATAACAGTAACATCTCCAAGTTCTTCTGATACGATGATCGCGGGAAGGAAATACTATATCACATGGAGAAACACAGGTGCTTTTACAAACTGTGATATTTTCTATTCAACGGATCTTGGTTTGCAATGGAGATCAATAGCATCAGGTGTTTCAAATACAGGTTATTATGAATGGACGATACCTGATATTGGTGTGTCCGACATGGCTTTAATAAAAATATCAAACTCCTCTCAATCAACGATCTATGGAATATCAGATACTTTTGTTATTTCAAAACCTGTTGTAAAATTCACCTCTCCTGTTCTAGGAAATGTATTTCAAACAACAAAAAAATACTTTTTAACATGGACAACTCTTGGAACTATTTTACAGTACAATCTTGAGATCTCTTATGATAAGGGTGTTTCTTGGATTCAGATTGTTGCAAACCAGAACAATAGCGGGAACTATGAATGGACTGTTCCATCAGGTATGTATTCCGATAGTTGTATGCTTAAACTGACATCAAGTTCAAACAGTTCAATCTATTATTACTCGGATCTGTTCTCTATAGTCTCATATTCGAACATGGATAACATTTCTGTGTTGAAAAACAAAACCATTAAATATTTTAACACAAAACTCAATAACAGTATGAAAGAGAAAATTCTATTTGTGGAGATTCCGGAGGATTGTTATTCTCAAATAGAAATTTTTGATCTTACTGGAAGAAGTGTTGGAAAAATTTATGATGGAAAGATCGATTCTGGAGTACATAGATTTGAACTTGAAAATTATCTGAACAGTAAGGGAATCTACTTCATAAAAGTTATATCAAAAAAAGATGGAAAAACTCTTTATGAAAGAAATATTAAAATGTTGAATTTGAGATGATATGAAAAAAGAACAACCAGTAATCTTTTTAGATGGTAAAAAGGTCATACTCTCTCCAATTGAAGATGATGACCTTTTTACCATTCAAAAAATTCTGAACGATCCTGATGTAAGAAAGAACCTTGCTGAAAGATTCCCACGAAACAGGATCATGTTAAAGGAGTTAATTTCTTTAAATAAAGAAAAAAAGGGAATTTTTTTAAAAATTGTTGAAAAAGAAAATTTTGAAACTGTTGGATTGATAAGTTTATCCGATTTTAATTGGCCAAACAGGAGAGCGATGCTTGCGATAGCTATTGGTAAAAATTTTCAGAATAAAGGATATGGAACCGAGTCGACAAAACTACTTGTTGATTACGGTTTTAAAAATCTACAACTACATAAAATCTGTCTTGAGGTTTATGATTTTAATAAAAACGCTATAAAAATGTATAAAAAATTGGGTTTTAAACGGGAAGGAATTTTTAAAAAACATTCGTTCAAAGATGGGAAATACGTTGATCTAATATTTATGTCCCTTTTAAATGAGTAGAAAAAAATTTTTTTTATTTATCTTTTTTATTTTAACGAATTTGATTTATGGAGATCCGATCGTTTTCTATCCTGGATCAGAAGAGAAGAGTGAACCTTTTGACAATATTTTCATTTTTAATTCGTCAGGTTTATGTTCTCTTGTAATAAAAGATCTAACAGGTTTTTACGATTTTGGAAAAGATGTTCTGATAAATTCAAAACCATTTTTAAAGGTTGACGTATCAGACAGAAATTACATTGTTCTTGATACTTTTTTCTATTTATCAACCAAAAAATCTTTTGCGTGGTATCTTGAAAGTTATGAGAATGGTGTTTTGGAAAGGAGTAATATCCTTTTTTTCAACACTGGTGATGTTAATATACCATGTACATCAAATCAGAGTAAAGATGATTATCTTTCTATAATTTTTAAAATTTTTGGTATTGCAGGTTTTCATCCGACCGGAAGAGTATGGGTGAATGGAATAGAAATGGATATAAAAGATTTAAATTTTTATGATATTAAAAGTATAAGATGGAAAACAAAAAGATAATAATTCCCTTGATTTTAACACTATCGACTTTTTTTGTATTTTCAAAGGAAATAGGGGTTGTTAAAAATTCAAAAGGTTTTGTTTTCCAGAATGTGGGTGAGGAAAAAGAACCGTTAAAGAAAGGGGATATAATAAAAGATAGTTTCAACGTATCACTTGATAGATTTTCGTTGTTGGATGTTGTTTTGATTGACGGAAAAAGTGAAATGTCTGTTGTTGGAAATAGTGAATTTTCAACAAACATTTTTGAAATTTCTGATCAAACCGTTTTCAGATTAAATCTTAACTATGGAAACTTTTTCATTAAAACTTTTCAAAAAAATTTTCAGTTAAAAATTTTTGATACATTTATTTTTTTAGATAGTTCATATTTTTTCGTTGATTTAACGGATTCATTGGCGGAAATTTTTATCATTTATTGTAAAAATTTCGAAGTTGAAAATGAGTACGGTAAACTAAGTGGGTCGAAAAATGAACAGATAATTTTAAGAAAGGGAGAAAACCCATATAAACTTGAATCAGAAAAGAAAATTTCTAAACCAAAAATCTATAATGGTGAAAATATTATAGAAATAGAGTTGGAAAACTACAAAAATGATACGATTTATGTTCATATTGAAAACTAAGAAAATTTTTATCGTGGTTATTTTTGTTTTGTTATGCTTAAAAATTTTCTCTGGATTTATGGTGGATTACTCAAAAATAGATGAACTTTACAAAGGGGAAAACTTTACGATTTTTTTAATTTTTAAAGAGGATCCGTATAAGATTAGAGAAACATACATAGTTCTTTCAGATTTTAATATTGAAAAAAAGTTTAAAATGAATTTTGAGGGTAACAGAGCTTTTATTTCAATACCTTATGATTCGTTACCACAAAAAGATTTCTATTACTATTTTGAAATTTTAACAAAAGATAACAGAGTAGAATATCTACCGGAGATAATTCAGGAAAGGATGAAAAATATAGTTAGATTTATTAAAGAAAAAGAATTAAAAAAGGAAATCATTTTATTGTTACCTGAAAATGAAGGAAAAATTGATCCTGATAATTTTGTATTTTCAGTTTATATTCCTGAAGGAACAAAAGATGTCAAAATAATAATGGATGGAGAGGATATAACAAAAAAATGTTTAACAGGGGAAAAAATATTAACCTATGCACCAGAAAAACTTTTAAAACCGTCAAAATACAGAATAGATGTTGTAAATGAAGGGAAACTTGTCAAAACTTATCATTTTAACATTTCGAATAAAGATTTTTTTGAGAATCTTTTTAATGGAGAAATATCGTATAACTGCAGGTACGAAACAAACAATCTGGAAAACTTTTTCAACTCATATTCTGCTTATCTCTATGGTAACGTTGGTAATTTTTTATACAGTTTTAACATACACAATAATGTGTATTCAGGAGAAAATTTTTGGGACAAAAATAAAATAAACATTCTTCTAAATTTCAAAAAAGTTAATCTGAACTTGTTGGATCTTTATTATTATGATAGTTTTTCAAATTATGGTTTGATACCTTTAAAAGGATTTTACTTTTCCTATCAAGATTCTTTAACCCGTCTCTCAAATATTACAGCAAAAATAACGGATACTGAGAAAATTTTTTACATTATGACTTTTGATAAAAAATTGAAATTCTTTGGCTTGGGATTTGAAAACATGGTGTTGAAGGACTCCCTATTTCATATAAACTTCAAATTAAACAACGATTTATACCTCAACAGAAAGGTAAAACTATTCTACAACATCTCATCCCCATTCGTTTTATTGGAAAAAGATTTTTCAAATGGTATGAGGGATTTGAGCAAATTTTCTTATAAAATCGGAAGCGAAATAGATTTAAAAAAATATCATGCTCTAATGTATATGATGAAAATTTCACACTACGATCACACTTTTTCTTATCATGATTACAATAAAATCTTTTTTAAAAATCAAATATTCGTAACAGAAGATCTTATTTTGACAGGAGATCTTGTTGTTAAAAATGATGAACAGGATAAAATTTTATTTTATAACTCAATCCGTAATGATCTCTTTACAAATTTGAACATTATCTATTCAAATAAAAATCTTCCATCTCTGTTTTTTTCTATCTCAAATAATATCTTCTCAAATAGAAATTTTGAAAACGATAAAGATTTTGTCTTCAAAACGACGACTGGAACATACTACGATACAAAATTAAAAGAGTTTGATCTTTTAGGAAAATTTTTTATAAATCAAACAAATTATAAATTTTCTGAAGAAGAAAAAAATCTTTCGACAGAGTATAATTTTTTATTTTCTTCAACTTACAAAAGTATTTTTAGAACATCCATGAGTTTGAAAACATTGATAACTGATGAAAAGATAGAGAGGATAATTGATGAAAGATATGGTCTATATATTGGATATGTAGATTCTGAAAACAGATTCTCGATGGGATTATTCACACAAATCTTTTTGAAACAAGATTCTGGTGTTTTAAAGAGAATGTTTTTATCTTTTTCCCCGGATCTGAAGTTGAAATTTAGATTTATAAATCTGAACTTTTATCCGTGTTTATGTCTAAATTTGTTGAGTCATAGTTATTATACATCTTTATCGTTAAATTCTTCAACGACATTTTGAATATATTGACTTGAAAAAAAATTATGTTAAGATAAACTATAAAATATGAAAAAGTTGTTAAATGTGTTTACCCTTTCAACAAATCTCCCAGCCCTGCTTATAGGTGTTCCATTGCTTGTTATAATGGTTCCCCAGTCGGTTGAATTTACTCAAATCCAAAGGAATATTATTCTGTACCTTGGTGGGATATTAGGATTGATACTTGCGATAGAATATGAGATTGTCCAGAGGATAAGGTACAGGTTAACAATAAATAACGAAGATATTGAAAAAAAAGAATTGAAAGAATACATATTCATGATCAATTCTCCATTTGCCTCGTCAATTCATATGTTTTTACATTTTTTTTCAGGTTCGCTGATAGTCGCTATCATCCTTTTCTTTACTGATTCACCCATAAAATCAATAATCATTGGTTTTATGGATGGATTTCTTATAGCAATTTTTATGGGTCTTGTGAATATGCAGCTTTCGATACTTGTTTTTTCAAAAAAATTATCGGAGTATAAACTTTCGCCCGATGATTTTGACAGGATAAAAAAATATTTAAAAAGAATTCCAATAGGATTGAGATTTTTTATAACCGTTAATTTTCTTCTGATATTCATAATTTTTATCAGTTTCGTGATCAAACATAATATAATACTTTACGCTATCCTTTTGGTTTTGAGTTTTCTTCTATCCTGGATTTTTTTGATGTCGATAGTTCATCCGATAACAAATGTAAGAGAATCGATCAAAAAATTGTTTTCCGAAGAGGGTGAAGTTGGAGAAAACATTTCAATTTATGTGAACGATGAAATCGGTGATCTCGTATCTGAGTTGAACAAGAGTTTAAAAAGATATGAAAAGTTTATTCAAACATTACTGAATATTGCTGATGAACTTACAACAATAACAACCCAACTTGCAGCTACAGGAGAAGAGATAACAGCATCCTCCCAGGAAATTTCCTCAACTGTACAGGAGATCGCACATGATATGGAAGAGCAATCCAATAATACAAAAATAGCAAAAAATGATGCGTTAAAAATAAAAACTCTGTCTGAAAGTGTTTCATCAAAGATAAATATGGCGCAAACAGCCTCAAAAAAGGCAAATGATGCAACAACGCTTGGTCTCGATAAAGTTGATAAAACGATGACGAATTTTGATTTTATAGTTTTAAATGTCAATAAAGCACTTGAAAAAATAGAGTTTTTACAAAACCGTTCGGAACAGATCAACGAAATAGTGGAGATCATTACAAAAATTTCAGAACAAACGGATCTACTCGCTTTAAATGCGGCTATTGAAGCAGCAAGAGTTGGAGAATACGGAAAAGGTTTCGCAGTTGTAGCTGAAGAGATAAGGGAACTTGCCGAACAGTCCGCGAATTCGACGGAAAGGATATCACGTCTTATAGATGAAATAAAAGATGATATTAAAAGTACTGCCGAACTGATAAAAAATCAGCACAACAATGTTTCAGAAGGGAAAAAATTGATGGATGATACAAAGAATGAATTTCAACAGATTTCAAAGGCAATAACTCTCACTGTCAATATGATCAAAGAGATATACTATTCTTCAGAAGAGCAGATGGAACTTATAAACAAATATATAGAAAAAATTTCAAATATAGCAGAACTTTCAGAGAAGACATCAGCGAACACTGAGGAGATAGCAGCATCGATTGAACAACAAACAGCATCTATGGAAGAGATCCTTTCGAATGTTCAAGAAGTTGATAACAAAGCATCCTTCTTAAAAAGTTTTAGAAAGAAAAAATAAACCTTGACTTTCTTTAAAAAAGATTTATAATTATTGTTCATTTAATCCCTAAAAAGAAGAGTTTATGAAAATTGATGATTTAAAAAATAAAACTTTTAACGAATTGATAGACCTTGCCAAAAGTTTTGAAATTGAAAATGTAAGTACCCTAAAAAAACAGGAACTCATTTTCAAAATACTTGAAAAACAATCAGAACTTAATGGCAACATCTATGGAGAAGGAGTCCTTGAAATTTCCTCAGAGGGGTTTGGTTTTTTAAGACAACCGGAATATTCATATACTCCCGGTCCGATGGATATTTATGTTTCCCCATCGCAGATAAAAAAATTTGGACTTGAAACGGGTGACACAATCTATGGACAGATAAGACCTCCTAAGGATAACGAAAAGTATTTTGCTCTTTTGAAAATCGAAACAATAAATTATGTTCCCTATGAAGAATCAAGAAAGAGAATACTTTTTGATAATTTAACACCGCTTTATCCAGATGAAAAAATAAATCTTGAAACAAAAAGCAACGATCTTTCTTTAAGAATAATAAATTTACTGACTCCGATTGGAAAAGGACAAAGATCTTTGATAGTGTCACCACCAAGAGCTGGTAAAACAATAATCTTACAAAAGATAGCCAACGCAATATCTGAAAACCATCCTGAAATAAAACTTATAGTTTTACTTATTGACGAAAGACCTGAAGAAGTTACTGATATGGAAAGATCTGTGAAGGGAGAAGTTATCTCTTCTACATTCGATGAACCAGCAGATAGACATGTTCAGGTTGCACAGATAGTTATCGAAAGAGCTAAAAGATTGGTTGAGCAGAAATATGATGTTGTTATCCTTCTTGATTCTATAACAAGACTTGCACGAGCATACAACGTAGTAACCCCACATAGTGGAAGAACGTTGTCAGGGGGAGTTGATTCGAACGCTCTACATAAACCTAAAAGATTTTTTGGTGCTGCCAGAAATATTGAAAATGGAGGAAGTTTAACCATAATAGCAACAGCGTTGATAGAGACAGGATCAAGGATGGATGAGGTAATTTTTGAAGAGTTTAAAGGTACAGGAAATATGGAACTTGTTCTCGATAGGAAACTTGCCGATAGAAGAATTTTCCCTGCTATAGATGTAAATAAATCGGGAACAAGAAAAGAAAACCTTCTTCTGACAGAATTTGAACTTTCAAGGGTTTGGGTTTTAAGAAAACTCTTAAGCGAAATGAACCCGGTTGAAGCAATGGAATTTTTAATAAACAGAATGTCAGCAACTAAAAACAATCAGGAATTTTTGAAAGTGATGACCGAATAGGAGGAACAATGAAAAAAGGGATACATCCAGAATATGTTGATGCAACGATACAATGCGCTTGTGGAAACCAGATAAAAACAAGAGCAACAAAAAAATTGATAAAGGTTGAAATATGTTCAAAATGTCACCCATTCTTTACTGGAAAGCAGAAATTTGTTGATACAGCGGGAAGGGTTGATAAATATATGAAAAAATTTGGAAAAAGCGATAAGAAAGAAAAATAGTTATATTTCTATTTGGTATAATATTTTTATCTCTTCATCGTTATAGAATATTTTACCATTATCTTCAATAAAGATTTCATTTATATCAACATTTGTTTCTATAACCTGGTCTTTATTTTTCTTTAAAGGATAGTATATACCATAATATTTAATTTTAAAATTTTCAACTAAAAAACTTCTTTTAAAATCAAAAAGATTTTTTAAATAATTCCCATTTTGTGAAAAATTTTCCTGAATTTTTGTTTCTATATAATTTGAATTGAGTATCGTTGAAAATAGTGTAAAATGATCGATTAATATTATTGACGATGATGGATCTTTACCACCGGAAAGTATTTTCGCTTCATTTATTGTTACGCCGTATATATCGATATCTCCAAAAGCGTTTATTGAAATGTTAACATCTCGATTAACTATACCACTTGCTATTCCAACGCCCACTCTGAACAACGATTTGAACTCAGGAGGAAGAAGTGCATACTCTATACCTTCATGGATCAATTTTTTTTCGTGAACATCGAAAAACCACTCTCTATAGTTTATGTAATTATCTTTGATGAACTGTTCAGCGTTTTCTACAAGTTTAAGTGAACATTTTAATGATTCTATTGATGAGGTCGAGGATTCTTTGATTATAAGATCTGAACCCGTTGCTATAGAATGTCTTATCAGAACATTTTTTGATGAAACGGACTCTTTGAAAAGAGTTCTATAAATTTCTTTTGAGTTTGAACAAAATATTGCGATACCTCCGTCACCGGTTTCTTTTAAAGGTAATCCAAAATTGTTTTTTATAGTATTATTTATGATATGTTGAAATTTCTTCATAATAAATTTTTGTTTTTCAGCATTGTTCAATTTTGAACTCATATAACTTGATCCTCTAATATCATAAACAAGCACACTAACTAGTTTTGAATAATTCTTTTTTATAATGTTTTTTAGCTGTTCAACATCTGTATCTAAAAATCTTTGAGAAACCCCTTTCTCTGTATTTGAAATGAAAATAACCCTGTTAAAAGGTAAAAGGTTTACAGAGAGATTAAAGTTTAGAAGTTCTTGTTTGCTCTCCTGGTTTGTCAATTCTATGTTGAAAATTGTAAATGAATCGAAGAGAATCGAAACAATAAATTTGTCGATCAAATTTTCAACGATTTGTAAAAATTTTGACTTTAAAAGTTCAAAATTAAATTTCTTTTGAAATTTCGATTCAACAAACAGATCCGAAATAAAATTTATCTCTTTTTGAACAATGCTGTTCTTTTTTTCACTATACTCTTTTTTTAATTCTTCAAAAGAATTTTTTACAACTTTTATAATCTGTGGTTTAAATTTTTCAAAAAAGTTTTCAAAATCTTTTGAGTAATCAAAATATATTAAAATTGAGAGAATAATATCATTTTTATCAAGTGTACCCTCATTTTTTAATATCTCGATATACTGGTCAAATGTCAGGTTTCTAAGATTTTCATTTTTTACCATCTTCTTTTGAAAATTGTTCCATCTTTCTGTCAATTTATTCGCCTGCAATATATTTCCCATTACACTTCTGTTGAAGTCAATTATAAAACTATTGATCTTGTTTGTAACCGTTGGATTTACAGGATATTTTATAGAGTCGATGGTTTCCTTTTTTATGTTCGAAGAAAAATTTTCTAAAGCGTCAACCATATCGTTTTTTATCTGTTCAAGTTGTTTTTCAAGGTCATCCTTTTCTTTGAGTAAAAATTCTCTCGTTTGTTTGGATTTTTTGATTATCGATTTTATCACTATATCTTTTAATTCATCTCTTAAAAAAGGTAGATAGATGATATTGTCTGGTTTCATTATATCGTCTATTGACCATATAGTCCTGTTTTCATAATATTCAATTATTTCCAATTCTTTTTCAAGGCTGGCTGCCGTATTGAACATTTTTAAAAGGTTGATAAATGTGTTCAATGAAAATCCATGTTCGTTAAAGAAACTTTCCCTTTCGATTTCAAGATCTTTGTTAATAATAGAGTTTCTTGTAAACTTTAAATTATCGAAGATCTTTGTTTGAAACTCTCTGTTAAAAATGTTTGTGGAATAAAGTTCGTTTCTTACATCTTTTAAAATCTCTCTTATTCCATTAAGTTTTTCTTCAAAAAGAGTTTCATTGTGATCAAGATTTTCTTTGTGGGTATAAAATACGCTGAAAAAAATTTTTAGCACTACGAGTTCAAACAAAAGGGAAGAATTCTGGTTTGTTTCAATAACATTTTTATAAAATTTTTTTATTTGTTGAGAAACCTCATTTTTATCGAGGGAGTTTAATATGTATAGTTTGAAAAGTGACTGTAACATTTCAAATTGATCAAAAGGAATCAATATAAAAATTTTACCATTCGATGAGTTGTCTAAAAAAATTTGTATCTGTGAAAGGTTAATGTTTCGATTTTTTAGGAGTATTAAGAGCCTCTGAATATTTTCTTGATACTGTTGTTTCTGACTAAAATTTTCATCAATATTTGATACAAATTTTGATTGGTTGAAAGTGATTAAAAACAGGTCTTTATATTCTACTTTTAAACCCATTACTCTTTTCTCCGAAATACTATTTTACCTTTCAGTATTGTCATCTCTATGCTTCCAAACAATTTTTTATTAAAAAAAGGAGTGTTTATTGATTTTGACTTGATAAAGCTCCTGTCAACGGTAATCTCTTTATCTAAATCGACCACAGTAAGGTTTGCCACATTGCCTGTTTTGATATACCTTTCATCGATGTTTAGAATCTTTGCTGGATTGTATGCTAAAAGTTTTACGATTGTTTTTAAATCAGTTTTGTTTTTTAAAACAAGGTTTGTATATAAAGATGGGAATGATGTTTCAAATCCGATTATTCCAAAAGGTGCATAGATAAATTCGACCTCCTTTTCGTATACCTGATGGGGAGCATGATCTGTTGCTATTGCATCTATGGACCCATCGTTTATTCCTTTTATCAGATATTCAACATCGGTTTTTGATTTTAAGGATGGTTTTACTTTAAAATTTGTATCATACATGAAATGAACACTTTCATCAAAAATCAGATGGTGAGGGGTAACCTCACAGGTTATTTTTTTATTTTTCTTTTTAAAATCCTTGATAAGAGACAATGTATCCTTTGTTGATATATGTGCGATGTGAAGACCGGTTTTTAAATATGTTGCAATTTTTAGATTTCTGTAAACCGCTATATCCTCTTCAATGTATGGGATTCCTGAAAGACCTGTTTTGATTGATACATCGGATTCGTTTATCTGTCCACCTTCAGTAAGATTTTTATCTTCACAATGTACTGAAACAAAAGTATCAAATCTTGAAATGTATCTTAATGCGTTAAAAAACACCCTCGAATTTTTGGTTCCTGTTCCATCGTCGGAAAAACCTTTAGCACCCGATTTTAACATATCATACATTTCTGTTATTTCTATTGATTCCATATTTTTTGTTAAAGCTCCAAGTGGATAGATTTCTATTCTTCCGAACTCCTGCTCTCTTTTTTTAATATATGTAATCGATTGGGGATTATCTATAGGGGGTTTTGTGTTTGGCATAATTACTATTGAAGTATAACCACCACTCAAAGCTGATTCGCAACCCGTGAATATATCTTCCTTGAATTCTTCGCCGGGTTCTCTCAAATGTGAGTGTAGATCTACGAAAGATGGAAAGAGATATTTACCTTTCAAATCTATACCTTCCTGTTTACCCCCATTTTCAATAGAAGTTATAATTCCATTTTTTATCACAACAGTTTTATTTTTTTCTATTTTATCGTAATTTACTATATTGCAATTTTTTAAAACAAGATTATTCATTCTTTCCTCCATTGAGTAAGTATAATATCGCCATCCTTATAGCAACTCCATTTGTGACCTGATCGAGGATAACAGATTTCTCACTATCAGCAACATTTCCATCAAGTTCGACGCCTCTGTTGATAGGTCCTGGATGCATTATGATGCTTCTGTCTTTTATTCTCAGGTATCTTTCATAGGTCATTGAGTATTCTTTGACATACTCTCTTAAAGATGGGAACAGGCCTTTCTCCTGTCTTTCAAGTTGCATTCTCAAAATGTAAATGACGTCTTTATCCTGAATGGCTTTATCGATATCGTATTCGATAGTCACATCAAAATCGTTTAAATATAAAGGCATGAGTGTTGGAGGAGCACAGAGTGTTACCTTTGATCCATACTTTGAAAAGCCCCAGAGAAGTGATCTTGCAACTCTCGAATGGAGAATATCTCCAAGTATCAGAACTTTTAAATTTTTAAAATCTTTGTAGATTTCTTTAATCGTCATAAAATCAAGTAGCGCCTGTGTTGGATGCTCATGCGTTCCATCTCCCGCATTGATAACATTTGAATTGATTCTTTCTGATAAAAATTTAGCTGCTCCTGGAGAACTGTGTCTTATAACAACCATATCCGTTTTCATAGATTCTATATTCTTTGCAGTATCAAGAAGCGATTCACCTTTCATAACCGATGATGTTTTTGTTGATACATTTACAGAATCAGCGGAAAGATGTTTTTCAGCTAGTGAAAATGAAACCAGAGTTCTAGTACTTGGCTCAAAAAAAAGATTCACTACCGTTTTTCCTCTCAACGCTGGAACCTTTTTTATTGGTCTTAAAAGTATATCTTTAAAGGAAAAACCGTTTTCGATTATAAAATCAATCTCTTCCTTCGTTAATTCTTCGATAGATAATAGATGTTTCTTTGTCCAGTTCAAAATTCCTCCTTTTCAACACAATCTTTTCCATCGAGTTCTTTTAAAAAGACATTTATGTTATCTTTTTTAGGAATCTCTATCTCTATACCTGAAAAGTCAGGTCTTATTGGAAGTTCGCGTGATTTTCTATCGATAAGAACAAAAAGTTTTATGGTTCTTGGTCTTCCAATATCAAGGATTTCGACAAGTGCACTCCTGATGGTTCTTCCAGTAAAAAAAACATCATCGAAAAGGTATATAACTTTATCATTTATATCAAAGAGAACTTCTGTTGATCTTACCAATGGTTGATGATCGATTAAGGAAAGATCATCCCTGTAAAGATTTATATCGATTTTCCCAATCTGTATGTTGAGATTCTTTTTTTTAAGGATTTTTTCAGCCACTCTTTTTGCAATAATATCTCCCCTTTTGATTATGCCTATAAATGCAACATCTTCTGGATTTTTTTCGTTTTCCAGTATTTGATCAGCCATCTTATCTATAATTTTTGAAATGTCATTTTCGTTCAATATTAAAGTTTTTTTTGACATATTACCTACTTTTTAAAGTTCTGTTTTATAAACTCTATAGATTCATCTATCAAACCTTTTTTTAAAAGTTCAACAACATGTTCAATTTTTTTTTGATCGATATTTGTACTTTCGGTTGTTAAATCGTCAAAAGTTAAGTCCTGTGTCGAAGAGGTAGTATTGAATAGAAAGGAAGAACCATCAGCAACTTTCTCTTCATTTTTTTCAAAAATATTCTCTCTGGAAATGTCCTTTGATGGCAGTTTTGTATTGTCTTTCTCAACATTTTCTGTATCTGGAAATATTTCACCCTCATCTTTTGAAGTTGGTGATGTTCCCAGATTTTCTATTCCAGAAATTCCTTCATCTTTTTTTTCTTCAACTTTTGGAGTAACTTTTTCCTTTTTCTCCTGAAAAAGTTTTGCAAACGGATTATCTTTTTCATTTTCTTTGTTTGTCGAAATTTTTTTTAAAAAATCTTCAGACATCTATTTCTCCTTCTTTTATGATTTTTAGTTTTTCTTTTGCTTCTTCAAGATATGGATTTATTTCCAGAGCTTTGGACCAGTTTTTTACAGCATCATCATATTTTTTCAAAGAATGGAATGCATTTCCAAGCATTAAATATGCTTCTGAAAAATCAGGATTCAAATCGATAGCTTTTTTGAAATTTTCCGATGCGAGTTCAAATTGGTTATTCGATAGATACATTAAACCAAGATTGTTGTAAACTTCCGCAAAGTCAGGGAAAATTTCAATCGCTTTTTTAAAGTTTTCTTCTGCTTTTTGCTGATTGCCAAGTTTTAGATAGGTTTGAGCTATATTGTTGTAAATTTCTGGTGATGTTGGATCGAGTTCATTTGCTTTGAGAAAATAATTCAATGCTGTACTGAAGATTCCTCTATAGAACAAGAGTAGACCTCTTTCGTTGTAAATCTTAGCTTGCATCATTGCAAATTCAGTTTCCCTTTTCTTTGAAAGGTTTTCCTCATAATCAACGACCTTCATGATGGTTTCCGCAATTTTCCCAAGATTTGAAATTAAAGAATCCATTTTAACTAACATATTCTGATTTTTCTCATTGAAATTTTCAATGAGAAGTTTAATATTTTCCCTTTCTTCAGAGATCAGTTTCGTGATGTTATCAAGGTTGTTTGAAATGTTTTCAAGTTTTGATTCCAGAATCATTATCTGCTCTTTTGAACTATCAGAATTGTTTTTTATAATTTCTTTCATTTCTGGAAGAATCGATATCGTTTCATTGATCGCTTCGAATCTCAACAATGTTTCTTTAAAATTGTTTGTTATCGAATCGTTAGAATCTTTTATCTGTTTTAAAAATTCCTTTAAATCTTCTTCTATTTTTTCAAGATTAAAAGATCTTTGTTCATCACTTTTCTTATTTTCACTTTCACTTTGTTTTGAATAATTTACTTCCTCTTTAGGGATCTCCCTGTTTTCTTCTTCTGGAGTTTGTTCTTCTATCGGATTTTGGTTCTGAAGATTATCTTCCATATATACTCCTTTTTTAAATTATAATCCTATAATCAGAGAAGAGGTTTTTATAATATTTTGTTTTGGTTAACTCTGAAGAGAATCCAATGTCCATTTTTTTATTTCTTAACATACCTTCTATTTCACCATAGTATCCGAGTTTTTTCATCAAATTTATCAGATGGTTTAAATGTTTCGTTTCTGAAGAATCTCTTAGTTTTGATCCTATTTCTAAAGCGTATGTAATGTTACCAATTCTCTCATAATTCAACGAAAGTATATAGGTCCTCTCATAATCTAAATTTTTGTCTTTAAATTTTCTGTTGAGCAGATTTATGGATTCATAATATCTTTGTTGTTTGTATAAATTGAAAGCGTATTCGATTCTCATTTTCTCATCATCAATTTTTTCTTTTTGGAATAATTTTTCAATTTTTGATCCCTTTTTACTTTTTTCCTCTTCATACATCTGGAAGATTATCTCATAGTAAAGGTCGATGTTCAAATTTTTTAAAAAGGAGATTATTTCATTCTTCTTTTCTTGGTTTCCCAAAAATCTGAATGCCTGAGCAAGCAAAATCCCATATCTGATCTTTTCTTCATTTTTGGTGGTTTTCTCATAAATCTCCATCGTTAATTCAATAAGTTTATCAAATTTATTCAGGTCGTAATACAGATGGGAAAGAAGAGATATCATTTTTTGATTTTTTGGATCTTTACTGAGGATAAGATTTGCTTTTTCTATTATACGATCGTAATCATCAGATTCTGATGTAAGATAGAGGAAATTCAACCAGTTTGACGCATTTTCAAAATCATCTTTTTCAAAGTAAAGGTCAACAAGAAATAGTTGTATTTCAAAATTTTTATTTTCAAGTTCTATTATTCTATCGATAATCTCCTCAATATACTTTTTGTTTATCTTTATAATCTTTGAGTAAAGTTCAACAGCATCAGTTGTTCTATTCAATTTAAGATAAGAATCAGCAAGGGATATCAAAAGAAAAGTGTTGTTAGGTTCGTTTACAAGCATTTCTTTGTAAAAACTTATTACATTTTCTGTCTCGGAAGGATTTATAAGTTCTATTTGTCTTAAAAGTGTTATCGCCTGCATATAATTATGCATATCTTTATAGACCTGAGCGAGCGAAAATCTTGGATCCACCTCATCGGGTTGCTGATTTATTATAAACAGTAGCTGTGATATCACTTTTTCCTTTAAACCAGTCTCTATAGACATAGCATTGTACAGGTAATCGGAAGCAAGTTTATAAAGACCTTTTTTTGCATAGAAAACTCCGGTTGCATAAAGAATCTCTCCATTTTCAGATTCCTTTTCAATATAATTTGACATAAGGTTTAAAATCGAATCGAGGTACGAACTATCGATTTCAAAAGTTTCATACATTTTTGAAATACCTTTTTCGTACTGGGCTGTTTCAAAATACAGGGTTCCCAGAGAAAAATTAAGTTTTGGATTGTTTATAATGTTTTCGTTCCATTTTTCCAATTCTGATATTGCTATGTTTATCTGATTGGGATCGATCTTTACTATTTCAAGTAGTTCATCTATAGCTGAATCGATATTTTTATTCAGATAGTATGCAAGGGAGAGTGTATAATGGATTCTGAGTGAAAATGGATCATACTTCAACAGATCTTTTAATATGGTGAGCGTATTTTCTGTTAAGGTTTTATCAAGGATTATTGCTTGATAAAGAACTGTTGCCGCATCGTTTACCATACCTTTGTTTGCATACGCTTTTCCAAGGAAAAATTTTATTTTACCAATTTTTTGTTGATCAAGTTTTGAAGAAAGGTTATCAGCTTCCTTTATTATCTTTTCGTAAAATCCCATTTCATCAAGAATATCCATTATGCTTTCAACTATGGAAACGTTTTCTGGATGATTTTTGTTCAATATATAGAGATTATCAAGAATGTGTCCTAATTTTGTTTTGTCTTTTCTAAGTTTTATAAGAGATTCGTAGGCTTTCCTGTAATCTTTTTTGTCTGTGAAAAGTTTGAATTCAAAGTCGGCAACGAGTTCATTTTCAGGATAAAAATCTTTAATCCTTCCAAGAAGTTCAAGTAAATCATCCTCTTTTTCGGGAAATTTTTCAAACATTTCTTTTAACATTCCAAGAGAGAATTCAAGATCTGAAGCAAGATAGGACATCTCACAGAGGGAAAAATCATATAAAAAAGGATCAAGTTTTTTTCTTTCAATGCTTTTTAAGATCTTCAAAACTATTGTTGCAACATCTTTATCGTTTTTTGCTGAATTGTAGAACTGAGGGATGATTATATAAAATGTCTCAGGGTTCGATTTTAAAGTTTCGGTTATCATTACTTCTGATTCTTTGATTTTTCCCAATTTTATTAGAGCGATACTCAGGTTTAATCTTATATCAACATCTGATGGGTTTTTATCGTAGATTGTTTGCAGGTATTTTTTTGCGATAGAGATGTGTTCTTCATTGTTTATTGAAATAAGATATTCACATATCTTTTTCAGTTTCTCCACCTCGTTCTTATCAAGAAAAATTTGACAGATTGTTTCCAGTGCATCGATATTTTCTGGATCTTTATCAAGAATTTTATTTGCGAGTTTTTCAACATCGAAAGTATAGGAATTGTTTTTGAAATATACATTTTTGATTATTTTTGCTGATTCATTAAATTCGTTGCTATCGGAAAATATGTTTGCTTTAAGTAAAAGTATTTCTTCGTTTGACAGGTTTTCATTTTCTATTCGATTTATCGTATTGAGAATAAAATCCTTTTCTTCTTTTTTTAACTCATAAATTTTTTCAAGATTTGTGAATATTTTTGATATTTCTTTTTTTATAAGGAAAATTTCGACTAAAAGTTTATAACCTTCAACAAATTCTGGAGCACCCTGTATTATCTGATATGTTCTCCTGACGATCTCTTCCGTGACTTCATTTTTATCTTTTATCATTTCATAGATAATATCCAGTGCTTTTTTATAATCTTTTTTTTCTATCGCGAGATCAACAATTGAATATTTACTTGTTTCAGAGATCTCTTTAGTGTCAGTTATATGTTCTTCAATCTTGTTTGATATATCTGTTTTTAATTTAGGATCTATTGAAGAAGCTTTTTGAAAATAGTTTATCGCTTTATCTTTATCGTTTATCAATATATAAAGATCTCCTATTGCGATATAAGGTTCAGGATTACCGTATGTTGTTTTTGCAACATTTATATACTCTGAGAGTATATAATCTCTATCCTTAACCTGTGTTCTAAACATCATTTCAAGAATCGGTTTTGCCTCTTTGAAATTTTTGTTATAAAGATATAAAATGCCCATCGATAAACATATCTCAATATCCTTTTTGTTAAACTGGTCAACCGTTTTTATATTTTTAACATTGATATATAGTTTCTCGAAGTATCCTATAAGATTTTTTATTTCTTCACCTGATAATGTATCGAAAATTTTTCTAAAAGATTCAAAGTCCCTTTTTTTTATATACATTTCAATAAGAACGGATGCAGTTTGATCCTTTTGTGATGTTGCCCTGTAATGTAGATCCTCTCCAACATTTATAATCTTGTTTATCTCTTCAGGTGAAAGATAATATGAACTTCTCAGGGTATTTACAGATTCAAAGACTTTACCCATCTCAAATTGTGTTTTTGCAAGTTCAAGCAGTATTATGAAATCTGATTTTGAATTTTTAATGCTCTTTTTTAACAGTTGTTCAGCTTTATCATGTTTACCTTCTATTCTCAGCTTACTACTTCTTTCAATTATTTTTGTGGGATCACCTGAAGAGAAAAGATCTAACATTTATCCTCCTTCCAAATTCCCATACTCTTTTATTTTATATATAGGTGAAAAAATGTCAATTATTAAAAATATAATTTTTCTTGTTTTTTTTTTGAAAGTTAATAGAATATTTTAAAACGATAAGGGGATATATGAAAAAATTTGTTATTTTATTTTTAATTTTTTGTGCATTTTCTCAAACATTGTTATCGTCTGAAAAATTCTATAGATTTTTGGATTTTGATCTGATAGGTAGAATCGATGGCAAAGAAAAGATTACAAAATCAGAATTTGAAAAGATAGAGGGTTATAAAATATACTATGATAATAAAAAAAGACCAATTTCTATAGAAATCTGTTATAAAGGAAAACCTGTTGAAAAAGATATTTTTGATTGGAAAACCAACATTTCAAAAATAGAGATTTCCTATACTGACACATTTGTGAAGATAGAAGATGACAGTTTGTTTGCTGAAAAAATGGTTTATAGATTCTTTGATAGAAAAAATGAAAGTGTTAAAATTTTTAATAGGGCTGAAAAAATAGTTTTTGTGACTTTTGATACGAAAAAACATTGTTGTGAAAAGATTATTTCATATTATGAAGATGGGCTGGGAGAAAAGGTTCCATCTGTTGATTCTGTCCTGATAAAACTCACCACTATCGTTAAGAATAAAAATTCAACTAGATGGGAAGTAAATTTTTATAGTGTTGGAGAAAAGGGAAATCTATTTTTATCACCTGACATTCTTGGATTTGAAAAGATTGTTAGAATTCAAAAAAATGAAACTATCGTTGATTCGTTAAAATTCTTTAACAGGGAAGAATACATTGTTTTAAGTACCGAAAAGGTTGAGGAGGGAGATTTCCAGGGTACCAAGAGTCTAAAAATAAAGGAAGATTCTAAAGGTGATCTTCAAAAATTTTACGAGTTAATTTTTTATGATGATATTGGATATGAGTTTAAAAAGATTTATCTTGATACACTTTTAAAACCTGTTGACATTGATTCAAATTTTGCGACCAGAATAATCAAGAGAAATAGTAATTTTACATATGATAAAGTTGAATATTTTTCTTCAGATCCTCTATTAAAAGCAAAGATGCCTCCTTCGATGAAATATAATGGGTATCCTTTGTTTAAAATTTTAACAAAGAAATTTGTATACGATAAAGATTACAACCTTTTGGGAGTTGAAAAGATAGAATGAATATTCTAATAATCAATTGGAGAGATTTAAAAAATCCTCTGTATGGTGGTGCTGAAATTCATATAACAAAAATTGCAGAGCACCTTGCTAAAAAACATAAAGTATTCTTCTTAACATCTGGTTATAAAGGTGCAAAAGATGAATCGATCAACAATGTTTCCTATATACATACCGGAAACGAATTGTTGTTCAACTATTTTGTTACCTTTAAAATAAGAGATTTAGTTAAGGAAAAAAAAATAGATCTTATCATAGAGGATATAAATAAAGTTCCATTTTTTACGCCTTTACTTGTTAAGATTCCAGTTTTCGTTGTGGTACCCCATATTTTTGGAAAAACGATTTTTAAACAAACGAATTTTATTTTTGGAACCTATGTGTATCTTTTTGAAAAACCTATAAGGATTGTATATAAAAAATCCTATTTTGAGGTTATTTCAAATTCAACGAGAGATGATCTTTTAAAAAGAGGCATAGATGGGAAAAGGATAAAAGTAATAGAATGTGGGATCGATAAAAGATTTTTTGGTTATGATTATCAAAAAAAAGAATACCCTCAGATATGTTATGTTGGAAGGTTGAAAAAATATAAATCTGTTCATCACCTTATAAAAGCTTTCAAAAAGGTCAAAGAACAATGTAAGGAATGTGTTTTATACATTGTTGGAATGGGAGATTATGAAACTGAGTTAAAAAAATTGGTTAAAAGGTTAAGGATAGAGGATGTTATTTTTACAGGATATGTTCCTGAACATGAGAAGATAAAAATTTTACAGGAAAGCTGGATATCAGTATATCCATCCTATATTGAAGGGTGGGGCATAGTCAACATTGAAGCGAACGCACTTGGAACTCCCGTTATTTCATCAAATGTTTTAGGACTCAAAGATTCGGTTAAAGATGGATTTTCGGGTTTGCTTTATGAATATGGAAATATAGAACAACTTGCAGAGAAAATACTGACTCTTTTAAAGAATCGGGAAAAACTTAAACAGATGGAAAATGATGCTAAAAAATGGGCAAAAAATTTTGATTGGGAAAAAACGAACAATCTTTCAGAAGATTTTATTGAAGATTTCATTACAGAAGTTGTAAAATCCAAAACTATTGACAACAAATAGTTTAATAATTAAAATATATTTTATGAAAAAAATTTTTTATCTTTTATTTCCCCTAATCACATTCGTTTTTGTTTTTCCACAATGGAAAACACCGGTAAAAATATGGGAGTATGGACTCGCTTATTTTCAACCTAATGCTTCCCATCTTTTAGTAAAAGATACCCTTGGCAATTTACATCTTGGTTGGTACGATACTTCAAAAGATGTTTATTTTTGTATCAGAAAGTATAAATATGATGGAAACGAATGGCTGTATGATGGTATAGTTTATGATAAGCCGGAAAGTGGAACAGGATACTATCTTCTATCATGGATGCCAACACTGTCTGTTGATGAAGATGGTAGATTTTTGTTTCTCTGGGAAAGCAGACAGGATGGTAACTTTAACATCTTTGGAAGATATTTTAATGGTGTTTTACTCTCTTCCATTTTTCAGGTGACAAATACAACTTCAAACTCATGGTATCCCAAATCCTTTTACAGAAACAAAAAACATCATTTTATCTATTGTGATGATTCAACAGGTGTGTTCAACATATACTATGGTTATTTTGATTCAACTATCCATACTCCTTCAAATATAACGAACTCGGATAAAAGTTGTTTAAATTACGATTTTTATGTTTATCCAAATGAGGATATTTCACTTGTATACACTAAAATTAATAATGGATATCAAAATATTTTTAACAAAAGAAGAGTAAACAATCTATGGCAGAATGAAATTTCGATTTTTAGTTTAACAGCTGATATCTATTATCCCAACATAATTTCCGACGGTCAGAATGAATTTGTGGTTTTTACTATTTTGTTAAATGGATTGAGTCAACTTTATATTTCAAAATATTCGAATGGTATATGGTCAACACCTAAACTTTTGTCCGACGATAATTCGAATATCTATTATCCAACCGGTCTTATTTTGAACAACAAAATTCATCTGTTTTATGTTTCAGATAACTATTATTATGGAGAATTGTATGAACTGGTTTATGACATATCAAATGAGGTTGTCGACAGCATAAAACTTATCGCTCGTCATGATACTTCTTATATTGCTACACCACAATGCATTCTGGATAAAGATGAAAACATTCATCTTGTTTATATACTTAACGATAAAACTCCCGCATCATCGTTCTGGCCTAACAACATTTACTGGACCTACTATACGGATTCCAAAAAATATTCTATGAATGAAGATTACAAAAAACCATACAAGTTGAGTAAAGAGAAAACAAAGATGGTTTTCGATTTTATAAATCAGGGAAATTACAGAATCTCTGTTTATGATGTATCCGGTAAAATGGTTGATAAATATTCAGTCTACTCGAAGAAGTTCATTTTAGATCAATCAAAATTTAAAACTGGAATTTATTTTTTAACTGTTGAAGAAGGTGAAAAAAGATGGAAAGAAAAGTTTTACAATTTAAAATAGTTGTTCTTCTTTTTATCATATTAGGTTTTTCTCATTTATTTTCTTCATTTAATTATAGTTTTTCAGAAGAGAGTATAACCGTGAATTATTTTCCAAAAGAAAATGATTCTACAAAAGTTCTAATACTTCCACCTGTTGATTTTTCTTTAAATCTATATCCATCAAATTTAAAAGATATCGTTTTGGGAAAACCTTTCTTTTTTAAAGATTTTCAACTGCTTCCTTTAAAACCTTATAAAGAAAAATATACTGTTACAGTTAGTTTCAAAAAAACAAAGAGTAGTGGAAAAATTATCTATCCTGATATAAAAACTGAAAAATTGTTAACATCTATAGCGATTAATGGTAAAGATTTAAAAAATTTCATAAAGCCGAGGATAACAAAACAGGTTAAATCTTTAAGTTATGATGGAACACCTCTTGCAAAAATTAAAATAGGAGAAAATGGACTCTACAGAATATACTATGATGATATCAAGAATAAAACTGGTATAGATCTCTCGACCTTTGATCCAAAAACTATAAAGGTTTACAACAGAAATATTCAGATACCGATAAATATATATGGGACCAGTGATAATGTTTTTGGAGCAGGAGATTATTTTGAATTTTATGGTGAAAGAAAAAAAGGTGAGAACACTTACTTTGATAAATTTCAACTCCAAAATGTATATGTTATAGTTGCTGGTGGAGGAAACGGGATAAGGTATGTTTTGGATAACCAGTTTATCGATGATTCTTTAATAGATTCCACTATCAGTTCATATCTCTGTGAAGAACATATTGAAAATGATTCCTTTTATCAACCACTTGGGGGAAGAACAACAATTGATACATCCGACCTCTGGTTTATGTACTCAATAAATGAAACGACTCCTTATGAGAAGTACATAAATTTTTATGATTATGATACTCTTTATCAGAGTTTCAATTTTTCAGCATATTTTCATGGATTTTCCTATAATCTTCTTTTGAATCCTGATCATGTTTTGGGTTTCTATATTAACGATTCTCTTGTTGATACTATAAAATGGGATGATCTTTCTCCATATAAATACTTAAAAAATTCTTTACAGTTTACAGGGGATTCTTGTAAGATTAAATTTCAACTCATAGGTGGTGACACGATAGGTGTTGGTCTAAACTATTTTGAATATTCATACATGAGAAATCTTATTGTAAAAAATGGAAAACTTGACTTTAAAATCTCGAATCTGAATTTTGGTTCATACAAATTTCACATTAAAGGTCTCACTTCGACCGATATTAAAATATACAGGAAAGATTTGAAGAATATAACCAATTTCATAACGGTTTATGATCCAGTCCTTGGAAACTATGACCTTTATTTTACCGATCAGATTTTTACTTCTTCGGTTAACTATTCAGTGTATCAAAACACCTCTTTTCTTAAACCCGACACCATAGAGACCTTCAATTTCAACAATCTCGATTCTCCGACAAATGCAGGAAATTATGTTATCATCGTTGATCAGAATCTGAAAGAAAAAGCGAAAGAATTCGCTGAACTTTTTTCATCGGAAAACAAAGTTTTTCTTGTTGGAACTGAAGAGATTTATGATGAGTTCAATTATGGAATGAGAGGTGTTAGGCCTATCAAAGATTTTTTGATCTCAGCATATAATAACTGGAGTGTTCCACCAACACATGTTCTCCTTTTGGGTGATGGATCTTATGACAATAATAACCATTTAAAAATTTTTGATTACAGTATACCTGCAGCATACTACTATGAAAATTCAGCATATTCAAGAGCTCTCATAGCATCTGACAACTATTATGCAACCATAGTGGGAGACGATCCTGTTGAGGATATATCGATTTCAAGGTTCCCTGTAAGAAACGAAAATGAAATTGATATCGCTATAGAAAAGGTTAAACATTATCTTGATTGGAAAAATTCAGGAATATTCAATCTAAAATTTATATTTGCATACGATACAACCCCTCCTGGCGCTGGACTTCCTTCCTATGTTGATGCAAAGTACCAGTCACTCAAACTTGCATCGATGATGCCTGATTATATTGGTGTTGATTTTATGGCCAATCTTTACGATAACAACGGTGATTTCATAAACCAGTTGAATTATGGAGCATCGATTTTGAACATATATGCCCATGGAGCTTCCCAATCTATAGGTAGTGGAGTTTATATCAGGTTAACCGATGTTTTGAGAATGAACAACATCAACAGGTTGCCTTTTGTGAAAGTTTATTCCTGTGATACAGGTTATTATGATGAACTTTTGAGGGATCAACAGTCAATAGGGGAGGCATTCGTTCTCGCTCCTTTTGGTGGAGCGATTGCGTATTATGGATCAGCGACTGCAAGTACTGATAATCTTAACAACAGTTTGGGAGAATCAAATTTCAGACAGATCGCTTTCAATGGTATAAAAAACATTGGAGATATAATACTTTATGGTGAGTTAAACTTTTTTATCAACAGCAGTGCTTTTGGTAGTTCAAATCTGGATGATCCTAATGTTTACGAGATAAAAAATTATGGGTTACTGGGAGTGAATCTTCTGGATTTAAAGATACCTGATATCTCTGAAAAAACATGTTCACTTTCTTCTTATCAGATAGCACCCAAAGATACTCTTGTTGTTATACATTCAGATTCGAATCTTAAGGATGGGTTCCTTGAGAGTGTTCTTATCGATACAGAGAGAAGAATGTTGATTTTTGATCATTCAAATCTTGTGAATGGCTATGGAGAAAATACTCTATATCTACCAGATTCTCTTCCCAATTCAACTATGGTTTTAGCAACAGTTGCTTTTACTGATGATACCTCAGTTCTTTATCTATCATATCCGACTGTTGGAGGAGATGGTGTTAAAAGTTTTTCTATATCTCCTTCAAATCCTGATACCCTAACAGAAATCAGAATATATGCGAAGGTAGGTGGGAAAAACATAAAAAATCTTTCAGCGAATTATAAATACCCAAATTCTACCTATTATTATACTGCAAATATGGTTCAGGATTCTGTTGATAGTTTACTTTTTTACACAAATCTGTTACCACCGATAAAAGCAAAAAAAAGTTCGTACGATTATTTTTACTACTATATCTCTTATTCTGACTCAACAGAAAATATGAATTTTACAACTTTCACAAAAAAGCTGTTGATTCCTCCTTATCCCGATGCGAAGGTTCTCCAAAAACCTTATCTGTCATTCAAAGATAAAAGTCCGGCAATAACAGTAAGAATTTCGAATGGTGGAGAAAGGGATATCAGTTCTATGCCAGTCCATTTTTATCATATAGATCAAAACGATGATACTCTTTTAATAGGGATTGATACTGTTTCGTTGAAAGGAGGAGAAACAAAAGAATCGAAGGTCAAAATTTCTAAAAATTATTTTGGAGAAAAAATCTATGTGTTTGCTGCAAAGGACACCTTAAGTTTCCCAGACAGGAATTTTACGAACAACAGGGTAATTGAATCAGATTTTGATTACATTTACTCGTATATATATGGAAAACAGCCTTTTGATTCATCAATAACATATCATTCCCTTTGTATTTTTAACAATGGACAGACAGACGATGATACGAATCTCATAATTGTTTCAAGGGACTCGTTAAAAAAGACAGATCAAAACATAGAAATATTGAACATTGATAAACAACAGATGGATGTCTATAGAATAGATATTTTAAATCCTGATTATAGAAATGTTCTTTCACTTTATCCAGATTCAGAACTTCTCCCTGCGAATGTTTTAATGTACGATTCTCTTTCAAATAAGTTTGTTTTGAAGGGAGAGAAAAGAGAAGATACGATTCTTTTTGTATTTGAAAGGAATACTGAAAGATTTGTTATCGGGAGATGGAATGATACTGTTCCACCGGTTGTAAAAATCTTTGTCGAAAACAAAGAGGTCTACTATTCTACAATACTTGTTAACAATATAGATTTTGGAATTACCGTTGAGGATAATGAGGGAATCGACACCAGAAGTTTTTTGATTATGATGGATGATGATACTCTTTCTTCTGAAACTGATTATAAGGTTACAGAGGAAACAGTAAAAAAAACAATGCCAGTAAAAATTTCAAAATTTCTTGAAAATGGAGAACATACTCTTAAAGTTTACTGTAAAGATATTTATGGAAATTCAACAGAAAAGGTGTTTGATTTTCAAGTTTCAAACCAGTTTAAGATCATCAATGTTGCAAATTTCCCGAACCCTGTTGTTGGGAAAAACACGAGGATAGTTTGTGAACTATCAAAAAATCCACAGTCAGCAATACTCAAAATATATAAATCAAGTGGTGAACATTTTAAAACTTATAATCTCTCATTTCTTAAAGATAGGTTTGTTTATGTTGATATCCAGATCGATGATTATAAAAATGGAACATATTTTTACTGTATAGAAGCAGAAAGTGATGGAGAAAGAGTGAAATCAAAAATCCAAAAGATGAGTGTAATAAGATGAGAAAAATTTTGATTTTTTTTATCATTTCTTTAAATTTAAAAATTTTTTCAAGTGATTTCCTATCCATTTTACCAACACCTGTTGGAGAAGGAGGTAAGGGTGCTGTTCTGACTTTCAGTTCTTCAAGGTTACCACTCTTTTACTTTAACCCTTCAAACTCTTCAAATATGTTTGGTCAGCCAAGAAAAAGTTTTGTGCTTTTTTATGAACATAAATTTTTATTTTCTAATATATCAGATTATAACAACTTCTCGTTTCTGTTACCCGAAATCAAAGGAGTGAATTTTGGTTTTCAAGTTTTAAACCAGAATATAAACGATATTCCGATCTATCCAGAATATTCTGATTCTGTTTCGTTTGTTCCCGAAGGATTTTTTTCAGATAACTGCTTTGCTGGAATTTTTAATTTTTCATACAGGACGAATGGACACAAAGATGAAAACTTTTATGAGTGGAGTTTTGGTGGAAACATAAAATCGTTATATCAGAAATTGTATACGAATAGAGGTATAGGGTTTGGAATTGATCTTGGAATAACCGTTAAATTTTCATTTGATCATTTTAAATCGAAAATTCCTGGAATATTCTCCTTTTCATTCGTTTATAAAGATGTTGCAAAAACAAGAATTGTATGGGATACTGATTCCAACACTGTAAACTTGATAAAAGACAGATTCTTTACAGCCCTATCCTATTCTATCGATATCCATAAAATAAAATCGAACATTTTTTCAGAAGTATCCTATGATCTTAATGATAAAAAACTCATGACATCTTTGATTTATACCTATTCAAACATTATAGGTTTCAATATAGGTTACAACCAAAATCTTTTTGAAAGATCGGACATAAAAAATACTGGGTTCGGAGTATTTTTAAATATCTTGAATGGTTCAATTTATTATTCTCTATCAATATTTGAAATAGGTAACACGAACTCTATTGGAATCTCATATTTATTCTAATGGAAATAAATGATATTTTGACTTTATCGGAAAATAAAAACTTTTTTGTAATATCAGGGAACTATTCTGAGGATATAAAAAGTATTATACAAAAGTTGAAAGAAAAATATATATCAACTGGTGCTGAGGATTTTGATTACTTCGAATTTTATATTGATGAGAATAACGAAGAAGAATTTTATAGTAAGATTTTAACACCTCCATTTATCTCTGAAAAAAAAATTTTTGTCTTCAAAGATGGTTTAAAGATTTCTAAAAATTTTGCCGAAAGAATAGATGATTTAGCCTCTGGGCTTGAAAAAAATATAATACTTATAATTCTTTGCATTGATGAAGAGGAACTTGCCCCATATGAGATAAAAAAAGTTTCTGAACAAAAATTCAAAAACGCACTTCATTTTTTTGTTGAGATGGATCCTCGCTTTCTTAAAAATATAAACATAAAACGAATAGTTGAGTTTGGAAAAGTTAGAGATATGGAAATAACTGATCTCATGGCACAAAAATTACTCGACTTTACTGATGGAAATATTTATTCTGTTTTTAACATAATCAACTCTTCATACATGAAAGGAGAAATTTTAACTTTAGATGATATTCAGAAATTACAGGATAAAGTTGAATTTTACGATTCATACATTTTCGATTTTCTTAACAATCTATCGGAAAAAAGATTAAAGGAAACAATAATGTCGTATAGAAAATGTCTTGAATGGAAACTTCTGACTAACGATGGACTTGTTATGATGCTTTTAAAACAATTCTCTGAAGCAAAAAAAAATGAAAAAAGCAAATTTAAAAATTGGGATGAAAAAGTGTTGAAAAAAAGTTTTGAAATAGTATATAATCTTTTAAGGGATCTAAGAAAATTCAATCAAAGGTATGGAACATTGTTAGTAGAAGAATCTCTCATAAAAATAATAAAGGGGGAAGAATGGACTTAAAAAGTTTGATCTCAGAGAAAGAGGAACTTGAAAATAGAATGAAAAAACTTGAAGGAATGAAGGGACAGATAAAACTTGCGATCTATGAGAAGATCAAAAATGAATATGAAGAGAAATTGAAAAACATATTTGAACAGATTAAAAAGGATGCAGAATTTGTCAAAAGTGAGATAGAAAAGATAAATATAAATGAAAAAGAAATCAATGAAAAAATAAGCGGTTTAGAACTTGAAATAGAAGAATTAAATGTTAGAAGTATACTTGGAGAGATTACATTAAAAGAGTTTGAAGAAAAAAAACAAATACTGGATAACAGAAAGAATGAATTAAATGATCAACTGAGAAAACTTCAGGAAGAGAAAAAGGAGTTAACCAAAATATTACCTGAAGAAAAAATGCCGATGGAACCTTCTCTGGAGCAGTTTAGAGAAAAAATAATTTATGAAAACAATCTGGTATATCCTGAAAGTAAAATCGAAGCAAATTTTCCACCTATAGGAGAAAATATAAATGAAAATGTCCAACCGGAAGAACTGGACAGCAATTTATCTGAAAATATCAAATCTGCGATAGATAATATAATTCAACCTGACATTGTTAAAGAAGAAAAATTTTCTTTAGGGGAAGATCTCCCCAAAGAGGAAAAAATGGTTAAAGATAATCCTCTTGAGATGAACAACAAAAAATATAAGAGTGAGGATGATCTTGTTTTTGAAAAAGATTTTGATGTCAACGTTAAGGAAGAAAACATTGAAACGATTGAAGGTCTTGTATGTCCCAAATGTGGTCATATTAACAGATCAGATCTGTTTAACTGTGAGAAATGTGGAGCTGAACTTCTTTAATGGTGATTAGAAGTGTCACTTTTTATACCATATCAAATTACATAAATATTTTTTTATCGTTCATCCAGGGTTTTTTTCTTGTCAAAATGCTTTCACTCCAACAGATGGGAGAATTCAGTCAATTCAAAATTATCTTAAATTATCTTTTACTGTTCAATTTTGGTTTAACAAATTCTTTTCTTATCCTTCTTCCAAAAGTATCTGATAAAGAAAAAGAAATTTACAAAAATAAAATCTTTACAATAAATTCTTTAATTTTTCTTGTTATTTCTTTATTCCTGTCCCTTTTAGTTTTATTCCTTAAAAAAGAAATCTTTCTTTTTTTGTCCTTAACGCTCTTTTTTTATTCTGCAAAGGAGATACCCTTATACTATTTGAAATCCACAGGAGATTTTTCTAAATATTCAATAAATCTTGTTCTTTCACAGATCATACTTTTGGTTTTAACAATAGTTTTGACTTATTTTTTTGGTTTGAACGGAGCATACATTAGTTTTATTTTTTATTCCTTGTTATCATTTGCTGTTGGTGTTATGTTTACAAAAGGTATTCGTTTTGAAACTTTCAATTTCGAGAATCTTTTGTTTTTTTTAAGAAAAGGATTTTCTATCTATTTCGTGGGACTTTTAAACCAGATAATCTCCAGTTTTGAAAGATTATTTTTAAGTTTTATTCTCATTAAAGAAACTTTTGCAATATATTCAACCGCAGTGTTTTTCCTTTCATTCGTTCAGATGTTACCTGTTTCGATAGTTCAATATTTTTTACCCGATTTTGTAAAAAATATAGATAAGTATTCTTGTAAAAGATTGAATTTCTTTTTTATAACTATTTCGGTATTGACTTTTTTCTTTATAACCGTTTCATACGTTTTTTTGAAAATCGTTACAGGAAAGTTTTTAACGAATTATGTTGAATCGGTTAACATATTTTTAATACTTTCAATAACGATTTTTTTTGATATATTTTTTTACATAATGTTCAACAAACTCCTCTCAATAGAGAAGTTGAAATACTATAACTACCTTCAAATCGCTGGTTCACTTTTGATTTTATCTGGTGTTTTAATTTTCTACATTTTTGAAAAAAAAATTGACATCGTTAAATTTTCATATTATTTTTTAACTTTGAAAACTCTTTATTTTTTTATTTGGATACTTTTATCAAAATTTATTTTGAAAGCAAAAATTTTGAATTTGTTTTCTCTCGCTACCGTGCTGCTTTTTTCTTTGTTGATATTCTCATTTGAAAAATTGAATCTAAATCTTTTGATAGGTATAATCATTTTTATATGTTTTATATTTATTTTTGAGGGGAAAAAACTTGTATTATGGATGAGAAAAAATTTGAACTGAATCTTATAGTTGTTTTATTTAAAAGAAAAAATGCCGAGCAATTTTTTATACATAATTACAAAATTTTAAAAGGAGGTAATGTCAAACTAATATTGGTAGATAATGGTGATAATGAAAGTGTTATTCCGAAAGGTTTAGAAACAACATATGTAAAAAATCAGGAAAATTATGGCTATGGTAAATCTGTAAACATTGCCTCATCTTTTGTCGAAACAGATTATTTTCTTGTATCGAATGATGATATTATTTTTGAGAGAGAATTTTTTAAAAAACTCGAATGGAAGATAAAGGAGTATAAAGAAAAAGGTTATTCGATTGTTGGGTTCAATATTTTTTCAAATGTAAGTTTCAGGAAAGGTATTCAAAAAAAATGTTATGATCCTTTTGTTATTCTCTATCACTTTTCATTTTTACCTTTTATTCTTTCACTTTTCGATAAAAAGAGTAATGGATATTTGGGTGTGTGGGAAGGGATTCATTTTTATAAAAGTTCAAAAGAGGTCTGTGGAGTTAACGGATCTTTGATGCTTATAGAAAAAAAATCTTTTGAAAAAGTTGGTAAATTTGATCCTGGATTTTTTTTAACCTATGAGGAAACAGATCTTTTTTTAAGATTCAGAAAACAGGGTTTTAAAATATTTTATGAGTCAGAATTAAAAGCGTTTCACAAACATAACCTTTCTGCATCAAGAGAATCTTTGAATTATTCTTTTAAATCTATGGATTATTTCCTTGAAAAACATTATGGGCAAAAGATAAAAAAACTTATAAATATCTATTTAAAAATATTTTTATTTTTTAAAAAAATGGTAAAATTAAACCGATGAGAAGGTTAGGAGTTTCAAATATCTTTAAATTGTTATCGATTTTTATGGCAATATCTTTTTATACGTTCTTTGCGGTTAAGGAAAAAAATTTATTTTTCGTTTTTCCTTTGGTGCTGTTTTTCATTATAGTTGTTTTTGATATAAAAAGTAAAAACAGTATTTCCTTTTTGTTTTTCTTATTGTTCTACGGATTCTTTTCGAGATTGTTTTATTTTTTCACAGCAGGGTATACCTATAATCTTGTTTTTCTTATACCTTTTTTCTATATTATTTTCTTTTTAAAAGAGATTTTTTATTCATTTTTGGATTTAACAAAGGAATTAAAACTATTTTTTTTACTCCATTTCCTTATAATACTTTACATGATAATTTTACCGCTAAAAACAGACATTTTTGATTTTTTCGTCCTTCTGAATCTTTACATTCTTCCTTTTTTCTTTTTTTTAAATTTTAAAAATTTTACTGTTGTGTTCAACAGGTTTCTTGTTTATCTTTTTCCTTTAACATTTTTTTATGCAGTGTTACAGTATTTTAACATTTATTTTTTGTCTGATATTTATTATGTTAAGAATGTCTCATTTTATCAATATACTTCCTTAAAACTTGGTAACTATTATAGACCCTTCTCAACTTTTTCATCTGTTGAAGAATTTTCCTGTTTTCTTGTTTTATCATTTATTCTTTTTCTTAAAAATAAAAATAGATTATCTATCGCTTTTTCTTTGATTTCGTTTTTTCTTGTAATACTTTTTTCGTTTCGAACGGCTATGTTTCTTGCAATATTTATGTTTTTTATTTTTCTTCTATTTGAAAAAAGGTATAAAACTTTTTTTGTTGTTTTTTTACTTTTTTTTATCTTAACTGAATCTTTATTAATTTTTGTTAAGATTGATACAACCGTGTATAAAGATGACAGCAGGCTTGAAACAATATTAAAGCATAATGTCGAACCTTTCATAAGGAATTTTGAGACATATTCTCTGAAAAACAGAATACAAAAGGTAAAAAATGATATGGTTAATTTAAAGAGGAAACCTTTTGGAGACGGTTTGTATCTTTCGAGTAAAGCTCTTGATAAAAATATCGATAAGAATAAGTATGAAACGAGTTTTCTGAATCTTCTATTCTCTGGTGGGTTTGTTTTCGTTTTATATTTTGTTCTTTCAGTTTGGATACTTTTTAGAAAGATCAATATTTTTACAATTTTTTACATTCTCCTTTTCCTCCTTTCATCGTTGTTCAATTTTCATTTTGTTTTACCGGTCATTTTAAAAGTTTTGTTTGAGGAGTATGATGGATACAGAATCGATTAAAGAATATCAGATAAAAAAATATATTTTGTCAGTTGAAAAAGTTGAACATTTTTTAAATCTCTATCCTGAATTTAAGAATTTAAAATATTCTTTGTTATGGGCGACTTTTGACAGTGTATCAAGAAAATTTTTATACAGGAAAAAAAAGAAAAATTTGTTTTCAATAAATCTAAAAATTAAAGATCCAAAAGGACCATTTTTTTTGAGTTTTGGAAACCTTCCATCGAGTATACGGGATAAATTTTTTGAAAAAAAGATAAATAATATAACTATAAAAATCACAAACAGTCCTTTTGGATTTTTTGATGGACAAAATCTTGTTTATTCGAGAATAGGAAGATTTCCGATTTCGATTAAAATAGTTGATAGAGGATACGAAATGGAGAATCTTTATAAAGATATAGTTCAGGACAATTATTACGATCTTGAAAGATTTAACAAATTACTTCAAAAATATTTTTCAAAAAATTTACCTTTATTCGTGTTGGTGGATGAAGACAGAACAAAATTCAAACAGATTCTTGTAGAATATTTCAAAATGCAGGGTGTAAAAACATTTGTTTTTCAACATGGTATTACACCAATTTCTGAAAGTGGTTTACCTATGATAAAAGAATCTTTTGCTCCTTTGAATGCTGATTTTTTCGTGTGCTGGGGAAATGCCTCGTATCTTTATTTAAAGAATTTTATTCCTGAAAACAGGATAATAATAGGAGGTAATCCTGATTTTGAGATCAACTGTGATAAAACTGAGAGGGACATAGATCTCCTTTTGATAGATCAACAGTTTATAGGGTTTGAAGAGGAATTTGAATATGTTTATAAAAAAATTGCAGAAATGCTTGAAGGTTTAAAGATCAACTATAAAGTATATCTAAGGAATGAGTACAACTTTCATTTTTTGAAAAAAATTTTTTCAGAAAGTAAACTTATAAGATGGAAAAAAGGAAAAATTAAGGAATTCATAGGAAGATCTAAAATTATTACAGGTTTTTATTCAACAGCACTTCTTGAAGCGATGTTTTTCTGTAAACCTGTAATGGTGATAGATTTTCTTAACAGAGGAGATTTTTTAGGATTGACAAAAAGTGGAATGGCGGAGATAGTTTCAGATGAAGATGATTTTATAAGATTGTATAAAAGATTTTCTGAAAAAAGTTTTGATAAGGATTATGTTGGGAACAGATTGAAATTTTTTGTAGAACATTTTGGTGAAACTTCCTCAAATTTTATAGTTGAAAAAATTTTGGAAAGATTATGAAAAGAATTACTTTTGTTGATCTCTCCCCCTATAGAGGTGGAGCTGAAATATCACTCGAAAAGTTGATAAATATTCTTGTTGAGGATTTTGATATTAAAGTGTTAGTTGCAGATAAGAGGATATGGAATTTTAATAAAAATGTTAAAATTGAAAAAATCTCCATAAAAAGAGAAACTCTTCTTTTAAAAAAAGATTTAAAGAATCTTATTCTTTTTTTAAAGGAATCTGTGGATGCCTTAAAAATGATTGATTTGACATCCGATATGATCATCACAAACACTTTTAAATCACATATTTTGATTTTTTTTTACAAATTAAAATATCGCAATTTCAAATGGATCATTTTCGAAAGAGATATGTACGAAAACGGAATGATAAAAGTATTAAAAAGATTTATTTACACTTTTTCATACCAAACAGTTTTTAACTCCAATTTTTTAAAAACAAGGTATGGATTAAAAAACGGAAAAGTTTTGTACAATATCGTTGACAGAGTGGAAGAGTGTGCGAAGGATTTTAAAATATTTTTGTATTTCGGTGATCCAACATATGAAAAAGGATATGATAGGATTTTTGAAGTTTTTGAAAGGATTAAAAGTGTTATGGGCGATGCCAAATTGATAGTTATAAAAAAGGAAACAGGTTTTTTTGGAATCGAATACATGAAAAAGCACGATTTCAAAGAAGTGATTTTTAAAAATTATGAAGAAGTTGAAAATGTTTTGTCGATCGCTTCTTTTTTATTATTTTTTAACAGGAGAACAGAAACTTTTTCGAGAGTTGTAGCGGAAAGTATGGCGTCTGGTGTAATTCCTTTACTTTTGAAGGGAAATGGTATGGATGATTATGTGAAAACTGGTTATAACGGATTAGTTTTTGAATATTATGATCCTGAAGTTATCGTAAAAAAATTTTTTGATTTTTACAGTAAAGAAGATCTAACAAAAATTTCTAAAAACTGTCAAAGAGTTGTTTTGAAATGCTTTTCAAGTGGAAAGATAAAGAAAGATTTTATAAGTTTATTGTAGGTGGGAAGGAGATTCCTTCCCACCATGGGGGAGGTAAAAAGTTTTAATCACTTGCTCTTCTTAGGAATGCAGGTTTTTCGATATCCTCTTCCTTTGAATAGTTTCTTTTTACTGTAAATTTATCTTCAAAACTTTCCTTAACATCTCTATTTTCAGGGAAAAGTTCTAAAGCTTCAGCTTTTTCAGGTTTTTTATCAATATTCCCATTTATACCTGTAGCAACGATTGTGATTCTAACTTCATCTTCGATATTGTTATCGTAAATTACACCCCATGTCAGATTAATGTCGTTATTGTTTGTTCTTTTCTTGATTATCTCTATAGCATCCTCAACATCTCCCCATGCGAGTCTTTCTGGTCCTGTTATCGATAAGAGAATTGCAGACGCTTTGTCTATGGATGCATCTTCAAGAATTGGACAATCGAGAGCTATCTGTGCAGCACTTGCTCCTTTATCATCTCCTTTTGCACTTCCGACACCGATTATAGCATCACCTCTATGGGACATTATACTTTTAACATCCGCAAAATCTCTGTTGATGTATCCCGCTCTCGTAATGATGTCAGATATCCCCTTTGTTGCCTGATATAGAACGTTGTCTGCACTTTCAAACAACATGTTCAAAGGTGTGGATCTATCACATATCATTTTTAATTTTTCGTTTGGGACGACGATCATGGTATCAACTATCTCTTTCAACTTTTTTATTCCTATATCAGCTGCCTCATTTCTTTTCCTACCTTCAAAAAGGAAAGGTCTTGTAACAATTGCAATCGTTAGGATTCCAAGTTCTTTAGCAATTTCAGCGACAACAGGGCTTGCACCTGTTCCGGTTGCACCCCCCATACCAGCTGTTATAAAAACAAGATCACTTCCTTCAAGAACCTTTTTTATTTCATCTTTGTTTTCCTCAGCTGCTTTTTTCCCAATCTCAGGGTCTCCGCCTCCACCGAGACCTTTTGCGATCGATTTTCCAATTTGAATTTTTGTTGGTGCTTTTGACAAACTCAAAATCTGAAGATCCGTGTTTATTGAAATGAAGTCAACGCCCGTAAATTTGTAGTTTATCATTCTATTGACAGCGTTTCCTCCAGCACCTCCGATTCCCAGCACTTTTATTTTGGCTGGTTGAATTTGATCGTTAACTGGCATAAACATTTTTCTCCCCCTTTTTATAATTTAAAAAGATCTTTTATCGTGTTATAGATTTTTGAAAAGGAACCTGAAAAATTTATTCTCTTTTTATTTGAATATCCTCTGTTTGAGTATCTGGGAGTTATATACTCCAGAATACCACAGGCTACAGCAAACGAAGGATCTTTGATCTGCTCCGACATTCCTACGTTCAATTTTGGATATCCTATCTTTACAGGCAGATTCATTTTTCTTTCAAATCTTTCTTTGATCCCTTTTAGATTTGCTGTTCCACCTGTTAAGACGAGTCCGGCGTTCAATTTGTCAAAGAGTTGTGATGATGCCAGAGATTGTTGTATAAACTCTATAAGTTCATCAACCCTTGGAGCTATTATTTCATAAAGTTCTAGAGAACTTATCTCTCTTTCCTCGTTATCAGTTAAACCTTTTACTTTAAATCTTTCGTCTGGATTTATATTATCTTTGATACAACTTCCATATTTCTTTTTAACATTTTCAGATTCACTGTTTGTTAACCTCAAACCGATAGAGATATCTTTTGTTATATTCATACCACCTATCTCTATCGTATCGATCTCTCTGATAACCGAATCGGTAAAAGTGGTAATCTTTGTTGTTCCTCCTCCGATATCTATTAGAGCGACTCCAAGTTCTTTTTCCTCTTCAGAAAGAACAGAATATGAAGCGGCAATATGTTGTGAAATGTAATCCTCAACTCTATAACCGGCTCTCTCTATAACGTTACTATAGTTTTGAATTATAAGAGATGGAATAGTTATAACCATCGTTTCGCATAAAAGTTTTGATCCAATAAGTCCAATCGGATTTTTTATGTTCTCCTGAGTGTCAACTGTAAAATTTCTTTCGATAACATGTATAATAGGATTATCTCCTATGGACATAACTTTGCTCTGATTTATAGCTCTTATAACATCGTTTTCTGTTATTATTGAATTTTGTTTGGGTAAAGCTATCGTTCCCTTTCCCGTAATACCTTTTGTTTCAACTCCACCGATGGAAGCGAATAGGTTATCGGGTTTAAGTCCTGCCATAACTTCTGCTTTTAACATAGAATCTTTTATTGCTGCAACAGTGGATTCGACATCGGTAATTTTCGATTTGTACATTTTATGTTTTGATGATTCTCCAACTCCTCGAAGATTTATGGTATTTTCTTCTTCAATTGTTGCAATAAGAGTTTTAACTGTGGATGTTCCGATATCCAATACAGTGATAACCATATTTACCTCTCTTTCATTTATTTTTTTACATATATTCCATTTTTAAATCTTAAATCTATTGTTCTATATTCGATATTTTCAAAATCTTTCAACTTTGGTATTCTATCACCTTTATTTATGATTAAAGATTTATTACTTCTTGTATAAACTTTTATTCCTCTATCTGTGAAACATATTTTTTTTATGTTGTCCTTTTCTCTGATAATATCGGGAAAGATCGTTGGAAGACCTGGAATGTCATAAACCGATCTGATATTTTTTTCAAAGGTTTCAACAAATATATAATTTGCTGCAGAGTATTTATTACTTATCCCCACTTCCATATCCTGGTATACAACAATATTATCTTCCACCAACAGAAGGGGTATCTTTCTGTAAACTATGATTTCAAGTTTTGAAGGAAAACTCTTTTTTATGTTTTTTAATTTAAAGTCACTATAATTTCTATCCACAATCTCCTTGATCTTTTCGCCTTCTATTTTAAAAATGTTTTCTCCCACTAAATTTTTGAAAGGTTTATCGTCAATGTAAATTTTTTCATTAACGACTTTTATCTCTATGTCCTTTACTCTGAAAATCTTCATATTGATGAACTTATTTGATAAGAAAACGAGTGTTGCTGCGCTTAACATTATCAGTACCAAAAGTTTTAAGGTTTTCACAAAAAAACTTTTGATCTTTTTTATACCTTTACTTTTTTTCTTTTCTTTCTCTCTTAGAAGAAGATCGTATCTTCCGTTATAGTATTTCAACTTCAAGCTCCAGTTTTACTCTTTTTTTACTATAAACTTTTTTTCGTATTAAAGAGATCATCTTTAAAAAGCTTTTTGCATCACCGGTGCCTCTATTGACTATGAAGTTTGTATGTTTTTCTGAAACACAGATATCGTTGATGCAAAAACCTCTCATTCCAACATCATCAACAAGTTTCCACGCTGGAAGATCGGGAGATGGATTTTTGAAAGTCGAGCCCAAAGTTTTGATATCTTTAGGTTGATTTTTACTTCTGAGTTTTGCGAATTCTTCAATATTTTTAAGAATTCTGGACTTTTTATTTTTTTCAAATTGAAAGGTTGCAAAAATAACAGGATAGTCAACGTTTGATTTTCGATAAGAAAAAACAAGATCTTTTTTATCTTTTTTTCCATCGATGGTTTCTAATGAAATAAGGTTGTTAGAAATATTTTTTCCAAAAGCTCCAGCATTCATTTTAATCATACCACCTATTGTTCCCGGTATTCCAACGAGTTCCTCAAATCCAGATAAATTCTCTTTGATCAAAAAGTTCAGAAAATTTACAAAGAGTACTCCGCCGCCAACTCTGATTTTTTCATCATCAAGTTTTTCTATTTTTAAAAAGTCACCACCGAGTTTATAAAAAGTGTATCCGTATCTTTTTTTAGAAAAAAGAATTTTTGAGCAGTTCCCGAGAATTTTTGTTTTTTGTAAACCGTTGATTTCCAAAAGATCTTTTAGATTCTCAACAACAAATAGTTTTCCTTTATGTCCTATTCCGATGTAAGATATTTTTGAAAAGTCAAAATTTTTATAGATTTTCATTCTTGATTTCCTCTACGAAAGCGCGTGAATAATTGTTTATATCTCCCGCACCTATGAAGAGAAATACAGTTTTTTCCTTTATGAAATCTTTTAAAAAATCTTTTATTGTATTTTTATCTTCAACATAGTGAACATCTTCACTTTTCAACTTTTTAATCTCTTCGTAAAGGTTTGCTCCCGATACTCCCTTTATTGGCAATTCTCGTGCTGGATATATATCTGTAACTATCGTTATATCAGATTTTGATAGAATCTCGGCAAACTGGTTTAAAAGCTTAATCGTTCTTGAATACAGATGTGGTTGAAAGATCGTTATTAGTTTATAATCCCCCATATTCTTTGCGGAACTTATAACGGTAAATATTTCATTTGGATGATGTGCGTAATCGTCTATAACATAGATATCTTTTTCTTCATTTTTATAAATGATTTCAAATCGTCTTTTTACACCTGTAAAATCTTTTATTCCCTCAAATATTGTTTTGTAAGGTATACCCATCTCGATTGCAACAGCGACCGCAGCAAGAGAGTTTAAAATGTTATGTTTTCCAGGGATGTTTAACTGGATTTCCCCTATAGGCATATTTTTAAAAACCATAGTGTATGAAGAGTTTAAAACTCCCATTTTCACATTGATCGCTTTGACATCAGCTTTTCTTAAAAAACCATAGGTGATGATCTTCTTTTCAATTTTTGGAATAATCTCATTATTGTTAAGATCATCTATGCAGATAACAACACAACCATAGAAGGGAACAGAGTTGGCAAATTTTACAAAATGTTCTTTTATTTCATTTATATCGGTATAGTTATCGAGATGATCTTCATCTATATTGGTTATAACAGCTATCGACGGGAATAATTTTAAGAATGACTTATCGCTTTCATCAGCTTCAGCTATAAGATAATCTCCCTTTCCTAAAGTAGCGTTCGAATCAGAGAATATTTTCACCTGTCCTCCAATTATCAAAGTTGGATCGAGTTTTGCTTTTTTGAAAATTGACGCGATTAATGAAGTTGTTGTGGTCTTTCCGTGTGTTCCAGCAACACCGATTGAAAACTTCATTCTCATGAGTTCAGCGAGCATTTCCGCTCTCTGTATCACAGGTATTTTTTCTTTGATAGCATAAACGAGTTCAACGTTGTCCATCTTTACAGCGGATGAATAAACCACAACATCTGCATTGACAACATTTTCCCATCTGTGTCCGATATAAACTGTAATCCCGATATCTCTGAGATGTTGTATGATTGGCGAATCTTTGATGTCCGATCCAGTTATCTTATAACCCATTCCAGCAAGAACTTCAGCGATTCCACTCATTCCTATTCCACCTATTCCAACAAAATGAATGTTTTCAATATTTCTAAACATATTGTTTTACCATCCCGATCTGTTTATATAAATTGTTAGAGGAAAATTTATTTTCATTTTTAATGGTTAATAGTTTTTCAACAGCAAATGTTAAATTTTCTTTTGATAATTTTTTTTCTCGAATTACCACAAATCGGTTTGGATCAAGATTAATTTTTTTAATGTTGATTATCTGTTCTTTGTTCGATGCATTTTCAAAAGGTATGAAGATCGCTTTTTTATTTAATGCTTTTATTTCAGCAACAGAAATTGCTCCACTTCTTGAAATGACTATATCTGATAAAGAATAAAGATAACCCATGTTTTCATAGAAGGGGAGTACTGTAATATTTTTATATTCTTTAAACTCCCCATAATGATTTCCCGCAATGAGAATTATATTGTATTTTTCATTTAAAGGATAAAGGAAATCCAAAATTTTTTTTGCGACATTTTTAGCACCCTGACTTCCACCAAATATAAGGATCGTTTTTTTATCTGTATCGATAGCAAAATTGCTATCTTTTGAAAATTTAAAGATGTTCTCTCTCAATATATGGCCTATATGAACTATTTTTCTGTTGTTTACATATCTGAAAGGCGCAGGGAATCCAGTGAAAATTTTATAAGAGAAAGATGAAAATATTCTGTTAGTTTTTCCAATTACAGCATCCTGTTCAAGAATTATAAGTTTTTTCCCGAGTAATAATGTTGCAAGACCCACTGAAAAAGAAATATAGTTTCCGGTTATTATAACTGTTCTTGGATTTATTGATGATAGAGTTCTTATTGAATTGAAGAGCAAAGAAGGGAATTTTAAAATGTAAAAAAATGGTCTAAAAGATTTTATATCAAGAACAATTGGATTGAGATCAAAAGTTTTATATATTTTTCTCTCTATATCTCTGTTTCCACAGATATAAAAAACATCATAACCTACCAAGTTTTTTCCTAAAGTTATGGCAGGTATTATATGACCTCCAGTGCCACCAGCACAGATGACTATTTTTCGATTTTGTTTTTTAAAACTCATTATACCTCTCTATGTTGACAAGTAAACCGAGCAGGATGAGATTTATCAACATCGATGTTCCACCGTACGAGATAAAGGGAAGTGTAACCCCTGTTGATGGAAACATCTGAAGTGATATCGCAATGTGAAACATAGCTTTTATAAAGATTGTAAAAGATATGGAAAAAGCGAGGATGTAAAAAAATCTGTTTATATACATATTCTTTTTCGAAATTTCCTTACCAAGTTTAAAAAGGAAAATGTATATCAGTATGATGAAGATACTTCCCAGAAAACCTGTTTCCTCTGCTATTGTTGTAAAGATATAATCACTCTGTATCTCCGGTATGAAAAGAAGTTTCATCTGTCCAGATCCTATCCCTTTTCCAAAAAGTCCACCGTTTGCTATCGCAAGAACCGAATCGGATATCTGTGAATTGTCTGGAACTTTGTTCAAAAACATCTTTATTCTTAAAAGAGCGTGTGGATATTTTAAAATTATTATTGGAGAAACTAAGATCGTAAACAAAATTATAGACAGGGTGTATCCAGCGGGAATTTCACTGTATATCATTATAACGATCAGGATTATCATCAGAGTCAAAGCATACGATATGTTCGGTTCTATAGCTATTAGACCAATTACTATGAAAGAAAAGAAAATCGGGATAACTATATCTTTTTGATTCTTTATACTTGAAAATTTTTTTGAAACGTATAAAAGCAGGGCGAGTTCAGCGAATTCTGATGGTTGAAATGAAAAAGAAGAAAATCTTAACCATCTTCTTGCACCATTTATTGGTGTTGTAAAAAGAACCACTATAAGAAGTATAATCGATATGATCAAAATATAAAAAAACACTTTCTCGTTAATCTTTCTTATATCAATATTACTTATGGCTATTGCAACGAAGAGCCCTACGATTACCCAGCATATCTGTCTTGTTAAAAAATAGTATGGATTGTTTTTAAAGGATTTGTTCTGGTAACTTAAAAATGTTGTAGCGGAAGTCAAAATAACAAGTCCACATATTAAAAGTAGTAAAACTATAAAATAAATTTTATGGATGTCTCTCATATTTTTTTACTATTTCTTTAAATTTGTTACCTCTATCAATAAAATCTTTAAACATATCAAACGAACTGAACCCCGGAGAAAAGTTTACAATTTCTCCGTCTTCGATTTCAAGAGATTTTTTTACAGCATCATCCAGTGAATCCGCGGAATAAAATTTACTGTAACCATTTTTAAGAAGCTTTTCTATAATAATATCTTTTACTTCTCCTATAACCACAACAAAAACAGCATGCTTTTTTATAGTATCCATTATCGTTTCTACATTGAAATTTTTATTTCTTCCGCCGAGTATTATGATCTGTTTTTTTCCCAGTGATTCTACAGATTTAATGAACGCTTCAGGATTCGTGCACATTGAATTGTTGTAGATTTTTTTGTTATTTATCTGTCCAACAAATTCAAGCCTGTGTTCGATACCTTTTAATTGTGAAAAGTCATCAGGAGTGATTTTCATTTCTTTATCAGATATCAGGAATGTTGAAAGAATAGCAAAAATTAAATTTTGTCTGTTATGTATCCCGATGAGATTGAATTTTTTAATATCGAATATCAGTTCTCTTTTGTCGATCCTTAGAATCACGCTTTCATCATTTAAAAAACCTCCATTTTCAATTTCTTCCTTAACTGAAACAAAGAAAGTATTTTGATCTTTCTGAGTTCTCAAAAATTCGTTATCATAATTTAAGATTTTATAACCATCTTTTTTTACACTCTTCAAAAGTTTTAATTTTGTGTTGAGATAATCTTGAAATGAAGAGTATCTATCAAGGTGATCATCGGATATTGATGTTATGATTCCTATGTTCGGTGAAAATTTTGAAATGTTTTCAAGTTGGAATGATGATATTTCAACAACTATGATGGCATCTTTTGAAGGGTTTTCGATTACGATTTCACTTAAAGATTTCCCTGGACTTATGTTTCCTCCAAGATAGGCTTTTTTGCCGTTCAACTTTAAAAGCTGGTATGTTAAAAATGCTGTCGTTGATTTACCGTTTGTTCCCGTAATTGCAATAACTTTATTTTTTAAAAATCTTGCTGCTATCTCGATTTCAGAAAAGATTGGAATTTTTTGGTTTCTTGCTTTTTTTATTATTTCAATATTGTTATCAACTCCTGGACTTATTACAATAATATCACTTGAAAGAAGTTTTTCTGAATGTCCTATCTCATACTCCAGATTGTAATCTGCAATTATTTTTAACTGGTCCTTGTTCATATTTTTGTTTTCACTAACAAAAATATTCGCACCCTTTGCTTTTAAAATTTTTGCAACATTTTGCCCACTTCTTCCAAATCCAACGATTCCTATTTTTTTATTCTCAAACTCGTTCATATCATCTCACTTTCAAAGTACTCAAAGCTATTATCACAAGAAGGATAGTTATAATCCAGAATCTTATAACTATTTTTGGTTCTGGTATTCCAGAGAGTTCAAAATGGTGATGCAATGGAGCCATTTTGAAGAATCTCTTTCCTTTCGTTATTTTGAAATAGTATATCTGTATCAATGAGGATAACGCTTCAACAGCGAACAACCCACCACCTATGAGTAAAAGTATTTCCTGTTTTGATATTATCGCAATAGTTGCAAGAAGTCCTCCAAGTGTGATGGAACCCGTATCTCCCATAAAAATTTCTGCTGGATAAGAGTTAAACCAGAGAAATCCAAGGGATGCAGATGCACAGGTTAGAACGAACACGGAGAGTTCCCCGATGTTTTTGATATAAAGAATGTTGAGATAGTTACTGAACACTTTGTTTCCCATGATATAGGTTACTATCGCAAACAATGTGAAAACGATAGCAAGCATTCCAGAGGCAAGGCCATCAAGTCCATCCGTTAAATTTACTGCGTTTGTTGTTCCAAGAAGAACTATTATGATGAATGGAAGATACATTAAAGAGAGATTGAAAAGAATATTTTTTATAAAAAGAATATTTGTTTGATATTTAAAATTATAGTAATCGGGATTTTTTGCGATGAATACAAAAATTAAAATTGAGATGATAAACTGAAAGATAAGTTTGTATTTTGGTATCAATCCCTTTTTGTTTTTAAACTTTAAAATATCATCCGTAAACCCGAGAATGAAAAATAAAAAAGTTATCATCAGAATAAATTTGATATAAATGTTTGAAAGATCAGCCCACAGAATAGTGCCCAGCAGAATAGAGAGAATGATTATTATCCCGCCCATCGTTGGAGTTCCTTCTTTTTTATAATGTTGTTTTGGTCCATCCTCTCTTATCTTTTCGGTAACTGAAAATCTTTTCAAAAGATTAACAAGTTTTCTTCCCAAGATGAATATGAAAAAAAGAGATGTTATAGAAGACATGGCAGCCCTGAATGTTATATATTTGAACAGAGCCACATCATTAAAGATGGAGGATAAAATAGTTGTTATCATGTTAAATATTCCTTTAACTTTTTTACTATTTCAAACATTTCGAAATGGTGAGAACCTTTAACGAGTATTGAATCACCTTCCCGAATAAAACCTTTTAAAAAATCTATAATTTTCTCCTTTTCCTCAAAATGGTATTTTTCTCCGATGAAAATTGAGTCAATGAATTTGGAATGGTTTCCCAATGTTATTAATACATCGATTTTATTTTCATTTAATATCTCTCCAATTTTTTTGTGTAACCTTTCAGATTCTTTTCCGAGTTCAAGCATGTCAGAGAGAACAGCAATTTTTCTTGAATTAAATTTTGAGAGCACCTCGATCCCATTTTTCATCGATGCTGGATTTGCATTGTATGAATCATCAATTATCGTGATTTTATCTATTGAAATGATGTTCATTCTGTTTTCAGATGGATAGAAACCTTCAAGACCTTTTTCAATGTCGATCTCAATAACATTTTCAAAAAACTTTTTTAAAGTGTAAACGATAAGAAAAGAATATATACCACCGATTCCCGGAATGTTAATTTTAAATTCCCTTCCATCTATAAATATTTTTGAATATGTTCGCTCGATTTCAAATTTTTCTGGAAAAACATTATTTTCATTTTTTATACCAAAGGTTATGAACTTTAAATTTTTTGGAAGTTTATTTAAAATGTAAGAGTTATCACCATTTATCACGATAGGATAATTTCCCTTGAAATTTTTTAAAATTTCGAATTTAGATTCGATAAGATGATCGAAAGATTCAAAATTGCCTATATGTGATTCATTTATATTTGTAATTATTACTATATCAGGGCCAACAGTATCACTCAGTAAAGAGAGTTCTCCTTTGTTATTCATCCCCATCTCAAGGATTAAATATCTTGTTTTTTCCCCAACCCGGAATATATTTAAAGGAACTCCGATAAGATTGTTTGTATTGCCTTTTGTTGCGATCTTATTATCGTTATTTATAACTGAAAAGATCATATCTTTGGTTGTTGTTTTTCCATTTGAACCTGTTATTCCTATTTTTAGGGGCTGGAATTTTTTTAAATATTCTTTTGCCAAATCGTTTAGTGCCAGTATGGTATCTTTTACTTTGATATACGGTAAACCGGTCAGATCTTTTTCACTTAATGTTAGAATCGCACCTTTGTTGAAACTATCCTGTATGAAATCGTGACCATCAAACTTTTCTCCCTTTATTGGCACGAATAGACAGTTTTTTGTAATATTTCTACTGTCCGTTGAAACATCTTCAACAGAGATAGTAAAATCTTTTATGTTAACAGGTTTTCCTTTTGTGGCATTTTTGATAAATTCAAAGTTAATTTTTTCCATATTTTTTACGATTTCATAAAACCTTTCACAATTTCACTGTCATCGAAATGGTATTTCTTATTCTTAATTATTTGATAATCTTCATGACCTTTGCCTGCTATTATGATTGAATCCTTATCACCTGCATGGGAAAAAGCAAGTTTTATAGCATTTTTTCTATTAACTTCAACTATATAATTTTTTTCAATTATCCCTTCAATGATATCATCGATTATTCTGTTGGGATCTTCATTCCTTGGATTATCTGAAGTCAGGATAACTATATCTGAAAGGTGGGAGGCTATTTTACCCATTATTGGTCTTTTCTCTTTGTCCCGATCTCCTCCACAACCAAAAACGGTAATGATTTTTCCTGGTGTCAATCTTCTTACGGTTTTTATCAATCTTTCCAATGAATCTGGAGAATGTGCGTAATCGATTATGATTTTAAAACCCCTTTTATCATAGTATATTTCGTATCTTCCCTTTACAGGATTAGCTTTTTCTAAACCTTCTTTTATTTTTTCTACAGGAATTTTAAGAGAGTAGCATGTGAGAAAAGCTGATGCACAATTGTATATATTTGGTTCACCTATAAGTTTTGTTTTTATCTGATAGTTTTTATTTTCTTGTTTATCAACGATCATGAAGATTGAACCATCGAGTGAAATCTTTTCGATTTTTATTTGAAACCTTGCATCCTGATTTTTTATTCCGAAGGTAAAAATATTTTTCGTTTTGGATGATTCCAGAAAAAATTTTGAATTCGGATCATCGAGGTTTATTATACTACTTCCATTTTCTTTTACTAAAGAGAACAGGATCAATTTAGAGTTTCTATAATCTTCCATCGTTTTATGAAAATCGAGATGATCCTGAGTAAGATTTGTGAATATAACTGACTCAAAAGTTATACCATCTATTCTGTTCAATTTGAGTCCATGACTCGAAACTTCCATAACCGCATAATCAACCTCTTCATCAACCATACGTTTGAAAAGTTTTATCAAGGTTAGCGTGTTTGGTGTGGTGTTTATGGATTCAAATTCTTTATTGTTTATTATTGTTTTTATTGTTCCTATAAGACCAGTTTTGTAATCTATGTCTAAAATAGATTTGATCAAATATGTTGTGGTTGTTTTTCCGTTTGTTCCCGTTACTCCTATAGTTTTTATTTTGTTGAAAGGATTATCATAAAATTTCTTTGCGATTTTTTTTGTATCTTTTTGTATATCTTTTGAAATTATTATTGGGATATCTAAATTTTCTTTTGGTTTTTCTTCGGTCAAAACTGCCAGAGCACCTTGTTTTATTGCATCTTTTATAAATAGATTCCCATTGTAATTGTTTCCTCTTATCGCAACAAAAAGGGAACCTTTTATCACTTTCCTTGAATCGTCAGTGATATCACTTATCTCAACATTTTTTAAGTTCAATGTTTCGATATCAAGATCTTTTAGCAAATCTTTTAGTTCCATTTTCGATTATCTCCCTGTCTTTATCCTTTTCTACAAGGAACCTGTAATCGTCGAGGTTTATTATTCTTTTTAAAACATCTGAAAACATTGGAGCCGTTGTCTCACTTGCCCAATACTGGTTTTTGGGTTCATCGAGAAGTGTCAAGATCGTAAATTCGGGGTCATCGACGGGAAAGAAACCAACAAAGGAAGAGATATAGTATCCTTTTTTATAACCTGTGTTTTCAACATATTTTTCTGCAGTTCCAGTTTTCCCCGCAATTTTTATCCCATCCACTTTTGCTTTAGTTCCAGTTCCATTTTCAACTACAGATAACAATAACTCTTTCAGTTTTAATGCGACATTCTTTTGAAGTATTTTTTCTTTAACATTTTTACACTCTGTCCTGTTATCGATTTCTTTAACTATTTTTGGATTTATATAAATACCATCGTTTGCTATGCAATTGTATGCAGCAACAAGTTGTAATGCAGTCACACTGATTCCCTGTCCAAAACAGAGATTAGCAAAATTTATTTCTCTACATTTCTCTACAGGTGTTATTTGTCCAGATTGTTCTCCTGGAAAACCCGAGTATGTCTTCGAAAGGAATTTAAACCTTTTTATCATACTATAAACTTTTTCTTTCCCTAATTTTTTGCCAAGGTTAACGAACGCTATATTACTTGAAACAGTAAAAGATTCTTTGAAATTCAATTTTCCAAAATCGTGTGAATCGGTAATCCTTCTCTTTGAGATTATCAAAGTATCTTCATCTTCCTGTTTTAATATGATAGATGTATCAACTCCTGCTTCTATCGCTGCTGCAGTTACAACAATTTTGAAAACTGAACCTGGTTCAAACAGGTTTACGGCTCCATAGTTTTGATAGGTGGAAATATCACCCAAACCATGAAGATTCGAATTATATGATGGGTACTCCGCTATCGCAAAAATTTCACCCGTTTTACTTTCCAAAACTATAACTAAAGCTTTTTTTGCTGAAAATTTTTCACAATATTCTTTTGCAATGTTATAACACGCTTCCTGAAATCTATAATCGAGTGTTAAAATTATATCTTTTCCTTTTTTCGCTGGTTTATCTTCATTTAAAGGATGTTTATATATTTTTCCATTTGGTTTTTTTTGGTAAGTTATATAACCACTTCTACCTTTTAAGATCTTGTCATACTTGTATTCAATCCCTTCAAGTCCGGTATCATCCACACCTACAAAACCAACAACATTTGAGAAAACTTCTGGTTTATTATAATATCGAGTTTTTTCTTCTTTAACTATTATACTTGGATACCTGTTTTTTAATTTTAGAGCTATATTTTCATCAACATTGAATTTTATAGGAATCCACTCTTTCTTTGAACTCAGTTTTTTTAATGCTGTATAATAATCAACTATACAGTTTTCCGAAAGAATCCTTGCCACATTTTCTTTATCTTTAACGAGTTTTTTTGATACATAAATATTGTAAGAGTTAATACTGGTTGCAATTACATATCCTTTTCTATCTTTTATGAGTCCTCTTTCAGCTTTATCAAAAAATTTTATTGAACTTTTTTTTCTATACAGATCATCAAGAGAATAATGTAGAACTATCTGTTTGTAAAACAGGTTCAAAACCAAAGTAATAACGAATATGGTTGTAAAAATGCTCAACAAATTTTTAAGAAAAATGTTTACACTTTTTTCTTTTTTATTTTTTAGATAACCATTCATAATCTTTTCCTGCAGGATACTTCAAATTTAAAGTATCAAAAGCAATCTTCTCCAATCTTGTTATGGATGTTAGGTAATCGATTTTCAACAAAAGTTCGTTTTTTTTCTTTAGATTTTCTTTCAAATCCCGTCTTAAAATATCGTTTGAATTTGTTAATTTTAGAATATAGAATCTCGTTAAAGGGAAAAGTAGAAGATAGATAAAAGTAATAATTATAAAAAAAACTCTTTTCATACTCTTTCGAAAACTCTCATCTTTGCTGATTTTGCTCTTTTGTTGTTAACGATCTCTTCGAATGTTGGTTTTAACACCTTTTTGAAAACTGGAATAAAATCTTTTGAGTTTTTAAAAAAATTCTTGACCAGCCTATCCTCGATCGAATGGTAAGTGATGATAACTACTCTCGATTTTGGATTTGTATATTCTGATAATTTGTTCAAGAGAACTTCAAGTGAGTTCAGTTCATCGTTGACAAAAATTCTAAAAGCCATAAAAACTCGTTTTAAACCTTTTGAAACGTCCTTTCCTTTTTTCCCTTTAATTATTGCATCTTTCAGGTCAAAAGTTGTTTTTAACTCATCTTTCTGGATCTTTTTGAAGATTTCCTTTGCAATATTTTCAGAGTCGTATTCTTCAGAGTAATCTTTTATAATTGAAGCGATCTGTGATATGCTCATTTTAAAAATCTCTGAGAATCTATTTTTTTCTTCAGGATCCATTCTCAGATCGAGAGGTGCATTGTATCTATAAGAAAAACCACGGGAAGGTGTATCATATTGATAGGATGAAACACCGAGATCTAAAAGTATTCCATCGAATTTAAAGTCAAAAGAAATATCTTTAAAGTTCATTTTTAAAATAATAACGTTTTTGTTTTCTTTAAAAATCTTTTTCAAATGTTCTATAGCAAAAGGATCTCTGTCAACAAGTATCAACTTCCCTCTTTCTGATAATTTTTCAAGAATCTTTTTTGAGTGTCCCCCAAAACCTGCTGTCAGATCTAAATATGTTCCATCTTCCCGTATTTTTAAATTTTCTATTACACTTCCCACCATTACGGGTTGATGCATAATCAGATTTTCAATTCAATAAAATTTTTTGCTGAAACGAGATCTTTTGTTGTGTCGTACACTATATCATAATCAAAGAGCGAAATAATCGTAAGTATATAGGGATCTCTGCATACGATTTTTAATGGTAGACATCTCCTTAAAAATAATCTCTTTATCCCTCTTAAAAGTAATCCTATTTTGTAATGTGTATTTTTCAAATTTCTCAAATCTATTATCAGAGGTTTGTTTTGATCCGCCAACATCTGTAAAGTTTCTCTCAAATTTTTAAGATCGTTTAAATCTATGTTTCCAGTTATTTTTAGGAGAGAATATGATACCTTTTTTTCAAGATAGAGTTTCATTATAAACCTACCTTTTTGAATAGATCAATTTTTTCTGATAAAAGTTTTCTGTTGAACTCTTCATGTATCTCTGGATTCCAGAAATCAAGTTTATCTTTCGCTCCAACTATTTTTACTTCGTTCTTCAAGTGTGCATGATCCAATAACTGTTGTGGAATTGATATTCTCCAGACAGAATCTCTTACTACCTTTCTTGAGTTTGCGAAGATTGTATTTATGATGATGCTTTTTTCCTCTTCTGATTCGAGTTTTTCAATTTTTTCTTCAAGTTTCAAAAAGGAAATTTCAGGATAGATATGCAAAACCTTTTCTCTGCCAGGTATTATGAAGAATACTTTTGAGTTGAGATTCTCTCTGAATACTGATGGAATGATTATTCTACCATTCTCTTCGATGTTAACAATTTTAAATCCGATGAATCTCAACTTTGTTTCCATGGTACTCCATTTTTTACCATTTTTTACCATATTTTACCTTTTTACTCCATTTTGTCAATAGGAAAATTAAAAATTTTTTATTGACTTGGAAAAAAACTTTCTTATAATAAATTTTATGAAAAAAAGAATTTCGATAATATTACACAACGAGTATATTTCTTCCGGTAAACCTGTAATTCTCAGTTTTGAAGTTCAAAAATTAAAAATATTCTTTTTAACTTTATCTTTTCTTCTCTTGTTTTCTTCGTCAGTTCTTGTGTTCTCGTTTGTTAACAATCTGAATCCCGAATCTCTAATTGAAATCTATTCGAAAAGAGATTTTTACATTTCATCGATTACAAAGAATCTGAATATTCTTGAGCAGAATATCCAGAAGATGAATGTGTTGATAGATTATGAAAAAAAACTTAGAATTCTTGCAAGTCTTGATCCCTTATCAGACGATATAAGGCAACTCGGTCTTGGTGGTTATCAGATAGAGGATTCAAGGTTTAAAAAATTTGATCCTCTAACAAAAAGGTTGATAACAAATGTGGATCAAAAAATTATGCACCTTGATAAGGTTATAGATTTCGAAAAAAAGAACTTTTCAAAAATAGAAAACGCACTTCAGGAAAAATATAACCTTTTAAAACATACTCCATCAATAGTTCCAACGAATGGAACGATCATGAGTGGTTTTGGATACAGGCTGGACCCATTTACAAAAACACCTGAGTTCCATACTGGTCTTGATATAGCCAACCAGTCTGCTCCTCCAATTTATGCTTCAGCAGATGGAGAAGTTATCTTTGCTGATTATTTGCCTGGATATGGAAAAACATTGAAAATCGATCATGGTTATGGATATATAACAGTTTATGCACACCTCAATTCTTTTAAGGTAAAAGTTGGTGATAAAGTAAAAAGGCATCAACTTATCGGTTATATGGGTAGTACTGGAAGATCAACCGGTACACATCTCCATTATGAGGTTAGGATAGCCAACGATAAAGTTAATCCTTTGAATTTCATCGATTTTGATTCTATTGTTGAATAGATGGATGTTAGAGGGAAAATCTTTTTAGCTCCCCTTGCAGGAATAACGGATACATATTTTAGAAGGATATGTAAAAGGTTTGGAGCTGATTTCACATACAGTGAACTGATTTCTGCGGATGGGTTATATAGAAACTCAAAAAAAACTTTTCTGTTAACATATTTTACTGAAGAGGAAAGACCTTTCGGAATTCAGATTTTCGGTAAGGATCCGGAAATTCTTTCAAATGCAACGATGAAACTGAATGAACTTTCTCCTGATTTCATAGATGTAAATCTTGGATGTTCAGTAAAAAAAGTTATCAAACAGGGATATGGTTCCGCTTTACTGAAAGATTTCAGAAACCTGAAGGATGCAATAATCTCTGTTGTTTCTTCGACAAGATTGCCAGTATCATGTAAGATGCGTTTAGGATTCAATGCCGATAAAGGGATAAAGATTGCTCAAATACTTCAGGATTGTGGAGTCAGTTTTATAACTGTTCATGGAAGGATAGCAACATCTTTGTTCTCCGGAAAAGCTGACTGGGATTCGATAAAACTTGTTAAGGAAAACGTTAATATTCCGGTTGTTGGAAACGGTGATATACAAACTCCAGAGGATGCTCTAAGGTTATGGGAAGAATCAAAAGTTGATTCGATCATGATTGGAAGAGCAACTCTTGGAAATCCATGGATTTTTAAACAGATAAAAGATTTTTTAAAAAATGGGAAATATGAGATACCATCACTTGAAGAAAAGGTGAAAATTTTAAAAGAACATTATAAACTTGCAACCGATGATGGAAAGAAGAAAGAAAACATTTATATTATGAGAAAGCATTTTCACTGGTATTTGAAAGGTGTAAAAAATATAAAGTTTTTCAAAGAAAGGATTAACAGAACAACCGACTATTCAGAGATAATGGAGATGTTGGACAACATATTAAAGAATGGATAAGATTTTTTTCAATTATGATAGAATTGCGAATTTATACGACTCTTTTATGAGTATGGTTCCATATAAAATCTGGGCTGAAAACATTTACAATGTTTGTAAAAGTTTTAAAATAAAAGGTGTTGAGTTGATCGATTTGGGTGCTGGAACAGGAAATCTTTCCAAATATCTTTCTGATTATGGATTCAATGTAACTCTTGTTGATATTTCAATTGAAATGTTAAAAGAAGCACAGAAGAAAAATTACAGAAATTCTTCAACTTTCGTTTGTTGTGATATTGTTAACCTCAGTATCAAAAAAAGTTTTGATATCGCGATCTGTATGTATGATACGGTGAACCATATATCAGCAGAAAATATAACAGGTTGTTTTTTAAATGTGTTCAACATCCTCAAAAATGATGCAATTTTTGTTTTCGATTTTAACACCGAATTTGGACTTGAACTTATGTCGAAAAATTCTCAGATTAGAGATGGAAATGGTTTCATTTCTTTCTGGGAGACCGAATACGATCAGAAAAGTAAAATATGCACTTTGAATTTAAAGATTGAGTATTTTAACAAAAAAACTGAATCTTTTGTATTTAGCGAAAGAGCACTATTTCCAGAAGAGTTGGAGAATGATCTGAAGGAAGTGGGTTTTCGATCGGTTGACTTTTACGATTTTTCAACGATGAAAAAATTGAGCGATTACTCCGAAAGAGGTCTTGTTGTATGCAGAAAGTGACTTTTCTTGATTTACACCTACATTCGAAGTATTCGCTCGCATCATCTAAAAATGGAGATATAAAAAATTTTTCAGAGTTTGCAAAAATAAAAGGAATCGATGTTATTGGAAGTTCTGATATACTTCATCCCATGATGCTGGAAGATGCAAAAAAGAATCTGAAGGAGGTTGGATACGGTGTTTATGTTTACAACGGAACAAAAGTTTTGCTTACCACGGAAATCTCTTTATTCTATAAAGAGGAAACTGGTAAAAAGATCCATCTTGTATTAATATTTCCAGATTTTGAAAAAATCCACAGAACAAAAAAAATACTTTCTGATTGTTCAAATTTTGATAGTGATGGTAGAGGTATTGTTAAGAAAGATTTGAAGGAAACTGTTGAAATATTGAAAAATATCTCAGAAGATATTCTGATAATACCTGCACATATTTGGACACCACATTTTGGTCTGTTTGGTTTTAAATCGGGATACTCTTATTTACCTGTTAAAAAGGAATTTTTTTCCGCACTTGAAACAGGTCTATCTTCAGATCCTTTTATGTGTGTATCGGTAGATATGATTAAAAATTTTACTTTCGTTTCATTCTCGGATTCTCACTCACCAGAAAATATTGGGAGAGAATCCACAATTCTCGAAAAATGGGAAGATGACATAAGATTTCTAAAAGATGTTTTTGACAATAACAAAATATTTGGAACAGTGGAGTTTTATCCACAGGAGGGAAAATATTTTCTATCTGGTCACAGGAAATGTGATTTTGTAACAGAGGAAAATTTTGAAATCTGTCCAGTATGTGGAAAAAAATTGACAGAGGGGGTTTTAAGTCGAATAAACAGTTTTAAAAAAAGTGGTAAAATTTTGGATAAAAAAGTTTTCTATACACTTCCAATAGAGTACTATTACAGGTTTTATAAAAGGAACAGAAAAAAGATAACATTTTTAGAGTTCTTAAAAATTTTCCCGGAGATGGAAATGAAAACCTTTGCTGATGAAAAAACTTTGCTTAATTTTTATGATGAAGATTTTGTTAATTTTTTGTTGAAAGTAAGAAAAAACGGGATAGAATTCTTACCAGGATACGATGGTGTTTATGGAAAGATAAAGGAGGTATAATGAAAAGATTGTATGCACCCTGGAGAATAAAGTATCTTGAGAAATCTGACAGGAAGATAGAAAAATGTATTTTTTGCTTTCCAGAAAAAAAAATGCTCATTCATAATGATAAAAATTTTATCATTATCCTCAACAAATATCCATACACAAACGGGCATATAATGGTTGCACCGGTGTTACACGATGTAAAGTTTGAAGAACTTGATGAGGAACATTTACTTGGACTGATGCAAGGTGTTCAACTTGGAATAAAAATTTTGAAAAAATCTTATAACCCTCAGGGATTCAACATTGGAATAAATTATGGAAAGGTTTCAGGTGCCGGAGTAGATGATCACCTCCATATCCATATTGTCCCGAGGTGGTCAGGGGACACAAATTTTATGCCTGTAATCTCGGAAACGAAGATAGTGAGTGAATCTTTTGAAAGCGTTGGTAGAAAGTTGAAAAAAAGTTTAAGAGAGGTTTTGAATGGAAAAATTTGAATGGGTCAGTTTTCCGATAAGAGATGAAAGTGTGATTAAAAATCTAATTGCATTTTTAGGTTTTCTCTTGATGATACTTGTTGGTTTTGTTTATTTGGGAGTTGTTGGAATTTTTATCTCTTTGATTGCCGTTTTGATAACATTTTTGCCTTATGTTTTACCAACGAAATACACGATAGATGATAAAAGTATTACTGTAAAATTTTTCTTCACTTCAAAAACCTATGATTTCAAAAATTTTAAATCTTACTATATAGATGATAAAGGTATACTTCTTTCTCCTTTTGAAAAACCAAACAGGCTTGAAAATTTCAGAGGTGTTTATGTAAGGTTTGGGAAATACAGAGATAGAGTCGAAAAACTGATCACATCAAAATATTCAAAATAAGAAAGGTTGACTTTTACCTGTTTTATAAATATAATAAAAAACTATGCTTGATATTAAACTAAAAGAGGATATTCAGAGTATCCACAATATTTTTGAGGATCTAAAAAAACATATCGATCTTGTTAAATGGGAACAGGATATAAAAAATTTTCAGGAAAAGATGTCTTCCCCCGATTTCTGGAACGATCAAAAAAAAGCTGCTAAAATCAATAAGGATTTGAAGATTGTAAAAAATAGAGTAGAACTTTTTAAAAAGATAGAGAATGATATTCTTTACATAGATGAGTTTGTCGAGATAGTTGATGATCAATCGATCGGAGAACTGACAAAAATGGTAAACGAGTTAAAAACACAACTTGAAAATTTCGAAATAGAACTCCTGTTTACCGATGAGTTTGATAACTCGAATGCTATTTTAACCATACATCCTGGATCCGGAGGAACTGAAAGCTGTGATTGGGCTGACATTCTTTTAAGAATGTATTTGAGATTTTTTCAAAGAAAAGGTTTTAAAAACAGCATAATCGATTATGAGGCGGGAGATGTTGCTGGAATAAAATCTGTAACCGTTGAGGTTGAAGGTGACTATGCGTATGGTTATTTAAAATCGGAGATTGGAGTTCATCGTCTTGTTAGAATATCACCATTCGATTCAAACCAGAGACGGCATACTTCCTTTGCTGCAGTTTATCTCCTTCCAGATATTGAAGAGAACACAGATTTCGAACTCAACGAAAACGATCTGAAAATAGAAGCTTTCAGAGCTGGTGGTCCGGGTGGGCAGAATGTTAACAAAGTTTCAACAGCGATAAGAATAACACATCTTCCAACAGGAATATTCGCAAAATCACAGACGGAAAGATCACAGATACAGAACAAAATGAATGCTATGAAAATATTGAAAGCTAAAGTTTACCAGTATTATAAAGAGCAGGAGGAAGCAAAACTCCAGGGAAAACTTGAAAAAAAGAGTTCAATAGAGTTTGGAAACCAGATAAGATCTTATGTTCTGTATCCTTATAAAATGATAAAGGATTTAAGAACAAGATATGAAACAAGTGATGTTGACGATGTACTTGATGGAAACCTTGAAAGGTTCATAAAAGAGTATCTTATAATGAAAGCAAAAGAGAGGAGAGAAAATGGATGAGATGAACATTCTCGAAAAGCAGATGCTGGAGAATCTTGAAAATCTTAAGAAGATGAATGTTGAATGTTATAAGTATAAATTTGATTTTACCCATACGATTAAAGAACTGATCGAAAAACAGAACGATTTTCTTGATAAGGATGTTCAGGTAAAACTGGCAGGAAGAATAGTTTCAGAAAGAAAACATGGAAAAGTGATCTTCTGGGATATCAAGGATCAACTCGATAAAATACAACTTTATATCAAAAAGGATGTTATAGGGGAAAACAAATTTAATGAGGTAAAATTTTATGATATTGGAGATATCATAGGAGTAACCGGTAAACTTTTTAAAACCCATAGTGGTGAGTTGACAATTTTTGTTCAGGATGTTGAAATCCTTTCCAAAGCTTTAAAACCTTTACCTGAAAAATTTCATGGGCTAAAGGATGTTGAGATAAGATACAGAAAAAGATACCTTGATCTTATCGTTAACGATGATTCAAAGAAAGTTTTTTTAAAAAGAACAGAGATAATAAATGGAATCAGAGATTTTTTAAACTCAAACGGTTTTGTAGAGGTTGAAACACCGATATTACAACCAATATATGGAGGCGCTTTCGCTCAACCTTTTATAACACATCATAACGCTCACGATATGACTTTGTATTTAAGAATAGCCAACGAACTCTATCTGAAAAGGTTGATCGTAGGAGGTATAAACAGAGTTTATGAATTTGCAAAGGATTTTAGAAATGAGGGAATAGACAGGACACATAATCCAGAGTTCACGCAGGTTGAATTTTATCAGGCGTATGCTGATTATAATGATATGATGGAACTTGTTGAAAACATGTTTTTGAAACTTGTTCCAGAAAAAAAAATAGTTTATCAGGATAAAGAAATATCGTTTGAAAAACCATGGAAACGAGTTGATTTTTACGATTCTTTAAACAATATCGTTGGAGAAGATCTGAAAAATGCATCTGTTGAAAAGTTGAAAAGTATTGCTAAAAAATTTGAAGTTGATATAGATGGTAAAAAAACTTTTGGGAAAATCCTTGACGAACTCTTTTCAGAACTTGTTCAGAAAAAAATAGTTCAACCTTCTTTTGTGATAAACCATCCGATAGAAATTTCACCTCTTGCAAGAAAACATAGAGAAAAGGATGGAGTTGTCGAAAGATTTGAGGCGATCGTTTGTGGAATGGAAATAGGGAATTCTTTTTCAGAACTCAACGATCCTATGGATCAAAGAGAAAGATTTTTAAAACAGATTGAGGAGAGAAAACTTGGGGATGTTGAAGCGTTCGTGATGGATGAGGATTACATTGAGGCGTTGATGTATGGAATGCCTCCAACTGGTGGTGTTGGAATCGGTATCGATAGAACCGTTATGCTTTTGACGGACAGGGATTCAATAAGGGATGTTGTTCTCTTTCCACTTTTAAAACCTGAAAAATGAACTACTCTTTTTTTATAGCGGTAAAGCATCTTTTTGGTGCAAGAAAAACCTTTTTTGGTTATATCGTTACAGCCATAGCCATAGGTGGAGTTTTTATCGGTGTTGCTGCGTTGATCGTTGTTCTTTCAGTTATGAACGGATTCCAGAAGGATGTGAAGGAAAGAATCGTTGATGTGAATTCTCACATCATAGTTTTAAAATATTTCAACGAACCGATAGGGAACTATAAGGAAATAGAAGATAGTCTAAAAGTTTTTGATGATATTGTTAGCATCACACCTTTCATCTATTCAAAAGGTTTGATCCAGTTTGAAAACTGGACGAACGGAATAATCATTAGAGGTTTCTGTCTGGAAGATAGTGTTACCTACAGAATTTTTAAAAAACACTTAAAATTTGGAAGGTTTCCTGAGAAGGAAGATGAGTTGATTCTGGGAGTTGATCTTGCCGAAGAGTTAAGGGTTCATACAGGTGATGTTGTAAGAATAGCAACACCATTTGGATCAACGGAAACTTTTGGTTCTTTGATTCCGAAGATCAGTGAATTTACTGTAACAGGAATATTCGATGCAGGAATGTATCAGTACAATGCGGAACTCGTTTATATACCATTAAAAAAAGCATCTGAAATTTTTGGTCTCAAAGGGAAAGTCACCGGACTTGAATTAAGGATTAAAGATATTTACAGCGCACCAAAGGTTGCTAAAAAGATCGAAAAAAAACTTGGTTATCCATATCGAACGAACAACTGGATAGAACTCAACGGATCCTTGTTCGCTGCACTCGCTCTCGAAAAGAAAATAATGTTTCTTCTTTTACTCCTTGTTGTTATAGTTGCTGCATTCAACATAATAACAACGCTGATTATGGTCGTTATGGAAAAAACAACAGAAATAGGTGTTTTGAAAACACTCGGACTTTCCGAAAAAGATATTTTAAGGATATACATCTATCAGGGACTTATAATCAACATCATTGGCACTATACTGGGACTCATTCTTGGTTTGTTTTTATGTTTCCTACTTTCAAAGTATAAATTTATTGATTTACCGGGAGAAGTTTATCTTTTGGATAAACTTCCAGTTGATGTTCAATTCTGGGATATAATTTTTGTTTTGCTTCTTACATCAGTTGTTTCCATAGTATCTACTCTTTATCCAGCGTATAAGGCATCAAAAATGGATCCTGTGAAAGCGATAAAATATGAATAGTATTTTTAAAATAATCGACTTGAAAAAATCGTATTTTGTGAAAGACAAAAAAATCGATGTTCTAAAAGGAATAAACCTTGAAATCGAAGAGGGGAAAATCACTTTTATTCTTGGACCGTCAGGTGCAGGTAAATCTACACTTTTACATATCCTTGGAACACTTGATTCTCCAACTGATGGAAAAGTGTTTTTCAGAAATGAAATCATACATTCTCTTGATGATAAAAGCAAAGCGAGATGGAGAAATGAAAAAATCGGTTTCATCTTTCAGTTCCATTATCTTTTAAATGAGTTTCTCGCTTATGAAAATGTTATGCTTCCCCACCTTTTTTTAACAAAAAATTTTTTTAAATCTAAGAAGAAAGCGATTGAACTTTTAGATTCACTTTCTCTCTCTGATAGAATTTACCATAAACCCAATGAACTTTCAGGTGGTGAACAGCAGAGAATCGCTATCGCAAGGGCTCTGATAAATGACCCTGAAATTATCCTTGCTGATGAACCGACTGGAAACCTTGATTCTAAAAATTCTGAAAATGTTATGGAAATTTTTAAAAAGATAAATTTTGAAAGAAAAACAACCTTTCTTATAATAACACACAACGAAGAACTGGTAAAACATGGTGATAGAGTTGTGAAACTTATAGATGGTGTGATTCAAGATTTTTGAAATTTTTCAAATTTCTGTTCAAGGTAGGATAAAATCTTTTCCTTATCTGTTATCGAATTCTTGATCGCAAAATAGTTCCCCTCTCTTATCATTTTTCCAACGATAGGTCCAGGTTTTATTTTGAATTTTTCAAGTATATCTTTTCCTGTTATGAAATTTATTTTTTTGTCTTTAATTTTTTTTTCGAAAAGTTTTATATCCTGATAAAGTTTTATATACCTTTCATCGAAGATACCTTCGCTTGACAGTTGATCAGCCATCGAAAGGATAAAAAGACCTTCAAGATCCTCTCCGTTATCCTTTAAAATTTTGTACAATCCCTTTTCGGTTAAGTTCTTTGAATTCAAGAGGTAATGTGGTCTCATATGATTTTTTACGAGTTTTTGTATCCTTTTTGTTTCTTCGTTTGAAAGTTTTAAACTCTCCTTTAAAACTCTTTCAATGTATATTGAGGAAAGTAGATCATGGTTAAAAAATGTTTGTCTTTTATTTAAAATTTTAAAGGATTCAGGTTTTTTTACATCATGAAAAAAAGATGCTAAATAAACTTCATAATAATATTTTTTGAAATAAACTTTCCATTCATCTGGAACATTTTGCTTTAAAATTGCTTTCACTGCAAAAACAGAGTTGAGAAGATGGTTTAAGAGGTATCTACTTTTAAACTTTTTATGAACAAAATTTTTGGTTTTTTCGGTTTCAGGAAAAATTGTTTCAAGTATACCATAATCCTTTAAATCCTTGAAAATGTTCTCACCGTTTTCGTAAGATAAAATTTTTTTTAATTCGAATGAAATTCTTTCTTTCGCGACATTTTTTAAAAGATCGCTGCTTTCGAAGATAAGTTTTTTTATTCCTTTTGAAAATTTGAAATCGAGTTCATATTTGAATCTGAATGCTCTCAAAATTCTTAAAGGATCGTCTCTGAATGAACTTGGATTTGTTACTCTTATAATTTTTTTTTCTAAGTCTTTTTTATATCCATAAGGATCAATTATGTTTCCTTTTGTATCCATTGCGATACTGTTTATTGTAAAATCTCTCCTTTTTAAATCATCATTTAAAGATTTTGCAAAAGTTATATCCGTCTGTTTCCCTTCTATAAAAAATCTTAAAGTGTTGAATCTATCGTTGACAATGATAGGTTTAACTTTTAGGTTTGATAGTTCCTGTTCAAAATTTTCTGTTATCACAAGAACATCATAATCTTCAAAATCCTTTTTCCCCAACAGAAAATCTCTAACAAAACCACCAACAAAAAAATAATTTTCATTTTTGAAAGATTCTAAAAAGTGTAGAATTTCTTTTGGTGGGATATTGCTTCCAGTGTCAGTAATAGATTTCATCATATTTTTCTTTAATAACCTTTATTATTTCATCTTTTGTGTATAAAAATTCTTTTGTTCTTAAAAGGTATTCTTCTGTCAGTTTTATCAAAAATTCTTTTTTTTGATTTTCATCTGGTTTGGGGTTATCAACTATTTCACTTCCCCTTCTTCCATCAAGTTTTAAAAATCCCTCTTTTTCAAGTTCATAGTATGCTCTTGCAACAGTGTTGATAGAAACTCCAAGCATTGAGGCGAGATCTCTTATGCTTGGAATCTTCACACCTTTTGAAAGTTCTCCTGTCATTATCATTCCCTTTAGTTGATTTTTGATCTGCTGGTAGACGGGAATCGGTGATTCTGTATCTATAAGAATATTCATTTTTCCTCCATTTTGTATCTATTATATATACAAAAAAATTTTTTTCAATTGAATTGTGAAATTTTTTTGATATAATTTTATTGATAAAATGGAGGAGAAATGAGAAGGTTTTCCTTTTTAATTTTATCTTTTGGACTATTTATTTTTTTAAACTCTACAGTGATTGACTATACAAAAACTATACCGGTTAAACATTGTGAAAACAATTCTGGAGATGGTATAGATATTTATAAGTCGATTACCGATCCTTTTGAATGGTATCAGGCGTATGCTGAGTTTGCAGTTGGTCTTGCTTCATGTAATCTTTATTCTAATCTTGAACTTCATGTGATCTATGATACTGATTCGGTTATTCAGGGAGAATCGTTACGTGTTAAGATTATCGCAAAACCGGTTAAAGGTTCAAAACCGGTCATCTACTCAAATTTTGGAGCATGTGCGGGAGTAGGAATAAAAACGAGATTATTTGGATTACTTGGTGGAACATGGGCAACCGGTCCCTCTTTAGGGATCGATTTCAATATGAACATAGAATCTTCTGACAATCCTCCTTTTTATGTTGGTGAAAAGGCGAAAGGTGATGATTATATTGATTTTTTGAGTTTGATTCCGGACATAAAAGGTGCATCTTCAAGTGGTGGTAAAGTTGCTACTATAGTTGATAGCGATGGAGATACTCTGAGTGTTTTTCCAAAGGATGATGGTTCTTCTGGTGCTTCAGATGTTCTGGGACTTTTTGATATACTCTCTTTGAAACTTTCGGGTGGGTTCAAAATAGAAAATGGAAAAGTGAGAATGTTAACGGAAGGTGATGGTAGAATTATTAAATCTCCAATGTATTTTAGAAACATAAACAATAGAAATGATACGTTAATTTTAAAGGTCTATGTTGATTCTTTTGCTTTACAAAATTCTCAGGGTTATCTTTACATCAAAAATCCTTACTATGATGTTGATCTATACAGAAGAATCGGACTTGCTTTATCATCTTTCGGGATTACGATCGCTTCAACATACTGGGTTAATAACGATTTATATGAATATCTCGGACCAAGAAGTCTTGTATGGGATATTCCTGTCAGTGAATATGATAAATACATTCAAATTCCGATCAAAGTAGTTGGAGAACCTTTGTTCAGACCGGACTTAAAGATCGATAAGATTCTTGTTTTTTCTGTTGATAACTGGGGACATCCTGTGAGTTTCACCCAGGCAGGAATTTCAACTCAAATAGGGATTTCTTATTCAAACATCGATGATCATAATGTAGCTGATGCCTCTAAAATCAGGATTATAATAGATAACATGGATACTTTAGAAGTTCCAACAAATTTTTTATACCCAACAGGTTATGGATGGGCTTTTGTGAATTACACTTTTTCAACTCCTGGAGATCATTACATTGTTGCGGAAATAAATCCTGATAGAAATGTTGAAGAGATCGTCTATACAAACAATACTTATTCTTTTGTTGAAACGGTTGTCCCACCAACAAAATTGTTAACAGTTATGTTACTTGACTCTTTGAATAAAGTTTTCATGGATGTGAAGAGTTTCACGATAAGTTCAAACGATGGAGTGAAAGAATTTTACACTTCTACAAATAGTTTTACAGCTCATTGCCCCGGGAATGATACTGTTTTATGTAGTGCGATTCCTGATTCAACTTCAAATTATGCTCCAACCTCTTTTTACATTGTTACAAATAACATTCCAATAACAGGATATGTTGATACAGTATCGATGAATATTTATTCAACACTAGAAGGCAGAGTTTATAACACCAAAGGGGATCCCATTCCAGACGCAAAAGTTTCTCTGGGAAGTTATAATATTATTACCGATAGTACTGGTTTTTTCAAATTCAAAAGGATAATGCCTCTTTCAGATACAACATTCAAATATCTTGTTAAGATAACACACCCTGCTTTTCAACCGTTCTATACTTACATTCATGTTGGTTCAAACCAACATCTAATAAAAGAATTTATTTTAAACAGTTATGATATTGATCCTCCATCTGGAACAAAAACCTATGTTGATAACTATTACTATAATAATGGCAAATATATAGTTAGTTGGTTAAAAGCTCCAAAAGTAAAATTTAAAGCAACTGACAACTATTCAGGATTCTATTCTGTTTTGATCAAAACGAACCTTCTACCATGGAGCGAATTCAAAATTAAAAATGTTGGAATTGATAGTTTTATAGTGATAGATTTACCTCTCGATAAGCCAGCAAATAATGGGTGGACATACTACTGGTACTCTTTTAAAGATCTCGCTGGTAACCTATCAACACCTGTAAAGGATTCTGTTATCATGGTTGTGAATGGTCCTGATGGAAATATAATTAACCCTGATACAATAGTGTTCTCTCCAAAAGTTTCGATGAACCTTGTTGCAACAGATTCATTCTTCCCGGTTAGATATATAGAAACTGGAGTTGTTGGATATGTTGATTACACAAAATATGATCTTCCGTATACCACAGATAGAATAAGTATAGATATACCATCTGAACCTGGAGTTTATACTATCTACGTAAAATTTTTCAACAGTGAAAAAATAGAAGGCGATAGAGTTGAAAAAACTATAAATTTTATTGAAAGGGGAAATTTAACGATCAACGATGATGCTGAATACACCAGCAACACAAATGTTACAGTAAAAGCTTTTCCAAAGATTATAACATCGAGCAATACAACTTTTGAATATGAATATGGTGGAATGCCTATTGCACAATCTTTTATCCCGCATACGAATAAGATTTCAGCTGTTGGAATTTTTACAAAGAATGTAAACTCTCCAGGAATTTATGCTGCTATCTATTCGGATACACTATCAGGTTCTTATCATGTTCCAAACAGAATATTAGGGTATGGTTTCCTTCCACCTGTATCCGATTCCTCCTGGAAATATATAAGTTTAAATCCTCCCGTTAATGTTAATCCAGATTCACTTTATCATATCGTTCTTTATACTGATCTTTTGGGTTCTACTTTTAATGGTGTTTGTATGGTAAGTTACATGAATCCATATCCTGATGGGCAAACGTATTATTCACCAAGTGCTGGTAACTGGTATCCTTATGGTGGTGTTGTCACAGATCTTGCATTTAAAATATATTCTTCACCAGATTCATTCTGGATATCGAATTATGAAAATTTTTCTTTAAGGAACACTTTCATTTCAAACTATGAAAATATAAACTGGGATTTAACTTTAAACCAGGGAAGTAAAACCGTATATGGACAGTTTTTTAAAAACGGATTGGGTTTTGGAAAAATATATGATAACATCATTTTTGATAATCAACCACCATATAACTGTTCACTTTCAATAAATCATGGTGCTTTATTTACAACTCTCCCATACTGCACTGTGGATCTGTATGCTTACGATAACCTTTCAAAAAGTATAATTGCAGAAGTGAATGGGGTAATTGTTCCATTGATGACAGGACTTATAATACCATTTTCTGATACACTTGAAGGAACAAAAAGTATTTCTGTAAGATTTAAAGATGATGTTGGAAACTGGTCTCCGACGATAACAAAATATATTGACTATGACAAAGATGGAATCAATTTTAAACCACTATTCAACAACTCAACATCGAAATATATTTCCACAAGATACCCAACTCTTTATCTGAATGTTTCAAAATCTATAGTTCCTGATTCTGTTAGATTTTCTGAAAATATAATAGATAAAGGAATTTTCAGACCATATCAACCAACATACCAATGTACTCTTCTCGCTGATAGAAGGGATCATAATCTTTTCATAGAAGTTAAAGATAACTATGGACTTGTTTCTAAAGCAACACTTTTCGCTACAGTCGATTCGACAAAACCTTATGGAATTTCAGGACCTGTTATTGATGAGGGAGCGATGATCCCTTATAAAAATAATCTGAATTTTTCATGGAACGGTATTGCAAAAGATGATGAAAGTGGAATAAAGGGACTTTATGTTTCTTTGAAAACATCCGATCACCAAACTATTAAAGTTTGCACTCTGAACACTTTTTCTAATGGAGTAACAATAGGTGGAGTTGTAAGGTATGTAAACTACCATGTACATCTATTTGCAGAAAACAACGCGGGACTTTTTTCCGATGTTTTTGAATCTGATGGGATAGTGTTAAACTCAAAACCAACCGATCTAATGCTCCTTTCTCCTGTAAACGGAGAGATTGTGTCAAACAGACCAACGTTAACGATGACGGCTTCTGATGCTGACCCTGATACAGTTTTGAAATACCATATAGAAATATCGTCTGATTCTCTATTTTCAGATGTGATAAGGAATTTTGATATGAGAGTTGATCCATCTTTATGGAGTAAACCTGCTTACGCTTCCGGTGAAATCGCTTCGATAACCCTTAATGAACAGAATGAACTTGAAATTGGAAAAACCTACTACTGGAGAGCTTTTGTATATGATCCTTTATCTTCTGCATATCAAACAGGCGGATATTTTGTTTGTGGTTATCAGGGAATCGAGCAAGCGTACAACCTCGGTAAAAGTGATACGATTTTTAAAATGAATGTTGTAAACGGTTTTAACTTCGGAAAGGATCTGATGATAAAGGTAAACATACCAGCATTTGATGAACTCAAACTTTATATAGTTGATAATAAGGGTTCAGTTATCAGAACGATTTTTAATGGAAAGATTGGAAGAGGTGGTTATCTCTTTAAATGGAATTGTAAAGATCATTCAAACTCTTTTGTATCGAAAGGCACATATATTTTAGTTGGAGAGCTGAAAAATAAAAATACAAAGATAAAGGAAAAAATCTTATTACTAAAATGAAAAATAAAATGTTGACTTAAATCTTATCATAAATATAATAGTTGAATGAATTTTATAATAGCGATTGATGGACCTGCTGCAAGCGGAAAAACAACTACCGCGAAAGGTGTTGCTAAAAAATTAAACATAACTTATCTTGATACTGGTGCAATGTACAGAGCTTTCGCTTATTATGTTCTTTCAAAAAATATCGATCCACAAGATGAATCAGCTATAAATAAAATCGTAGATGAGGTGAAAATAGAACTTGAAAATAATGCAGGTGAATTGAAAGTTCTTTTGAATGGTGAAGATATAAGTGATAAGATAAGAAACGAAAAAATCTCTCAATCAGCATCAAAAGTTTCAACATTTCCTAAAGTAAGAGAACGACTTGTGAAATTGCAGAGGGAAATGGGGGAAAAATATTCTCTGGTTGCTGAAGGAAGAGATATTGGAACCGTCGTTTTTCCAGATGCTGATTTAAAATTCTTTTTCGATTGTTCTGTTGAAGAAAGGGCAAGAAGAAGATACAAAGAGTATAAAGAAAAAGGTATAGATGTTGATTTTGAAAAACTCAAACAGGAAATTATCGATAGAGACAACAGGGATAGAAACAGAGAAAATGCACCTTTGAGAATGGCAGAAGATGCTATTCTGATAGATACTACGAATCTGAGTAAGGAGGAACAGATAGACATTGTTATCCAGGAGGCGAAGAAGCGCAAGGCAAGCGTATAATTTTATCTATTTCCTTGCCAATTTCTATTACCATTTTTTACTTGGTGCAAAAGTAAAAGGTAAGATAAAGTTAAAAGAAAGAAAACTTATTTTAGTTGCCAACCATCGATCGTTTAACGATCCACCACTCGTTGGAACTTTTGCGTATTCTTTTAGAAGAAGTTTTGATGTTTATCTTCTTGCGAAAAAAGAGTTGTTTGAAATAAACCCATTTTTTACAAAGATATTAAAACTGTTGCATGCGATTCCACTTGATAGAACAGGGATGGATGCAACAGCAATAAAACAGGCACTTGAAGCACTTGAAAAAGAGAATTATCTAGTAATTTTTCCAGAGGGAACAAGGAACAAGACAGATAAACTTCTTGAAGGGAAAAGTGGTGTTGGATATATAGCTTTGAAGAGTAAAGCGAAGATCGTTCCAATATTTTTAAAGAACACAGATAAACCTTTTATAAGGCAACTTTTAAGGCTGGACCGAATCGAGTTGATCGTTGGTGATCCGATAGTTTTACCAGAATTACCTCCAAATTCAAAAAATTCGAAAATGGTGACTTCAATAATAATGAAAGAGATAGAGAGGCTTGGAAATGAAAATCATAGTTGCTAAAAATTCTGGATTCTGTTTTGGTGTTAAAAGAGCGATGAAAATAATTGAGGATCTTGAAAAGGATTCAAAAGAAAAACCTTTATATACTCTTGGTCCGATTATTCATAATCCTCAGGTTGTCGAAAGTTTAAAAGAAAAAGGGATCTTTCCTTTAAACGATGTTTCAGAGATGAAAAATGGAAAGTTGATTTTAAGAACGCATGGTGTTGAAAAAAAACTGTTAGAAAAAATAAAAAGAAAAAATATTGAGTATATTGATGCAACATGTCCTTTTGTTGCAAACGCACATAACTATGCTATAAAACTTTTCAAAGAAGGGTATCAGGTTGTTATTTTTGGTGAAAAAGATCACCCTGAAGTTCTTGCGATCAACAGTCAGATTGACAACAAGGGTATTGTGATTGAAAAAAAAGAAGATGTAAAAAATCTTTTTAAAACAAAATCAGGAAAGATCGGGATAATTTCACAGACGACTCAATCACTTGAAAAATTCAAAGAGATCGTGAATGAATTGATGGAACATTTTAAAGAGATATATGTTGTTAACACTATCTGTAATGCAACCTCTTTAAGGCAGAGATCAGCGATAGATGTTGCTAAAAAGGTCGATCTTATGCTTGTTATCGGTGGAAAAAATAGTGGAAACACAAAAAGGTTGTATCAGATATGTTCACAGTTGAACAAAAATACGTTCCATATCGAGGTATCAGGAGAACTTGAAAGTTTAAAAAGTAAAATTTTGAAGAGTGAAAAGGTAGGAATAGTTGCAGGTGCGTCAACACCTGACTGGATAATCGATGATGTAAAAAAATATCTTAAAAAAATAGATAAGGAGGAAAAGAAAAATGGAAGACAAAAGAAATGAATCGGTTGAAATCATCATCAACAGTAATCTTTCAGCAGAGCAGATGAAGAAACTCTATGATGATTCATTCAAAAGTTATGACCTTGATATTTTCTCAAAAAAGGATGAGGATGAGCAGTCAAGAGTTGTTAATGGAAGAGTTGTCAGAATCACAGACAAGGATGTTATCATTGAAGTTGGGTTGAAGTCTGAGGGTGTTATACCTCTTTCAGATTTCAGTGAACCTGAAAAGGTCAAAGTTGGGGATATAGTTCCAGTTTTTCTCGAAGCATTTGAGAATGAGGATGGTTTTGCGGATATATCTCTTAAAAAGGCACAGTTTATCAATATCTGGCCAAAAATAAATGAATCTTATGAAAAGGGAACAAACATAACAGGAATAATCAAAAAGCAGGTTAAAGGTGGAATGATCGTTGATCTGATGGGAGTTGAAGCATTTTTGCCAGGTTCACAGATAGATCTTCAACCTGTTGAGGATATGAATTCTCTTATTGGTTTAAAAACGGAGTTCAGAGTTATAAAATTGAACTACAAAAGAAGAAACATAGTTGTTTCGAGAAGATTGATCCTTGAGAGTGAAAAGGAAAGCAAAAAGTTTGAATTTTTAAATAATTTGAAAGTGGGTGATGTTGTTGAAGGTGTTGTCAAAAATATCACCGATTTTGGTGCTTTCATTGAAATTGAAAAGGGAGTTGATGGGCTTCTTTATATAACTGATATGTCCTGGGGAAGATTGGTTCATCCTTCAGAAATTTTGAGTTTGAATGAAAAGGTTAAAGTAGTTATAACAGCGATCAACAGAGAAAAAGGAAGAATCAATCTGGGTATGAAACAGTTGACTCCATATCCATGGGAAAATATTGAAGAAAAATATCCTGTTGGAAGTAGAGTCAAAGGAAAAGTCGTTTCTATAGAAGATTATGGAGCATTCGTTGAAATCGAAAAAGGTGTTGAGGGTTTAATTCACATTTCAGAAATGTCATGGACACAACATGTTAAAAAACCTCAGGAGATAATGCAAGTTGGAGATACTGTTGAAGCGATAGTTCTGAGTATAGATAAAAAGAATGAAAGGATCTCTTTGGGTTTAAAACAGTTGAGTGATAATCCTTATGATAGTATAAGTGTGGGTCAAAAAGTTAAAGGAAAGATAACAAAAATACAGAAGTTTGGTGCTTTCGTTGAAATCTCTCCTGGGATAGAGGGACTTTTACACATTTCAAATATCTCTTGGGATAACAAAATTTCCAAAATAGAGGATCTTTATAAAGTCGGTGATGAGATCGAATGTGTTGTTGTCAACATCGATAACGAAAAACAGAGGATATCTCTTGGAATAAAACAACTTCAAAAAGATCCTATAGAGAACTATCGAGAGGGAGATATAGTAAAAGGAAGAATAACCGAAATAAAGGATAAGAGTATATATGTTACTCTTGATGATGGAGTGAAAGGACTCATTCCACAAAGGTTGATAGCAAAACAATCAGAAAACCTTTCAAACGAGTATGTAAAAGATAGTGAGATAGAACTTAAAGTTGTTGATATCGATGTTGAAAAGAGAAGAATAATTTTTACAGACAAGACAGAGTAGGTTTATTATGAAAAAGAATAAATTTCCTAAATTTATAGTTGTTTCAGGAGGAGTTTTAAGTGGTGTTGGAAAAGGTATCGCAACAGCATCGATAGGAATGATACTAAAAAATTATGGTTATAAAGTTACAACTATAAAGATTGATCCGTATATAAATTTTGACGCTGGAACTTTAAGACCTACAGAGCATGGTGAGGTATGGGTTACAGATGATGGTGGTGAAATAGATCAGGACCTTGGAAACTATGAAAGATTTTTAAACCAGCATTTCAGTAAAAAAAATAATATCACTACTGGTCAGGTCTATTCAAAGGTTATAGAGGATGAAAGAAAGGGGAAATTTCTTGGACAAACTGTCCAGCTCATACCACACATTTCTGATGAGATAAAAAGAAGGATCAAAGAAATAGGAAATGGATACGAATTTGTTCTGATAGAAATCGGTGGAACGATAGGGGATTATGAAAATATCCCCTATCTTTTTGCTGTGAAATCACTCGAACGTGAAATAGGAGAGGAGAATGTAAAATATGTTCTTATAACTTATCTTCCAACACCAAAACATATTGGAGAGATGAAAACGAAACCGACTCAACAGGCGATAAAGCTTCTCTCAGAACATGGAATATTCCCAAATTTTATTCTCTGTCGAGCGAAAGAGCCACTCGATAGTGTAAGAAAAAAGAAGATTGAGATATATGCGAATATAGATTCAGAACATGTTATTTCTGCTCCAGATATTGATACACTTTACAGAGTTCCTTTAAATTTTGAAAAGGATGAACTCGGCAAAAAAATTTTAAAAGAGTTTTCGTTGAGAGCAAGAAAAAAACCTGATTGGAGTTTTCTCGAAAAAACGGTTAACATAATTGAAAATCCAAAAAATATTGTCAATGTGGCGATGGTTGGGAAGTATATCGATATAGGAGAATTTTCTTTAAAGGATTCATACATTTCTGTTGCTCAGGCATTAGAGCATGCTGGTTCAAAAAACGACTGTGGAGTAAAAATAGATTGGATTTCAGCACAGGATGTTGAGAATGGAAAAATAGATAAAAAGGATCTTAAAAAATATGATGGTTTTATAGTTCCGGGAGGATTCGGGAAAGATGGTGTTGAGGGTAAAATAAAGGTTATCAGATTTGCAAGAGAAAACAATATCCCTTATCTTGGATTATGTTTTGGAATGCAACTTGCTATAGTTGAATTTGCAAGAAATGTTTGTAAACTTGAAAAAGCAAACTCTGTTGAAATAGATCCTGATACAAAGTATCCTGTGATACATTTCATTGAAAATCAAAAAAATGTGATCAAAGAATCAAGGTATGGTGGAACGATGCGACTTGGGGCTTATGCTGCACATCTTGTTGAGGGAACACTTGTTTACAAATTGTATAAGGAAACAGGTAGAATAGAAGAGGATAGATATTACATTGAAATGTTGAAAAAAGATAAAGAGAACTGTTTTCGTCTTGGTTACATTGAAAAAGATAAACCGATTGTTCTTGAAAGACACAGACATAGATATGAGGTGAACAACCAGTTTGTTGAAATACTTGAAAAAAATGGAATAGTTTTTTCTGGATATCACAACGTTTCAAAAGATGAAAAATTGATGGAGTTTATAGAGTTGAAAAATCATAGATATTTTGTTGCAACACAATCACATCCTGAATTCAGATCAACAATATTCTCTCCATCCCCGCTTTTCTTTGGTTTCGTAAGAGCATCTTTGAAATTAAAACTTGACTTAAAAAAATAAAATAATAAAATAGATTGTATGGCTGAAAGATTAGGAGAACTTTTAATAAATGCTGGAATCATAAATAACCAGCAATTGAATGAAGCGTTAAAAGTTCAAAAACAAACAAACAAAAAACTGGGAACCGTTCTTGTTGAACTAGGGTACACATCTGAAAAAAAACTCATAGAATTTTTATCAAAACAGTATAAAGTACAATCTGTAAATCTTGAGGAGATTCAGGTTGACGAATCTTTACTTCAAATAATCCCAGGCAAACTTGCAAGGCAACATACGATTTTCCCGGTCAGAAGAGAAGGGAAAACTCTTTATCTTGCGATGGCAAACCCTGCTGATATGTTCGTTATACAGGATATTCAGTTTACAATAGCGCACACGATTATCCCTTTGATATCATCGGAAAGGTCGATCCTCGAATTCATTGACAGATATTATCCAAAAGAGAATGATGTTGAAGTTGATATAGATGATTTAGATAACATCGATCTGAACGATATAGTTGAGGAGAATGTTGAGGTCATAAAAAAAGATGAGAATGAAAAAGCGGATGAAGTTGTGAGTGACCTTGCAGCGTCTGTTGATAGTGGTCCAATAGTCAAAATAGTGAACAACCTTATTACAAAAGCTGTTGAAGAGGGTGCTTCAGATATTCATATTGAACCATACGACCAATCGTTAAGGATTAGATACAGGATAGATGGTGTTTTAAGACCAATTGAAAATCCCCCGAAATGGCAGTTCAGAAAATCTATTGTTTCAAGAATAAAAGTTATGGCTCATATGAAACTACAGGAAGCAAGATTACCTCAGGATGGAAGAATAAAGGTTAAAGTTCATGGAAAGCCAATAGATATCCGTGTTGCAACGGTTCCAACGATGTATGGTGAAAAGGTTGCTATGAGAATCCTTGATAGAGAAAAGGTTGATTTTGAATTCGATAAACTTGGATTTGATCCAGATCTTGAAAAAAAATTGATGAAATCACTGAGAAACCCTGTTGGAATAATTTTGATAACTGGACCGACTGGATCAGGTAAAACAACAACTCTTTATACATGTCTTTCAAAAATCAATAGTCCAGAGATCAACATAACAACAGCAGAGGATCCTGTAGAGTTCTCACTTGATGGGGTTAACCAGTTACAGGTTGCAGAATCTGTTGGTTTAACCTTTGCATCTGCACTGAGAGCATACCTCAGACAGGATCCAAATGTTATAATGGTTGGAGAGATAAGAGATCGTGAAACAGCAGAAATAGCAATAAGAGCATCACTCACAGGACACCTTGTCCTATCTTCAGTTCATACTAATTCTACATCTGGAACCATAACGAGATTGATAAACATGGGGGTTGAACCATTTTTGATCTCTTCAACTGTAAACTGTATAGTATCACAGAGATTGTTGAGAAGGATCTGTGATAACTGTAAAATTCCACACAACATCTCTGATGAAGAGTTGAAACGTCTCGGTTTTTCACCTGAGGAGATCGGTGGAGCAAAACTTTATAAGGGTGCTGGTTGTGAAAAATGTGGTGGAACTGGTTATAAAGGAATGGTTGGAATCTTTGAGGTTATGGATATAACACCTGAAATAAGAAAAGCGATAATGAAAAAATTAACAACTGATGATCTTGAAAAAATTGCTATCGAAAACGGTTTGATAACGATGAGAGAGGTTGCTTTAAGAAAATTGAAACAGGGAGTAACAGATATACTTGAGGTTGTAAAGGAGACCGCTTTAAGGTAATATGCAAACACTTGCAAATCTTTTTACTTCAGCAGGAATTTTGAACAGGGAACAGGTTGGAAAGGTATTTGAAAGACAGAAAGAAACGGGAGAGTCGTTTATAAAATCTGTTGTTAGTTTGGGGTTTTCAACTGAAGAGAAAATCGCAAAATTTCTTGCAAAATATTTTAAGACAGAATTTATTCTGATAGATAAAGAAGAGATACCTATCCAGATATTGAATCTGATACCAGAGGAATTAGCAACAAAACATATGATGATTCCCTATAAGAAAACAGGTAATATGCTTTTTCTTGCGATGGTGAACCCAGCAAACCTGAACGCAATAGATGATGTCAAATTCAAAACTGGACTCGATGTTATTCCTGTTGTTACCACAGAAAATTCTCTTCAAAAAGCACTTGGTAAATACAGGGAAGCACAAACTCAGGTGAGTGAGTTTTCTGAAGATGATGATATCGATATCGATCTTGATATAGATGAGGAAGTGAACCTTGATATAGATGAGGATGTTTCTCTTGGAGATGATGATGTTGAGGTTGTTGGGGAAGCAGATTCGAAAGAGATGGTTATCGATGGTGCTTCAGCAGCAGAGGATAAACCGGTTGTTAAGATTGTAAACTATATTTTTACAAAAGCGGTTGAGTTAAAAGCATCTGATATACATATTGAACCATTTGAAAATTATTTACGAGTACGATTGAGAGTTGATGGAGTTTTAACTGAACTAATAAGACCTCCATACGAACTGAAAGCTGGAATCGTTTCAAGAATAAAATTGATGTCAGAACTTGATATCGCTGTTCATAACATTCCACAGGATGGAAGAATAAGGTTGAAGGTTTACGATAAACAGATAGACCTCAGAGTTTCAATAATACCTGTGCTTTTTGGAGAAAAGGTTGTTATGAGAATACTTGACAAATCTGCATTACAACTGGAGATGACCAAACTTGGATTTGAGCCAGACAACCTTGAAAAATTCCAGGCAGCGATACATAAACCTTATGGAATAGTTCTCGTCACAGGTCCAACAGGTTCAGGAAAATCAACAACTCTGTACTCAGCTCTATCATCTCTGAACACTCCCGATATACAGATAATGACAGCAGAGGATCCGATAGAGTATAACCTTTATGGAATAAATCAGGTTCAGGTAAACCCTGATATCGGTTTCACTTTTGCATCCGCTTTAAGAGCATTTTTGAGACAATCACCAAATGTGATACTCGTCGGAGAGATCAGAGATACTGAAACAGCAGAAATCGCTATCAGAGCAGCACTCACAGGTCATCTTGTTGTTTCAACGATCCACACAAACGATTCACCTTCAACAGTCAACAGATTAATAGATATGGGAATAGAGCCATTCCTTGTTTCCGCTGCTTTGAATCTGATCCAGGCGCAGAGATTGCTGAGAAAGGTGTGTGAAAAATGTCGTAAGCCGGTTGTTTACGATGAGGAAACTTTAAGAGATTATGGAATAGATCCTCTCATTTTAAAAGGCCATCAGGTTTATGAAAAGGGAGATGGCTGTGATTTTTGTGGTGGAAAGGGTTATAAGGGAAGGTTGGCTGTAACAGAGGTTATGCCGATCTCTCCAAGACTCAGAGAGATGATTTTGGCCAGAGCATCAACCGCTGAATTGAGAGAACAGGCGAAAAAGGAAGGGATGAAAACTTTAAGAGATGATGCTTTGATAAAAGTCAAAAAAGGTTTAACAACAATAGAAGAGGTTATAAGAGAAACAGCTGTAATGGAATAGGAGGTTTATAGATGTCACCTTTACCTTCAATAGTTCAACTTTTAACTGAGATGGTTGAAAGAAAAGCATCAGATTTACATATAACAGCAGGACTACCTCCATGTATCAGAATCGACGGAGAGATAGTTCCGATGAACTATGATGTTTTAAAACCACAGGACTGTGAGCAACTCGCATATTCTGTTTTAAACGATCAACAGAAAAAGACATTTGAACAGAATTGGGAACTTGATCTTTCGATTTCGGTTCCAAACCTTTCAAGGTTCAGAGGAAATGTTTTTAGACAGCGTGGAAACGTTGCAATGGTTTTAAGGCAGATTCCTTTTGAGATAAAAGGATACAAAGAACTTGGACTCCCTCCAATAGTTTCAGAGTTCGCAAAAAGACCAAAAGGACTCATACTTGTTACAGGTCCAACAGGTTCAGGAAAATCGACAACACTCGCTGCGATGATCGATCAGATCAATCAGGAAAGAAGAAGTCATATTATCACAGTTGAGGATCCGATAGAATTCTTGTTCAAACATAAAAAATGTATAGTGAACCAGAGGCAGGTTGGTTCGGATACGAAATCTTTTGCAAGTGCTTTAAAATACGCTTTGAGACAGGATCCTGATATTGTGATGATAGGTGAGATGAGAGATCTTGAAACCATTCAGGCGGCTTTGACGATATCAGAAACAGGACATTTGACTTTCGCCACACTACACACAAACTCAGCAGCAGAATCGATAAACCGTATCATTGATGTTTTCCCTGAAGCACAGCAGGGACAGGTTAGAGCACAACTTGCTTTTGTTATCATCGCGATAATGACTCAAACACTCGTTCCAAAGATAAGAGGTGGAAGAGCGATGGCGATGGAAATACTCGCTGGAACACCAGCGATAAAAGCGTTGATAAGAGATGACAAAGTACACCAGATATACTCCATGATACAGGCAGGGAAAAAATATGGAATGCAAACGATGAACCAGGCGTTGTTTGAACTCTATCGAACAGGACAGATAACACTTGAAAATATGATGGCTGCTTCGAAGGAGCCGGAAGAACTTGAAAAGATGCTTGCTGAATATAGAAAGACAGGGAACGTTAATATTTAATTAAAAGGGGGAATAGATGGCAAAGTTTAAATACAAAGTAAAAGGTAGAGATGGTAAAATAAAAGAGGATTCCATAGAAGCACCGAACAAGCAAAAAGCTGAACAGATTTTAAAAGCACAAGGGTATCAGATAATATCCCTGAGTATGGACTGGACATCAATCGAAATTGGTGGAGGTGGTGGAATTCCAACAAAGGTTATCTCCATCTTTACAAGACAATTTTCAACGATGATTGCAGCGGGACTTCCGTTGATGCAATGTTTAAGAATTCTCCATGAACAGACGGAAAGTAAACCTTTTAAAAAGGTGCTATCAGAAATGATAAGTGATGTTGAGAGTGGGCTTACTCTTGCAGATGCGATGAGAAAACATAAGAACGCTTTTTCTGAACTCTATGTGAACATGGTAAAGGCAGGTGAGGAAGGTGGTGCTCTTGAAACGATTTTGAGCCGTCTCGCAACATACCTTGAAAAGAACGAGGCATTAACGAGAAAGATTAAAGGTGCGATGGTATATCCTGCTATAATTAGTGTTGTAATGGTTATTGCGGTTGCAGTTATGTTGATTTTTGTTATTCCTATCTTTGCAGGTATGTTCACAAGTTTTGGTGGCACACTACCTCTTCCAACAGCGATACTTGTAAACCTTTCAAATTTTCTCCGAAAAAATATTGTTTTTATAATAATCGCGATCGTTATCATCATAGTTGCTTTAAAATCCTTTCAGAATACTCCTCAGGGTAGGGTATTTTTTGATAAACTTGCACTTGGAGCACCAGTTTTTGGAGATTTACAGAGGAAGCAGGTCGTTGCGAGATTTTCACGAACACTTGCGACACTCCTTTCATCAGGTGTGAACATCATTTCAGCACTTGAAACAACAGCAAAGACCGCTGGAAATGTTATTGTTGAAGCAGCGATTCTGAAAGCGAGAACCGCGATACAGGAAGGTGAATCGATATCACTTCCACTTTCAAAAGAAAAAGTGTTCCCTCCTATGGTGGTTCAGATGATCAGGATTGGAGAGGAAACAGGAGGTCTTGAATCGATGCTTATAAAAGTTGCTGACTTTTACGATGAAGAGGTTGATGCTGCTGTTGAAGCGCTCATGTCAGCACTCGAGCCACTTATAATGGTTGTTCTTGCAACAGTAGTCGGTGGAATGATGGTTGCAATGTATCTACCGATGTTTAAGATGATAACTCTTGTTGCTGGGTGATATTATATTGAATGTTTAAAGATATAGACAAAAAATATTTCTGGTATATCCTTATAAGGTTTTTCATAGTTTTAACACTTCCTTTGCTTGGGATATTTTCCCGTTTAAGGGGAATGAAGTTCAATCTGATCCCGCATTTTTCTATACTTGTTTTAACAATCCTTTTCAGTGTTTTTCTTTTAATTCTGCTCAGAACAAAAAAATTTTATACTTTCTATAATTATGTTCAGATAATCTATGATAACCTTTTGATTTTTGGGATAGTTTATTTTACTGGAGGGTCAAACAATTTCTTTGAAATTCTCTACTTTGTCAACATCATCGCAGCGAGTTTTTTCATTTTTGCGAAAGGTAGTTTTTTAACTGCGATACTATCAACTTTCGCTTATTCATTTTTTGTTTTTGGAGAGTATTTCGGTTTTATAATATCACCATATAGACCTTTACCACAACCGCAGGTCAACCTTGAAGAGTTGATCATAAGAGTATACATCTATATTCTTTCCTTCTTTCTTGTTGCTGCTGTTAGTGGTTTTCTTTCCGAAAGGTTACAGGCAAGAAAGGTTGAACTTTTTAAATACTCAGCGAAGTTGAAAGATCTTTTAGACCATATCCCATACACGATAATCCTTCTTGACAAAAATTATATGATCACAGATTTCAACAAAAAAAGTAGAGAAATTTTTAAAAACATATCTTCAAATGTTGAATTTAAAAATGTTGATCGTGAGATTTTTGATCTGGTTCAGAAAGGTGAAAGGAAAAATTTTACAAGAGAAAACAAAACCTATCAATTGCAGGTTGATAAAATTTTCAACGAGAAGAGTGGTGAAACGTTCATAATGATTTTCATAAACGATATAACCGATATAGTCGAATATGAGAGAAGGTTGAGAATAAAGGATAAACTTGAAACTATCGGACAACTATCAGCATCACTTGCCCATGAGATAAGAAATCCTGTATCAAACATAAAAGAGAGTGCAAGGATTCTTCTCGGTGAATTGAAAGATGAATATAGATCCCATCCGATGTTCAACATCCTTTTTGAAGAGGTTGAAAGGTTGAACCTACTTGTGAACCAATTCCTCGAATACGCGAGAGTAAGAAAAATCGAACCAACACTGATCAGTTTAAAAGAGTTTCTGGGAGAACTTTTTCTGTGTGATGAAAAGTATAAAAGGGTCAGATTTGAAAATTTTGAAAATGCTATGATTTTTGCAGAAAGAACTGGCCTAAAACAGGTCTTCATAAACCTTCTTGATAATAGTTTTGATGCTGTAGCAGGTCTAGAAAATGGTGTTGTGAAGGTCATATATGAACGTGAAAACGGATACGATGTTTTAAGGTTTATAGATAACGGAAAAGGTATTGATCAAGATTTAAAAACAAAAATATTTCAACCTTTTACAACAAACAAAACAAAAGGAACAGGACTTGGGCTTTCGATAGTATACAAAATTGTAAAAGATGAACATTCAGGAGAGATTGATTTTAAAAGTGAAAAAGGTTATACTGAATTCACTTTGAAATTCAGGAGGAACATTGAATAAGTATCATATCTTAATAGTCGATGATGATTTGAACAGATGTAAAGTTCTTGATTACAAACTCAAAACTTTGGGTTACAAAACTACATTTACAACAAATCCTGAGGATGCTTTGGAAAAATTCAAAAACGAGAACATCGATCTTGTAATTTCAGATATTAAGATGAAAGAGATGTCCGGAATAGAACTTTTAAAACGGTTAAGAGAGATAGATCCAATCGTTAATGTTATCCTTATAACCGCATTCGGAAAAACACAGGAACTTTTGCTCGATGCACTCAGAAATGGAGCGTTCGACTTTCTTGAGAAAGTTGAAGATTCTGATTATCTTGTCGAAATCGTTGACAGGGCTTTGAAAAACAGAGATGAAAAGTTAAATTACATCTACCTTAAAGAAAGAGAAAATTTTCAAATACCATCAGATTTTATTGGAGAAGATGAAAAGATCAAGATTATTTTAAAAAACTTAAACGATATTTCAAAAACAGACTCGACGGTTCTAATCACAGGAGAAAGTGGAACAGGAAAAGAGTTGATCGCAAGGATGATACACAACAACTCAAAAAGAAGAGACAAAAACTTTGTTTCCTTCAACTGTGCTGCTCTTAATCCAAATCTTATAGAAAGTGAACTATTTGGTTACAAAAAAGGTGCTTTTACAGGTGCATACACAAATAAGGATGGGTTGATCAAGGTTGCTGATATGGGAACCCTGTTCCTTGATGAGATATCCGAGATGGACTTTTCTCTTCAGGCAAAACTTCTGAGAGTTTTACAGGAAAAAGAGGTGGTTCCCGTTGGTTCAACAGAACCGATACCTGTTGATGTTAGAATAATTTCAGCGACGAACAAAAACATAGATGAAGAGGTAAAAAATAAAAGATTCAGGTTGGACCTTTTTTACAGGTTGAATGTTGTCAGAATCGATCTTCCACCATTGAGAGAAAGAAAGACGGATATTCCAAAGATTTTTGACTATTATGTTGCTTACTATTCAAAAAAGATGGGAAAAACTATAAAGAAGGTTGACCCTGAAGTTTATAATGTTTTAACCGGATATTCATGGCCTGGGAATGTAAGAGAACTTATGAATATAGTTGAGAGGATAATCGTGATAAAAGATGATGTTGAGATAAAAAAATCGGATCTTCCACTGCTTTCGAGTTTGAAAATTCAAACAGATCGAACTGATTTCGTTCCACAGAAGATCGAAGATGTTGAAAAAAAACTTATTGAGGATACTTTAAAATATTTTAATTATGACAAAAAACAGGCAAGTTTAGCACTTGGAATCAATCTTTCCACACTGTACAGAAAAATCAGATATTATAACATTAAAGATTTGTGATTTCTTTAAGAATCTTCTGGTAAACCTTCTTTTCGTTATCCCAGTTGTATTCTTCTAAAAAACCTTTATATGAATTTTCTTTCATTTTCCTGATATCGGTTTTTTGAAAAAGTTTTAATTTTTCCACAACATTTTTACGATCCGAAAAATCAGCAATGAAACCATTTTTATATTTTTCTATAATCTTTAAGGTTTCAACATTTTCATAAACGAATAATGCAAGAGATGATGCCATGTATTGAAAAATTTTATTCGGCAAAGAAAATCTGTGGTTTAGGTTATCCATTTTTAATGGATGTACACCGATATCGAAAATTTTTAAAGTTGGAAAGATTTTGTTTTCGTTGATACTATCAAAAATTTTTATGTTTGGATAATTCGTCAATCTTAGGAAATTTTTCCCGATCAAAGTTAAATGAAAATCTTTTTCAAAATCTTTAAAGATTTCTAACAAAAATGGAATATTTCTTTCACAGGATAATGGTCCAATATAAACGAATTTCAACCTTTTTTCATCTTTAACAGAATCAAAAATATTTTTTTCAATCTCGTTGTAATTGTTTAAAGTTGGAACGTTTCTTATGACATAGATATTTTTGATTTTATATTTTTTTTCAAAATAGAGTTTGATCGAGTCTGAAACTGTAATAAAATACTTGATCTTTTTTGTAAAAGATCTTTCGATCAGATATTCCAAACTGTTGAGAATTTTTGTAACAGAATTTTTTCTTACACCGGCTCTTTCACACCAGATCTCATGCGAATCGTAGATCAATTTATTTTTTTTGTTTAAAAATGCGAAATATGAGGGAAAAAATGTTTCAAAATCGTTTGAATGTATAAAATCTGGTCTGATAATTTTTATAAGTACAAGTAACTTGTATTTCAAATAAAAATTGTAATACAAAAACTCAAAAAACGATTTGTTTTTTCTTCTTGATCTGTAATTTATGTTTATATAGATAAGATTTTTGTTTTCAGGCAAAAAATCTCCATTGCCTATTAGATAAACAATGTAATTTTTATCATAACAATTAAGGTATCTTAAAATTCTTGAATCCGATTTTATATCAGAAAATGTTGCTATGAGAATTTTCTTCATGTAAAGATTATAACACCAAACAAAAAAAATAAAAGAAAAATTTTTTACTTTTTTGCAAAATGCAAAAGAAAAATCTTTTTAAATTTTTGTTAAAATATGAATAATAATAAGTTAAATATGGAATGTTTTTTGCTTATCTATTTAATATATGAAAAAAGGATTCACTCTTATCGAGTTGATGATAGTTGTTGTGATAATAGGTATCTTAACTGCAATTGCAATCCCAAATTTTTATAAACTTGTTGATAAGGCAAAAACTGCAAGTGTAGTATCAAATATGCATACAACCCAGATGGTAGTTGAGACAAAGGCAGCGGAAAAAACATACCTTGAATATTTCCCGAACATTGAAGGGTTTGTCGATGCTCTACCACAGAATTTCAAAAATCCATACAGTAATCTTTCACCGGCAATACAGAATGCAGAGGAAACAAACATTGAAGGTGTTGTTGAATATGAAGGTTCTTTGGATTTTTATAAAATAACTGGATATGGAAAAAACACAGATTCAACTTTACTTGAATTGACACCTGCGACGCATCTTTTTTGAGTTTTGCAAAATGAAAATTTTTTGTTCTTTAAATTTTTCATAAATTATTAAAAAAACGAAAGTTAAATTTGGCATAAAATATGTTAAAGAGATAAGTAAACCTAAAACAAGGAGGAAAAATGAAAAAAGGTTTTACACTTATCGAACTCATGATCGTGGTAGTTATCATTGGTATTCTTGCTGCAATAGCGATACCAAACTTTGTTCAGATCATTGACAAAGCAAAGATATCTTCAGTCAAAGCAAACATGCACACTTTCCAGGTTGCAATTGAGACAATTTCTGTAGATTCAGGTGGTGTTTATCCACAGACAGATGTTACAGTAAATTATCTTCCACAGAACTTCAAAAACCCATACACTCAGGCAACAGGTGATGGTGGAGCATATGTTTGGTTAAGTGAAGCAAATGCACAGGGTCTTGTTGGATATGAAACACCAAATCCAGATGGTGGTGCAGCAGCAGGACAGGATTACAAGATAACAGGTTTTGGAAAGGATACTTTGGTTGATCTTATTTTAACACCTGGAACAACAGAGTAAAAAAATTAACTCTAAACTTTGTGTAAAGGGGCTTTTCAAAGCCCCTTTTTTTTGCTATAATTAAAAACATATGAAAATTTTAGAAGTTTCAAATGTAAAAAAAATTTATAAAACGCAGTTCCCGTTCAAAACTTTTCTTGCTTTAAAAGGGATCAGTTTTGATGTTCTTGAGAATGAAATTTTTGGATTTCTTGGTCCAAATGGAGCGGGAAAGTCAACGACTTTAAAAATCATCATGGGAATTTTAAAACCAACAGAGGGAACAGTTTCAATATTTGGAAAAAATATTTTTGAGAGAAGTGTCAGAGAAAAGATTGGTTTTCTACCTGAAAATCCGTCATTCTATCCTTTTTTAACCGCATACGAGACACTTGAACATATTGGCACATTGTTCAATATAGAAAAACATATTCTATCTGATAGGATTAAAACTCTGATTTCACTGGTAGGACTTGAGAATAGTATGAACTCAAAAGTTGGAACTTTTTCAAAAGGAATGGTTCAGCGTCTTGGAATCGCTGTTGCTTTGATAAATGACCCACAACTTCTACTACTCGATGAACCGATGTCAGGACTTGATCCCATAGGAAGAAAGGAGGTTAAAGATATAATCCTAACAGCGAAGAAGAGAGGAAAAACGGTCATATTTTCAACACATATTCTTCCCGATATTGAGATGATCGCAGATAAAGTGTGTGTGATCAACAAAGGTGAGATAGTCGGGACTGGATATGTTCATGAAATCATAAAGCGGGAAATCAAAGAAATCGACATTGAAATATTTTCGAACGAAAATATTCTCGAAAAAATTAAAAGGTTTAAAGAGTTCTCTAAATTTTTCTCTATTCATGAAAAAAAAGTTTTTATCACAGTTGAAAGAGAAGATGTTGCTTCAGAAATCGTCAAAATAGTAAACGAAAATGGTGGTAGAATAGTTTCCTACATTCCGAGGGAGTTTTCTCTTGAAGATTATTTCATGAAACTTATGGAGAGATGATGAAAAATATATTTTCAATCGCATCGATCGTATTTAAAGAATCGGTCAGGCATAGAATAATCATTTTTTCTCTTTCATTATCTTTTTTGATCATAATTCTTTCGTTAACCTTAAATCCTTTAGCACTGGGTGAACTGAACAGGTTAGTAAAAGATAGTGGTCTTTCGACCATATCCCTTTTTTCCTTGTTCATCATCTTTTTTTCAGGAACAAGGTTGATATTTCAGGAAATCGAAAAGAAAACTATCTTTGTTCTCATAACGAAACCTGTTTCACGAGATGAAATAATTCTGGGTAAATTTTTCGGACTGTTTTCGATAATTTTTTGTTTCACTTTTCTTACATCTTTATTTTTCATTCTAACTCTTACTTTAAAGAAGATCACTTTCAACATAACTATTTTTTATTCAATTATCAACATATTCTTACAATCGGTTCTTCTTTCTTCGATTGCGATATTCTATTCAACATTCTCAACACCGGTTCTTTCTTCAATATTCACTTTTTTTACCTATGTTGCGGGTTTTTTTGTAAACAACATATCGTATCTGATTGAGAAAGCACCGACTTTTGTTTTAAAAATTTTCCTTAAATTTATGATGCTTGTTATTCCCAATTTTTATTATCTTGATATTAAAGTTTACGCTGTAAACAATATCCCTGTGTCATTGAACTTTATCATCTTTTCAATTACCTACACTTTTATCTATACCTTTTTGCTCTTATATGTTTCAACTTTAATTTTTAGAAAAAAAGAATTTGTATGAGAGTATTTTTTAGAATTTTTCTTATTTTTTTGCTCATAATATTTTTTGCAAATATTCTTCAAAATTTACCTGAAAACAAGAAAAAATTTGAAAATGAACTTTTATATTTTCCTTCAGGAAAATTTATAAAAGAGGTATCCCTTGATTACAAAACAACATTCACAAATCTGATGTGGTTTCAAACGGTTCAATATTATGGTCAACACATGTTAACCGATAAAAATCTTCAATTTTTATATAAACTTTTTGATGTGATAACAGATCTTGATTCGAATTTTTTACAGTGTTATACTTTTGGTGGAACTGTTGTAACCTATGATCAGAAAAGACCAGATCTTGGATTTAAACTTCTTGATAAAGGTATGATAAATTTACCTGAAAGATGGGAGAACCCTTTTGTTAAAGGTTTTTTGTATTACATCTATCTAAAAGATTATGAAAAAGCTTACAGATGGTTTCTTTTCAGTTCAACAAAAAAGGATGCACCATATTTCTGTAAGACATTTGCGGCCGCTTCAAAAAAGAAGGAAGGTGATTATCTCACAGCGATCAAATTATGGAGTGAAATCTATAACAACACTGATAACAGATATCAAAAAGAGGGTGCAAAATACAATATAATAGTTCTGTTGATGGAAAATTTCAACAAAGTTCTAAAAGAGGGTAAAGAAAATATCTATGTTTATTTGAAAGGTGAAATGAAAAAACTTGATTTTTTACCTTTTGGAATAGCGGTAAAAATTTTTGAAGATACAGTTATCGTAAGGGAGAAACAATGATATTTTACTATATTATAGTTTTTGTATTTGGACTTGTCTTTGGTTCTTTTTTCAATGTTCTGATATACAGAATTCCAGAAAAAAGATCTATAGTTTTACCATCCTCATTTTGTCCAGTTTGTAAAACGAGTATAAAATGGTTCGATAACATACCTCTTATTTCATACATTCTACTTAAAGGAAAGTGCAGGTATTGTAAGGCAAAAATAAGTGTTGTTTATCCCGTAGTTGAACTCCTTACAGGTTTTATCTTCCTCTCAGTTTTTATTAAGGTTGGATTCAACCTTTTATCAATAGTTTACATTGTTCTGTTTTCAACACTTCTTGTAAGTTCTTTCATCGATCTGAAAACAAAAAATGTGTTCGTTCCAGTTTTTATACTACCCGTGATAATCTATTTATTGTATGTTTCAATTTTTCTTTTGAGTGTTACAGGTGAGAGTGAGGTTTTCAAACTACCTTTTCTTGATTTCAAAGAATCGATAGTTGGAGGTTTTGTTGGTGGTTTGTTCATTTTTATCGTGAGATTTCTTGCTTCAAAAGTGATGAAAAAAGAAGGGATGGGAGAAGGAGATATCTATGTTTCATCTTTTATAGGTCTTTTTATCGGTTATCCTCTAATCTTTTATGTTTTTATAATAGCAGGAATTTTAGGACTCATCGCTTACTTTTTTTATTATAGAAAAAGACCTGACCCTGAGATTCCGTTTGTTCCATTTCTTTCTTTGTCTTCCTTTATCGTATTTTTTCTTTTTGACATTTTAAAAAAGATATATTGATGGAAAACAACATTCTTTTCTGTGGTTTACTTTACAGTGATAGAGGTATAAGGTATAAAGCATTATCCGATATCAGGGATGCTTTTGGAGAAATAAAAAATTTTTCAAAAACTCTGGAGTTTTCAGAATTTTCCCATTACTATGATGATGAGATAGGGGAGAATGTTATCCGTGAATGGATATCTTTTGAGGAACCGATAGGACTTGAATCATTTTTTGAAAAGAAAAAGATTTCAATAGATATAGAAAACAGATTCAGGATCGATGGCAGAAGAAAAATAAATATAGATCCAGGTGTGATAACTTTGAACAATGTTCAACTTCTGACAACAAAAAATTATTCCCACCGTATATACCTTGGAGAAGGTATATATTGCGAGGTTACATTCATTTTCACGAAAGATGGAATAAAATATCTTGACTGGACTTATCCTGATTATAAAAGCGAGATTGCAAGAGAGTTCTTTTTGCACGAGAGGTCATTTTTAAAAAGTTTAAAAAAGGAGAGGTTATGAAAAAATGTTTTCTTTTCCTTTTAACAATAATGCTTTTTCTTTCCTGTGCTCTAAACAAAAAAAGCGATGAAGCGAGTATAGATGATCTGATATATTCGTTGCAGGATATACTTTTTTTAACCTATGATGCTGATGAGGAAACAACGGAAGTCAAAACACCGATCGAACCATTCCTCTGGTATAGAACAAAGTCAGCGGATGACACTGCAAGTTACGATGTAAATATCGATGTTATAGGTGATTCGGCGTATGCAACAGTTAAAATCATATTTCCAGGGGAAATGAATCTATGGTATATTTCAGATTCAGATACGGTTCACATCGCAAAACCTTATATGGACACAATCGTAAAATATTGTTTTTTCAAAAAGGATACAGCACTCGATTACCATAACGGATGGCGTCTTGTAAGTATGACCGATACGTATATTTATACTAAAAATCCTTCAGATGTTAAAATTGATTCGATAAAAATTTTTGCTGATGGTATAATCGATACGATGATAAAGATGGATACATCCTATTTTGAAAAGAACGAAATAATTTCTCTTCCGTCTGGAACAGTAATACAGTTATCTGTTTTTTCAACCGATACAACGTCAAGGTTTTTCGTTCATTCTTATCTGAAAAGGAAAGAGATCATTTTTTCTTCCGAAAATGTTTATACACAGACGTTCAGAGTTCCGTTTATCAAAAAAACATACAGATTACTTATAGATGGTTTTACAAAACAAACACTTGAAGACGATTCTTTGGAATATTCAACTTATGGAATAATATTCCCTTACATCGTAGAGTGAAATCTTGACAGACCCTCTACCAGAATTATATTTTGGGTGGAGGTTTATTATGATCAATTTTGATAGATTAACTGAAGGTGCGAGATCAGCGATAGGTGTTGCACAGGAAATTTTAAGACAGAAAAAACATACTGAACTTACACCTCTTCATATTTTAAGAGGACTCCTTTCTAGTGATGAATCGATTGTTCCATCGATCATAGAGGAATTGAAAATAAACAGAAGAAGTATAATTGACGATGTTGATAAGGAATTACACAATCTTCCATATATTGAACATGGTAGTGGCTATCAGGTTTATATTACCTATGATACAGAACAACTCTTTGATAATGCTGATCGGGAACGGGAAAGGATGAAGGATGAATATCTTGGTTCAGAACATCTGTTTCTTGGGCTTTTTGATATTTCAAACAAAACATTAAATAATATTTTTACAAGATACAACATCACAAAAGAAAAAGTTTATGATGTTTTACAGGATCTAAGGGGTAATCAGAGAATCACAAGTGAAAATGCTGAAAAAAACTATAACGTGTTGAAAAAATACACAAGAGATTTTACTGAACTTGCAAAGTTAAAAAAACTTGATCCTGTTATAGGAAGAGAGGAAGAGGTCGAAAGAGCGATCGAGATTCTTTCAAGAAGAACGAAAAATAATCCTGTTCTTATTGGAGAAGCAGGTGTGGGTAAAACTGCAATCGTTGAAGGACTCGCTCAAAAGATAGTTGAAGGGGATGTCCCTGATAATTTAAAATCAAGAAAGATACTTGGGCTCGATATGGGAGCCCTCGTTGCTGGGACGCAGTTTAGAGGTGAGTTTGAACAGAGGTTAAAACTTCTTGTTGATGAGATAGTTAAATCCAGTGGTAAAATAATACTTTTCATAGATGAACTGCATAATCTTGTTGGTGCTGGAAGGGCAGAAGGTTCTCTTGATGCTTCAAATATGTTAAAACCAGCTTTAGCAAGAGGCGAGATGCAGGTTATCGGAGCAACGACTATCGATGAATACCGGAAATATATAGAAAAGGATCGAGCACTTGAAAGGAGATTTCAACCGATTCTTGTAAAAGAACCAACTGTGGATCAGACGATCGAAATCTTAAAAGGTCTCAGAAAAAAATATGAAGAGCATCACAAAGTAAAGATCACCGATGATGCTTTAGTTCAGGCAGCAAAATTGTCATACAGATATATAACTGAGAGAAGGTTGCCCGATAAAGCGATCGACTTGATAGATGAGGCATCCGCAAGATTAAAACTTCAAATCTTCTCTATGCCTGAAGAGATAAAGGTTCTTGAAAATAGATTAAAGAAGATTCAGGAGGATGGAGAGAGTGCTGTCATAAGAAAAGATTATGAGAAAGCAGCAGAGTTGAAAAAGGAAAGTGACAGGATATCAGAAGAATTGAAAAAGAAAAAAGATGAATGGATAAAAAAGAACAGGTTGAAAACGGAAGTTGATGGTGAAATGGTGGCTCAGATAGTTTCAAAATGGACAGGAATACCTGTTTCGAGAATGGTTGAAAGTGAGAAAGAGAAACTTCTAAGAATGGAAGAGAGATTACATAAAAGGGTTGTTGGTCAGGAAGAAGCGATAAAACAGATTTCAAATGCGATAAGAAGGTCAAGAGCTGGATTATCTGATCCAAAAAGACCTATAGGTTCATTTCTTTTTGTTGGACCAACTGGAGTTGGAAAAACTGAAGTTGCAAAATCTTTAGCAGAGTTTTTATTTGATACAGAGGATGCTCTCGTAAGGATAGATATGAGCGAATATATGGAAAAATTTTCGGTCAGTAGATTGATCGGTGCACCACCCGGTTATGTTGGCTATGAAGAGGGTGGTCAACTTACAGAGGTTATAAGAAAAAGGCCTTTTTCTGTTATTCTTTTTGATGAGATTGAAAAGGCTCATCCAGACATTTACAACATTCTTCTTCAAGTGCTTGATGATGGGAGATTGACCGATGGCCAGGGTCATCTTGTTGATTTCAGAAACACAATAATCATAATGACCTCAAATATAGGTTCAGGTAGGATAGATTTTTCGGATGATTATGATATGATCAAAGAAAAAATAATGTATGAGATAAAGAATCACTTTAAACCTGAATTCATAAATCGACTTGACGATATAATAGTTTTCAAAAACCTCACAAAAGAACAGATTGAAAAGATAGTAGAAATACAACTTTCCAAAGTGAAAGAGAGAGCAAAAGAGTTTGGAATCGAGTTTGAAGTGAGTGAGAAAACAAAAAGTAGGATCCTCGAAGAAGGTTATTCTATCGAGTATGGGGCAAGACCTATAAAAAGGGTTATTCAAACTCTTGTTGAAAATAAACTTTCCGAAATAATAATATCCGGTAAACTGAATAAGAATGAGAAAATTGTGATTTGATTTCATATTTACTTTAAATAATATTGGTATATAATTTTTTTATGTTTTTTTTACAGATAATAATTTTTTTGACTTCACTTTTAGTTTTGATAAAGTCGGCAGATTTTTTTGTTGCAGGTTCTTCATCTATAGCGAAACATTTCAAAGTTTCACAGATAGTTATTGGTCTTACTCTTGTGTCCATGGGAACATCTTTACCTGAACTTGTCATAAACATCATCTCCTCTTTTTCAAAACATAACGAAATAGTTTTGGGAAACATAATCGGTTCAAATATCACAAATGTACTCATGATACTTGGTATTTCAGGTCTTATAAATCCAATAGTCGTAAAAAAAAATACTACCTATAAGGAGATTCCATTTTCCTTTTTTGCTACCTTTATTCTTTTTATTTTCTTAAATGATAATCTTATAAATGGTTCAAAATTTTCAAACTCTCTATCAAGAAGTGAAGGTATAGTGCTTTTGGTATTGTTTGTTTGTTTTTTATACTATGTTATAAAGATCGCAAAGATTGAACCTGTTGTTGAGGAGAACGTTAAAATTTTTAGTTTTCAAAAATCTTTGATTTTTATAATTTTAGGTATGATATTCCTTTTCATATCGGCAAAATTTTTTGTTTCCTCTGCAATTTTTATCGCAAGGTTTTTGAAAATTTCGGAAGCTTTCATTTCTCTTACGGTTGTTGCTGTTGGAACCTCACTTCCAGAACTTGTAACATCTGCGGTCGCTTCCTATAAAAAAAATAGTGATATCGCAATAGGAAACATCATAGGATCAAACATTTTTAACATCCTTTTTATACTTGGAATATCTGGTTTGATAAACAATGTCGATTATAAGCAGTTTTTCAATTTTGATATTTCAGTTTTACTTTATTCGACATTGTTACTTTTCGGTCTGATGTTTCTTGGGAAAAAACATTCTATAGGTAAAAAAGGTTCTTTTTTAATGCTTATCTCTTATGTTGTTTACCTTTATTTGATAACCTTAAGAAAATAGGAGGTTTAAAATGAAAAGAATAATTTTTATAACTTTTCTGGTTTTTATAATCTTTTCATTTTATGGATGTAAAAAAAGTGAAACAAAAAAAGAGGAGAAAATGGAAACAAAAACTATAGATCCCTTAAAAAATTTTGATTTTAAAAAGGATTACCTTGCTTTGTTCGTATGGCAATCAAAAGATGGGAAAGAAGAGGATACGATGGTTATAAGATTTTATCCAGAAAAAGCCCCAAACCATGTGAAAAATTTTTTAACACTATCGTTAAAAAAATTTTATAATGGATTGATAATTTTCCGTGTGGAACCAAAATTTGTGATCCAGACAGGTAGTCCAGATAATACAAATATGGGAGGACCTGGTTACACGATAGATGCTGAGTTTAATGATATAAAACATATCAAAGGAACTGTTGCCATGGCAAGAGCACAGGATCCAAACTCTGCAGGCAGTCAATTCTATATATGTCTCGATTCAACACCACATCTTGATGGTAGATATACTGTTTTTGGACAGGTCATAGAAAATATTGAGGTTTTGGATAAAATCTCAAAAGGAGATTACATGAAAGAGATAAAGATTGTGAAAGCAAAAGATTATTATGGAGAAAATTATAAAAAATTGATAAAACAAAAAGATCCACATGAGGAGTATTGATATGAAAATAAATAACATTGTTCATGTTAACAAAGATATGGTAACAGATGAAGGTGTAAAAAATGTTGAAAGGCAGATTCCGATAGGCATAAAAGAAGGATCAACAAGAATAATAATGCGACTTTTCACTGTAAAACCTGGTGGACATTCACCTCTTCATACGCATGACTTTGAACACCTTGTAAAAGTGGAAAGTGGAAGAGGTATAGTTGTTTCCTCTGAGGGAGAGAGGGAAATAGGTGTTGGTGATTTTGTTTATGTTGAACCAAACGAAATCCACCAGTTTAAAAATCCTTTTGAAGAGGATTTTAAATTTATCTGTGTTATCCCGAACAAATAGGGGGATATATGAAAAAGTTTTTTAGTTTCTTATTTCTTCTTATATCGATATCAATCTTTGCCCAGTTTAAAACACCTATCATCGAAGATGGTTTTGTTGATGTTCAAACTGCGAAAAATGTTGCTCTTTTAAAAGTCAAAAGTTTGGATTCAAAGTATATCTTAAATGAAGAACCTTTATATCTTTCATACCTCGATGATCATCTTTACGCATACATGTTTTTCTTTTCCTGTGATGAAAAAGTTGATTTTAACAGGTTGATTATGGAGATCGAAAATATTGAAAATAAAAATGTTGATGAAGAGATGTTATCATTAAAAGATAGAGTAGGATACATAATAATTGCTGCAAGGAAGGAAAACAATGTGATCCTTGAATATTCGAAAGGAATCCCATATTTCATAACAAACTGGAAAAAATTAAAACAATATTTCAACCTAAAAGATGGAAAAACTTTATACTATTTGGGTTTTGGCAGATTCTTTTATGAGTATAAAGATAGTGTCCTCGATCTTGCAACCTATAAGACATATAATAAAATTGGTTTTAAAAAAAATGATAATGTAAATGATAAATGGAAAAAGGTGTTAAAGGGAGAATATAAAATTTCTGATAAAAAATCGACGAACTATATTCCGAATGTTCCTTTTGTTCTATGGTCTTATGGATGTTCTCCAACATCTTCTTCGATGATCTTTTCCTATTATGATATAAGGGGATATGGTGATTTTGTCGATTATTATTTTACAAGGTATGACAATGTTCTGGGATCGTATAGATACAATGTTCCTTCTACACAGAGGCAACTTGCAATACTTATGAATACTGATTCTGTTTACTCAGGAGGGACATCAGTTTACAGTATAAAACCAGCTCATTCAACTTTTGCAAACTCAAACCATCCTTATTCGTTTACTTTAGGACAACATATTTATGGACAAACTTCTGACACATTTTTTTATAGGTATATAAAAAATGAAATCGATTCGATAAGACCCGTCCATTGGGCTGTTTTAAACTATTACTATCAGGGAGAATATATCGGCCACTCTGTTGTTGGAATAGGTTACGATGATGGTGGAACAGATACTCTCGTTCAGGTCCATAACACATGGGATTATACTGAACCTTTTTGGAATCTGTATACCTATGTGAATGGGGAATTGTCCTATTCGTGTGTTTATGAGGTCAAACCTGGTGGTGGAAACAGTTTTAGAACAGGTAATCTTAATATTGATAACAAAAAGTATATTAAAGGTTTAAAAGGAAAAATATATTTTAAAAATATCTCTGATTCACTCTTCTCAACGAAACTTTACTGGACGAACAACAATTTTACAACAAAAAATTTTATAAATGAAACCTTTGATACATTTTCATATTTTACACCAGAAATTTCAGGACAGGTTCATATATCAGCAGAATTTTATAACATTTTCTCCTCTTTGATCGCTACAGATGGTGTTTATAATCCTTTGAACATAATCGATTGTTCTGACACAAACAATATTAATCTGAAATCTTACACTTTTGATCTATCGAATGCATACGATATGGATTTTGTAAACGGAAAAGTATGGGTTTGTGCTGGAACCAAAGGTCTATATGAACTTGATCTTTCAGACACAACTTTGATCGAAGTTTCAGAAATATATCAGGATGGACGAAACTATAAAAAATTTAGAATGATCAACGATTCAATTTTTATTTTACTGACTGACAACGCTCTATACAGTTTCAATCTGAAATCCACTTCTTTGATCGATTCGTTTAAGGTTGTTCAGAACATTTCAGATGTTGATATAAAGGATCAAGTCGTGTTTTTGACAACCCAGTCGGTTTTATATATTTTAAATATCAAATCAGATTACAATTTTGAAAATGCTGGAAGTTTCAGTGAGGGAACTCTTAAATATTACACATCAACCGCGTTGGTTGATTCTATATTTTATCTGACCGATCTTCTGAATGGAATCTATATTATGAAAACATCGTATCCTTCAAACGGTGTTACGAAACTGTCTCTTTTCTCAACGAGTTATAATGAGTCATTCTGTGAAGTTAAAGATGATAATCTCTTTCTTGCTGCGGTGAATTCAGGAATTGTAAGATATAATATCACAGATCCTTTGAATCCAGTTTTTGTAGAAAGCAAAAATCTTGGAACGATTAACAGGTTATCTCTTATTGAAAATGGTCTGGTTGGATACAATAATACAAAAGGTTTTGGAATATATACATTTGAGGGACTTAACGAAATATCAAGTTTTTATCCAAACAACAGAGTTGAAAAAGTTCTGGTCGATACACTCTCAAAAAGAGTTTTTGTTTCAGATAACGAATATGGTGTTTTCTTTGCGAAGTTTTCACCTTATTACAATCTTGATGAAAAGGAGAAATTTAAAGATTTTTGGTTCAGTGTTGACTTTCTGCCTTCAGGTAAAATAAGCATAAATTATTTAACTGATAAAAGTTTGTTCGGTAAAATAAAGATATATAACAGTGCGGGAAGATTGGTTTATTCTACATCATCATATTTTGTTAAAAACAAAAAAGAGTTGATTTTAAGTCCACATCTTTCCAGTGGAACATATTTTATCAGAATTGAACTGTATGAAGGAGTTTTAACTAAAAAATTTACTTTTATAAATTAAACCTTGACAGGAAGGAAACTTAAATTAAATTAACATAAAAAGACAGGGAAAAATACTATGTCAAAAAAAAGAAGAATAGTCAATAAGGAGATAAAACTTTTGAATAAAGGAAAAAAAACAGATTTGATTGAGGATAAGGGAGAAAAAGTTCAACTTCTTGAGGATGAAAATCAAAAATTGAAAGAAGAGGTTAACTCCCTTAAAACTCAGATAAAAGAATTGAACGATAAATACTTGAGAAAGATTGCCGAATATGAAAACCAGAAAAAGTTACTAAAAAAAGAGTTTGAAAATGTGTCCGAAGAAAAGATAATAAAAATTTTAAAAGAGATTTTAAATGTTGTTGATAACTTTGATAGGGCTATCGATGCAGCACAGAAAAGTGATGATAAACAGGGTATAATTGATGGCTTAAAAATGATAGATAACCAATTCCATCAGGTTCTGGAAAAGGTTGGTGTCTCTAAACTTGATTGTAAAGGTGAAAATTTTGATCCTTCAAGACATGAGGCGTTATCTGTTGTTTGTAAATCAGAACTTCCAGATGGAGTTGTTGTTGATGAATGTCAACGGGGTTATTGCTACAACAACAAGGTTATAAGGCCATCGAAGGTTATTGTTAACAAAAAAGAAGAAAATGAAATAAACAATAACGATTAACGGAGGAGTTTATGGCAAAAGGAAAAATTATCGGAATCGATCTTGGAACAACTAATTCCTGCGTTGCGGTTATGATCAATGGGGAACCTATTGTTATCCCAAATCCTGATGGTGGAAGAACAACACCATCCGTTGTTGGTTTTCAGAAAAATAAGGAAAAAGTTGTTGGAATACTTGCAAAAAGGCAGATGGTAACCAATCCTGAAAATACGATCTATTCGATAAAAAGGTTTATGGGAAGAAGATATAAAGAGGTTCCAGAGGAAATCAAACTTGTGCCCTACAATGTTGTTGAGGGACCGAATGGTGATGTAAGAGTTAATATTGATGGTAAGTTGTATTCACCTCCGGAAATTTCCGCGATGATTCTACAATATCTAAAAAAGGCAGCAGAAGATTATCTTGGTGAAGAGGTAACACAGGCGGTTATTACTGTTCCTGCATATTTTAACGATTCTCAGAGACAGGCAACAAAAGATGCTGGAAAGATCGCTGGACTTGAAGTTTTGAGAATAATAAATGAACCAACAGCAGCATCTCTTGCTTATGGGCTTGACAAGAAAAAAAATGAAAAAATAGCAGTTTACGACCTTGGAGGTGGAACATTCGATATCTCAATACTTGAGATAGGTGATGGGGTGTTCGAAGTTCTTTCAACGAATGGAGACACACATCTTGGTGGAGACAATTTTGATGAAAGGCTGGTAGATTATCTTGCTGAAGAGTTTATGAAAGAGAACGGAATAGATTTAAGGAAAGATAAAACAGCATTACAGAGGTTAAGAGAAGCTGCTGAAAAAGCAAAAATGGAACTTTCAACTGTTATGGAAACAACGATAAACCTTCCATTCATTACAGCAGACCAGAATGGACCAAAACATCTTGAGATGAAGATCACAAGAGCAAAACTGGAAACTCTCGTTGAGGATCTTTTGAAAAGAACTTTGACACCTTGCGAAAGAGCGATTGCTGATGCAAAAATTTCAAAAGAGGAAATAGATGAGGTTGTTCTCGTTGGAGGAATGACGAGGATGCCTGCTGTTGTCAAACTTGTGAAAGAATTTTTCGGAAAAGAACCTCACAAAGGGATAAATCCGGATGAAGTTGTTGCTATAGGTGCTGCAATACAGGGTGGTGTTCTTGCCGGTGATGTTAAAGATGTTGTGCTTCTTGATGTTACACCTCTTTCACTTGGAATTGAAACTCTTGGTGGTGTGATGACAAAAATTATTGAAAGGAATACAACGATCCCTGTTAAAAAATCACAGATATTCTCAACAGCATCCGATAACCAGACAGCAGTTACAATCCATGTTTTACAGGGTGAACGAGAGATGGCATCTGACAACAGAACGCTTGGTAAATTTGAACTTATAGGTATTCCACCAGCACCAAGGGGTATCCCTCAGATCGAGGTGACTTTTGATATTGATGCTGATGGTATATTACATGTATCAGCAAAAGATAAAGCAACTGGAAAAGAGCAATCGATAAGAATAACTTCATCGAGCGGATTGACCGAATCTGAAATTGAAAAGATGATCAGAGAAGCGAAAGAATATGAAGCAGAGGATAAAAGAAAAAGAGAACTTGCTGAAGTTAGAAACGATGCTGATCAGTTTATATATTCTGCTGAAAAATTCATCAAGGAAAATAGAGATAAAGTGAGACAGGAGTTGATAGATGAAGTTAACAGAGCGATAAAATACCTGAAAGATGTGATGCTTACCGAAAATATCGATGATATAAAGAATAGACTTGAAGATTTAAAACAGGCATTCTACAAAATATCAAGCGATGTTTACTCGAAAGCGTCAGCTGATACAACAGGACAGAAATCCTCCGGTGAAAGTAGAACAGAAACTGATAAGAAGAAGGATGAAGCAGAAGAAGCTGATTATGAGGTCGTTGACGATGATGATAAAAAGAAAGAATGATGAAAGATGGAAAAGGATTACTATAAAATTTTAAATGTCGATAGAAATGCAACGCCCGATGAGATAAAAAAAGCTTATCGGGCGCTTGCAAAAAAATATCATCCTGATCTGAACAAGGATAATAAAGAGGAAGCTGAACGAAAATTCAAAGAGATATCTGAAGCGTATGAGGTTCTGATCGATCCTGAAAAGAGAAAACTATATGATACCTATGGATACGAAGGTGTGTCAGGGCAGTTCAGTCAGGGTGGTTTCACATGGCGGGATTTTTCTCATGCTGAGGATATTTCAGATATTTTCAAAGAATTTTTTGGTTCACGAGGAGGTTTTGGTTCGTCGATTTTTGAGGATCTTTTCGGCGGAGGGTTTTCCGAAAGACGAAGTGAAAAGTATTATGAGCAGGAGAGAAAAGGAAAAGATATAAAAATAAATTTAAGATTAACTCTTGAAGAGATCTATTCTGGAACCACAAAAACTTTAAAATATACAAGATATGAAAAATGTAAAACCTGTGATGGTAAAGGTGGAACCGAGATAACGGTTTGTCCTGATTGTAAAGGAACAGGACAGAGAAAATACAAAAAACAATCGATGTTTGGAACAATAGTTCAGGTTGCAACATGTCCAACATGTTCTGGAGAGGGAAAGGTTGTTGGTAAAAAGTGTAAGGATTGTTTTGGTGAAGGAATAGTCAAAGTTGAACATAGTGTCAGAGTTGATATACCTGCTGGTGTTTATGATAACTCTTACATGAGAATACAGGGAGAAGGAAATGCTGGGAAAAATGGTGGTAGGTATGGTGATCTTATAATAGTGTTTCAGGAAGTACCACACAAAAGATTTGTTCGAGAGGATGATAATCTTAAAACTGAAGTTTATATCAAATATCCAACCGCAGTGTTGGGCGGTGAAGTCACTATTGATACAATAGATGGAAAGAAGATAAAATTAAAAATCCCACAAGGGACTGAATCTGGAAAAATTTTCGTTTTGAAAGGAAAAGGTTTACCTGATCCAAATAATCCAAAAAAAGTTGGAGATTTACTTATAAAAGTCAACATTGAAGTCCCCAAAAATGTTGATTTAAGAGTTAAAAATCTTTTAAAAGAACTTGAAAAGATTCTTTGATGGTTGATCCAATCTTTTTCGCAGAAAAAAGAGGTGAAAGTTTTTTTCTTCCAGAAGATGAACTACACCATCTTTCGGTTTACAGGATAAAAACTCCTTCAAAAATATTGTTTACAACAGGAGATGGAATATTGTATTCCGGTATGGTTGATAAATATGGTAAAATATATGAATATATTAAACTCGATCATTCAACAGAAAATGAATTCGTAAACCTTTATTTTGGATTATGCGATAAAAGCAGGATGAAATTTATTTTTGAGAAGTGTACAGAGTTAGGTGTAAAATCATTCAATCCTGTTATAACACAAAAAAGTGAAAGATATCCTCTGAAAAAAGATCGAGTTTTCTCAATCTTGAAATCTGCTGTAAAACAATCAAGAAGATTTAAAATTCCAGTTTACAATGAACCGATAGAACTTTTTGAAATTGATTTTGATAGGAGTGTAGATTCATTTTTTGGTTCACTTGATAAAAAAATTGAAAAAACTATTGAATTTAAAAGTGAATCTGTTAATATTTTTATAGGACCACCTTCTGGATTCACGAAAGAGGAGGAGGAGTTCTTGATAAAAAATGGAGTAAAACCTTTTTTCTTTGATGTGGCTGTTTTGAGAACAGAAACTTTTGCTGTTGCTTTTCTTTCGATAATCCATTATCTAAAAGGAGCTAGTAATGGATGATTGTATTTTTTGTAAAATAGCAAAAAAAGAGATAAGTTCTCAGATCGTTTATGAGGATGATGTATGTGTTGCTTTTAAGGATATCTCTCCACAGGCACCGGTTCATATACTCCTTATTCCCAAGAAACATATTGAATCTATCGATAAGATAGATGATGATGACAAAAATCTGATAAGTACTCTGGTTGAAAATATCTCAAAAGTTGCAAAACAATCTGGTATTGAAAGTTACAGAGTTGTTTCAAATGTTGGAACACAGGCGGGACAATCAGTGTTTCATTTGCATTTCCATATACTTGGTGGAAGAAAGATGAACTGGCCACCTGGATGATTTTTAAAGGAGGAAAAATGAAATGTAATGTTGGAAAGATTGATAGGATCATCAGAATAATCATTTCAATCATTTTTGCCGTAATAGGTTATCTTACAAAATTATGGATCTTTTATATTCTGGGGGGAATATTACTTCTAACAGCGATAACCGGTTTTTGCCTTCTCTATGTTCCCTTTAAAATAAACACCTGTAACAAAAAATAACTTTCTTAACAGTTAACAGAAGGAGGACAGATGAAAAAATCTTTTGTTTTACTTATTATGTTAATTTTTACTGTTTTTGCTTTTGCTGATGAATGGCAGGATAAATATGATGTTGTGAACAATTATTACACTAATGGAAACTATGAAATGGGGTATAAAAAAGCTCAGGAACTTCTCGATTTTACTTTGAATCAATACGGTTCAAAAAGTGTTGAGGCAGCACACGCTTACAATATTCTTGGACTCATATCGAAAAAACTTGATAAGTTTGATGAATCTGAAACATATTTTAATAAGAGTATAACCGCTTTCAAAGCGGTTGGTGATGCTGAAAAGAAAAATGTTGCTATAGTTAAAACAAATCTTGGAGATCTTTATTTCGATTATTTTTACGATGATCTTGCAACGGAAAATCTTTTGGATGCGGTAAAATGGTTTGAAGAAAACAATAGTTATGGTGATTACAACGAAAATCTGATCATGCCTTACTATGATCTGTATCAGATTTATGAGTATGCTTATGATTATCCTAACGCTATAAATTATATGAAAAAAATGATAAATGTTGAAGAAAAAGTTTATGGAAAGAATGATACTTTGGTTGGAGTTGATTATAGAACACTTGCCTGGCTTTATATAAACTCTGATGATTTCGAAAGTCCACAGCTATATTTTGAGAAATCACTCAGTGTTTTAAAAGTTAACGGTGGATACAACAACAATCAATTGGGTGTAACCTACAACGATTATGGTGTTCTATATGACTATAGAGGTGAATACAGCAAAGCACTTGAATATTATAAAAAAGCTTCTGAAGTTTTTGAAAAATCTAAAAACAACATAGAACTTGCGAACACCTACAACAATATGGGTCTTGCCTATGAAAAGTTGGGTAAAAAATCTGATGCCAAAAAGTATTACCAGAAGGCCTACGATATATCTAAAAAAGAGAATGGTGAGAATAACGAGGATACAAAAAAATATAAGGAAAATCTTGATAGGGTAAAATAACTGATTTTTTTAACTTTACATAGTTCCCGTTATTATTGACATATATAATTTTTTTATATAAAATAAAAAATTAAATCCGCGAAAGTGGCGGAATTGGCAGACGCGCTGGACTTAGGATCCAGTAGGTAACACTGTGGGGGTTCAACTCCCCCCTTTCGCATAAAATATAAGGAGTATTTATGGAATACAATTTTGAACAGAAAGAAAACTGGCATGTTATTCTTAACATAAGTTTCACCAATGAAGAGTTTCTGGCTGAGTACAAACGTGTTTTACAGGAAATCAAAAATGAAGTAAAAATCGATGGTTTCAGACCTGGTAAAGTTCCAGAGAACCTGATCGAGAGTAAATACAAAACCCAGATTGAGGAGGAAACAGAGGAAAAACTTATCCAGAGAGGTTTTTTGAATGTCCTGAAAGAAAAAGAATTTCATATACTTTCAAGACCTGTAGTTTCAAAAGTTGAAAAAGGTATTGAAAAGATAAATTTTGTTGTCGAATTTGACATCTATCCGGAGATAGAGATCAAAAACTATGATAAAATAAGAATAGATATTAAAAAGAAAAACGTTGATGATGAAATGATCCAGAATAACATAAAACTTTTGAAAAATCTTTATGCAAAAATCGAGGATAAGGAAGGTGAAATAGAAATAGGAGATATAGCGATAGTCGATTTGAATTTTAAAGATCAAGATGGAAAAGAGATAGATGATCTGAATTACAAAGATTTTTCAATCGAATTAACTGAAGGAGAGATACTTCCTGTTTTCATAGAAAATTTAAAAGGTAAAAAACAGGGGGATAAAGTTGTATTCGATTATCAGTATCCTGAAGATTATCAGGATGAACTTCTAAAAGGTAAAAAGGTGACGATAGGAATAGATGTAAAACAGGTAAAAAGGAAAATTGTTGAAAATGATGACGAAATGTTTGCTAAAAATTTTGGATTTGAAAGTTTTCAGAGTTTGAAGGATATCACAAGAAAAAGGCTTGAAAACGATATCAACAGGGATTATGAACTTGAAAAGGAAGAGAAAGTGATAAACTATATTATAGAACAGAATCCTTTTGATCCTCCAAAATCACTTGTTCAGATGCACCTTGAATCGATATTGAACTCTTTGAAAAATTCTGGAAGAAAAGAGTTTGAAAATGATGAAAAACTTCAGGAACTCTATCTGAACTATGCTGTCTGGAGAGCAAAACGAGAGATAATTTTAACAAGGATATCCCTGCAGGAAAATATAAAAGCAACAGAGGAAGAGATTCAGAATGAAATAAACAAGATAAAGCAACATCCAAACTCAAAAGTTAGAGAGATGGCAGATGATGAAGGTGTAAGAGAGGAAATCGAAAAATCTATAATTTATAATAAAGCGATGGATCTTATAAACAGCAGAGTGGAAATAGTTTAAAATTAAAAAAGGAGTTTTTATGACTCTTATTCCGATGGTTGTTGAAAGAACGGGAAGAGGAGAAAGGGGATATGATATATATTCTCGACTCCTTGTTGACAGGATAATTTTTCTTGGTGGTCCAATCGATGATGAGACAGCGAATCTGATCATAGCACAGATGTTGTTTCTTGAAGCTGATAATCCTGACAAAGATATAAATTTATACATCAACTCCAACGGTGGAATAGTAAGCAGTGGACTTGCAATCTATGATACGATGCAGTATATCAAATGTGATGTATCCACGATTTGTATGGGAGTTGCAGCGAGCATGGCAGCTGTTATACTTATGGCAGGGGCAAAGGGAAAAAGGTTCGCTTTACCAAATTCAAGAATACTCATACATCAACCGATGGGAGGAGTTCAGGGACAGGCATCAGATATAGAGATACATGCAAAAGAGATTTTAAGGATAAAGCAAAAACTCAACGAGATAATATCACTTCATACGGGAAAAGATTTGAAACAGATAGAGGTAGATTCTGATAGAGATTTTTGGATGAGTGCTGATGAGGCAAAAGATTATGGAATCATAGATAGTGTTATAACATCAAGGAAAGTAAATGAAAAAAAATGAAAATCAATGTGAAGAATGTTTAAAAGAGATATCTTCTGATTACATAGTAATAAATAACAAGAAAATCTGTTTCCAGTGTGCTGGCCTTATCTTACAGAAAGAAGAAGAGAATGAAAAGAATAGTTTAATCATTAAAAAACTTCCAACTCCAAAAGAAATAAAACATGAACTTGATAAATACATAGTTGGTCAGGAATATGCCAAAAAGGTTGTTTCAGTTGGTGTTTACAACCATTACAAAAGAATAAAACTTGGAGTTAAAGGCGGAATTGAAAAATCAAATATCCTGCTTTTTGGACCTACTGGAGTAGGAAAAACTCTTATCGCAAGAACTTTAGCACAGATTCTCGATGTTCCTTTCTCTATATCAGATGCTACATCTTTAACTGAAGCAGGGTATGTAGGGGAGGATGTTGAAAACATTCTTTTGAGGTTGATCATATCGTCTGATTTTGATCTTGAAAGAGCAAAGGTTGGTATATGTTACATTGATGAGATTGACAAGATAGGTAGTAAAAACGCGGGAAATCCATCGATCACAAGAGATGTCTCAGGAGAAGGTGTTCAACAGGCACTTTTAAAGATACTTGAAGGAACTATAGCCAACATTCCACCATATGGTGGTAGAAAACATCCTGAACAGAAGTATATTCAACTTGATACAACCAATATTCTTTTTATAGCTGGTGGAGCTTTCAATTCGATCGATCAGATAATTAAAGAAAGAATGGACAAAACAACTATTGGTTTTAAAAGTGATAATCTTGATAAAGATGATTTTGATAGGATGATTTTGAAAAAGGTGGAACACAGAGATTTTATAAATTTCGGAATGATCCCTGAATTTATAGGAAGGTTCCCGATAATAGCACCACTTTTTGAACTCACACATGAAGAACTTGTGAAGATTTTGTATGAACCTGAAAATTCGATAATAAAACAATACGAAAAACTTCTTTTACTCGATGGTAAAAAACTTGAGTTCACTGATGGTGCTCTTGATTTTATTGCGAAAAAAGCAGAAGAGAAGAAAACTGGAGCAAGGGGCTTGAAATCGATAATCGAATCGTATATGCTTGATATAATGTTTGAAATACCTGAGAGGGATGATATAAAAGTGGTGAAAGTCACTGAAAAGGATCTCAAAGAATTTTTCAAAAATGGTTGATATGGTTGAAAAAGAAAATTTTTCCTATGATTCATTGTTTCTTTTGATCGATTTCTCCATTAAAAATAATGACCAGAAATTTTCATTGCAAACTCTAAAGAAAATTGATCTAATCGATGGAGTAGATATCGATTTTCATAAAATTGAAATCTCTGAAGGGGAATTTATAGTTTTAAAATGTTTTGATAATGAACATGTATCTGGTTTACTTTTGAAAGTGTTGAAAAAAGAAAATATTGGTGAGCGTGTTTTAAGATTGTTTGTTTCTCCTGTCGATTATGTTAAGATCACAAAGGTTATAGATTATAACGCTTATCGAAAGGTTAAATGTGATAGAGTTTATTTTAGAGAGATAAAAGATGAAAATCTGGCTGAGGGATATTTGAATGTTTTAAAAAAGAACTTTAAAGAATTATCAACTCTCAACAAAACTTATTACGATTCTATCTACAAAATTAATTCAGAAAAGGATCTCTTTTTACTTTCCGAAGAATTGATTTCATTAATCGATCTTGATGAACGATCATTCAACAGTTTTATCGTTGAAACGGATATTGAAACTCGTATCAAAAAACTTATTTTGCTTATCAACGAGGAGATCGAAAAGAAAAAAATCGAAGAGAAAATATACGATGAGGTTATTGAAAAGAGTAAAGAGTATGCAAGAAGATCTTTTCTTAAAGAACAGTTGAAGATAATCAATAGAGAACTCGGATATTCTTTTGAGCAGGAAGATGAATTTTCAAAGATAAAAACAAAAATTTTAAAATCCGATTTAAGTGATCATGCAAAAGAAAAAGCACTTGAAGAGATGAACAGATTGAGATCTATGACAACATATTCACCTGAATACAGTATAATCAAAAATTATCTCGACTGGATTCTTTCTCTTCCATGGAAAAAAATGACGCAGGATAATCTTGATATCAAACTTGCAAAAAAAATTCTCACGAAAAATCATTATGGACTGACTCAGGTAAAAGAAAGGATTCTTGAGTATCTTTCAGTTTTAAAGTTATCAAATGATAGCAAAGGCCATATATTATGTTTTGTTGGAGCTCCCGGTGTTGGGAAAACATCACTTGGTCAATCGATAGCTGAAGCTATGGGAAGAAAGTTTGTAAGGATCTCTCTTGGTGGTATAAAAGATGAGTCGGAGATAAAAGGTCATCGAAGAACTTATGTTGGTGCAATGCCGGGTAGAATAATTCAGATGATGAAAAGAGCAGGGGTCATAAACCCTGTATTTATGCTTGATGAGATAGATAAACTGGGTGGAGATTACAGGGGTGATCCTTCGAATGCTTTTCTCGAAATTCTTGATCCACAGATAAACAACAGTTTTTCGGACAACTATCTTGAAGTGGAGTATGATCTCTCAAAAGTTCTTTTCATCTGTACAGCAAACGTTGTACATACGATTCCTCCCGCATTAAGAGATCGAATGGAGATAATAGAGATTCCAGGATATCTCGAGTTTGAAAAGGTTGAAATCTCGAAAAAATTTTTGATTCCTAAAATGATGAAAAGATCAGGGTTAAAGAAAGATGATATAAAGTTTGAAAATGAAGCGATAGTAAAAATAATACGAAACTATTCTCCAGAGGCTGGAATAAGGGGACTTGAAAAAAATATACAGGCTATAATGGGTAAAAGAGCGAAAGAGATAGCGATCGGTGAAACTGTAAAAAATAAAAAAATTGGAAGAGATGAAGTTGTTAAATATCTGGGACCCGAACTTTATATTGAAAGAACAAAAGAAAAAAGAAACATACCAGGAATTGTCAACGGACTTGCCTGGACTCCAAATGGTGGAAAGGTTTTGACAGTTGAAACACTTATCCTTGAAGGTAATGGAAATATTCAATTAACTGGACAGCTTGGTGAAGTGATGAAAGAGTCAGTTGCTACAGCGGTTAGTTATTTAAGAAAGAACTATAAACTTTTTGATATAGATCCTGAATTCTATAAAAAATTTGATACACATATACACATTCCTGAAGGTGCGATACCTAAAGATGGACCATCTGCAGGTATAACACTTGTTGTATCATTGATCTCAGCTTTAACTAAAAAACCTGTTGAAGGTGATTTTGCGATGACGGGAGAGATAACCTTGACCGGAAACGTTCTGCCTGTTGGAGGTTTGTTCGAGAAAATCGTTGCTGCACAGATAGATGGAATCAAAAATATAATCATTCCAGAAAAAAATAGATCGAATTTATTAAAGATTCCTCAAAAGGTTAAAAAGGATTTAAAATTTTATTTTGTGAAAAATATTTATGAAACAGCAAAAATATTATTTTGAAAATGATTTTACTGTAAAAAAGGTGAATCCTTCCCTGGTGATAATTTTTGGATATATTGTTTTTATAATTTCTGGAGCACTCCTTCTTTCTCTGCCCATCTCTCTTACTGATCCTAAAGGGAACATCAATTTTATAGATGCGCTTTTTACTTCAACTTCTGCTGTATGCGTAACAGGTTTAATAGTTAAGGATACAGCAACATTTTTCTCACCTTTTGGAAAATTAATCATTTTACTTTTGATCCAGATAGGTGGACTCGGATATATTATGATCTCAACTTTTTTCACACTTGCGATAGCGAAAAGAGTTGATTCGAATATCAGATTTCAAACTCTCCAAGAATTTCAAAAGTTTTCCAGTAAAGAGATTAAAAGTTATATTTTAAAACTTTTATTTTTTGTTTTCTCGGTTGAACTTTTAGGAAGTGTAATAATGTTCTTCAGGTTTATTCAGGTTATCGGAGATCTTCCAGATGCGATCTTCTGTTCTATTTTTCATTCGGTATCATCTTTCTGCAATGCTGGTTTTTCAACTTTTTCAACAAACCTTTATAATTTTAGAAACGATCCGGTTATAATTTTAACCGTGATCGCATTGATCGTGTTGGGAGGAATTGGATTTATCGTTGTCAGAGATGTATATAAAAACAGATTTTATTATAAAAAATTTGAGAACCATACAAAAATAGTGATAATAATGACTTCTCTTCTTATCGTGATCCCCTTCCTTTTATTTTTTATTTTTGAAAGTAACTCATCCTTAAAAGAATTTGATATCTTCAGAAAAATTTTTAACTCTTTGTTTCAGATTATAACTCCAAGAACAGCAGGTTTTAATACGATCGATTTTGCTTTGTTGAAAAGTTCATCAATCTTTCTCTTGATAATACTTATGTTTATAGGTGCATCTCCTGGAGGGACAGGGGGTGGTATAAAAACAACAACTTTTTATCTTGTTGTCAGTTATATGATTAACAATCTCAGAGGAAGAAGGAATCTCAACATTTTCAAAAGAAGGGTGGATGAGGAGATGATAATGAAGTCATATTTTATATTTACGATAACTATATTCATTGTTATTTTTGCGATCCTGATCCTTCTCATAAGTGAACATGAAGAACCTTTTAGAGTAATTTTTGAAGTCGTTTCAGCGTATGGAACTGTTGGTTTATCCTTGGGTGGAAAACTTTCCAACGTTTCACTTGTTGCGAATTTTACTCCTTTAGGAAAGTTTGTCATAATGTTAGTGATGCTTATTGGAAGAGTTGGAGTTTTGACCGCTGTGAATATCTTTTTAACAAAGGATAGAAGGGATTCGTTCCAGTATCCAAAGGCAAAGATCCTTGTTGGATAAGGAGGTTTTATGTCTGATAAAAAGTTTTTTGCAGTTATAGGGCTTAGCAGTTTTGGTTATTATGTTGCAACAAAACTTTCAGAAAAAGGTTATGAAGTGATAGCTATAGATTCTGATGAGAGTAAAATTGATGATATTTCAAATAAGGTTACACATGCGATACAGTTGAACGCACTTGATGAAAAAGGGTTAAAAGAGGTTGGACTTATGGATGTTGATGTTGCTGTTATCGCTATAAAGGATATAGCAACAAGTATACTTCTTTCTTCATTTTTAAAAGAGGACTTAAAGATAAGAAAGGTTATTGCTAAAGCGAGTGATCAAAAACATGGAAAAGTTCTTGAAAAGATCGGTGTTGACAGAATAATATATCCTGAACTTGAAAGTGCAGATCGACTTGCTAATACCCTTATCTCTCCATCAATTTTTGACATTATTGAACTTTCCCCTTCTTACAATCTTGTTGAGATAAAAACACCAGAAGTTTTTGTTGGAAAAACCATAGAAGAGATAGATATAAGAAAAAAATACGATATAAACATAATAGCGATCAAAAGGAAACAGCCATCCACAACCGATTCGTACAAACTGAGTTTTGAAGAAAATACGATAATATCCCCATCTCCAAAGGAAAGAATAATCGAGGGCGATATACTTGTGATGATCGGTTTAAAAGAAGATCTTGAAAAGATTGAAAATTTATAATATTATTAAAAAATGGAACCTGATAAAGAAAAAATTCTTGAAGCCGGCTTTTTTTATTTCCAGAATCAGAACTTCAAAAAAGCGATAAAGATTTTTGAGGAGGGATTAACCTTGTTTCCGGATGATGCTGATATATATTATAACCTTGGAATAGTTTATGAAAGTATAAACGATATCGAAAAAGCAAAGGAATGTTTTAAAAAAGTTTTGGAGATTGATAGAAACAATATTGATGCAAAAAAGCACCTGGAAAACCTAATAAATCTATAGGGAAGATTATGAGAAATGTTTTAATATCTTTTCTTGATTTTTTAAAGTTAAAAAATATTTCATTTATTTTGTCAACCTACGATGGAAGGGTGGTATCGGATTACCGTAAAGAGAATTTTCTCGAAAAAGATTTTGATATAAAAAAATTTTTATCATCGATAAAATTTAAAAGGGATATTTTTACATATAGTTCTTCCGGAGAATACATTTACTTTAATTTCCCAAACTATGAAAAGATAATTGTATTTTTTAAAAGCGAAGTAAATACTTCCTCTATAATGGATATATATCTTCTCGCAGAACTCCTTGATAGTATAGATTCTGCTGTATGTTTTCTTGATAAAGATTTAAAGGTTATCCTTTCAAACCAATCGTTTCAAATAAAATATGGAGATACATATTTAGGCAATGCAACATATTTCAGTGAGTATGTTTTGCCCGACTATTTAGAAAAAACGATTATATCATTAAAAAAGAAGATAAAACAGGAACTTTTCATAGAAATGTATGATATAAACGGAAATTCCAGTTCTGTGAAAGTCAGTATCTTTCCATGGGAGGATTATTCTATAGTGATAATTTATGATCTCAAAGAAAAGGAGATATGGACAAAAGAGATCGAAGGTTTAAAAAGGATTCAAAATCTTGTTTTTGATGCTATTGCACAGGGAATAATTGTTCTCGATAGGGAAGGGAACATAATCAAGTTCAACAAGTTCACAGCGGAAAAATATAAATTCACCAACTCTGAAATGATCGGAAAAAATATTTTCGATCTTTTCCCTGATCTCCTTGAATTGAAACTTGACAAAATACTTGCTGAAATAATAGAGACAAAAAAAACGAGAAGGATGCTTGGAGTTAAAAGGTATTCAACAAGGTTAAAAAAAGAACTCGTTCAGAATCTTTATGGATATCCTTTGATAGAGAATGGAAGATGTGTTGGGGTTGTTATTCTGATAGAGGATATTACCGAGAAAAAGATGATTGAAGAAGAGTACTACTTCGTTCAGAAAAAGACAGAAATCGTGAACAATTTGAACAACCTTTTTTCCACAAATATTGATATAAAAATTTTAATCCCTCAGGTTTTAAAATACTACTTTAAGAATCTTAAACCGAAGAACGTTTATTATATAGATGTTCTAAAAGATGAACACTTTAAACTTGATGGAACAACTTTTGAGTTAAACAAAATAAAGAACAAATGTTTGGATTATTTTAAAAATCTAAGAGATGAAAATGTGCTCTACTATTATGGTAAAAAACTGGATGAATTACACGTCAAGAAAAATGTGAAGAATGTAATTTATTTACCTATAATTTATAACAAAAAAGTATTCGGTAAAATAATCACAGAATTTACTGAGGATGTCGCAAACGATCGATTTAAAAAGGATTTTATACAGACATTTTACGAACAGGTTGGAAACATATTCGACAAATCGTATCTTTATGAAGAAAAGAATGAAAGTTTGAAGAAATTAGAAGTTATATTAAAAGTTTCAAAAATATTATCGCAGGATAAAGATTATAAAAAAAGTTTTAGAAACCTTCTTGAATTTTTGATTTCAGAGATAAATGCTGATAGAGGTTTTATACTCGTAAAAACAGAAGAGGATAAACTAAGGGCTGTTTCAGCGATGGGTATAGATGAAAAAGAGTTGATGGAGAGAGATTTTATAGTGGGGAAAGGTGTTTCCGGAACAGTTGCCCTTACGAAAGAACCTTTAATGCTTGATGATCTTTTAAAGTTTCCTAACATTGAATACACAAAAGGTTATAAAAAACAATCACAGGCGGGCATATGTGTTCCGATAATTTTTAAGGGTGAACTTGTCGGTGTCTTAATGTTGACGAGGTTTGGAAAGATTCCTTTTACTGAAAAAGATTTTGAACTTGTTAAAATAATTTCGAACAATTCAGCAAGTTTTATAAAATCTCTTCTTTTACAGATGGACTCGGAAAATAAAATTGAACAGTTGACGATTCTCTACAAAATTTTTACGAGTTTAAGAAGTTCTTTGAATCTGAAATTTCTATCAAAAATAGTTACCACCACTCTTGGAAGTTTGCTAAAAAGTAAGGTGACATTGCTTCTTGAAAAAAATGAAGATGAGAGTTATCAAATAAAAGAGACATACTTTGAAAACGAACAACTAAAAACCATCCTTTTGGATAAGAAAAAATATTATTTTGAACAAGAGATAAATCAGAGTGTTACAAACTTTTTTGATGATCCCAAAATAAGCAGAGCATTTTTTAGAAAAGAAATAAGATATGCAACCGTTTTACCCATTTTTATTAACAAACAGGATAAATTTCTTCTGATAGTTTTTTCAGATAATAATCTTAAAACAAAAATTTATGATTACACTTTTAACGCTATAGTTCAGGAACTTTATATCAAATTTGAAAGTGCACTGTTATTTGATGAAAACGAAAGAAAGTTGAAACAGTATAATATTATCAGTAATCTGACCGAAAAACTTATTTATGTAAAAAGTATTGAGGAGTTTTTCAAATATCTCCTTGAGTCCGCTGTTAAAATCGTTGATGGAACGTATGCCTCCCTTCTTTTCCATGAGAACGGAAGGCTTGTTTTCAGGGCATCGCTGGGCATAGAAATCGAAAAATTGAAGAAGATAAAGGATATGTCAGATAGTGCTGCTGGATATGTCTATAAAACTGGAAACTCGTTGATTTTAAATGATGTAACTAAAAGTGAATATTTTAAACCGATAAAATCTTTATCAAAATATTATAAGGTAGAAAATCTTATAAACGTTCCTTTGAAGTTTCTCGGTAGAACGATTGGAGTTCTATGTGTTGATAACAAAAAAAGTGGATACTTTTCTCAGTCTGATAAACAGTTTCTTGAAACACTGGCAAACACTGCGATCATAGCGATTTCAAGGTTCGAGGAATCCTCTAAAGATTTGCAGATTTCTGATCTGATTTTGAACAACATACCTTCTGGTGTTGTTTATATTGATAAGAATGGAAAAGTTATACATTTTAACAATTCCCTTTTAAAAATCGGTGAATATGAAACTGATGAGATTTTCAACATGCATTATCTTGATCTTTTTGAGGATAAAAAGGGAATAATCGATGATGTTATTAAAAGTGAAAAACCTTTATTCAGAGATGAAATAATTTTAAAAAGCAAAAAGAGGGGAAATGTTCCCTGTGGTATAAGTATTACTCCTATAAAATTCGAAAAGGACCTTGAACTCGTATGTATAATTCAGGATCTTTCAGAAATCAAAAAGATTCAGAACGAATTGAAAGCAAAAGAGAATCTAGCAATGCTTGGACAGATGGCAGCAGGTATGGCGCACGAGATCAAAAATCCTCTTTCAGGTATTTTAACTGGAATGGAATTTTTAAAAATGCGACTTAAAGATGATGATATACTAACCGAATCGATAGATCTTGTGATAAAAGAGGTCAAAAGATTGGACAGGCTTGTGAACGATATGACATCTTTTGCAAAGGCAAAAACTGTACTACTTTCAAAAGTTAACATTCTCGATGTTTTAAACCATGCTGTTGAGATGGTAAAGAATAAACTTGAAGAAACGAACATATCTCTGAATGTTAACATAAATGAGGATATTCAGGAGATAATGGTTGATGAGGAACAGATGATCGAAGTTTTTATGAATATACTTTTGAATGCTGTCCAATCGATTGGAAAGAATGGTCATATTGAAATTTCGATTAAGAAAGAAGATGGTTCCCTTGTCATAGATATCTATAACGATGGTCCCAAGATACCTGAGGAGAATCTCTCAAAAATTTTTGCACCGTTTTTCACAACAAAAAGTGGTGGAACTGGACTCGGTCTTGCAATCTCGTTTAATATAATAAAGGAACACAATGGAACAATATTTGCTATTAACAGGGAAAATGGAGTGTCTTTTATAATAAAATTGCCATTGAACACTTAAAATGAAAGAAAAAATTTTAGTTGCTGATGGTGAAATCACCGTTGCAAATTTTTTAAAAAAAATTATTGAGTATGAAAAGAAGGATGCTGTTGATGTTGATATTGCAACCGATGGGCTGCAGTTTAAGAACCTGTTGTCTTTAAATCAATATTCTCTGATAATAGTGGATCTGTCATTACCTGGTACCGATGTTTTCGATTTCATAACAAGTTTTTCGATAGAAAATCCTTTTTCACCAATAATTGTTATCTCTGCAACGATAGATATAAATCTTGCTATGACCTGTATCAGGAGTGGTGCTTACGATTTTGTCTCAAAACCGTTTACAGCGGATACGATGTTACTTGTTATCAGAAACGCTTATGAGAAAAGACAGTTACTACTAGATAAGGAAAGGTTGAGTGCCGATATTCAGAAGATGAATGAAGAACTTTTAAACACGAACCAATTGGTATCCGAACAGAAAGAAAAACTTGATAATTATCTAAAAGAACTTTTAAAAAGTATTGAGGAACTAAAAACTTTCTCTGAAATGATATCGGTGATTAAATCTTTTGAATCGAACGCTTTAAACATTTTTGAAAAACTTGATACAATTTTTAATCCTCACTCTTTAGTGCTTTTATTGTTTGATGAAAAGAGTGGAGATTTTGTTGTAAAAAAAGAAAGAAATTTCGAAAAAGAGTTTCCTGTAGGAACCAAGATAAACAAGACGCAGTTTATCGAATATTTCAAATCTTCAAAAATAAATATTGGATACTCTCTTAAGGGTGACAGGGATAACTCAACCGTTACTTTACCAATATTTTTAGGAAAACTGATCATAGGAGTTTTTATATTCGAAATAGATTCGTTGAAAATCAAAGATGAAAAGATTGTTCTTTTTGAGATTGCAAGAATTGTTATCACAAATTCCCTTGCATCCGCAAAATTTTTTGAGGATTCAAGAAGAAGTTATCTTGAATCTTTGATCGCCTTTTTATACCTTGAGGACAGAATATTCCCTGGTTTAAAAAAACACAGTGAAAAAGTTTCAGCACTTTCAGTTAAAATGGCAAAAAGGATGGAACTTTCTGATGATGAGATAAGGGATATTCAGTATTCTGCTTTATTACATCTGCTTGGGCTTTTGAGTAAACCAAAGGAAATCTTCAACGCACCAACATATTTTGATCCTGAAAAATCGATTGAGATCAAACAGGCGATTGTTTCAGGTGCGGATATTATAGCACCTCTTGTGATGCTTGAAGATGCTCAAAAGATTATTAAATTTCTTTACGAAAACTATGATGGAACGGGTTTCAACAAACTTGTTGGTAAAAAAATTCCGGTTGGCTCAAGAATAGTCAGGGTTGCTGGAGAATATTGTGTTTTTAAAGATATTTTTAAACTGACAGATAAGCATATAGAAGGTATATTCAACGAAAATGTTGGAAAACTTTATGATCCGGATATAGTAAAACTACTTTTTACTATCATCAAAAATGAATAGATTATTTTTCCCTAAATTTTTTGCAGTGTATAACGCTTTATCGGCTTTATCGATAAGTGTATCAAGGTTATCTCCATCTTTTGGGAAAAAAGAAACACCTATGGAAATAGTTAGATGTGAAACCTTTGATGTTTCTGGATTAAAATTAAAATTCTCTATCTGACTTTTGAATCTCTCAAGAACAAAAGTTATATAATTTTCATCGATATCTTTTAAGAGTATTATAAACTCATCTCCTCCATATTTACCAAGGATATCAGTTTTTCTGAAAGTTTTCTTCATAATCTGTGCTATCTGGACCAATGCCCTTGAACCCATAAGATGTCCGTTAGTATCGTTGAACTCTTTAAAATTGTCTATATCGAACATAACTATTGCAAGTTTGTTGTTGTTGATTTTTGCGATCTCAATAGCGTCAGAGGCGCTCACTCTAAAATATGTCTGATCGTAAAGCCCTGTCAACCTATCAGTTATTGATAATTTGTATGTCTCCTGATAGAGTTTGTTCAACTCGTCCTGTTTTTGTTTCAGTTTTTCTGATACGTATTTTGAAAGGTAAAAGAGGAAGAAGAATATGAGTGAAATCAACACCATATTTTCGAACTTTTCCAGAGTTTTATACTCGATGTAGGGAAATGTATCCTTGAATTTGAATCTGAACTCAGAGATGAAAATGAGCACTATTAGTATTAGAGTATAAAAAAAAGTATTTCTATCCTGAATCAAAAAGTTTGATGTGATTATGTTGTAAATGAACAGGAAAAGAAGCGGTGATTTAATTCCTCCTGAAAGAAAAATTGTAACTATCGTGTAAAGGATGTCGAAGTCGATTTGAATCATTCCAATATATTTAAAATTTTCCTCATTCATTATTAAATGTTTATTGTTCTGAAGATACTTGAGGTCAATATATAGTAAAAAATTGATCGCAAGTGCGATGATCTGCCATAGAAATAGATATTCAGGTGAAAAAGTGTTATTTATTTTGATTTTAAGTATAGATAAAATAGAAAAGATTATTGTTAAACAGATTAAGAGTAAAGTTCTTATATTTATCAGCCAATAGAGTTTATCATAGTTGAATTCAGTGTAAAAAATATTCCCTTTATCTTCTTTCATTTGTAAAATAATCATAATTGAATATCAAAAAAAGTCAAGAAATATAAGGGTTCTTGTTTGTTCTTTGAGATATTCGGTGATTATTTTCTTAACTCAATAATATAATAAAGTATATTAAAAATCATTTTTAATGTGTTTGAAAATTTATAATCTAAAGCAAAATTTTGGTAAGTAGATATGGGTTAATTTTTTGATCGCGATGAAATTTTAAAGTTTGTATTTTTGAATTTTTGTTGTCATAAAGAGAGTTTTTCTGAAAAACTTTTTAGAGAGATTTTTTTTATTGAAAGATAGTAAAATCTGTATATGATTAAAAATTAAGTTTTGTTTTTAATATCTGTGTTAAAAGTTAATACCAAAGGAGTTGATATGAAATGGATTACCAGATCTCATGTTCATGTTGACAGGGTTGCCTGTCCCTGGTTGATTTCAAGGTTTGTCGATTCGGAAGCTGAGTTTATGTTTGTTGCACCGGAGATTGTAAAAAACGTAGCAAATGAAGTTGGTGGAATCCCTTTTGATGTGGATGGTGTTGAACTTGGGCACAGGAACGGTAGATGTAGTTTTGTGTCGATTATTGAAAAATACAAATTGAAAGATCCTGTTCTTCATAAACTCGCTGAAATCGTTGATGCTGCTGATACTGGAAAACCTGAAAAAGATCAATATGCCCCGGGTTTAGAAGCGATCGCTTGTGGTTTTTCCTTAATGTTTCCCGATGATTATGAAAATATAAAAAATCAATTTTTAGTTTACGATGCACTTTATGCATTTTTAAAACTCAAATTAGCAAAAGAAGTTAAAATTTAAAATGTCTAGATATATGAATCTTGTTCATAGATTGAAAGATTTTTTTGGTTTGAACAAAAATATGTTAACGATGCTTACGATGGTTATTTTTTTAGGTATTGGTGAAAAAATGGCAGAAAGATTTTTACCTCTTTATATCGTTGCTCTTGGTGTTTCATCTGTATTTGTTGCATTTCTCAATGGAATGGATAACCTTTTAAGCGCTCTTTATTCTTTCCCCGGTGGTTATCTCAGTGATAAAATAGGTTACAAAAGATCGTTGATCGTTTTCATAGTTATGGCTATGATAGGATACCTGATTGTTATAATAATGCCAAGATGGAAAGCGGTTTTTGTGGGAGCTTTCTTCTTTATTTCATGGACTTCAATTTCTCTACCAGCGATTATGAGTCTTGTTTCAAAATCTGTTAAAAAAGAAAAACAAACGATGGGAGTTTCACTTCACTCTCTTGTGAGAAGGATACCTATGGGGATTGGTCCTATACTTGGAGGATTTTTGATCGGAGTTTATGGAAAAGTGCTGGGAGTAAAAATTGCATTTATATGTGCGTTTATTCTTGGTTTGTTATCGATTCTTTTTATAGTTAAATATATGAAAGATGACAGAAAAAATAAGGAGACAGAAATAGGAATAAAAGAATCATTTTCAGGTATCAATAATCAACTTAAAATTTTACTCGTTTCAGATATTCTTATCAGATTTGCTGAGCAGATTCCTTACGCTTTTGTGGTGATATGGGTTGTTGATAAACTTCATTTTACCCCATTTCAGTTTGGTGTTTTGACAGGAATAGAAATGTTAACGGCGATGATCGTTTATGTTCCAATTGCATTTTTGGCGGATAGGTATGGGAAAAAAATATTTGTTGTGATTACTTTCATTTTTTTTACAATTTTTCCTTTACTCCTGTATAATTCACATACTTTTGGAATGCTTATTTTAACTTTTATTGTGAGAGGACTTAAAGAGTTTGGAGAACCAACAAGAAAATCTTTGATACTCGATTTTGCTCCAGATGATAAAAAAGCTTCAACTTTTGGAACATACTATCTAATACGTGATGTGGTTGTATCAATCATGGCTTTCTGTGCAGGGTTTTTATGGAATATAAGTCCAAAAGTAAATTTTATGAGTGCTTTTGTTTTCGGAATTCTGGGAACATTGTTTTTCCTGTTGTTTGGTAGGGAAAACAGAAAAGAGGGAAATGATCACATTTTGGTTTAACTTTTTGAATATTTTGAGTTGAAAAAGGAATAAAATTTTTGAATTTAGATTTTTAACCTGTTTTTTCGATTTGAATGTGATCGAAAAAAACACTGAATTTTATTGACAGAACAGGTATTTTTTTTTATAATACTATTTCCTTCGGGGCTGGGTGAAAATCCCGATCGGCGGTAAAGCCCGCGAGCGAAAGCAGAACCGTTGAAATTACGGTGCCGACTGTAAAGTCAGGATGGAAGAAGGAGTATAAGCCCCGATTGAAAAATCGGGTTTTTTATGTTAAAAGAAGATGAAAAATTTATAAGAAAAGCTATAAAATTAGCACTCAAAGCGAAAGGGAAAACTTCCCCTAATCCACTTGTTGGTGCTGTAATTGTTAAAGATGGAAAAATTGTTTCAAAGGGTTATCATAAAGGATCAGGGAAACCGCACGCAGAGATTGAAGCGATAAATTCCTCACCAGTTTCACTCGCAGATTCCACACTATATGTGACACTCGAACCATGCTCTATATGGGGAAAAACACCTCCATGCGTTGAAACGATAAAACAGATACCATTCAAAAGGATCGTGATTGGAATGAAGGATCCAAATCCTTCTGTAAATGGAAGGTCGATAAAAATTTTAAAGGATGCTGGATACGATGTTCGGGTAGGTGTTTGTGAAGAAGAGATAAAAAGTTTAAATCCATACTTTGAAGAATATATAAGATGTAAAAAAACATATACAATTTTAAAAGTTGCAATATCGAGTGATAGTTTTATATATTCTGAAAATTCAGACGGGAAATATATAACATGTTTTGAATCAAGAAAAGATCTCCATAAAAGAAGGTCTCTGGTGGATGGTATACTTGTTGGTTCAAATACAATAAATGTTGACGATCCTTTACTTGATACAAGGAATATTGAAAAAAATTATAAACCAAAAATAATCATACTCGATTTTAGTAACAAACTCGATTATTCAAAAAATGTTTTTAAAGATAAAAAAAGGTTGAAATTAATAATAGTTTCAAAAAAGTTCAAAACTGTTTTAAACGATAGAAAAGATATAAAATACATATTCGTAAAGAATAAAAAGGAGAGTTGGGATTTTGTGAAAAATCGATTATGTGAGTATAAAATAATTTCTCTGATCATTGAAGGTGGAAAAAGTGTTTTTTTAGATTCATTGAAAAACGATATCGTCGATGAGGTGTGGATCTATAAATCTTTCAAAGGATTAAAAGGAGGAATAAAATTTAACATAGAGAAGATTTTAAAAGAAAAAAAATTCAAACCTGTAGAAGAAAAGAAAATTGGAGAAGATATTTTTAAGAGGTATATATGTTTACGGGAATCATAAAAGAAACTGGAAAAATTTATGATCTGAAAAGAAAATCAGATGATTATGTTTTAACGGTTGAGGTCTCAAAAGATTTTTTGAACGATGTTTCTTGTGGAGATTCAATCTCAGTTGATGGAGTTTGTCTGACCGTTGAACATATATGGGAAAATTTTTTTAGATTCTATGCTTTGTCTGAATCGGCTGAACGAACGATCATCAGGTTCTATAAAAAAAATAGTGAAGTCAATCTTGAAAAATCGCTGACTTTGAAGGATAAACTCGGAGGACATATCCTCCTTGGACATGTTGATACAACAGGTTATGTGAAAAGGATAACGAAACCGAACAAAAACAAGATTGAGTTAGAGATTGATATTGGATCCAAATATGGGAAATATCTTGTTGAAAACGATTCGATAGGTGTTAATGGGATAAGTTTAACCATAAAAAGTGTTTTTGAAAACTCTTTTGTTTTAAACATAATTCCCGAAACTATCAGGATAACGAATCTGAAAAATTTGAGAGTTGGGGATAAAGTTAATATTGAAATAAATCAAATAACTAAGGATGTTTACAAATTTTTAAAGGAGAAAAGAAATGTTTAGTAAGATTGAGGATGCTATTGATGATATCAGAAATGGTAAGATAGTGATAGTTGTTGATGACGAGGATAGAGAGAATGAAGGTGATTTTATAATGGCTGCGGAACTTGTAACACCTGAGAAGATCAATTTTATGGCAAAAGAGGGAAGAGGGCTCATATGTGTTTCAATGACTGAAGAGATGCTCTCGAGGTTGGGTCTGCGTCTTATGTGTGAAAACAATACTGCTTTACATGGAACGAAGTTCACAGTTTCAGTTGATGCTAAGGAAGGTATAGATACGGGAATATCAGCGTACGATAGGGCACACACGATAAAACTTCTGATAGATGATAATTCAAAACCTGAAGATTTTGCAAAACCAGGGCATGTGTTTCCACTCAAAGCTGAAAAAGGTGGTGTTTTGAAAAGAGCTGGACACACAGAGGCAGTATCAGATCTTGCAAGGATGGCGGGACTTAAACCTGCAGGTGTTCTGTGTGAGATTATGGATGATGATGGGAAGATGGCAAGGTTACCTAAACTTTTAAAAATTGCAAAAAAGTTCAAAATGAAGATTATAACGATAAAAGATCTTATCTCTTACAGGTGTAAAACTGATAAACTTGTTCATAAAGAGGTTGAAGCGAAACTACCGACAGATTTTGGAAAATTTAAAATAGTGCTCTATTCAAACGATGTTGATAACCATATACATGTTGCTCTGATAAAAGGAAACGTTAAAGGTAAAAAAAATGTTCTTGTGAGAGTTCACTCTGAATGTTTTACAGGAGATATATTTCATTCTCAAAAATGTGATTGTGGAAAACAACTTGAGAGTTCACTCGAAATGATAGAAAAGGAGAAAGAAGGTGTTTTACTCTATTTGAGACAGGAAGGGAGAGGTATAGGGCTTGTCAACAAGATAAGAGCTTACCATCTTCAGGAAAAAGGTTATGACACAGTTGAAGCGAACATTAAACTCGGATTTCCTGCTGATCTGAGAGATTACGGAATAGGTGCACAGATTTTAAAAGATCTCGGGCTCACAACGATAAGGTTATTAACGAACAATCCAAAAAAGATAATTGGGCTTGAAGGTTATGGAATCAAAATAGTTGAAAGGATTCCAATTGAAATACAGCCCAATGAGAACAATTTCGAATATCTGTTAACGAAAAAGAAAAAACTTGGACATCTGTTAAAAAATATATAGGAGGTTTTATGGAAAAGTTTGAAGGAAAACTTGATGGAAAGGGAATGAGGTTTGCGATAGTGTGTTCAAGGTTCAACAATTTCATCTCAAAAAATTTGATCGATGGGGCTGTTGATTGTCTTTTAAGGCATAATGTGGATGAAAAGGATATAAAGATTTACATTGCCCCCGGTGCTTTTGAAATACCACAGGTTACCAAAATGGTTATCAAAAACAATAAAGATCTGAATGGTGTGATATGTCTGGGAACAGTTATAAGAGGTGAAACTCCACATTTTGATTATATTGCAGCAGAAGTTTCAAAAGGTATAGCAAAACTGAATCTTGATGTTGATATTCCTATCTCTTTTGGTATAATTACAGCAGATTCTACAGATCAGGCAATCGAAAGAGCAGGAACCAAATCTGGAAACAAAGGATACGATGCAGCAGAAACTGTTCTGGAACTTGCAAACCTTTACAAAAGGATCTGAATGTGGGCAAAAGAAGAAAAGCAAGGATTCTCGCTTTAAAAGTTCTATACATCTATGAGATAAATGAATTCTCTAATCTTGATAGCATCATAGATGAAGTTTTCAAACTTGAAGAAAACCTGACCGATGATGTAAAAGATTATAGTTTAAATATAATAAAAAAAGTGACTCTCTTTTTTGATAAGTTAAACGAGATAATCGATGGTGTCACAAAAAATTGGTCGATACACAGAATGGCTGTAATAGACAAAAATATTCTGAGGATTGCCCTCGTTGAAATATTCCTTCAGGATAATGTTCCGGATATAGTTGCTATAGATGAAGCGATAGAGATAGCAAAACTTTATTCAACCTCAGATTCTGGTGGATTCGTCAACGGTATACTCGATAAAATTTTAAAAAACAAAGAAAAATATTTACCTGAATTTAGATGAAATTTTTAATTTTTTCTGATATACATTCAAACTATGATGCTTTGGAATCGGTTATAGATTTTGCTGGAAAAAATTATCAACCTTTTCCAGAAGTTATCTGTCTTGGAGATATAATAGGTTATGGTGCACAACCAAACGAATGTCTGGAAAAAGTATTTTCACTTACAGATAAAGTTTTGTTGGGAAACCATGAATGTGGTGTTATCGGAAAAACGAACATCCGGTTTTTTAACTATTCTGCAAAGGAATCTATTCTATGGACAAAAAAGGTTATCAAAAAAGATCTTTTTGAAAAAATAAAGAAACTTGATTACACTCTTTCTTTGCAGGATTTTAAATTCTCTCATTCTAATTTACAGAATCCTTCATACTGGAACTATATAACTTCAATCTATGAGGCGGAGGATGAGTTTTACTATGAGAAGTTTAAATTACTTTTTATAGGTCACACTCATATACCTGTTGTTTACAAAAAGGTCTTTGATGATGTTAAAATGATTCAAAATGAAACGATAAAAATCGAAGACAATTCAAGATACATCATCAACGTTGGATCTGTTGGACAACCAAGGGATGGGGACAACAGGGCATCTTTTGTTGTCTTTGATAAAGATGACATGGTGATCAATTTCCATCGGGTTGAATATGATATAGAGAGTGCTATGAAAAAGATAAACGAAGAAAGATTACCGAAGATACTTGCAGATCGTCTGAAAGAGGGATTATGAAAAGAGTTCTAATAACAGGTGCTGAAGGATTTGTTGCGTCATATCTTTATAAAGTGTTGAAGGACAAATACCTTGTTGAGGGAACATACTTTGTTGACAGATTTTTAGAATACCCATCATATAAACTCGATTTAACCGATAAAAAAAGTGTATTCGATTTTTTAGAAAAAAATGAGTATGATTATATCTTTCATCTTGCTGGTCAGTCATCAACGAAAGTTTCTTTAAATGATCCATATCTTACCTATTTTGTAAATATAAATTCAACTTTAAACATAATAGAATCTTTAAGGTTGAATAAAAGAAAAACGAAATTCTTATTCATCTCTACCTCTGATGTTTACGGTATACCGCAATATCTTCCAATAGATGAAAAACATCCATTGAATCCACAGAATCCGTATTCTATTTCAAAAAAAATATGTGAGGAGATGATAAAAAGTTATGAGAGGTTTGGTTTGGATTATGTTATCATAAGAGCGTTCAACCATATAGGTGTCGGACAGAATGAGAATTTTTTTATTCCCTCTTTAATAAAAAAGATAATGGAGTCAGATAATGGAATCGTTAAAGTTGGGAATCTCAATTTAAAAAGAGATTTTACCGATGTAAGGGACATGGTTTACGCTTACTCTCTTGCGATCGATCTTGAAAGAGGTGTTTACAATATCTGTTCTGGAAAGAGTTTCCTGTTAAAGGATATCGCAGAATATCTTGTAAAAATATCAGGAAAGAAGATTCATTTCCAGGTAGATGAATCTCTTTTGAGGAAAAATGAACCTGAAGAATTTTTTGGAAATTGTGATCTTTTTAAGAGTTTAACAGGTTATAAGAATAAATATACTATCGAAGAAAGTTTAAAATGGATATTTGAAAGTTATGGTGAAAAAAGTGGTGTTTGCTGATCTTCATTATAGAAAAGGTGATGATAACCTTTTTTATAGGGTAAGAGAGATTTTAAAAAGAGATGATTTCACAGATGTTATATTTCTTGGAGATACATTTGATTTTTTTTTTGAGTTCAAAAATAAATTTTATAAAAAAGAAAATTTGAATCTTCTGAATTTTTTGAAGAAGATTTCAAAAGAATATGATGTATACATTGTGAGAGGAAACCATGATATATTTATAGGGGAAATGTTAAAAAAATATACAGGTTGTAAAGATGTTGTTGACCATCTCTGTTTTGAACTTGGTAACCAGAAAATCTTTTTAACTCACGGTCATATTTTTAAAAACGATAGGATTTTTAAAAAAATTTTGTACTCTGTTTTAAAGAACAACTTCAATAGATTCATGTTTTCTCTTCTACCTGAGAGTTTGGGATACAGTATAGGTATCTTTGTTTCAGAAGTTTGCGATATGAGGATTCAAGAGGTAGAAAAAAAAGTAAAATCGATCGAAGAGAGTGTAAGAGAAAATTTTGATAAAGATTTTCAGACAATTGTTGTTGCACATTACCATATAGATTTCGTTTCGGATGATCGAAAAATTTATTCTCTGGCAGATTTTAGAAGTAAGGGAAGTTATCTTACGATTGACGAAAAGGGGGTGTTCTGTGAACATTTTTAAACTTGTCGATAGATCTAACATCGAATCAATTGTTATGGAAGCGATAAAAGAGGATAAGGCTTTTACCGATATAACAACACAGATGTGTATACCTGAAGAAAGCGAAGGTGTTGCAAACATAATTGCAAAAGAAAATGGTATTCTTTCCGGTATACAGATTACCGAAATCGTTCTTCAAAATTTTGGTGTCTATGTTGTTGAATATTTTTCAGAGGATGGAAATTTTATCAAAAAGGGTGAAAAACTTGCAAAAGTTAAAGGAAAGTTAAGGGGAATACTCTCTTCTGAAAGAACCATACTCAACTTTGTGCAACATCTTTCAGGTGTTGCAACATATACTAACAAATTTGTAAAACTTGTTGAAAAATATAATGTGAAAATACTTGATACGAGAAAAACCGTTCCCGGTTTAAGAGTACTTGAAAAGTATGCTGTTTTATGTGGTGGTGGTGTTAACCACAGGTTTGATCTTTACGATCAAATAATGATAAAAGATAATCATATTACTTTTATGAAGGGTGATTTCACTGTAACCCAAAGGATGAAAAACAAATATCCAGATAAAAAGATAATAGTTGAGGTAAGAGATGTTGAAGAGATTGAAAAGGTTCTAAATTATCCAGTTGATAGGATCCTTCTTGATAATATGTCTCCTGATGATGTTGAAAGGTCGATAAAAATCATCAATAGAAGATGTGAAGTTGAAGTTTCAGGTAACATTGATGAAAAAAATGTGGAAAGTTATGCTCAAAAATATCCTGATTTTATCTCGATAGGTAAGATAACCCATTCGGCAAAAGCTCTCGATATAAGTATGAAGGTGGAAAATGTTTGATTTTTTGAAAATAAAAGAAAAATTTGATTTCGAAGATTATATATTTTTTGATAGTGTGGATTCAACAAATCTAAAGGGTATAGAACTTTTAAAATCAGGTAAAAAAAATTTCTTGATCGTTGCAAAAACCCAGACGAAAGGTTATGGAAGATTCAATAGAAAGTGGGAATCGAATGAAGGTGGACTATATTTCACTTTTTCGTATGATTCAAAAAGTTTAACATATTCTCCACAATTTTTTTCAATCGTATGCTGTCTGGGAGTTTACAACCATCTTAAAAGTGAAATAGAAGATTTAACATATAGATGGCCTAACGATCTTTTGGTGAAGGATAAAAAAATTTCGGGAATACTCCTTGAATATTTTGATAATTTTATCATTGCAGGGATTGGAATAAATGTAAACAACGATCGTTTCCCGGAAAGTGTTGAGCATATAGCGACCTCAATTTATCTACAAACTGGAAAAAAAAGAAAACTTGAGGATGTTCTGTTCTCAGTTTTGATGAATATCTTTCAGGTAAAAGATTACCATGAGATTTCAAAATTTTTAAAAGAAAGCGGTATGATTGGAAAAAATGTGAGAATAAACTCTTCTGAACAGGTTTTTGAGGGGATAGTATCAGGATTTGAAGATGATGGTTCCATAGTTTTAGAAACATCCTCAGGGAAAAAAAGTTTTCTTGCTGGAGATGTAAAAATTTTGAGGTGATCTATGAAGATTCTGGTTGTTGGACACATGCATGTTAATCCTCAAAACAGAGAAGTTTTTCAGATGCTTATGGAAGAATATGATGTGAAAATATTATATCCGGAAATATGGACAGGTGAATTTGGGGAAAAGTATGTTGACGGGAACGGTTTCAAAAAGATAAAGTTTCCCTTTACGGTTAATGGGTATATTCCAATAATAAACGATAAAGAATTCTATGATCTTTTATGGATAGACGAAGAACCATATCTTCCCCAAACATACTTCATCCTGAAAAATTTAAAATACAAAAGATCAATTTTGAGAGGTGCTCAAAACATTTTAAAAAGGGATATTTTTAGAGATACTCTCTACAACTTTGTTAAAAACAGAGTTAATCTTTTTGCTGGAGTTGGTGAAGGTTCAAAACAGGTTCTTGAAAAGATTTTTAAAAAAGAAACAAAGATTGTTCCGTTGCATATACCTGATGAATTTTTTTTGAGTGAAGATAAAAATTTTTCGAAAGAGAGATTGACTCTCGGTTTCGCAGGAAGATTGGAAGAGAATAAAGGTGTCAAACTTCTTATTGAGGTTTTGAAAAATCTCAAACGGGATTATAAAATAAAGATCGCTGGTAAAGGGAAGGATGAAAAGATGCTTCTTGATTTTTTGAAAAGTTCAAAAATCGATTACCAGTTTTTAGGATTTGTTGAACACAAGAATATGCCCGACTTTTACAAAGATGTTGATATTTTCATCAACCTTTCAAAGGATACAAACTCATGGAAAGAGCAACAGGGTAGAGCAATACTTGAAGCGATGGCTTCCAGATGTGTTGTTTTAACAACCAAAAGTTTTGATATTGAAAAAAATTTTCATGGTAGTGCAATGATCGTTGATTATAATCTAAACGATCCATTGAACTGTTTGAATGAACTTTTTGAAAAAAGGGAAAAACTTTATGAGTATTCTGTTTTAGGTAACAGGAGAGCAAAAATGTTTTCAAGATTTGAAATCCTTAGATTGATAGATGGAATTATAGAAGATTATGTCAAACCTTTTATCTGTTGACGTTGGGAAAAAAAGAACAGGATTATGTCTTTCAATCGATGGGATCGTTTTACCACAGAAACCTGTAAAGACAGATGAACTTGAAAAAGTTTTGAAGAGATATTCAAAGGACTATGGTATAGAAAAAATAATCGTTGGTGTTCCCCTCGATAAAGACGGTAAAGATAACGAAATGTCTTTATGGATAAAAAATTTAATGAACAACATGGATATTGATGGTATAGAAAAAATATTTTTTAATGAAAGGTTGACCACAAAAGAATCTGAAAGTTTAATTAGAGAGAGTGGTATGAAGAGTAAAAGAAAACAGATTGTAGATTCTGTATCAGCGATGATAATTATGAAGGAGTATCTCGATTTTGAAAGAGAAAAATAAATATTTTGGGTTTTTACTTATAGTTATAATCTCGGGTATCTTCATCAAATTGAACTATAAAAGTTTTTCTGATAAAAAGGATTATAAGACTAAAGAGTATATCAGAATTGAAATAAAAAATGGAATGAGTTTAAAGGATATAGAAAAAGTTCTTGTTGACAGTGCAATAATAAATAATCCAAATCTTTTCAAGTTTTTCGTAAAGGTCTACAATGCTGACAAAAAGATGAAGGCGGGAGTTTATCTTCTTGAAAAGAATCAGAACGAATATGATGCTTTTTATAAAATTTACAGGGGAAAGGTTTTACAGAAAAAGGTTGTTATACCTGAAGGTTTCACTTTGAAACAGATATACAAACGACTGAAAGAAGAGTTTGATATAGATTCAACAGAATTTTTTTCAACATGTTTTTCCAAAGAGATATTAAAAAAGTATAAAATAAAGGGGAAAAATTGTGAGGGTTTTCTTCTACCAGAAACCTACTATTTTACTGATGATATGGGAGCAAGAGAGATGGTTTTGAAAATGCTGGAACTTTTTGAAGAAAAGTATCCAGAATCCTTGTTCAGAACGAACGAGTTTTCATTTACCAGATATGAATATATAATACTTGCCTCCATAATAGAGAAGGAAGCAAAATTTGATCAGGAAAAGTATCTCATATCTGGAGTTTACTACAATAGATTGAAAAAAGGTATGAATCTACAATGTTGTGCAACCGTTTTTTATGCTCTTGGGAAAGATGGTGGGAAACTCTTATACAGGGATCTTGAGGTAAACTCCCCATACAATACTTACAAGAACGCAGGACTTCCCCCAACGCCGATATGTTCACCTGGAAGTGTATCTGTTGATGCATCCTTAAATCCCTCAAAGCACGATTTTCTTTTTTATGTATCCAATGGAGATGGGACACATACTTTCACAAAAACTTACAATGAACATATAAAAGCACAGAGAAAAAACAGAGATTGATTCCTTCTTGAAAATAGTTTTATAAATGGTATTATAAAAACACGCGGGGAGATATGTCTTGAACCCTGTCAGGTCTGAAAAGAAGCAGCAGTAAAAGGCCTCTGTCTCCGCCGCCATATCAACAAAGGAACAAATATGACATATATAGTTTTTGCAAGAAAATACAGACCTCAAAGGTTTGAGGATGTTATAGGACAGGATCATATCGTAAAAGTTCTGAAGAATGCTGTGAAAAACAACAGGATACCACATGCTTTACTCTTTTCAGGACCAAGGGGAGTTGGAAAAACTACAACAGCAAGAATTTTGGCGATGGCTTTGAACTGTGAGAATGTTGAAAACGGCGAACCATGTTTAAAATGCAAATCATGTAAAGATATAATTGATGGAAGGGATGTTGATGTTGTTGAAATAGATGGTGCATCAAACAGGGGGATAGATGAAATAAGGGATTTGAGAGATAAAGCAGGATATGTTGCAATTTCAGCAAGAAACAAAATTTTTATTATAGATGAAGTTCATATGTTAACAAAAGAGGCATTCAATGCGTTGCTTAAAATACTTGAGGAACCTCCAGAGCATGTTAAATTCATATTCTGTACCACAGAACCTTTCAACGTTATACCAACGATACTATCAAGATGTCAGAGATTTGATTTCAAAAGATTACCGATATCTGAGATAGTTAAACAGTTGAAGATAATATGTGATGATCAAAAGATAGATTATGAGGTTGAAGGACTCAACCTGATCGCTCAGATGGCTGATGGTGGGATGAGGGATGCGCTGTCGATGCTCGATCAGATAGCACTTATGCATAAAAAGATAACATACGATGATGTTAATTCAATTTTTGGTCGTCTGGATACATATTTTTTCGTTAAACTCGTTCAAAAGATTATAGACAGGGATTTGAAAGGTATTGTGGAGAGTTTTGAAGAACTTCTGCTTAAAGGTTTTGATATAGAAACTTTTGTATCAGAGTTTGCGACCTACTTTCATTATCTTGTGCTTTTGAAAAATGATATAACGACCGATGAGATATCGTCATTACACCCTGAAGTGTATGAAAAAGCAAAAGAGCAAGCAAAACATTTTTCAAACACAACTTTGAACCAGATAATAAGGGAGTTGATCGAACTTTCGAATAAATTAAAATTTGCCTCGAACAGAAAAATTGTTGTTGAAAATCAGTTGATGAGAATACCTTTTATGATCGATGGGAGAGATATAGATGAGATAATAAAATTGCTCAACGAAAAAAAGTTTTCGGAAACAAGGATCGAAAAAAAGGTTGAAGGAACAACAAAAAGTGTTGAGTTGAATAATGTAGAAAGAGTTGAACAGGAGAAAGAGAATTTGGTTTTTGAAAAATTTATAGAGTTCTGTAAGAAAAAAGATCCTGTTGTTGGAACAACACTCGAAAACGGAAATGTTATCGAAAGGAAAAAAGAGTATATAAAAATTTCTTTTCCCGAATCTCTGGAATACGTTTTAAAAGATCAAAAGATCAAAGGGCTGATAAAAGATTTTAACGAAAAGATAGTCCTTGATATTATTTTTTTAAAAAATGAAAATAAGGGTAATCAGATCTTGGACACTGGACTCGACAAGAATGAAAATGTATTGAAGATAATCGAAAGGTTTGATGGAGAGATAATCTATTAGGAGGAGAAAATGGACATGAAAAAACTTATGAAGCAGGCACAACAGATGCAGAAGATGATGGATGAGATGGAAGAGAAACTCAAAAATACTGTTGTTGAAGCGAGTGTGGGTGGTGGAATGGTCAATGTTAAAATGAATGGTAAATATGAGGTTGTTGATATAACTGTCTCAGAGGAAATTTTGAAAAACGAGGAACCTGTTGTGATAACAGATCTTTTGAAATCAGCATTCAATGAAGCAAAGAATAAGGTTGATATTTTAAACAGAGAAGAGATGGCAAAGATAACCGGGGGAATACAGTTACCAAATATGCTGGGGTTTTGATATGACGAGTTTTGACAGGTTAAAAAAGAATTTAAAAGAACTTCCAGGTATAGGTGAGAAATCCGCTGAAAGGTTGATATTCTTTTTGATCTCGAAAGGTAAAGAGTTTTCAAAAGAATTGTCAGAATCGATACTTGAACTTTCAGAAAATATAAAAGTTTGTTCAATCTGCGGTAGTGTTGATGAAACGGATCCCTGCACTATCTGTTCGAATAACAAAAGGGATGAAAATATCTTGATGGTTTTGGAAAAACCTCGAGATCTGTTCATATTTGAGAGAACCAAAAGATACAATGGACTCTACCATATACTCGGTGGACTGATATCACCACTTGATGGTATAACACCAGAAAAGTTATCCTTTGAAAAACTTGTTAAAAGAATTGAAGAAGGTAAGATAAAAGAGGTGATCATAGCGCTATCACCTTCAACTGAAGGAGAAACAACAACCATATATCTTACAAAACTTCTGAAGGATAGAGTTGAAAAGATCACAACCATAGCGAGAGGTATCCCATTTGGAACAGATTTTGAATACATAGATGATTTCACGCTTCAATGTTCAGTTGAGAAGAGACAGAACATAGATTGATTTTTCAAAATCCACCATATTGATTTATTTTTATTATTATGTTATATTTTATTTTTAAAAAGGATTTGATATGGTGTCTTTCTTCAATTTTTTTAAAAGAAAGGGAGTAATACAGGAAGAGGAATTCGATCCAACAGCGTTGATTTACGCTTTGAAAACGATCAAAATAGATGATGATGAACTTCTTGAAATAAACAGAAACGCACATTCGATACTCTCCTCAATTTCACTTGAAGAAAAAGGTTTAGTTGAAGAGATAGAAAAAATTGAGGATAAAGGAAACAAACTTTACGCTTCTATACAGATAGTATCTGAAGCAGCGGATGTTTTGATAGATTATTCAAAAAATTCAACAGAGAGTATAAAAAATAGTGTTAAAGAGTTTGATCAGGTGATAAACCAGTTGAATATTTTTACAAGTGGCTCATCCCAGATCCTCGATATAGTAAAACCTTTTAACGATTATTCAAAACATATAGGTCAGATAACGGAGATCATAATAGGCATAGCACAGATGACAGAATCAGCTGCAAGGAATGCAGGAATAAAATCGTATCATGCTGGTGAGAGTGGAAGAGGTTTTGAAGTTATCGCTGATAGAATGTTACTCCTTGCAAACAAAACCTTCAATCTAACGAAAAGGATTCCAGAAAGTATTAAGAATATAAAGATAAAAACAGAAAATGTAATCGAATCTGTGGATAATGTTAAATTCAGAATCGATACACTAAAAAGGAACATAGATCTTTTGAATTTCAGGTTAAAAAATGTTGAGATGAACCTTTCGGATATCGTTTTGAAATCGGATAAGATGAAAGAATATATAAATATTCAGGACAGGAATAAAAATCTGATCAACGATCTTAACAAAAGTGTTCAAAACATAGTTGATGTTTCTTTACAGTCAACAGAAAAACTTCTCACAATGATAAAAACGCAATCTGATGTAAAAGTTGGACTATCAAATCTTATGCAACAACTTGAACCTCTATCAGATCTTATCTATGAAAAAAAATCTTTAGATAATTCTATAGCAACAGAGATAAAAATTTTCAAAAAGATAGAATTTTTCCTTGAAAACAGCAAAAACATAATAGATCAAACGATGGGAGTTATAAACGAGTTCATCGAAAAAAATGATGAGCAATCAAAGATTGTTAAGAACTATTTTGGTGCCATCGAATCGATAGAGGAAAGTGAACAGTTGATGTTGAAAAATGTTGGAGAGATAGAAGACAATCTTAACCTTCTCCTTGGTGCTGTGAACGAATTCTCAACGAGTGTTGTGAATGTGAAAAATGATATTGAAAAAACTCTTGAGATGATACTGAATCTTAAAGATGATTTCAATGAAATTTCAAAGAATTTGAAATCCATTTTTGAAACGAGTCTGGAATTGAAAGAACTTTCAGAACAGACGAAGTTGCTTTCACTATACGCTTCGATTGAAGCAGCAAGATCAGGTAAATATCAACAGAACCTTGTTGTTATAGTTTCACAGACGAAGGAACTCATTAAAAAGGCAACAGATGCGTCACTTGAGATAAAAGATATAGTGAAAAATATGGAAAAACTGCTACATGATGTTTTGAATATAGTCGAGAAAGAACTCGATTCAGCAGAAAAGATTATTTTCTCAATAGAAACGAGCAATAAGGTTGTAAAGGATGTGAAGGACTCAGCAGAGAATTTTAAAAATCTTTTAAAGGAGATCTACGATACGATCACACAGCAGGAAGTTTTGAAAGATGAGATAGTTAAACTTTATATGAATATAATTTCAAAATCTGAAAAAGTAAACCAGATGGCTGATGAACTTAACAGAATTTTTAAAAATGATATTCTGAAAAACGAAGAATCCTTAAAAATGGTTTCAGGAATACAGGAATCATTTTCAGAAAAATTCATAATTAAAAGGGATCCTGAAAAGAACAAATTTAAATTCATAATGAACAATCTGCCAGTTCACTGGCAGCCTGCACTTGTTGGTGATTCAACAAGTAATACTGTTTTACAGCAGATTCATGTTGGACTCGTGAGATTTGGAAAGGATACAAATGTTATACCGGCACTTGCGAAATACTGGCATATCAATTCTGATGCAACCGAGTGGGTTTTCTTTTTAAGAAAAAACGCTTACTTTCACGATGGAACACCTGTAACAGCAGAGGATGTGAAAGAGAGCATTAAAAATGTTCTTTTAACTCCAAACGCTCCTTTTGTTAATATGATAAAGGGAGCCCAGAATTACATAAAAAGAAGAGTTCGTGATGTTGAGGGAATTGAAATATTAGATGAACATACGATAAAGTTCACTCTTGAGTATCCTTATATTCCATTTCTTTCAAATCTTGCTGTAATTTGTCTCGCAGTTATTAAAAAGGATATGGTAAAATTTTCTGACGAAAAGATGAAGAACAACTGCATTGGATGTGGGCCGTTCGTTTTGAAGTATGTCGATGAAGAAAAGATTCTTATGGAATCAAACAGGTATTATTTTGGAGGAGAACCTTTCGTTGAGAGTGTCGAAATAAAAATAAAAAAGGAAGAGGATGAATTTGAAGAACTGCTATCCAAAAACATCGATTACTGCTCTGTAAACGCTGAGGATCTTGAAAAATTAAAAAAACAGAACAGGGTCGATATAAAAGTTTTGACGATACCTTCTCTCGATGTTCAGTATGTTGGTTTTAACATGTCAAGAAAAAACGAGATTACATTAACGAAGGAGATAAGAAAAGCGATAAACTATGCTACTGATAAATCAAAGTATATAAACGAAACGATGTTTGGTCTAGGGATAATTTCAAAAGGTGTTTTTCCACCAGCACTTCCATGTTATAACAAATCTCTTGAAGGTTATCCATATAACCTGTCAAAGGCAAAAGAGATGATGTTAAAGGCTGGTTTTCCTGATGGTATAAAACATAGTTTTGAGATGATATGTTCAAACTCTGAAAGGGTTATAAAAAGAGCCGAACTGTTACAGAGTATGTGGCAGGAAATAGGTATAAGAATAAAAATAGTTCCCTTAAAATGGGTAGAACTTCTTGACAGAATGCACTCTGGGAGATGTGATCTGTTTATGATGGGTTGGGCTGGTGACACAGGTGAACCAGACAATTTCGTTTATCCACTTTTCCACAGTGAAAGTTTTGGAGATGGTGGAAACAACTCTTTTTATTCAAACAGGCAGGTTGATGAACTCATTTTAAAGGCAAGGATGACAACGAATTTTGAGGAAAGAAACAAACTTTATCAGGAAATAGAAAGGATTATCGTTGACGATGCTCCATGGGTATTTTTAACACACAACTATAGACAGATTGCAATACATGATGATGTTCATGGTTTCTATGCACATCCTTTGAGTGTTTTACCTATAGAGTTTACATGGAAGGAGATTTAAAGAATGGAAAATGAACAGTATATAACATTTAAAATCGAAGGTAAAATATATGGAATAACAATATCTGAAATAATCGATATCTATGAAAGGATAAAAGGTATAAGGATTCCAAATGCTGAAGATTTCATCGAGAGTGTTATAAATTTAAGAGGTGATGTTGTTGTTTTGATATCGCTCAAGAAAAAATTGAAAATTATGAAGAAGGTTGAGGAGAATTATATAATCATCTGTGAAAACAATAAAGAAAAATATGGACTTTTAATAGATGAAATAGAAGGTATAATAAATGTTTCAAAAGTAAAAGATGAAGAGAGTGAAGGTGAATATATAAAAGGTTTTGTTGAAAAAGATGGTAAAGAGATTATAATATTAAATTTGAAAAATATTATCAACAAAAATTAGGAGGAAAAAATATGGCTACAAGGGTGCTTATCGTTGATGACGCAATTTTTATGAGAAGGATGATCGCAGATATTCTGAAAAAGGAAGGTTTCGAAATTTGTGGGGAGGCGGGGACAGGATCTCAGGCTGTTCAGATGTATAGGGAATTACAGCCGGATCTTGTTACTATGGATATCATAATGCCTGATATGTCAGGTATAGATGCTGTCAGGGAAATTATAAAAGAGTTTCCAAACGCGAAAATTTTGATGGTTTCCGCAATGGGTCAACAATCACTCGTAGTTGAAGCGATTCAGGCGGGAGCCAAAGATTTTGTTGTTAAACCTTTTCAACCTTCAAGGGTTCTTGAATCTGTCAACAGAGTTTTAAATTTGAAATAGTATATGACAAATTATGAAGAATTGTTCATAAGTGAAGCTGAAGAATACCTTGAACAGGTTTCAGATTCTATATTGAAACTTGAAAAGGATATGAACGATATAGAGGCAATAAACTCGATTTTCAGAGGTATGCACACGATAAAGGGTATGGCAGCTTCGATGGGCTATTCTTCGATTACAAAGATTTCCCATTCGATAGAAGATGTTATGGATCTTATACGAAACGAAAAATTACATGTGAGCACTGAACTTATAGATCTGCTTTTGAAGGGAACAGATTATATTCAATCTCTTGTCCATAAAAAAGAAATTGATGAAAATATCATAAGAAGTTTCTTAAAAGTAATTGAATCTATCAAAACAGGTTCTGAAATAGTTAAGGAAACGAAAAAGGTAGAGGAAGTAAAAGCGAAGAAAATCCCTGTTGAAAAAGTATCTCTGTCATCTGAAAAAGCGATAAAAATAATTTTTGCTGAAGATGTTGTTTTAAAATCAGCAAGGGCTTTTGTGGTCATCAAAAATCTTCAGGATAAAAATATTTTCATTAAAAGTGATCCTGATTATGATTCGATAATGAAGGAAAATTTTAAAGATGAGATTACGGTTTATATTAAAGATACAACCGAAATGGATAAAGTGATCGATGAGATTAAAAGCATACCAGAGATAAAGGATGCTTTTGTTTTAAAGGAAGAGATTAAAAGTGATCAGGAAATCGTTGTAGAAAAAAAGGACATAAAAGTTTCACTCGAACGTCTGGACAATCTCCAAAACTATGCATCAGAACTTGTTATAGCGAGAGGAAGGTTGCAACAGATAGCATATTCTTTACAGAATGAGGAATTGATAAATTCCCTGAATTCAACATCCAAGATAATCTCAAACATTCAGGATGAAATAATGAAGATAAGGATGGTTCCGGTTGGACAGGTTTTTGATAGATACCCCAGGTATATAAGAGATCTTTCAAACAGATTGAAAAAGAAAATAAACTTCATAATAAAGGGAAGAGATATTGAACTTGACAGAGCGATTTTAAATTCACTTGCGGATCCATTGCTTCACCTTTTAAAAAATGCTGTGGATCATGGAATAGAACCTCCACAGGAAAGGATAAAAAATAAAAAAGAAGAAACAGGGACAATCATACTTGAAGCGAAAAGAGTCAAAAATGGAGTTTTGATAACAGTTTCAGATGATGGTAAAGGGCTTGATAAGAATAAAATTATAGAAAAAGCGCTGTCTTTGAATCTGATAGATGAAGAAAAATTGCAACATCTAAGTGAGAGCGATATATATTCTTTGATAATGAATGAAGGATTTTCAACGAAAGAAGAGGTTAACGATATTTCAGGGAGAGGAGTGGGTGTCGGTGCGGTTTACAATGTATTAAAACAGATAGGTGGAACACTTGAAATCTCTTCCCAGAAAGATAAAGGTACGGTTTTCACTTTAAAACTTCCCTTGACACTCGCTATAATAAAAACCTTGATAGTCGAGGTTAGTGGTGAAGTTTATATAATTCCCTTGACTCATATCGTAGAGACGATAGATATAAACAAAAATGATATATTCACAATTATGCAAAAAGAGATTTTTGTTTTGAGAGAGCAGATAATACCGCTTATAAGGTTATCAAAAATTTTTAGATGTGAGAAAATTGAAGATAGAGAAAAGTATTCCATAGTTCTTGTTGAAGTAGAGGATTCCTTATATGGGATACTTGTGGATAATTTCTTAGAACAATCAGAGGTAGTTGTCAAGCCATTGAAAGGAATACTATCAGGTATTCATGGGCTTGCAGGTGTGTCAATTTTAAACAATGGAATGCCATCTTTCATAGTTGATGTTCCAGGTGTTGTCTCGATGGCTAAAGAGGGGTAATTTATGATAGATTTTAACAACTTAAAAGATTTTCATCTTGATGGAATCAAAGAAATCTCCAATATAGGTGGAGGACATGCTGCGACAGTGCTTTCCCAACTTGTGAACAAAAGAGTGATGGTCTCGGTTCCAAAAGTTCACATTATTTCTTCAGAAGAGATATACAGAATAATCAACAACCAGGATGAGATCGTAACGGGTGTTCTTGTTAAATTTCTTGGAGATTTAACCGGTAGAACACTTTTGATATTTCCAAGAGATGAGTCGATGCTTCTCGTTGATATGGTTATGGGGAAACCTGTTGGAACAACTACGATTTTAAGTGAGATAGAACAATCAGCGATAAAGGAAGTTGCGAACATAGTTATAAGTTCATACCTTACCGCTATGAGTGATTTTTTGAATATGCTGATTTTGCCATCCGTTCCAAATCTTGTGATAGATATAGGATCCGCTGTGGTGACTTCAGCGTACATAGATTTCAGTGCAAACAAAGATGTTGTTTTCTGTGTTGAAACAGAGTTCACTTTTGAGGATGATCCACATCCTTTGAAAGGTTATCTCATACTTTTGCCTGATCCAATATCTTTAAAAAAACTTCTCGATTTTTTAAACAGGTAGGTTGAATGAAAAAGCAGGTTCAAATTTCTGAAGCCGAAAAGAGAGTTTTAAAGTCGTTTGCCCAGAGGATCGATCCAAAGGATGCTGGTGCTCATAACAACCTTGCTGTTGTGTATTACAACAAAGGTCTATACGATGAGGCAATTGAGGAACTTGAAAAAGCACTTGCAATAGATCCGAAATTCACACTGGCGAAAAAGAACCTTGAACTCATCTACAAAGAAACAGGGATGTATGATGAAAAGATAAAAGAGTACAGAGAAATTCTTGAAAAGAATCCAGATGATTTGAACACAAGGTTTAAACTTGCAGAAGCGTTGAACAACATGGGCAAATCGCTCGATGCCATTGCTGAATATAAAAAAATTCTAAAGAGTAACCCTTCGTTTGTTGATGCGAGGTTGAACCTTGCAAAGATATATAAATCATTGGGAATGTATGACGATTCGATCGAAGAGTATCGAAAAGCTTTAAAGACACAGCCTGATTCAGCTCAAATACATTCTATGCTTGGTGAGGTCTACTACAACAAGGGAATACTTGACTCTGCGATAAAAGAGTTCCAGAAAGCTCTCGAACTTGATCCAAACCTTGCTGAAGCACATTTCCTTTTAGGTTTTGTCTACGGAGAAAAAGGGCTTTTCGATGATGCGATCAAGGAAACAAAAAAGGCGATTAAATTGAATCCCGCTTATGGAAAAACACAGGCAAACCTTGGAATAGATTTCTATCAACAGGGAATGTATCAGAATTTTGTTCAGGAAGAATCGAACGTTTCGATTCAACCTAACAGTTTTTTAACATACTTTACACTTGGAATAGGTTTCAGGAACAAGGGTCTTTTCAATGAAGCACTAAAAGAGTTTAAAAAAGCGGAAGCTGTTGAACCTGATCGAGCACTGATACATATTCAGATAGGGGAGATCTATCTTCTTCTGGGAGAAAACGATAGAGCGATAGAGGAATACAAACTTGCACTTAAAGATGAGTCGTTTGCAGCAAAAGCATACAACGATATGGGTATAGCTTTTCATCGAAAGGGAGAATTAGAAAACGCGATAGATTGTTATAACAGATCTATAAAAATGGATCCATCCTATGTCATGGCATACAACAATCTTGGGATCGCGATGCTTCACAAAAATAAAGTTGATGATGCATTAAAAATGTTCAACAAATCGTTACAGATAAGGGATGATTATGTTGATGCACTCTTGAATCTTTCAATAATTTACATCGAGAGTAAAAATTTTGTTGAAGCGAAAAAGTATATCGATAAGGTCCTTGAAATAAAAGGTGATTATCCTTTAACGTATAACTATCTTGGAATAATCTATAGAGAGGAAGGAAAATTTGAGGATGCGATAAAAGTTTTTGAAAAAGCGATTCAGTATGACGAAAATTTTGCTGAGGCATACTACAACCTTGCTTTCACCTTAACAAAAGTTGGAAGGTATGAGGAAGCACTCAAATATACGAAAGAAGCGTTAAAACTTAATCCCTATTATGTTGAGACAAGATATAAACTTGGACTTGACTATTATGCTGATAAAGTGGATGTTTTGATAAGCGGTAGTTTATCAAAAGATGTTCAGGTTACATCATCAGAGCAACTAGAAGGTTTCTCAATTGGTGAGGAGAAGAGTTCAGATATTTTCACAGGTGTTTTTGAAGAGGAAACGGATGATACTTTTGAAAAAGAGGATCTCAAATTGAAGGAAGTTGATCAACTTGAAGAGAAGAGAAAGAAAGCAAAAGAATATTTTGAAAAGGGCGAATACGATCTTGCCTCGCAAAATGCCTTTGAAGTCGTAAGAAAGGATGAAAACGATGTGGAAATGTTTGAAATAATCGCTGATGTTTATAATATTAAACAGATTTATGGGGAAGCGGAAGAGTATTATCGAAAAATAGTTGCTCTTTCTCCGCTTAATGAAAAAGTGGTTTTAAAACTCTCCAAACTACTCTATAACAAAGGAATATATTCTGAACCCATAGAATACCTTTCAAAGATAATTGAAAAAGACAGGAACAAGATAGATGTTTTGAATCTCTATTCGATGTTGCTCTGGAAAAATGGAAACCTAGAAGAATCGATAAAAATCATCGGTGAAATACTTTTAAAGGATCCTGAAAATATTGAAACTTTAACGAACCTGTCCGAAATATATGTCAGTCAGAAAAGAGAGAAGGATGCACTCGAGATATACGAAAGGATCCTGAGCAAGGATCCTGAAAATCTTGATATACTTTACAAGAAATCTATAGTTCTAAGAAGTATGAAAATGTACGATGAATCGATCAAAATTCTTGAATCGTTGATAAGCAAAGATGTAGAGAATTTAAACTATCTCTGGGAACTTGCAACGATATATGAACTAGTTGAGGATTTTGAAAAATCCATACAGATTTATACGAGAATCGTTCAGATAGATCCCAACAATCTCAGAGCGTTTTTGAGAATAGGTTCCGTGTGTCAGGAGATTGAAAATTTTGATGTTGCAAAGGATGCCTATCAAAACGCTCTTAAAATAGATCCTGCAAATCCTGAAGCAAATTTCAATTTTGCAAAGATTATAGCAAAGGAAGGTTATATAAAGGAAGCTATGGAAAGGTGGAATTTTGTTGTAAAAAATTCACCTGAATCCGAATTTGCACAGAAAAGTGCAAAAGCGATAGAAGCAGCAAGAAACTGGATATCAATTTTTGAATAGGAGTTGATGTGGCTATTGAAGGACCCATAAGTGAACTAAATCTCATAGATCTATTTCAGATCCTATCTTTTAACCAGAAGAGTGGGATCTTGAAAATAGATTCAAACAGAGAAGAAAAAACAAATGTTTATTTTGAAAATGGGAATGTTGTTTATGTCAGTATGGAAGGTATAACTTTGCCTTTGCTTTTGATAAAAGCTGGAAAGATAACTAAAGAATTTTATGAACAGAAGATAATGAATAAGATTCAAAACGATGATGTTGAAATCGCAAAAGAGATAATAAAGATGAACATAATGACCGAGAATGAGTTCAGAAAATTTCTACAACTCAGAATCGAAGATACGATATATAAACTTTTTGAATGGAGAGAGGGATACTTCAAATTTGAGGAAGGGAATTTTATTCTCGACAACCTGTTCAAATTCAGGATCAAAACCGAATCGTTGATAATGGAGGGTTCAAGAAGGATAGATGAATGGTCAAGGTTGTCCGCAAAGATCCCAAACTCATCGGTAGTTCCAAAAATTTCTGACAATCCAGACAAAATGGATCTTTTAGATCTTAAACCAAAAGAGTGGGAAATATTTTCGATGATAAACGGTAAGAACACGATAAAAGATATTGCCGAAAAATATGGTGATGAGTTTGAAATAGCAAAACTGATATACGGAATGATAACTCTTGGTATAGTTGTGATCGAAGGCGGACAAAAAAGTGATGTTGAAAGTAGTTTTGATGTTGCAAAACATTACTTCAATGATGGATTGTTCGATAAAGCTATAAACGAGTTAAAAAATTATATTAAAAAGGATCCAAAGAATCCTGATGCTTACAGAATGCTTATATATTCGTTCTTTGCAACGAATCAGTTTGATAAAATAAATGAATTCTCTTTGATAGCAAAAAACGAAGGAGTGGATGATCCTTTTATAAAAAAGTATAACTCTTTCGCATACTTTAAAAGGGGAGACATAAAAAAGAGTATAGATGAACTGATCGCTCTTTATGATAATCTTCAGACACCTGATCAGATGAGTAAAGTTGAAAAACTCGTTGAATCTCTAAAAGAATGTCAAAAAATTTTTGATGAACTTTTGGGAGGTAAATTTGAATGAAGGAATGAAAGTTGATCGGGATAGTATTTCTTTACTTATAATGATCGCTGAGGATCTTTATAAGAACAAGGCGTTCAATGAAACAATAAACTATTGTAAACTTATTCTTTCAGAATTTCCCGATATAAAGGATGCAAAAATTTTGCTTTACAAATCCTTAAAAGAGTTGAACGATCCAGCTTCAATAGAAGTTTTAAATCAACTGTTGAATGAATTTCCCGATGATCAAACAGTAATCTCGTTAGCACAACCTGTTAAGGTTGAAAATGTTGAGGCATCGAAAAATCGTGAAATAAAAAATGAAGAATTGCAAAAGATTGAAAAGGATAATGTGATAACCGCAAACGAAGCCGAAAGTTTACTTGACAGATCGCTCGAAGAGATAAATTTGATAAATGGAGTTTTAGGAAGTATAATCATCGAAGAATCAGGTCTTGTGATAAGGGCAAAAATACTTGAAAACCTTGATCCGGAAATCACATCTGCACTTTTTTCAACCATTTTTTCTGTTTCAGAAGATTCGATAAGTAAAACTGATCTTGGACTTATAGACAGGATCTTTATTGAAATCGGAAAAGTCAGGATATACCTTTTTAAAGGTAACGGTTATATTTTGGGAATCTTTACTGAAGAGGTTGTGAAGATAGGGCTTATACTCATAAAAGCGAAACAGTTGTTAAAAAATATAAAACAGGTGCTTGAACAATGATAAAAGAAAAAATTGAAAAAATAATGGAGATAACTGGTGTCAAAGGGGTTGCTGTCCTTACAAAAGATGGGCTTATCGTTGATAAAATTTTCTATGAAAGTGAAATGGCGGAACTACTTGGAGCGATGGTGGCAAAGATAAACAGTGAGATGGAAAAAAGTCTGGGAAAAAGTACAGATTCACTTCCAATATTTTCAACGATATACACTGAAAAAGGTGAAGTGCTTTTTATTTCAAAAGAAAAGTTTATACTGTTTGCTCTCGCTGAAAAGAATGTGAATATTGGGGCTTTGATAATACAGATTAAAAATATCGCAGCGCAACTTCAGGGGAATATATAAAAATTTTATGAAAAAACTTGTTCTTGATGAACCTACCGTCAGAGATGTTGAGCGGTTTTTAAAGACATTCATTCAGGATACAAAAGTCCTGAATGTTCTTATCATAAATAGTGCAGGTCAGGTACTTTTTCAGATGGGCATGAAAAAGGATAACTATTATACACAATCACTTGGAGCTTTATGTGCGGGAATTTTCAATGCAACAAAAAGTATAGCAAAACTTGTTAGAGAGGATTATTTTTTCACTCTTTTTCAGGAAGGTAAAAAGTTTTCTTTTTTTTATCTTGCTGTAAACGATGAGATAATTATAGTTTCGCTTTTTTCAAAAGATACTATCATAGGAGTCGTTCAAACGATGATGAAAAAATTAAGTGAAAATATAGTTAAACTTATGAAAGAAGAGGGGGAAGAAAAAATAACATTTGACAGAGATTTCAAAAATCAGGTCGACAACATTATTGATAACTTATTTAGATAATCTTTATTATAAATCAAGATTCTTCTTCTACTTTCTTCTAACTATTGACAAAAAACTTTTTTTTGATAAAATGAAAAACTAAAATTCTGCTCTTTTTTCAGGAGGTTTTAAATGTATAGGTTTTTTAGTTTGTTTTTAATTGTTGCAATGATAGTTATACTTATGGTTGGATGTAACAATCAATATATGTCATCAGGTATAATATATATGCAACAGAACGATTACGATAAAGCGATCATTCAGTTCAACGAAGCGATTAAACTTGAACCGAACAACCCACAGGCTTATTTATGGATGGGTAAAGCTTATGGTTCTAAGAGTGAGTTTGATAAAGCATCAGAATATTTTCTCGTTGCACTTGAAAAGGATACAACAGGTCAGGTTTTAAAAGAGATGAAAGAGAATGTTGAATTTTACTGGCCTGTACTCTTTAATGCTGGGACAGGTTTTTTGAGAAATAAGGATAGCAAGGAGAATAAGTCAAAATATGAAAAATATCTTTTAAAAGCGGAAGAAGTCAAAGATACTTCTATTAACTATGACTATCTTGTGCTACTTTATGCTGAAACCGGTGATGAAGTGAATATGACAAAAACTATAGAAAAATCTGTTTCCAGGAACCCAAAAAATCTTTCATTGTTTTTCAATGTTGCAAAACATTATATTGGAATCGAAAAGTTTGATGAGGCAAAGAAATATCTTGATAAGGCAAAATCGATAGATGCGGAAAACCCACAGATAATATACTGGCTTGGAGAAATAGCATACTCAAGTAAAAATTTTGATGAAGCTGTAAAGAATTTTACCAGTTTCAACAAGATTTATGAATCATCAGATTCAACAATGAAATCGAAACTTTCAACATACAGAAACGATGTTTCTTTTAAACTTGGGAAAATCTATCTTGAAGAGAAAAAGAATTATAAAGAAGCGATAGTTAACTTTGTTAACGCTTTGAAGGTTAAAGAGGATGATTTTGAATCGATGTTGAATCTGGGATTCGCATACTATAAAAACAAAGATTATGCTGACGCTATAAAAATTATAGATGAATACATATCCAAAAGTGGAATAGAGATAAGTGATCTTTATCTGATAAAAGCTGATTGCTATTCGAGAATGAAGATGAACGACAAAGCACAGGAAGCGTACAAGAAATATGAAGATTTAAAAAAACAGGGGAAGTAAGGAGTTTAAATGAAAACGACGAGAATAAAAGAGAATGAGATCAAACATAACTGGTACATAGTTGATGCAAAGGGGAAAACCCTTGGTCGATTGTCAACAAAGATTTCAACTATTCTGATGGGGAAAAATAAGGTTACCTATCAGCCAGATGTTGATAATGGTGATGGTGTGATAGTTATAAATGCGAAGGATATTAAAGTTACAGGAAACAAACTTTCCAATAAAAAATACTATTCACATTCAGGATATATCGGAAATCTTAAAGAGAGTACACTGAAAGAGATGCTTGAAAAGAATCCATCAAAAATTATCACTCTTGCTGTGAAAAGGATGCTTCCCAAAAATAAACTTGGAAGAAGGATGTTGACGAGATTGAAAGTTTACAATGATTCAAACCATAAGCATAAAGCACAGAATCCAGTCGAAATAAACTTATAAGGAGGAACTTTGGCTGAAAATAATGTTTTTGTTGGAAGAAGAAAAGAGGCGGTTGCAAGAGTCAGATTGGTTGAAGGTAAAGGGAAATTTTTGATAAATGGAAAGAAACTTGAGGATTATGTTAAAAGGTTTGACCACAGAGAAGAACTTTTGAATGTTTTACGTTTGTGTAACCTTGAAAGAAAGGTTTCTGTGTATGCAAAAGTTTCAGGTGGTGGAATCACAGGTCAAAAGGATGCTATAAAACTTGGAATCGCAAGATCGATAGCAAGGAAATATCCTGATTTTAAAGTTGTTCTTAAGGACAATGGACTTTTAACAAGGGACCCAAGAGAGAAAGAAAGAAGAAAATACGGACTTGCAAAAGCAAGAAAGAGATATCAATTCTCTAAGAGATAATTTAATAAAAAAGCACACTGGTCACATCCTATGGGCGGTGCAGTATAATCTGTTCCCATAGGATCAGTGGAAGATTTAACCGAAGGAGGATTTTCTATGCAGATCACAATCGAAGAACTTTTAAAGTGCGGAGTTCATTTCGGACACAAAACCGAAAGATGGAACCCAAAGATGAAACCATTTATTTTTTCATCAAGGAATGGGATATACATCATAGATCTTCTAAAAACACTTGAACAGTTAAAAAAAGCTAACGAGTTTGTCAGAGAAATAATTGCAAATGGTGGACAGATACTTTTTGTTGGAACAAAGAAACAGGCAAAAGACATAATCGAACAGGAAGCAAAAAGTTGCAATTCTTTCTATATCAACGAAAGATGGCTTGGTGGTCTTTTAACAAACTTTTCAACAGTTAAAAGAACAATAGATAAGTTGAAAGAAAGTGAAGCGAAATTAAAAAATGGGGATTATGATAAACTCACGAAAAAAGAAAAGAGTATGAAGGAAAGAGAGATAGAAAAACTTTCAAAGGTTTTTTCTGGAATAAAAGAGATGACAAGATTGCCCGATGTGATGTTCGTTGTAGATACGAAGAAACATAAGATTGCGATAAATGAAGCGAACCTTATGGGTATACCTGTGATTGCACTCGTTGACACAAACTCTGATCCAGATATGGTGACGATCCCAATCCCTGGAAACGATGACGCTATAAAATCTATCGAAATAGTGACCAAAGTTATTTCTGATGCTGTTAACAAAGGTCTTATGGAGAGAAAAGATTTTCTCGACAATCAGAAGAGAGAAGAGTCCATGCAGAGTGAAACTAAAAAGAAGGATAGTTTTGTTGAAGATATAGATGATGAAGGTGAAAAGGTTGAAAGGATAAAAAGAAGAAGAAGAATAGAATAATTTTCAAGGAGATTTTATGAATATCACAATGGATATGATAAAAGAGTTAAAAGAAAGAACTGGTCTTGGAATAATGGATTGTAAGAATGCACTGATAAAGAATGATGGAGATATTGAAAAAGCTATTGAATACTTAAGAAAAGAGGGAATTCTAAAAGCGGCGAAAAAATCTTCAAGGACAGCAACAGAGGGGGTTATCGACGCTTACATACATTACAATAAAAAACTTGGAGTTTTGGTTGAGGTTAACTGTGAGACAGATTTTGTTGCAAAGACACAGGAGTTTATTGATATGGCTCATCAGATAGCGATCCATATCGGTGCGATGGAACCACAGTTTATTAAAGAGAGTGATGTCCCGCAGGAAGTTATAGAAAAGGAAAAAGAGATTTACAGAGAGCAGTTGAAGGATCAAAAGAAACCTCAAAATGTTATCGATAAGATTATTGAAAATAAACTCCAGAAGTTTTTTGAAGAGAACTGTCTTTATAAACAACAGTTCTTTGGTTCTGAGGACAAAAAAACGGTTGAGGACTATATAAAAGAGAATATAGCAAAATTTGGTGAAAATATAATAGTCAGTAGATTCTCGATTTTTAAAATCGGAGAATAGATGAAAATCAAACCAAAATATAAAAGGATCCTGTTGAAACTCTCAGGAGAGATCCTTGGAGACAGGGATTATGTTTTTTCTGAAAAATCCCTGTCAACACTTGTAGATGAAATTGTTGAAGTTTATAAGATGGGAGTTGATATAGGAATCGTTATAGGTGGAGGAAATATAATAAGGGGATCGAAACTTGTAAATCAACTTCATCTTGATAAAGTTACAGCAGATTACACCGGGATGCTTTCAACAGTTATAAATGGAATGGTTTTACAGGCGATGATAGAAAAAAATCGTATAAGTACAAGGATGATGACAGCGATTGAGATTAAACAGATCGCAGAACCTTATATCAGGAGAAAAGCTTTATCACATCTTGATAAAAAAAGAATAGTAATCTTTACCGGTGGAACTGGAAATCCCTTTTTTACAACAGATACTGCAGCTGTTTTAAGAGCATCTGAAATTGGATGTGAAGTGCTTTTGAAGGGAACAAAGGTTGACGGAGTTTTTGATATTGATCCTGTTAAAAATAAGAATGCAAAGATGTTTAAAAATATCAATTATTCTTCTGTACTCATCAAAGAACTAAATGTCATGGATATGACCGCGATATCACTGAGTAAAGAGAACAAACTTCCGATTATAGTTTTTAACATCTTAAAATATGGTAACCTTATAAAAATTGTAAAAGGAGAAAAAATAGGAACACTTGTTAGTTAAAGGGGGAAATATGCCTGAAAAACTTTTACATGATTCTGAAGTTTCTATGAAAAAAAGTATTGATAATTTTAAAAGTGAACTCTCAAAGATTAGAACAGGAAAAGCCACTCCTGCATTACTCGATGGGATACATATAGATTATTATGGTGTAAAATCGCCTTTGAACCAGGTTTCGACGATATCAACACCTGATCCAAAATTGATCGTTGTTCAACCATGGGATAAAAGTATACTACCTGTGATCGAGAAAGAGATACTCAAGGCGAATATCGGTCTTACCCCAACGAACGATGGAAATGTTATAAGAATTTCTGTTCCACCTCTTACAGAAGAGAGAAGAAAGGAAATAGTTAAAACCATTAAAAAACTTGCTGAGGAATCCAGAATAGTTATCAGACAGATAAGAAGGGATAACATTGAAAAACTTAAAAATATGAAAAAGGATGGAACGATTTCTGAAGATGATGAGGAAAGGTTGGAAAAGGAAATCCAGAAGTTAACTGAAAAATATATTGGCGAAATCGATGATATAGTCACAAAGAAGGAAAATGAAATCCTTGGAAGTTGAAAAAGAAAAATCTATTCCCCAGCATGTTGCCATCATTATGGATGGTAATGGAAGATGGGCAAAATTGAGAGGGAAGAATAGATTGTATGGGCATAAGAAGGGAGTTGAATCTGTCAGAAGGATTGTAAAGCATTCTGCAAAAGTTGGAGTAAAATATTTAACTCTGTTTTCATTTTCAACTGAAAACTGGGATAGACCCAGGAGTGAAGTTGAAGGTTTGATGAAACTTTTTTCCAAACTTCTTGAACAGGAGATTCCGGAACTCTATAAAAACAATGTTAGAATGCTGTTCATTGGAAGGAGAAACAGGTTATCGAAAGAGTTACTCGACAGGATGGAAAATGCCCAGGAGGTCACGAAAAAAAATACAGGTTTAACTCTGATTCTTGCTTTCGATTATGGTGGAAGACAGGAAATAGTTGATGCATGTAAAGAGATATGTAGAAAACTTAAATTGAACCAACTTGAGAATTTGGATAACGAAGAATTCTCAAAACATTTGTATCTCCCGGATGTTCCAGATCCAGATCTTGTCATAAGAACAAGTGGTGAGTACAGAATTTCAAATTTTCTTCTCTGGCAAACAGCGTATTCGGAATTTTATTTTACCAATGTTCTCTGGCCAGATTTTGATGAAAAAGAGTTTGACAAAGCGTTGTTGGATTATTCAAAAAGGGAGAGAAGGTTTGGCAAAGTTTAACCAGGAAAACCTTTCTTACAGGTTTTTAACCTCTTTTCTTTTCATTCCGTTTTTTCTTGTGATTTTCAACTATGGATCGTATCCATATCTTTTTTTAATGCTTGGGATAATAGGTATTATGGCTTATGAATTTTTCTATCTTTTAAGAGAAAAGGGGTTGAATCCCTATTTGAGAACAGGAATATTCGCGTCAGTTCTTCTTGGTTTTATAATGAACTATTCATCAGCACTCTTCACATATTTTTTGATAACCGTTCTTTTAATGTTCATTTCGATATTTGAACTTAAAAGGAACGATCCTGCAAAATCGATAGTTTATATGTCAGTAACAACATTTGGAGTATTATACACCGGCTGGCTTGGTGGTCATATGATACTTCTCGGAAGCGAAAGTTATAATAGTTTAAATTCTCCAAAACTTATATACATATCTTTTCTAATGATATGGATGGCTGATACTGGTGCTTTCTTTGTGGGAAGCAAATTCGGAAAACACAAAATAATACCCAAGATCAGTCCATCAAAATCTTACGAAGGTCTTCTGGGTGGTTTTATTTTTTCTTTGATATCAGGTTTAGTATTTTCATCAATTTTTTTCAAAGAACTGAACATGGTTGATGTAATCGTTTTCTCTCTGATATCATCTGTCGGAGGACTCGCTGGAGATCTTGTTGAATCAGCGATGAAAAGGGATGCAAAACTAAAAGATGTGTCATCATTTTTGCCTGGACATGGTGGAGTGCTCGATAGATTTGATTCTGTGCTTTTTGCTTTACCTTTGTTTTATTATTATTTCATTTTTGTCATAAAAAGCAGGCTATTGTGAAGAAGATTCTGATTCTCGGAGCAACTGGCTCGATTGGAAAAAGTGCACTCAAGGTTGTAAAGAAATATCCTGAAAAATTCAAAATTGTTGGAATAACCGCAAATAAAAACAAAGAACAACTTATTAAGATATCTGATGAGTTTTCAGTCAAAAATATTGGTCTTTATAACGAATCTCTTATCTATGAGGGAAAAAGGAAAAGGAATATAGAAGAGGATGTTAACTCATACTTTGTGAAGAATCTTGACTATGATATAGTTTTAAATGCTCTTGTGGGTTCGATAGGTTTTTTCCCAACCTATTTTGGAATCAAAAGGGGAAAGATCATAGCACTCGCAAACAAGGAAACTATAGTTTCATACGGTGATATAATAAAAAAGGAATTGAAAAAGCACAGAAGATCGGTAATAAAACCGATCGATTCAGAGCATTCAGCTTTATGGCAACTTTTATCGTTCATCGACCGGAAAAAAATTAAAAAATGTTATATAACTGCATCCGGTGGAGTCCCATTCAAAATGAAGAAGAATGATTTAACTATAGAAGAGGTCTTAAGACATCCAGTCTGGAATATGGGGGTTAAAGTTACGGTTGACTCATCAACTATGGTGAATAAAGGTCTTGAGATAATCGAAGCATGCAGATTGTTTGATCTCAACCCTGAAATGGTTGGAGTTATGATACACCCCAACTCTTTGGTACACGCTATCGTTCTTTTAAAGGATGGAACATACATTTGTCATATGGCACAACCAGATATGGTGTTGCCGATAGAGTACGCTCTGCTACATCCAGATAGAGCTGAAACACCATCCATAGACTTATTGGATGAAAAGATGAAAATCGATTTTTCATTCCATCCGGCTCCACTTGAAAAATACAAATCGTTAAAACTCGCTTATATGGCTATTGAAAAAGGTGGCAATATGCCAGCAGTATTCAACGCTTCAAATGAGAAAGCTGTTGAACTTTTTACTAAAGGAAAGATAAAATTCAATCAGATAGTTGACCTTATCGAAAAGGTGATGGACAGCATAAATTTTGTAAAAAAGGTAACGGTTGAAAGTATTCAGAAAAGTGAGATTGAAGCGAAAAAATTAACAGAAATGTTTGGAGAAAAATTATGAGTTTTTTAATAATGGTTTTTACGTTGGGGATAATGGTTATAGTCCATGAGTTCGGGCATTTCATAGTTGCAAAAATTTTCAAAATAGGTGTTTTAACATTTTCTGTCGGCTTGGGCAAAAAACTTTTTGGATTCAAAAAAAATGAAACAGAATATGTTTTTTCAATACTCCCTTTTGGTGGATATGTAAGATTGAAAGGGATGGAAGATTTTGATAGTAAGGAAAGAGATAATGATGATTTCATGAATAAAAATCCTGTAAAAAGGATTCTCGTGATATTCTCCGGTCCATTTTTCAATTTCATCTTTGCTTTTTTGATCATTTTTATAACGGTTTACTTCTATGGAGTAACGAATATCGAAAATACTCCCCTGTATGATGTTTCAGGTCCGTATAAAGATTATTTTAACAGGAATGACCTTATCCTGAACGTTAATGGAACTGAAGTAAAAAATTTTAATGATATTTTCATGAATCTGATACCAGACAAAGAGAATGTTTTTAAAATTTTAAGAAATGATGAAAAAGTTGAAGTAAAGTTTAAACTCGATAAACCTGATTCACTTTTTATAACACCTCAATTTCCCCCTGTTGTTGGATTGGTCAACGAAAATTCATCAGCTAAAAAGTATGGTATCAGAAAAGGTGATAGAATAATAAAAATAGATACTTTCAACATTATAGCCTGGCAGGATATCTCCGAGGTTATGAAATACCATTACAAAGAGGAAATGGAATTTTTGATTTTAAGAGGAAACGATACTTTACTTTTGAAAGTGAAACCAGAGATAAAAAAAGATAGTATATCTGGAGAATACAAAGAATATGGTTTTCTTGGAATAGGATTTTCATACGAAACGAAAAAGGTTGATTTTCTCAACTCTTTAAAACTTTCTTTTGAACGTGTAAAAATTATATCTTTATCTATATTGAAATTTTTACAACAAATGTTTATGGGGAAAATGGCTTTAAAAAATTTGGGTGGACCAGTTTCAATATATACGATGACCGATCAAACATTAAAAATAGGATTTGAAACTTTTTTATCTTTTCTCGCCTTCTTTTCGATCAACCTTTTTATATTCAATCTGATCCCATTCCCTCCACTTGATGGATCCTATATAGTAATCTATATTTTTGAACTTATAACAAAGATCAAAGCGAATAAAAGGTTCATGCAGATCTACCAGTATGTTGGAATATTCATTCTTTTAAGTTTGATAGTTCTTGTTACTTTTAACGATCTTTTAAGAATTTTTAAGGGTTGAAAAGATTCTTGAAATTTTATATTCTTCTGTTATGATTTTTAAAGGAGAAAATTTTATGAAAAGAAACTATTTATACATTTCAGTTTTTATACTTCTTGTTTCTTGTTCCTTTTACCTCAAATTTTTCGCAGATGAAACAAAATTTTCAGGCAAAGTGAAAGTATGGGTATTTTTCAAAGATAAGGGAATAAACACGAAAGAGAACATGGCTGACTATTTTAAAAATAATAATTCCTATGTAAGTGAAAAATCCAAGCAAAGAAGAAGAAACAAAAATCTACCGGAATACAGATACCTTGATCTTCCTGTTAGTAAAAAGTATATTTCGATTCTTGAAAGTAAAGGTTATAGAGTCGAAAGAATTTCAAAATGGCTCAATGCTGTCTCGATCTATGTTGAAAAAGATGATGTAGAAAAATTGTCACAACTTTCGTTTGTAAAATCTATTTCACCTGTATCTTCGATAAAGAAGAAAAAAGATTTTCTTGTAAAAGATGCTGTGAAAAGTAAAAGTTTTAAAAACATAAAAACGGATGATGTTTACAATTATGGTGATTACTCTTATAACCAGATAAAAATGTTGAATATCAACACTTTGCACAACAAAGGATATACTGGAAAGGATGTTGTAATAGCGCTTTTTGATACAGGTGTTTTAATGTTGAGAGATTCATCGTTGGTTATAGATTCTTCATCAATACCGTTTGAAACAACTTATGTATATTCATGCAAACCTATACACAGAGCTTTAAAGGATGTGAAGATCATCACATCCTACGATTTTATCGAGAACAAAGATTTTGCGGGAATAGTTTATGGTGGTTCTCCTGATGAAATCAACCAGTTGAGTCATGGGACGAAGATGCTTGGTCTTATGGCTTCTTATTATTCTGGAGAGTTGATATCACCAGCATTTGGTGCTTCGTATATTATAGCGAAAACTGAGATAGCAGATTCTGAAATCGTTTCAGAAGAGGACAACTGGATTGCAGCTATAGAATGGGCTGATTCACTTGGTGCTGATATTATTTCGAGTTCTGTTGGTTACAAGGATTGGTATCCATATTCGGTTATGACAGGTGATTCAACAAAAATTTCAAAGGCAGCGAACATTGCTGCAGATTCGTTTGGAATTTTAGTAGTGAACGCTATCGGGAACTTACAGAATGTTGGGATCGATAGATCCGACACATCGATAATTGCACCAGCGGATGCCTATTCTGTTTTAACCGTTGGAGGAGTTGATGATTCGATGGTGTATTCCCAATACTCTGTAACCGGTCCGACATACGATGTTTATCTTGATTCAACGATCGAAAGGTATAAACCTGAAGTTGTTGCGCTGGCTGAATGGCCATACACTGTATCAGATAGTTCGAATTCATTTAACTATATACTTGGAACGAGTGGATCAACTGCACTCGTTAGTGCTGGTTGTGCTCTCGTTTTGCAGGCACATCCCGATTGGACACCTGCAAAAGTGAAAGAGGCGTTGACAAAAACAGCAAAAAAGCCATTTGCTTCCTTGATACCTGATACAACATATTTTTCAGAATACCCGAATCAGGTCGTAGGATATGGAGTTCCAGATTTTTATAGGGCTGTAATGTATTCTGATACTGAGGATGTTTACGAGATAAATTCAAGTAGATTGCTTCCACCCTATCCGAATCCATACTCTTTAAAAACGGGAACCCTAAAAATTCCCTTTGAAATCAAAAGAAAGATATCAAATCTTATGTTATACATTTACACACTTGATGGTAAACTCGTTTATTATGCAGATAAAGAGAATGTACTTCCTGGAGTTTACGATAAAGGTTTTGAATGGAATGGAGTGCCAAATTTGAACGGTGCTATTTTAAATGCGAATATAGGGTCAAGTGGAAACAAAGTTTCTCCGGGAATATATCTTGTAATTCTTCAAACAGGTTTTGAAAAGAGTACAAAAAAGATAACGATAATCCCCTAATTCTATCTTCCTCAACCCCCTCCCGAAAACGCCCTCTTTGAGGGCGTTTTCCTCTATTTTTATTGTAAATTATGAATATTTTGGTTCAGGTGATTTTTTAGAATTTTATCAACTTCTTTTTATGTGTTTGATTGTTCAGATCTTTGATTATAAGAAAATAAATCCCGCTTTTAAATTTTGTTAAATCGAGCACAACATTTTTTGAAATCCCGTCGAGTATTTTTCTTCCGTTTTTATCTATTATTGAGAAACTTTTAATGTTGTTCAATACAACTGAATGTTCATTGATAAGAAAACCAAAATTATTGTTTGATCCTTTTTCTCCAGGAACATTTTCTTCATACAACCTCAAACTTATACCGTAAGGACCGGAAACTTTTGCACGAATTATATAATCCCCTCTTGTTTGAACGACCCATGTGCCGGTACTATCCCAGAATGTTTTAAAAGAAGGGGTAGAATCTGACAAAAAATAACATAAAGCGTTTGCTGGTTGATCCTGACATCTCGCATACATTCCCACATAGAATGTACCGTATACCAACACCTGAGTTGAAACCGTATCTGAAACGATCATGGGTGTGCTGTTTGTGTTAACCGAATGAGTATCACTGTAAATTACATTTCCAGGTAAACCGGAATTGTCGTTAAAAATCAATATCGTATCGATTTCGGTTCGTTTGGTGTATCTTCCCCAGTAGACCATCTTCAAAGTGCAGGTGTCTGAAACATAATACTTTGATGCTCTTCTGACATTTCCATACCAGTAAAAGTTGAATGTTCCATCATCGTTTTGCAAATAGTAATCATAAGAGAAAAGCACTTGAACTGTTAGGATTACAAAGATTGTAGTCAAAATTTTTTTCATATTTTTCCTCCCAATTTTCCCTGATTGAATTATAACAAAATCGACTTTTTTTTCAATAAAAAATTTTATTTTTTCTTAAAATTAAAATGTTGACATTATTATCTTAATAATATAAAATAATTCTTTAAAAAATTTAAGGAGCAAATTATGTATGATAAATTGATATTCAAGTTATCGGACCAGAATTCAAATATTGTCTCTTTACCTGAAAATAATTTTCCACTTGAGGTTTCAGATTGTATCAAAGAAAATTTAAGAAAAGAAGAAGCGAATCTCCCAACAGTGTCCGAAATAGATGTGTTAAGACATTTCGTTTTACTATCGAATAAAAACCACCATCTTCAAAAAGGTTTTTATCCGTTAGGATCATGTACGATGAAATACAATCCTGTTGTAAACGAAGAGATCTCTTCGAATCCAAAGTTTACAAAACTACACCCATATCAGGATGAAGATGATGTTCAGGGTATACTTGAAATAATGTATGAATTACAGGATATGCTTTTGAAGGTTACAGGTTTTGATGGGATTTCTCTACAACCAGTTGCAGGTGCTCATGGAGAATTTGCCGGAATGATGATTATAAGCGATTACTTTAAAAGTAAAGGTGAAAAAAGAACAAAAATTCTTATTCCAGATTCAGCACACGGGACAAATCCTGCCTCAGCGACTCTATCAGGATTTAGATCAGTACAGATCAAATCGGACGGTTCAGGAGAAATAGATCTTGAGGATCTTGAAAAAAATATGGACGAGGATACTGCCGGGATAATGATAACAAATCCAAACACTTTAGGAATTTTTGAAAGTAAAATAGAAAAGATTTCCGAAATAGTTCATGGTAAAGGTGGACTGATATATATGGATGGTGCGAATATGAACGCTCTGATGGGAATCGTAAAACCAGGTAAAATAGGTTTTGATATTCTGCACCTTAATCTGCATAAAACTTTTTCAACACCGCATGGTGGTGGTGGACCTGGTGCAGGTGGTGTTGCGGTTGTCGAAAGTTTAAAAGAATTTTTACCACCATACATTGTTAAATTTGAAAATGGGAAATATTATCTTGATTATCCCAAAAACTCGATAGGTTCATTGCATTCGTTTTATGGTAATGTGAACATAATGGTGAGAGCATGGGCATATTTGAAAATAATGGGAAGAGATGGACTGACTGAAGCAACTCAGATGGCGATAGTGAATGCAAACTATATAAAAAGAAAACTTCAGGATATATACGATTTACCATATAAGACGGAAACCATGCATGAGGTTGTTTTCAGTGGAAGAAAACACAAAAAGGATTACAACGTTACAACACTCGATATAGCAAAACGCCTGCTCGATTATGGATTCCATGCACCAACAGTTTATTTCCCTCTTATAGTTTCTGAGGCGATTATGATTGAACCAACGGAAACTGAATCAAAAGAAACACTCGATGGTTTTATCGAAGCGATGAAAAAGATAGATGAGGAAGCGAAGAACGAACCAGAAAAAGTTAAAAATGCTCCTTCAAACACTCCGGTTTCAAGACCGGATGATATATACGCGTTAAAAAATCTTTATGTGAACTGGTACAGGGAAAACAATGGATAAGAGTTTTCAACCCGTAAGTTCGAAAGAGATACCTCTTGAAAGAAAAGAGGAAATTTTAAAAAAGATTGCAACGAGTATAGTCAAAAGAGGATTAACTGCTCCAGCGATAATGTTTCTTGAATCGATAAAACCGATAAATTTTATCAGTGCTCAATTAATGATATTTTTGGAACCGATAATTTTGACATTTTTCAACATATCCGAATATCGTGAAGCATCTTTGATCTTTGAAGAAAGAGATTCTGTTGAGAAACTTATAAAATATATTGAAGAATTTGAAAATACTGAGAAGAGAAACAAGAAGGATATTAAGGAGGATAAATGAAAGAGAAGGATCAAATCACACGAATACTTGCAACGGATTGTGGATCCACCACAACGAAAGCTATTTTAATAGAGAAAAGAGATAATGAATATCGTTTGATAGTGAGAGGTGAAGCCCCAACGACGGTTGAGGCCCCCTATGAGGATGTTACAAAAGGTGTTCTCAACGCTATAAAAGAGGTAGAAGAACTTGCTGAGATAAAAATTCTTGATGGAGACAAAATAATAAAGAGAGAAAAAGCAGAAGGTGATGGTGTCGATATCTACATCTCAACATCATCAGCAGGTGGTGGTTTACAGATGATGGTTGCCGGTGTTGTAGATAAGATGTCCGCAGAATCAGCAGCAAGAGCAGCTCTCGGTGCTGGTTCAATAGTGATGGATGTTATAGCAACAAACGATAAGAGAATGGATCATGAGAGGATAAAAAGGATCAGAACTTTAAGACCTGATATGATTCTTCTTTCAGGTGGAACAGATGGAGGAACGATAACACATGTTGTTCAACTCGCTGAAATAATACAGGCAGCTGATCCGAAACCAAGATTCGGTGCCGGTTACAAACTCCCTGTTATATATGCTGGAAACAATAAAGCTGTTGAGGAGATAAAGGAGCGACTCGAAAAGAAAACAGCACTTTACATAGTTGAAAATCTAAGACCTACACTTGAAAAAGAAAATTTGAAACCAGCAAGGGATAAGATACATGATCTTTTTATGGAACATGTGATGGCTCAGGCACCAGGATACAAAAAACTTATGGATATGACCGATGTTCCAATTATGCCAACACCTGGTGCTGTCGGACTTTTGATAGAAACGATTGGAAAAAGGGATAAGATAGAGGTTTTGGGTGTTGATATAGGTGGAGCAACAACGGATGTGTTCTCATTTTTCCAGAACACTTTCAACAGAACCGTTTCAGCAAACCTTGGAATGAGTTACTCGATATCAAATGTTGTGAAAGAAGCCGGTTTAAAAAATATAATGAGATGGGTTCCATTCCATATGGATGAAAAGGATTTAAGGAACAGAATAAGAAATAAGATGATAAGACCAACAACTATTCCATCAACTCTTGATGAGTTACAGATAGAGCAGGCGATATCGAGAGAAGCGTTAAGATTGGCATTAGAACAGCATAAAACGATGGCTGTTGGTTTGAAAGGAGTCCAGAAGGAAAGAACAATTTCTGATGCTTTCGAACAAACGAGTACAGGTGAAACTCTTGTGAACATGTTAACACTCAATCTCATCGTCGGTTCAGGTGGTGTTCTTTCACATGCTCCAAGAAGAGTGCAATCAGCTTTGATGATGATCGATGCGTTTTTACCTGAAGGGATAACGATGTTAACAGTTGATTCAATATTTATGATGCCACAACTCGGTGTTCTGTCAACCGTTCATGAACAGGCAGCAACAGAAGTGTTTGAAAAGGACTGTTTGATAAGGTTAGGTTCATGTGTTGCGCCGATTGGAAACATAAAAGAAGGGCAGGAAGCTGTAAAAATAAAATTTGAAGGAAAAGAGTACACTTTCAATTTTGGTGATATGGGAGTTATTCCTCTTGAACTCAACAAAAAGGTAAAAGCGATGATCACTCCATCGAAGGGGCTTGATCTTGGAAACGGTAAAGGTAAAGAAATAGAAACTGAACTTGAAGGTGGAGTTGTTGGAGTTATAGTTGATGCAAGGGGAAGAAGACCTTTCAATCTGCCTGAAAACGATAATGAAAGGGTAGAGAAGTTGAAGAAATGGATTAAAGCGTTAAATGTCTATCCTGAGAAATAAATGGAGGAATTATGGCACATTCATATACACCTGGTTTAAAAGTTACGGAAAAGGCAATAGTAAAGAAAGAGAGAAGATTGCCTCTGAAAGGTGAGGTCCTTGTAAAAGTTGGAGACATAGTAAAGGCGGATGATATAGTTGCAAGAACTGAACTCCCAGGAGATGTTGAAAGATTGAATCTTGCTGGAAAACTTGGAGTCCCACCAAAAGAAGCATCTTCATTTTTAAAGGTATCAATTGGTGAAAAGATAAAAAAGGATCAGATAATCGCAGAATCCAAGGGATTCTTTGGACTCTTCAAAACTTCAATACCTTCTCCTATAGATGGAATTGTTGAAAACTATTCTGATATAACAGGGATGTTAACGTTGAGAAAACCACCAAAAAAAGTTGAAATAGACGCTTACGTTAACGGAAAAGTCGTTGAGGTTATCGAGAATGAAGGTATAGTTGTTCAAACACCGGCAACATTCATTCAGGGAATATTTGGAATCGGTGGAGAGGTTAAGGGAGAGTTGAAACTTGTTGCAAAATCACCTGACTATGTTCTAACAAAAAATGATATCACAGATGAACTGAAAGGGAAAATTGTTATTGGTGGTTCTCTTGTGACGAGTGAAGTTTTAAACGAGTGTGTAAAAAGGGGTGTTCTGGGAATAGTTGTTGGTGGTATAGATGATAAGGATCTTAAAGATTTCCTGGGTGAAGAGATAGGTGTTGCGATAACCGGTCAGGAAGAAAAGGGAATCACGGTCATCGTTACAGAAGGTTTTGGTCAGATGACGATGGCAAAAAAAACTTTTGAAATACTTTCAAAAAATGATGGAAAAAGAGCTTCGATAAATGGGGCAACACAGATAAGAGCTGGTGTCATGAGACCTGAGGTAATAGTGACCTATGATATAGATACTGTTGTTGAAGAATCGAAACACGCTGAGATGGGAATGGATATAAACTCTATAGTTAGAATCATAAGACAACCATATTTTGGTGCTATTGGAAGGGTCGTAGGACTTCCATCACAGTTGCAAAAAATAGAAACCGAAGCACATGTAAGAGTGCTTGAATTTGAATTTGAAGATGGAAGAAGAATAATACTTCCAAGAGCGAATGTTGAATTAATCGAAGAATAAAAGGAGTCAAATGAAAAACAAAACCTTCTTTTTCATCTTAATCCTTCTATCGTTTGTGTTATCTTTCTCTCAGAATGAAACATTCAAAGATGAAAATGTTTTGAAAATTGATCCTGCGTTTTTAAAAGAGTTCATTATAAAGGATGTGGGAAACGATGATGGAACTAAACTCGAAATTTCCTGTCAAAAAATTCTTGAAGGTAACACTCTTTTGTTCAAACTTTACAGAAAAGAGGAAAATGATACGATTTTAAAATTAATAAAAACCTTTAACTCTTTCCCTGTCAAGATAGTTGATGAAGGGCTGTCATACCAGAAAAAATATGAATACTACATCTCAGCAACAGATAGTTCAGGTGAGGAATCTGAAAAATGTTTGATCGGTGGTTCTGTATCTCCAAAACCGAACATCTTCAAAACAGACAAAACCATATTACTTTTGATGATAATAATTTATACGGCGATAATCGTTTTTCTTGTTGAAAGTGTGAGAAAAGGAAAAGATCTTTTTGTTAGAAAGATCTCCGGACTTGACACACTTGATGAGGCGGTTGGGCGAGCAACAGAAATGGGAAGGCCTGTGTTATATGTTCCAGGATCTTCAACGATGTCAGATATAGCCACAATCGCTTCTTTGAATATCCTTGGTCCAGTTGCAAAAAAGATCGCAGAGTATGAAACAAAACTGATTGTTCCTAACAGAGATCCAATAGTTATGACTGTTGCAAAGGAGGTTGTGAAGGAATCATATTCTGAAGCGGGAAGGCCTGATGTTTACAACGATAATGACATTTTCTTTTTAACCGATTCTCAATTTGGATACGCAGCCGCTGTTTCAGGTATAATGACAAGAGAAAAACCTGCAACAAATCTTTTACTCGGAATGTTCTGGGCAGAATCACTTATTATGGCAGAAGCCGGAAACACAACAGGCGCTATTCAGATCGCAGGTACTGATGCTGTGACTCAACTTCCTTTCTTTATCACCTCATGTGATTATACGATAATCGGTGAAGAACTTTATGCTGCAAGTGCTTATCTTTCAAGAGAGCCACTTCTGCTTGGAACTTTGAAAGCTCAGGATTATTTTAAAGGATTTATAATAATTTTAATAACTCTCTATTTTTTCATTCTAATAATTTCATGGTTAACCGGTGGTCACCTTGTTTTTCTTGATAAAATTCTTGAAATGTTAAGATTCATATTTAAAAGTTAGGAGTTTATATGTTTGTAAGAAGAACATTACCGCTTTTAGTTTCAGCGATATTTGGTATAGCACTCATATTGCAATTTTTCGTTCCACATCCAGCATCTAAAAGTTTTTACAATATGATGCTTGATTGGTTGATAATTGTTTCTGCATTCACATATTTAATCGCTGTTCAATCAACCGTTGAACTCCATGTTACGAAGATAAAAAGGAGAGTTGAAGGTTGGCAGTACTCGATAATAGTGCTTGTATCTCTTTTTGTTACAGCGATACTTGGAATCTTTGGTGGTGCTTTTATGCCAACAACTTTATGGATGAAAATTTTTCCATCAGTAAAACCATCCGATACGACACCTTTGATGTATACATACCTATATATGCAGATGCCGATGCAATCGACAATTTTTTCACTTCTTGCTTTCTATATGGCATCAGCAGCGTTCAGATCATTCAGAGCGAGAAGTTTTGATGCTACATTACTTCTTATAACAGCAGGGATAGTTACACTTGGTAGAGTACCACTTGGAGAGTTTATATATAAAGGACTTCCAGATGTTGTCGAATGGATATTGAAATATCCAAACATGGCAGCACAGAGAGGAATATTGATAGGGGTCCAACTTGGAATCATCGCAACCTCCATAAAGATAATCCTTGGAATCGAAAGAAAATATCTCGGGGGTGGAAAATGAAATTTATCAACTTCATCAACAATCTTGATAAAAGATGGATCTATCTTGTACTCGCTTTATGTATAATAATTCCTTTCATATTTCCTGTTGGATTTCCTATGAAAACAACACCTCCGGTAAAATCGATTTACGATTTTATAGAAGATTCGATTCCAGAAGGTGGAGTCGTTCTTATAGGTGCTGATTATGATCCTTCAACGATGGCGGAACTTCATCCGATGGCAAAAGTTATTGCCGCACATGCACTATCGAACAATTTAAGGGTTCTTTTTGTTACACTTTATCCACAGGGTGCCGGAATGGCACAGGATGCTATAGATAATGTTTTAAGAGAGTGGAACAAGAGTAATCCTGATAATCCAAAAAAACTTGGAAAGGATATAACTCTTCTCGCTTATGTGCCGGGAGTTAGTGCTGTTGTTTTGAAGATGGGAGAGGATATTACGCAAACTTTCAATGAGGATGGTTATGGAAATAAACTTTCAGAACTTGAAATAATGAAGGGTATAAAAAATTATAATGACATAAATCTAATGGTAGAACTCGCTGGAAGTTCCGTTGTTTTAACCTGGCTTATATATGCAAACGGTAGATACGGTTTAAAGATGGGAATTGGAACAACAGCAGTTTCAGCAGCAGAATATTATTCATATCTTCAATCAAAACAGGCGATAGGTATGCTTGGAGGTCTTAAAGGTGCTGCGGAGTATGAACACTTACTTGATAAGAAGAATGTTTATGGTGGAAGAAAAGACGCTTCAATTGGAATGGATGCACAATCGTCAGCACATATATTCTTTATAATTTTGATAGTTCTTGGAAATATAGCATATTTTGTCAAGAAGAAAAAGGAGGGTAAATAATGGCTGTATCAACGAATTTCTGGATATGGATAGCTGCGTTACTCACTCTTGCAATCTATTCATTTTTATATAAAGATAACCCGTTCTATAAATTTGCAGAATATCTGCTTGTTGGAATCTCGATAGGTTATGGAATATCGGTTTACTGGCACAACACGATAATCACAAAAGTTTTCAATCCACTTGTTTACGATAAAAATTTTCTTGTTCTGATACCACTTATTTTAGGTCTTTTGATGTTTTCAAGATTTTTCAAAAATGTTGCATACCTTTCAAGAATACCGATAGCGTTTGTTGTTGGTGCTGGAACAGGACTTTCTGTTCCATCTTCTTTTGAGTTCCTTTTTAAACAGATCTATGCTACGATGCCATTAAAACTTGATATCGGGAGTTTGATCATAGTTGTGGGAGTGATTTCAACTCTTGTTTATTTTTTCTTTTCACTCGAACATAAAGGTTTTGTTGGAGAGGTCTCAAAAGCGGGAATCACATTCATAATGGTTGCATTTGGTGCAGCGTTCGGATATACGATTATGGCGAGAGTTTCTCTTTTCATCGGTAGAATACAGTTTCTTCTATCGGATTGGCTTGGAATTATTAAATAGGAGGAGAGGTGTTAAAAAAAATCCTTCTTTTGATTTTTTTAGTTTTTTCAGTTTCACTCTTTTCTCAGGGAAATGATAGTATAATATTTTTAGAAAATCAAAATCCTTTTTTGGATTTTAAACTTACTGGAAGCGATATACCAAACGATGGTGGTGGAGGAATCCAGATCAACTGGTGTTTCCCTGATTCTTTGGGGAATTGGTTTTTGACTGTTTTAAGAAGAGATGATTCAAACAATATAATGGTTGTGGCAACGGATCTTCTGGTTTCTTCGATGCAGGTAAGAGATGTGAGTTCTGATGAAGAACCTTCAAGAGTGAAAGATAATTCAAACTATTATTATACTGGAATCCTGAGCAAGAATATGATCAGCGAAGAATTTTTAAATAGATTGATTTCAAATGGATCCGGATATTCGAAAAATGGTGTTTATATTTTTGGAAACGATACTTTTTATGTCACAGGAGAGACGGATCCAATAGTTTCAAAATCTTCGTGGTTTAACCTGTCAAGGATACCTGTTCTTGTTTCTTTAATAATAATTGCTTTTGTGTTCTTATACTATTTAAATCTTGCAAAGAGTGGAAAAGATCTTTATATAAGAAAAATAAATGGACTGGATGCTGTTGAGGAAGCTGTTGGTCGAAGCACGGAGATGGGGAAACCTATTATGTATATTCTTGGGATAGGATATGTAACAGATATACCCACTATAGCAGGACTGACGATTCTCGGACGAGTAGCGAAAAAGGTTGCTGATTATGAAACAAGGATTCTCGTCCCATCCTATGATCCTGTTGTGATGACAACAGCACAGGAAGTTGTGAAGGAAGCTTTTACAGAAGCTGGAAGACCCGATCTGTACAACAAAAACGATATAATGTATATAACACAGGATCAGTTTGGATACGCTGCTGGAGTTGATGGTATGATGATGAGAGAAAAACCCGGTGCTGTGTTTCTACAGGGTCTTTTCTTTGCTGAATCTTTGATCCTTGCCGAAACTGGACATTCGATAGGTGCAATACAGATATCCGGAACTACCGAAACAGCGCAGTTACCATTTTTTGTTGCAGCTTGTGATTACACTCTTATAGGTGAAGAGATGATGGCTGCGTCAGTTTATTTGCAGAAAGAACCGATGATGCTTGGTTCAATAGCAGCAGAGGACCTTTTAAAAGTTTTCATTATGTTTTTGATTATAACAGGTTTTGTCCTTTCAGTTTTAGGATACGGATTGAAAATAGAAGTGTTAAAAAATGTGTTCGATTGGTTGATAAAATTGTTACAGGTTTAGTAGGAGGATAAATGTTAAAAGGAAAAGGTATTCCAATTTTTATAACCTTTCTTGTTGGTATGATAATGATAATTTCTTTTTTTATTCCACATAAACCTTTTGGTGACATAGAGAAAATTTCTTTGAACTGGTATTCGATAATAGCAGGTTTTACAATGCTGCTTGGAGTTGATTCTTTGATAGGGATGCATTTTAGAAAGGTCAAAAGAAAGGATGAGAACTGGTTCTTCTCTCTTGTTTTGATCTTCGGTTTCGTTGCAACAGTTGTTGTTGGAATAGTTGAAACTGTCAGGTTTGGAACAGCGTTTGATGATAAGTCATATTTTACATACATATACAACTATTTCATAGTTCCACTTCAGGCAACAATGTTTTCACTTCTTGCGTTCTTCATAGCATCAGCTGCTTACAGAGCTTTTAGAGCCAGAAATTTTGATGCCACACTTCTTTTGATAACAGCTATAATAGTTATGCTTGGAAGGGTTCCTCTTGGAGAACAGATTTCACCTTATCTTCCAAAGTTTACAGAGTGGATCATGCAGGTCCCGCAGATGGCTGCAAAAAGAGGGATTGGACTTGGAATTTCACTTGGGGCTTTAGGCGTTTCAATAAGAATCATTTTAGGTATTGAAAGAAGTTATCTTTCATAAGGAGTTATTATGAATATCTTTTTAAAACTTTTGAAAGTCGACAGAAGGTTCATATATATATTCATAGCTATAGTTGTGATTTTACCTTTACTTTTGAAACCAAAATTTCCCGTTGTTCCTTCAAAACCAGTGAAGGATGTTTATGATTATATCGAAAATTTACCAGAAGGTAGCAATGTGATGATATCTATAGATTATGATGCAGCATCGATGCCTGAGCAACAACCGTTTTTAGAAGCACTTTTAAGACAGCTCTTTAGAAACAAACTGAAACCCATACTTATAGTTCAATGGCAATTGGGAGCACCTCTTGGAACGATGGGTCTTGAAAAGATCGCAAAAGAGATGGGTGCTGTTTACGGAGTCGACTATATTAACCTTGGTTATAGACCCGGTTATGTTGCACAGATAGTTGGAATTGGAAAAGAAATAAGAGATTATTTCAAAGTTGATTATCGTAATGTTCCACTCGATTCTTTTCCGATGATGAAGAATGTTCACAACTATAACGATATAGCACTTCTTGTTGGTCTTGAAGCAGGTGCAACATACCTTGTTTGGATCGAATATGCTGGAGGAAGATTCAAACAGAAAATTGCACTCGCTTTAAATGCTGTTTCTGCTCCAGATGCTTACTATTTCTATCAGTCAGGACAGATCGTTGGACTCGTTGGTGGAATGAAGGGAGCTGCCGAATATGAAGTGCTTGTTGGTAAACCTGATATCGCTGTTGCTGGAATGGCATCACAGTCGTATTCTCATCTTGTTATAATACTTTTCATCATTTTAGGAAACATAGCATATTTCATTGAGAAGAGAACAAAAAGTAAAGAAGGAGGAAAATAATGGGAACAACGATTGGAATATGGATAGCTGCTGGTTTGACCCTTTTCATATATTCTTTTCTGTATAAAGATAACCCTTTCTATAAATTTGCAGAACATCTCTATGTTGGAATAACTGCGGGCTACTGGTTGATATATACCTGGGCTTACGTCATACAACCTATGCTTCTTGATCCGATGATAAAAAACAAAGAGTTTATTTTGTTGATCCCTGCATTTTTTGGAATAATCATGTTGACAAGATGGTTTCCAAACATCGCCTGGCTTTCAAGATGGTCTATTGCTTTTACGGTAGGTATTGGAGCGGGACTTGGTGTTACAGGTGCGATACAGGGGTTTATACTTCCACAGGTTCAGGCAACACTTGTTCCAATAACTGGTTTCAATTTCGAAACTTTTAACAACTTTTTGATAATCTTTGGAGTTTTAACAACTCTTATCTATTTCTACTTTTCTAAAGAACAGAAAGGTGTTTTAAAGTGGGGATCAAAGATAGGAATAACCTTTATCATGGTTGCATTCGGTGCATCTTTTGGTTATACTGTTATGGCGCGTATTTCGCTTCTTATCGGAAGAATCTATTTTCTTTTATCAGACTGGCTTAAAATTTTAAAATGAAGGGTTATTTTTTGGATTATTCCGTTTTCGATGTCTATACAAATATGGCTATAGATGAATGGGCTTATAAAAATATTGATACAATATTTTTTAGATTCTATTCATTTTCAAAACCATCGATCACCATAGGATACAATCAAAGGTACAACATCGGTATCGATTACGATTATGTTACAAAGGAGAAGATTGATATCACACGAAGGATAACAGGAGGAAGGGCCGTTCTGCACAGTGGTGACCTAACATATTCATTTGTTGGAAACATTGAACATTTTGGAAAAAATTATGGACTTTTAGACAGGTATAAAAGGATAGCAGAAATTTTTATCAGGGGTTTTAAAGAGCTGGAGATAGAAGCGAAACTAACACATGGAGAAAAAAAGGAAAATTTTATCGCAAACTGTTTTGGTTCCCAATCGGTTTATGAAATCAGTTATAAAGGAGAAAAGATCGTTGGGAGTGCCCAGACGTTCTCAGAAACAAAATTTTTACAACAGGGAACGATTCTTGTGAAAGAGAGTGTTGTTCCACAGGATAAAATTTATGGAAAAATTTTTTCAAACAATATTGAAAATTTAACAGGTTTAACTTATAATATCCAAAATATGTCTTGTGTGTTTTATAATGTTTTTTTTAGGGAGTTAGATTTTGAATGGGAAAAAGTTGAATTAGATTTTGAAGATGAAAAGTTGCAAAATTTAATTCAAAAATATAAGGATGAGGAATGGATAAAGAAAAGGTAGATTTAAAAGCGAACCTTGAGATCTTCAGTCCAGTTGAGTTTATAAGTTTGATATCGTCCAGACAGAGAACGGGTGTTTTGATTTTTCAGATTGATAATAAAGAGGGAAAAATATTTTTTGAGAACGGTTTACCAAAACATGCTGTTTATAACTCTTTCACAGGTGAAGAGGCACTCTACAACCTTTCAATAGAAAAGGTTGGAACAGTTGTTTATAAAAATGGAGAAACAACGGATGAGGTGTCGATTACACAGTCGAACACATCATCCCTGATGGATCAGATAGAAAAAAGAAGGATGGAATTCGATGATATACTCAAAAGGTTACCATCTTTTGATGCTGTTCTTGAGAAAAGAGCTGAAGGTCTTGGGGATAACATAAGTTTAAGAAAAACTGATTGGGTTATAATAAGAATAGTTGATGGTAAAAAGAATATAAGAACCATAATAAAGGAGAGTAACCTCCCTCTGCTTGAATCATATAAATCTCTCGAATATTTGATCTCAAAAGGACTTGTATTTGATAAATCTTTTGTTGAAAAAATAAGAAACGAGTTTAAACAAAGTTTAAATAACATCCTTGATACATTTGCTGTCAAAAATACGAACACAAAGGATTGGTTCCACTTTATAGTGGATGTTTTAACGAATTCTGGATTTGAAACGATTGGAGGTCTTTTAAAATTTAAAGATGAGATGATCGAAATAGATGAAAGTGCTGATAGATTTTTGGATGAAGCTAAGATCAGAAATATGAAAAAGATACTTTTCGAAAAGGTTCTTGAAAAAGGTGTCGAAGAACTTGGTGGAATGATAGCAAAGAAAAAATACAGGGAACTTTTAAATAAAGAAGGGGTGAGTGATGGGACTTTCTGAAATAGTTGAAAAATTGAAAAACCTTGTTCCCATATTTGGGGCTATGAGGTTGAACAAAGAGGATGGAACGATACTTGAAAAATTTGGAGAACAACCTGCAAACCTTGGTGATATCGGAGCATTTCTTGGTTCTGCCGGTGATGTTATATTCAAAAAGTTTCAAATGAACTATCCTTCGATTTCCTTTATGAAAGTTGATGGCAACAATCTCATTCTCATTTCTCAGAAGAGTGAATTTCTGCTTTTTAAAATAAATGGAGAAATTGATATAGATAAATTTTATAATGAATTCAGCAATATTTTTGAAACTACAAAGATTGTTGAGCAACCAAAGATATCTGAGAGTGAACCTATAAAAGAACCAGTTTTTGAACAAACTTTCACTTCACCTAAACAGGAATTTCAAACACAGGAAGTCAACAGGTTGGGTGAAATTGAAAGGAAACTTTTGATTTCAAAAGTTTTACAGTTGAACTATCTTGTTGATGAGTTTTCACAGGGTGGAGATCGAAAGATCTGGAACAATTTTATCAGGGAAAACCTTTCGAGTGTCGATATTCTTGAAAAAGCACTTGATATAAGAGATAGAATCGACGTAAAGGATATAGTTCCTGTTGAGATCAGTAGAGACGATATCCAGAGAACAACAAAAGTTCTGATCGATGGAGTGTGTAAAAAAGCAGTTGAGGTTTATGGAGCATCTGAAGCGAAAAAGATGGTTCAGAATGTGATAGAAAAATTGAGTAAAAGGTAAGGGGGAAGTGATGGGGTACAACATTGAGAAAATAAGGGAAAAATTCAACGCTGATTTTGTTTTTTCAAATGAAAACGAAACGATCGCAAAGACCGGAATCGTTGGATATACTGATGATGTTGTAAAACAGGTGATAGTTGTTTTGAAACAATCTCTGGACGCTGCAAATGTTTCCAGAGTTGAAAAAATTGAGTTTCAAAATGAAAATAAGAAAATAGTATTTTTTCAAAAAAACAATTCTTTTTTCGGAATCATAGTTAACAAAAATGTTTCAGTTGACAGTATAGATTTTGCTGAGATCGTAGAAAAAGAGGTTGTTGAAGAAGAAAAGGAAGGGAAAGTAAAAGTTGCATTAAAAGATAAGAAAAAAATAGTGGTAAAACCAGCACAACCAGTAAAAGAAGAAGTAAAGGAAAAAACTGTTGAAAAGGAAGAGAGTGTTCCGACTTTCAAAATAGATGATCAATCTTTTAACAAAATTAAAAAAATAGCCGCAGAGTTCCTTGAAGATTTTGCAGATGATATAATCAACAATATTGTAACCGAGATGAAACTTGATATAAAAAATCTCAACCAGAATAAACTCGATGAATTTTTAAAAAGATTTTCGAAAGCATCATCGATGATCATAGGCCCAAGTCAATCACAGAAGATGGTTGAAAAAATTTTACAAAGTTTGAAATAATGGAGGAGATATGGTGTTAAAATTTTTTGAACTTGTTTCGATAACTCAAACCGGAATCCCTAAATATGTTACAGATTCAAAAATGTTATCAAGTGTTCTCACGATTTTAGGTGCTGTTCTTCTCTGGTTTTCTCTTTTTCTTGTTGGTATAATAGCACAAAGATATGAGAAGGTTTTGCATAAGAAAACTGATTGGCAGTTCATAATGATATCACCCACGGGAATAATAGTTTATGCGATGATACAGGCATACAGTTTGATCATAGTTGGAAATTTGAAGATGACAGATATCCAAACATGGATTGGATACTTTTTCTTTTTCCTTTCAGGAGTCCTTTCCCTTATCGGAAGTTTAAAATTCTACAATGTTGTTAAACCTCACAAAGGAGGGGCAAAATGAAAGTTCTATTTCCAGCAGAAATAATGCTTGCCATAGGGATAATACTTTTTTCAATTTCTCTGTTCATCTCAGCTTTAATTTTGAAAAGATTGTTGAAAATAATAAGAAAGCCATCGATATGGGTTCTTGAAATTTTAGGCAGTATTCTTGTGCTAGTTGGTGCTGTTGTTCATATAATCAAACTTACAGTTTATTTCCCGGCACTTGCAAGATCAAACCCATACGACCTTTTGCCCCAGATAGCAAAGACGATGCAGGTTGGTTCACTTGAAGGTCTGATGATCCTTCTTGCAGGACTTTTTGCAATACTTGCTTCGTTGATATACTATATTTGGTCGACAAGATAATTATTGACAAAATTAGATTAAAAAGTATAATTAACTACTTAAAAGATAAACTAAAATTAACCAGGAGGAAGTTGTGTTAGATTTATTCCAGAGAGGTGGATGGACAATGTGGCCACTACTTGCATGTGCCATAATTGGACTTGTTTTTATCATCGAAAGATTCGTAACTCTTCTGATCATGAACAAAAACCCAAAGAAGTTTGTTGAAGAGTTAAAGAATAAAATAGAAAAAGAGGGAATAGAGGCGGCAATACAATATTGTGCAAAAAATCCAAGTCCTTTTGCAAGAGTTATTGAAGCTGCTTTAACAGAGTTCCAATATGTTGGAAAGGACAAAAATGCCATAGAGGATGCTATAGCAAAAGCAGGTGTAACAGAACTTGCGTTCCTTGATAGAGGGATGCCATTTCTATCAGCAGTTATAACACTTGCTCCAATGCTTGGATTTTTGGGAACGGTTTCTGGAATGATAAACGCATTCGATGCAATAGCACTCGCCGGAACAGTTGAACCAAAACTCGTTGCAAGCGGTATCTCTGAAGCGTTGATAACAACACTTACAGGTCTTGTGATAGCTATACCTGTTTCTGCTGCATTCACATATTTTCAGACGGTTGTGAATGGCTATTCAAGAACACTTGAAGATGCATCAAACAAAATAGTTGAAATTTTGATGAGTTTGGAGATAGAGGAAGCATAATCAGGAGATAATATGTTATTTAAAAGAAAAAAGACACTCCAAAAACCTGAAATTCCAACAGCATCTCTGGGTGATATCACTTTTTTGATGCTCATATTCTTTCTTGTAACATCAAGTTTTAACACTGAGATGGGGCTTCAAATAGTTTTACCTGAAGAATCAAAGGAGACGATCACTGTTTTATCAAAGAATATCGTGCATGTTAGAATAAACAGGTTTGGAGATGTTAGAATAGAAAACGATCCGGTTGAATGGACATCTGTTGCTGATAAAGCGATTGAACTCTTAAAACAACCGAATGGAGATTCTTTGATATTTTCTATAATACCCACAAGATCTGCCAAATACGATTATATGATAAGAGTTTTTGACCAACTAAAAATAGCGTTTGAGAAAACTCAGAAGAAAGAGAAAATATCTCTATCTCCAGCAGAAGATGATGAGATGTAAGGAGGAAAGATGAAAAAACATTTTGGAAAAGTTGAAGAGAGTTCCCCATCGATTCCAACATCTACAACTTCGGATATAGTTTTTCTCCTTCTTATATTCTTTATGGTTACAACTGTGTTTAGAACTGAACAGGGATTAAGAATAGATCTTCCTCAAGCATTATCATCCAAAAAGATTGAGACAAAAAACCTGGCCCATGTCTGGATTGGCTATGATGGAGATAGGGGAGTTGTATCCATAGATGATAGAATTGTTCCAATAGGACAGATAAAAAACATAATAGAACAAAAAAAGAGAGTTAACCCAAATCTGATAGTTTCTATAATGGCTGATAAAAATACTCCTTATTGGATATCCAACGATGTTTTCGGTCAACTTATAAAAGCGAACGCTCTTCATGTTTCTTTAAGTGCTAAGAAAGTCAATGCGATCAAATAGGAGAGCACTATGGAAAAATTTATAAAAAATGATTTGAAAGAAAAGTATCCCACATTTGTGAAATCATCACTTTTGACAACATTGATACTTTTCATAATACTTTTCCTTTTTATTCCAAAACTGAAAACCAATCCCTACAAAATGAAGGAGAAAAAGGATGTTGTTGTGATGGAGAAGTTACCTGACCAGATACAGAAAATAAATGAACCCCAGGAAATCTCAAAACCTCAACTTCCCAAAAAGATTGTTGAAACAACGAAAGAATCAGAGGTAACTAAAAACATAGATATTCAGACAACATTTGAAACAGAGGATCTAAATATTGAAAAATATGAAGGTGAAATCTTCAGAATTTATGAACAGGCTCCACAGTTGATTCAGAGAATAGATCCCGAATATCCACAGATGGCAAGACAACTTGGAATTGAAGGAACAGTATTTCTTGAACTCGTTGTCGAAAAGGATGGGACAGTATCACAGGTAAAAGTTTTAAAAAGCGTTCATCCGTTACTTGATGAAGCAGCAGTTAAAGCTGCATACCAGTTGAAATGGTCACCTGCGATGACGAGAGATTTACCTATAAGATGTTATGTAACATATCCTATAACTTTCAGGTTAACAAAATAAAATTTTAAAAAAATTGGAATAAAAAAACTCCGCGTAATCGCGGAGTTTTTTGTTTATTATTTGACTTTTAAGATTTTTGCAATTTTTGATTTTTTTCTTGCTGCATTGTTTTTCTTTATGACATTTTTCGAAGCAGCTTTATCGATAACTTTATAACCCTCTTTCAATATTTTAAGTTTTTCTTCCTCGGTTGTTGCTTTGAGTGCCTGTTTCATAATCTTTTTGATTTTTTCTTTCTCTTTTCTGTTTCTTTCTCTTCTGACCTTATTCTGTCTGACTGATTTTTCCTGCGCTTTACTTTTTGGCAAACTACCTCCTATTTTTTGCTTTATTATATATTTAAACCTCTTTTTGTCAATAGAGATATAACGCCTCTTTAAACAAAAAAATATATGTAAAACTTCTGGATGTAAAAAACTTTTAATCGATCTTTTTGTCTTATCGAATGACATCATGAGTTTTAGAATTTTCAAATGTTGACTAAAAAAATATATTGGATAGTATAATTTTATGGAAATAACTTTTGCAGGTTGTTCATCCGAATACTGGAAAGAAAAGATCGAAGAGTTAAAACATAGTTATAAACAACATCTTTTCAAAGAAGTTAAAAGAGAGTTTGAAAAAGAGGAGATCGAATTTACAGATGTTCTTATAACTTATAGATTAAAAAGAGAGCAGATTGAGTTTACAAAAAAATTAAAATATCTTTTTGTTCCCTACGCTGGTTTAAACAATTTTCCACTTGATAAACTTAAAGAGAAAGATATTGTTGTTTGTAATTCTCATGAGAATACAAAATATGTTGCTGAAAGGGCTTTCGCGTTGACTCTTGCACTTCTTGGAAAGATCGTTATTTTTCATAACGATCTTAAAAAAGGAATCTGGCATAGAGAGGGACTCTACAGAGAATACTGGGATACTATGCATGGAAAAAGATGTTCCATCGTTGGAACAGGCAGTATTGGAAAAGAACTCGCTCGACTTCTAAAAATTTTCAACTGCAAAATAATGGGAGTGAAAAGAAAACTTGAAAAAAACGAAAATCTCGAAAATTTTGATTTTCTAACGGATAATCTATATGATGGTTTAACATTTGCTCAAATAGTTTTTTTAACATTACCTTTAACGAAAGAAAGTGAAAACCTTATAAATGAAAAGAATATTTCTTTACTTGAAGGGAAATATCTTGTAAATGTTTCAAGAGGGAAAATAGTTGATGAAAAGATTTTATATGAGAGTTTAAAGAATAAAATTTTAAAAGGTGCTGCGCTTGATGTGTGGTATAACTATCCAAAAGATGGAGAGGAAAACAATAAACCACCTTCGATCTATCCAATATATGAACTTGAAAATGTTGTGATATCACCACACAAAGGTGCACACACTGAACATGCGGAAAAAGGTGATATAGATTTTACAACGGAAAACGTTAAAAATCTTCTTGAAGGGAAAAAACTAAAAAATATAGTGGATCTTGAAAGAGGTTATTAAAAGATGTATTCAAAAATCCTGAAAGAGTTGTTTGAACTGAAGAATGAAGAAAAAAAGATGGTTTACCAGAGGTTTTTTAAAACCAAAAAAGGAGAGTATGGAGAAGGTGATAAATTCTTGGGTATCGATACACCAACTTTAAAATTTTTTGCCAGGAAATATAAAGAGGTTGATTGGAATATTTTACAGAACCTGATATCCTCAAAATACCATGAGGTAAGATTCCTTGCGTTGAATATACTCGTTTTGAAGTATGAAAAACGTTTAGATGAAGAAGAAAAAATTTTAGATTTTTACCTTAAAAATTTAAAATATGTGAACAACTGGGATCTTGTCGATACATCATCTTATAGAATTCTTGGAAGATACTCTTTTGAAAATGAAGAATACGGTATAATAGAACAACTTTCAGATTCAAAAAATTTATGGGAAAAGAGAATCTCTGTTGTTTCACTATTCTATTTTATAAAAAGAAAAAAATGTGATCTCCCTTTAAAGATTTTAAAAAAGTTGATCAGGGATCAAAATGAACTTTTGAAAAAAGCAACAGGATGGATGTTAAGAGAGATCGGAAAAAATTGTGGTGAAAATATCCTGAAAAAATTTTTGAACGAAAATTATGAAGACCTTTCTTCGATAACTATAAATTATGCGACCGAAAGATTTCCAAAAGAGGAAAGAATCAGATTTTTAAAGGGTTATAGAAGGATCCATAAACATTGACAATTCTTCCTTCTTATGATATTTTATAAACCTATGAAAAAAGTGGTACTAACATTTTTAGTTATATTCTTGTTCGTTCAAATCTTTTCTGAAAGATATTGTCCATTTGATGAAAAAAATGATCCATACCCTGGAAGATGTGGAAGATATACAGACGAAAACAATGATTCTATATGTGATCTTTCACAGGATCTTGTTGATAGTGTTCAGGACACGAATTTGAGTGTTAACACTGACAATAAAAATGAAACGGTTTTAGATGATAAAACAGATGAAACAAAGGTTCAGGGGAATTCGATGGATCGTGAAATGGGAGGTTACCAACAAGAAGATGGAAATTTTAACCCGGTTGAAAAAAATGATGTAAACCTTCCGGTCAGTTCCGGACATGTGAAAAAAGATAGTTTAAACGAGTATTCTGGTGATGGTGATAGATATTTTATATTTGTTATTCTACCTCTGTTTCTTTTTGGAGTTGTGCTTATCTATTTTTCGAAAAGAAAAAAAATCCCGATTGATGTTTGCGATATAAATAGAATTGTTAACATTCTGCTTATAATAGTTTTTGTTCCAGTTCTTTTTACATCTTTTTTACTTGTGTTCAGAGAGTATGGAATAGTTCATCTAAACAAGATTTCAAAAATTGTATATGTACATAATTTTACAGGCATTATTTTTATATTCTTGATGGTTTTACATATTTACATAAAATTGCAATATTATTTGGTACTTTTAAAAAACCTGATCAAAAAGAGGTGAAATGTGGAGAGTCAGATTTTAAGAGAAAAGTTTATCAAATTTTTTAAGGATAGAGAACATAGAGTGTTTGAATCATCATCTTTGATACCGGAAAATGATCCCACACTTCTTTTCACTGTTGCTGGAATGGTTCAATTTAAGCCAATGTTTGCAGGCCTTGTTGATTTTGATTTTAAAAGAGCCACATCGATTCAAAAATGTTTAAGAGTTGTTGATCTTGAAGAGGTTGGAATTTCGCCTTTTCATGATACTTTTTTTGAAATGCTTGGGAATTTTTCCTTTAACGACTACTTCCAGCTTGAAGCGATAAAATGGGGATGGGAATTTTTAACTGATGAGTTAAAGATAGATAAAGATAAACTCTATGTAACTGTTCATAAGGATGATGGTGAAGCATACAGGATATGGAAGGATATCATAAAAATCCCAGTTGAAAGAATAATCAAGATGGATGACAGAACGAATTTTTGGGGACCAGCAGGAGGAACAGGTGCATGTGGTCCTTCAACAGAAATATTTTATGATTTTGGGAAAGAACTTGAAAACAAAAAACCATGTTCAATAGAAAACGATTGTAAAAGGTATGTTGAAATATGGAACATAGTTTTCCCTCAGTTCAACCAGGATAGTTCCGGGAATAGGACTCTGCTTAAAAATAAAGGAGTTGATACTGGAATGGGACTTGAACGGCTTGCTGCTGTTATGCAAAATAAAAAATCGATTTTCGAGACGGATCTGTTTATGCCTATCATAAACAAACTTGTTGAAAAGTATAACCTTGATTACGAAAAGTATAGAAAAGAGATAAATTCGATATCTGATCACATAAGAGCCCTGACATTCTCAATCTCAGATGGTGTAATACCTGAAAATGAGGGACGGGGATATGTTATCAGAAGAGTTCTTAGAAGAGCTGTTAGATTTGGATTCAAAATGGGCATTGAGAAACCTTTCCTTTACGATCTTACATCCGAAGTTGTTAAAATTATGAAAATCCAGTACCCATATCTTGAACAAACTGTTGATAAAGTGAAAAATATAATAAAGTCGGAAGAGGAGAGGTTTTTAAAAACTATAGGTCAGGGGATGCAACTTTACAATGATTATAAGAAAAATTTGAAAGGTAATATTGTTGATGGGAAAACATTATTTTTACTTTACGATACATTTGGATTTCCTGTTGATCTTATCAGACAGATGGCTGAAGAGGACAACCTTCTAATCGATCAGAATGGTTTTGAACAACTACTCGAGGAAGCAAGGGAAAGATCGAGGAAGGATAAAGTGTTTACAGATTCTGACAAAAAAGATTTTGTGGTGTTCGAAGATGATGTTTCAAAGTTTGTTGGATATGAAACACTTGAAAATGAATCATACATATTAAGATATAGAGATCTTGGAGATTCTTTATATGAACTTTTGATGAAAGAAACACCATTTTATGCTGAATCTGGTGGACAGATCGCGGATACGGGAACAGTTTTTTCTGATCGGTTTGAGTTTGAAGTTTTAAACTGTTTCAAATCACCACTTGGGAATATGCTAATCGGAAAAAAGATTGCGGGTGAATTTGAAAAAGGAAAAATTTACAGACAAAAGGTTGATATGAAAAGAAGATATCTAATACAGAGAAACCATACAGCAACACATATTTTACATTCAGTTTTAAGAAAGGTTCTTGGAGAACATGTGAGGCAGGAAGGTTCTTTTGTATCCTATGATAGATTTAGGTTTGATTTTTTACATTTTAAACCATTGACTGATGAGGAGAAAGAGTTGATCGAAAATAGTGTCAACGAAATAATATCCCAGAATCTTCAAGTTGAAAAAAGGATTCTGCCTTACGAACAAGCGATAAAAGAAGGTGCGTTGGCTTTCTTTAACGAAAAGTATGACAGAGAAGTGAGAGTTGTTTCTATACAGAATGTTTCGAAAGAGTTGTGTGGTGGAACGCATGTTGAAAAAACAGGAGAAATAGGACTCTTTAGAATAGTAAAGGAGGAATCTATAGCAACAGGTATCAGAAGGATAGAAGCCCTTACATCTTTATACGCTTTAAAGAGTTATCAGGAATTGAAAGATAAAATAGAAATGTTGGTTTTGAAACACAGGATCAAAGATGTTGATGAACTCGAAAAAAGATTTGAAAAGATCATTGAAGAAAACAATAGATTGAAAAAAGAGAACGAAAAATATTTAAATTATGAAATAAATGTTATAACAGAACGATTGATATCTGAGGGTAAAAAAATAAATGATAACCTTTTTGTTTTTGGATTTTTAGAGGGTTATACTATTGACATCCTTAAGAAAATTATGGATAATATTAAAAGTAAAGAAAAACAGGTGTATGGAACACTTTTGAGTAAGGATGGAGATAAGTTAAATTACATAGTTTTTAGTTCGAATACGGATACAGATGCAAAAAAAGTGATAGAGAAAATCAACCGGTTGTTGAAAGGAAAAGGTGGTGGAAGAAAAGATCTTGCATCAGGGAGTTCCGTCTGTAAAGAGTTCGAAAAAGAAATGTTGGAAAACCTGAAAAAGATAGTTTTGGAGTAAGTATGGATTATATAAAAATTGAAAAAGAGAAATGTGGACTTTGTGGAGGATGTGTTGCTGTTTGTCCGGTTAAAGTTATAGTGATGTATAAGGATAGGTTACAGATAAACGAAGGTTGTGTTAAATGTGATAAATGTATAAAAGTTTGTCCAGTAGGAGCGTTGATAAAAAATGGATAAAAATTATGATGTGATCATTGTTGGTGGTGGACCCGCTGGTCTTTATGCTGCTTATAAAATAGAGAAAAACTATAAAGTTATAGTTTTTGAAAAGGATGATGTAATAGGAGAACCTATAATCTGTGCTGAAGGGATTTCGAACAACACATTAAAACAATTTTTTAAAGAGACAGAATTTCCTTTTATAAGAAACAGATTCACAAAACTGAAAGTTAAATATAAAGAACTTGAAGCGAACGTTGATATTCCAGATATGGGTCTTATAATCGACAGGTCAAAGTTTGAAAAGTTTATCGCCCAGAAAGTTATAGAAGAAAACAATTTTGAAATAAAAACAGGTAGTTTTGTTGTTGATGCTAAGATAGAAAAAGATTATGTTAAAGTGATCCTTGAAGATGGAGAGGAATATTTTGCGAAAATTCTTATAATCGCTGATGGAATAGAATCATATCTCCCATATAAAGTTGGAATTAACTCTGTCTGTAATCTAAACGATATGTATTCATGCTATCAGCAGATAATATATGATCCGAAGATAAATGATGAAGAGATAATATTCGATTTCACACCATCGGTTGCACCGGGTGGTTATCTATGGGTTTTCCCGAGAGGAAAAAATGAAGCGAACTTTGGAGTAGGAATAACATCTTCACTGGATTGTGATAAACCGTCTAAACTTTTGAATGAATACAGGCAAAAACATTATCCTGATGCAAAAATTTTAAGAGAATTTCCAGGATGTGTGAGTGTTAATCAACTTTCGAAAATGTATTCTGACAGGGTTATGGTTATAGGAGATAGTGCAAGAGCAGCTGACCCGATAACAGGTGGTGGTATAGACAATGCTTTAAGAACAGCTAACTTTGCAGCTATAGTTGCAAACTCCGTTTTAAAGGGAAAGGATTTTTCAGCGAAACGCATGTCCCAGTATCAGGAACTCGTTGAAAAGGATAATAGTTACTCTATTAAAAAACAGAACCAGTTAAGAGAGATGCTACTTGAAATGACCGATGAGGAGAGGGATAAATTCTTTACATCAGCGATCAACCTTTTCAATGGCAAAAAAATACTTTCATCAGATTTTTATTACACCATATATTCTTTCAAATCATCCGTTAAAGCGATAGGTATGGTTATCAATTTTATGGGTAGTTTGATGAAAGATAAATACATCCTGAAGATAATTATGAGGTTGCTGTGGAAGTGATTTCCCCAATAGAAAAGATTTTCAGGGAAAACAAAAAAGGGTATTTTGTTTTAATAGATCCAGCAAAAAAGATTGATTTTGAAAGAATCATAAAAAATATTAACAGTGCAAAAGTTGATGGAATATTGATCGGTGGAAGTGACAAAGAAATTAAGGGTTTTGATAGATTTATCCTTTCGATAAAAGAAAAAACAAGAAAACCGGTTTTCATCTTCCCGGGTTCTCACTATCAGATATCAAAGAATGCAGATTTTCTTTTGTTGCTTTTTCTTTTGAACACAAAAAAACTTGATTATATAATTGGAGAACATATCAACGGTGCAGAAAACCTTTACAAATCATCATTAAAGATCATTCCGACATCATACATACTCTGTATGGATGATAAAAAAACTAGTGTAGCAAAAAGGGTACCCATAAACTTTATAAAAGATATGAAAACTTTTTTGAGTTATATCTATCTATCCGAAATATCAAATTTCAAAACAGTTTACCTTGAAGCAGGTAGTGGGTCTGAAAAAACTGTTCCGTTGAAGTTTATTAAAAGTGCAAAAAAGATTTTATCAAAACCTCTAATCGTTGGGGGAGGTATAAAGGACCGGAAAAAAGCACTTGAAATTCTTGAAAATGGAGCAGATTTTATTGTAACTGGAAATTCAGTAGAAAAAGATCCTGATAAAATTTTTGAATTCTCTGAGGTGGTTGATATTTTCAGAAAATGAAATATCTGTTAAAATCTTTCTGTAAAATAAACCTTTTTCTTGATGTGTTGAAAAAGCGTGAGGATGGTTTTCATGAGATTCTCACCTTTTTTCAGTCTATAGATCTTTTTGATAAAATTGAGGTTTATGAAAGTAAAGATTTAAAAATAGAATTTTTTAACAGTGATTGTACTATAGATCCGAAAAACAATACTGTTTACAAATCGTATCAGATTTTTAAAGAATCCTTTTTAAACAAATATAAGAGTGGATGGGTTGATTTTCATTTTAAAGTGAACAAAATGATTCCATCTGGAGCTGGTCTTGGTGGTGGAAGTGCTGATGGTTCTTCGATACTCAATTTTTTAAATTTTTATTACGATTATCCATTTGAAAAAGAAGAACTTAGACAACTTTCATCGAAAGTTGGTGCTGATTGCCCATTTCTTGTTGAAGGTGGAAGTGCCATAGGAAGGGGTATAGGTGAAAAACTTGAGTTTTTTGATATACCTGAAATCGAGAATCTCAAAATTTTTATCATCTCTCCAGATATTCAGGTTTCAACAAAAGAGGCATATAACCTTCTATCTAAGCACTTGACAAATGATGGAAAATCTTATAATATTATAAATTCAAAAATTGATTATAAAAGTTTGAAAAGTTCTTTCAAATATTTTTATAACATTTTTGAAACGGTTGTGTTTGAAAGATATCCTTTGTTGAAGGATATAAAAGATAGGATAACAAAATATGAACCCTTACTTTCACTCATGAGTGGAAGTGGTTCTTCTATTTTCGCGATCTTTGAAAATGAAAGTCATTTTGATTCGCTAAAAAAAGAGTTCGGTGGGAACAGGATTTTTTTTACCACCCCGATAACTCGAAAGAGGATAAAAAAAGAACTACTAACAAAAATTCAGGAGGAAGAATGGAAATTACCGAAGTAAGAATCACATTAAGAGATGAACCCAAATTGAAAGCATTTGCAAATGTAACTTTTGACAACGCATTTGTTATCAGGGGTTTAAAGATTATCGACGGAAAAAAAGGTCTTTTCATTTCCATGCCTTCAAGAAGGGCTAAAGATGGGACATATAGAGATATAGCCCATCCTATCAACAATGAGATGAGACAGAAGATTGAAAAAGTCGTTCTTGAAAAATATCAGCAGGAAGTGAGTAAGAAGTAAAACTTTAAAAAAGAAAAGTTTAATTAACACTTGTTGGGGTGTCGGCAAGCTGGCAAGCCACGGGATTTTGGTTCCCGCATTCGTAGGTTCGAATCCTACCGCCCCAGAGAAAATGTGGGTTTTATATGAAACTTATAGCAGGAAATTCGAATGCTAAAATAGCAAAAGAGATATCAAACAAGTTGAACATTCCACTTGTTGATTCTCTTATTACAAAATTTTCTGATGGTGAGATAAGGGTTCAGATAAATGAATCTGTCAGAGGAAGTCATGTGTTTGTTATTCAGTCAACAAATCCACCAGCGGATAATCTTCTTGAACTGATTTTTATAATCGATTCTTTAAGAAGAGCATCAGCTGATATGATAACAGCAGTCATACCATATTATGGATATGCAAGACAGGATAAAAAGGATGCTCCAAGGGTTCCAATAAGTTCAAGAGTTGTTGCAAACCTGTTAACAGCAGCAGGTGTTTCAAGGGTTATGGTGCTTGAACTTCATGCTGAGCAGATACAGGGTTTTTTCAATGTTCCAGTTGATCATCTTTATTCTGCTCCAGTTTTTGTTGAACATCTTTTGAAAAATGAAAAACTTGATAACACTGTTGTGGTTTCTCCTGATGCTGGTAGGGTTAATAGAGCAAGGAATATAGCAAAAAAATTGAACAATCTACCGATTGCTGTTATCGATAAAAGAAGAAGTTCACCAAACCAATCTGAAGTTATGCATGTTGTTGGTGAGGTTAAGGATAAAGACGTTTTGATGGTTGATGATATAATCGATACTGCAGGAACAATCACAAAAGCAGCTGAAGCTTTAAAGTATAATGGTGCGAAAAGGATAATTGCGTGTGTTACACATCCTTTGCTTTCCGGAGATGCTATAGCGAAACTAAAAAATTCACCTATTGATAAACTTTACACTTCGGATAGTGTTGTGATTCCTGAGGAAAAAAAGATCGAAAAAATAGAAGTTCTATCTATGGCAGAACTTTTTGCAAACGCTATAAAAAGAGTTTATAATAAAGAATCTATCAGTGCACTTTTTGATTAGGAGGATAAATGCTTCAATACGATTTACCGGTTGAAAAAAGAGAAAAGGGTAAACATGTTCTTACCCTGTTAAGAAAGAATAATAAGATTCCATGTGTCGCGTATGGACACAAAGAGGAGAACAGGTTGTTCTCTGTGGATGAGGTTGAGTTGAATAAGATGTTTCACGCAATTGGAAGAGAGAAATCTCTTATAAATATTAAGATGGGAAAGGATAATTTTCTTGCGATCATAAAAGAGATTTTTAGAAGCCCAAGAACAAATAAAATTTTACATATCGATTTTCAGATAATTCACAAATCTGAAAAATTGAAACTCTCTGTACCGATCATTCTAAAGGGTTCAGCGAAGGGAGTTAAAGAGGGTGGAATTGTAGAACATCTTTTAAGAGACCTTGAAATCAAATGTTTGCCAGCCGATATCCCGTCACATATCGAAGTTGATATTTCAGAACTTGCAATAGGAGATTCAATACATGTGAAAGATATAAAGGCTGAAAGGTTTGAAATCGTTGAAAATCCCGAAGAGGTTGTTGTGACCATTCTTGCGCCAAAGGCGTATGTTGAAGAAGCACCAAAACCTGAAGAGGAAGCAAAAGAGCCAGAACTTATTAGAGAAAAGAAAGAAGAGGGCGAAGAAGAGGAAGAGGAAAAAGGTAAAGAGAAAGAAAAAGAGAAGAAAGAAAAGAAATGATGAGGTTATATGTTTGCACTTGTTGGTCTTGGAAACCCTGAGAAAATTTATGATAAAACAAGGCACAATATAGGAAAAGAAATCATCATCGGTTTTGCTAAAAAAGAGCAATTGAAATTTAAAACTGGTAAAGGGCACTTTTTTTTTCTGAATGTTCTTTGAAAGATGGGTTGTTTTTAATTGTTCCGACAACTTATATGAATGATAGTGGAATCGCTGTAATGGAGTTTTTAAATTATTACAAAATCGATCCAAGCAATCTTCTTATAGTTGTTGATGATTTTAATATACCACTCTTCACTTTTAGGTTAAGGTTATCAGGTTCTGATGGTGGTCATAACGGATTAAGGTCAATAATTTACCATCTTGGAACCGAAAATTTTGCGAGGTTAAGAGTTGGAATCGGAGAAAATGAAGAAAAAAAGGATAAAGATTTTGTTTTGGGAAAAATGAAAGAAGAGGATTATAATAAGGTTGTAGCAAAAGGAATCGAACATATTTACACGATAGTTGAAAATGGATTTGAAAGATCTATGAGTATAATTAACAAAAAAGAAGAAAAATAACAGGAGGAAATTTTGGTTAACTATGAAATTTTGATCATCTATGATCCTACATTATCTCAGGAAGTTCTTGATGAAAGGATTTCCAGTTTTAAAAAATGGGTTGAGGAACTTGCAGGTAAAGTTGAGAATGTAGAGGATAAGGGTATCGAAAAACTCACTTACGAGATAAACAAAACTACTCAAGGGCATTTCATTTTGATAAACTTTAACCTCGATCCATTGAAGGTTGAAGAACTCAGAAGAGAGATAAAACTGGATGAAACGATATGGAGATACATGATAAAAAAGAATGATGAAGTGAAGGTATAAATGGGTGAAAAGATAAACCTTCCGAATCTAAATAGAATTATCATCGCTGGAAGAGTCACAAAGGATGCTGAGAAAAGGTATACATCAGATAACACCGGTGTAATTGGTTTCCGTCTTGCATCTTCAAGAAGATATAAGGACAGAAGTGGGGAATGGAAAGATAACCCACTTTTTATCAGTGTATCATATTTTACAAGATTTGAGGATAATCTTGAAAAGAGATTGAAAACCGGAACACCTGTGATAGTTGAAGGATCTCTTGAAGCGAATAACTATGAGGATAAGAGAACACATGAAAAAAAGGTCTCCTTCCAGATCAGAGCAACAAAGATCTACTTTTTATCAAGAGAAGTTTCTGACCTTGAAAGTGAAGTTAGTGATGTTTCGTATGATAAAATAATAGATGATGTTGAAAAAGATTTTAATGAAATAGAAGAAATCGAAAACGGAGGTACTGATGAGTCCATTCCATTCTAAAGAGAACAACGGTTCTTCAGATTCAAGAAATGGTGCAAAAAAGGTAAAGGTTTGTAAACTTTGTGCCAGAAAAGAAAAAATAGATTATAAAAATATTCAGTTCTTATCAAAATTCATAAACGAAAGAGGAAAAATATTGCCAAGAAAAGCTACCGGACTTTGCGAAAAACACCAAAAAGAGATCGCAAGAGCGATAAAAACTGCACGACAGATGGCACTTCTTCCATATGTTGATGAAAATATGAGATAGGAGTCGTGTATGAAAGTTATATTGAGAGAAAATGTTCAAAATCTTGGTAAAAGAGGAGATGTTGTTAATGTAAAAGATGGGTTTGCAAGAAACTATTTGATTCCAAACAAACTTGCTTATGAGTATTCTGAAAACAACCTGAAAAGATTTCAACAGGAAAAGATAAAATATGAACAGAAAGAATTGAAAAACAAAGAGATAGCACTTCAGGTGAAAGATAAACTTTCATCGATAAGTTTAACCATAAAACAAAAGGTTCATGACGATGACACACTTTATGGTTCAGTTTCAAAAAAATTGATCTGTGAGGAACTTGAAGCAAAAGGAATCAAAATAGATGAACATGCTGTTTTGCTTGATGAACCTATAAAGAAGTTGGGTGATTATACTGTGAACATAAAATTACATCCGGAGGTTATAGGGATATTGAACCTTTCGGTTGTAAAGGATGAATAATTTTATTCCTGATGTTGATATAGTTACAATTCTTTTGTTCGGTCACCTTTTAGGTGACTTTATTTTTCAGACCGATCAAATATTCCGTCTCAAATTAAAGAGCAACAAAGGTTTATTTTTACATTCATTTTTTATATTTTTACCAACTTTCGTTTCACTTTTTCTGTTTTCAAATAATTTTTGTTTCTCCGCACTATTTTCTCTTTTTACATTCTTTTCCCATTACTTTATTGATCTTGTGAAAAGTAAAAATAACCTTGATAATGGAATAAATTTCATCCTTGATCAGTTGTTCCATTTTTTTGTTATTTTGTTTCTCTCAACTCTGTCAAATTTTTTTATTCTACAGAAATATAAGAATGATTTTGTTTTTAAAATAGTTTACCTTTTGATGGGACTCATCTTCATACTTTATTTTTTAAAATATCTTATCAGAAGTTTATATGGAATTTTAAGAATTAAAGTTGTGAAAGACAGATATTATTACTATATTGAGGAGATTGAAAAAATCTTTCTTTTTATATTCTCATATATGCATGGATATTTTTTTCTATGTTTACCTTTTATGGTGATACCAAGAATAATCTATTCTATAAAAAAAGGTGCTGAATATCTTTACTATGATATATTGATATCTTTTCTTGTCTGTTCGTTTTCAGGAATACTTTTAAGAAAAGTTACACTGTCGTATCCATTCTCTTTCTTTGAAATTTTTACTTTTTCATTTTCTTTTTATTTTGTCTTCAAACTTTTAAATTTTATATTGGATCGTGCAATTATTTTATTCCGTAACAAAAATTGATTCTTTTTGTTGACTGATTTTATAAAAGAGAATAAAATATTTTAAAATATCTGGAGGTGAAATGAAAAAAATATTCTTTTGTTTTTTGATACTTTTTCTTATTTCCTGTTCAATTCCACTTCCTAAAAAACCACCTGTTGTTGAGAATTTGACTTATTCTCTTCCAATCGGTGATACCTTGATCACGGTTCTTGAAGTTGCACTTGATCATCCTGAACGAATTTCTGTAAAGGGAGACACTGTTTTTGGGTATACCCAAAGAGAGAAATGGATCAATGCAATACATCTCAACGGTAAAAGTGATACGATCAAAATCAGTATAAATATTGAAGAATTGTTGCCTGAAGAGTGGATAGACACTTCAAGAGATTCAACATATTTTACCTCAACGATAAACAAAGTTCATAATTTTGTAAGATTTTGGGGAAAAGTTCCATTTACAACCGGTGGAAGGTTGATACACAGAATGTATTCGAGTGGGCGACTGATATATCTTGATACAGTTGAGGTATTTTTAAACCAGAGTAGTTTTCTCGATACTTTATACACCTATTCGGTAGATGATTTCCCTGTTGGGGATTACTATCATGAAATAGAGATTCAGATAGATTCAGGACAAACTTTTGTCGATTCTATAGAAGCATACTCTATGATCGCATTTCAGGCAAAACTCACAGGTGATAGAGTAATGACCGTCGTGAAAGAGCAAACATTACCATTTGCACCACCTGAGTCATCACCTTTGAATATGATAAACTGGGTTAGATTGAATCTTGATATATGGAACAGATTACCGATAAGTTCAAATTTCATCCTTTTGTTGTACGATTCAGTTGGAAACATTGTTTTTTCTGATACATTCCTTCTTGCTCAAACACCAAAGGATAGTATCGGAAGAGCAACAGGAACAGGTGTTTACAGTAATCTTAATATAGATATCACCCATGAACTTGATAGTTTGTTCAGATATTCGACTTTCAAATTCAAAGGAAGATTTGAAATCCCGGCACCACAGGATATAGATGTTTTTGTAACTCCTGAAGATTTTATAAGGGTAAAAGGTGCTTTACAGATGAATATGGATTTTGATCCATACTTCCTGCCAAACGACGGAGAATAAAATGAGAAAACTATTTTTAATTTTCATCTTACTTTTATCGATAACATATATTTTTGCTGATTATGATTACAGATATATGAATTCCCCTTTGAATACAGGATATACATCACTTTTCTACAACCCTTCATTTTTAGGAAGAACAGATACTCCCTGGTATTCATGGGAACTTCTAAGGTTGAACACTGGTGTAACGAACAACCTTATATCCTATTCTTTTCTTGCATACCTTTTCAACAATTCTGCAACAGCGCCGATTGATTCTTTCCCTGTTGACACCATAAATGAGGAAAAAAAACAGGCGATCCTGCATTATATAGGTCCTTATTTTCTACTTGACCAATATCTCAGGATGGGACTTCCTCTGTTCGGTTTCAAAATAGGACTTTTTGGGTTTGGTTTTGATGTTAAACAGGGTTCTTCTTTGCAAATACCTGATGCCTTTTTTGATATAATGCTTTATGGAAACCAGTTTGATTCAACTTATGACTTCAGAGATTTGAAATTTGAAACTCAGGTTTTGGGTCAGTTTGGATTTGGTGTCGGTGGAGGAGTTGATCTTGAAAATAATGGAAGATTGAATTTTGGTCTTGCTCTATCATACCTTGCTGGAGTTTCCTATTTTAACCTTTACGCTGATTCATTCTATTTCCAGTCGGATTCGAGCTTTTTAAGAGTTGTCACAAGGATGAATCTTGATTATGCGATACCTTTTTCAACAGGACAACTAACAGGTTTTGATAATTTTTCGAACTTTATTGACAATATAACACCAGGTTTTTCAAATCTTCCCGGCCATGGGTTTGATATCACAGGTGGAGTTTCATGGAATATCGATGATAGATGGATGGTTGAATTTTCCTGGGAACATCTTATATCAAGAATATTCTGGAAATATGGAGCGAGAAGATACACTTTCTTTATGACAACAGATTCTTTGAATGTTATAAATCTTCATAGAGTTATAACAACGATAAATTCTGACTCAACAATACCGGATGATCAGAAATCTGATTCTATAATCAGTTCACTTCTTGGCGATTCTCTCGTCTATAACGGAAGTGATCTAACAACTTTTCTTGAACCACAGATAAATATGGGTGTTTCCTATTCGGCAAGATACCAGCCGTTCAACATTTTTGCAAGATACACTCAAGGTTTTAAAGAAACATCATTTTCGACAAAAAGACCAAAAGTGAGTTTTGGTATGCAGTATACAGCATTCCATTTCCTTTTACTTGAAAGTATGGTAACTTTGGGTGGTAGAGAAACCTTTAGATTCAATGCAGGATTGGGTTTCAACTTTGGTAACTTTACATCGGATCTTTCAATATCTCAGGATCATGGATTGATATACTATACAAAAGGTGCACACCTTAACATGAACGCAGCAGCACATTCAAACATAATCTCAGTTTTTTCTGGAACGATCATAGATTCTATGACAGAAAAACCTCTTATAGCAAAAATCGAAGTCATCAGGGATAACCCGATGAACAAGAAGGATACATTCTATTCTGACTCTCTTGGTAAATTTAGAAAATATTTTCCGAAAACTAACCTTAAAGTTATGATAACAGCAGAAAAATATGATACGATCATCGATTCTTTCTTTTTGAAAGCGAACGGAAAGGTTAACAGAATATATAAGATGAATCCATCGATGGGAACACTTGTGGTCGAGGTTATAAGTGGAATCACGAAAAAACCGATAGAGAATGCCCAGGTAATCTTTACAGATAACGATACACTGTATACCGATACACTTGGAATCGTAACAAAAAGGCTTGATGAAGGGACACATGCTGTAACTGTCAAATCAACTGGCAGGGATGATGTTGTTTTTACTATAGATGTAGAAAGAGGAAAGGAATATAAACAGATCGTTGAGATGTTCCCAACCCATGGAAAACTTATCGTAAAAACTTTCAATGCAACAACACTTGAACCGGTCAACTCAACGATAAAAATCTATACTCTCGATATGAAAACCGTTGTTGATTCATTCACAACAGGTGATATTGGAATGGATACTTCAAAGGCGATTAAGAAAGGATTCTATAACATAAAGATAGATCCAATACCACCAAAATATATCAAGCAGGATAAATTCAATGTTGAGGTGAAAGGTGGTGTGCTTTCAACACTTGAGGTTGGACTTTTGAAAGAGAAGATGGTATTTGTGTTCAACAATATTCTTTTCGATCTTAACAAAGCAACATTAAGACCTGAGTCATATCCTGTTTGTGATTCACTTGCATTGATAATGAAAGAGAACCCATCCATCAAGGTTGAGATAAGTGGACATACAGATTCAAGAGGTTCAAACTCATACAACAAAAAACTTTCACAGGCGAGAGCAGAATCTGTAAGAAATTATCTTATCAGTGTTCATAAGATTGATCCAAAAAGGATAATAGCGATAGGTTTTGGAGAGGATAAACCCATCGTATTCCCTGAAAAGAGCGAAGAGGATTATCAGAAAAACAGAAGGGTTGAATTCAAGGTCTTGCAGGGTGAATGATGGATAAAAGAGTTGCAATACTTATATCTGGAAGGGGCTCCAATATGGAGTCCCTTCTTGAAAAATCTTTTAAAGAAAAACTTCCCATAGATTTTCTTGTAATTTCAGATAATCCTGATGCGGAAGGTTTGAAAAAGGCAGAAAATTTTAATGTTAAAACAACAATTTTAAAAAATCTCAAGAAAGGATGGAAGATTGAAAACGATGGAGAACTTGAACTTTTAGAGATACTTGAAAATTTTTCACCAGACCTCATACTTCTCGCTGGATTTATGAGAATAATACCTCCAAAAATAGTTGAAAAATATTATTTGAAAATTGTAAACATTCATCCATCACTTTTGCCTTCATTTAAAGGAAAAGATGCACAGAAACAGGCATTTGAATATGGTGTAAAAATTTCAGGGTGTACTGTTCACTTTGTTGATAAAGGTGTTGATACTGGACCAATAATATCGCAGATGTGTGTTGATATTTCAGATGCAAGAAGTGTTGAGGATGTTTCGAAAAAGATTCTTGAGAAGGAGCACCAAATCTATTTTGAAGTTATGAAAAGATTGCTATTTTCAAAATGGAAGGTTGAAGGCAGAAATGTTTACTTTTGTTAGATTTTTTCTTGTCGTTTTATCACCATTTTTTTTATATCTCTCTCTCAAATTCATAGATTTTGGTTTTCTCTATATTCCTTTTTTTGCACTAACAATATTCACAATTTCGCTTTTCAAAAAGAACAGAAAAAAAATAACATTTTTAATTTTTTTTATTTACTGGTTGTTGACACTTTTATGGATTTTGAATCTGAATGTTGATCTTACAGGTCTTCAAAAGATTCTTTTATTTTTTGGCTGGTTTTTTCTTTCAGCACTCTATGCTTTTCTTTTTTCATTACCATTTTTTATTTTTTCGATAGAAAATTTTGAAATTTTTGTAATCCCTGTAATGTATTCTGTCATAGAGATTTTGATGAGTTCAACAAGAGATTTCTCTTTTATATGGTTGTTTCCCTCAGTTTCTCTTGTAAAATATCCTCTCTTTATCCAAACAGCAGATATCGGTGGTTCATACCTTATAACTTTTTTTGTGATCCTTTTTGCTGTTTTAATGTATAAAAGTTTTACTGATCGAAAAAATGTAAAACTTTATCTTTTGATCTCTATAATGTTTTTCCTTTTTATATTCTATTATGGGATATTTTCACTTAAGAAAGATTTTTCAATAAACGACAGGAAAACAAGAATAACTCTGATACAGCCAAATCTTGAAGGTTATATGAAAGAGACATACAGAGATTTTATCGATTACAGAGTTAATATGATAAAAGAACTTCTTGAAGTATCATTAAAAGATGATGGTGAAATGTTGGTTTTTCCCGAAACATCATCACCGATATTCTTTTCATACGAGTCACCTTTTAGAAGATTCTTAAAGGATTTTTCGTCTGCGAACAAAAGATCTATTTTTATTGGAGCGATAAGGGAATCCCAAGAGGATGACAGATACTATAACTCAATTTTTCTTTTCAAGCCTGATTCCTCAATAGAATACTATGATAAAATACGACTTGTTCCATTTGTCGAACATTTGCCTTATGACGATAAAGTTCCTTTGATAAAAAAAGTTGATTATGGACAGGGCGAATATTCTCCAGGAGAAACACAAAAAGTTTTTACCTATGATCAAAACAGGTTTTCAGGGTATATCTGTTTTGAATCGATCTTTCCAAAATTTGTTTCAGGTTTTTCAAAAAATGGTGCACAGTTTTTGATAAATGTTTCTGAAGATATCTGGTTTATCAGGGGTGATGGATTAAAACAACATTTTTATTCTGGTATTTTAAGATCAGTCGAAAATAGAAGATATCTTGTGAGGGTTTCAAATCCCGGAATTTCCGCTGTAATAGACTGGTATGGAAATATAATCTGGAAAAGTTCCATCGGGAAAAAAGAGGTCAAGACCGAAACTGTTAGGTTTAACGATAGGTTGACTTTTTTTGTTTATTCTGATAATATTGCTGGAAAAATTTTAATCTATATTTTTATTCTTTTCATATACATTAAGATTGCACGGAGGCAACATGACAGTAAGAGTTAGAATAGCACCGAGTCCAACAGGTTATCTTCACGTTGGAACAGCAAGGACTGCACTTTACAACTATCTTTTTGCAAGAAAAAATAAGGGGAAATTCATATTAAGAATTGAGGATACTGATGTAGAAAGGTCATCCAAAGAGATGACAGAGATAATCATCGAGGGACTAAAGTGGCTTGGACTTAATTATGATGAGGGTCCATTTTTTCAATCCGACTATTTTTCCCATTATATAGATCATATTCCACAACTTGAAAAGAGCGGTGGAATATATAGATGTTTTTGTTCTCCTGAAGAACTGGAAGAGAGAAAAAATGAAGTGATAGCACAGAAGAAGGCATGGAAATATGATAGAAAATGTTTAAACCTGTCAAAAGAAGAGATAGAAAAAAATCTACAAGAAAAAAAACCGTATGTCTGGAGAGTTTTTATACCAGAAGGTAAAACCTATTTTGATGATCTGATCCATGGAAGAATAGAAAAGGATAACAGTGAAATAGAAGATTTTATAATAGTAAGAAGTGATAATACACCTGTTTACAATTTTGCAGTAGTTATCGATGATTACAGGATGGGGATTACTCATGTGATAAGAGGAGATGACCATATATCAAACACTTTTAAACAGATTCATATATACAGATTACTTGGGGTAAAACCTCCTGAGTTTGCACATCTACCTTTGATACTTGATGAAAACAAGGCAAAACTTTCAAAAAGATCGGGAACAGTATCAGTTCTTGCTTTCAGAGATATGGGTGTCCTTCCTGAAGCGTTTGTTAATTTCATAGCGTTGATCGGCTGGAGTCCTGGTGATAACAGAGAAATTTTAACAATCGATGAGATGATTGAACTATTTTCTTTTGATAGAGTTGCAAAAAAGGGTGGAGTTTTTGATTACAAAAAACTTGAATGGATGAACTCAAAATATATCACAAACAGTTCTGAGGAAAAACTTTATGAACTTGTAAAACCTTTTTATAAAGAGTATGGGATCGACATAGAAAAATATGATAAAGAAAAAGTGTTAAAGATAATTTTCAGTGTAAAAGAGAAAGCAAGATATTTGAAAGATTTCCCATATCTAACAGAATTCTTTTTCAACGATATAAAAGAGTACGATAAAAAAGGAGTAGAAAAACATTTTGTTGAAGACAAGTTAAAACATCTGAAAGTTCTAACTGAAGAGTTGAAAAATCTTGATGACTTTTCTGAACATGAAATTGAAAAAGTTTTTAAAAACTATGTTGAGAAAACCAGAATTAAAGGTGGTGATATAATACATCCAACAAGAGTCGCTCTTTCAGGAAGAACAGAAGGCCCATCGTTGTTTTTGATGATGGAGATTTTTGGAAAAGATGAAGTTGTCAAACGCTTGACAAAAATTCTGGAATCTGATATATTAAAAATCTGAAATGGCGGTATCGTCTAGCGGCTAGGACGTGTGGTTCTCAGCCATAAAACCGGGGTTCGATTCCCCGTACCGCTACTCTTTAATACCTTATACAAAAAATTGGGGAGTCGTCCAACGGCAGGACTCATGACTCTGGATCATGCTATCGGGGTTCGAATCCCTGCTCCCCAGCCAGAAAAATTCAAACAAATCTTTTTACTTTTTTCTTATAATTCAGATATTCATCCTTAAATTTCTCTTCAAGTTCCTTTTCTTCGATTAAAATGATTCTGTAAAATATAATTGTTGCAACTAAAAAAAATAAAAACATTTCAATTGATCCAAAAAGTAAAAAAATTGAAAAATAAAAAATCATAAAAAATATATAGATTGGATTTCTTGTATAAGAATAGATACCTTTTTTTACAAGTTGTTTTACTTTTTTTGAATTTGTTCCAACTACCCACTCACTGTTTAAATCGACCAGAGATCTGATGTAGAGTATTATTCCCAATAAAAAAAGTATCGCAGAAAAAATTTTACAAACAGAATGGTTAAAAAAATTTTTAAAAATAAAATTGTTCAAAGGGAAAAACAAATTTCTGAAAATTTCAACAAACCAGATGTTTGTGAATGAAAAAATTATTAAAGAATAAACACCATCTTTATTTTTCATGGAAAAGTTAAAAAGATTGTTTTTCCCTGTTTTTAGTTGAAAGATTGTATTTATTAAAAGCACGAGAAAAAAGGTTGAAATATAGATTATCGAAATTATCTTTGTTGAATCCATTTTTCAATTTTAATGTTCATTTTATTTTTTGCAAGATATGTATTTTAGAATAGTTACAGAAAAATGTCAAAAAGTCAAGCACCGTCCCCGGGAAAGAGAAGAACAGAAAGAAGTCGTAAAGAGGAAATATTTTAAAAAATATCTTGACAAGATAAAATTTTGGGAATAATCTATTTTAAATAGGGTGGATATATATGTATGAATGGAAGAGATAATTTTTACCATATATACAATAGATTTTGGAAGTAATTTTTATTTAGAGATGTTTTAAACCAAAAGATTATTTAAACAAAAAGGAGGGTAAAATGGTAAAACACTTAAAACAAATGAAAATGTGTTGCGTATGTTTGTTTGTGTGCGGGGGGGGGGTAAAAGAAAGAAGCGGAGGAATTTTTCTCTTGAATCATCACTTTTAGTGGGGGTTATGAAATGGTTAATGATGGTAATAAGTGTTCTGAGTGTGGTTGTTATCAATGGGGAATATAGAATTTCAGATCGATTTATCGATGGAACGGAGACATATGAGAATTGGAATGTGAGGAGGGAAATTTCTAAAAAGGCGATAGTGACTGATGCGGTTGTGAAAGATTCTCTTGAAATAAAAATGGTAAGTTTAGATGGAGATAGTGAAAGTTCAGTGGTGTTTTTCAACAAATTGATAGGATTGGATACATTAATAAAAATAGAAAAGGTAAAAATGGATGTTCATTTTAAGACAGGATTTCCGATATATGCAGATAGAGTAGGGAAAGAGAGATATTTTGAATTTCAAGACCTGCGAATAATGCAATCATATAATGATTATTGGAGTAATGAAGTGAAGTATGCTCCTGGGTATTATATAGTTGTAAAAGGACAGGCAATTAGTGTTATAAGGGATAATTCACCATTAGATTTTGAAATAGAATTAACAGTGAGCGTAGATACATTTTTCACAACTCCAATACCTTTATACAGATATAGAATAGTTGCATTTAAAAATGGTGAAAAGATAGCGGAATTATCTTCAAATGAATATTTAGAATTTGTAGATTTTGGATTTAAGACCTGTATTGAAAAGAGTTTATTATTAAATGGTCAAATATACGAAGATAAGGAAGCAGGACATGAGATAAAAATTGATGATATAATAGTATACCCTGATTATAATGCAATAGAAATAACTAAGACGGATTATATTTGGGGGTATACTGAAAGTGAGCAAAGTATAGATGTAAAGATAGTGGATTCATATACTGGAGAGAAATGTAGAGGGAGTGAAGTGGAGATAGAAACAGGGGAAGGGAAAGTGTATCGGGGAGTAACAGATGATAATGGTGAGGTAATTATAAGTGGAATAACAACAATGAGTGATTCTGATTTAAAATTAATTATATCAAAAAGTGAAGAGTTTTATAAATATGAGGGGAATATTGATGTGCGATATTATATATTTAATGTTTCACATCAGAGAGATCTTCCTGTTCTAAAAAATATTGTAAACAGAATAACTGTGACGGAGTCAAATGCAATAGAGGGTATTTTTCCTGTATCTGGAGCATTGGTGGAAATAACAAATGGAGAAGATTATGTATATAGTGGACTAACAAATCAAAATGGGATATATGAAGTGTCTACATATTTAACCAATAATAAAAAGATAGAATTAAAAGTGACAAAAGACAGATATAAGACCTATACAGGGATGATTAATCCATACTTATGGAGCAATACACCAGATGCATTTGGTAAGAACAATCAGGAGCATATAGTGAGGAAGCCGAACACGGATGAGATGGAGATGGTATATTCAACAGGGGATAGTGTGGTATATGGCAGGAGTGGAGATTTTGGAAAGATATGGAAACTGGAGGTATTGGGATCTGGGGTGGATCCTGTGATAGTGAGGACAAAAGAGGGATTAATAGTGATCTGGAGGAGTGGTATAAGTTCATATAATTATAGGATAAAGTCGAGTCCATGGACACCTGGTGATACAATAGTGAATCCTGTGATGTGGTTGAGTGAGCCGGTGTTGGGATACAATTATACAATAGGGAGGACATATCTTGGCTATATTGGTAACAGATATTTACAGATGGAGATGGGGGATTATATTCTCGGGAGTATGGAAGAGTTAAATACTGATGATATATATTATGATACAGTGGTTTCATATTTAAATGAATACAATAAAG
>JBDRZY010000004.1:0-108973 GCA_039804205.1 Caldifarciminota bacterium
GTTTCCATACCAGAAATGGTGCGATTAAGAGTCAAAGAAGAAGAAGAAATTTTAAAAGAAGAAATTTCACAGTTTCCATACCAGAAATGGTGCGATTAAGAGTGAATGATAATAAATAAAAACAAGGAGGTTAAAATGAAAAAGTTTCCATACCAGAAATGGTGCGATTAAGAGAAAATAAATACTTATGATAAATTTAAAAAATTATTTAATGTTTCCATACCAGAAATGGTGCGATTAAGAGTAAATGCATTAAATCTTGATATAAAACTTTATGGATATTCAAGTTTCCATACCAGAAATGGTGCGATTAAGAGTAAAATGAACATGAACAATCAAGTAATGAAAATTGTGAATAGTTTCCATACCAGAAATGGTGCGATTAAGAGGAGAATACTAATGTATCACCTATTAAAGAGGTTATCCTCACGTTTCCATACCAGAAATGGTGCGATTAAGAGGTTAAATGGAAAGAATATTATATAGGCGGGTTGTATGATGGTAAGTTTCCATACCAGAAATGGTGCGATTAAGAGACAAATCGAGATACATGAAAATGAAAACGAGGAGTCAACGTTTCCATACCAGAAATGGTGCGATTAAGAGAGGATCATAAATTTTGTTTTATTATACACTTATTTTTAAATTTGTCAAGATTTTTCTGTCGATCGGAGGTAGAGCAAAAAATACGGGGGATCGACAGAAAAATTTTACTCAATATTTACAATATTATAATACAATATATAATTATAATTATGCTTTATGCTTTTTTTGCTGCATTTTTTATTGGAATCGCCGATGGATGTTCAAAGTTCGCTATAGGGAAATTGAAGACAGGAAGATTGATGATCATTTCAGGGATAACTCAAATTTTTTTAACCTTTACCTTCTTTAAAGTAATGAATGGTCAATTCCCTCATGGATTGACAATTCTTAAACTTTCTTTCATTCAGATTCTTTCAACAATAGCATATCTTTCTTATGTTATTGCACTTTATTATGGAAATGTTTCGATTATAACTGCCATAATCTCTTCTTCATCTATTTTTACACTCTTGCTTGGGACTCTTGTTTTAAAAGAAAAAATTAGTTTTTTACAGTTTACTGGAATCATTCTTGTTATTTCAGGAAGTATTGGTATATCTTATGAAAGAAAATTAGACATCCAGGATAACAAAAAAATCCTCTGGCTTATTTTAACCGTAATTGCAACTATACTCTGGGGGATCTGGGCTTTTTTAATCAAAATTATGGTTTCTCAAATAAAACCTTTTGAACTTTCTTTTTTCAATTCAACATTTTCTTTTGTTTTTTTATCACCATACATTTTTGCTTCAATAAAAAAGGAAAAAAATGTTAAAATGGATATTTTTTCTGTTTTTGTTTCTATTCTCTTCGCAATTTTCGTTTTCACGGGACTTATCTTTTTTTATTACTCTGCATCTATAATACCTGTTTCTATTGGATTTCCAATATTCTGCTCATCTCCTCTTATAACTGCAATATTCTCCGCAATATTTTTTAAAGAAAAATTACAACTACATCAATATTTTTCACTCTTTCTCATAATTTTTAGCATATTTTTAATTAATTTATCCTGAATTGAATTAAATAAAAATTTCTGATATAATCAACCAATGCAAATTTTGGTATCAACATTCAGTTCAGTTCTGGGTTTGCTGGTAATCGGAATATTTGGGTTTTTTCTTGTATCTAAAAAATATCTTGATGAAAAAATTTTTTCCTTCCTTTCAACATTATCTCTTGAAATATCACTGCCATGTATGATTTTTTCTGACATAATTACAAAGTTTGATCCTATAGAACAGGAAAAATGGTTTTTCTATCCACTCTATTGGATTTTCACCACCATTTTTATTACATCGATTTCTTTTATTGGAAAATTTTTATCACCAAAAGAGAATCGAAAAGAGTTTTTTGTTTCTCTCTTGTTTCAAAATGGTATCTTTTTCCCTCTTGCAATTTTTTCAACAGTTGATTCTTTTGTTGGATATAAAATAGATCTTTTTCTTTTTATGATGTTTTACGCTGCATTTCTGTTTAACACATTTTCATTCTTCTATTCTGGAAAAATTGAAAAATTAAACATTTCAAAAACATTCCATCCTGTTTTAATAGCAACTTTAATAGCACTTTTTTTTAAATTCTCAACTCTTGATAAATTTATTCCTTCATTTGTTGTTGATGCTTTGAAAATGGTCGGCTCCATGTCTATTCCACTTCTTATACTAATTCTCGGGGGAAACATTTATGTAGATTTGAAAAGATCAAAAAAGTTTTATACAGGAACAATTATATTGTTTGTCTTTTTAAAAAATTTTATTTTCCCTTTCCTCGGAATTTTGATTCTCTATTTTCTTAAACTACCACAAAACATCTCGACAATCATATTACTTGAACTTGCAGTTCCACCGATAACCGCATTACCGATTCTTGTTGAAAGAAACAATGGAAACAGCGGACTCGCAAACCAACTTATTCTTTTTTCTTTTTTGATTTCACCTGTTTCGATTCCTCTTTCTTTATTTTTACTTTATAGATTTCTTGGATTTTAGAACTTTTTTAGATTTGTTCCAGTAATTATCAAGTTCATCAAGTGAAAGATCGTCAAAAATTTTACCATCGTTCTTTATGAGTTCTTCCATACATTTGAACCTATCAGCAAATTTTATCGTTGCTTTTCTCAACGCTAATTCTGAATCAACATTGAATCTGTTTGCAAGATGAACGATGGTGAAAAATATGTCTCCTATTTCATCCTCAACTTCTTTTTTGTTTCTTGATTTCTTCAACTCTTCGATTTCCTCTTCAAGTTTTTTGTAAACATCCTCTGTTTTATCCCATTCAAATCTTTTCGATGATGCTTTCTTTTGAACTTTGTAAGCAAGGATCATCGAAGGAAGATATTTTGGAATTTTGTCCATTATCGATTTATGATTCTTCTCTATTTTTTTAATCTCGACCCAGTTTTTTAGAACTTCTTTTTCATCTTTTACCCTGATGTTCCCAAAAACATGTGGATGTCTTCTGATCAACTTTTTTTCAAGATTGTTTAATACATCTTTAAAAGTGAATTCTCCCTTTTCTTCTCCTATAATCGAATGAAGGACTACCTGTAGCAAAATGTCACCGAGTTCATCAACGATTTTTTCTTTATCTTTTCTGTCTATGGCATCAACAAGTTCATACGATTCCTCAACAACGAATCTTCTGAGCGATCGATGTGTTTGCTTTCGATCCCATGGACATTCTTTTCTTAATTTTTTAATTATATCGATTAATCTCTCAAAATCTCGACTCATTTGTTCTGTTCTCTTCCCTTTTCTGCCTGTCTTCTCCTATAGTCCTCGATCGCTGCTTTGATTCCATCCTCCGCAAGAACAGAACAATGCGTTTTAATCGGAGGAAGTCCACCAAGTTGTTCAACAACATCTTTGTTTGTAATTTTTAATGCTTCCTCTATCGTTTTTCCTTTTATCAAATCGGTCGTTATCGAAGAAGATGCGATGGCAGCGACACAACCGAATGTTTCAAATTTAACATCTACGATAACATCGTTCTCAACTTTAATGTATATAACCATCTCATCACCACATTGTGGATTTCCAACTCTTCCAACTCCATCGGGATTCTCCATCTTTCCATAATTGTGTGGATTTCTAAAATGTTCCATTACAGTATTACTGTACATATATAACTCCTTACTGCTTGTATGGCGAAATTTTTCTTATCCTTTCTACAACCTCTTTCAATTTTTCAATCGTATATTTTATTTCTTCATCAGTATTATATTTGCTTAAAGAAAATCTAATCGAACCATGACAGGTTGCATGATCTCTTCCCATCGCTTTTATCACATGGCTTGGCTCCAGACTTCCAGAAGTGCACGCTGAACCAGTCGAAACACATATACCAAAATCGTTTAACGAGAAAAGTATCGATTCTCCCTCTATGCCTTTAAAAGAGTAGTTCAAAGTGTTAAAAACACTATTTTCTGGTGTGTTCAACACGATTCCATCAATATTTTTTTCAATACCTTCTTTAAGCATCATTTTTAATTTGTAAATTTTTTCTTTGTGTTCCTCAAATTCGTCGTAAGCAATTTCAAGTGCCTTTGTTATTCCCATAATGTAGGGAACATTTTCTGTTGATGGTCTTAAATTTTTCTCATGATGTCCACCATGAAATAGGGGTACAGGATTTATACCTGTTCTCTTATAGAGTATTCCAACACCTTTTGGAGCGTGAAATTTGTGCCCTGATAAAGATAACATATCAACATTGAGTTTTTTTACATCAAGTGGAAGTTTTCCTGCTGCTTGAACAGCGTCAGTATGGAAATAAATTCCTTTCTCTTTTGCAATTTTTCCAATCTCTTCTATTGGCTGAATTGCTCCCGTCTCATTATTCGCATACATTATAGAAATCAAAATTGTGTCATTTCTTATCAAGGATTTTAAATGATCTAAATCAACTATTCCATCATTTCCAACATTTACAAGTGAATATTCAAAGCCCTCTTTTTTCGCAAGATATTCAACAGAATTCAAAACAGCATGATGCTCGATCGCTGAGGTTATTATATGTTTACCCTTGTTCTGATACCTTCTCGCAACTCCCTTGATCGCTATGTTGTCAGATTCAGTTCCAGAGCCAGTAAAAAACACATCCTGTTCAGGACAGTTCAAAATTTTTGCTACCCTCTTTCTTGCATTTTCGATTGCATCCCTTGCCTGTTGTCCAAGATCATATAGAGAAGATGGATTACCATAGATCTCAGTAAAATATTTTTGCATTTCGTCAACAACCCTATCATCTACTCTTGTCGTTGCATTGTTATCAAGATAAATGGATTTTTTTTCCATCTATTCTCCTTTTATAAAGTTTTCAAGTGTAAAACTTTCAAACACCTTATCGAGTTCTTTGTTCAACTTATTCATACTTCCACTTATCACACATTTATGTTTTTCAAGACAGATAGTTGAGTTATAACATTCAACAAACTTTTTTCTGTTTTCTATATCAGCAATAAGTTTTTTCAAAGATATTTTTTTAGCATCAATATTTAAAGCATAGCCACCCTGCGGTCCCATTTCACTTTTCACATAACCTAATTTCAAAATTTTTGCCATGATCTTTCTTGTAAATGGCTTTGGGAAATTTATTATCGAAACTATATCGTTTAGTGAAAGGTATTTACCCTCATTTCTACCAAGTGCTGTTAGAATTGCAATTGTACATTCGAGTTCTCTTGTTATTTTCATATTACACCTTTTAAGTATAATATAAACCAAAAAAATTAAAAGTCAATAGGATTTTTACTTAAACAGGGCATAAAAAATTATATTTGTTCCCATTTTGAACGCTTCTATTCTTTTATATTCCGGGTCCTTATATTTTTCAGGATAAGTCCATCCATCTGAAATATTTGTATTGTAAAGGAACAGAACTCCAATCTTATCTTTAATATAGATCGCATAAACTTCAGGATTTCCAGAGTAGTGTTCATGCATTTTCGGAAATTTTTCCAGTTTAAAATATGTGTTCAAAAGTTCACATTCCTGTCCAAGCGGTAGTTTAACAGGTTCTCGATCAGGAAAAATGTCTGATAAAAATTTTCTAATATCCTTATCAAATCCATAATCATCATCTATGAGTAAAAAACCTCCTTCAAGAATATATTCTCTGATATTTTTTATATCCTCCATTTTATATTTCAATCCACCATGTCCAACCATGAAAAGGAAGGGATACTTTTTTATATTTTTATCTGAAAGTTCAAGAACGACTTCGTTTGTGTCCATTTTTAATGGTGTGTTCTGATTAACAAATTTTGCAAGCAATTTTAAATTTTCCCCATCATTATACCAGTCACCACCATCGTATTTTAACCTTACAGGAACAAAGTCGAAGGAAAAAATATTTATTGATATTCCTGTCAAAATGGCTAAAATCATCAATCTAAAAATTTCCAGGAAAATCCTCCTTTTAAAAGGTATTCTTTACTTTCAAGGAAAAATTTTGAACCCATAAAAAATGACCCATCTACTATTTTAAAATTCAAAAAAACTTCAAACTCTTTCGAACTTTTATAATCGAATGTTGAAGATAGTTCAAGGTTATTTTTAAAAAAGTATCCTTTTATTTTTGCTCTTAAATTATAGTATAAGATTGTATCTCTAAAAACCATCGATTGAAAATCAAAAAATCTTGTTTCATATAGAAAACTCAAATTCGGATTGATTCCATTTTTATAAAAAGGCATAAAATCTATATAAATGTTTTTACCGGTAAACCTTGAACCACCGTTTAAAAACAATTCTTTCTCAGGATATAAAAATTCAAAATTGCCATAAACTGAAAAAGATGGTAAAATTCTCTGCAAAACTCCTGTTGTAAAAGTTAAACTCGAATCATAAAAAAGTTCAACATTATAATTCGTTAAATAAAAACTTCCAAAATATTTTGAGTATAAAAGATGTTGAAAACTTTTATCTTCTGGATCAAACCTTTCATTAAGATAAAAATAAAAATTTTTCGCATATAAAAAAATTTTTGAAACAAATTTTTTTGAAAAGTCATAACCGATTTTAGTAGAAAGCAGGTTGTTTGTATAACCTGAAAGAACAGATTTTTGAATACCACTTAAAGAGATCTCTCCTGTTAAGAATTTGTAATTAAAAGTCATCTGATTGTTATAATCGTAAAGGTTTCCTGAAAAAATTTGAAAATTAGAAAATCCTTTGAAAAACAAAACAGAATCATTTTTAAAAATTGATGAGTAGATTCTGGTGATGAACCTATCTGATACAAGATTAACATCATAATTTAAAGATGAAGGATTTTTAAACTCATAGAATAAAAAATTTCCATCCTTCTTTTTGTAAATATTTTCCACCTGAAAATCATAAAAGTTGTAATCTAAAACAAAGTCCTTTCTGTAAAAAACTTCACAGTTATCAGTATAATTTTCGAAATCGAATATCGTGTTTATTTTGCTTTTGAACAGAAAGTATGGATACCTTTCATAAGAATCTCCGGAAAACAGATATGTATCGCTTTTAAAGGAAAAAATAATCACCGGAAAAAACAAAATCAAAAATAAAAATTTTCTCATTTTTTTATAAACTCGAAAAGATCCATCGATGTTATCTGTTTGAACATTCGTGAGAACAGAAAAATCGGAAAACCCACAACATTGAAAAAGTCACCTTCAATTTTTTCTATAAACATGGATGCTTCTTCCTGCACAGCATAAGCACCCGCTTTATCAAGATAGGAAGCATTCTCGATATACCATTTTAACTCTTTCTCAGAAATCTTTCGAAAATATACATCAGTTTTTGCAAAATCTGACAAAATTTTATTTCTATAAAAAAGTGTTATCCCGGTATAAACTGAATGTTTTCTTCCAGAAAGCATTCTCATCATTTTTAAACCATCTTTTTTATCTATCGGTTTTCCGATTATTGTTTTATCGATAAAAACTATGGTATCAGAACCAACAATAAGCTGGTTTTCTTTTTTTTCAACCGACTTTGCTTTTTCATAAGAACATAAAAGCACAAACTTCTCTGGATCTTTTATTTCGTTATGTTCTTCAGAGTGTGAATGTTTTGCGATTTTAAAATCAACGCCAAGAGATTTTAACAGTTCAATCCTTCTTTTCGATTCTGATGCGAGAACTATTTCTATGTTATTTTTTCTCATCTATTTTTCTTAACACTCGACAGGGATTACCTGCTGCGATAACATTATCAGGGATATCCTTTGTAACAACAGAACCGGCTCCAATGATGCTATTTTCTCCAATTGTTACATTTGAAAGAATAACAGCATTCGTTCCGATTGAAGCTCCTTTTTTAATAAGTGTCTTTTCAACTTTCCAATCCTTTTCTGTTTGTAATTCTCCCTGAGCGTTTGTTGCTCGAGGATACTTATCGTTGATAAACATAACACCATGACCGATAAATACATTATCTTCAATTTCAACACCTTCACATATAAAAGAGTGTGAAGATATTTTACAGTTTTTTCCGATTATCGCATTTTTCTGTATCTCTACAAACGCACCAATTTTTGTGTTATCACCTATTGTGCATCCATAAAGATTTGTGAACTGATATATTTTCACATTTTTTCCAAGTTTTACATCGTCCGCAATACATCTAAAATCTTTTTCTCTGTCCATTGTTCCTCCATAGATAAAAAAAAGGGGGAAGTGAACTTCCCCCTGAACAGTGTTTAATCCCTCTTACTTCACAGCGTCTTTTAATTTTGCGCCTGGTTTGAAGTGTGGAACTCTTTTTGCTTTGATTTTGATGACTTCTTTTGTCTGTGGGTTGATTCCCTTGCGTGCTTTTCTGTTTTTAACCGAGAAGGTTCCAAATCCGATCAATGTGACTGGTTTGTTCTTCTTCAATGATGTTGTGATTCCTTCAATCATTGCATCGATTGCATCGTTTGCTGCTTTTTTGGAAATTCCCGCTTTCTTTGCGATTGCATCAATCATCTCTTTTTTGTTCATCCTTTCTCCTCCTTTTTATGGTTTACACCTTTATGTTATATCTTTTTATCGTATTTGTCAAGAGGGAATCTTCAAAAAACCTTTTAAATAAAGGATTATGGAAGGAGAGGGCCAAAAATTCCTTTGTCTATTGATATTTCGGGAATGTCCTTAATCGAAATCTGAAAATCGTATTTAAAAATATTTGAATAAGATGAAACCAGAAATCTCGCCTGCCAGCAGTGAAGTGAACGATTTAACGATGCCATAAATGAAACAAAATTTTTATTCTTTAAATCGTAAAGAGTTGAAAATGTTGCATTCAAATTTTCTCCGACATTCAAACTCAAACTTCCATTTATCGAATGTGAAATCGTTGTATCATTCTTATGCAAAAGATAACTCAGGGATATATTCATCTTTTTAAATTCGTTGAAAGGATTGTAGATTTGTTCTGTTAAAGAGAAAATATAGTTTTCAGAAAATTTTTTATTGTAAATATTAACAGAATGGTTCATTTGAAAGTTTATATTTTTTTCTGGAAATATATGGTTTGAGACATTTATATTAGAAAACGATTCTGTGGTAAAGTTATAAAACAGGTTAACATTGTTTCTTAACAGTAAAATTTTTTCCTTCTCTGTTTTTCCCTCAAAAATGTTTGAAAATGAAAACAACAACCTTCTTTCATTTTTTAAACTATCAACTGAGTTAAAATTTTTCAAAAAAGCACTGTTACCTCCTTCAAAACTTATTTCAGGTATGAATGTGTGTCTGAATTTTTCAAAAGGTTTCAAAGAAAAGAGTGATGTTCCATAAATCTGAGTGTTGAGTTTTAAAGAGTATTTCCCATCAACAAGATTTTTTGTCAAAAACGAATCCGAATAAAAAGTGATGTTGTAGTTAGGTAAAAGGTTTAAGTAATATAATATTTTGTAGTATGTATCAAAATTGTTTGTTATTCTCAAATTCAAATTTCTTTTTTCAAAAAGAGTATCTCTCATTACCGATTGGCTTATTGAATGAGAATTTTGATAGTATATACCATTTGGGATGAAATTTTTGATTCTTAAAAAATTCACCTTTTTAAAATATCCATTATATAAAGGAAGATTCATCTTTATTTCTTTTGTGGCGAAATTTTCCCTTCTATCAAAACTTATAAAAGAGTTATAGAAATTGAAATTTTTTTGTATTGATACAAATGAATATGCCTCCCTTTTCAACCGAAGCACAAGGGTATCGGAATAATCGGTATATGTCGAAAAGTCAGATTCAAAATCGATTTTACTTTTCAGATTGATATCGTAAAAAAGTTTATGTGAATAATCTCCGGTCAGATTCCATCTTCTCCTGTTATCTTTTTCAAAGATAAAATTACTTGTTAAATTTAAAGCGAGTATCGGATTGAAAAGAACCCTTAACTCATATCCAAACAGATATCCTCGTTTTTGAATATAATCGAAAGAAAAAGTCATATCGGAGTAATCGCTGGTTGCCCAGAAATAGGAGAGTTGTTTAACATAGAATCCATCAAGAGAAGTGTACCCGGGTTTTGGCATCAAAAAACCACTCTTTCGTGTGGTTGCGATCGGAATCACAAAGAACGGAATCGCAAAAAGAGGAACCTCTTTCACATAAAGCACTATTGGAAGTACCATCGCTCGATCTTCTCTGTAAAGAAAAGTTTTATAGGAATAGAACCAATAATCTGGTTCATTTTTTTTACATGTTGTGAACACACCTCTATCAATTTCAAACTCGTTTTCATTTTTAACATTTATTATTTCACCTGTCATCTGAAATTTTTGTATCTGTGTTTTTCCTCTGTAAACGAGTCCATTTCTTTTTTTATAGTCAAAATTTATTGAATCAGCATCGATTGTAAAATCATTGAATTCCATTTCGACTTTTCCGTATGCATGGAGTTTTGAGGAGTCAGGGAAAATTAAAAATGAATCAGCAAAAATTTTCAGTGAATCTGTGATAATCTGGGAGTTTCCTACAAGATAAACACTCTTGTCTGTGTTGTTGTAAATTATTCGTTCAGCATCAAAGCTAATTTTTTCTTCTTTTGAATTCAGAAGCAGAAATATAAAAAAAAAATAAAAAAATATTTTTAACTTAAACTTCATCTCTTTCAAAAAAGAGAATCGATATTAAAAGTATAGCGATACCTATAGATATTGATGCATCAGCGATATTGAATATAGCGAATCTCCAACTCTTCGTTCCAAGGTTGATAAAGTCGGTAACAACACCCGACTTTATTCTGTCATAGTTGTTTCCAAAAGCACCACCAACAATCATCGAGAGTGCTGTTATCTTTACAACATTGAATTTCGTTTTTAAAAAATAGATTAGAAGAATAAATATCGCCAGAATGTTCAAAACAAGCATTGTCCAGTAGTTCCCTATTTTTATTGAAAAAGCAACATTTGGGTTCAACACATAAGTCAGTTTAAAAAACCATCCCCAGACATTAACTGTTTCTCCAAGTTCGAGATTGTTTACAACGAGAATCTTTGTCAATCTATCAAGAAACATTACAAGAAGGATTACAGGTAATCCCAGTTTCATTTTTCTTTTAAAATCAACGATTCCGTATTTTTCCATCATTTTGCCTTTTCTGAACATTTGATACACAGTTTTGTGAATGGAAGTGCTTTTAACCTCTTCTGTGATATTTCTTCTCCACATATTTCACATATTCCGTATGATCCATTCTGTAATCTCAAAAGTGCTTCATCGATTTCCCTTATATCTTTGATCAGATCGTTCATATTTATCGATGTTGTTTCAAGTGAAGCAGCATCAGTTCCTATATCAGCAGAATGGTAGGGATACGCTGATGTTTCAGAAGAAATGTATTCGTTAGAATTCAACCTTTCCTGGTATTCCTGTAGAATCTGTTGTTTTTCCTGTTTCATTTTTATCAGTTGTTGTTCGATTGCTTTTTTTGTTTTCTTATCCATACTATTCCTCCATTTTTACCGCATCATAACATTTGTCACACAGATCGGGATGATCTGAATGGTTCCCGACACTTTCGAGATGAAGCCAGCATCTTGCGCACTTTTTTTCTTCCGCTTTTTCACTTTTCAAAATAAACTTATTTTCTCCTTTTTCAACAAGATCTCCATCGTTACCAAGAAATTTCACATTTGAAACTATGAAAAGTTGAAACAGAATATTTTTGTATTTTTCTAGCAATTTGTTACTTTCGTCATTTAGTCCATTTATCAAAAGGTTTGCTTCGATCGATTTTCCAATGATATTTTCACTTCTCAACTTTTCAAGTTGTGATAAAACCTTCTCCCTTATAAGATTCAAAACTTCAAAATCTTTCAAAATGTTTTCATCTTCGAATCTGTAAATATCATCAGATAATATTTCAAAATGAATCGATTCTTTTTTTGATTTTTTGTTGAAGTACTTATACGCCTGTTCAACGGTAAACGGAATTATCGGTGCTACAAGTTTTAGCATATCATCGAGTAAAATATGTAGAGTGAAAAGTCCAGATTTTCTCTCTTTTGAATTTTTTGGATAGGTATACAATCTATCTTTGACTATATCAAGATAGAAAGATGAAAGATCTGTAACTATAAAAGAATAGAATTCTTTGAACACTTTATGGAACTCATAATCATCATAGTTTTTTATTATCCTTTTTCTCATCTTTACATAGTTTGCGAGGATATACCTATCGATAGGATGCAAATCCTCTTTTGAAAGGTTAAACTCTTCGGGTTGACTGTTGCCAAGATTTCCAAGCATAAATCTTATTGTGTTTCTGATTTTGAAATATGTCTCTTTTGAACTTGAAAGAAGTTCCTCTCCAAAAGGAGCATCAGATGTGTAATCAACAGATGAAAACCACAACCTTATTATTTCTGCACCATATTTTTTACATATCGTTTCAGGGGAGAAAACGTTTCCAAGAGATTTTGACATTTTTTTCATATTCTTATCAAGGATCAACCCATGTGTCAAAACCTCTTTATAAGGAGCTTTTCCATCCGTTGCAGTGGAAACTATCAAAGAAACCTGGAACCATCCTCTGTGTTGGTCAACCGCTTCAAGATAAAGATCTGATGGCCAGCGTAATTCTTTCCTTTTTTTAACAACCGCAGAATGACTCAAAGATGAGTCAAACCAGACATCGAAAATGTTTGTTTCTTTTTCAAATTCTGTTGAATTACATTTTTCACATTTTATATCTTTTGCAAAGTATGAAACATCCTTTTCAAACCAGACATCTGAACCTTCTTTTAAGATTATATCTCGTATTTTATCTATCGTTTCTTTTTTGATATGTGGTGTTGAGCATTTTTTACAATAGAATACAGGAATTGGAACCCCCCAGCTCCTTTGTCTCGAAAGACACCAATCGGGTCTTGTTTTCACCATGTTATAGATTCTATCCTTTGACCAGACAGGTATCCATTTTGTGTTATCTATTTCTGAAAGAAGATTGTTTCTGAGGTTATTTGTTTCAACATCCAAAAACCATTGTTCTGTTGCTCTGAATATCAACTCACTTTTGCATCTCCAGCACACAGGATAGGAGTGGGTAATCTTTTCAGAGAAGATCAAAGAACCTTCTTCTTTCAGATCTTCAATGATGTGAGGATTTGCTTCAAAAACATTCATTCCACCATATTTTTTGATTTCATCAAAAAATTTTCCCTCTTTGTTCACAGGACAAACTATTTCAAGATCATTTTTTATTCCTGCCTGATAATCATCATAACCATGACCTGGTGCGATGTGAACTATACCTGTTCCAATATCGGTTGTAACAAAATCTGCTGTTATAACTTTTCCTTTTTTGCTTTTATCTATTGGATGTATATATTTTTTCCCAATATATTTTTTTGCATCAGTTTCCTCAACAATTTTAAACTTTTCATCTTTTAATTTTTCTCTTACCGTTTGAGCGAGTTTTTTCATCATCACGAGTTTTCCATAACTTGATTCAACTTCAACATATTTTTCATCAGGATGAAGTGCGATCGCCACATTAGCAGGCAAAGTCCATGGAGTTGTTGTCCAGATTAGGAAGAATTTGTCATCATCTTCAAACTTAAATTTTACGAATATTGATGGTGATTCCTTATCCTCATACTCAATTTCATTTCCTGCAAGAGCAGTTTGACATTTCATACACCAGTGTATTGGTCTTAAACCTCTATATATGAATCCCTTTTCAACAAGTTTTCCAAAATTATCAATTATATCCGCTTCATAATCGTTCGACATTGTGATATAAGGATTATCCCAATCACCAAAAACTCCCAACCTTTTGAATTCAACTTTTTGTGTGTTTACAAATTTTGATGCATAATCTCTGCATTTTTTTCTCAATTCAAGAACAGATGTTTCTTTTAATTTTGGACCGAGTTCTTTTGTAACATTGTGTTCGATAGGCATCCCATGACAATCCCAACCAGGAATGTATGGTGTTCTGTATCCTCTGATACTTTTATATTTGATTATGAAATCTTTTAAAATTTTATTGAACGCTGTTCCTATATGTATATGTCCATTTGCGTATGGTGGTCCATCATGTAAAACATAAAGTTCTTTATCTTCTCGTTCTTTCAAAAGTTTGTTGTAAACATCAATCGAATCCCAATATTTTAAAATTTCCTCTTCCAGAACTGGAAGGTTTGCTTTCATTGGGAATTCAGTTTTTGGTAAATTTAAACTATCCTTATAATCCATCACTCCTCCGTATTAAAGAATCTATCTCCAGCATCTCCAAGCCCTGGTATAATATAGCCATTTTCGTTGAGTTTTTCATCAACCGCGACAGTGTATATATCAAGATTTGGTGTCGATTCCTGAACCGCTTTCAATCCTTCTGGTGCTGAAATTATACTTATTACAGCATCAGGTTTTACATTGTATCCTGAAAGGATTTCAACCGTTTTTATTATTGATCCACCTGTTGCAAGCATCGGGTCGAGTATAAAAACAGAATAGTTGTTAATATTTTTCGGCAAGTTGACATAGTATGTTATTGGTTTCAATATATGTTCATCCCTTTTTAGTCCGATCATTCCAACATGCGTTTTCGGAAAGAATTTTCTGATAAGTGGAATCATTCCTATCCCTGCCCTTAAAATTGGAACAAGAAGAATCTCTTTTTTTATAAAATCACCTTCAATCTCTTTAAATGGAGTTTCGACTTTTAATTTTTTTGTTGAAAGGTTTTTAGTCGCTTCAAGAAAAAGAATCAAAGAGAGTTCTTCAAGATTTTTTGAAAAAATATCGGAACTCGTTTTTTTATCCCTTAAAATCGCAAGTTTTTCAAGAGCAAGTGGATGTTTGATTTCATGAATAGTCATTTTGACTCCTTTTTATCTTTTAAAACTTTTATATATGGAATAACCTTTTTATTTTCTGGAAATTTCTTTAACAGTTGATTCCAGAATTTTTCAGCATCATCATATTTTTTAAGATTGTAATATGAAAGACCAGCATAAAAATATGCTTCTTCCATATTTTTGTTCAACTCTATACTCTTTTTAAAGTATATCAAAGCATTTGAGTATTTTTTCATCTCATAGTACACTCTTCCAATTTTTAACTTTATATCAGGATATTTTTTTGTTAAGTTATCCGCTTTTTTGTAAGTTTCAAGAGCGTTGTTAAAATCGTTTGTTTCAAAATAGAGATCTCCAAGTTGCAATAAAAGTTTTATTATCTTTTCCTTTTTACCAAAACCTGAGTTCCCCTGCTTTTTTTCAAGTTTTGATGCTATTTCGAACTGTTCTTCAGCAAGATCGTATTTCCCCATCTCGTTGTAGGTCAACGCAAGATTCAAATGTGCTTCAACATAATTTGGATTAAGTTTAATTGCCTCTTTGAACTCTCTTTCCGCCTCTTCAAGATTATTCAAAAAATTGTATGCAAGTCCCAAATAGTTTCTAATGTCTGGCCAATCAGGGTGTTCTTTTAAAACATTCAGAAATGTAAAAAGCGCCTTTTTATACTCTCCCTTATCAAGCATTTCCTTCCCATCTTTAATAAGGTCTTTAACATTTTTCATAAACACCTCTTTAAAAATTTTAGTTTTTTAGTTTATCATAAAAATCTTTTAAAATCAATATTTTTAAGGAAAATTTTATTATTATATTTTGATAATAACAATTTTAGGATAATGTATTGTAAAATTGTTGAAATTTTGAAAACTTTTAATCCCGTAAATTATTATATGTATTAACTTATAGCAAAATGTCAAAAAGTCAAGCACCGTCCCCCATTTTAATAAGCTTTAATTTATTTTTTTTCAAAAATTGCATTCTTTAGTTTAACAGGTATTGATTTTCTTATCAAGAATATATAAAATTAAATTATGTTTTATCTTGAATTTTCTTTGAACACAGAACAAAATGAAGAAATTATCGATATAACAGACAGAGTTGAACAGATTGTAAACAATTCAAGCATAAAAAATGGTATTGTTCACATTTACATACCGCACGCAACAGCAGGAATAATTTTAAACGAAAGTGCTGATCCGAACATAAAGACGGATTTTTTAAACGCTCTGAATAAATTCATTCCCAAAAGAGCAGGTTATCTTCATGACAGAATCGATGGAAACGCAGCAGCGCATATAAAAAGTTCTCTCGTTGGTTCAAGTATAACATTACCTTTAAAAGATGGAAAATTGATACTTGGTACATGGCAATCGATAATGTTTTGTGAGTTTGATGGACCAAGAAGCAGCAGAAAAGTTATTGTTCAAATAATTTAATTTTTGTTTCCACTATTTTCATCTTCAAAAATAAACATCCAGAGTTTAATTATCGTAAAAAATAAAAACTGTACTAAAAAGGTTATAGGAATTGCCAAAATCATCAAAACTAAACTCTTCGTAATATCATTGCTCACTTTTATGATTTCTATCAAATTGTTCATTTTACATCCTTTTAACCTATCAAAACTGGAACCAGCGCAAGAACAAGTCCTCCTGCTATAACCGACCCAATCTGTCCTGAAAGATTCGCACTAACAGCTTCCATAAGAATGTAATTGTTTTTATCCTCTTCCTGAGCAAGTTTATGAACAACCCTTGCACTCATAGGAAAAGCTGATATTCCAGAGGCACCAACCATTGGATTGATTTTATTTTTCAGGAAAAGGTTTAAAAATTTTGCAAAAAGAATTCCACCAGCTGTATCAAAGATGAAGGCGAAAAGCCCAAGCAACATAATTTTTACAGTATCAGGTGTCAAAAATTTTTCTGCCTGCATCGTTGAACCTATCGCAATACCAAGAAGAAGTGTCGTAACAGATGCAAGTTCATTTTGAGCACTCTTCGAAAGTTTTTCAACAACCCCAGATTCTCTCAAAAGATTGCCAAGCATAAGAGAACCTATAAGAGGAACACTCATTGGAGCAATGAAACCTGAAATCAAAGTAACTATAATCGGAAAAGAAATTTTTAAAGATTTAGGAACATTTTTACCATTTCTTTTCATTCTGATCAATCTTTCTTTTTTTGTCGTCAAAGATCTTATTACAACAGGTTGTATCAGAGGAACAAGAGCCATGTAAGAATACGCTGCAACAGATATTGCTCCAAGGTAATTTTTTGCAAATTTTGTTGCAACATAGATTGAAGTTGGACCATCAGCAGCACCAATAATTCCAATCGCACTTGCAACTTTAAAATCAAAACCGAGCAGAGTTGCAAAAAGTATGGTTGCAAAAATTCCAAACTGCGCTGCTGCACCAAAAAACATCATAAGTGGCTGCGTAAACATTGGTGTAAAATCACACATCGCACCAACAGCAATAAAAATAAGGATAGGAAAAAGTTCTGTTGTTATTCCAGCATCAAAAAGTATTTTTAAAAAACCTGAAGTTCCTTCATGTTCAAATACAACTGAAAGTGGAAGGTTAACGAGTATTGTTCCAAATCCTATTGGTAAAAGAAGTAAAGGTTCATACTCTTTTTTGATCGCAAGGTAAATCAAAATCAATCCAACTAAAATCATTATGATAGATTGTATACTGGTCGATTTAAATCCAATAAAAAGTAAATCCAATTTTCCTCCAGTTTTATTATAGCAAAATAATATTTTTTTTCAATCTAAAAGAATTTTTATCTATAAAGAATTGAATAACTTACAAAAAATTGTCAAAAAGTCAAGCACCGTCCCCAGATTTGGTTTTTAACTTCAAAACAAAAACTCTGGTGGTCTCTGATATCATGAATAATGCAAGAAGTAAAAGTAGAATTGATATAATTCCAAGTAAAATTTTTGAATTTTTGAAAAACTTTATAGATTGCATCGTGAGTGCTGTCAGAGTGAAAATAAGCATTAGGATCGAAGGGATCAGAGTGTATAAGGTCGCTTTGTTTCTGCTCAACAACCATACAGTTACAACGAGAAGTGTTAAAGCAGCAACAAGTTGATTTGAAGCACCAAAAACCGGCCATATTGACTGCCATGGTCCAAGTGAAAGATATGTGGCAAGACCGATAACGATCGCTGTGTTAACATACATATTTTTCATAAACTTTATTTTAAATGTTTCTCCAAAAAGTTCATCACCGATGTATCGTGTAATTCTTGTTGCAGTATCCAGTGTAGTAACAATAAATGTTTTCAGCATCGTTATTCCAATAAACATCCCGAGTGTTCCGAAAAGCGGTTTTGCTATCTCTCCATAGCCCTTTCCAAAAGCAACTATCCATTTCCCCTCTTTAACAAGTTCAGGATAAACATAACCTTCTTTTCCCCCAAACCAGTAAAGTCCTGCAGAAACTGAAATCACTGCAAGAATACTCAAAACACCTTCCGTTAACATTGCACCATATCCAATCTTTTTTGCATCACCTTCGCTGTTCAACTGCTTTGAAGTTGTTCCACTCGCAACAAGTGAGTGAAATCCTGATATAGCACCACACGCTATTGTTATAAACATAACTGGAAACAATGTTCCTTCACTACCTTTAAAACTGACAAAAGCGGGAGTTTTTATTTCTGGTCTTGTAATAAATATTCCAGTATAACCTGCTATCAATCCAAAAAACAAAACAAAAAATGAAAGGTAATCTCTTGGTTGTAAAATTATGTTAACAGGTAGAACAGATGCAGTATAAGCATAAAATATGAGTAAACTTATAAGCCAACCTGTATATGTCCATTTTATCGGAAATCTTATTCCAAGTAGTATCAAACCAAACATTAAAACAACTCCAATAACCGTTGCAACAATAGTGTTCATTTTGAATCTATAAAGCATAATTCCAACAAGAACTGCAAGTACTATTATTCCAAAAGTTGGTATAGCGATTTCTGGAGTTGTTTCGATAGTTTTTGCAGCAGATGCAGCAAAAACTGCAATAACAAGTATCAGAGATAACCATAAAAAAATCGAAAAAATGATCTTTGCTTTTGAACCTAAAACGGATTCAGTTGTATCACCTATCGTTTTCCCATCATTTCTTAAAGAAACCATCAAACTTGAAAAATCGTGAACTCCTCCAAAGAATATTGAACCAAGAATTATCCATAAAACTGCTGGAAACCAACCCCATATTGCACAAGCGATCACTGGCCCAAGTATTGGTCCTGCACCTGCAATCGAAGAAAAATGGTGTCCAAAAAGAATGAGCCAATTCTTTGCAGGAACATAATCAATACCATCATATTTATAATTTGCTGGAGTAGTGTTTTCTTTTTTCACATCAAAAAGTTTTTCAAGAATCCTTCCATAAAACTTATAACCGATTGCAAAAAGTATAAACGCTCCAACTGCAAGCAGAATTGAACTCATTTTCTCCTCCTGCCATTAAAAAGGGCGGTTAAAAAAACCGCCCTTTACTGAAAATCTTTTTCTAAACAAGTTTAAACAAGATCTGATCTATCAACATATTTTGTATGCAAAAGTTTATGAGCAAGATGTGAGTATGGTTCACCAAGGAACTCTTTGTACGCCTTTTGTACCATTGGGTTCTGGTGTGATGCTCTGAACTGAAGCATCTCTTTATCCTCTTTGTAAAGTCCTTCTGCTCTTCTTGCTCTCGCTGCATATTCACATGCATACGGCTGTCCACCACCTCCAACACATCCACCCGGGCATGCCATTATCTCGATGAAGTGATACTCTGATTCTCCCTTTTCTTTCAACTGCTGTGCAACCTTTGTTAAAAGTTTTCTTGCATTACCAAGTCCATGAGCAACAGCAACCTTTAATGGAACTTTCTTCCCAAGTTTTTTCACTGGAACCTCAAGAACTCCCTCTTTTATTCCTTCCATTCCTCTGACGATCTTTATATCATAATCTTTCATCTCTTCACCTGAAAGCACGAAGTAGGCCGTTCTTATCGCTGCTTCCATAACTCCACCAGTTGCTCCAAATATTGTTGCAGCACCAGTATAGAATCCCATCAGCTCATCTGCAGGTTCATCAGGCAGGTTTTTAAAATCGATTCCAGATTGTCTGATCATCTTTGCAAATTCTCTTGTTGTCAAAACATAATCAACATCCCTGAAACCACTTGCGTTCATCTCAGGTCTTGCTGCCTCATATTTTTTCGCTGTGCATGGCATTATGGAAACTGAAACTATATCTTTTGGATCTATATTTTCCATCTTAGCGTAGTAGGTTTTTGCAAGTGCTCCAAACATCTGCTGTGGTGATTTCGCTGAAGAGATATGCTCTCTTAGATCAGCAAAAAATGTTTCCATAAATTTTATCCATCCTGGTGAACATGAGGTTATAACTGGTAGATGCTTACCAAAATTTCCTGTTTCAAATGCCTCATATATTTTATGGACAACCTCTGTCCCCTCTTCCATAATTGTAAGGTCTGCTGTAAAGTTTGTGTCAAACACTCTGTCAAATCCCATCCTTCTTAAAACTGCATGCATTTTTCCTGCTGTGACCTCACCTTCCTTGAATCCAAACTCTTCACCGATAGCAACTCTTACCGCAGGTGCTTCCTGAACAACCACATGTTTTGTTGGATCGTTGATAGCAGCCCAGACATCATCGATGCTTGATTTTTCATATAGAGCACCAACAGGGCAGACAACAACACATTGACCACAGTTTGTACAGACACTGTCTGAAAGTGGCATATCCATAAAGGGAGCCATCTTAGTTTCATATCCTCTGTTGATAAAATCTATGGCAAAAACTGTTTGAATGTTTTGACATACCTGAATACATCTTCCACACAGTATACACTTGTTTGGATCCCTTATGATCACTCCCTTATCATCAAGAGGCATATCCCTGTCAAACCTTTTGAACGGAAGTTCATAAACACCGAGTTTCTCTGCCATCGCCTGTAATTCACAACTCTGATTTCTAAAACATTCAAGACAATCGTTTGGATGGTTTGAAAGTATTAGTTCAAGAACCGTTTTTCTTGCATCGATCACCTGTTTCGTGTTTGTTTTGATTTTCATCTTATCAGCAACAGGTGTACAACATGCTCTTTTCAGTGTTGGAGTATTCTCAACCTCAACAACACATATTCCACAGTTACCGGTTGGAGTTAAATCTTTGTAATAGCAGAGAGTTGGAATATCAACATTGATCTTCTTAGCAGCATCAAGAATGGTTGTTCCCTCTGGAACTTTAACCTCGATACCATCAATAAAAACTGTTAATTCTTTAACCATTGTGCTCTCCTTATTTATTTAACATTTTTTTTATATCATCTTCAAGATATTTACTGAAACTGTTGATCGGAATGTAAGGCGACTGTCCAAGAGGACAGAAGGATGTGAGTTTCATTATGTATGACAACTCTTTCATTCTTTCCCAATCTTCGATAGTCGATTTTCCTTTCAGAATATTTTTTGAATGGATAGAAAGTTGTTTTGTTCCGATTCTACATGGTGAGCATTTTCCACATGATTCGTGTTTGAAAAATTGCAATATCGAATCCAGAGTTTCAACAGCATTTCTATCCTCTGAAAGAACAAGTATCGCACCTGAACCTAAAACTGCTGCATATTCACCGAGTGAATCAAAATCCATCTTAACATCAATTCCTTTTTCAGATATGAATGCACCAGCAGCACCTCCGATCAACGCTGCTTTAAACTTCTTTCCCTCTTTCAATCCACCACCATATTTGAAAATTATATCTTTCAAAGTCGTTCCCATCGGAACCTCTATAAGACCAGGATAGAGTATATCTCCCATAAGAGTATAAACTTTTGTTCCCGGACATTTTTCTGTTCCAAAACTTTTATACCATTTGCTGCCATTTTTAATTATATCTGGAACATTTGTGAGCGTCTCAACATTGTTGACAACAGACGGGTTCTGTCTGAAACCTTTTACTCCAGGGAATGGTGGTTTATTTCTCGGATTTCCCCTTTTTCCTTCCATCGACTCTATAAGTGCTGTTTCCTCTCCACAAACATAGGCACCAGCACCTTTTCTAACTTCTATGTCAAAAGAGAAGTTCGATTCAAGAATATTTTTTCCAAGAAGATTGTACTCCTTGCATTTTTTTATTGCGTTTTCTACTCTTTTGATTGAAAGGTCATACTCTCCTCTGATATATATGAATCCTTTTGATGCACCAACAGCATAACCTGCGAGAATCATTCCTTCTATCAATCTGTATGGTACACCTTCCATTATCAACCTGTCTTTGAATGTTCCTGGTTCACCTTCATCAGCATTACAAATTATATATTTTTCTCCCTGAAGTGGTGCTGTGAATGACCATTTTAAACCTGTTGGGAAACCTGCTCCACCTCTTCCTCTCAAACCGGATTCTTTAACCTCTTTAACAACATCTTCTGGTTTCATCTCAAACAATGCTTTTCCTAACGCTTCAAAACCACCTATTCCGATATATTCCTCGATGTTTTCTGGATCGATTTCACCTGATCCTTTTAAAACAATTCTTTCCTCTTTTGGTCTTTCAAGTGTAACAGTTTCACCTTTTACAAGTTCACCTGAAAAAACGAGATCCTTAACTATTCTTCCCTTTAAAAGATGTTCATTAACGATTCTTGAAACATCTTCACTTTTAACATTGACATAGTAAACACCTTCTGGATAGACAACAAGAACAACACCTTTACCTGATATTCCAAGATTACCTGTTTCTGCAACCATAATCTCATCCGAAAGACCTGCTTTTTCGATCTCCTTTTTTAACTTTTCAAAAATCCCTTTAGCACCTGCAAGGAGAGTTTCTGGATCTATTGAAACCAAAATATGAGTTCTGAATATTTTAGCCATTTTTCTTCTCCCTGTATTTGGTTATTATTTCATCAATCTTTTCTGGTGTAAGATTTCCATACATATCATCATCCACCATCATAGCGGGAGCAACAGCACAAACACCAAGGCATGATGATGTTTCGAGTGTAAACATGTTATCATCTGTTGTTTCACCCTCTTTGACTCCAAGTGTCTTTTTCAGATAGTTGAACACAGTATCACTTCCCATAAGTTGACATGGTGGTGAAACACAAACTCTGACGATGTGATGTCCACGTTTTTTTACTGAAAACATAGTATAGAATGTTGCAACTCCCATCACTTCGGATCTACTGACCTTTAGATACTTTGAAACAGCAACAAGATCATCCTCTGAAAGATACTTTTCATCTTTTGAATTCTGTATATCATGCAGGATGTAAAGGAGGTTTTCTCTTGTTGGTTCATACTTTTTAAGTATTTTTTCTCTATCCATAAATCCTCCGAATTTATTTTTTCTTTTTAAAACATATACCTGCTCGACATTTCTTCTCGTTAATATGTTCAAGATACTCATCTTTAAAATATCTTATAGTTGAAAGAACAGGATTTGGTGCTGTTTGACCAAGTCCACACAAAGATGTTTTACAGATCTGTTCTCCAAGATGTATCAGAAGATCCAGTTCTTCCTGTTTCGCTCTTCCTTTCGAGATTCTGTCCAAAATCTCAAGCATCTTTTTTGTTCCGATTCTACATGGTGGACATTTTCCACATGATTCATCCTGGGTGAATTCAAGGAAATATTTTGCGAGATCAACCATGCATGTATCCTCACTCATAATTATAAGTCCACCTGAACCTATTATTGTTCCAAGTTTCTTTACACTTTCATAATCAAGTGGAGTATCTATAAATTCCGCAGGAATACATCCTCCAGATGGTCCTCCGATCTGTGCTGCTTTAAACTTTTTGTTGTTTGGAAGTCCACCCCCAATTTCGTAAACCATTTCTCTTAATGTTGTTCCCATTGGAACCTCAACAAGTCCAGTGTTGTTTATCTCACCTGCAAGTGCGAAAACTTTTGTTCCTTTGCTTTTTTCGGTTCCAATCGATGAAAACCATTTACTTCCTTTTAAGATTATCTGACAGATGTTAGCGTATGTTTCAACATTGTTTATCAGAGTTGGTTTTCCAAACAACCCTTTATCTGCTGGAAATGGTGGTTTTGGAGATGGTGTTCCCCTTTGACCCTCAATCGAATGCATCAACGCTGTTTCTTCTCCACAAACAAAAGCACCAGCACCAACTCTTATTTCAAGATCAAAATCAAGTCCTTTTCCAAAAATATTCTTTCCTAAAAGATTTTCCTCATACGCTTTTTTGATTGCACTCTTCAACCTTTTTATTGCGAGTGGATACTCTGCTCTCACATAAACATAACCCTGTTTTGCTCCAACAGCATATCCTGCGATCGTCATCGCTTCGATAACTGAAAAAGGATCACCCTCAAGAACCGATCGATCCATAAAAGCACCTGGATCTCCCTCATCAGCATTACAGACAACATATTTTTCGTCTCCCTTTGAGTTTCTAACAAGTTCCCATTTGAGTCCTGTTGGGAAACCTGCTCCACCTCTTCCCCTTAGTCCTGAATCTTTTATCTCTTTAATTACATCCTCAGGACTCATCTCGGTTAAAACTTTTGCAAGTGCGCTATAACCATCTTTCCCGATATACTCTTCAAGTGATTCAGGATCTATGATTCCACAGTTTCTTAAAACTATCTTTAACTGTTTCTGGAAAAATGGAATCTGTGTTGCCTGTTGAACTATCTTTTCAGAATCTTTTTCTTTATAGAGCAACCTTTGAACCACTCTCCCTTTTAATAAATGTTCTTCAACTATGTCCTTTGCATCCTCAGGTTTTAATTTTTTATAGAAAACTCCATCAGGATAAACTATAACAACAGGTCCAAGTTCACATATTCCAACACAACCGGTTTCAACTATGTTCACCATACCTTCAAGTTTATGTTTTTTTAACTCTTCAACAAGTTTATCTCTGAAAGAATAACCTCCACTTGAAATACAGGATGCTCCAGCACATAGAAGAAGGTTATATATTTTTGCCATCCTTCCTCCATTACTTTGATGATACCAACAAATCTTTTACTATGTTTCCATTAACAAAATGTTCTGCAACTATTCTTCTTGCTTTTTCAGGTGTAAGGTTACCATAAGTTATCATCTCTTTACCTTCCTCATAAACATCAACTATCGGCTCCCTATCACAGAGTCCTCTACAACCTGATTGGGTTATCACGATATCTGTAAGATTCCTTTTTGATATTTCATCAAGAAGAGCGGACAGAACTTCCCTTGCTCCTGCTGCTATACCACATGTTCCCATTCCCACAACTGCCTTTATTCTCCCTTTTCCTTCTCTTAAATTTGTCTCTTTTTCCATTTTCTCTCTGATCTTTTTTAGATCTTCAAGTTTCATAATGCCTCCTGATTTTTTATTGAATTTAAATTTTCCTTAATGAACTGTTTGATATAACCTGTAATCTGTGGATCACCAAGATTCATACCGTTGAAAATTTCTTTCAATTCCCGGCTATCTATTTTTACTTTGCTACCATTTTTTTCATAGGTAAAAACTATATCAACTCCATCATAAACTGTCATAAGAATCCATAGTGTTTCTTCAAGGTTTCCAAGGGGCAAAGCATCTATATGGTTTTTGTTAACAGAGAAAAACACTTTTGTTCCAGCACCTTTTTTTGATTCGATTTTGAATTTTCCATCACTCTGTTCAACGTTTTGCTTCAAAAGTGGTAAACCGAGTCCAAACTTTTTCTTCCTTTCATCTTTTGTGGTAAAGAATGGATCGAGAACCATTTTAAGAAGTTCTTCATCCATTCCAAAACCATCATCAATTATTTCAAATCTCATTTCGTCTTTGTCCTCATAAAAATTGATCTGGACCAGTTTCGCTTTTGCCCTGATACTGTTTTCCGCAATATCCAGAATATGAAGTGATAGGTCTCTCATTTAACTTCTTCAACTGCCTTTTTCCTGTATTCGTTTATTATCTCGAGAACCTTATCCTCAGTCAACTTTCCATAAACCTCTTCGTCGATCATCATCACGGGTGCAAGTCCACATGCACCAAGACATCTTGCACCTTGAATCTTAAATAGTCCATCCTCAGTTGTCTGCTCAAGTTCAACATTCAACTCTTTTTTCAAAGTACTCAAAATTTTATCAGCACCTTTAACATAACATGCGGTTCCAAGACACAGTTTTATGTTGTGTTTACTTGGTGGTTGAAGTGTAAAGAAATGGTAAAAAGTTATAATTCCATAGATCACACTTCTATATACACCGAGTTCTTTTGAAATTAAACTTATAGCTTCCTGTGGAATATATCCAAAAAGTTCCTGTGTTTTATGTAAAACTTCGATAAGATCTTTTTGTCCTTTTGGATGTTTTCTTATCTCTTCTTTCAGTTGCTCAAGCAACTCCTCTTTTTTGATTTTCATCTTTTATCCTCCTTTATGACATTCGATCCTGTTCTCTTCAAGAACCTTTTTAAAAACCCCAAAACCTCTGTTTTCAATCGTCCCATCAAATTCAAAAGCAACATATCTTCTTCCGATCTCATCAATATAATGAGCATCAGAAGAACATATAATTTTATACCTTTCTTTGTATAAATCAACCTCTTTTGTGATCTCAACTCCATCAAGTTTTAAATCAGGTGGAATGAATCCAAGTTGTGATACTATTGAAAAATTTGGTTTATCTATATGTGAAGCGAAAGCGAGTCCACCAAAACTATGTATAAGGGAAACAACCTGATCAAGAGACATTTCAGATGAAATCCCTAAAAAGTAAGGGTATTCATATAAAACCTCATCATACATATCAACAACAACCTGTTTTCCCATCTTTTCAGGATCATTCTGGATTTTTGGAAGTGTTTTTTCAAACTCTTTGTAAAAATTCTCGATACTTTCAAGATTTTCAAAATATCCAAGTATATGTGCTTCCTCTTTTGTTTGAATCTCTATTCCAGGAATCACCTCAACATCTATCATATCAGCAGCATCCATAACTCCTTTTATGTTGTGAATCGAGTTATGGTCTGTTATAGCAATAATGTCAAGCTTCATAAATTTTGCCATTTTTGAAATCTGAACAGGCGACATATACCAATCAGCACAGGGAGAAAGGCATGTATGAATATGTAAGTCGGCTTTATGTCTCATCTAACTCCTAAGTTGTAAAGAAGTCCAGCAACTTCAAAAGAATTTTTTTCCGTTTTCAAAATGATTATCCCCTCTTTTTTTGCTGTCTCAACCGTGTCCTCATCAGGGGAAAATCCATCACATATCACTATTGCAGCAATATCCGCCATCTTTGCAACAGCAACTATATTTTTATGCGTCTGAACTGTCATCCAGATCGATTTTGGTTTGACCTTTCCCATAACAACCGATAGAAGGTCTGAAACATAACCATATTCAACATCGTTATCACCCTCAGTGACAGTTTCAAGATTGAGTTTACTTTTTATTTCTGAAACTCTCATAACTTCTCCTTTTCCTTTTTATACTCTTCCTTTAAAATTACAATACACTCATCTATACTTTTTATTCCCTGAACGATGTCCTCAGCAAACGCTTTACAGGTCGGACAACCACAGGCACCACAATCTATTCCTGGGAGTTTCTTTTCGATTTCGTTCAACTTTTCAAGTTTATCAAGAGCAATGTTAATATCAGGATCAAGTGTAATCGGTCTTGGTGTAATTTTTTCTGATAGAATCATCTCTCTCTCTTTAATATTTTCCTCAACAACTTTCGCTTCATCCGATTCAAGATTAATCTTTTCTGCCAGCCTATCAATTCTTTCCTTTGCAACAAACGGATTCTCTTTGTTAAAGATTCCACCAACACAACCACCAGGACATGCCTGTGCCTCTATATAATCAAAAATTTCCATTTTTCCATCTTCAACTTTTTCAAGAACTTTTATCACATTATGTATTTCATCAACTGAAAGTTTTCTTATCTTTCCCTTTATCGAATCATTCTCTCCACCCTCTCTACCCCATCTGATCCCTCTTTTCCCTGATTTTACAATATCGTTTCTCTTCACTATCGAATCGATATGATTTATCAATTTTTCATAAATATCTGTAATCGATATCACACCATCCACAGGTGAAACAGTTTCACCAACCGGTTCTTTAACAGATGTGACTTTAGCAGGGCATGGTGTTATAAAGAAAACTCCTATCTCTTCCTCTTTTAACCCCGTTTTTTTAACTGCCTCTCTTTTCGCAATCTTTGCTGTAATATCCATTGGTGTTATTATCGGAATAATGTTTTCAACGAGAGAAGGGAATCTCACCTGTATCAGACGGACAACGGATGGACATGCTGAGGAGATCAAAGGCCTTATATCTTTATGTTCTTCTATATATTTTTGTGTGTAGTCGGAAATAATCTCTGCTCCAACAGCAACCTCAAACACATCATCGAAACCAATTTCAATAAGTCCACCAAGGATTCCTGCGATTTCAAGTCGTTCTGGAAACTGACCTGTTATCGATGGTGCAGGTATTGCAATTCTGTATTTATATTTTTTCAGAGAATCGAGTGGATCGGACACAGCGTATTTCGCATGGTTAGGACATATCCTTATACATTCACCACAATCAATACACCTTTCTTCGATAATGAACGCTTTTTCTTTTCTGATTCTGATCGCTTCAGTTGGGCACCTTCTCATACAATGGGTGCACCCTTTACAATCCTCTTCCCGTAATCTTACAGAATGAAAGTATTTGATTTTATTTCCCAGAATTTCTCCTGATTATAAAATGGACTTTTGTTCCATCTGGAACTTTACTTTCGATTTCAAAAAAATCAGAATTTTTTTTTATGTTTGGAAGTCCCATTCCAGCACCAAAACCTAACTCTCTAATTTTTTCAGGTGCTGTTGAGTATCCTTCCTGCATCGCAAGTTCTATATTTTCAATCCCGGGACCATTATCTATAACCCAGACATCTACCTGTTGTGGAGTTATAACTGCCTCCATCCTTCCATCGGACGCATGAACAACCACATTCATCTCTGCCTCATAACTTGCAATCGCAACCCTTCTGATATCTTCAGGTGGATACCCCAACTGTTTCAAACTATTTTTAAGATTACTTGATGCTGAACCTGCTCTATCAAAATCGTTGTGTTTTATTTCAAAACTCAATCTTATCTCACTCATATTTTGAAATTTATTCCATTTTCATATAACAGACCACATGTTTCAAACATACCTTTCTCTGTAACATATATTGAAATACCACTTTTATTTGCGAGTTCAACCATCTCCTTTGTTGGTTTTTTCCCTCTCACAAAAATAACAGCCGATGCCTCAACCATCTCTGCTGTTCTGATCGTCTGGATGTTCAAAAGGTTTGTGACAATGACCCCATCCTTTTCTGCTATCAGAAGCACTTCACTCATCAGATCCGATGCACAGATCGATGAAACACATCTGTTCGCATCAACCTCATAACATTCCTTACATGGAATTATCTTTTTTATATCCTCAAGTTTTAATTTTTTCATAATTTTTTTATTATATTATATATCTTTATTAAGTCAACTCCAAGATTTCTTTTTTAACTCGGGGACGGTGCTTGACTTTTTGACATTTTTCTGTAAGTTATTCTTTTTTATATAGATATTTCTTATAAACTTTCTATCATATTTACATATTTTTCAACTTCAAACTTTCTTTTCAATCCGTTCTCACTCATATATCTTACTTTTCCAAAAATTTTTCTCTCTTTAAAAGGTCTATCATGTTTCCCAAAACACCATGATATTCCTGCGTATCCATTGGGATCTCTTCCGTCAAGTTCATATTTGTCATTCAGGTAAATCAACCTTTCATACGCTTCTACTGGAGTTTTACTCCACTCGATCACCTTTTTACCCCAATACATTCTCATATATCCATGCATTTTACCTTTGATAACCATTTCCTTTTGCGCACTGTTCCAGAAAGGATCATGAGTTTTACTGTTTTCAAGTTCTTCCAATGTATAAAAATATTTTCTTTTGTCTTTTTCATGTCTTGTTAAACTCTCTTTTGCCCAGCCAGGTAAAGAGTTAAAACTGTCATAATTTTTATTGTAATATGTAAAATTTATTGCAAGTTCCCTTCTAACGATCAACTCATCAATAAAAGAATTGCTTAGATCTCTATTAACTTTCAAAATATTCAACACAATTTCAACAGGAGAAATTTGACCAAAATGAAGATATGGACTCAGATCTGATGTAACATTTTTTGTTGGATCATTTTTGAAAAGTTCATATTCTTTCAATTTATTCGATAAAAAATCTTCCAATTTTTTCTTTGCCTGAGTATATCCTCCCTTGAAAAATTTTGAAGGTGAAACAGATTTATCACATCTAATTTTATTCAAAAGATTTTGAATATCTATTCTATAAAAGGATTTATCCCATTTTTTCAAGGGCTTTTGAATTTTTATTTCATTCAAAAAGTGAGGCACTTTTTCCAAAATTTTTTTTCTGATTGTCGCAGCGGAAAATTCTTCCTTGTTAGATGCCACTTCTACGGGAACAACAATATCAGTTTCAACCTGAAAAAATGAACTGTTGATTCTTTTTGTTATTTCATTTCTCCAACACCTTTGTATTTTTGTATATCCTGTATCTGTTATAACAAGTGATGCATTTAAAGAATATTTTGTAACTATATCAACAGGATCTCCAATTTCTAAAATAGTCCCAATACTCAAAGATTCAAGTTTTTCAAAAGTTTCCTTTAAACCTTCAAGCATAAAATAGTAATGTCTCAGGTTTGCATTTGGAAAAGATGGGACTAAACAGAAAACAACAATTAAAGGTAATTTTAATCCGTTTGCTTTTTCTATTGAATAAGTCAAAGCATGATTATATTCAACCCTTTGAGATGACTGCATCCAGTACAAAACAAAATCACCTTTTTTGATTCCATAATCTTTTAGAATTTTTATTCTTTCTCGCTCAACCATATTTTATCATTTTTATAAAAGAAATTTCTTAATATAACTTTTCATTATATCTTTAATACTATAAAATCTAACAACATCCTTTAGTTTCAACTTTTTTAAAGATTCCTTCGTTTCAGTTTTTTTATATCGTTTAATGAAATCAAGAATTTGAAGAGAACCTTTTTCTATTGAACACTGATTTTTTGCAAATTCATAAGCGTTTTCTGAAATTTTTTCTAAACTCAAATCATTTTGTTCAATTTTTACAAAAAAATTCAGTAAAGAAATCTCAAAATTTTTAATATCTATCGAAAAAATACAATCTTGTGGTATATCTTCAAAAGATTTCTCTCTAATTATAGCAGTTGGTATTCCAAACCCTAAAAATTTTATCAAATTACTGGACATCTCTCCTCTTACAGGATATCTAATGTTTATCGCATAATCACACTCTTTCATCAATTTTAAAAAATCTTCATCGTTGACATTTCTAAAAATTTCACAAAACTGTTTAAGATTTTGCTGTTCTATTATTTTTTTAAGATCTATATCAACATCCTCTCCAACAAATCTTAATATGATTTGTTTTGTTGAAACAGTTTTGAACTTTTTAAAAATCTGTAAAGTTTCCTCTATCATCCTGTCCTTTGAAAGGTATCCAAAAATTCCAATAGTTACTTTTTCTTTTTTTAATCGATCAACTTTCTCTGCCCATGGACATATATGATTTATTTTTAAGACACTGGCATAAGGATTTTTTTCTCTTATCAGTTTTTTTGCATATTCTGAATGAACGATAAAATAGTTGTTCGAAATAGCAAGTTCTTTTAACAATGGAAGATCAGCGAAAAGGTTTCTATCTTTTCCTTGATTGTTTAAAAGTTGTTTAATTTTTTGAAAGTCGTCCGTTTCGTTGAGTAAATATTTCAAATACAGGAAAGGTTCATTGTGTTCTATCGATCTATAGTATAAAAGATCGTGTAAATTTAGATCATGCAGAAAAACTATTCCTGGTTCTTTCAATGCTTTTTCATAAGAAGCAAGATGCAATGGATGATTTCCGATGGAATATATTAAAATATCAAAATCACCATCGTGAACCAGATCAATATAAATTCCCTTTCCATTAGGTGTTGCAGAAACACAAAAAAAATCAAATTCTTCACTTTTTTTTAACTCATCTAAAAGTGCTTCCGAATATACCGAAATCCCTGACTTAACTGGCGGAAAAGGACTCACCCATCCTATTTTTTTTCTACTCGGGGACGGTGCTTGACTTTTTGACATTTTTCTCCTTTTCCCTTTTATAAATCTTGCCTAAAGAAGAGAGTTGAAGAGTCTTAAAATATTTTATTTTAGATATTTGCCTGTATGTTAAAAGATAATTATCGTGTAAAAAAACAAGCAACTCTGACCTTAAATTTTTCCAGTAATTTTTACTAAAATTTGCTTTTTTAAAATCTATATTTTTTTCTTTTTCAAATTCATGTATCAAATCATCAACTTCCAATTTTCTTTCATTTTTTACTCTTATGTTCATGAAAACATTATCATCTTTTCTTCTATCAAATTTTTTTATTGCTTCTTTAAAAAATTCATCACTTCCCAAAAATTCTCCAACCCTTGATTTTTGCACAGGTAATTTTTTCCTTTCCCAGGCTTTCAAAGATTGATTTAGCTGTTTCAAATTTCCAAACAACTCTTCAACTTTTTCTTTTGCAATAAAACTTTCATTATCAGTAAAATAGTGGTTTATACTTGACCATTGATAATCAAAAGGATTTTTAACTATATTCGCCTTCACAGGGTTTAACAATGTGTATATAATTGACATTTTCAAATATTTGTCATCCTGTATCAGTGTTGACTTGAACCTACTTGCAAAAACATAACCTCTACCACCAAAATTTTTCCTGTAATATATTCCATAAGAGCCATCGAGTTCTTTCATAAACTCAGATAACAAATTTTTATAATTTTTTAAAACTAAATGAAAATGGTTTTTCATCAAACAATATGCATAGATTTCCATACCATATTTTTTTGATAAGTTCTCAAGAAGTTCAAGAAAATGTTGCTTCGCTTTTGGACTAAGAAATATTTTTTCATTTTTAAACCCTCTATTCATAACATGATGGTATGAACCTTCATATTTAATTCTTGCTCTTCTCATTACTCCTCCCCGTTTTTAACTTATCATATTTAATAAGGTTACACAAAAATGTCAAAAAGTCAAGCACCGTCCCCAACAATATTTATTATTTTTCGTTTTTTGCGGATCAGACGGATCTGCGGGAAGGGAATTTTTTTATCTTTGATTTCATGAATTTTTTTGTAACCTTTTTCGGTTAGAACAAGATATTTCTCTCTCCTGTCCGTTTCTGAACCTAATTTTTTTAAAAAACCCTTTTTTACAAGTTTTTCAGTGATCTTTGTCATCCTCGGTTTTGAAACATAAAGTTCTTTTGAAAGTTGGGTAAGATCCATTTTTTTCTCACTGATAGTACACAACACCATCGCTTCATTCATCGATAGTTTTGTTTCCTTTTTGAGATTGTAATCAAAAAGGTAAAGTTCTTTAAAAATTTTTTTAAGATAACAGATTTTTTCCATAATCTTTAAAAATAGTTAACATTGTTAACTATATAATAAACCACCGAAAAAGTCAAGGATTCTTTATTAATCAATAATCTGAAAAAATTTTTAAAATTTTAATTTGTAAAAAATTGTAATTTTTTCTATTGACATTTTTCCGAAAAGATTTAAAATTGAAAAAAATCGGGAGTATTATGGATAAAAAATGTTCCATTTCCAGTTTTTTTAACTCTTTTTTATTTTTTTTCGTGATCTACCTTTTCCTCACATACCCTTTTAACATTCAAGAAATCTTAACAGGTTTTGTTATTTCAGTTGTTCTTATTTTTCTTTTCAAAAATTTTCTTGATTATTTTTCTTTAAAAATACCTTTATTTTTATCGCTGTTTCATCTTTTGTTTTACATTTTTTATCTTTTGGTCGAAATTGTCAAGGCGAACATGAATGTTGCTAAAATAGTTCTTTCTCCAAGAATCAATGTAAACTCTGCTATTGTTTCATGTAGAACCCAATTAAAATCTGAACTTGCCAAATCAATACTTGCGAATTCGATCACATTAACTCCTGGAACCCTTTCGGTTGATATAGATGGTGACAGGTTGTTTATACATTGTATAGATGTTAAATCAACGGATGAAGATGATGTTTATAAAAATATTGTTAAACCGTTTGAAGATAAAATAAAGAGGTTTGCATTATGAATACTTTGTATACAATTTGGTTTATAATCATGGGCTTATCAGTGATCCTTGTTCTATTTAGATTTTTTAAAGGACCTCTTATTCAAGACCGAACAATCGCTCTTGATATGTTTACAACTATCTCTTCGGGGGGTCTTGTTTTGATCGCTTCTTTTCTCGAAAATCCACTTCTTTTAGATATCTCCCTTGTTTATGCAATACTCTCATTTGTATCGGTTGTGGCGATTTCAAAATATCTTGAAGAGAGAGGTTCAAAATGAACATCATAGGAATTATTCTGATTTTCATAGGCGTAACATTCTCTCTCCTTGGAAGTATTGGAATAGTCAGGATGAAAGATCTTTATAACAGATTACAAACTTCAACAAAAGCAACTACTCTTGGTGCTTTTTCGACGATAATCGGTATCGGGTTTTTGCATCCATCATGGTTTTTCAAACTCATTCTCATATCATTTTTCATTCTGATAACAGCACCAATAGCTTCCCATTCACTCGCAAGAGCATCACATAAAACCGGAGTAACACTAAAAAAAGATCAATTCGATGCTTTAAAAAATGAAAATGGAGAAACAAAATGATGTTCTGGATTTTTATTTTTATTTTCGTTCTTTCGATAATTCTTTCTATCGTCTCGATCCTTGTAAAAGATCTTCTGTATTCCGTTCTCTCCCTTGCTCTTTTAAGTTTGATAGCATCGATACTTTTTCTTATTCTAAATGCGCCTGATGTTGCAATCACTGAAGCAGCAGTCGGAGCTGCGTTAACAACTGTTATATACATCTTTGGAATCAGAAGAACAAAAAGGGAGGATGAATGAGAGAAACAGAATTCAATGTTGGAAAATTTTTTGCTTTTATCTTTGTTGCTATCATTTTTTTATTTATGATCTCCCCGCTTTTTGAGGAAGGGAGCGGCTTAAAACTTGACACGACACTAAAAGATATAAAAAACAGGATATCCTATTTTCATTCTTTAAAATCGGTTAAAGAAAGTGAACGAATATTACAAAACTATAACGATTTTTCAAGATACAGGGAAATAGTTGATAGTGCAAAAACGATCACATTGAACGAGTCAAAAGATCTTGAAAATGGTTCTGCAAACCTTGTTACATCCATTGTTCTTGATTATAGAGGATTCGATACACTCGGAGAACTTCTTGTTCTTTTCATATCGATTCTTGGCCTGACAATAATACTTTCAGGGTTATCTTTTGAAAAGTTCAAAGAACCATCTTTTTTACAGATTACAGGTGTAAAATTTATCACTCCTTTCATAACTCTTGTTTCCATCTATGTATTTTTACATGGACATCTTTCTCCAGGTGGTGGATTTCCCGCAGGTGCAATGATCGCAACTGCTGCACTTTTCTCGTTAATCGGTTATAAATATAACTATACTTTATCAACCTTAAAAATTATCGAATCAAAATCGGGTTTTCTAATAGTTTTTCTTGCAACCTGTGGGCTATATTTCACAGGTTCATTTTTTGGGAACTTTTTACCAACAGGAAAAGTTGGAGAACTTTTCAGTTCAATTTTGATCCTTATAATTTATTCCCTTGTTGGCTTTAAGGTAGGTGCAGAACTTTCAACTGGAATAAAAACCCTTTACGATGGAGAAAAAGATGCAAATAGACAATAGAACTTTATACATTTTTTCCTTTATTATTTTTCTAATTGGAGTTTATGGAGCGATTACCAACAGAAATCTTTTCAAAATACTTATTTCTTTAAGTATAATGGAAACAGCGTTAAATATTTTTCTTGTATCCTTAGGTTATATATCTGGTTCAAAACCACCAATACTATCTTCGGGAATGAAAACGATTTCTCCTGCAAATATTAACATCTCTGATCCATTACCACATGCATTGGTGTTAACAGCAATAGTTATAGGTGTTGGAACAACCGCTGTTGGAGTTGGGCTTGCGATAAAACTTTTTAATCACTATAAAACTTTAAATATCAACAGAATGGGAGATAAAGATGAATTATAATCCATCTGTTCTTCTCATAGCGATCCCTGTTTTATCCTCTTTTCTCTCACTTATCTTTGGAATATACAACAAACTACTCTCGAAAATAATCCTTGTAATAACGGTATTGTTTAATTTGATTTTTGGAGTTTTTCTTTACAATCTCATTTCGAAAAATGGTAATATTCTTGCAGTCATCGGCAACTATTTCCCTCCTTTTGGAATAAATCTTTCGATTACCTATTTTTCAATTTCATTACTTCTTTTACTCTATTTAATATTTTTTGTTTCTTCACTAATATTTGTGGTAAAGAAAGATGAAAGAGCGGATAAAATATCTTCTCTGCTTTTGTTATATCTTGCTTCTTTTTCTGGTATCTTAACAACAGGTGATCTTTTTAACATGTTCGTTTTTATTGAAATATTCTCGATCGCAAACATAACACTCATCTCCTTAAAAGGAAACGGATTATCAACAAAAGGATCTTTGAAATATCTAATTATAACCTCAATAGGTGCTTCACTTTTTCTTTTTGGCACAGGATTTTTATATGGAATTTTAGGAACATTGAATCTTGCTGAGATATCTTTAAATTTTGATAAGATCTCTTACTTTTCAAAAATTTTTATATTTTTATTCTTTCTTGGTTCAATCATGGCCGAACTTGAAGTTTTCCCATTCAACTTCTGGATCTCCGACTCCTATTCTGGTTCAAAAAACTTCGTCAATATCCTTTTAAGTGGTTTGAGTTCAATGGTAGCGCTTTATATATTTGTAAGGTTGTTCATAACAATTTTTGGTTTGCCAGCATTTACAACGATCTCTTATTCTCTGCCCTTTAATGTAAAATTTCTATTACCAACAATCTTTGGTTTATCGGTTATAGTTAATGAACTTGCAGCATTATCATCTAAAAATGTTAAAAGGATTCTTGGATTTTCATCAGCATCATCATTATCTTTGATTCTTCTATCGATATCAACTGGTCAGAAAGATGGAATCATCTCTGCAACTCTGATAGGGATTTCTGTTATACTATCAAAACCACTTTTATTTCTTTCCTCACATCAGATAATGAAAGGAATAAAAGAAAAAAATATTGACTCATTTGTTAATGGCTTTCAAAGGAATCCTTTCTTTTCAATCCTTTTTATAATTGGAGTTTTCACTCTTATCGGATTTCCATTAACTCCCTCATTCTATGGAAAATTTTTGTTGTTCATCCTTGCAACTGAAAAAGCATCCTATATCACTTTGATCACAATAGTTGTTATTTTCTCTATAACAATTGAACTTTTTTATTATTTTAGGTTGATCCATAAACTTTTCGTTCCTTCAGAAACAAAATTTAATTTTGAGAAAACAAAGAAAAATTTTGTGTACATCCTTTCAGGATTGTTGCTCACTTTAATCATAATTTTCTTTTCCATAAAACCATATTTTACACAGAACATTGTAGAAAAAATAACAGATGATGTTTTCGACAAGTCAGGTTATATAAAAAGTTGTTTAAAATCAGGAGAAAAATAATGATAGGAAAAATTTTATTATCAGGTGTTTTGATCTCCTTTCTCTCTCTATTCGTAAGGAAAAAGTTTAATTATTTCAGATGGATTCTTTTTTCAATTTACACTCTTTTAACATTATTTTTTGTATACATCTGGAAAAACGATTTTTACTTTTCTGAAAACTATAAAATCCTTTCTCTATATGGTTTAAACTTTTCTTTGAATTTTAAAATAACTCCTCTTGGCTGGTTATTTTCATTTTTTACAACACTTTTAACATTTTTGATCTCAATATTTTCAATCCAGAAAAATCAAGAAGAGGAAAGTGAAAAAATCATATCATTCTTCTGGTTCTACCTTATCATTTCAAACATTGGAATCTTTTTTGCCAGCGATTTTTTAACACTTTTTGTTTTCTGGGAACTGATGACTTTTTCATCGTATTTTGTGATCTCTCCAGGATGGATGAAGTCATTCAGGGCTGTTAATTACTACTTTGTTCTATCAACTATTGGCGCATTTTTTATGCTTCTTGGAATTGGATTCCTTTATGCTGGAACAAAAGAGTTTTCAATAGAAACAGGATATTTATATCTTTTCACACTCTTTTCAAAAAATCCTTTGCTTGCCGTTTTAATAACGTTAACTTTCATATTAGGTTTTTTCACAAAATCTGCACTCATCCCTTTCCATATCTGGCCTGCTCAGGCACACGCTGAGGCACCAGATGATTTTTCCGCCTTTCTGTCAGGGATAATGATAAAATATGGACTTTTTGGAAATCTTTTATTCCTTGTACCTTTATTTTTACTTATAAAAGAGTATCCTGCAACACAGATCATAACTAACAAGATTCCGCTTTTTTCACATATTCTTGCTTGGGTTGGAGCGATAACATCGGTTGTTGCAACATTTCTTGCGATAGAATCAAACGATATGAAAAAACTCGCTGCCTATTCAACTGTTGCAAATATAGGTTATGCAACAACTGCAATGTTTACTCTGTCGTCTTACGGTATTGCTGGAGGTATTTTCCAGATCGTCACACATGCGATCTTTAAAACAGCAATCTTTTTATCACTCGCAGCAGTTAAATATCGAACACATGAAAGAGAGATGCATAAACTTGGTGGGCTTGCCTATAAAATGCCTGTTACATTTTTAACATTTCTTCTTGGGATAATTGCTGCAGCAGGGATTCCACCACTTAACGGATATGCTTCAAAATGGATGATCTATCAATCATTACTCGCTTACAGATTTCCTTTTCTAACTGTTATGATCTTTTTATCATCAACAGGTGCTTTCATGTATCTTTTCAGAGCACTGCACTCGATTTTTCTTGGACAGTTACCTGAAAAATTTGATGATATTAAAGAGGTTCCTATTTTGATGCAGATTCCAATGTATATTCTTATGGGTTTGATGCTTTTAACTGGAGTTTATCCAGGTATAGTATTAAAGCCGATAAACAGTGTGCTTCAATTTTATAATCTACAACCTTTAAAGTTGACTTACACAACGATGTTTTCTACATTATCATCTGTTGATTCTTTAAAAGTTTTTCTTACCTTTGCTGGATCTTTCGCATTCGCTTTTATACTCTATCTTTTAGGAAAACCACGAAAACATGTCCAACCACTTGATAATTATACAGCTGGACAGGATCCAAAAGAGTTTGGTTTAACAAGAGAACTTTACCATTTTGCACTGAAATTTTATGAACCATTTGAACATATGTTTGATTCTTATAGAACCGATACAAAAGAGTTTTATGATTCTTTTGAAAGGAAGGTTAACGAGATTGGTAAATTTTTGAAAGAAACACTTTCCGGAAACATTAGAAACTCTGTATACATTTTCATTTTTGGTTTAGTCATAATAATTCTTTATGGGTGGTTAGTATGGTAAACAACTATATTTTAAGATTTTTGTTCGCTGCCTTTTTATCGATCATACTTGGACTTCTGTACATGGGAATTGGAAGAAAGTATATTGCAAGAATCAGAAGGTGTTATGCTGGTCCTTTCTATCAATCCTATATCGACGTAATAAAACTCTTTTCAAAAAAATCGATTTCACACAACTGGATCATGGATTTTGGAGTGATGATGGGTTTTGCAGGAATTATTGCAACAGTAATCTTTCTTCCTATCGGTCCTTTCACAGTTTTCCCTGACATGAAGGGAAATCTTATTGTAATAATGTATTTTATGACTATAGGATATCTTGGAATGGCTATGGGTGTTGCAGCATCTGGAAATCCAAATGCAACTATCGGTATAGCAAGAGCACTTGCTTTGATGGTTGGATACGAGATTCCCTTCGCTCTCGCTGTTATTCTCCTTGTTTTCGTAAACAAATCATCACTTCTTGCTGATATAATAACAACACAGCAGGGTTCAATTTTCCACTGGAACGCTTTCAGATATCCTTTCGCTTTTGTTGGATCTCTGATCGCTTTACAGGGAATGCTTGGAGAGCAACCGTTTGATGCTATGATCGCTCCGGCTGAAATCGCTTCAGGACCGATGGTTGAACTTTCAGGAAAATTTTTGGGCTTTGGTTTTCTTCAGCATGGTGCCCAGATATTTTTAGAGACAGGAATAATCGCTGCAATGTTTTTAGGTGGCGGAACATTTCTGGGATTTTTTACAAAACAGTTATTCTTATATCTCGTTACACTTTCGATAGCTGCTGTTTTTCCAAGATATAGATTTGAGGATGCTGTAAAATTTTTCTGGATTATCCCTACATCTTTGGTTTTGATCCAACTTTTAATATTTTTAATATAGAGGTGTATCATGTTGTTAACATCAACAAAAGATTTAAAAGATAAAGGGTTCGAAGAGATTTTGAACTTTTTTAGAAAAAAATCCTTATGGATGCTTCACTATTGTACAGGATGTGGTGCTGTTGAACTTCCTCCTACGATGACTTCAAGATGGGATATGGAAAGGTTTGGAATGGGGCCAATGGCAACACCCCGTCAGGCTGACCTTTTACTGATCACAGGTTATCTTTCAGTCAAATCTTTAAAAAGAGTAATCTATACCTATGAACAAATGCAGGAACCAAAATGGGTCATCGCATTTGGATCCTGTCCAATCAATGGTGGCATCTATTATGATTCCTATTCTGTTATAAATCGCCTTGCATTATATTTGCCTGTTGATTTATCGATAGAAGGTTGTATGCCAAGACCTGAAGCTATCATCGATGGGTTCACAAAACTTATGAAACAGATAGAAAAAGGTGAAGCGATTGGATATAAAAAATACAAAGAAAATTATGAATGGTATAAGAAAAATCAAAGAGAAGTTCTTGAAAGAACAACTCCGGTTTTAGAACAGGAGGAATAGTGGAACAAAAAGAGTTGATCAAATATATTCAGGAAAATTTTAAATACGACAAAAATATTCAAAAAATAGATGATAAGCAGTTTTCAATAACTGTTGAAAAAGATAAAATCTTAAACATTCTCTCATTTTTAAAACTTCTCGATTTCAAACAACTTGCTCTAATTACTGCTGTTGATTGGATCAAAGAGAACAGGTTTGAAGTTGTTTATATACTTTTCTCCTATTCACATATTCAACAGATCCTTGTGAAAACATTTATCGATAGAGATAAACCTGAAATTGAAACCATAAAGACACTCTGGGAGGTTGCGTCAATGTATGAAAGGGATGTTCATGAATTTTTTGGTATCGATTTTATCGGAAACGATGATAAAAGACCATTGATTCTGCATAACTGGAAAGATAAACCACCTCTTAGAAAAGACTTTGATTCGTTGAAATATTCAAACAAAATTTTTGGAAAATTTAAAAAGGATGAGGAAAATGACTGAAATATTAACATATCTTGGAAAAGATGAACAGTTCGAAAAGTATGAACTATTCTTTGGTCCAAACCATCCTGGAATGCATGGGAATTTTTCCTACATATTAACTGTTGAAGGACACACGATAAAAAAGGTCGATCCTGATCCTGGACTTTTACATAGAGGTTTTGAAAAACTTGCTGAAAGAAGAAAATGGATGCAAAATATTGCACTCATACCAAGGATTTGCGTGCCTGAACCAGATATAAACGAGGTTATATATTCGATAGCTGTTGAAAAACTTATGGGAGTTGAAGTTCCATTGAGAGCACAGTATATAAGAACTATAATCCTTGAAATGGCCCGTTTAGGTTCATTTCTTTTTGGTTTTGGGGGAATCGGAGGAGCAACAGGTCTTTACACAGCATCATACTGGTCATTTTCAGATAGAGATTATTTGCTTGATCTATTCGAATGGCTTACAGGAGCGAGAGTGTATCATATGTTTATTATTCCTGGTGGTGTTAGAAGAGATTTGCCTTCAGGATGGATAGAAAAACTTTTGGAAACTATCGATTATCTCCAAAAAAGATTGTATGAGTATGACAGGTTGATATATAACAATCCTTTGATTGTAAAAAGATTGAAAGGCATCGGAAAGTTAACGAAAGATGAGGCGATCGAATATGGAATAACCGGGCCGAATCTAAGAGCAACAGGTGTAAAGTATGATACAAGAAAAATGGTCCCTTACGCTGCCTATGATAGAATTGATTTTGAGATACCAACTCAAACTGAAGGTGATGGACTTGCCCGTGCGACACAGAAAAGAGAAGAATTTCAGATAAGTTTGGATATTATTAAAAAAGCGGTAAAAGATTTGCCTGATGGACCGGTAAGAGCAAAGATGCCAAACCCACTGAAATTTAAAGTTCCAAAAGGTGATGTTTATGTTAAGATCGAATCTTCAAGAGGCGAACATGCCTATTATATTGTTTCCGATGGCTCTGATAAACCATACAGAATGGCTGTCAGAGGTGGATCATATACAGCGGGACTTGTTTTAGCACAAAAAATACTTGTTGGAATGAGAATTGAGGATGTTGCTTTATGGATGGCAACGATGGATATTTGTCCACCAGATTTTGATAGATAAGGAGAAAAAATGGATTACAAAAAGAAATCTATACTTGGTCCTTTAAGTTCATTGAAATATCTTTTCAAAGATCCAGTAACTGTAAGATATCCTAAAGAAAATAAAAAAACATACCCTGATGTTGAAGGTGTTTCGCCACAATATCGCGGAAGACATATAAACGATCTTGAAAAATGTATCGGTTGCGGAACATGTATGGATATCTGTCCAACTGGTGCAATTGAGATGATTGAATTTGATGATGTAAAAGAAAAACAGGGTGCAACTAAAAAAAGACCTGTTATTGATTATGGCAGATGCTGTTTTTGTGCTTTTTGCGTTGATGTTTGCACATCCTCTTCATTATCGATGTCACGGGAATTTATTAACAATTTTACAACTCCAATTGACTCTTTTATCGATAAGCAGGGTGATGATATATCCAGAAATTTTATAGTAAGGCCTGACCTGAGATTTTCTGAAAATCCTGGTTGGACAACAAATAATGAATACTCATGGCTTGAACTTGAAAGAGTTGTGATGGGCATTTTTGATCCTCAGACGAGAGTTGAATCATTTCTTGAGATGGTAAAAGGTTATACCAAAGAGGAAGCAATAAGAGAAGCAAGAAGATGTGTCGCTTGTGGTTTGTGTAAGGACGCATGTCCAATCCATATGGATATTCCTGAATACATACAGGCGATTTTTGATGATGATGTAAAAGAATCCGTGAAACAGATTTATAAAACAAATCCATTACCTGAAGTTTGTGGTCGCGTGTGTACACATAAATGTGAAACAGCATGTTCTATAGGTCATAGAGGAGAACCTGTTGCTATCAGATGGCTTAAAAGATACGCTGTTGATGCTTTACCTCTCGAAGATTATCAAAAGGTATTACAAACTAAACCGATAAAACAGACAAATAGAAAGATTGCTATTATTGGTGGTGGACCTGCTGGATTATCCTCTGCGTATTTCCTTTCTCTTATGGGATACAGGATAACAGTGTTTGAGGAGAATGAAAAAGTTGGTGGAATCATGAGATATGGAATACCTGCATATAGATTACCTGATTATGCACTTGATAAAGATGTTGATTTTATCAAATCGCTTGGAGTTGAGTTTAAAACAGCATATAAGATGGATAAAGAAAAATTTTTCAAAATTTACAAAGATTTCGATGCTGTCATACTCGCAACTGGATTCAACCTTGGTAGATCAACAAAAGTCCCCGGCACTGAAAAGGAAGGTGTTGTTCAGGCACTCGATTTCTTGCAGGAAGTTCGAGAATTTTTAACTGGAAAAAGAAAAGATGTTGAAATAACCGATAATGTTCTCGTGATCGGCGGTGGAAATGTTGCATTTGATTGTTCAAGAAGTGTTGCAAGATTACAAAAAATGAAGTATGGAAAGGTAAAAGTCACACAGGTGTGTCTTGAAACTCTTGATATTATTCCAGCGGATAAAGAGGAGATTGAGGAGAGTGCTGAAGAGGGAGTAGTTTTAATCTGTGGCAGAGGACCAAAACAGATAGTTATCGGAGAAGATGGACATGTAAAAGGTCTTGATTCTATGAAGTGTGAATCTGTATTTGATGAAAACATGAACTTCAATCCTAAATTCAACGAAGAGGATCGCTTAATATGTGAGGCAACAATGATAATCGAAGCGATCGGGCAGGCACCAGATTATTCATATATTCCTGATGAAATTAAAAACAAAATGAAATTTGAAAGAGGTAAAATCGTTTTAGATAAAGATTTTTCAACTGGTGTTGATAAACTTTTTGCTGCTGGAGATATCGTAAGGGGACCTGATATTGTAAATGGTATCGCAACAGGACTTAACGCTGCGATTGGAGTTGATAAAAAATTCAGTTCATGAGTTTTGCCTTGGAAAAGGTAAAAAAGTTTATTTTTAGCATTTAAACAACAATTGCAACCTCTTTGAATTTTCTTCTAATAGGTCTTTTTGTTTCCTGCTCTTTTTGCCAATCACTCATCAAATCGTTGACTTTTAGAGAATGTTTTCCTATTATTATCAGTGCTATTATATTGTCATCATTTTGAAGATTAAAATTTCTTTTTATCTTTTCAACGTCATAACCTGCTATCGTGTGGGCAACAAGTCCGATCTCTGTCGCTCTTAAAATCAAAAAACCAACTGAAATTCCTGTATCGAAAAGATAATATTCTCGTTCTTTGATAACACAATCATAATCTTTTTTTGAGTAAACGATTATAACCATTGATGCTTTTGTCGCCCATCTGTTACCTTCAGGTAAAGATTCAAAAACTTTTTTCAGATTTTTTTTACTCTTTACAAAAATGAATCTTTCTGGTTGTTTGTTATAGCACGATGGAGCAAGAATCGCACATTCGGTTAAATTTTTTATGAGTTTGTTATCTATTTTTACCGGTTCAAGAGAACGAAAAGATCTTCTTTTCTTTATGACTCTATATACACAATCCATAGAACCTCCATTTGGAAAATTCTATCAGACATCAAAAAAATTTCCAGATAAAAATTTATTGTTTGAAAAAATTACGGTGAAAATTAGGAAATCGATCACTCAAAATTTTCATCTTTTCTGCAATGCCGTCTTCTTCTGTGTCTTTTACCAAAATCATCAATTGAGTTCTCTTTCAAAATAACGTTTCCACCTTCAACCTTTAAAATTTTACCATTAACAATAAAATCTGATATTTTTTTATGAGCAGAATTTATAATATTTCCAAATGTTTGTCTTGATATCCCCATCAGTTTTGCTGCATCTTCCTGATACAAACCTTCAAGATCAGCAAGTCGTATTGCTTCAAGTTCATCTTTTTCGATGACAACTTCATCAAGTAGTTTTCTGGGAAATCCAGCAGGTTTAAAGTAAACAACATCTGGTTCAAAACAAATTGTTCTAAACTTTTTTGGCCTCGGCATATTTTTTTAAAGTTTAGTGATGATGGTGATGATCATGATCGTGATCATGATTGCATGTTTTCTCTCCAAATTTTAATGAATCTTTTGCAAAATCTCTTACAACATTTTCAACTGTGTCGATTTTAACACCTTCTATAACCTTTATTTTTTTGAGTTCAAAAATTTTTTTAGCATTATCCCCTATACTTCCTGCTATTATTACATCAATATTTTGTTTTGAAAGCCAATTTGGAATAACCCCAGGTTGATGTGGTGGAGGTGTTAGTTGTTCAATCAATTTCACTTTACCGTTTTCAACTTCATAGATAAAGAACTGTGGACTGTGACCAAAATGAGATGAAAGTTTGTTGTTTTCACCAGCGATAGCGATTCTCATTTTTCCTCCCTTTCCGTAGTATTCTCAACCATCTTTTTCAGTTCGTTAAGATATTTTTCCGTGTTTTCAATTTCCTGTTTTAACATTTCATTTGAAAGTTCACCTGATACACCTTTAAAAATAAATCTTCTTCGATTTCTGAAATAACATCTTTCACCTCTTCCACCAGTCATAAATCCCGGCTGTTTATAACCAGAACAATAACCAAAACCTCTACCTGTTCTTGGACCAAAACCTTCAGGACCTCTTCCATTTCCTCCTGGCATAGTACCTCCTTTTTATTTTTAGCATATGACAATTATAATTAAAATTTCCATTCTGTCAAGCCATCTTTTTCGTTAAATCAAAAATTAAAAATTTTATAGAAAATTAATTTTGATACATGCAGTTAATTATTAGAAATTTTTATTATTTACAGCAAAATGTCAAAAAGTCAAGCACCGTCCCCAAATTGGGATAAAATTTTATGTTTCAGGATGAAATTAATTCTCCATTTTCAAAAACTTTTAAACCAGTAATTCTGTGCCAATTTTCTTTTTCTGTTAATCTTTCTGTTGCTATAATTATTGCTTTTTCATCTTGAGATTTTATATCAGCTAAATTCATTTCATATTGAACGTCTTTTAATTTTACAAGTTTAAAAGGTGCTTTTCTTTGTGTATAAAATAAACTATCATCACCATAAGCATAAAGTTTTTTTCCATCTGAAATGAGAAAATTCAATCTTCCATACCTTTTAATTTCATCAGATTCTTTTTCCAGTATTTTTTCTATTTCTGTTGTTTTATTTTGTATTTTTTCCATTAAATAACAAAAAATATGTTCCGAATCAGTTTTCCCTTTTGGTTTTAAAATTTTAAGATGTAAGTTGTCTATTTTTACAGTTCCATTATGTGCAAAAGCCCAATTGTCCATTTTAAAAGGATGCGTATTACCATAATTTTGATCTCCACATGATGCTAATCGAACATGACCTATGATTATTCCACTTTTAAATGTAAATTTTTGTTCTTTAATATCTTCTTTTTCTAAAGAATCTGGTTTTTTTAGAATCTCCCACTTACCATTTTTAAAAAAAGCAAATCCCCAACCATGCTTATTTTTTTTACCCCTATATTGAAACTCTTTCAAAGAAAACTGGATATCCACTTCTTTATTAGCACATATACCTAACAATTGACACATTTTCCCTCCTTTTTAAAATTTTATTTCTTTTTATCACTTAAAATTTGGGGACGAAAATATTGGGGACGGTGCTTGACTTTTTGACATTTTTTTGTAAATGTCTTTAAAATAAACATTTAACATCATCTATCGGGTATTAAAAATTTAAAAAAAATAATTTTTTAGATAACAAATTAGACATTTTCTTAATACTTAAACTCAAAATTTTTTTCTTTCTTTATAAATTTAACACTTTTATCAAAAATATCTTTAAAAATCAATTTCAATAAATTTTCAAAATTTTCCAATACTTTATCATCAACAATTAATTTATCATTTCCAACTTCAGCATCAAAAAATCTTTTCGGTTTTCTTAAAGAATAAATCCTTAAACCAAATTTATCCAATTCTCTTTCCTTATTGATAATATATGCATAAAAAAGAAGTTGAAAAAGTTTTGAAAAACTTTCTGGTTTTTCTTTTAATTTTTTAAAATTTTCCAAACTCTTTTCTCCTTCAAAATCAAATTCTTCAAATTTTAACTTCATTTTACTATCTTGTATATCCCCTGTTTTATAATCACAAATCCTAAGAAACCCTTTTTCTTCTTCTATTCTATCAATAGTGCCTTTTAATTTTAAGTTGTACCCAAGAAAATTTTTTTCAATTTTAACAGTTTTTTCAACTTCAGTTATTTCGAGCCCATTTTTTACCCTTAACAAATCATACTTCAAAAAATCTTTCACAATCTTTTTTATCATCTCTTTCATAAGAAACGGTTTTCCAGATGAAGAATCAACAATTTTGTTGTTTTTAAAATCTTTTTCTATTATTTCGTCATAATCGATTCCTCTTAAGATTTTTTCAATCTCTTCATTCTCAAATATTTTTTTCTTTAATCTAAAATTTGTATAGAATTCTTTCAGTATACTATGTGCTGCTATTCCAATAATATCTGCACCAACTTCACCTGGCTCATTTTCTTCTCTGATTCCCAACACAAAGTTGTAAAAGAAATCAATAGGATTTATCAAATATGTTGTAAGAGCAGTCGGAGAAAAACTTTTTTCTTTTAAAATTTCGATTATCTGATCATTCTTTTCTATCTCTTCTAAACATATCTTATTTTCAACATAATAATCAATATATGAAAAATTGATTTTAATGTTTTCAAATATTCCACCTTCTCTACTTTCATAAAGAATTTGCTCTATAAATCTACTTCTTTCTTTAAAATCGATATCTCCTCCTGTTGAATAGGAAATATAAAATTTTTTACTTTTAAAAAGCAATGAGTAAAAGTAATATGAAAAGAGAATATCGTTTTCTCTATATGTAGGAAGTCCCCACATAATTCTTAAATCGTAAGGAATAAATGTTTTTTCATCCTTTCCTTTTGGGATTATACCTTCATTTACAGAAAGAATTATAGTTTTTTCGAAATCAAGACACCTCGTTTCAAGAACACCCATAATTTGAAAATCCTGTAAAGGATCTCCAGAATATGGAACTTTTTCATTTTTTATAATTATTCTTATCAGAGTTTCAAAATTCTCAATGTTTTCAATTCTAACATCTTTATACTTTTCAACAAAAGATATCATTCTGTTTAAAATTTGAACCATTCTAACACTATTTGCTTCTTCGATGGCTCTGTTTTCACTTTCCACTTTATATCCAACCATAAGAACTACGTTTAAAATCTTTTTCAAAATTTCTAATGGGGAAAGTAAACTGCCATTTGAATACCAGTCAAAAATATTTTGCAAAAGTTCATCATCAAACTTTTTATCTAAACTTATAAAAGTGATTCCTCCAATGATTTTCTCTTCTAAAGATTCCAAAAACTTTTTATATTTATAGTTTTGCTTTATATATGTTGATTCGACAACATTCAAAACATTTTTATAGTAAAAACCCTTTTCATTTCTTTCAGAATGCATCTTTAAAATATCGAGCACAAACCTTGCGATCGGGGTCTGTTCAAAAGGAAATCCCATCGTAATATTGATTTTGTTTATGTATGATGGAATCCCTGAAATAACTGGAAAAAGTAATGTTTCATCTGGAAGAACAACTGTTGCATTAGTTTGTTTATCATCAAGAACCCTTTCGAAAAGATTTATTTGAGAAACAGGTAAAGAAGATGGATATATAGATATTTCTTCGTTTATACAGGTATCCATAACAATAGCATTTTTTTTCCATTTGTTTAGATATTCTTTAATAAATTTTACTGATTCAAAATCTTTCTCGATCAACTTTTCTTGAGTATCAAAAATAACTTTTACATTACAATTTTTTATCAAATTATCAATGATCTTTTGTTCCGATGGAGTAAAAATTCCAAATCCCGCTATGATTATATTTTCATATTTTTTAAAATCTTTTGACTTTTCACTTGCCCTTCGATAAATTCTACCTCTATATCCACTGTTTCTTTTTTCAAGTTCTTCATTAAGTAAAGAATAAACCTTTTCAAAAACACCCATAAAATCAAGATACTTTTCCCCAGAATTCCCATACTGCTGTAAAATCTCAAAACTTTTTATTTTGGTTCTATCCAACAGATAAAGATCTATATCGTTAAAATCATTCAAAAAAATATCAAAAATATTAACAAAATCTTTGAATTCAACTTCCCCACGAAAATCTCTATAAATTCTATAACTCAGTCCTAACAGTTCTAAATTATCTTCCGGTTTTAAACCTGAAACCTCCTGCACAAATTCTTCCATAGTTTTTAAATCTGGAATTACTGTATCTATTTTCCTGTTTTTAAATTCTTCTTTCAAGTACAGAATACTCCTTTTTGAGGGAAGAATAACCAGCAAATCTTCATTCTCCTTTACTATTAGGTCAACCAATTTTTCAAGAAACCTCATATTCTACCTCTATCGTTTTCATAGAATCAACATAAACCAGAAAACCTTTTACTTCAAAATTTTTCTTTTTAAAGAATCTCATATACTCCTTTATCTGTTCAATGTGACTTTTCTGTTCTAAACCGGTTTTATAATCAACAATATAACATTTTTGTCCATCAAAAACTATTTTATCAGGTCTTAAAATCTTTCCTTCAAAACATATATCTTTCTCGTTAAAAACCTTTAACTCCTGTTTAAAGAATTTTGATAAAACACTATCTTTCACTATATTCTTTAAAAGATTTTCATAGTTCTCTTTTTCATTGATGCTGAAAAAACCCTCTATTAAACCATAATTTAAAGCATTTTCTACATCATTTTCAGTATAGATTAAAGAAAGCAACTTATGTAAAATGTCTCCCTTTTTGATTTTTTCATTCTCTTTCTCAATATTTAAAATTCTTTTTAAAGATCTATCAAGAAACAGATCCTGTTCGTGAGAGAAAAGGTTTAATTTTGATACTATTTCGATTCTCTGTTTGTCTTCATTTTGATTATTTTTTGTGTCATTCAAGCAAGAAAATTTTTTTCCAAATATTACTTGACTTTCAGAATATTTGTAGTTAATAAATTCTTTTTCAGAACATTTGTTGTTAATAAGTTCTATTATTGCTGGTACTTCATCTTCATCTTCATCTTCTTCTTTTTTCTTTTTAGAATCTTTTTTCTTTTTAGTAAAAACATAAAGTTCCTTTTTCGCCCGTGTAAATGCAACATATAAAAGATTCAGATCATCATAGAAAATATTTTTTCTTTCGATCTCCCTTTCCTTTTTTAAAGGATCCTGTTCTTTTAAATATTTTATCATTTCTTTTTTAATATCACCATAACTAAATGACATTGTTTCACCATTAATACTTTTGATCAGAAAACTATTAGAAAATTTTTTTCTTCCATCCCAGGTTGCAAAAGGAACTATAACAACATCGTATTCGAGCCCCTTTGATTTATGTATTGTTGAAATAGTTATTGCATCCTGCTCTGAAGGAGATGATATTTTCAACTCATCTCTGTTTTCATCATAATACTCTAAAAAATCTATAACACTTCCCTCTTTTCCAAATTTGTAGGACTCATCAAGAAGTTTCACAATATAAGAAACTGACCCGGTGTAGTCATTACAATTGGGATTTATTATGTGTTCTATTATTCTTGATACAAGTTCATACGGTGTTAAAAAGTTTATAGATTTTTTTATTTTCTCATTATAATCATTGAATACATTCTTTCCCAGAAGTATTTTTAAAATTTCATCATAATTTAAATATTTACTTTTTTCTCTTATCTTTTGTAAAAAAATCTCCTCTGCGTTTTTAAATTTCGAATCTTTTACATCCATATCCTTCCATGAATACAAAAGATTCGCAAAATCTTCAAGAGAGTTGAATATTGAAAATTTTAACAGGGAAACAATAAAAAACACATAAGGATTATCTTTTATAAAAAGTGTATCAGCAGAAACGATTTTTATTCTTTGATTTTCGATTTCAACACCGGTTAAAATCTCTGCAATTTTACTTCCCTCAGCACTTGTTCTTACAAGTACTGAAATTGCTGATTGCTTATATCCCCTTTTAAGACAATCTGTAATAATTTCAATCAGTTTTCCATCTTCCAAAATTTCCTTTTTTAAATCTTTTTCGATAATGTTTATTTCAACATATCCGCAGGAATTTTTAATTTCAGGTTTTTGAACTACATTGTCTTTCGTATAGATTTGATCTTCTTCATCTTCAAATATACATCGATCAATATCTTTGAAAAATTCCCCGTTAAATTTGACAATATTTTCTTCACTTCTCCAGTTTTTTGTTAATTGTCTTTTTTCAACATTTTCATCTTTTTCAAACTCCTTAATAACATCTGTTGAACCCCCTCTGAATCTGTATATCGCCTGTTTATCATCTCCCACAAGAGTGCAGTTATATCCTTCAGCGATTCCATTTTCAATAAGCGGTTTTAAATTGTCCCATTGAACAAAAGATGTATCCTGAAATTCATCTATAAGAAATTTTTTGAATTTTTCACCAATTTTAAAATATATAAAAGGTATATCAACTTCATCTTTAAAAAGTTCTTTTATTTTCCGGTTCAATTCATCTATGAAAACTATTTCATTTTCTCTTTGATATTCTTCGATAAGGTTATTGATTCTTTCATAAAGTAGATTTGTATAAATATTTTTTAAATAGATTTTGTTTTCAAAGTATTTAACAAGATTTTTTCTTAAAAAAGAATGAAAATTCGAAAATTCTTTTTCAAGTTTTTCATATTCTTTTGATTGTTTAAACTTTTCTATTTTTTTTGTATCGGTACTTAAAAAGTCATCAAAGTTGAACTCGTTGTTGTAAAAATAAGGAAATGTTTTATTTTCGTTCTTTGTAATTAAATCCATAACATTTGTTTGACTTTCATTTAAGTTATCAAAAAAAGTCCCAATTATTTTTTTTATATTTTTTCTTCCAAAAACATGACCAACATTTATATCTTTTATGTTTTTACATCTTTGTTTAAAATCTTCTTCAAAAGTTTTAACTGATTCTAAAATATTTTCTATCTTTCTTTTATCATATCCTTTAACTTCTATCGATTCATCAAAGTTCTTTTCTCTTTCCCTGATAGACATTGCTGTTTTAAAAATTTCTAGTTCAATGTTCAAAGATTTTCCTTCTTCACTTCTTAAGTAAAGATATTCTATCAATATATCCTTTAATTCTTTACCTCCTTGATTTTCATCTGAAACTTTTGAAATCAGAACATCAATATACTTTTTAATAATATTTTTTATATTTAAACTTATTTCATAAGAAGGTGAAATATTTAAATCTTCTGAAAAAACTTTTACCAACCTATTTGTGAATGAGTCAATCGTCATAACTGAAAAATCAGAATACCCATTCCCATTTTTAGAGTATAAAATTCTTTCAAGGCATTCTTTACTTTTTTCTTTTATCTCTTCATCAGTAAATTTCAATTTTATTTTTATTTCTTTTTTTAATTGTTCTATTGAGTTTATTCTTTTTTCACTAACAAGTTCATCAAATCCAGCAAGTCCTTTTAAAAATTCAAGTATCCTCTCCTTCATCTCAAAAGCAGCTTTGTTGGTAAATGTGATTGCAAGAATGTTTTTTATCTCGTATGGGTTTTTGAGAATAAATTCAATGTATTCTTTTGCTATTTGATATGTTTTCCCTGATCCCGCCGATGCTTTGATCAATGTATATTTTTTCATTCTTCTACATTTCGGTTTATTTTTTTAATGGTAATATAAAAAAATAAAAAGTCAATAATATTTTATGTTGTTAAAAATTTAAATTTTTTTACTTTTAAAAAACTGTTTTTTAAATCTTAATTTTTCAAACTGCCTCAAACATATAAAAATCTTTTTCTGTAGCATAAAATTTTCTTGAATAAAAATTTAAAATTAAAAAATCCTTTATTGTCTATAAATTACACAAAAAAATAATACTTACAGCAAAATGTCAAAAAGTCAAGCACCGTCCCCAAATTTAACAGTTTTTGGATAACAATAAAAACTGGTATAAGTTTCCATACCAGAAATGGTGCGATTAAGAGAGATAATAGACGGATATGGTTATTTTAAAGATAGTTTGTGTTTCCATACCAGAAATGGTGCGATTAAGAGGTGATAGGTCAGTAGAATTCATTCATTATATCAAAGATTATGAGTTTCCATACCAGAAATGGTGCGATTAAGAGTGACAAAGGGGGTTATATGGACATTGTTAGTTATTTAAGTTTCCATACCAGAAATGGTGCGATTAAGAGTGATAGTGAAATAGAAGTAATGGGGATAGGAAAAATAAAAGTTTCCATACCAGAAATGGTGCGATTAAGAGTAAAAATAATCGAGATACACGAAGGATACATAGTTCCAATAATAGTTTCCATACCAGAAATGGTGCGATTAAGAGTTAAGGTCTATTGATCCATACAAAGCACCAAGCTATCCTGAGTTTCCATACCAGAAATGGTGCGATTAAGAGAGGATCGTAAATTTAGTTTTATTATATACTTATTTTTAAATTTGTCAAGATTTTTCTGTCGATCGGAGGTAGTGCAAAAAATACGGGGGATCGACAGAAAACTGAAGTCCAAATATAATAATAAATATTTATTGCATAAAATTTTGAAGACATAAATTGTAATAAAAATTATCTTTTTAAATATTTAAAAATTCTTTTATCTCATTGACAAAGATTTTATAATGAGTATTATTAATTTTTATGAATGTTCAAAAACTGAAAGAAATCTCAAAAAAAGCAAGAATCGATATTTTAAAAATGGTTTATAATGCTTCTTCCGGTCATATTGGAGGAGCATTTTCAGCAATCGACATAATGGTTTATCTATATTTTCATAAGATGAATTATTCGTTAGAAAATTATCAGGATAACACAAGGGACAGATTCATTTTATCAAAAGGACATGCCTCTGCTGCACTTTACACATGTCTTGCTTATAAAGGAATTGTACCTGAAAACGATTTGTTGAGTTTTCGAAAAATAAATTCATCCCTTCAAGGACATCCTTCAAGAAAACTTACAAAGGGAGTTGAAACATCAACAGGATCATTGGGTCAAGGGCTCTCTTTTGCAAATGGAGTTGCAATCGGCTTAAAACTAAAAAAGATAAACTCCAGAGTTTATGTTATGATCGGTGATGGAGAAATAAATGAAGGACAGATCTGGGAAGCGTTAATGACATCGATAAGATATAAACTTGATAATTTAAGGATTATACTTGATTACAACCATCTGCAGATCGATGGTTTCATTGAAGATATAAAAGATCCAAAACCAACAAAAGAAAAGTTTGAGTCATTTGGTTTTGAAACCTTTGTTATGGATGGACATAATTTTCAAGAAATTGATGAGACATTCACAAAAGCCGATCAAGTAAAGAATAAACCTGTTTTTATCATCGCTAACACTATAAAAGGAAAAGGTGTATCTTTTATGGAAAATAATGTTGATTTTCATGGCAATCCTCCAACAAAAGAACAATATGAAAAAGCGTTAGCGGAGCTTTTAAATGTTTGAAAAAAAATCATCGATGAGAACAACTTATGGAAAAGAACTTGTGAATTTGGGGAAAAAATATGATGATATAGTTGTTCTTGACGCTGACCTTGCGAAATCAACAAAAACAGAACTTTTTAAAAAAGAATTTCCAGATAGATTTTTTGATATGGGTATATCAGAAGCGGATATGGTTGTAACAGCAGCAGGTCTTGCTTCTGTTGGATTTAAGCCTTTTTGCTCTTCCTTTGCAATCTTTCTAACTGGCAGAGTTTATGATCAGATCAGAAACTCAATCGCCTATCCTCATTGGAATGTTAAACTTGTTGCTTCACATGCTGGAATATCCGTCGGAGAAGATGGTGCAAGCCATCAGATGGTCGAGGATGTTTCTCTGACAAGAGTTATACCTGGTATGACAATAATATCTCCCTCTGATTCAACAATGGTAAAAAATCTGATGGAAAAAATTTATCACTATGATTCATATCTTTATATGCGACTTTCAAGAAACGATGTTTTCGATATATACCCAGAAAACATAAATTTTGAAATTGGTGATTCCTATATACACAAAATTGGAAAAGATTTAACAATTATTTCAACAGGACAGATGGTAGCCAGATCACTTGAAGCTAAATTTGAACTTGAAAAGGAAGGAATCGATGTGGGTGTTGTTGATATGTATACAATAAAACCACTTGATACAAAAACTATTGACAAAATTTTAAACACATCAAAAGGAATTCTTGTTTGTGAAGAACACTCCTACATTGGCGGACTTTTCGGCGCTGTCTCTGAATATGTTGTTAGAAAACATCCTGTTCCTGTAGATTTTGTTGCCTTAGAAGATGTTTTCGGTGAATCAGGAAAAGTTGAAGAACTTTTTGAAAAATATTCTCTTGATACAAAATCTATAATTAACAAGGGGAAAAAACTTTATGATAGAATTTAGAAATGTTTCAAAATATTATAAAAATAATTGGCTTGCTTTGAACAAAGTAAATTTATTTTTTGAAAAGGGACAATTCTATTATTTAATAGGAAAAAGTGGAGCAGGGAAATCAACAATTTTGAAAATGATATACATGGAAATATTTCCTTCTGAAGGAGAGGTTATCGTAGGCAATTATAGCAGCAAAACAATAAAACAAAATGAAATACCACTTTTAAGAAGAAAAATTGGTGTGATTTTTCAGGATTTCAAACTTTTAAAGGATAGAAATGTTTATGATAATGTTGCTTTTGCTTTGCAGGTTACAGGTGAAAGGTATCAAAATATAAGGAAAAAAACACTCGAAGCACTTTCTCTTGTAAAGATATCTCATAAAAGGAACTCTTTTCCTTATCAACTTTCAGGTGGAGAACAGCAAAAAGTTGCTATCGCAAGAGCTCTCGTAAAAGAGCCATTTATACTCGTTGCTGATGAGCCAACAGGAAACGTTGATCCTGAAGGCACAAAGGAAATTATGGATATACTTTTTGATATTAACACAAAAGGAACCGCGATACTTATGGCAACACACGACTATTCTCTTATCAAAACATCTATTGGAAAAGTCATCGGGCTTCGAGAAGGTAAAATTGTGAAGCCAGAGGATATTTTTAAACTCGATTTTTCAGGGGGAAAAGAATGATCTACATATTGCAGGAAACATTCAAAGGATTTTTTAAAAATAAATCGATGAATCTCATCACAATTGGAACAATTACAGTTGCCATATTCATTTTTGGACTTTTTATCGCAGGAACAACAAACTTGTTAAATGTTATAAGAATCGCTGAAGATCGAATCGAAATGGTTGTTTATCTAAAAGATGATATAACCAAAGAACAGATTGAAAATATACAAAATAAAATCTCAACAATACTCGGAGTCCAATCAACCCAGTTTATTTCAAAAGAAAAAGCACTTGAACAGTTTCGAAAAGATTTAAAAGATGATGCAACACTTCTGTCAGCATTTGAGACAAACCCTCTTCCTCCATCAATAAAGGTAAATATCAGTATGGCTTTTAAAACACCAGAATATCTTAAAGAGATTTCTGATAAGATAAAAATATTCGAAGGTGTTGATGATGTTGACTATGGTGCAGAATGGATAAAAGAACTGGATAAACTTGTAAAGATACTTTTTTTCATAGATGTTTTTCTTGGAATCATAATAATCTTTGCTTCAATCTTTATCGTCTTTAATACTATTCGATTGACCGTCTACGCAAGAAAAGAGCAGATAGATATAATGGATCTCGTTGGTGCAACAGAGGTTTACATTGAATTACCATACATAATCGAAGGAATGGTTTACGGGTTTTTAGGATCCTTAATATCAACATTGATTTTATATATCTTATTTGAGACGATCAGCAAAAAGATTCCAAACCTAATATTCATGAACAATAACGCAATATTCTTTTTTATCTTTTTTGGAACAATACTAGGTTTTATTGGCTCATTCCTATCTGTAAAACAATGCATCAATGAGATAAGAGAGATGAAACGTGATGATAGTTTGAAAAGGACTTTAAAAAGGTCACTTTGAAAATATCGTTATAGAACTTTTTCTGTAAATTAAAACATCATCCGGGGTTTGTAAATATTCTTTGCTTGCAGGAAAAACTTTGATTTTATAATCGGTCATTTTAGGTTTTCCCTCTTTTATAAAATCATCAAATCTTCTCTTAAAAATATTTATCGCTTCCTCATTTCCCCAGAAGTATACTTTTTTGTTCTGCAACAAAGATATTCCACTTCCCCTTGTTCTAACGAATATACCATAACAAACATTTTTCTTGAATCCTTCAAGTGGATAATAACTTATAAAATTTTGATCCATAATCGAAAGATAGAAAAGAAAATCATCTATCTCTTCTTCAGAAAATTTTTCGAACATGTTTGACAGTTCAAAATCGATTGATGCTTCATCTTCTATTATTTTTTTTAAACTCTTTAAACTGTTTTCATAATAAGAGTAATGTGAAACAACAGAAAAATTCCCTTTTAACGGAAAGAAATGCACATGTTTATAAACTCTCCCTTCGAGCTTATCCTCTTTTGTTTTTTCAAGCCCAACAATCACCTGAAAACCTCTTGTTGAGAGAGGTGCAACGATTTTTCCTCCAATTTTTAGTTGTTCTATCCAGAAACTTGTTATATCCGCAACAGTGCACGAGACAAATATTCTATCATATGGAGCAAAATCAGAAATTCCATAGCCCCCATCACCTTTTTCAATGTATACATTTTGTAGATTAATTTTTTCCATATTTTTTTTCAAAATTTCGAACACATGATCGTTCATCTCTATTGTAAATATATGTCCGTTTTTGATGATGTCTGCCAATATAGCAGTTGTATATCCCACTCCCGATCCAATCTCGAGCAATTTGTTCCCATCATGTATATCAAGAAGTTTTAACATATAAAAAATAACAGCCGGTGAAGAGATTGAGGTTATGGTATCACCATTGATATAAAAATTTATTGAATTCTCATTATAAACAGTTCTCAGAAGAACCGGATCATGAAAAATTTCATCGATCGTCTTTTTTACTTTTTTATCATTTAAACAAAGACAAACATTATCTATAAAATCCAATCTGTTGAACTTAAAATAACTCTCAACCATTTTTTGATCAATCCGGCCAATTTTCTCTTCAATCTTTTTTAGTATACTTTGGTCCAGATCTTTTAATTCTTCTTTTTCCATATCAATTCCTTGAAAAAACTTTTATTCCTAAATCTGAAAACTCATTTTTGCTAAATTTTAAATATGCAAGTCCAGCAGTAAGTGCAGCGTTATCAGTGCAAAACTCAAAAAGAGGAATGTATATTTCATCTATTCTGTTTTCAAAAAGTTTTTTAAATCTCTCTCTGAAATAAGTGTTAGCGGAAACTCCCCCAGCAACTGAAACTGATCTAATTCGGTCCCCGTAATCATAATAACATTTATCAAATACATTTAAAAGTTGTTCAACTATTGCTTTCTGTAACGATGCTGCTATGTGGTTTATATTTTCGCTTACAAATTTTTCTCCCATTTTCTGAGTATAATACAGAACTGAAGTTTTTAAACCACTGAAAGAAAAATCGTATCCCTCAAGTTTGGCAACAGGAAATTTATAAAAACTTTCATCTCCATTTTTCGCAACCTTTTCAATGATCGGCCCCCCAGGATAACCGAGATTTAAAATTTTTGCACATTTATCAAACGCCTCTCCTGCAGCATCATCCTTTGTTTTTCCGAGAAGTTCTACATTAAAATCTTCATCCACATAAAATATTGAAGTATGTCCACCTGAAACTACCAAACTCAACATTGGTAATTTTATTTTTTTATATGTTAAAACATTTCCGTATATATGTCCAACAATATGATCTGTTGTTATAAATTTTTTATTGTATCTTATGGATACAGCTTCTGCAAACGATACTCCAACCATTAATGAACCAACAAGACCAGGGCCATTAACAACTGATATCGCATCTATATCTTCAACTTTTAAATTTGCTTTTTTCAATGATTCGTTTGCAACATCTAAAATAAAATTCACATGTTCTCTTGAAGAAAGATCTGGAACAACTCCACCAAATTTAGAATGAACAATTTGCGTTTTAACGACATTTGATAAAACGTTCACTCCATCCTCAACAACAGCAACAGAAGTTTCATCGCACGAAGTTTCTATTCCAAGTATTTTTGTCATCTCGCAACCACCTTGATTTCAGATGGATTCACATTTTTTATTTTAACAAACTCTTTGATAGGTTGATTCACCCGTAAATGGTACTCCCCTCTTTTTTCAACTGAAGAAAGATCTACTGTCAGAGTCAATTCTCCGGGAAGCATATTTTTTATTAAAGATTCCGGACCTTCAACTTCAACCGTAGCACTCAAACTATCCGGTAAAATTTTCAAATTCTTATTCTTGTTAACAAAAAGTACGGGAACATCATTAAAAATTTTAGCAATTTTCCTCTCGATAAAGAACTTAACATTTATAGAATTGGCTTCATATTCAATAAACTCATTCATTTTTTTAAGTTTTGTTTTTAAAGATAAACTTTTTTTAAGTCCAGAAAGATTTATTTCTTCACTCTCAATATAATCAATATTTTTTAACAACATTTCAGGACCTGATATCTTTATTTTTTTTGGCTCAAACTCAACATCCTTATAAAAGGAAATATTTTGGTTCAAAACTCCTTTAAATTTTAAAACTATATTAACATCTTTTGTGATTTTTTTATCAATATGATATCTTAAAATCTTTTTCCCTTTGAATTTGATCGGGATTAAATTTACCTGTTGAGGAATTAAAAGGTTATCAAAGTTCAATTCTTCTTCATTTTCTTTTAAATCATAATTTTCGAGTCGTATCTCATATCGAGGAAAAACTTTTAACAATCTCATTATTACAAAATCTTTTCTTTTCCCTGAAAAATCAACTTCTATCTCACTTCCATCATATATAAAAAAAGTCATGTTTTCATCATTTGTAATTATGCTCACCCTTACTGGAAAAGTTATAACCAGATCTTCCTGAATAAAAGCATAGAACCAAATCAAAAAACCTATAAGTAAAGAAATCAATTTTAATGAGATGTTTGTTTTAAAAAATTCTCTGTTCATATGATTTATATTATATTAAAGAAATAAAATGTCAACAAAATGATTTTACAAATTTCTAAGTTTTTGTATTTTTTAACTTACAACCAATTTTGTTTTTTTAAAAAATCAATAAAAATTTTAAGTTATTTAAAATATACAGGTTATAAAAAAAAGTTTGATGTTTTTGGAAAATTTTTTATAATTAATAAAAATTTTAAAAGGAGAGGAGTGCATGAACAATCGGATAAAAGAACTTTATGGATATGTTACAGAAACTTTTAAAAACCTTTTGGTTAATTATCAAAAAGAGAGATGGAACTTTTTAACAAATGCTACAAGTGAAAATAAAAAAAGACTACTTCACTCAATAGATGAGATTGAAAATTTTATCAACTTTGATAAAGATTTTTTCGAAATTTTTACACTTCTAAAAAAGTTTCCTAAAAAGTTCACAGAGTCAGAAAAAGAGACTTTAAATCAGATTAAAAAAATCTCTGAAATCATTAAAAAAACTCCTCAACAGGAAGAATATTTTGAAGCGTTTTTAACAACCCTAATGGATCTGATCAACGATAGAATAAACTTTAACAACAAAGAGACAACAACGAGTCATCTTGCTGATCTTTCCGAACATGAAACTTCATTGCAGGAGATAAAAAAAATTCAGGTGCATTTTTTCAGTCCAATCGAAAAATTTAAAACAAAAATTGAAAACGTTCTTGTTTTAAGAAACGAATATGTCAAAAGCAAAAATTTTAAAAACTATTTCGAATTTTTTATAAAGATGAACGATTTGAAGGAAAGGGAAATTTTTAAAGATATAGATGAGTTGGATACCATTACAAAAGATGAATTCAAAAAATTAAAAACACAACTGGAAAATGATCTGGAAAAAAAGTTAAAAGTTCAGGCGAAAGGCAATCCCTCATACATCTATGGTGATCCTTTCTTCCGAACATATCCGGTTCATCTTGATGATAATGTAAACACAATGTTTAAAGGAAAAGATATCGCATACACTGGAAAAAAATTTTTTGAAATAATGGGTTACGATCTCTCCGATATCTATGAAGTTTCAGATCTATATATAAGACCCGGGAAATACCAATATCCTTTTATCATCGATATAGACGGTAATGATATAAGGTTTTCAGTTAACACTAAATCAAATTTCAGAGGAACATATTGGGTTTTGAGAACACTTTCAAAGGTTGTCTACAGACTTGAAAAATCAAAAAATAAAAATTTCTTTGGAAGAGATAATTTTGACAGAATAAAGATGGAAGCTTTTGGAATCATCGTAACCAATTTCGCTTTCAAATCAGGTTTGATATCAAGGATTTCTTCTCAATATGAGGATGAGGAGGATGTTCTTTCTTTAGATATTTCAGATTATGTTGAAAAAAACAATCTCATACTTTCAAGATTCTTTCTTACACTTTCAAACTTTGAAATTGATATAAACACCATTGAAAAGATTAACAATATCTCAGACATATGGTTGAAAAACATCAAAAAATATCAAATGATTGAGCCCAAAGATGTTTTCAACAAAGATGGTTGGATTCTAATCGATTCTATTATAACCGATCCATTCTCTTCGATTTTTGAAGTTGAAGGATTTTTACTTTCAAAAAAACTTGAAAAGAAAATCGATTTTAAAAATTTAAAACAGAAATTGTTTGTGAAAACAATTTTTGAAATGCTTGAAAGTATCTGATTTGATGTGATAAAAAATATTTTATTGTTATTCTTTTTAATAATATCCTGTTCCTTAAACGCATATACCTATATTGTGCTTTCTTTTAATCAAAACTTATTAAAAGAAAATGAATTTTTAATTTATTCTGATAACAGGTGTCTCCCGCTAAGTTTTGATTCTCTTAAGAATACATCGTTTATTGCAGTTTTTGATTTTTCATTCAGAGCAAAAATATTCTGGGGTCCAACAAAGATTTCTTACGAGGATAGGTTGTTATATTTTGATTTCAATGAAAATCTTCTGTTTACTTTTAAGCAGTTAAATGGATTAGACAATGATTTTGTCTTAGATGATACAACTCTCGCTAAAACATCTTTTATAAACAATCTTAAAGATCTCAATGATGTTATGTATGGGATTTTTCAGTTAAACCATAATGAAAAAAATTTTTATTTCTCTTCCTGTTTCTATGATAATAATCATATTTTGAAAATTTATTTTGATATAAAAAATTACTATGAAGAAAAAAATTTTGACACTTTAAAAACTATTTTTAAAAGGTTATACGAAATTTATCCAAACAATAAAGATTTTTTCCAGTTCTACATTTTATCTTTACTCGATTGTGCAGAGTTCCATGTAGCATATTCTTATATGGATACATATCTCATAAAATTCGATGATGACACTTTTTACTATTCAATCAAAGGAAACATTCAGGCAATCTGGGGAAATCTTGAAAAAGCAAAAAGTTATTTTGAGAAGGGACGAAAAAAATATCCAGAATCTTTAACACTTTTAAACGACATCTTGAATCTATATTCTATAACAGATTCATCGAAATTTGAGGAATACAAAAATTATCTCGATTTAAAATTAAAAAGATAAAATCTTGACTTTTTTAATGTTTATGTTAATTTAAAATCTAATAAGGAGCGCGAATATGAAAAGATTATTGATCTTCATCTTTTCCCTGTTAATTTCAATTTTTATATTCTCTCAAAATTATTACAAAGATACATTTAAATTTGAAACAGAGGATGTAAAATGTATCTATGAGTATCCCGTTTTAAAAGGAGAAAAATATAATACATTAAATAAACATCTGAAAGAAAAAATTTTCCAGATGTTTGAAAACGCTTATAAGAATCTTTGTGATGCCTCAAAACTGGATACTTTTCTTTCCAATATGACATTTTATTCTGAACTTTCCTGCTCTCTTTTTTCAATCGATGATACTTTTTTAAGTATAAGGTTCTACAATGAATCATTTGCCGGTGGAGCGCATCCATCTCACAATTTCTTTTCCTATAACTATAATTTTAAACTCGGAAGAGAGTTTGAATTTAAAGATTACAAAATGAAAAAGGATGCATTAAAAAAAATTTCAGAGTATTGTAAAAAAGAAATTCAAAAACAACTCAAGGAAAGGGGAGAAAAAAAGATAGATTTTGAAATAATAGCAGATATGGAATCCTTTAAAGTTTTCAACATAGATAAAAATGGAATATATTTCACTTTCAATGAATACGAAATTTTACCTTACTATCTTGGCAGTTTCACTGTTTTTATACCAAAAAAGGAATTTAATAAATTTATAATAAAATAAGGTCTTTAATTGTTGACTTTGACTTTTTTTAGGTTTAAAATTGCTAATTGATTGAGGAGAATGTTTGTTTAAATTAAGATTTTGGGGAGTAAGGGGTTCAGTCCCTTCTCCAGGAAAAGAAACAAACTTTTTTGGTGGTAATACAACCTGTGTTTCAATTGAGAATAATAAAACTTTTTTGATAATTGATGCAGGGACAGGCATCAGAAATATCAATTTTTATCTTAATGAGAAAAAAGTTGATAAAATCTATATAATTTTTACACATTACCATTGGGATCATTTACAGGGCTTACCTTTTTTTGCACCAATATTTAATCCTCAGATCAAGATTGAAATTTTTGGTAAAAAAAATGTTTCAGAAGTGTTATCTCTACAGATGAAACAACCTTATTTTCCGGCAGATTATAAAAATCTTCCATCAAAAATTGAACATAAAAATTTGCAGAAAAAATTTAATATAGAAGATATTTTCATTGAAACTATAGAAAACAACCATCCATCGGGTTGTGTTGGTTTAAAGTTTACTTACAAAAATAAAAAAATATCTTTTATAACAGACAACGAACTACTTGATCATGGAGAGAATATTACAACCAAAAAAGATTTTTCAGATTTTATAAAAGATACAGATATTTTTGTTCACGATGCACAATATACAAAGAAAGAGATAGAATCGAAAAGAGGATGGGGACATTCAACCTTTGATGATGTTATTGAAATCGCTAAAATGGGAGGAAACAAAAAAGTTGTTTTTACCCATCATGATCCGATGAGAAGAGATAAAGAGTTAAAAGAGATAATAAATGGATTAAAGGAAAAAAACAAAAAACTTAAACTTACTGCTGCAAAAGAGGGAATGGAGATTAAATTCGATATATAATGAGATACAATTTTAATCTGTTTATTGTATTCTCTATTATCATAACAATCGTGATTTCTTTAGGTTTTCATAACATTTTTAAACTATCCTCCGATGGAGTGATTTACGAAGAAAAGGATGATAAAACAATTGAAATTGTTTATATAAAACCTTTTTCTTCCGGTTTTTTTGCAAATCTCGAGGTTGGGGATAAAATCGTTGCTGTAAATGGAAGGATCCCAAGATCCATATCAGATCTTAAGGGGAATCTGATCGAAAAGGGTGGTGCTGGACGAGTTTTAATATACACCATAGCAAGAGGAAAACAGATTTTAAATATTCCAGTTAAACTTGGATACTATTATTCAAGAAGTTTTTTTGTGACAGAGATGATAATCGTTTCATTGTTTTTGTTCCTTTCTTTTCTTTTTTATATTTCTTTTGAAGAGAACTCAAGGGAAAGTTTTTATGTTTTCCTTTTCTACTCTTTAGTTTCTGTAACTCATATATTTTCTTTAGTTTCATTCATAACCTATCAACTTTATATTTTTTTAATAATCTCTGCATCATTTCTTCCAGCGATAATAATTCATTTTTCTCTAATCTTAAGAAAAGATCTCAAAAGAGAATATATCGTTATAACTTATCTAACATCATTCTTCATATTCTTTATGTGGTTATTCTCTTATCTTGTTTTCGCTTTCACTTTAACAAAAGAAAATTTGAGTAACTTGATGACAACCGTAAAAATAACTCAATTTTTAATGGGAATGATGACACTCGTTGGAATTTTTTCTATGGTTTTCTCGATATACTCAAACATAAGAGAGAAAAAGTTCGATCTTGTAACAATTACATCTATTTTGTTTCTTTTAGGATTTTTACCATATATCTTTCTCTATGCTTTCCCAGTTGCTTTTGGTAAAAAAGAAATTTTACCTGTAAATCTGTGTATAAGTTTCTCAATAATACCCCTTTTTTCAATTCTGGTATATAAGTTTTTTTCAAAATCTAAATTATGAACAACATAAAAAAAACATTCATTATTTTTTCTTTTATTCTATGTCTCTTAATCCAAATATATGCAACCTATAAAGTTTTTCTGATATCTACAGACAAAGCTGTTTATGAAGAAAAAGAAGATGGTATATATTTTAAATATATACCAACCCAAAGTAATCTATTTAAAACCGATGCTGCGATCGGTGATAAACTAATCTCGGTGAATGATATAAAAATAGAGAATAGGCATTATTTACATAATCTCATCTTTGATAGAACAAAACCTTCAACAGTTGTTCTCTACAGAGTGTTTGATGGAGAAAAACTAAAAATTTTTTCTTTAGAACTTGAAAAAAGATTTACAAACTTTGATATCCTGTTTTCATTTTTTCTTGGATTATCATTTTTGATTTTAATATTTTTGATCTTTTTTAACTATCTTCCTTCGAAAACGATGTTTTCTTTCTTTTTTCTGTTCTTAACATTATCGTTTATTTCAGTTTTTATAAACGTTCCTTTCAGTAACAGATTATTATATCTATCTTTCATAGTGTTTTGTTTGTTGAATCAGGTATCATTATTCATTTTCACAAAACATTTTCTTACCAACATCAGATATTTTTTTATTTCATATTTAATTTTCGGATTGGCTTTGATATCAATAATTTTATGGGCTATACATTATTTTTATTGGACAACAACATTAAAAGTTTCAGATTATAAAAATCTTATGAATTTTGTTAGATTTTTTCAACTAAGTATATCAATGAACATAATACATTCGATAGTTATAATAATGAAAAAGATTTTAAAACTCTATGAAAATAACTCTCCCGTTGAATATTTTGTCGCTGCTTATTCTTTTATTTTCATTATCCTAACATATCCAATTTTTTATTCGTTACCCATAATATTAAGGAAAAAAGAACTCATTCCATTTTACTTTTTCTTTTTATTTTATTTTATAGCTTTAATTTTAATGTTAAGATATAAAACGAAATTACAAAAAGTTTTCTTATAAATGAAAAAAGAGTATTTATACTATATCATAATCATTGCTGGAATCATTCTCTTTCTTGAATTATCATTTTCCTTCATCCTGTATACAAATATTAGAAACGATATCAGACAGGACTGTTTTGTAAACAACCAGTTGAATTTAAAAAAGATGATACTGCTTTTAAATTCAAATCTTTTTTCTGTTATACAGGATAAAAATCTTGTAAAAGATTTTTGGTTTGATTCTCCCAACAAATATAATCAATATTTTTTCATAAATAACAATAACCTTTATGTTAAACATGAGGGAAAAATTTATATGGTCCCGGAAACAAGTAAAAATATTTTTTCCGAAATATTTTTAGAGAGAAAAGAAAATGGAAAAAATTTTTCATTATTTCTCGATTATGAACAGATTCCAGAAGAGATAAAAGAGCAGCTTGATAAATATTATTTAATGAACAGTTCTTATGGATTTTTCGAAACAAAAAAATACCTCGTCAATTATAAAAAATCATCTTTTAAGGGATTACCTGACTATACCTTAATATTTTGGGAGGACAAAAATCTTGAATTTAAACATTTTAACGATATATTGTTTCTTTTTGTTTCAATTCATCTTTTAGTTTTGATATTTATTTCAACATTCATTGCTTTCTACATAAACGCATTCTATACAGTTATAAAAATGGAAGAGGAAGCAAAAAAGAACCTTGAACTTTTAAGAATAAACAGAACTTTGACAATTGAAAAATTCAGTGAAGCTATTGTTCATAACATCAACAATCCATTAACAACCGTATATGGTTATATACAGATTCTTATAAAAAGGAAACCAGAACTTACCAGTCAGTTCAAACTTGATAAAGTTCTGGAAAATATTGAATTTATATCAAACCAACTAAAATTATTGCTGAACAAAAAAGTTTCTGAGATAGAAGAATATGTTGATATAAATGATTTTATAAAAAACGAGTTAAAATTCCTAGAGCAAACATTAAGAGCTGAGAATATTACATCTTTTTTTTATGAGGAAACTGGAACACCAAAAATAAAAATCAACAAAAACGATTTAAAAATGATTTTTGATAATTTGGTAGATAACGCTATCGATGCACTTGAAAAATCAACATTGAAAAATATAGTTATCCGAACATACTATAAAAACCATAAAGTATTCATGGAGATTGAAGATTCAGGAGAAGGTATAGCAGATGAAATAAAAGAAAAAATTTTTGATCTTTACTTCACTACAAAAAATTCTCAAAAATTCTATAAAAGAGGTTCAGGAACTGGTATTGGGCTTTATTCTGTTAAAAAGATAGTGGAAAATTATAATGGAACCATCACTTTTTCAACAATCTCAGGAAAAGGGACAACTTTTATCGTGTCATTTCCTGCTGATTAAAATAGAATAAAAATTCCCCCGAATCGATCCGTAAACTTTCAGAATGATCCTGAGTATTCAATAATACTCCCTCAAAACTTCCACTCAATTGGTTAAAAAAAGAATCGGGCACTGATTCAAGATAAATCTTTCCACTTCCAATATAGGATGAGCATTTATAAATTTTGTTCAGATTTTTAAAATTGACCATTATGAAAGTGTTATAATCGTAAGGAATATATATAAAATTGAACCTTGTTGTTTCTGGGAATGATATGGTTATGTTGATACTACCATCATAATTCTCAGCATAAAGATAATAGTATCCAAGATCTTTTTGTCCCTTACAATTGTTTTCAAAATCGATAGAATCTTCATCTGAAATAAATCTGATATATTCGTAAGATGCTCCAGAAAAAAATGAACATGAATTAAAATTTATAAGAGAAGAATAAAGAATTAGAATCAAAGTTGTAGTAAGGATTCGTTGATTCTTTTTTAACATATTCATATTTTATATTATAGACATTTTTTTCCTGTGAGTAAATAAAAGTTAATCCCAGATTAAAAATATTGTCCGATCTATTTTCAACTTCTCCAACAGCAAACAATGAATCCAAAACGGTGTGAACTAACGGATTGAATTTTATTTTTTCATAGGTTGAAGCAAAAACAAATTTTGTTTCCCTATTTAACTGAAAAGTAATTTTTCCTGTTAAAGATAAATCTTTGTTATAAAAATATTCATCCAGAAATGAATCGTCATAGTAGTAATCTATATTCTTTGTTGTAACCTTTTGAAAATTGTAGGAAAATGATAATCCTATCGCGTTGAAAAGATTAAAACTAATAAGTGGTGTTATATTGAAAAGAAGTATTTGATCGGATACTTTGTATCCTGCCTTTGAATTCAGATGAAAGGAAGAATTGAAAGGAAAATAGAGTATATTTTTATTTACAATTTCTGAATATAATGAGGAGTTAGTATTTAAAAAAGGATAATAGGTGTAATAAATATCAAAAGAATTTTTCAATGTATAAACAAAATTAAAATTTTTTTTAAAATCCAGAAAGATTCCGGGTGTGAAAAAATTATTTTCTTTATAGAATTCGTTCAAATATAGGTTTTGATAGGAATAGATCCCTGAAATAAAACTGGTATTTATATCCTCTTTAAAAATCAACTGATACAAAAAATCTGAGGGGAAATTCATATAATAATTGTTTGTTAATGGGGTGTTTACATCAAAATTAAAAAATATATCAGATTTTTCAAAATTTTTTTTCAAATTAAATTCCAATGAAAGTAAAAGATCAGAAATTTTGTCATTAGTTTTGAAAAGGTTATCAGTTAAACCAAATTTTATACTACTTGAAAAACTATATATAAAAACTAAAAGTAAAAGCACCAGCACAAACTTTTTTGTCATCTTTTCCCCTTTTTTGGAACATTGGGTTTCACTTTTCTATACTCTATATCTGGCATAAAACCTTTTTGCCTTTCATCATTTATACCATCACCATCCTCATCGACAAATCTATCGCTCTGCTTAAAATCTTTCATACTTTTTCCTATCCGATCATCTATATAATCTCCATCTGTGTCAACAAAGTTCTCAATGATTATACCCATCTCCTCAACGACCTTCCCAAACGAGTATCCATCATAAAAACCTTTTTTGTATCCATGTCCTGTTATATCGTTAACAAAATTACTATCTCTATCTATAACAGGCATATATTTTGAATAAATAAACTTATCATTTATTCCATCCCCATCCTCATCACTGAAAATATCGTTTACACCATCTTTGTCTTCATCAACAAATTCTATTTTTATAATTGTATCGCCGGTTACATCATTTATTCCATCTCCATTTTTATCAAAATATAGATCGTTTATTCCATTTTGATCAACATCCTTATAACCATAAACATATCCTAAATTTTTTGATGGAGCTGCTGAAAAAACAGGTAAAAAAACAAACACAACCAAAAATAGCAAACACTGGAAGGAAGGGATACCTTCCAGTGTCGCTGTTTTATTTAAAAAGGGAGTGTGAGGTCTAATTCTTCTTTTTGGTATCATTTTTAGGCGTCCTGTTACAATTTCCCTGACAGTTACCATTACCCTGTTTGTCCTGATTTCTTGTTTGATTCTGGTTTCTGTACTGGTAATTGTTTCCTTCACCATCTTTAGCGTTATCACAAATTCCATCACCATCTTCATCTACAAAATTCTTTTCTTGATTTTTTATCTTGTTTTGTTCTTTGTTCTGGTTTTTCGCTGACTTATCCTCATTTTTGTTTTTCTCCTGATTTTTCACTTGATTCTTTTCCTGGTTAACATTACCACTTTGTTCCTTCTTTTGAACTCCATTCTGTTCCTGATTCCTGTTCTGCTCCTTGTTCTGGGTTTCACCATTGTTTTGCTCTTTTTCTTGATTCATTTCCTGTTGATAAACTTTTTGATCCTCATCTTTTGTCGTTGTTTGATCTGCATAAAGATTAACCGCTATGACAAGAAGAAGAGAGAGAAGAGTTATTAAAATCCTTTTTTTCATTTTTGCCTCCTTTTTTTTCTTCAATATAGAGCAAAAGGTGTGCCAAAATATAAATCCTGTTATTTTGAAACTTAAAATTTTGATAAAATAAAAATCTTACATTTTTGTCAATTGAATTACAATTTTGTAATTACTCTTTAGAAAAATTGGTTAAAATCAACCCTGTTATTACCAAAACAAGTGCGATATAAAAATTGGCTTTGGGAAATGTTTTTAAAATGATAATTTCCCCAGTGATCGTAAAAATGGGAATTGTATATATAAAAGAATTAACAAGTTTTTCATCAAATTCTTTTAAAGCTTTATTCCATAAAATATAAGCAAGAGATGAACAAACGACTCCAAGATACAAAATGGATATTATCGTTGAAATGTTTAATTTATAAATACAGAAACTTCCCTTTTCAAGAAAAACAAAAGGAAGGAAAAATAAAGCTCCATAAAAAGTCATCTCTTTTGTTATAAAAAAAATTGAATATTTTGAACTATTCATCTTTGATATATATGTATAGATAATCCATGATAGAACAGGTATGAACATCACAAGATCACCTTTAACATTTATATTTTTGATTTTAGAAAAACCAAAGAGTAAAATGTAAATCCCGATAAAACTAAGAATTATTCCAGATGTCAGAGTGTATGAAATTTTTTTTCTATAAACTATTTTATCGACAAGCAATGTAAAAACAGGGATCGTTGATACTATAAGAGCCCCGTTGGATGAAGTGGTATATTTTAATCCAAAATTTTCACCCAGAAAATAGAAAGTTATTCCAAAAAATCCCATGCACATAAAAAGTATTCTATCTTTCAAATTTACCTTTACATTTTCCTTCCTTAAAAAAACCAAAAATTCAAGAATGATATAAGAAATTATAAACCTTACAAATCCGAGTGTTGCAGGTTTAATATAAAAAACAGCATATTTTGTTGCTATAAAAGAATAACCCCAAATTATCGCTGGAATGAGAGCAAATATTGCAAGATAAATTTTTTTCATAAGAGTAAATATATTGTAATCTGTCTTAAAGTCAATATGTTGAAAATAGTTTTTTTTATGTTAATATTTTTTTATGATTAAGAAGATAAAATTTAAAGGTGTTTTCTTTCATTTAAGTGAAAATAATAAAATAAAAGAACCAGTTTTACTTTTACATGGTCTTGGGGGCACTTCCTATTCATTTAAAAGATATTTTTATCTTCTCGATGCTCAAGAAATATCTTTTTTCGCATCAGATCATCCTTACCATGGAAAAACGGATGTGGAAAATTTTGAAATTTATGTAGATATAATTTATGAACTCATCAAAAAATATGAATTTGAAAAAATAAAGATTGTTTCACACTCTTTTGGATCTTATGTTACAGAACTATTTTACAAAAAGTATGATACTCTTGTTTCAAAAATAATGTTAATAACTCCATTCATCGAAGCAAAACAACAAACAAAGGGAATCGGACTTTTATTATATAATAAAAAGAACCTGTTTAAGTATGCTGGAAATTTTTTATCTTTATTCCCTCAAAAATTCAAATACCCTGATTATTCAAAAGTTGGAAGAAAACCTTATTATGCTTACTGGATAAACGATATGACTCATTGTGATAGAAAAGGATATTTCAAGATTCAATATTTTATATCTGATCGAAAAATTGAAAATCCTGAATTTTTAAAGATTAGTGAAGTACATCTTGGTCGATACGATGTTATAACCTATTCTGATAGAACATTAAAACTTTTAAAAAATTATGAAGTGAGAAATATAAAAATTCATATGGGTGATCATCTTCTGCCTTTAAAGGAATTTGAATATTTTAAAAAAGAATTTTTAAATTTTATAGTTTAAAATGGAAAATTTTTTAACTGTAAATTTTTCACCTATAATTTTTGCTTTCATTGGTGGATTTTTTACTTTTCTACTAACTGCCATTGGTTCCTCAACAGTGTTTCTTTTTAAACGGATAACTCCAAAAATCTCTGATTCAATTTTGGGATTGTCCGGTGGCATAATGCTTGCAGCAAGTGTTTTTTCATTACTTTTGCCTTCTATTGAAATTTCCAGAAAGCAGGAAAATCTTTTTTTTCTTCCTCCAATATTAGGTTTTATCACTGGCACAATATTTTTAAAAGTTCTTGATAATCTTATACCTCATTTTCATTTTAAAAGCATGAAAATGGAAGGTTTAAAAAGCTCTTTCAGCAAACAGATCCTTTTAATCACTGCTATAACCTTACATAATATCCCTGAAGGTCTTGCCATCGGTGTATCATTTGGCTCAATTAAAACAAAAAGTTTTGAACTTTTAATACCATCACTTGTACTCACATTGGGTATTGGATTACAAAATATTCCTGAAGGTGCCTCTGTTTCTTTTCCTTTAAGAGGGCTGGGATTTTCAACAAAAAAATCTTTTTTTGCTGGGGCTCTCTCCGGTTTGGTTGAGCCAGTATTTTCACTTATAGGTGCATTAACAGTTACTTTTGTTTCAAACTTTTTGCCTTACGCTTTGTCTTTCAGTGCTGGAGCCATGATTTATGTGGTAATTGAAGAGGTTATCCCCGAAAGCCAATCTAATGGAAATATCGATATTGCTACTTTAAGCACCATGGTGGGTTTTACCACCATGATGCTTCTTGATATAATTTTTACTGGCTAAGAATCTCTTTCATATCCTCTTCAACACTTTTTATTGGAACAAGATTAAAGTTATCTTTTATCACCTGATAGACATTGGGTTTTACAAATGCAGGCATTGAAGGTCCAAGTTTTATGTTTTTTATTCCAAGGTACAATAATGTTAATAGAATACAGACTGCCTTCTGTTCATACCATGATAAAACAAGAGACAATGGTAACTCGTTCACCGGGAGACTGAACGCTTCTGACAGGGCAAGTGCGATTTTTATTGCTGAATAAGCATCGTTACACTGTCCTATATCGAGTAATCTTGGTATACCTTCAATTTCTCCAAACTCTAGTTTGTTAAATCTATATTTACCACAGGCGAGTGTTAGTATTATTGTATCTTTTGGGAGTTTTGTTGCAAAATCGGTATAATAGTTTCTACCTGGCTTTGCTCCATCACAACCACCTATAAGAACAAACTTTTTAATTTTTCCCTGTTTGACAAGATCGATTACCTTATCGGCAACACCCAGTACGGCATTGTGCCCAAATCCAACAGTTATATATTTTTCTTCACCATCATTTTCGAAACCTTCATTTTCAAGTGCTGCTTTAATCACTGGTGAAAAATCTTTACTTTCATCTATATGCACAACACCTGGCCATTGAACAAGACCAGTGGTAAAAATCCTGCTTTTGTATGTATCTTTTGGTTTTTGAATACAGTTGGTGGTCATAAGTATTGCACCTTTAAACTGATCAAATTCCTCCCTCTGATTTTGCCATGCTGAACCATAGTTTCCAACAAGATGTTTAAACTTTTTAAGTTCAGGATAACCATGAGCAGGAAGCATTTCTCCATGTGTGTAAATGTTTATTCCTTTTCCATCTGTTTGTTTTAACAGAAGATAAAGATCTTTTAAATCGTGACCGGAAACAACTATCGATTTTCCTTTTACAGGTGTTACTCTAACCTTTGTTGGAACCGGATTTCCATAAGCGGAAGTATTTGCTTTATCAAGCATCTCCATAACTTTGAAATTTATTTCTCCAACTCTAAGTGCAAGATTTATAAGGTTACCTTTATCTTTTTCCCCATCTGCAAGTTGATTTAAAGTGTTATGGAAAAATTTATAAACATCATCATCTTCAATCCCAAGTATCATCGCATGATCAGCATAAGCAGCTGTTCCTTTTAAACCGTATATTATAAGATGTCTCAGTCCTGCAATATCTTCCCCATACTTTTCTATTTCCTTATCGAATGAATAGTTTTCAGATTGTTTTAAAACTTTTTCATATTCTTTTTCTATAACAAAAGTAGCATTATCAGGTAAATTTTCCTTCTTGAGATTTTTCTCTTTTAAAGTTTCTTCATAAATTTTTTTCGCTTTATTTCTTACCATGTCACCCTTTAATATCATCTCATATACTTTTTTTGGATCAAAATTCACATTCGTTACTGTCGTAAAAAGGGATTCAAGAATAAATCTGTTGGTTTCCTCATCCTTTTTACCATATTGCATATATCTTGAAGCATAAACGGAGATTCCCTCTGTCAGATAAATCAACAAATCCTGCAGATTTGCGGTTTCCTTATCTTTTCCACACACTCCAAAAGTTGTGCAACCTTTACCACCTGCAGTTTGTTCACATTGATAACAGAACATAAATCCTCCTTTTTAGATTTTTTTTGTAAGATCATCAACAGTTGTATTTTCAAGGTATTCCAAAAATTCCTGGTTAACTTTTTTAACAACATTATCAAAAATACATTTTTTAAAATGACACTTTTTTTTGTTGAATGGACATATATTTTTATCAAGTGGTCCTTCCATTGTTTGAAATATATCCAAAAGTGTTATCTTTGAAGGATCTTTTGAAAAAATAAACCCTCCCTGTGGTCCTCTTGTTGAATCTATAAGACCTCTTTTCGCTAAATATTGTAAAACTTTTGAAAGAACCGGAATCGTGCTACCTATCTTTTCCGATAATTCTCCAATCTTCACAACCCTTTTTTCCTTTGCAAGATAAACAACGGAATGTATCGCAGCAAAAGTTGATTCTGAGATTTTAACAAGATTTGACATTTTTCTCCTTTCTTTATTTTAATATTTCAATATTATAATATCGAAATTAGAAAAATCAAGAGGGGAATTTAAATTCCCCTCTTCTTATTTATTCTTTATTTTCTCTTAAGATTTTCTTTTGCAACAACTTCAGACCATTTTTTGCCACCCATGGTCTCAGTGATATAAACTATCATACTATAGATGTTGGCAACTGGAACATATGTAAGCCACTCTATTAACCTTCCTTTTGTTTCCTTCATCATCTGTGCTGTCGTATAACCACCAACATATCCTATACAGCATCCTTCAACTCCGGCATTCTGGAAACCAACAAAAGCATAATAAACTCTAAGAATTGGGAAAACCAACTGTAAAACTTCAAGAAGATCAACGTTGACTGCTTTTTCATTAGCAAGGTAGCCCATCCTCATATCAAAAATTCCAAGAAGGCATGGGACTATTCCACCATTCTGTTTTTGAATTGAGAAGACGGGAGCTGCAAACAATGAAGGTGTTAACAATGAAATCAGAAGAAAGATAATAATAATTTTTTTGGTCATTTCTCCTCCTTTATGTTGATTTTATTTTATTAAAAAAAATTTTTAAAGTCAAGAGAAAACTTTAAAACCGATTGTCCACAATTTGATCCAACAATATTTTCTTTCAACTCGCCTATCGAAACTATAACATCAAAACCACTCTTATTTAATTGCTCCTTTATTTTTTCCATCCTGTCATAAGAATCTATATATAAATTATTTTTCATCGATTGGAATGTTGGGTTAACAGGTGTGAGTTTAACTATAAAAGTTTTTCTATCAAAATAAAGCGAAATTTTTTCACATGAGATCTCATTTGTCTCACTTACCGGAAAATTTAGAACTATTTTTCTATTCCCTTGTGAATAGAAAATTTTTCCATACTCATTCAAAAATATGAAGTTTTCTTTTTCTGCTGGAATCATTTTATCCCTTTCATCCATATCGGTTGAATATATAGAAAATTGAAGTTGAAAATCGACAAATTTTTCCTTTATCGATAAAAGTTTTTCAAACCATACTCTTCTATTTTTCGGAAACACTGTTGATATACACGGTATACAATTTTTATATTTTTTCTTTAATTCTTTGATCACATCTAAAACATCATCGTTAAAAGATGGTTCTCCCATCCTTGCGAACTGAACTTTGAATTTCTTAAATTTGTTTGGATTCAAATTCCTTTCATTTATCATAAACTCTATCTGATACATCATCTCATCAAAAGTTAAATTTCTTTCAAATCTGTATCCACTATCACAAAAAGCACATCCAACAGGACAGCCAATCTGTGTTGAAACGATCAGAACCCATTTTTCCTGATTTCTATCAGAAATAATTGGTTCAACATCAACTGATTCTATAAGTTTTTTATCTTCTGTTTCAAAGACGAGAACTTTTGAAACTTTTACCATTTCATTTTTTAACACCAGATTCATTCTGCCTCCTTTCAGATGAAAGTTTCATCGCAAGTTTTACCCCATCAGCAAAAGAAATACTTCCCTGCTTGAAAATTTTTCCTTTCACGCTTCCACACAAGAAAATCCTTTTATTCTTGTTTACTATTTGTGGAAGATTTTTTGTTGAACCGATACACATAAGAATATCATCAAATACTCTCTCATAATGTTTGTTTCTACTTTTAAAAACCACTTTGTATTTATCAAAATCCGTCTTATCTATTTTGAAAGTTTCAGAGAACGGATAAATATTTTTGATCAATATTTTGACCTCCTCTAAAAGTTTTTTGTTCACTTTTTTAAAGTTTCCTTTGGAAATAATGGTTATTTTTTTTCTTTTTTTTATTAAAGTCAAAGATTGATCGAGTGCAACTTCTCCTCCTCCTATAATACATACTTCTTTTCCTTTCACTTGATCGAATCGACTCTTAAGATTTAACTTTCGAAATTTTTTTATGTTTTTTTCCTTTCTTCCAGTTGCGATTATACAGTACTTTGTTCTATATACATCTTTTTCTGTTTTTACAGTAACACCATTTTTCCCTCCCAGAATCTTTATGCATTTTTCAAATCTTATTTTATCTTCATAATTTTTTAATTGTTTTTCAAAACAAGAACACAAATCTCTTCCATTTACATTATTAAATCCAGGGAAATTCGTTATTTTGTATGCATAAAAGATATCTCCTCCAATCCTTCTCTGTTCAATAAGTAAAACCTTTTCAAAATCTTTTAATATCTGTAAGAAAAATCCGATTCCAGCACAACCACCACCAATTACTATAAAATCAAAATTTTCCATTTAAAATATCCCTTGATTTTATTATTTTTGCAAAACCTCTTCTCATATTCTCTATTGAGTACAAATGATTTTTTTCCTTTCTTGATCTCACGAGGTCCCCAATCACATAATTTTCATAACCATTTTCAAATGACTCTCTAACATTACTTTCAACACATAATTCGGTCATTACACCAGCAAAATAAATCTTTTTGATTTTTAACAATTTTAAAAGTTTTTTAAAACTCTTCTTTTGAAAAGCTGAATATGAATTTTTCTTAAAGATATAGTAATTTTTGGGGAAATATATCCCTTTATAAAGATCAAGATCTTTTCCATAAGGTAAATGGTTCCACCATCTATTAAAATTTGTTTTTCTTTTCGATGGAACAAATTGTAAAAAAATTATTGGATTTTTATTCTCTTCAAAGATTTTTATAACTGCATTCAACTTCTTCATTAAATTCTCTGCACCTGGTATATATGCTTTAGATCTTTTTTCAAAAAAATAGTTTTGAACATCAATTATTAAAAGTAAACTTTTTTTCATAACATTAAACCAAAAAAAAAGAGCCATCCGGTCTGGATGGCTCTCGCCTAACATAACCTGTTGAAATTATACATATTTTTTAAAACAAATCAAGAATGTTTCTTGTTGATAATTTGTCCAATTTTGGTAAAATAAGGAATTGGATTTAAAAAGGAGAGTTATGCTTCAAATATCTCAAAACCTTAAAAGTGGAAAGATTGAACTGATTGAGGTTCCAATACCTTCCTGTAAGAAAAATGGTGTTATAGTTAAAACTGTTTATTCCTGTGTCTCAATGGGAACAGAATCGATGAAAGTAAAAACTGGAAAAATGAACATCATCGAGAAAGCAAAAGAAAAACCCGAACAGGTCAAACAGGTTATCGATTCTGTTAAGCAACTCGGCTTTGTTTCAACTTATAGAAAAGTGATGAACAAACTTGATTCTCTTTCACCTCTTGGCTATTCACTGTCAGGAATAGTTGTAGAAACTGGAAGTAATGTAAACACATTAAAAGTCGGAGATAAGGTTGCCTGTGGAGGTGGTAATTATGCTACACATTCAGAATTTAACTATATTCCAGAAAACCTGTGTGTAAAATTAAAAGAAAACACAAACATGAAATATGCTTCGATGGCAACAATCGGTGCTATAGCAATACAGGGTTTAAGGCAGGCAAACCTACAATTTGGTGAAACGATCGGAATCTTTGGAATGGGACTGATAGGTCAGTTGATGCTTCAAATAGCCAATGCATCAGGGTTTAAAGTTCTTGCTATAGATATTGACAAAGAAAGAGTTGATCTTGCCTTAAAACACAATGCAGTAAAAGGTGCAATTTTTGGAGAGGATAATTTAAAAGAGATATCTCTTGAAATGACAGACGGTTTTGGACTCGATGCAGTATTTTTAGCTTCGTCCACAAAATCGAATGGACCTGTTGAAATAATACCAGAAATAATCAGGGATAGAGGAAGAGTAGTCGATATCGGTATTACGAGTCTGGATATACCCTGGCAACCATATTATGACAAAGAGTTAAACATATTCATGTCAAGATCTTATGGACCTGGCAGATATGATCCACTTTATGAGGAACATTCGATAGATTATCCAATTTCTTATGTAAGGTTCACAGAACAGAGAAACATGAAAACTTTTATAGATTTAGTTGAAACTGGAAAGATGGATCTTGATTATATAATTTCAGAAGAGATCGATTTTACAGAAAGCGATAAATTTTATAACAATCTTACAGACGAAAAAAACAAATACCTTTCCGTAGTTTTTAAATATCAAAATAAAGAAGTCGATATCAAGAAAGAAAGAACTCTGGTAAACGAAAAAAAATCAGATTTAAAAAAAATAAATCTTGGTTGTATCGGAGCAGGAAATTTTGCAAAAACGATGCTCTTCCCTGAATTGAAAAATATCGAAGATATTTCGTTTTATTTCCTTTCAACATCAACTGGTCTTTCCGCTAAAGATAGTATGAAAAAATTTAACTTCTCAAAAATAACAACCCAAACCGATGAACTGTTGAATGATAGAAATATCAACCTGTTGATGGTCTTAACAAGACATTCAACACATTCAAAATATGTTATAGAGGGATTAAAAAGAGACATGTTTGTTTATACAGAAAAACCATTATGTCTTGATGAGGATGAGTTAAAAAATATAGAAAAAACTTATACTGAATCCAAAGGTGATCTTTTTGTAGGTTATAACAGGAGGTTTTCTAACCAAATTTTAAAAATAAAAGATTTTTTCGAAAGAGTTAACCAGCCAAAACATATTTATTACAGAGTCAACGCTGGATATCTTGAAAAAAACAACTGGTATAACGATTATGAAGAGGGTAATCGGTTTATCGGTGAAGGTGGACATTTTGTCGATACATGTTTATTTCTAATTGATAAAAATCCAGTTTCAGTTTATGCTACATTCATTGGACTTGGAAGAACGGATCAAAAAAATAAAGATAATATATCCTTAACAATAGATTTTGAAGATGGTTCGGTAGCAAACATTCTTTATTTTACCTTTGGAGATAAATCTTTACCAAAAGAGTATCTTGAAATATCATCTGGAATGCAAAGTGCTATACTGGACAATTTCAAAAGTGTTATTCTTCATAAAAATGGATCCAGTAAAACAATCAAGTTTTTCTCCCATGGAAAGGGACACAAAGAGGAAATGATCCATTTAACGGATACAGTTCTTGGAAGAAAGAATAATCCTTTCACATTTGAACATTTGAAAAAGGTTTCACTTATAACATTTAAAGCCATTGAAAGCGCAAACAAAGGAGTGCGACTTGAAATCTGAAATCATCAAAGAATCTGTTGAAAAACTTTTTGATTATCTCGAAAAAAATGATTTTAAAGGATACGATCCATTTGATGGTTTAAACTCTTTTCTCTATCCTTTTACTTTTAAAAACAAATACCTTTCAATCGCTTTACAACAGAGTGTCAGGAGATTACCTTTTAACATTAGACCTCTTATTGGTATAAAAAAAGAAAGATCAACAAAAGGAATTGCATACATCGCTTCATCATATCTCAAATACTATAAACTAACGCGAAATAAAAAATTTTTAGAAAAAGGTGAAGAACTTATCGATTGGGTTATAAAAAATCGCTCTCCATATTTTGAAAATTACTCCTGGGGTAACCATTTCGATTATGTTTCAAGGGTATTTTATCTAAAAAAAGGAATGCCAACCGTTGTCTGGACCGGCTTAATTGGAAACATCCTTGTTGAATTTTTTCTTGAAACTAAAAAAGAACTATATCAAGATGCTATTTTCAAAACTGCAAAATTTGTTCTTGAAGATCTACCAACATACGATTATGACCATACATTTTGTATCAGTTACATACCTTTTCAGAAAAAAAATGTTCATAACGCAAATGTTATCGGTGGATCATTTCTTGCTCAAGCGAAAAAGATAACAGGGATCGATACAGGTAAACTTGAAAGATTGTCTATGGAATATACAGCGAGATTCCAGCACGAAGATGGAAGCTGGTATTATGGTGAGAGAAAAGATCTTCAATGGATAGACAATTTTCATACCGCTTATGTTCTTGATAGTTTTAAAAGGTATCAGGACTTTTCAGGAGATGAGACATTTGAAAACAACATTAAAAAAGGGTTTTCTTATTATAGAAAGAACTTCTTTGATGGAGATGTTCCAAAATACTATTTCAACAAAACATACCCTGTCGATATACAGTGTGTCTCTCAATCGATCGAAACGCTGGCCAACTTTAACGACATCGAAAAGTCGTACAGTGTTGCTCTCTGGGCTATTAAAAATATGCAGGAAAAAGATGGACATTTCATATTCAGAAAATATAGAAGAATTAAAAACAAAACCCCTATGTTACACTGGGGACTTGGAACAATGGCACGAGCGTTAACGTTCCTTCTTGAAAAATTATGAAAAAAGATGTACTTTTTGTTGTTGAAAATCTTTCATATCCATTTGATAGAAGAGTATCTAGAGAATCTGTTTCTTTAAAACAAAATGGCTACAATGTAACCGTAATTTCTCCAAAAGGTATTGAACGCGATAAAAAATCTTATGAAATTTTTCAAGGTATTCATGTTTATAGATATCCATTACTCGTTCAATCAAAAAATAAATTCGATTACCTTTTAGAGTATTTATTTTCGTTCATATTCATTTTCATATTATCTATAAAAGTTCTTGTTGAAAGAAACTTTCATATAGTTCACATTGCTAATCCACCTGATATTTTTTTCCCCATTCTATTCTTTTATCGTATAATTGGCAAAAAGATAATCTTTGATCAACACGATTTAACACCTGAGTCATACCTTTCAAGGTTCAGAGATGAAAGAAAAGATTTTTATTACAAGGTTCAGATACTTTTTGAGTTTTTAACCTATAAAGTTTCCCATTATATAATTGTAACAAACAAATCATATTTAAAAATTGCAAAAAAACGTGGTGGGAAAAAGAAAAATGTTGTTATAGTTAGAAATGGACCACAAAAAAAATTCTTCGATTACAAAGGGATTTTTCCTCATCTGAAAGAAAATTTTAAATATCTTGTTGTTTATATTGGTATTATGGGGATCCAGGATGGAGTTGATTATCTTATAAGATCGATAGATCATTTTGTCAATGTAATGGGGAGAAGGGACACATTATTTGTTTTGATAGGAAAAGGTGATGATTTTGAAAATATAAAAAATATGGTTAAAGAATTCAAAATTGATAACTATGTTAAATTCACAGGAAGAATATCTGACGAGGAAGCATTAAAATACCTGTCAACAGCAGATGTCGCCGTTTCACCTGATCCTAAAAATCCTTTAAACGATCTTTCAACGATGAACAAGGTTATGGAATATATGATAACAAAATCTCCGATAGTTTCATATGATCTTAAGGAAGCAAAATATTCTGCAGGAGAAAGCGCTTTATATGTTGAAAACAACGATTATAAAATTTTTGCAGAAAAAATCTCTTATCTTCTTGACAATGAACAAGAGAGAAAAAAAATGGTTGAAATCGGCTACAAAAGGGTTGTTGAATATTTATGCTGGGAAAAACAGGAAAACAATCTTTTAAATTTATATAAAAGGATAAAAATATGAATGAGTCGTTCAATAATCCTTTTTTCAGATGGGATAATGGAACTTTTATAACGATAGATCAGACAAAATTACCCTTTAAAGAAATATATATCAAATTATATTACACAAAAGATTATTATGATGCAATTAAAAAATTAAAAGTTCGTGGTGCACCTGCTATTGGAGTTGTGGCATGTTATGGTGTATTATCCTCAATTCATCGTAGTAAAAATTTTAAAAAAGCAAAAGAAGAATCCTTAAAGACCATTGAAATTTTGAAAACTGCAAGGCCAACTGCTGTAAACATTTTTAACCTTCTTGAAAAAATGAAAGTTTTAATTGAAACTTTTGATACGAACGATTATGAATTTTTCAAAAACAAAATTTTTGAATTCTGTGAAAACGTTTACAAATATGAAGTTTATACATGTGAAAAAATGGCTGCTTATGGGTACAGGTTGATAAAAAATGGAATGAATGTATTAACTCATTGTAATACTGGAATGCTTGCAACTCCAGGTATTGGAACAGCACTTGGAATCATTTTTAAAGCATTTCAAAAAAATATCAAATTTAACCTTTTTATACCTGAAACAAGACCACTACTTCAGGGAAGTAGATTAACAGTGTTTGAGGTTGAAAAATTTAAAATTCCATACACACTCATCACTGACAATATGAGAGGATATTTGTTTTCACAGGGAAAAATCGATATAGTTTTTGTTGGAGCTGATAGAATCGCTTTGAATGGTGATACTGCAAACAAAATAGGAACTTTTGAGTCTGCTCTTTTTTCTTCCTATTTTAAAAAACCCTTCTATGTTGTTGCTCCAACAACGACATTTGATCCAAAGATAAAAACAGGCAGAGAGATCACCATCGAAGAAAGAAAAAGGGAAGAGGTAACTTTTATACAGAATAAAAAAATTACTATAGCAAAAAACGTGTTCAATCCTGCTTTTGATATAACTCCTTCAAAATTCATCACCGGAATCATTACTGAAAAGGGAATTATAAAAGCTGAAAAAGAATGTATAAAAGAAATCTTATAATCGTCATTTTGGTCTACTGTTTAAAAATCTTTTCAATCGATACTGAATTTAATTTGGAACGATATTTTGTTGATACAATCCTACCCGACCCTGTAAATATTTTGCATCCAGTTTACAACTATAATGAAATTTCTTTCTGTTTCCCAAAGTTGATATATTTTTTTTCAAAACATTATGAAAACAGTTTTTCCTACTCCTTAGTCGGTTTCACGGATTTTAAAGATTCTATAAAATTTGATTTAAAATATAATGGTAACATTTTCTTTAAAAATCATAAAATTTTATTCGAAAACAACACACAAATGATCAATAAAAAAATGATTTTCAGTAAGTTTCTGTACCAGACAGATTTCCAGTTTAACGACTTTTACTTTCAAATAAATCCGCAGTTTTACGTTTACCCAACTGTTATCTTTTTAAGGAACCTTTCAAATGTTAAATTAATTTATCAGGGAAAAATTTTTTTTAAATCGAACTATCAAAATTTTACCGATTTAAAGAAAGGTTACTTCGGTGCAGGTGTTTTGTCCGGTTATGGAGATCTCGGGATTTTTTATTCAACACTTTTACTTCCATCATATCGTTTAGATAAAAAAGTTAACAATCTTCGTATAAGCATTAACATTGATGCTATTATAAATGAAAAAGACACTCTTGGCATTTTATCAAAAAAAAGAAAAGACATTTATTCCGTTTTTCCTCAAAGGAAGTATTTTTTCGATTTAAGTTTAAATTTTCCAAATATTGCTTTTAATTTTTTTGCAGTAAAAATACTTGATCAACTAAATTCTTATGATGACTTAAAAAAATCTCCTATTTTTTATGACTTTGTCTTCTATGTTAAAAACGAAGGAAGAAATTTTAGATATAGTTTTAAAGCGGGAAATTATTACGATAACTTTACTTCTAAAAATTTTTACTTTTCTCTTTTTTGGTTAAATAAAATAGGTAGAGTTTATTTATCAAATGAAATGAAGTATTTGGTTTATAAATCATTTATTTATGATATTGCAGTAAGTTTCAATGAAGAGAATTCTTACTTAACATTTGGTGTCAAAAATCTTTTTTCAACAAATGATCCAATATATTCTTATTTCACTGATAGAACATATTTCTTTTTACTTTCATTTTCAAACATACAATTTTTTGATTGACAAGGATTTCATTCAAGTTATACTTATATTATGAAGTTCTATAATAAATATGTATTAATAGCAGCATTTTTGTTGTTTATATCCTGTTGCAAAAAATACCCTTATCCACCGACATTTCAAATTTCTGAGAACTCTCCTTTTGGTTTTTTTCAGACACAGGTCATTAATGGTGATTCAACTATTTCTTCTATCGTAACAACAAAGTTGATCGAGTATATAACTTATGAACAGAAAGGTTCGTTTATAGAAATAGGAAATTTAGAGAATATTTTAAAGCGATATAATTCTTCAGATTTAACTTCTGAAGTTCTGAAAAAAGTTGGAGACGATTTTAAGGTCAAAAGTATTGTTTTAAGTGAAATAGAATTCTCTGATGTTGAGCCAAACTTTAATCTAAATTTTGTTAATCCTTCATTGTATGCTAATGTAAAATTAACAGCAACTCTCAGATTAAAAATTTATGAAACAGAAAATGGGGCACTTATTTATATAAAGTCCATAATGAAAAAAACTGAACTTTCCAACGTTTACGTAAGTAAAGATATGATCTTTTTCAACTCGAAAACTTTTGATGAATCCCAGTATGATCTTATCGATCACCTTACATGGAAAATAACAAAAGATTTTAGAACAATTTATAAATGTAAATAGGAGGAAGTGTGAAAAAATTATTTTTCATTTTTCTTATTTCATTCTTTTGCTTTATATTTTTAACATCTCAGGAAGGTTCATCTTACGAAAAATATATAAATATCGACGGGAAACTTTATAAAGTAATCATATCTGAAAATGGTGATACCTTATCAAAAACTGAAATTGAAGTTGAGAAAAATGTTAAGGATGCAGAAAATCCTAAATCCGAAACTGTTAAAGAGTATAACCCACAACTTTTAAGGATAGTTCCATATAAATGGCAAGCGGGATGGTATGGAGCATGGCAGGGATTTTCCTACGGGTTTTTCATAACAGAAGGTCTGGGTTTGTCTACAAGTAGAATTGCACCTCTTGTTTATCTCTCAACTCCATCTCTGATGTTTTTCCTGCCTCCACTTTTGATAAAGGATGATGTTCCTATTCGTTCTCTTGCTTTTATCGATTGGGGATACAGATTGGGACCTTTTGATTTTATCGTTTTGAGGAACTCTTTTGGTAAATCTCCTTTTGGAAACCTTGAATTTGGTCCTTTTAATCTTGATTTTCTTGGACTATCTTTGACCGGTTACACACAATCATGGCTCGGATACTATCTATCACGAAAAAATGAAAACCTGAGAAGAGCAGCAAGTGATTTTTATGCTTCTGGAGCTGTTTTAGGGTATGTTTCCGGTGGTTTGATTGGTCTATATTTAGCAGAGAAACTCGTTCCAGAAAATCCTGATCAGTCAAACATCGATTGGAACGATAGTACACAGATTGCCCAATATAACGATTCTATTTTTAAACTTGATAACAAAAGAGAATTGTATGGATTTACTACAGCATTCCTTTCATCAACATTGTTAAGGTCTTTAGGTTTTTATCTTGGAAATCGTGAGGATTTAAAATTTAAATCATTTGATGGATATTTTTATACATTTAATATGCTTCCAGGAATTTTATTAACAATTGAAGTATATAACTATATCGACAGAAAGGATGAATTTCCCTTGGTTGCGGGTATATCAGGATTATTGTCAACAGTTGTTACTTCCTATTTTATGAGAAATATTCGTCTTGATGATGGAAATGCAATTTTAATGATGATCGGTGGAATAGTTGGAGGAGCTCTTGGACAGGGTATCGAGAGAACCATAGCAGCATATACTGACGATGATAATATCCATTCTTCTATAGGTGCGTTCAGTATGATTCTCGGAGAATATCTTGTGTATCTTCTTAGAAGAAATGCTATACAATCAGGAATAGATTTTGGATCAAATATAGGTTTTTACATTTATCCATCAACAAACAAAGGAATAGGTGGAAATCTAACTTTTAACTTTTAATTAAATTGTTGTTGATTTTTGATTTTTTTTGATTATAATATCACCCTTTGTATGAATTACCTGTTAAAATCATTGAGGAGTTTATGGAAAAAAATTTGAATGAAGTGGAAATTGTCAATCTGACAAAGAATATTTTGATGGAAAGTGAAGCATTTAAGGATAATGATTACTACAATCCTGAACTTTATTATCTTGTCTCACTATACATTATTGAAACCTTATTTGACTTTTATTCAGAGGATCTTTTTAAATTTTTGCTTTTCAGCGGAGTTAAATATTTTAAAACTCAAAAGTTATCTGAAGAGGACAGACAGTACCTGCTGATATTTGAGAAGGAAATAAAGAACTGGAACCTCTACAATTCTTTTCCAGAAATGGAGAAACTTTTTATCGAACTATTAAGAACAGAAAAAAAGAGGATCGTAGAAAGTATAAAGAAAGATAACAATAAAAACATGATGATTGAAGATAAAATCTTTTATATGGTAAAAAAGATCAAGGAAAAATCAAACAAAAAAATAAAGTTTGATGGGGATGATATTTTTAATGATTTTTCTGATCTTCTGGATCTATAATTGTATTATTTAATAATACATTTTTTGTATTAAGTTATTAATACAAAAATACAGTATCTCTATTTCCCTCTTTATCTTTTACTACAAAATACAGATTGTCATTTTTATTTATTTTTAATTTTACTTTTGATTCTGCTGGTAATGGTTCAACATAAAAATTGTTCGAATCAGCAACAAAAAACCAGTCAACTCCACTTCCCTGATCGATTATTTTGAAAATGTATGTTAGATTTCCAGAAGATTCATATTTTTTGTTCAAATATACTTTTGGTTTTATTGTATCTTTTCCTATTACAAAATCTGATAATTTGTTAACTATTAACGAATCATAAGAAGTGAGTTTTTTAACAAAATTTATCTTTTCTCCATTCACATTATAAAAAGAATAACCATTATAACCTTTCAAAAAAATTTTTATCTCTTTTTTCGACATATCATCTGCTAAACTAAAATCAAACATTTTCGATACAGATTGAAATTCTCTATGGTGAAATTCTTTTGTATTATATAAAAAATACAAATCAAAAGAAGGATTAATTGAAATTGAATCAGTTAAATCACAACAATTTGTATTTTTGATTAATACAATATTTTTATCAACAGGAATTCCATCAATTATATTTTTTGATTTAATATTGCATTCTTTCGACAGGATGTAATATTTATAGTTCAATGATGGTTGAAAATTTGAAAAATAGTTTGAAAATGGTTCATTTAATGTATAGTTCGAGTAGATTCCTTTTGTTATCAGTACAAGTTTTTTGTTTATTTTTTTTATTTTAAGTTCATTTTCATTTGACTTAACACTTAACCTGGTATTGTTTACCTTAATTTTTAAACTGGATACATTCCCGTAGTGATCATATACTTCAACAGCGATATTTGTATCAATATCGCTATACAAAGTTTCTTTTAAACATGTTACAAAAGGTGCCTGAAAAAAATCATAGAATTTTACTAAATAGTTTGAATTAGATATTTTTAAATCTGTTTTAAAATGTAATGGAGAAAATTTATTGTAGTTAAAAGACAGAGAATCAAAAACAAGCGTCGAAACAATTTTATCATTTGATTTTATATTAATTTTGTATACAAAAATTTTTGATGAAATTGAATTTATTTTATCGATAATTTTACCAGAAATAAAAAATTTCCCTGTTATGCTGACTTCAATTTGTTTCAATGTAATTCCATTTTTTTTCGTAACAAAATAGTAATTGTCATAAACACCGTTGATTAAAGTTGTATCATCTGCAGGTTCAAACAGTATCCCTTCTATTGATGGACTTATTGTATCATATATACTGTAAAAGAGTAATGGATTTATGCACGAGTTATTTTTTTTTCTTATTTCAAAATGTAGATGGGGAAACACTCCACCTGATGATCCTGTGTATGCGATAATTTCTCCTTTACTGAATGTTATATCTCCCTTTGCGGGGTAAATAGTTTGTCTGAACCTATTTTTTGATAACAATGTATCAATTTTAGTTACAAAATTTTTTAAATGTGCAAAAACATAAATGTAATTTTCATCTTCTAAGAATATTGTGTTACCATATCCATAAAAATCTCTTTTTATGTAACTAACATAACAGTTGGATGGAGAATAAACCTTTTTTCCTTCAATTCCATCAGTTGATATGTCTAAACCTGTATGAAAATGGTTCCATCTAAATTCACCAAACCCGCCAGTGATTATATTGTTTTCCGTAGGGAAAATTATATCACTTGAGTATACAAAAATTACATTAAATAAAATAAAGAATGTCAGAATGACAAGATGTATCCTGTCCATTCGCCAAGAACCTTTTTGAATATTATTTTATATCCAGTTTTTTTAAAATATTTCTCAATTGTATCAGATTCTTCATACATTATTCCAGAAATTATTATTTTACCATTATTTTTCAAGATTTTTTTTGTTTTGGTAAAAAATGTCTTAAATTCCTTAGAGAGCATATTTATAAGTATAATATCATATTTTGTATTTTTATTTAATACATTAATATCTCCAAATTTATATTCAATATTTTTTATTTTGTTGAGTTTAAAATTTTCTCTGGTTGAAACCTTTGTTGATTCATCTATATCGAAACCAACAATCTTTTTCGCTTTCTTTTTTGAGGCAGCGATTGCAAGAATTCCGGAACCGATTCCACAATCTAATACTATTTTATTCTGAAAGTCCAATTTTTTCATTAGAAGCAATACAAGTTTCGTAGTAGGATGTTCTCCAGTTCCAAACGAATAGCCTGGATTTAAAATTATGTTTATCCCTTTTTTATATCTTTTTTGTTTATGAAAATAGGGAATTATGTTAAATTCTCCCACCTTAAAAGGTCTGTAATTTTTCAGGTATCTTTTCAGGTAAAACCTTTCATAGATGGTTTCTATTTTTTTTTCTTTGATTTCAAAGATTTTTTCAAATTTTGATAACATCGTTGAAAGTTTATCTTTTTCTTCAGAATAAATAAAAAAATAATTTTTCCCTCGTTCAATATCATAAAAGATGGAATATTTTATGTTATTGAAAAAAGCGGTTTCAAACACTTTTTCCTCATCAATATTGTTATCAAAAGTTAGAACAAGTTGATAATATTTTTTCATAGATTGAATTTTAAATTCAAAGCAAAAAAAGTCAAGAAAAAATCACTCAACAGATACTTTTATCTGCACATGTCCATCTTTCCCATCTTCAGCAACTATGTTAACTATTTCTGAAGGTTTTTCTTTACAGAGTTCATCTATCGCTTTAGAAAATGATACAAAATCTACTATCCTTCCATCTGATTCTATTTTTACACCTTTAGAAATAAAATAGTTTTTCAGTGAATCATCTTGAATATCGAAAGAGAGTTTTCCAGTTGCTTTTACCATAAATTTAATAAATTTGATAGGAAGTTTTATGTTAACAAGTTTGCCTTCTCCTTTTATCATTTTTATGGTAAGGTAACATTTTTCACTTTCTTGTTCCTCTTTTTCATAGAGAGCAGAGATCAGGTTGTCCGCTTCCTGGGGAGTAATCTTACCTTCCTTTACAAGATTTAAAATTTTTTTCAACCTATCTTCCATTATTCCTCCTCAAATTCTTCTATCGCTTCTTCAACACTTATCTTTCCATCTTTTAAATCTTCAAGGATTTTCCTCCTTCTTCCTGAATCTATATTGATTTTGATGTTTCTCTTCCTTTCAAATGAAATCAAATTTAAAAGACCAATGATTATCAGGATCCAGGGCCAATCCCGTGAAAAGGTAAAGAAGAAAATGTTATAAGTGGAAAGTAAAAGAAAAATTCCAACAACGATCAAAATAAAACCAAATTTTGAAAATCTCACTTTTTCCTCCTTTTTAAATTTTTAATAATTTCATCAACAGATATCTCTCCTTTTTCAAGCAACGATAGATAAATGTCAAAATCATCCGTCTCTGGTTCTGAAAAATTTTCATCGTTTTTTTCTCTCTTGTTTAATTTGTCCTTTATCTTCGATAATTTTATTTTGAGTGTAGGATATGAGAGATTCAATCTTTCAGATAACAACCTGAAGTTCCCCTCACAATTTATAAACTCTTTAACGAAACTCCAATCATCATCATCAAGAATATGCGATTTTTCAACACCAAATTTTCCATTTATTTCCGTCTCACAACTTTCACACACCAATTTTCTAACAGTTAATACACCACCACACACAGGACATTTTTTTATAACTTCTTTCATAAAATTAAATCCTTTTTTTATAATATTAAATAAAATTTTAATTTTGTCAATACTATTTTTAATTTTTTTCACTTGACTTTTCAAAATTTTAATTTAAAATATTTTTGTGATAATCAGAAAAATTTTTTTAATCGTTTTGATTTTTATTTTTCTGTTTCAAATTGTGTTTATTTTTAAAGACTATTATATTAAAAAAATAGATTCCAGATTCAGAGATTTAAAAAAAGAAATATATTTTGAAAACTTCATTATTATAAGTACAGGTGATATTTTTTTGCATACATCAAACATTGACGATGCATCAGTTGAAGAGAAAAAATATTCTTTTGATTATGTTTTTGAAGATGTGAAAGAATTTTTGAAAATGGCTGATGTAACAACATGCTGGTTTGGAGGAGTTGTTGATACTGAACCTCCTTTTTCAGGTTATCCTTTTTTCAAGTCACCATTAGAAATTCTGCAAACTTTAAAAAATTCAGGATTTGATATACTTTTGAGGACTAATCATGTTTATGATTTTGGACAGGAAGGATTAAAAAGAACAAATTCATTCATTAATGACCTTTCATTAAAACAGATTGGTGGATATTCAACAAGAGAAGAGAGTAAAAAAATTTTGATGTTCAAAAAAGGAAATATTAAAATTGCTTTTTTAAGTTATACTTATGGAACTAACGGGTTAATTCCCAGAAACAATTGGGAAGTTAATTTGATCGATTTTGATAAAATTGAAAGTGATATAGAAAAATCGAGAAAAATGGCTGATTTCGTTGTGGTTTTTTTCCATTATGGAAACGAGTATGAAAGGAGGGAATCTCAATTTCAGAAAAAGGTTGCATATTTTGCTGCTTCAAAAGGTGCTGATCTGATAATAGGTTCCCATCCGCATGTTGTTCAACCTCTGGATTCTTTCCTTTTTGATGGTGGAAGAAAAGTTTATACAATTTACTCTCTTGGAAATTTTTACTGTGGACAGAGAAAAAAATATACAAATTCTGGAGTTGTTTTAAAAGTTTTTCTCGAAAAATCAAGAAGAACCCAAGAAAAAACAAAATTGATGAAAATCATGTTTTATCCAACATATATAATCAAAAATTCTAATAAAGCAACGCAGAGATACAAAGTTGTCTTTTCTAACAATTACTTAAAAAAACATCCTTTTGACAAAGATACTTTAACTGAAAACATAAAAAATAGTGTTTTAGATTTACATGAACTTCTTCCTTCAAAATATATTCATTGAAAAATAAAAAATTTTAAATATAATTATATTTGGATGGAATTAAAGAAAACCCTTAATTTAATAGATATTTTTTGTTTAGCATCTGGGTCTATGATAAGTTCAGGAATATTCATCCTACCAGGTATAGCACATTCTAAGGCAGGGCCTGCACTTTTTATATCATATTTTCTTGCTGGAATTCTTGCTATGACAGGTGCTATATCACTTGCAGAACTTGCAACCGCTATGCCTAAAGCAGGGGGAGATTATTTTTTTGTAACAAGGAGTCTTGGTCCAGCAATAGGAACAATTTCTGGTGTTTTAAGCTGGTTTTCAATAACCGTTAAAAGTTCTTTTGCACTCATAGGAATGTCTATATTTTTAGCAAAATTTATCAGTTTTGATATTGTTTATATCGCTTTGTTTTTCTGTGTTTTTTTTACAATTCTAAACATTATAGGAGTTAAAGAAGCCAGTATCTTTCAAATAGTTGTGGTTATCGCATTACTTTCTTCAATGATCGCCTTCGTGGTGTTTGGAATTCCACATATAAAAAAAGAAAATATGCTTCCAATTGCGCCATATGGAGTTCTTTCAATCTTTTCGACAGCAGGATTTGTTTTCGTTTCCTATGGAGGTTTGTTAAAAGTTACAAGTGTTTCAGAAGAAGTAAAAAATCCTTCAAAAACTATTCCACATGGACTTCTAATATCACTTTTTATCGTTGCAATACTTTACTCCCTTATGGTGATAGTTGCAACAGGCATTTTACCAAATCATATACTTGACAAATCGTTAACTCCATTTAATGATGCTGCAACCGCTTTTGGTGGTAAACTCTGGGACTTTATTCTTACAATATCGGCACTACTTGCTTTCATTTCTACAGCAAATGCTGGAATAATGTCCGCTTCAAGATATCCTTTCGCTTTAAGTAGAGATAAAATGATCCCTGATATATTTTCAAAAATAAACCAAAAGTATAAAACACCTGTTTTTTCAATCATTTTTACAGGCATTATTATGAGTATCTTTTTGTTCCTGAACATTGAACTGTTAGCAAAGGTAGCATCTTCTACTTTGATTCTAACTTATATTCTTGCAAATTCAACTTTGATTGTGATAAGGGAAAGTAAGATGATGAATTATAAACCAAAATTCAGATCTCCGCTTTATCCATATTTACAGATTTTTGGGATCATGGGGTTCCTTTTTTTACTTTTTGAAATGGGATATTTCGTTCTAATGTTAAGTTCTTTGTTGATCGTTTTTTCCCTTTTTGTTTATATATTTTACGGAAGGATTAAAGTTAATAGAGAGTATGCTTTACTCTATCTTCTTGAAAGAATAACAACAAAAAACTACACAAACCATCTACTTCAAGAAGAATTAAGAGAAATCATAAGAGAAAGAGATGAAATTGAAATCGATAGATTTGATAAAACAGTTGAAAAGAATAAAATTTTCGATTTAAAAGGAAAGTACACCTATGATCAGATTTTAAATCTTATATCCCGTGAAACATCTCAAAATCTTAACATAGATAAAAATTTAATAAAAAATTTCATCTTACAAAGAGAGAAAGAGTCATCAACAACATTGTCTAATTTTGTCGCAATACCACATCTAATATTAGAAGAGCCAAAAAGATTTGAAATCTTTTTTTTCAGGATAAAAGATGGCACTGAATTCGGGGATGAAAAAGATGTTAAAATGATTGTTCTTATCGCTTGTTCAAGAGATGAAAGAAACTTTCATTTAAAATCTTTATCAGCCATAGCACAGATAGTATCAGATAAAAAATTTGAAAAAGAATGGCTATCTGCAAAAAATGAAAAAGAATTAAAAGAGATACTTTTGTTGACAGAGAGAAAAAGGATCAAACCATCAATTTAACCTGTCTCCTATTTTAGACAGGAAAATTTTTTCTTTCGAGATATGAACATCATAAATAAATATTAAACCGATAAACAATATAAGAGACAAAAATCCAGAAATTCCTGTTAAACCGACTGTTAAATCGTTTCCCCCTCTTACATAAATGATAGGTATACCTGCCAGTCCATTTAAAGTTCCGTGCAAAACTGCTGATGACAGAATATTTTTTGATTTGATTCTTAGATAATTAAAGATAAAAGTAAGCAAAACACACCAGACGATCATCATAAAAACACCTATTTTAGGGTGTTGTGGATAGTTGTGTCCAAAGGCAATTATGGGGGCATGCCATGCACCCCATAAAAGCCCTATCCTTAACGTTGCATCAACAAATTTTTTATCTTTCATTTCATTTAACAAAAAACCTCTCCATCCACTCTCTTCACCAAAAGCAGCAATCGCGTTAATTGTTGCTCCAGCAAAAAGCCCCTGAACCAGCGATAGAAAGAAAAATAGTAGAGGCATTTTTTCCATCTGTTCTTTCATCTTCATCGCTGAAGGATCTTTTAAAAGATCCGAATATTTTTCAAAAAATCCTTCCATTTTTAAAGATAAGGAAATTTTTGGAAAGAGAACCGAGATCACAATTGTAAAAATAACAATGAAAATAAAAATAAACCATGAAACAAAAAACCATCTGTTAATTTTTTTATTAAGCCCAATTATTTCAGTAAATTTTTCTTTTTTAATTTTCGTGACCAAAAAGGAGGCAACAAATGGTCCAAACATATAAACCACTAAAAGTATAACGGTAACTGGATTTTTATAGGAAAGGTTAAATAACAAAACTAAAAAGAAAATTATCCATGAAAACCCAAAAGAAATCAAAGAATAGAGTAAAACAGAGTTCATCTTATTTTAGTTTTTTGTGACAGAACCACCAATCATAACACTTGAATTCCCCTGCTTTTGACTTTTCAATGCGCTCTTTTGCAACATTTTCAGTTTTTGCTGGTGGAACAATAACTTCATCTTTCAATAACTCGTTATCTGGCCAATTGGCAGGCATCGCCACACCATTTTTATCAGATATCTGCATCCCTTTTACAATTCTTATAATTTCTTCAATATTTCTTCCAAGTTCTTGTGGATAGTAAAGAATTATTCTTATGATCCCTTTATCATCTATCACGAATACCGCTCTTACAGTATTGGTTCCTTTTCCAGGATGTATTAATCCAAGTTTGTTTGCAACCATTCCAGTATCAGCAATTATTGGAAAAGTGATTTCAACACCAAGTTTTTCTTTTATCCATTCTGTCCATTTAATATGAGAAAACACCTGATCAACAGAAAGCCCTATAAGTTCACAGTTCAACTCTTTGAATCTATCAACATTTTTCTGAAAAGACACAAACTCTGTTGTACAGACTGGAGTAAAATCTCCAGGGTGACTGAAAAGCACAAACCATTTCCCTTTGAAATGATCGGGTAATACAATTTCTCCATGAGTTGTCAGCACTTTCATTTCAGGGAAAGAATCTCCAAGAAGTGGAATACCTCTGTTTTCACAATCACAATCACAACCACAATCTTTATCACACATATTACCTCCTCGTTTTTAGTTTAAATTATAATCTTCTTTCGTTTAAAATCAATTCTTTTTTTAATTTTTTCTTACACTTTTTATTATCAAATTTTCTGTTTAAAAAAAATAACATTGTAATAAAAAAAAGACAAAACAATAAAAAAATAAAATAGAAATAGAATTTTTTTTGTTTAAATATGAGTGTCTTAAAAACATTACACAACATATTAAAAAACTAATGAATTAAATCAGAAAAAATATTAACTTAACTTTTGGCATAAAATTTAAACATAAAACCTCCAGATTGGAGGTTTTATGAAAAAAAGTTTAACAATCATCTTTTTAACAATGGTTTTTGTAAAAACTATTTTTTCAGATCAGGTTCTTTTCAAAGTTAATATTGAAGATGAAATCAAGAAAAATAATTTTTACTATGAAAAAAATGAAAACGGAGATCTTTACATTGAAAAAGTAATTGATTTAAAAAATTATGTTGAAATTGAAAGTATCGATTATGAAATTTTATCTTATGAAAAAAAGATATATGGTCGAAAACATAAAAATCCAGATATATCTTTGGATGGAAAAGTTGTCAAATATAAAGATGAGCCAAAAAAATATGTTGAATCTATCACGATAGGAAAAAGTGGAACTACAAAGATTATTGTAAAAATATTTCCATATCTTGAAAATTTAAATAAAGAATTTTCTGTTAAAGAAATTTTAATAAAAATCAATCTCCAGCAAAATTATGCAAAACCAGTTTCTTCTTTTTATGATTTTATTTTCACAGAAAATGTTCAGGTGGAAAAATCTTTAAAAGATTACAATTCAAATCTTGACTTATTGATCATTACACAGGAGAAATTTATTCCTTATTTTAAAAATTTCATCAATTTAAACAGGGGTATGGGTTTTATAACACAGATCGTTTCAACAGAAGAAATAGTCAACAATTCAACAGGTTCTGATAACTCTGAAAAAATCAGAAATTTCATAAAAAAACTTTATCACGAAAGAGGTTTGAGATTCGTGCTTTTAGGAGGAAGTATTGAAATTGTTCCTACAAGATTTATTTATTCTAACACCTACTATTATTACGGGTCATATCCTTCCGATATTTACTATTCTGATATAGATGGTTCATGGAACAGAGATGGTGATGAGATTATTGGAGAAATAGATGACATCGAAGATGGTTTCTCTGATCTGTGTGTAACAAGGTTACCTTTTATAAACGAACAGGAATTAAACAACATACTGGAAAAATTTGAAAATTATATCTTTAAACAGGATGTTTCAAAAATAAAAAATTTTCTTCTTGCAGGAGCATCTTTACTTTCAGACCTTTCCGATGGATCAGGACAACTTTTAACAAATAATATTCTTTCATTATATGATATTTATACATATAACAACTATACTCTCTTTTCTCCAATAGTTGACACCTTTCATGCGTTTCCATATTACACCGGAAACTCACAATTAAACAGAATAAATTTTATACAAAAGATTTCTGAAGGTTTTTATTTCATCAACCACATAGATCATTCAAACGATTATTTTCTGGGAACAGGTTTATATGAAACAAAGACAAAATGTTCAAACTGGGACACATTATCTATGTATCAAGATAATGGAAATTTGTCAATAATGTTTTCATTAGGATGTTCTCCAAACGCATTTGATAGAATTTCCATTTCAAAATCATTACTTGTTTCAAAAAAATCTCCGATTATCAGTTTTACAGGTTTTGTCAGAACAGGATGGACAAGTGCTGAAAACTATATGTTAAATTTCTGGAGAAAAATGTTATCAAAGGACACCAGATATATAACCGAAGCTTTGATTTATGCAAATCTAAATCCAAACATATATTTTCGAACAGCGATCAACACTTGTGGTTTCCCAACTTTACCGATCTACTCTGAAAATATTGATTCATTCATTATACAACAAAAGAATCTGAACGATTCAATTAAATATTACATAGCTGATTCAAAGGGTAACAGAAAGGGATTTCTGGTAACACTCTTTTCAGATAGAAAAGTTTATTTCAGAAATATTACAGATGAAAATGGATACGTTTCTTTCCCCAATATATTGAACGATTCAATCCTTTATGTCGGTATTTTTTCCAAAGATCATAGATTAAAAATCGATACCATATTTTATGAAACAAAAAAAATTGATATAAAAGTCTTACTCGTTTCCGATACGAATTTAATCTCGATCACACTAAAAAACCCATCCAGTTATGATCTGTTTTTTGATACAATAAAATTTTTAAAAAAGGATAAATATTTATTTGTTGAAGATTCTGTAAAAAATTTAAATATAAAAAGTTTTGATTCAACTTCTCTTTTAATTAAATATAAAAGATTGGATATAAACGAGAATTTTTTAAATCAGTCGGTATTTTTTTCAACTGTTTCTGGAAACAACATTTTTGTCGATTCTTTAACATTCCATCTGGAAAACGATTCTTTTAAAATTCATAATTTTGAGCTGGGGACAAACAATTTCAACATCGTATTCTCAAAAGTTTCTTCAAATTATATAGATTCTTTTAATTTAAAATTAAAATCATCAAATAGTGATTTAACAATTCTGGATTCTCTCTTTTCTTTCAAAAATATAAAAAGAGATTCTATAATAAACCTAAACTCAATAAAGTTTCAAATTAAGGGAAACAACGAGATTCTTGATAGTTCTTACATCTTAGCTTTATTCGTGTTAAAAAATGACACCGATACAATATGTATAAAAATGAAAAACCAACAGACAAATATAACCCTAAAATTGTTTCAGACGGAAGAAGGAATTAAAATATATCATAATTTAAAAAATGGTTATGGAGAACTCTATAAAGTGAACGATAATGATACGAATTTAATATCTAAACTTGATATAGATGAAAACTTTTTTCTTGACACAAACATAACTTTCGGAGCAAACAAATATTTTGGAGTTTTTTATGATAAAATAGGGAGAGTTATAGATACAACTGATCTGTGTTCATTAAATATTTCAACAAAAATGAACTGTTCGAAGACCCTGCTTACATCTTCATACTTTGGTAAACTCAACGGAAAAATGCTTTACGCGAAATCATCTTTTAATTATGGTGATTTCAACAGGGATGGTTATAATGAAATTCTTGTTTTGAGTGATGATGGAAGAGTTCTGATTCTGAACAAAGATTTCAACAACATTACACCTTTTGAATTGACAACTTTACCTTATCAGGAAACAACTCCAGTTGTTGGGGATCTTGATAGAAACGGATACCTTGACATTGTTTTAGCGAATGGATATTTTCAAACTGATACATCAGGATTTTTAATTTTAAACATATTCTCTTCGCAACAAAAAATATTACCTATTAAAGGTTATGGAATATTTACAGCTTCTCCAGTTTTGGAAGACATAAATAAGGATGGATCCGACGAAATCATAATCGGAACTTCAAGTGGTATTCATGTTCTTGATAAAAACCTGAACAACATGTTTTCAAAAAATATTGTTAACATCTGCGGTATTTCTGTCTGTAAAGATATTGAAAAAATATTTGCAAACGATTTTTATGGAAAAGTTTATTGTTTTGATTTTAGTGGTGCGAATTTAGATGGGTTTCCTTTAAACATCAACCATTTAACTTTCTCTCCAATTTTGGTCGTTGATCTTGAAAATGATGGGGTGAGAGAAATTTTGGTTTCCACTGTTGATAACTATATTTTTGCAATTGAAGAAAATGGAAGGATAAAAACCGGTTTTCCTGTATATACAAATTCTCCTGTATATTCATCTCCAAAAGCAACAGATATAGACAACGATGGCAAAAAGGAAATCGTAACATTAAATAAAAATGGTTATTTATATATCCATAATTATAAAGGAGAGAATAAAAAAACTTTCAACACCGGATTTTATAACAATTTTTACAATGAACCTTTGATTTACGATTATGATGGTAATGGAAACCCAGAAATAATTTTATTTACAAACAATGGTTATCTTGTATCATATTCTTCTTATACAAACGGTTGTGACACATTGTTTTATTTTAACACGACCTTTACGTCAACTCCAGCAATCATATCTTTTAACAACTCGAACAACTTCAACATCGTCTCAAAAGATCTTTATGGAAAAATCTATAAAATTGAAACTGTTTCGCGTGGTGCCAAAAAAGTTCTGTTTGGAAAAGTGCTTTACGATAACAAAAACAGTTCATACATTACAGGTGAAATACTCCGGCTTGATCAAACTGACAGAAAAGGGTTTACCAAAGATATTGAAAAAGTTAAAGTTGAATATACAATAGGAAAAAATAAACTCTATGTTTTTAACAACCTTTACGATAACCTCGAATTAAAAATTTTCAATGTAGCGGGAATGGAGTTATACTCTAAAAATATAAACAAAATTGAAATTTGTAATGAAATCGAATTAAACCTTCCCTCCGGAAAATATTTTTACCAATTGAACTATTTAAACAAAACAATTGAAAAAGATAAAATTTTGATATTGAAGAAGTGAGAAAAACTCACTTCTTCAATTCTTCAACAATTAAATTTTCAAGTTCGATATCGAGAGCAGGATCATATCCGACCTGTTTTTTTACAAGATTTCCTTTCTTATCGAAAATCACAAATGTCGGGATTCCTGATACCTGATACAATGATGCAAGATCCTGATGCATGTAACCTATCCTGTATGTCACATTCTCCTTTTCTAAAAAACCTTTCATCTGTTCAAACCTTTCATTCACATTAACCCCTATAATCACTAACCCATCCTTTTCATATTTGTTGTAAAGTTGAACGAGGAAAGGTATTGAATTTCTGCATGGTGGACACCATGTTGCCCAAAAATCTATTAGAACCACTTTTCCTGTCAGATTTTTAAGTTTCAAAGTATCACCGTTGACTGTTTCAATCCAGGTTTTTTCAAGGTATGTATTTTCAGTTCTGTTTGAAGGAGCACACCCTGAAAAAATCATAAAAAGAACCAAAACAAAAGATGAAAGAATAAATATATTTTTTCTCATTTTATCCCCAGTAATGCATCAATTCTTTCTTTATCAAAACCAACAACAATGTTTCCATCAATGTCTAAAACTGGAACTCCCTGCTGTCCTGATTTTCTTATCATTTCCATAGCAGCATTTCTGTCTTTTGACACATCGTAATCAGTATAGGGAATATTTTTTGATGCAAGATACTGCTTTGCTCTTGTGCACCAAGGACATGTTGGTGTTGAATAGATTTTTACTACTGCCATTTTATACCTCCTTTAAGTTTTCAATATATTTTTCAACTGACTTTGCGGCAAGTGCACCATCTGATGCTGCCGTTATAACCTGTCTGAAACTTTTTTCTATCACATCACCAGCTGCAAAAACTCCCTCAATATTGGTTTTTAAATCCTTATCAACTTTTATATAACCATACTCGTTAAGTAAAACTTTTTTATCGATAAAATCTGTTTTTGGAGCAAGTCCTATGTAAACAAAAATACCATCAGTTTCAATATCAAATGATTTTCCAGTCTTTTTATCTTTTACGCTCATCGATTCTATCTTTTCGTTTCCATTTATACTCAAAATCTCAGAATTGTAATAAATTTTTATTTCCGGATGTTGAAACAATCTTTCCTGTAATATTTTTTCAGCTGTGAGATTTGGAAGATCCTGAACAAATGTTATATTCTTTGTGAATCTTAACATGAAAAGCCCTTCTTCAACAGCAGAGTTTCCTCCACCAACTATTATTACTCTTTTATCTGTAAAAAGTGCACCATCGCATGTTGCACAGTAAGATATTCCTTTACCATGAAACCTATCACTTCCTGGGACATTCAATCTTCTTGGAGAAGCCCCGGACGCTATTATAACACTTTTTGACTTATAAACTTTACCAGAAATATGGATCTTTTTCTCCTTTCCTTCAAGATCTGTTTTCTCAACTTTTTCAAACAAAAATTTTACTCCAAACTTTTTTGCCTGTTCTTCCATCTTTTGAGCAAGTTCATAACCACCGATTCCATCTGGAAAACCAGGATAATTTTCGATTGTCTCTGTAGTAGAGGATTGACCTCCAACGATAAGTTCCTCAACAACAAGAGTGTTCAATCTTGCTCTCCCTGCATATATTGCAGCGGTAAGTCCAGCAGGTCCTCCACCGATTATTATAAGATCATACAAAGTGTCAGGTAAAATTTCACCATCTTTTTTAAGATTCAGAATCATAAAAAACCTCACATTAAAGAATTCAAAATCCTTCTTAAAAACTCTTTTTCAGGTAATCCACCTTCAAAACTCTCTTTATCGTTTATAACGACTTTTGGAACAGCTGAAACACCATAACTATCAGCATAATCATAAAAGGTGTTCGCATCTATCATATCCGCTTTTATTTTCTCATTTTTCATTGCAAACTTGTGGGCTGTTCGAACAGCAGCGGGACAGTATGGACATGAATGTGTTACAAAAACTTTTATATGAACATCTTTATCTATCGATTTTAAATCATCTTCTATCGATTCATCTAAGGGAACAAAATCGTTTCCGATATCGTTTATATCCTCAACAAAAGATGAAAATTCATATCCAGCTGGAATACCATAATATTTTACTCCAAGATCTTTATCAGATAGCAAAACTATTGCAGGAGCCATCTTTACATTGTATTTTTTAACATCTTCAACATCCTTTTCGAAACTGTAAGTTTTTACCTTTATCTTATCGGATAGATCTTTCATCTCATCAAGAATTTCTTTTATATCATCACACATAACACATAGATTTTTGTCGTCAGTTCTGAAAAAAAGAATGTTTACATCTTTCTTCATATCCCTGTAAAGATTTTTTAAATAGTCACGATCCTCTTTTGATAAAAGTGCCATTTTTACTCCTTTTCAAGTAGTTTTTTTATATTATTAAACATTATCTCTTTTTCTTTTCTTTCAATCTTTTCAAAAGTTTTTTTACAAAGATTTATTACTTTTTCAAAATCCTCATATTCTTTTGAACAGATTTTGCAACTTTCTAAATGTTTTTTTATCTTTTCACAGCATTCGTTATCAATATCTTTATCAATATACTTACAAAGATTTTTTAACACAAAATCACATTCTTTTTTAGATTTCATCTTTTATTATATCCTTTAACATTTTTCTTGCTCTATGTAATCTTGTTTTCACAGTGCTTTCAGAAATTTTCAACATATCTTTTATTTCTTCTATCGATAATCCATCGATGTCCTTTAAAACAATTACTTCTCTGTATTTAAAAGGTAATTTTTTCAACCCTCTATTTACAATCTCTTTTAACCTTTTTACTCTTTTTTCTTCATCTATTTTTTCCTCATCAGAGAAAAGTTCTTCATTTTCAAGATCTACATATTTTTTTTCATTTCTATATCTCTTTCTTACTTCGTTCAAAGATATTGAAATGATATAGGTTAAAAGAGACGATTCTCCTTTGAACTGTTTATGGTTCTTAAACAACTTGTAGAATGTTGTTTGAACAATGTCTAAAGCATCATCATGGTTTAAACCAAGTTTTACAATATTGTTGTAAATTTTATCAGAGTAAAGTTTAAAAATTTCAGAGAACGCTTTTTGGTCACCTTTTTTGAAATTCTCAACCAGTTCTTTACTTATTAGATCCATAAAGTTTCAAAAAGTTTCAAAAAAAGAATGTGAAATATCCCCTTATTTTATTTTTGTACCATTTTTCGGAAAGTTTATCGATAGTAATACCTTTTAAATTTGATGCATGTATGAATTTATTATTTCCAATTAAAATTCCAACATGTAAAGGATCATTAAAAGTAACAATATCTCCTATTTTCGGATCTTTTACCCTTTTTCCTGCAACTTCCATTTCGGAAACCGTTCTTGGTATAATTATTCCATTTTTTTTGTAGATATACTGAACAAAACCTGAACAGTCAAAACCAGATGGATCGTTCCCTCCATATTTATATTTTACTCCTAAATATTTCTTTGCATCTGAAACGATATTTTTTCTTACATTTGAGATTCCCCTCTTTTGAGGGGAAACACAACCTGAAATAATTATTAAAAATACAAAAAGGGAAATAAGAAATCTTCTCATATTTTTTTAAGTGTAACTATAAAAAAACTGAATACAACATAAACAAGTAACAAAATTATAACAGCGTAAAATGGAAAAAAGAAATTAACTTCAAGAGCGATCAAACTATCTGGTGGAGCAACTTTGTTTCTTATATCATTGTAAAGCAAAAGCATCGAAGCAATCCCTGCTATGGAAAAAATGGTAGTTACGATCAAAGATATTTTGTTATGTATAAATGAAAAGATCAAAGATAAAAGAGCAAGTATTAAAACCAAAGATGCATATTTGTTTGGCTCAGTTTTTTGTTCTTCTCCATCATATTCTATCGTTTTCCCACCTGTGGCAAGTTCAAATCCAGTAAACTCATACATTTTCTGGTTGTTACATTTAACATCAAAAAATGGAAAAAAGAAAAGAATGATTATTATAATAAAAACCATTCCCCTTAATTTTATTATCTCTTTCATGTTACTTCCTTGGTATATACTTAAAGAATACTTCCGCATCATAGGTTGCACTGCCTTCATCAATTTTTACAGAATCAACAAGCATAAAGTACTCTTTTTTTTCAGGAGTCGAAATCACATAGTAAACATGATCCTTTTTTGCAGAAAGATCCATCACAAATGAATCCGGCACAAGTTGACTGTCATCAAGTTTTAAAGCATCATCAAGAGAAATGATCCCTAAATCCATAATAAACGAGAATGAATCTGGTGATGAAATGTTCAACATTATCGTTGGCATCGGATTTCCACTCAGGTCATACAATGGTTCAAGAATTATGTCTATATAACTTTCAGGTGTGCCAGTTCTCTCAACTTCACCTTTTAAATCAAAATCAAAATCGATCGGGTTTTTTCCTGTTTTCCCATAAAAACCAATTTTACCTGTTTTGATTGGATTTAGGAAGGGAAGCAACGAACAGGAGATTAACAAAAGAACTAAAATTGTAAAAACAAAAAATTTTTTCATAAAAACTCCTTTTTGAATTTTCCCATTTTTTTCAGAATATACTAAAAAAAAGTTGTTGTCAACTTTTAAAAAAACCAGTTGAAATTTATAAAAAATTTTTTAAAATACAATTAAAAAGGAGGATTATGTTATTTTTTGAATGGAATGATTCACTTAAAACTGGTAACGAGAAAATCGATGAACAACATCAAAAACTGATTGGAATGATAAATTTGCTTTACACTTCAATGAAAAAAGGTGAAGGGAAAAATGTTTTAGAAAAACTTTTAAAAGAACTTTTGGATTACACAAAATACCATTTTGAAACTGAGGAAAAAATTTTCAGTAAGATTAAAGATAAAAATATTGAAAAACATATAAAAGAACACAGTGATTTCACTTTTAAAATAAACGAATTCAAATTAAGATTTGAATCTGGAGAAAAATTTTTTACCATAGAATTATTGAATTTTCTAAAAGATTGGCTTTTAAACCATATTAAAAAAGTAGATATTGAAACATTCAAAAATACCTGATCATTTGTTTAGTTGTAAGGTATCCTTTATAAAATAGAAGGTATCTTTTTCATCAAAAATAATACCAGCAAAGGAACCTTTTTTAAAAAATTTCGTAACCTGTGGACCTGAACCAATTTTGATTCTTTCGGTCTCTATCGAACCTCCATAAATTCTTGTGCTGTCCTTCTTTATCTTATCCACAAAGAAAAAACCTCTCGTTGTTTCATTGTAGTTGTTGTAAAAATTTGAATAGAAAGATGTTGAAATGTAAGTTATATATGGTAGAAGGGTGTATCCTGTTATTATGTTAGAAGGGTAAACAAATCTTTCTGTATTTAACAGATTCATGGCAAAAAGAATAGATCTTCTGTCCCAGTTTTTTATTGAAAGTTTTCCAGATACTTCACTGTTCTGTAATTCAACAAAACTTGTTTCGGGAGTATCTGATATAAGATCGTTTATATAACACATCGCCGCAAAAAGTGTGAATTTTCTTTTTCCATAAACAGAAAAATTATCGAGATGATCAAAAAGAAGAGTTTTGTCAGGTCTATCTATTATAAAAACTGTTTTATTGAGATTGTTTGCACCAATATTGTAGGCAAGCATTCCTTTGATGTTCACAATTTTTATCTTTTCTGGAATTTTTATACTATCAAAGTCAAGTGTTCCTAAAATCAGTATTGATGCTATTGTATCGTTTTTTTCTTCAAAAAACTTTAATGCCTTATCTATCGTATTGAACACTGAATCATTTTTCGAAACAAGAATAACATCTTTTGAAGATAAACTTTGTGAATTTAATGATAAAAAGAGTGCGAAGCAATAAAGGGTTAAAAAAAATTTTCTCATAATTCTAAAATATTAATTTTTAAAACTCTGTGAATATCCAAAACCAATCCACGAAAAAACACCAAAATATTCGGGATAATTTAAATATGCTTCACCAATGTAAACTTTTTCTCTTCTTGTTGTTAAAAATATATCTATAAAAGGCACATCGATGAACAGGTGTTTAAACAGGGTGAATCTGAATCTACTTATTAAATCTATACTTGCTCTTTTGTATCTTACATAATCATTGTTTTCAAGATTTTTATAATACCAGTTGTTGTATCCAATCCCAAAAGAATTAATAAAATTTATTTTCAAAAATGAAAACTCTTTTTCAAAAGTATAATGATCCATCAACAACCTTGAAACAAAAAGTGTGCCGGTCAGGGAATCTCTGTCTCCTTCAATAAATGGAATAGCATTTGAATCTGCAAGATGTTTCTGGCTCAGTTGAACATTTATCAAAATCGTTGATAATCCAAATTTTTCAGATAAGAATTCTTTATCAAATCTTGTTCCTGCAATAAATGTGTAATTTGAAATTCCAAGATTTTTAAAATCATTCTGTAAAAGTTCAGAAAGTTCAAATCCGATATAAAAATTATTTATATAAAATGGAAATAGAGAAATCGAAATAATAGTTAACAGTATAAAAAAAATTAATTTAACAACCAACGGGGACGGTGCTTGACTTTTTGACATTTTTTTTATCAAAAACATAAAAATGGTGGAGGTAGTCGGATTCGAACCGACGACCCCATGCTTGCAAAGCATGTGCTCTCCCAGCTGAGCTATACCCCCTTAAAATTCAAAACCAGAATATGAAAGACCAAAGTTTACAGAGATATTTTCTATCTCTTTTCCTGAAATTATAAATGGTATATTAATCAAATTCTTTGAAAAATCAAGAGACATTTTTAAATTTTCAAATTTAAAGGTTACTCCTATTTTAGCATCGTATTCAAAATTTGAATTTTTTATTGATGGATTCAAATTCGGGGAAAGATCTTCTACAACACTTTTAAATGCACCAGAAAAACCAGCATTCAGATCAAGATAATTAGATATATAAAAATTTGAACCCATTGAAATTTTCGGGAAATACGTAAAAGTTTTTCTTGAATTGATTTCAGCTGACGAAAAATAGATCGTCTTTGAATGATAAACAATTTTTTTATATTCACCTGAGATATAGGTATTATGATAGTTAAAAGATTCGATTCCTGCAAAAATGTTAAAAAATAAAGTATCAACCTGATCTATATAAATATCACCTGACACATTTCCGCTTTCTATTTCCTGATATCCAAAAGTTTTATTTCTATAACTGAAAAGTAATCCAATAAAATTTTCATTAAATCTCTGCTTTATTCTCAGATCAATTCCATAACCAAACGGGTTTGATGACTTTGTTATTGTTGATAAATTTTCTGAATTTATTGAAATTAAACTTAAATTTCCTCCAAGATCAATATCGATCCCTTCAAAAAAAAGAAATGATAAAGATGGAGATATCTTAAAATCTGACAGAGAAATTTTCGTGTTTGAAAATGGTGAGTTTATATCAGTGTAATTTTCATCAAAATAAAAAAATGTAAATCCAGTTCCAGCATTGATTTTATCAAAATTTTTCGCAAAGAATAAAGAATAGTTTACAGGTTTAATATTCTTATTAAAATTCGTAAAAATAAATTTATCCCTTAAAGAATCATTAAAAAATTCAATACCAACACCAACTCTTCCTGTCTGGTTTTCAAAAAAACAATAGGAAAATATACCACCATTGTAAAAATCAAATGAAAGATTACTTTTAAAAATTTCAGTTTGGAGATTTGATGTGACAAACTTTGGAATAGTTACCGGATCCTGTGAAATAAAGGGAGAAATCTGTAGAGTTGCCCACTCTGTAAGGGAAGAATTTAAGGTTAAAAATGCAAGGAAAAGAAGTATAAAAAATATTTTTTTCATTTTACCTTCCTTAAATATGGTGGGCCTAAGTGGAGTTGAACCACTCACCTCACGCTTATCAGGCGTGCGCTCTAACCAACTGAGCTATAGGCCCAGTTTATAAAAAAAATGTGCACTACCACCAATTTCGATTTCTTTTTACAGAAATCCCTTTAGAAAGGAGGTGATCCAGCCGCACGTTCCCGTACGGCTACCTTGTTACGACTTCGCCCCAGTCATTGGTCCCACCTTAGGTATCTAAAGATAACTTCGGGTGTTACCAACTCCCATGGCGTGACGGGCGGTGTGTACAAAACCCGAGAACATATTCACCGCAGCATGCTGATCTGCGATTACTAGCGATTCCAACTTCATGCAGTCGAGTTGCAGACTGCAATCCGCACTGAGATCGGTTTTTTGGGATTTGCTCCACCTCGCGGTATTGCTTCCCTCTGTACCGACCATTGTAGGACGTGTGTAGCCCTGGATATAAAGGCCATGCTGACTTGACGTCATCCCCACCTTCCTCCGGCTTATCACCGGCAGTCCCCATAGAGTGCCCAACATCAT
>JBDRZY010000004.1:109072-192401 GCA_039804205.1 Caldifarciminota bacterium
TTGCTTCCCTCTGTACCGACCATTGTAGGACGTGTGTAGCCCTGGATATAAAGGCCATGCTGACTTGACGTCATCCCCACCTTCCTCCGGCTTATCACCGGCAGTCCCCATAGAGTGCCCAACATCATAAAGATTGGTGGCAACTATGGGCAAGGGTTGCGCTCGTTGCGGGACTTAACCCAACACCTCACGGCACGAGCTGACGACAGCCATGCAGCACCTGTCATAGGATCCTTCTTGCGAAGGCCTACTATGTTTCCATAGTATTTCCTATGATGTCAAACCCAGGTAAGGTTCTTCGCGTTGCTTCGAATTGAACCACATCCTCCACCGCTTGTGCGGGTTCCCGTCAATTCCTTTGAGTTTCAGTCTTGCGACCGTACTCCCCAGGCGGGGCACTTAATGCGTTAGCTTCGACACGGAGAAAATCCCCACGTCTAGTGCCCATCGTTTACAGCTGGGACTACCAGGGTATCTAATCCTGTTTGCTCCCCCAGCTTTCGAGTTTCAGTGTCAGTAACAGGCCAGAGAGCTGCCTTCGCTTTTGGTGTTCCTCCTAATATCTACGCATTCCACCGCTACACTAGGAGTTCCGCTCTCCTCTCCTGCACTCTAGAATGGTAGTATTGAATGCAATTTTACGGTTGAGCCGCAAGATTTCACATCCAACTTTCCAAACCACCTACACTCCCTTTACGCCCAGTGATTCCGGACAACGCTTGCTCCCTCCGTATTACCGCGGCTGCTGGCACGGAGTTAGCCGGAGCTTATTCTTCAGGTACAACGTCAGAATATAATGGTATTAGCATTATACTCCATCGTCCCTGACTAAAGAACTTTACAACCCGAAGGCCTTCATCATTCACGCGGCGTCACTGGGTCAGGCTTTCGCCCATTGCCCAAATTTCTAGCCTGCTGCCTCCCGTAGGAGTCTGGACCGTGTCTCAGTTCCAATGTGGCCGGACACCCTCTCAGGCCGGCTACCCATCGTCGCCTTGGTAGGCCATTACCCCACCAACTAGCTAATGGGCCGCGAGCTCATCCTTAGGCGCGAGGCCTTGCGGTCCCCCGCTTTGATCCCCCTAACTTTTGTTAAAGGGATATTATTCCGTATTAGCAGAAGTTTCCCCCTGTTATCCGAATCCTAAGGGTAGATTACTCACGTGTTACTCACCCGTTTGCCACTGACTTATATTGCTATAAGCCCGTACGACTTGCATGGCTAAGACACGCCGCTAGCGTTAGTCCTGAGCCAGGATCAAACCCTCCGAAAAATTTAATTTTTTTCGAATTAGGTTTTTAGTTTTGGAGTGGTAGTGCACATAAATTTTCAAAGAACATTAATTTCTATTTTTAAAAGGATAAAAATTATATCAAATTTTCTTTATTTGTCAAGAGCTTTTTTCTTTTTGTTTTTAAGATCAATTTTTATCAGGTAAAAAGAAATATACACAAAAAAATTTTTTTGTCAAGAGCAAAATTATTTTTCTTCTTTCTCCGCTTCTTCTACGAATTTTTTTATATCTTCTATTGACTCAAGAATCAATTTTGCTTTTGATAATCCAAACGAAAAAGGAAATCTATCATTTTCATCTCTTCTTAAAACTAAGACTTTCTTTCCTCTGTATTCTGTAATTTCAACTTTTGCCATAAAAACTCCTTTTAGTTTTATAATATATTTTTTTTTTAATAAGTCAATAAGAAAAAATAAATATTTAATGTTGAAAAATACTTAAATATTTATATAATCTTAACAAAGGAGGAATAATGGATAAAAAATTCTGTCCAAGTTGTGGAAAAGAACTTGATGCAAGAGCAACTATGTGTCCAAACTGTGGAGCACCTCAACCTGGAACAACAGGGTCAACAACAGGTTGTGAGAAAAATAAAATAGCAGCAGGTGTTCTGGGTATTTTACTTGGAAGTTTCGGGATTCATAAATTTTATCTGGGTCAAGTTGGATGGGGAATAGTTTATTTGCTTTTTTGTTGGACTGGCATTCCTTCAATAATTGGAATAATTGAGGGGATAATTTATCTAACCATGAGTGATGATTCATTTTGCCAGAAATATGGAAGAAAATAACTAATTTTTTTTATTTTTATATTTTTTAATCTCATCAAAAGTTGCAAAAAAGGTTAGTATAATAATTGAAGAAAGTATAATTAAAATTATTTGTATAGATTTTTTATCATTAAACATTATCTGTTTCATTATAATTCCAATATAAGCCCAGATAAAAACAAGAGCAAAGATAATATCGTTATTTTTCAAAACCATAAAAATCGCAAGAAAAAGTGAGATGATTATCATTAAAATTGTCCACAGAATTTCATAATTATCAAATATATACAGGTTTAAACTACCAAGGTATGACGAAATGTTGGCTATAGTTGCAACAGAAATCCATGCAAGATATACACTTATAGGAGTTTTTACAAAAACCAAACTTTCACTGAAATCTTTTTTTCCGATACCAAGCCTTATGTATAGAATTATTAAAGTGATGAGTAACAATATGATTACAAGAACAGATAGAAATAATTTTTCATAATGCCAGCAGAAAAGCCACAAAACATTGAAAAGCGATGAAAGAAAAAATAAAATCCCGACCTTTTCAATCAAAACTCCTCTTTTCTTATCCCTTTTAAAAATAAAGTTTAGTTGATTCAATACAAAAAGAACTAAAAGAATGTAAATTATAAACCAGATTGAAAATGTAACACTGTATGGAACTATTAGCGCAGGATATTTATCGGAAACTTCTTTTGTTGATATTGAATTTAATGGAAGCACTGAAACAGCGATATTAAAACCAAGCAGCAAAATTAGCGTTAAAAAATTAAGAACTGTTAGAAAAATAATTTTTAAATCCCTTTTCATTCTTCCTCTCCCGTAAATCTATTTTTGTTCGTAAAGCGACTTATTCACCTTTAAAAGCATATAGTATGGTCTTTCTTCTACAGTATAAGCATAAGAAAAATATTCTTTATGTGTTTTAATAAAAATATTTATCGTTAAATTTGCATGTCTATATGGATTATCAGTATTCTCAAAAACCACATAGGAAACATTGTTCTTTTTCATATAATTTATAACGGTAGAGTCCTCAGAGGTATATGGGAACAAAACCGTCTTTCTGTTAGAATAGATATAAAAAAGTTCAGGTTTTACAGTCATTATAACAGCATCATTTTCTGTGTTTTCTCGAGCCCATATTGCAAGATCAAAAAATGTTCTTATTCCAAGTTCTGGCCTGAATCTGTTATCGTTTCTAAAGTTGAAATCTGTTTCAGAAAGCATGTACATCTTTCGTGGAATATCAGAAATAAGATAAGAAATGTTTAGGATTATGGATATTATCACGAAAACATAAAAAAGATTTAACATCAATTCTCTTTTGAATTTTATTTTTAAAACAACAATTGAAATTAAAATCAAAAAAACAGAGAAGAAAGGCGAAAAAAATCTATCAGTTGAAAAATATTCCGGCCATATAAGAAGTAAAATGAAATTTAAAAGTAAAAATGAAACTTCAAAAATATATTTTTTTTCATAAAAGGAAACAAATATTGAACCTACAAACAAAGAAAAGGGAATAATCACAAATGGGACATAATACCATTTCAAATCGATGTTTGCTGAAAATGTTCTTGGAATTATCGTTGTAAAATATGTTAGAAAATTAAGAAAAATTCGTTGAAAAAATATTTTTATGGAAATATACCCTTCCTGAGGAAGATAGATGTTTCTATAGAATACCTGCTGGAAATAAGATGATGTGTGTCCAGTTTTTAAATAAACATAAAAACCCCATATCTGACTTACCAAAAGAAAAAGTGCTGTAAACAAAAAAAGTTTTTTCTTTCTCTCACACAAAACAAGATATAAAAAAATTGCGATAAAAACTATAGCTCCATTTCCCCTTGTAAAAGTCGAAAGTGTACAAAAAATCAGGAAAACAATAAAATCCAATTCTCTTTTTGTTTCGTTATATTTCGCAAAGAAAAAGAATATGAGAAGAACAAGGAGTGTAAAGAATGATTCAGTTAGAATGAGCGATGACCATTCAACAATATTTCTTGCAAACAGAAAAAGTAAAACAAGCAGAATGTTCAAAAATTTATTTTTTATATATTTATTCAAAAGTTTGAAAAAGACAAAAACAGAAAGTATATAAAATAATAGAGAAAACATTTTCATCATAAAAATATTTTCTCTACCAAAGATCAACATAATAATGGCTAAAATTAGAGGGAAAAGAGGAGGATACTGTTTATGCAACTCTTCTTCAACTGTATTTATTTCTCTCATGAACTTCCCTTCTAAAATAGACCTCCCAAGCATTATATATCTTGCATTATCTCCACCCTGATTCGGTAATATATCAAAATTCAGAATACCCCATACAAGAGCAAGAAATACTATAAAAATTGTTAAGGCATTTTTTTTAACAAAATTTCCCATATTTTTATTATCTTTTTAAATTCTAAAAATGTCAAGGATTTTCTCTTTAAAAACTATTTTTTTAAAATATAATTATTTAAAAGGGGGATATTTGGAAAAGAATTTCTTTATCGATATCTCAGGTTTCACAAAAACCACAGAGGAACTTATTCAAAATTCAAAATATGGTGCTGAGATAATTACTGACATTATAAATGTGATATTTGGAAAAACTATCGAAAAAATTTATCAAAACAATGGTTATGTTTTACTTTTTGCTGGTGATGCCATAATGATCAATCTTGAAAAGGTCCTTTTAAAAGATATTGAATCAACTCTGAAAGAAAACATTGAAAATTTAAACAAAAAAATCGGGATCAACCTTGGTTTCAGAATTGAAGAGTTAGACAGAATATATAAACCACACCTGTTAAAATGCAATAAAAGAAATTTTTTATTTTTCCATCCAGATGATTCAAACATCTTATATTCTGATATAGAGAATAATATAAACCTTGAATATCCAGAGATAATAAAAGATCTTAAACTTAAAAACTTTCAGGGAGAACTAAGAGAGATTCCAGCATCTTTTATAAACATTTCAAAAGAATATTCTGTTGAAAATTTAAAATTTTTCTTACAGAAAATAATAAATGGTGCTGATGATAATAAAATCTATGTTAACAAAATAGAGTATGCTGATAAGGGTTGGAATATACTCGTTGTTTCAGGACTTCCAGAATCGATTGAAAATGCTCATTACAGGTTGATAATTTTTTTGAAAAAGGTCCTGGATCTGGCAAAAAAATCGGGGATCGATATAAAAATAGGGTGCACTCTAAATAAAGGTTTTGCTGGTTTTGTTGGAAATAAAAAAAGATGGGAATATACCTTTATAGGAGGAAACATAAATCTTGCTGCAAGAATCGCTTACAATGGCACAAAAAATTCTATTTTTACCGATACAAATTTTTATAAATCACTTTTTGATCGATTCGATTTTCAATTTGTTGATCATTTTGAATTTAAAGGCTTCAAAGAAAAAGTTCAAATCTACTCTGTTGGAGAAGAAAAAAAAGAACAGAATATCTATATTTATGTCAACAGAGAGCAAGAATTAATCAGTTCTTTAAATCTTTTGAAAGAAAATGGTGTAATTTTGTTTCTTGAGGGAAGTGGTGGGGTGGGAAAAACTACTTTTCTTTTTGATCTTTTATTAAGGTTAAACAAAGATCACATTAAAATTATTGTGGACGGGAAAAAACAACCCTATTCATCTATCATTTCCTTAATAGAAAAATTTAAAACCTATAATTTTCAAAATTTTAACACTCAAAAAATCCTTTTAGAATCCGAAAAAATATTAGATTTAGAAAAGAAGTTTAAATTTATATTTCAAAATGTTCAGGAAAATTTAATTCTGATCTTCGACGATGCACACCTTTTAGATGACAATTCCTTAAAACTATTAAAATGGGCTTTTTTCAATAAAAATGATAACATCAATTTTATATTTTCGGGTAGAGATATATCAATATTTGAATTCGCAAAATCAAAATTGAACCAATACAAATTTGAGATTATCAGATTAAAAAATTTTGATGAAAAACAGACCAGGGAATTTGTTGAAAGATTTTTATCTTTAAAAATTTCAAATAAAGACATTTTGACTTTTCATAAAATTTCTGATGGAAACCCTCTGTATTTATATCAACTTTTATCCTTTTTAAAAAACGAAAAATTAATTGAGATTAAAGGAGATAATTCTGTTTTAACAATAGATCTTGAAAAAATCCCATACACTTTAAAAGAGTTAGTGCTTTTAAAATTTGATAAATTACCTGAAAAATCTAAAGATTTTGTTGAAACTGGAGCACTCATTGGGGAGGAGTTTAAAAACAAAATAGTTTTAAATTCGATTGAGGTAGACGAAAAAAATTTTTCAAAAATATCCTTTCCCGCAGTTGACAACAAACTTATATCTCCAAAAGACCAATTCATTTCAAAATTTTATCATTCTTTGGTTAAGGAAATAATTCAAGATCGGATGATAAAAAAAAGAATTCAACAGATTTCCAAAAAAATTGCAGAAGAATTAAAAAAATTTTCTGATGATCCATATTCTCTGATGCAGGCAGGAGATTTTTTTTCTTTTGCTCTCGATCTTGAAAATTCTTATAAGTGTTACATAGAATCTTTTCAACTCTTTTACAAAAATAAGAATTATGAATACTCTATACATACTTTGAAAAACCTGTTTTCTTTAAAAGAAATCTCCGTTGAAAACAGATATAAACTTTTTTCGCTGTTCAGTCAAATTTCTAAAGTAAAAATGAATCTGGAATTGTTAAAAATTGCATCAGATCATTTTTTCAAAATCATTGAAAAAATAGCAGATTTTGAAAAAGAGTATATTGAGGATATTATTGATTCTCTCTTATATTTTGCACGTGATTTAAGCAGTTCGTTTAAAATTCTTGAAATTTATAAAGCCAGATCTGGTCAAAATTTTTACTATTTAAAAACACTTTTAAAGTTTTATGAATTTGAAGGAAAAAACATTTCTAAATCTTTTGAAATTTTAAAAAAAATCAAAAGATTACAGATGACAAAAGAAGAATATTTTATCTATAAAATACTTGTTGCCACAAGTTATTTTTTTTATTCCATGAAGAAAAATATTGTTTACAGAACGATAAAAGAACTCGAAAGATTAAAAAATGACATAAAAAATAAAGAATTAATTGTAAACTATTACTCTTTTTTAAAATCTTTTTACATACACACAAACAGATTGGATGAAGCAGAAAAAATTATAAAACAACTTTTTAAATACAGCAAACATATAGACAGATCTGATATTTTAAACGATCTATCAATCATTTATTCAAATAAATTCTTTGCCACAAAAGATCTAAAATACCTAAAAAAGGCTACCAAATATCAAAAAAAATCTTATAGCATCCTTAAATATGAGATGAAACTCAACGATTTACCTCTCATTACAACCAATCTTGCTATGAACTATTCGTTACTGGGTAATGTTAAAATGATGTTAAAATATTTATATGAAGGACTTCTTTATGGCCTGGAAATAGATCATCCGATAGAAACACCTTATAATTATGTCCTTTTAATGCTTTTTATCTACCAAAGAGGTTGTTATAAATTAGGATATAAACTCAACGATTTTATTTTAAACTATAAATATCAAATCGATATTTCTGTTGATGCTTTCATAATAAAATATTTTGAAACAGGGGATGTAACATATTTAAAAAAAGCAAATTATTACTTAAAAAGGTTACTTTTCAGAGAGAACACTCCTCCCTATACGATCTATCTTGAACTTTATTTCAACAAGTATTATTTTGATGATGACAAAAAAGGACTGCTAAGATTGAAAAAAAAGATTGAAAAATTTGAAAAAACTTCAAGATTGAGAGAATCAACAATTTTTAAATTAAATTTAACCAAATACGTTATCGATCTTGAAAATAAACTTATTGACGAAAAAAATATAGCAAAAATTTTAAAGGAAATTGAAAATCAAAAATATATCAGTTTAGTTTCTTCACAGTTATACTTTTCCACTGCAAAATCGCTTTATGAAAAAAGTGATCCAGAGTTTTTAGATTACATTTTAAAATCTTATAAAATTGCTAAAAATTTATGTTATTTCAATATGTGTAGGCATATTGAGAATTATTGTATTCAAAATAATATTCCTGGGAAAAAATTTGCAAAAGAGAGTTTAAAAACATTAAAAATGATAGACGAAATGAACAGGATTGATGAACTTGAAACTTTTGTTAACTGGTTTTTGAATCTAACATATTGACTTAAATTTTTGAAAAGTTAATATTGATTTATATTTCAGGAGGTTTAATGACAAGAAGAAAACTTTTGATAAGAGATTTAACTTTAAGAGATGGACAACAATCTCAGTTTGCAACAAGAATGAATCAGAATCAGGTTGATAGGGTCCTGCCATATTTTAAGGAGGCATCTTTTTATGCGATGGAAGTATGGGGAGGTGCTGTTCCTGACTCTGTGATGAGATTTTTAAATGAAAATCCATGGGAAAGACTGGAAAAAATAAAAGAGGGAATAGGATCTAAAACAAAGTTGACAGCTCTATCAAGGGGAAGGAATCTTTTTGGATACAATCCATATCCTGATAGTGTAATCGAAGGTTTTTGCAGAAACGCTATCAAATCTGGTATTGATATAATGAGAGTTTTCGATGCCTTAAACGATATCGACAATTACAAAGCAACCATAAGATTTGTAAAAGAAAATAAAGGTATTGTTGACGGTGCTGTGTGTTATACAACTGATCCACAATTTTCATTTAAAGAAAGGTTAAAATCATTTTTTTCATCTGAGAAATTACCACCTAAAATTTTTACCGTCGATTATTTCGTTAAAAAAGCAAAGGAACTCGAATCTTTAGGCGTTCATATGGTAACGATAAAGGATATGGCTGGGCTTATAGATCCGGAGATGTCAGCAAAAATAATCAAAGGTTTGAAAAAAGAGTTGAACATACCTGTTGATCTGCATACACATTGTACCCCGGGTTATGGACTTGCATCAATACTCATGGCTATAATAAACGGTGCTGATATGGTTGATACAGTCATATACAATTTTGCTGGAGGTCCCGCTGCCCCTGCTTTTGAACTTGTGAAAATTTTTGCTGATAAATTGAATATTGAGATAGATGTAAATCTTGACGCAGTTGTGAAAATCGATAAAGAACTCAAAAAGATCTGTGAAGAGTTGAAACCTTTCAACACCGAATACACCTATCCCAGAGAGTTCGATATAACAAAAGATAAACTACCTGTTGAAATCGAAAAACATTTTGATAATGCAATAAACTATGCTTACAAAAATAATTACACAAAACTTTTAGAGGAAGTCCATAAAATCGAGGACTATTTTGGTTTTCCGAAACCAAACGAGATTGTAAAACACGCACAGATACCTGGTGGAATGTATACGAACATGAGATCACAACTCGAACAGGCAAAACTCATTCACCTTATGGAGAGGGTTCTCCGCGCAGTTCCAAAAGTTCGTCTTGATTCAGGACTTCCACCTCTTGTGACTCCAACAAGTCAGATCGTTGGAGTTCAGGCAGTCAACTGTATCATAGATGAAAACAACGGAAAGGAGTGGTATACAACCAAATCGGCTCAATTCGTTAATCTCGTAAAAGGATCTTATGGAAAAACACCCTATAAGATAGATCCTGAATTCAGATACAGAATAGCAGGGACAAGAGAAGAAATTCCATACGATGTTTCAAAATATCAGAAACAGGAAAATCCTGTTCTCGAAGAGTTTGGTGGAGTTTTGCTTGCTCAGAACGAAAAAGAGGAACTCTTACTTGAACTTTTCCCGAATGTTGCAAACAACTTTTTAAAGAAGGTAAGGGAAAAAGAGTTTAACGAAAAATTACAAAGTGATCCAGATTATCTGAAAAAATTGAAAGAGAAAAATAAAGTTGATGATGGAATAGATGATGAACTGTGGGATAACCTCTCTTATAACATCTAATTTTTAGAACAGGATGAACCAGCTACAAATCCAGAAGACCATGCCCACTGGAGATTGAATCCTCCACTTTTTCCATCAACATCGATTATTTCTCCAGAAAAGTAAAGATTTTTTATCCTTTTGTGTTCAAGATCATATGTCAATTCAGATGTTTCAACTCCACCAGCCATAACCTGAGAATTTATAAATCCGTTGTGATCTTTGATTTCAAAAACAAACCTATGTATATTTTTTGATATTCTTTTTACATCATCGTTTTCAAGATCTTTTATTTTGCTTTTCAAATTGTATCCAAGTGTTTTTAAAAATATTATACCTATCCTTTTGTTTATCCATCCGGAAAAAAGTTGTTCAAGTTCTCTTTCGGGAATATTTTTAATCCTAAAATTTAACTCTTCCTCGATTTCAGTATCGGTCATATCAGGTAAAAGATCCAGAAATATTTTTACCTTTTTTCCATGTATCAAATTTTTAACAGCTTCTCTGCTGATATTTAAAATCCCGTTCCCACTTATCCCATAATCTGTAAAAATTATATCATTTTTTTCCCACAAAACATTTTCACCATCAACATTCAAAATTATCCCTGCTTCCCACCTGCATCCTTCCATACTTTTAAACGGGTATTCTGGATAAATTTTTAGTTGAACAAGTGATGGAAAAGGTTTATTTATTTTTATTTCAAGATTCCTTAAAAACTGAAAAAACTTTTCCTCTCTTTCCTTTATTCCAGCAAGACCACCTATCGAAACAATAAGTTTTTTGCAAAAGAATCTGTTTCTGTTATCCGACTCTATTAAAAATCCATCATCTTTAATTTTTATATTCTCAATTCTGTTCTCAGTAAAAAATTCTACTCCCTTTTCGGTTGCTGTAAATCTTAAAGAATCAACAACTGAAGATGCTTGCTTTGAATAAGGATAAATTCTTCCATCCTCATCCTCAAAAATTTTTATACCTATCGAAGAAAAAAATTCTAATGTTTTTCTTCTGGGAAATTTTGATAGTATGGTTTTAATGAAAAAGGGATCACCATAATAATTTTCAAGACATTCGTTTCTGTTTGTTAGATTACATTTACCATTTCCAGTTCTCAAAACTTTTTTTAAAACTCTTTCCTCTTTTTCAAAAACCCCAACCTTCATGTTTTGATTTTTAGCAAAAATTGAAGCAACAATCCCCGATGCCCCTCCACCAACTATTCCGATATCGAATTCTTTATCAATATGATTTCTTATATCCATAAATAAAAAAAGGGATCAAATGATCCCTTTTTGACTAAATTAAAATTTCTATTTTGAAAGTTCCTGTTCAACTTTTTTCTGAACTTCACTGTTTACACTATCTGTCAAAGCAGCAGCGATCCATTCAAACTCTTCTGGAGTTATATTGTTCTTTCTGTAAATTTCCCTTTCAATCTTTTCCCAGTTACTTTTTATACCTTCAAATTCCTGTCTTATCTTATCTCCTTTCTTATCAAGATTTTCCATATCCTCATCGGAAAGGTTATATTTCTTTTTGAACTCATCAACTTTTTGACTCATCTTTTCAATTTCAAGTGTCAACTCTTTTGCAACTTTAATATATTTTTCCATCTGTTCTGGAGTTATCTTTCCATCTGCTGGTGGTGTATAAACATTTTTTGCTGTTTCTTCTTTTTGAACCTTTTTTCCTATATCTTTTGCATTATCAGTTGGAGTACAGGATGCCATAAAAAAAATCACCAATGTAAAAAACAATATTTTTTTCATTTTACCTCCTTATCAATGCTTTCTGACTATATCTTTTACTTTCATCAACCTTGTGAGATTGGATCTTTCGATCTCGGCAAGTTTCATCGTTATATACCTTATCGTTTCTTCAAGAGATGGAATCAGTTTATACTCGAGTGCATTAACCCTTCTTCTTGTTTTATCTATTTCATCTGCAAGAAGTTGAACCTTTTTTTCCATCTGTGCAAGATGTATCAGTGTATCAAGAAACTTTTCAAACTTTAACAGAGCAAAATCCATCTCACCTGAAGTGTTTAAAAAACCATAGCATATTATATCACCCGACACCTCTTTTCTGAACTCAGGAACCTTAACTGACATTAAATTTTTTGTTTCAACGAGTATAGAGACCTGTTTTGTTGGCAGTGCGAGTGACTCTTCCATCTGCTCTTTGCCGAGTTCACTCTGAGCAAGAACAAACGATTGTAAAATCGACTGGAACTCTTTTTCTATTTCTATTCTACTTCTTTTTACTTCCTCAATCTGAGACAGCATCTGTCTCATCAATTCATCCTGTTTATCTTTTAAAAGTTTATGACCTCTTCTTGCTATCTTTATTCTTTTTTTGAGTTTTTGCAACTCCATCCTTGTGGCATTAACATTCAATATCATCATTCAACCTTTTTATAATATTTTTCTATATTTTCATCTCTAATCCTCTTCAACTCTTCTTTCGGGAATATCGAAAGGAGTTTCCATCCAAGATTCAATGTTTGTTCAATCGTTCTGTTTTCATAATCACCCTGAGATATATACTGCTCTTCAAAATCCTGTGCAAATTTTAAATAAACCTTATCCATATCGGTCAAAGCGCTCTCACCAAGAATAACTGCAAGTTCCTCTGCCTCTTTTCCTCTCGCATAGGAAGCATAAAGTTGATTAAAAAGGTCAGCATGATCCTCTCTTGTTTTTCCTTTTCCAATACCTTTATCCTTCAGCCTTGAAAGAGAAGGCAAAATATCAACAGGTGGTGATATTTTTTTTCTGTTTAAAGATCTTGAAAGAATTATCTGTCCCTCTGTGATATATCCTGTAAGGTCAGGTATCGGATGTGTTTTATCATCTTCAGGCATTGTCAAAATCGGGATCAAAGTTATTGATCCTTTCTTTCCTTTTATTCTTCCAGCTCTTTCATATATGGTTGAAAGGTCTGTATAAAGGTACCCTGGATAACCTCTTCTTCCCGGCACCTCTTTTCTTGCTGCTGAAATCTCTCTTAGCGCTTCACAATAGTTTGTCATATCGGTTAAAATAACAAGAACATGCATATCATGTTTAAAAGCCAAAAACTCTGCTGTTGTCAAAGCAACTCTTGGTGTTGCGATTCTTTCTATTGCAGGGTCATCTGCAAGATTCAAAAATAAAACAGATCTTGTGATAGCACCTGTTTTCTTAAAATCATCTATAAAGAATTGTGCTTCCTCAAAAGTTATTCCCATGGCTCCAAAAACAACAGCGAACTGTTCATCTTTTCCAAGAACGGTTGCCTGTCTTGCGATCTGTGCTGCCATTTTGTTGTGTGGAAGACCACTTCCAGAAAATATGGGAAGTTTTTGTCCCCTGACAAGAGTATTTAAACCATCTATAGTCGAAATTCCCGTCTGTATGAATTCGTTTGGATAATCTCTTGCATAAGGATTTATCGGTGCACCGTTTATATCAAGATTTTCTTCTGGAATTATTCTATCACTTTCAGTTTTTGGTCTTCCAAGACCGTTGTAAACTTTTCCAAGCATATCCTTTGAAACACCTATATTTATTCCGTGTCCCAAAAATCTTGTTCTTGTTTTATCAATATCGATTCCAGTTGTTCCTTCAAACACCTGAACTAATGCTTTATCCTGGTTTACTTCAAGAACTTTTCCATTTTTCTTACTTCCATCAGGGAGTTCAATCTCAACAAGTTCTTCATACTTAACACCACTAACTCCTTCAACAAGAATCAGTGGACCCATTATGTTTACAAGACCTTTGTATTCCTTTATCATTCAAACTCCTTTATACATTTTTCAAAAGATTCTCGAACTCTTCATCTATCTCTTTTTTGATAAGATCGATGGTATCAATCTTTTCTATCGGGGTGTACTTCATCCTTGCAATCCTATCTCTAACCTTCATATTTTCTATATCAACTATATTGACACCCTTTTGGAGGTATTCTTTTCCTTTGTTATAGAAATACTGGATCACATCTATCATCTTATGCTGTTTGTCTATCCTTGAATATGTATCTATCTCATGGAAAGCATTCTGATGCAAAAAGTCCTCTCTGATCATTCTTGCCACAAGGAGAATCAATCTATCTGAACCACTAAGAGCATCGATTCCAACAAGTCGAACTATCTCTTCAAGTTCTGCTTCCTCTTCAAGTAATCTCATCGATCTTCCCTGAAGATCAAAATAATCTTCTGCAATGTTTTTGATAATATATTCTTTAATGTTATCAATATAAAGTGAATAAGAATTTAACCATGATATTGCCGGGAAATGTCTTCTATACGCAAGCTGTGCTTCGAGTGACCAGAAAACTTTCACAACCCTTAAAGTCGCCTGAACAACAGGATCCGATAGATCTCCTCCCGGTGGAGAGACAGCTCCTATAACTGTTAAAGCACCCTCTCTTTCCTGTGTTGAAAGACATTTGACTCTTCCAGCCCTTTCATAGAAAGATGCGATCTTTGCTGCAAGGTATGCTGGATACCCTTCCTCACCCGGCATCTCTTCCAGCCTTCCAGATATCTCTCTCATCGCTTCAGCCCATCTTGATGTCGAATCAGCCATTAAAGCAACAGAATAGCCCATATCTCTGAAATACTCTGCAATAGTTATCCCAGTGTAAACAGATGCTTCTCTTGCTGCAACCGGCATGTTTGAAGTGTTTGCTATCAGGATTGTTCTTTTCATCAACGGTTCACCAGATTTGGGATCAACAAGTTCAGGGAACTCCAGAAGAACATCTGTCATCTCATTTCCTCTTTCTCCACAACCTATGTAAACTATAACCTCAGCATCAGCCCATTTTGCAAGTTGATGCTGAATAACAGTTTTCCCTGAACCAAAGGGACCTGGAACACACGCTGTTCCACCTTTTGAAATCGGGAAAAACATGTCGATTACTCTCTGCCCTGTAAACATTGGAACCGTTGGGGAGAGTTTTTCAAGATATGGACGAGGTTTTCTGACAGGCCATCTCTGAATCATGTTTATTTTATATTCTTTATCTTTGTTTTTTAAAACAGCAACAGTATCCTCAACTTTAAATTCACCCTCTTTGATCTCAATAATTTCACCTGAAAGATCTGGTGGAACCATTATATAATGTTTTATCAAACTCGTTTCCTGAACATAACCGAGTTTATCACCCTCTGAAACTTTTTCACCTTTTTTAACAAGAGGATTGAATTTCCACTTTTTTTCTCGATCAAGTGCATTCGTCTGAACTCCCCTTGTTATAAAGTCACCAACCTTTGAATATATCTTATCTAACGGTCTTTGTGTTCCATCGTATATTGATTCTATTAGTCCTGGACCAAGTTCAACAGAAAGTGGTGCTCCTGTTGGATAAACTGGTTCTCCAACTCCGATACCTGAAGTCTCCTCATAAACCTGAATGTATGCTGTTTCACCGTTAAGTTCGATTATCTCTCCCATAAGTTTCATATCTGACACGAGAACCACATCATACATCTTCGCACCGAGCATATTATCAGCAACAACAAGTGGTCCAGCAACTTTTATTATTTTTCCTATCTTTTCCATAACTACTCCATTATTTTTCTTTCATTACATCAACACCAACTGCCTTTATTATTGACTTCCTTAACAGTTCTATCGCATAATCGTTTCTTTCTTTAAGCCCTGGTAAAACAACAATGGATGGTAAAGGTAAAGAAAGATATTTCTTTATCTGATTGTCGAGTGATTTTGCAAGAGATTCAGTTATGAATATTATACCATAACCTGATTTAACAAGTTTATTCAAAATCTCGCTCGCTTCTTCTGTTTTTTCAACCGGAAAAACATCCACTCCAATCGCTTTAAATATCAGCATAACATCGTTTTCACCGATTGCTCCAATTTTTGCTTTGTTCATAATTGCGGTATCCTGTTTCTTATCTTTTCTTTTGGTATGTTGTTCACAACACCTGTAAAAATGATGTTTAAGGATCTTGTTTCAAATCTTTTCCTTATGAAAAAGAATATCACTCTTTCAAGTGTTGGTAAAAATTCTTCAGATTTAGAAAGAAAATCGAGAACAAACTTTTCTTCATTTTTTTCAAAAGATGTAAAAGTTTTTTCTGAGAAAACCAGAAAAGCCCCTTCCATTATCATTCTTACATAATCACTCTTTTCAAGTTCGTTTGCGAAATAATCAAGATTCTCGTTTTCATATCTTTCAAAAAATTCAAGTGGTAAAAATCCTTCAGGGTATATAAAATCTTTGAACCTTAACTTCAACGAAGACACTTTCACCCTGTAAACATTTTTTATATTCAACATATCAACTCTATGTCTGAAAAGTTTTAAAAGTAGATCTGAACCCGACAAACTGATATATTTCAAAAGTTTTTCAAAAAACAATTGCTCAAGTTTTAACTCAACAAGTTTTAAATTTTCCCTTTCAGGTTTTAATGTGTATGCATACTCCAAAACCTCTTTAACATTTCCTTCAAGTTTTTCAAAGTTGCCGGTTTCATACGATTCTTTTAAACTCTCATAAGTATAAGTTGAATGCAGGAAAATTTCTTTTAAATCCCTGTTTAGAATAAGAGATTTTATGATAACTTTGACATTGTGTATATCCCTATCAAGAACGAGAAAATTTATCAGTTTTTTATCCCTTTCAAGAAGATTTTTCTGAAGGTAATCGATTGTAAGATGGTTCTCTTTTTCAAGAACTATCGAAAAATCCTTATGTTTCTTTAAATCTTCAGCGTAAACTGAATAGTATGTTTCAGAAAGATTTTTTACAAATTCATCAAACGAGTTTGAAAGTATCAACCTTTCAAACTGATCCCTTGTTAAAAACTCTTTCTCCCTCTGGACAAGTTCTCCAAAGTTAAAAAGATAATCAGTTTTTTCTTTCAGTTTAACCTCAAAAGAGTTCAACTGTTCTCCTCTTCAAAAAGTTTTTTGTTCGTCCTGAGATAAAGTTCATCGTATAAAAAATCAAATTCATCTTCAGGAGAGATTATGTAAACTGTTTTGTTTGAAATTATCTTCAACCCTTTCTCAAAATCTGGTTCAAGGGATGATTTTTTGAGTTTTTTTGATAGTTCTTTTGTTATAAACTTTTCATCTATCCTGTTTTCCTTCTTTCCAATTATGAACTCTCCATCTTCGATCTTTTCCTTCTGTAAAGATTTTTTCACAAACTCCTGAAAGTTTTTTTCATCAAGGTTTTCAATCTCTTTTTTCAATTTTTTAAGAACATCTTCTATATGTTCTTTTTTCCTTTTTAGAATTTCCTGTTTCAGTAAAGATTCCTGAGTATAGAAAGAGTTTGAAAATGTTTCTTTATACACCTGTTGAGATTTAAGTTTATAATTTTCAACTATCTTTTTCGCTTTCTCTTTTGCTTCATCTAAAATTTTCTCTCTTTCCAGTTTTGCCTCATCAAGAATTTTTTCTTTTTCATGCAAAGCATCATCAAGAATCTTTTTGGAAAGATTATCTAACTGAATCATAATTCCTCTTACAGTTTAACAGCGTTTATTAAGAAGAATGATACAAGAAGACCCAAAACCGCATAGGTTTCTATCAAAGCAGCATTGATTACACCTTTCATCGACTGATCGGCTCTTTTTGCAACGAGAGCAACACCAGCAGCACATGTCTTTCCCTGATATATTGCTGAGATCAAGCCAGCAACAGCAACAGGAAGAGCTGCGATAAAGAGAGCAAGCCCCTGATTGAATGTCGATACCATTGTGAGTTTTCCAAGAATCAAAAATGCTCCAACGAATCCATAGAATCCCTGTGTTCCGGGAAGTGCAACGAGTAAGAATAATGCACCAAACTTTTCAGGTGATTCTGACAGAACACCATCTGCTGCTTTTGCCGGATAACTTATTCCAAACACCGATCCTATTCCAGCAAGTAACGCTGCAATCGCTGCACCCAGTAAAGCAAAAATGAATCCCCATGGGGACGATTTTACAACTTCAGTTGTTGTGTTGACAACATTCGTTGTATCAATTTGAGTAAAAACTGTTTGAAGTAAAATAAGATTATCCATTATTCCTCCTTAATCTTCGATTATTGTAATATATTTATATTCTTCTTTGAACTCTCTGAAAGGAACTCCACCACCTGAATAGAACTTGTTGAAAAATTCAACAAAATGTAATCTCAACGTATGGACAAAACCACCAAGAAGATTGATTGCAAGATTGAAAAGATGACCAAAAAGCAGAACTATTATCGTTAAAATTGGTCCAAGAACCTTTACTCCAGACATAGAAAAAGCTATTTTGTTAATAGCAACACCGATTCCAGCACTTGTAAGACCCAGAGCCATCAACCTTATATATGAAAGAATATCTCCAACATAGGATGAAAGTCCACCAACGATGGTTGCATTCAAAATTCCCATAAAGATTCTCATAAACCAACTTTTTTCGTTTCTGTTTGAAAAGATAACTATTATTATAGCTGAAATAAGAGTAATAAAACCAAGCACTTTAACCACAAACATTGGAACAAGTGGTTTTGTAACAATGTTCATACTGACAGCCATTTCTGTTCCAAGAAACATCAAAACAACTGAGCCAATATATGTGATCCAGACAAGCCCATCAAAAAATGCTGTTTGATAGTCCCTTCTGAAAAGGTTATCAAAAAATTTTATCGCAAGACCAAAAAGAACATGTATAACTCCAAGAAGAAGAGACAGTCTGAAAAAGTTCATCGCACCCTCAAAAGTGTTCACAGGATCACCTAAAAGAGCAACTTTTGAAGAGTATTTTCCAAGATTGATATAGTTTGGCAGATCACCAAACCATCCAGAGAACAATGCTCCCATTATAAGTGTCCAAAAACCTCCATAAAACATAAGTTGTATCAGTCCGCCTCTTGTTTTTGGAATTTTTATCAAAAGTATCAGTGTTATTATCATCAAAATTAAGCCATATATCGCATCTGTTATACAGAGACCAAAGAAGAGTCCAAAGAAGACACCGATAAAAGGTGTTGGATCTATCTCATAGTATCTTGGAACACCAAACATCGATGTAACAATTTCAAATGGCTTTATAGGTTTTTTGTTTTCAAGAATAATAGGTGGTTCTTCTCCCTCATCAGGTTTAATCTCAAAAATCTCAACATATTGAAACTTTTCTTTCAACTTTATTATTCTTTCAAAATCTTCCTGTTTTATCCAGAGAGTGTAAAAGGAAGTTCTATCAGTTTTAAAACTATCAAAGAATATATCATAAAGTTTTTCCTGTTCGAGAGAATACTCTAAATATACGGTGATGTCTTTTTCATACTTTTCCAGCAAAATTTTTATTTTTTCAGATAATTTTTTCTGATCCTCTTCAAGATGTTTTATCTGATCCCTTTTCAGAAGTATATTTTCTTCTATTGTCCCTGTTAGATTTTCAAAAATTGCATTTTCAAACGCTGACTTTAAAAGAATCTCCTCAACAGAATCTTTTTCAGAGTTCAAATAACCGACTATATAATACGCGGATTCATTATCAGAGTGTATCTCTTCGAGTGAAACATTTTTTCCTTCAAAACTTTTTTGAAAATCTTCCTTTTTTATGTTTTTAAGATTTATTTTACCAAGAAGAAATGTATAGTTATCAAAAACTCTTATATCCTCAAGTTTTCCAGAGTAAACATTCCAGACAGCAAGATGGTTTATCTCACCTTTGAGATTTTTTATCTTTGAGTTTATCTCCTCTATCTTTGCATCGGTATCAACTATATCTTTCGCTATTTCCAAAATTTTATCATTTTTTGAAATTTGTATGTATTCACTTCTTTTAACTACAATTTTTCCCTGTTTGACTATATATTTAAAGATTCCCCTGTATTTGTTTATGATATCCAGACTCGTTTCGAGTATTTTAACATCCTCATTGTATTTTTTTACTTTTGCACTCAGATCTTTTTCTGCATACCGTTTAAACGGACGAACTTCCACAAAGAGATTTGATTTCAGTTTTTCCAAAACATCCTTTTCACAATCTTTATGGGTGATAAGGAGTAGTTTTTTCAGTTTTGCAACAGCCATCAGTTCAAAAACTCCTTAATAAGATCTTTTAAAACTTTTTCTTTTCTTGATTCCGCTTTTTTATCTATCTCTTTTAACATCCTGTCATAATCCTTTTTTATATCATCAATTTTTGTTTTTGAATCTCTAACAGCATCTTCTTTAGCTTTTTCAATAATTTTCTGTCCTTCCTTTTCCGCATCGATCAAGATTTTTTTTGCCTCGACCTCACTTTTCGAAACGATTTCCGCTTTCTCTTTCAATGCAAGGTTGATTATCTCTTTTGCTTTTTCTTCTGACTCTTTTATCGATTTTATGATGGACTCAACCACAAAAAACTCCTTTTTAAAAATAAAAATTATACCTGATAAGATTTTATTGTCAAGTTTCTAAGTCACTTGACAATTTTTCTATTGTAAAAATAGTCGTATTGAAAATTTTTATTAAGAGTATAGAATTTTAGTATGAAAAAATATCTTGTTATAATCAATCCACAGGCAGGGAAGGGAAGAGGTTTAAAGATTTTAAAACAGGTTGAAAAAGTTTTAAAGGAACTTGAAATCAACTTTATCATAAAATACACAAAGGAAAAATTCGACGCTGAAAAAAACCTTAAAACATGGCTTTCCGAAGATATCACAGATCTTGTGGTGATCGGCGGTGATGGAACATTAAATGAGATTGTTAACGGAATGTTTCCATTAAACTATCCTGTCAGATTTATAAGCACCGGAACAGGTAACGATTTTATAAAATCTATCAACCTTGTAACATTAAAAGAACTTTTCACTACTGAAAAATTTTCTCATCTCAATCTATTCTCAATAAATGATAAAATTGGTGTAAATGCCATAGGCATCGGTTTTGATGGTGAAGTTATTGAGGATATGGATAAAAAAAACCTAAAACTCAAAGGGCTTTTTGCCTACATGGTATTTGTTCTGTTAAAACTTTTCACTTATAAACCTCCAAAAGTAAAGATTAGTATTGACAGGGGAAAAGAAGTTCTGAAAGATAAATTCTATATAACATGTATAAGTAATGGAAAAGCAGTTGGAGGAGGATTCTTTTTGACACCTGATGCGAAACCGGATGATGATAAACTCGATATTTGTCTTATAAAACATGTTCCCTTCTATTTAAAACCTTACTATCTTTTGAAAGTTCTACTAAAAAAACACAAAGATGACAAAAGGGTAACGATAAAAAAAATAGAAGAAATAATTATTGAAACAAAAAATGAGTTGAAAGGTCAGATAGATGGTCAGTTCGTTAAAGGAAAAAAATTTTATATAAAAATTTTAAAAGAAAAATTGAGACTGGTAGCACACCACCCTGAAATAAAATAACTTGACTTTTTAAAAAAATAAATTATAATTGTTCCGGTATTGAAATAATTACAAAGTTGTAATATGGATAAAAAAGATGAACTGATCAAGATTTATAAAAAAATCAAAAAAGATATATTGAAAAGATTGGAAGAGTTCAAATCGAATCAAAAAAATATGACAGATCAGGAACTTCTATATGAAATGTTTTTCTGTTTGTTAACACCTCAATCAAAGGCAACATTATGCTGGGAATCTGTTGAAAGGATAAAAAGTAAAGGAAAAAAGATTTTAAAAGAGCAAAATGAAATAAAAAATTGTCTTTACGGTGTCAGATTTCCAAACAACAAATCTTTTTATATTCACAAATTTTATAACGAAAATTTTTTAAAAGATAATTTTTTTGAAAAATTGAAAAAAATCGAATCGAATTTTGAAAAAAGAGAATTTTTAGTAAAAAATGTTAAAGGTATGGGATACAAAGAGGCAACACATTTTTTGAGAAACACTGGATATGGAGAAGATCTTGCGATTTTAGATAGACATATATTGAAAAATTTAAAATATTATTCTATAATCAATCAGATACCTTCATCGATATCCAGAAAAAGGTATCTTGAAATTGAGGAAGATATGAGAAAATTTTCGAAACAATTAAACATTCCACTTGAACATCTCGATTTCGTTTTGTGGTATAAAGAAAGGGGATTTATTTTCAAATGAAAATCAAAAAAGTTGATTACGACCAAATCTTAAAAATACTTGAGGAGAAAGGCATACCTCCTTCATTTCAAAGAATAAAAATCCTTGAATACCTTATTCTCAACAGAACACATCCTTCAGTTGATGAAATTTTCAGAGATCTTGCACCTGAAATCCTTACACTTTCAAAAACAACAGTTTACAACACATTAAAACTTTTTGCTGAAAAAGGTATCGTAAAAGTTTTAGGGATAGAAAAGGACTTTGCAAGATATGATATAGACATTTCACCACACTCACACTTTAAATGTATCAAATGTGAAAGAATTTTTGACCTGAAAATTAGTGATGATAAAGATTTAAAAATTGAAGATGGTTTTGAAAAGATTTATAGTGAAAATTATATTTACGGAATTTGTAAAAATTGTAAATAGGAGGATGATTGGATACAAAAGCACTCTTTAAATTGTCTTACGGAGTTTACCTCGTGTGTTCCTCAGATGGAGAAAAGGTCAATGGTCAGATAGCAAACACGCTTTTTCAGATAACATCAGAACCGATAACTGTTGCTGTTAGTATAAACAAAAACAATTATACTCATCAGATCATCGACAAAGGCAAAAATTTTTCTGTATCAATACTTTCCGAACAGACACCATTACAGTTTATCGGGAATTTTGGATTCAAAACAGGAAAAGAAATAAACAAATTTGAAAACATTAAATATGAAAAAGGAACAACTGGTGCACCGATTGTGAAAGATTTTTCTGTTGCAATACTTGAATTTAAGGTTGTTAACAAATTTGATGTGAATACACATACACTTTTTATCGGTGAACTCATCGATGCGTATATAGTTGATAACAACCAGCAACCTATGACTTACGCTTTCTACCATGAGGTTAAAAAAGGTAAAACCCAGAAGAATGCTCCAACATACATTGAGGAGAAAAAAGAAAATCCTGAAAAAAAGGAGGAGATGATGCAAAAGTATAAATGTGAGGTTTGTGGTTATGTATACGATCCTGCTGCTGGTGATCCTGATAATGGAATAAAACCCGGCACACCGTTTGAACAACTTCCAGATGATTGGGTTTGTCCTGTTTGTGGTGCTTCAAAGTCAGAGTTTATAAAGGAGAGTTGATGAAAAGTTTTAAGATTGATGAAAACATATTCTGGGTTGGGGGAATCGATTGGTCTTTAAGGGATTTTCATGGTTATACAACAGAAAGAGGTTCAACTTACAATTCATATCTTATTCTCGATGAAAAGATAACTTTAATAGATACTGTCAAGCATTACCTTTTTGATGAGTTTTTATCCAGGATAAAAGATCTCGTTGATCCTTCAAAAATCGACTACATTGTTATAAACCATGTTGAAATGGATCATTCAGGTTCTTTACCAGAAATTTTACATTATGCAAAAAACGCTCAGATAATAACAAATCCACAGGGAGAAAAAGGATTAAAATTGCATTATGGAAAGGATCTTAATATAAAAGTGATAAAAACCGGTGATAAACTCAATATTGGTAAAGAAAATCTTCTTTTTGTTCAAACACCCATGGTTCACTGGCCTGATAATCAGGTTACTTACCTTGAAAATAAAAAGATTCTTTTTTCAAACGATGCTTTTGGTCAACATTATGCATCTTTTTTCAGATTTGATTATGAAAACCCTCTCGATGAGATTTTATTTCAGGCGAAAAAATATTATGCTAACATCGTGTTACCTTATTCACAGCAGGTTCAAACAGCATTAAACCAACTGAAAGATCTTGAAATAAAGATGATTGCTCCAAGTCATGGAATCATATGGAAGGAAAATATATCCAATATTTTGAACGAGTATCAGACATGGTCAACAAATCCTTTGAAGAAAAAAGTTGTTCTTGTTTATGATACGATGTGGGGTTCAACTGAAATTATGGCAAAAAAATATTATGAGTTTTTTGAAAATGAAGGTTTTGAAGTTTTACTCCTTTCATTAAAAACAAACCATATATCCGATATAATGACAGAGGTTCTCGATTCATCGATAATCGGAATTGGAACCCCGACCTTAAACAGACAACCATTACCTTCAGTTGCAGGGTTTTTAACATACCTTCTTGGACTCAGTCCAAAAAATAAAAAATTCTTTGTTTTTGGATCTTATGGATGGGGTGGTGAAGGAACAAAGATAATAAAAGAATATCTTGAAAAATTTTCACATCAGGTTGTTTTAGAAGAAAAGATCCAGTATATCCCCGATGACGAAAAAATTGAAAATTTAAAAAACAATATAAAAAGGAGTTTATTATGATCAGCGAAAAAATGGTAAAAGAGATCAACGATCAGATCCAGAGAGAACTTTTCTCAGAATATCTTTATCTTCAGATGGCTGCATATTTTAAAGGAGAAAACCTTGATGGTTTTGCTCACTGGATGGAAGTTCAGGCAAAAGAGGAGCACGGTCATGCGATGAAATTTTTCAACCATCTTTATGAAAGAAACGCAAAAGTCATTCTTCAACCAATTCAACAGCCCAAAAATGACTTTAAATCACCACTCGATGTTTTCAAATATGCTTATGAACACGAACTCACGGTTACAAAAAATATAAACAATCTGATGGAACTCGCAAAGAAAGAGAACGATTACGCTTCGGAATCATTTTTAAAATGGTATGTTGATGAACAGGTTGAAGAAGAGGATTCATTTTTGAAGATTGTCACAGTTCTTGAAAAGATAAAGGATTCAGCAAACGCTTTGTTTATGCTTGATCATGAACTTGGAAAACGAGAATAAAAATAGATAGGGGGTTTTTATGAAAACACAACTCAGAGAACTTTACAGATGTGATGTGTGTGGTAATGTTGTCGAGGTTGTCAACACGGGCATGGTCATGCTTGTATGCTGCAACAAACCGATGACAAAACTTGAACCAAAAAAAGAGGATACAGGTGTTGAAAAACATCTTCCTGTTATCGAAGATCTTGGTGGAAAGATCAAAGTTAAGGTTGGTTCAGTTGAACATCCAATGGAAGAGAAACATTACATCGTCTTCGTTGAGGTTTTGACTGATAAAAAAGTTTTAAGACATGAATTTAAACCAGGAGAAAAACCGGAAGCAATTTTTGATGTTTCTCTATCAGAAGTGAAACAGGTTAGAGAGTTCTGTAACATACATATGCTCTGGACAAAGGAGGTATAAATATGGCTAAAAAAAGTTTAAAGGGAACAAAAACTGAAAAAAATCTCTGGGAAGCATTTGCTGGTGAATCGATGGCAAGAAACAAATACACATATTTTGCATCTGTTGCTAAAAAAGAGGGATATGAACAGATCGCAGCAATTTTTCAGGAGACAGCCGACAACGAAAAAGAACATGCAAAACTCCATTTTAAAGCACTTTCAGGTATAGGTAATACAATGGAAAATCTAAAAGCAGCAGCAGAGGGTGAGAACTACGAGACAACAACGATGTACCCTGAGATGGCAAAAATTGCAAGAGAAGAGGGCTTTGACGAAATCGCGGATATGTTTGAAAAAATTGGATCAGTTGAAAAAGATCATGAAAAAAGATACAGAAAACTTCTTGAAAACATAGAAAAACAGGTAGTGTTCAAAAGAGCAAAAAAGGTCTACTGGAAATGCAGAAACTGCGGGCATATCCACGAAGCATCAGAAGCACCTGACATCTGCCCTGTCTGCAAACACCCAAAAGCATATTTCGAACTTTTTGTTGAAAATTATTAAAATTTTATCGTTGAAATTTAATTCCAGTAAAAACCCTGCTGTAAAAATGCAGGGTTTTTATATTTCTGGAAAAATGTCAAGCACTGTTAGCGGGAACTTTTACTGATTCCGTTTTTTCCCATTCATTTTGTATTGGTTGCACTTTTAAATCCCATTTTTATCCCTTCCGAACCTCTGAGGGATCAAATTGCTCATTTTTATTATTTTTACACGCTCTTAAATTCTATCCCTGCGTCTTTAAATTGCAATACAGTATTGGTTTTTAACTGATCATTATTGTTGAATATTTTATCAAGAGCAACAACTTTTAGAGGTTTGAGTTTCATTACCTCGTCAATAGTTTCTTTATTTATTTCTTCCAGTAAAAGTACAAGCTCATTATTATTTACGACATAAAAATTATGCTTTTTTTCGACTTTATCTGTAAGTTTTTTTCCGTTTTTCAACATGAGTTCGTATAGCATATTTTCTGTAGTGGCTTCTGGTTTTACATTCTGGGAGAAATCAATAACAGACTGTTTTATCTGTTCAGGGTTTTCGGGCTTGAATGGACGCCATTGTTTGAAGATACTTTCATTGAGTTTGAAAAATATTATTAAGATTACAATTTTTCCTTAAAACACAACTTTTACATAATGGTTTACGCGGTTTACACAGAATTGCACAAAAATCAATTAGTGCAAATAATAAAAAAGCACATTGTTGTGTATCAAAAAAATCCTTTGAAATATCAATGATTTTTTTCTTTCTTCTAAGCTCACCTGTAAGATTGAGGTTAAAAAACCCATTAAAAAATCTGGCTATATTTGAATCCACTATAGGTGCAGGTTTCCTAAATGCGATGATACTAATAGCACAGGATATATATTCACCTACACCGGGAATTTTCTGTAAATCTTTATAATTATCCGGAAAAATTCCACGCAAATTATCAACTACATATTTTGCAGCTTTTAAAAAATGTTTATATCTCCAGTGTAATCCAATACGAGCTGTAAATTGCTTTATATCACTTTCTTCAGCACTCGAAAGCGAAAATACATCAGGATATATTTTAATAAAATGATTATATACTGGCACTACCTGCTCTGCTCTTGTTCGATGAAGCATAAATTCAGCAATCATAATTTTGTATGGGTCAAGTGTATGGCGCCAGGGAAAATCTCGGCCATTTTCTTTATACCACTGCAATAATTTTTTTCTTATAAAAGATATATCTTTTTGCTTCATACTGAAGTTATACCCGGACGATTTATGTGCGATGCTATTTTTGTTTGAATATCATTTAGTAATTCTTTTCTGAATCTTTTTTTAGAATTTACATTATTAAGAGCTTCCAACGGTAAAGATGTAAGATAACGAATATCAAATACATAAAATAAAAGTTTATTATCAATTCTAAAAAGCGGAGTTTTATAAATGTAATCAGCTTTTTTTAAATTTCTTTCATATTCAAAGGGCCAGCTAATACCGGGTAGAATTCTATGCATTTTCCATTTATTCTGAGCATAATCGCAGAAAGGAGAAACTTCAAGGTAAATTAGAAAAAATTTATTATCTTCATATTCAGTATTGGGTTTACTGCAACATTCTACTAGCTGTTTTTTGAATATCTTAAAGACGCGCTTTATTACTTCATTGCAATCACCAAATTCAAACCGTTTTAAACATTCTTCTAACTTTTTCTTAAATTCTACATCAACCTTTTGAAAAACATCTTTTGGATTAAGTTTTATAAATTCAAAACAATCATTCTCTTCATATATATTTCCAGGAACAACAAAATTTGATTTTTCAAATGAAATTAATAACCTTCTGTTGAGTTCACCTTTAATTTCATTATCATTTAAATTTTTCATTTCCTGAATATCAATATGAAAATCTGGTATTCCTGAAAGAATATTATTTTCAATTATATCAAGATAGAGGTTATTAAAACACATCAGTGCATTTTTGTGCCCTTCATTTCCTGCCTGCTTACCTGCATAAGCTTCTGCAAGCATGTTTAAAATACTTTTGATATTTTTATCCCATTGATTATCCAGAGGGTATATAGACGCAACTTCATTCACAACCTGAATCGATGAAGTGTTTGCTATATTCTGCCATTTAAGAAAAAATTGAAATGCCTCTGACTTATTTATCTCTTCTTTTAATTTTTCTTCAATTTTATTTACATTATATTCGTCATTTTCTTTTACTTCTTCTTTTCCAATCGCTAATATAATAAAAGGCGGGTTATTATTTTTTAAATATTTATTTAACTCATCTACAAGATCCTGATGTTTTGTCCAGGCTATAATCATATAAGGAAAACAACTGTTATCGACTATTTTTGATATAATATTTGCAAGAACAGTTAGTTTTGTTCTGTCATTCTGAACTCCTTCCATACCTTCAAGCTGAATATCAAGGAATATAATTTTAACATTGCTTAAAGGTTTTTCAGGTAGGTCTTCATTTTTCCCGGTAAAATATTTGTATGAAATATTGTGTTTACTCAATGCCCTCATAAGTGGCAGGGCTTCTTCTATTTGATCATCAATTATAATTACGCTGCCATTTTCAGGATATACTGTATTGTGTTTCATAATTAATTCCTTTTAAAACTTAAAATAATTTTTGCTCCGTTTTTATAATCGGGTGGGATATTGTATTCACCCGTTTCATTCTCATCAGGAAATAATAATAAACCTTCATGAGCTTTCATAACTTCGCTTACTATATGCAGTCCCAATCCCATACCATCGGGTTTGGCGCTGATAAAAGGTTTTATTATTTCCTCAACAGGCAAAGCAAATCCACATCCATTATCTGCGATGATGATTGAAAGATATCCTTCAGGTTTATCAATTAAATCTATCAACAACATTTTTTCTTCATCTTTCTTTGAATAATCAAGCCACCAGATAGAATTATCTATTATGTTCATAATAGCATTCAATATCAGGCTTCTTACAATGGTTAGTTTTTTCTCACCCTTATATTGCTGGTATGCTTTTTCAACTTTGATTTTATGATAGTTAAGGCGGTATTCCATATTAAAAATTGCCTGATCGATAACCTTTGTAATATCTTCAACTTTATGACCTCTGCTTCGAATAAGTGCTGTATAGCCATCTATTAGGTTGGATAAATGTTTAATCAGATTAACTGCTCTTTCGTTTACTTTTTCTTTTTCGACAATACTTTTTAATTCTCCCAGAATCTTTTCAATTTCATGAACCACAACAGAAAGGTTAAGGCCGGCGCCAGCGCTTTTAAGTAAAATCTCATTAATGTTTTCATAATCTTTTTCTATTCTATTCAGATATCTTATTATTTCATCTCTTAATCGTTCATCTTTAATTTTTTCTTCTATAACATTTTTTAATTCATTAATAGAGGCAATAACAGGTTGCGTTTTTTCTTTCGTACCATAAAATAGACGAATTTTTTCTTTATCGATATTTCGCTGATTTTCAATTACATTCAACAAATACAAAATGGCTGATTTAAATGTATAATATGCATCATTTTCTATAAAACCTTCCCGATTGGTTTTTTCAATAAGATCCGAACTCTTTTCTCTATCAAGTTCTATAGCAGCAAGGATAAGATTATTGCTGATTTTTTTAGCCGGTAAATTTACTCTTCGTATATCCAGTTCAAGCCAGTCATTTTCAGGTTCACCATAATCATATACTCTTATTCCATCTCTATAAACACGAATACCGCCGTTAATATCAAGATATTCCTTTAATCCTTTTAAATCAGCCAGTCCCAGTTTTAAAATTCTGGTTTCTCTGTCGAAAATATATGCTGTAAATTTTATGGGTCCAATCTTATAATCACTTAAATTAATTTCATTATTATCTTTATCTATGATCGAAACAATTTTTTGAATTTCAGGATCCTGTTCAGTTATTATTCTTTCCTTAAGTTTGTCCATAGTTTTATAAGGAGAAAATTTATAATAGAAGCGGGATATTTTATTTCCCTCCATAATACCTTCCACATAAAAAAGTGCATAATCGATGACCTTTCTGGTATCCAATAAGTTTTCAATCCATTCTTTTTTATCAATAGAAAAATTTATGGTAAAGTTTGAAAAATTTTCAAGCGGATTGTTAAACGCCATAATCGAACGGTAAAGATCTCTGATAGATTCTTTTTGCCATGTATTTTTTAAATCATTAATTATAATTCTGGTGCCTGTTGTTTCTTTAAAAACTTCGGGTTCCCTCTCAGAAATTGTAATAGAAAGATCCTGTAAATAATCATATTTTTCTATATCACTCCAGTTGATCGTAAAATATACTTCTTTTTTATCTTTTACTCTGCTGATTATTTCAATTTTTTTGCCCAGTTTATGTATTGCAAAACGTCCTATACCTTTTTCGCCAAGCGGTAGCCTTTTATATTTTTGCGTTTTCTTTCTCTCTAAAAATTGTTTCTTTTTATAATCAGTTCCTGGCTCAAGCCATACTGTTTGAATAATGTCCAGATCCATTCCGCAACCATTATCCTGAATTATTATTTTCCCTTTTTCAGGATTATCCACATTTTCCATTATAATATCGACCTGTGAAGCATCGGCATCATAAGCGTTTTTGACCAGCTCCAGCATCGCAATGCTTTCATTTTTTATAAGCTGTTCGCCCAGTTCTTCAAGTAATCTTGCTTTTACTTTAAACTTTGCCTGTATCATTTAAGCAACTCTTTTATTTTTATGGCAATTTTATGAGCCATCAATGGCGGGACCGCGTTTCCAATTTGTTGATACATGGATGTTCTACTGCCTTCGAAATAATAATCGTCAGGAAAAGATTGTATTCTGGCGGCTTCTCTAACAGAGATAGAACGCGGATTTTCCGGATCGGGATATATAAAATAATGGCCGTCTTTAGCCAGGTGCGCAACAATTGTATGAGATAATCCGTCTGGGTTCAACACTTTAAACCGGTCGGTAAATGAATTTCTGTTTTTATGAGTTTTCAGATACTCCGGCAATTCGTTATAATCCAGCTGTTCGCCTGTTTTCAAAAATTTCTCTATGGCTATTTTATAAATCTTTTTATCTAAATCTCTGATAGATCGGGTAGAGTGCATTGTCGTAAAGTTCACACCATTTCTTATTTTACTTTTGATAAGATACTGATTGGCTTTTTTGGTGTAATAAACTACTGATAAACTATCCCCATCTTTTATCAAAGGCAGATCTTCAAATATATCTTTTAAAGTAAAATTACTGGATGCTTCCTGTTCGGGTACCGGAAAACTAAATTTCACATCTTTTCTATATCCTGCAAAAAAAACTCTTTTACGATTCTGAAGAACTCCAAAATCGGCAGCATTCAGGATGTTATATTGAACCTCATATTTTTCTTTTTTAAAACAGTTGATCATTTCGTCAAAGTATTTAGAGTTTCCTGCCGAAAGCAAACCAGGAACATTTTCGAAAATAAAAATGGCGGGTTTATATTTTTTTAAAAATTCAATGTAGAATTGATATAGATAATTTCTCTCATCCCGGCTTGCTTTATTGCCCATCCTGCTACGGCCTATAATTGAATATGCCTGGCAGGGCGGACCTCCAATGATAATATCAATTTTCTTTTTGCCTTTTAAGGTATCTATTATTTTGAAAATATCCTCTAAAGTGTTTTCACTTATTGTTTTGTTGATAACTGAATTGACGATAGATTCTGGAATTTTATCGTATAATTCTTCTCTGAATATTTTGTGAAGCAAATAATCGTTGTATGTTTCTATTTTATTCTTACTTTTAAGATAATAGTAAGCAAGCCGCGTTTTAAGAGTAAAACAGGCATTGGTATCTTTCTCGACAAAGGCTACAGGAACAAAGCCCTCTCTGAGAAAGCCCTCCGAAAGTCCTCCAGCGCCAGCAAAAAGGTCTAAAAAATATAATTGTTTTTCTTTCATCATATCTTACACGCTCTTAAATTCTATCCCTGCGTCTTTAAATTGCAATACAGTATTGGTTTTTAACTGATCATTATTGTTGAATATTTTATCAAGAGCAACAACTTTTAGAGGTTTGAGTTTCATTACCTCGTCAATAGTTTCTTTATTTATTTCTTCCAGTAAAAGTACAAGCTCATTATTATTTACGACATAAAAATTATGCTTTTTTTCGACTTTATCTGTAAGTTTTTTTCCGTTTTTCAACATGAGTTCGTATAGCATATTTTCTGTAGTGGCTTCTGGTTTTACATTCTGGGAGAAATCAATAACAGACTGTTTTATCTGTTCAGGGTTTTCGGGCTTGAATGGACGCCATTGTTTAAAGTTGCTTTCATCAAGCTTAAATACCTTGAAACCTAAATCAATAGGTTTTTCCTCTCTTTGTTCAAGAGGTAGTTCACCTGCTTTCTTTTTTGCTTCTTCCTGTAGCTCCTGTTCTATTTTCTTAGCCGCACGGCGTATGCGTTCTCTGGCAATATCAGCTATGGTTTTATAGCCAGCTTTGTATGCCTCGCTCTCGGGGTCGGTGGGCTCGGGCAACTGAACCAGAATAAACTTACGGTTACCTCCATCTTCTTTGTTAAGCTCCATCACCGCATGGGCGGTAGTGCCTGATCCGGCGAAAAAGTCGAGGATGAGGTCAGAGGAAGATGAAAATGTTGATATTGATAAACACCATTTTATTAATTCAACTGGTTTTGGATTTGAAAAAATATTTTTAATGTCTAATGAATTTAAAGAAAGAGAACCTTTTGCATTATCATAATCCAACAACAGATTTTTTTTTGATTGATATTTGTTTTTGTCCATATTTGGTTGTTCATAAATTTTTACAAAAATTTGATTATTTTTTATGACAAGTTTGTCCATTTCTTTTAATACTTTTTCTTTTGACCAACTCCATGTTCCGTCTTTGTTACCAATTTTTCTTGGCAAAAATTCTATATCTTCATTACTTTTTCTATCTAAAGAAAATTCTCCATTTTTTGTATAAAAGATAGGATAATATGTTTTAGGTCTAACTTCTCTAAAAGCATGAGGTCCTGTATTTTGTAAAGGATTTAATTTATAATAACCTTTCTCATCTAAATATGGATATTCTTTTACACCTACAATATCTTGATTTAATTTTAAATTTGATTTATTCTTACAATAGATAAGCATAAAATCAAATAAGTTTTGTAATTCTTTTGATGATTTATCTCTATCAAAAGATTTAGTTTTTCTTGTAACGATACTTACAAAATTCTCCTCTCCAAAAATCTCATCCATCATAAGTCGTAAATTATGCACTTCGTTGTCGTCGATGCTGACAAAGATAACACCATCGTCGCGCAGCAGGTTTCGGGCAAGAAAGAGGCGGGGGTACATCATATTGAGCCAGTTGGAATGGTACTGGCCGTTTTCCTTTGTGTTTTTAAAAAGGCCGGCTCTGGTGGCATTGCCGTTTTCGTCCACATCCCCCACCTTTTTGCGGTATTCAGTAAGGGTTTCTGAATAGTCATCTCTGTAAATAAAGTCATTGCCTGTGTTATACGGAGGGTCAATGTATATCATCTTAATCTTGCCAAAGTAGGATTTTTGCAGTATTTTTAACACTTCCAGATTATCGCCTTCGATAAAAAGATTTTCGGTGGTGTCGAAATTTACACTTTCTTCTTTACAGGGTTTAAGGGTGTTGTAGGTAGGAGCCTGCAAAAGACGAATAGCATTGGTCTTCCCGGCCCAGTTGAGGTGGTAGCGTTCGTTTTTAAATTCTATATTATCTTCAAAAAACACTTTAAGTTTTTCCCAGTCAATTTTATCTTCGGTAAAACAGTTGGGAATAATTTCTTTAAGTTTGTTTAAAGCTTCTTTTTTTATATCTAAACTTTGTCCGTCCATATTTGGCTCCTAATTACCTTTGTTTTACGATAGTAGTTTTTTAATATCATCTTTACTGAGTTTTTGAATATATAAGTTAACGTAAAAATAATCAGGTTCAGTTTTATTTGCTCTTGTTCTGATTTGATACTCGGGATTGTCGGCATTTTCGTTATTAAAAATAATTAATCCTCTTCCAAATTTAAGGCATAGAGATTCAAGTCTTGGAATCTCAGATTCGGCTTGTTTTGGAACAACAAGATAAACTTTATGGCTGAAAATCTTGTAAGCACATGACTGACCAAATGCTGTAATTAGTTGAGAAATATCAGTTTTTATTTCAGCACTAATAATTTCAAGAGGTGGTCGAATAGGATTTGCTTCAGAAAATTTATAAATACCAAACACATCAGGAGTTCCCCATTTATCCTGAAATTTATTGCCACCCAAAGCAATAGCTTTCGTACATTCTTCTAATTCATTGACCAAATAATCAGCAAAACTTTCGTAAAAGTCGTCTTCTTTTATTTTCTGTGATTTTTGCTCTTCTTTATGGTAATTTTTTGATAGTATATAAAATCCCCTTTCTGGAATAATAACCTCCTTTATCTCGTCATGAACAATTTTCTGTCTAAAATCATGTAATGAGCCATGTAAAGTATTTACTGGTACGTTAGATAATTTAATTTTCAAGTGATTTATAATATCAGAATAATATGCGCCCTCTTTTTTATTCTCTAAAAATTCTTTTACATAATTAAAAACTTTCTCTTTCGTTGAAGTTTCTTTTACCATATATTTACTCCTTTAATATCAAATCGCTTACTTTCTTTACCACTTTATATTTTACATCATCAAATACTTCATAATGTTTCTGTCCGCATTTAATTTTTATCTGTTCATCGGAATGAAGTTTTGAAATATCGAGTTTGTCGCCACCAGTATCTTTTGTTTCGGCAACAAAGTATATTTTCTTTTCGTTTTTGGGCACCACAGCCCAGTCGGGGTTATAGCTACCGATAGGGGTAGGAATTTTAAACCACGAAGGCAGCTTAAAATAAAACTCCACCTGTTCACTTGATTCGCAATCTTTGGCAAACTGGCTTTCTACATTTGAGTCAAGCGGGATGTAATTTTCATAAATTGTTTTGTCAGGATTTTGGACTTTGTGAAGCAAATTATCCAGATAGCTTTCCAGTTCTTGACTGGCAAAAAGCCGCATTTCGTAAAAATCATTTCCAATTTTTTCGTACTTAATTCCATCTACCATCAGATCGGTAAGTGTTTTTTTGATAACAGCAATACACTGGTCGCAAAAATACTGAGGATTAATGAAAAAATCATCCCATCGGGTTGCCCTGTCAAGAATTTGGATTATTGTATCGCGGGTCAGTTCAGTTTTTTGTTGTATATATTCAATAATGTCGGGAAGTAGCCAGAAATTATTATTACCGTAAATTTCTTTTCTTTCGCTAAGTAAAGAAGTATCTATGCCCTCATTTGTAATATCAACTCTTACTTTTGTAGCTCTGATAGATGGAGAATTCACTGCAGGTAAATCTTTAATATTTTTAGAAGCCTTTTCAATTAGTTTGTGAGTTTCATATTCCACCGAATAACGAGTTTTGTGTTTGATTTTTTCCCATATTTCAAGGAATTTTGGGTCAGCTTCAAAGCCTTTACGGTATTTTATTTCAACACGCTGACGCTTATTTTTAATTCTACCCTCAAATTTAACACCACATTCTTCTTCTATTTCGGTTTGTAACTGTTTAGCAAAAGTTTCATATGATTCGTTGGCAATAACAGTAAGACGGTTTACATTTTTATCATAGATCCTGTTACCTTCTTGATTTACAGCAAGACGCAGTCCTCTTCCTATTTCCTGTCGTTTTTTTAATTCCGACTTTGTTTCGTTTAGTGTGCAGATTTGAAACACATTAGGATTGTCCCAACCTTCGCGAAGGGCTGTATGAGAAAAAATGAATCGGAGAGGATTTTCTATATCCAGAAGTTTTTCTTTGTCTTTCATTATTAAGTCGTAAGTATTCAGGTCATCTTCACTTTCACCTTTTGTGTCTTTGAATCGTCCTTTTTTATCCTGCGAAAAATAGCCATTGTGAACTTTATCGAAATCAATGGTTCCATCGGGATGAAACCTTTGTTTTAATGATTTGAATTCAGGTTTCCCAATATAACTTTTGTATATTTCTTCAAACCACCTGGCAATTTTACCTTTTTCTGTACTACCATCTTCCGTGTAACTTCTGTAATTTGCAACTCTATCAATAAAAAATAAAGAAAGAACTTTTATCCCCTGATTTAATAATTTTAATTCTTTTTTGAGGTGTTCTTCGATAGTTCGTTCTATTTGAAAACGCATCAATTCGTCTGTCAGTCCACCTCTGGCCATACCGCTTGAAAGAATTGTTCCACTTGAAAAAGTAATGGTTTGATTGGCTACATCAATTTCTTGTACAATAAATCCTTCTTTATATATATTGTAGTTATTGGAAAGCTTATACAAATCATCACCCACTTTTGTTGTAACACTTTTCTTTTTTACCCCACTATTATCATTGTAATAAATTGTGAGTTTTGCTGTTATTTTTGTTTTTTGTGATTTTATTTCTTCTACTGCAATATACGCGTCATTATAAGCATTTTCTTCCACAATAGCATCCACTTCAATTTGTTTAACCAAACCAAGGTCATAAGCTTTTACGGGGTCAAGTTTATAAACAAGGTTGTACAAATTTCTGTGTGTTGCGGAATATCTCAGAGTACAGAGAGGATTCAATCTTTCAATAGCTTTTTTTCGTTTTTCTGTCTCCATATTTTGTGGTTCATCTACTATAACAATGGGGTTTGTAGATTGAATAAACAGAATAGGATTTTGTCCGCTGAGTTTATCGTTTGGTCGGTTGATGATATTTTCGTCTTTTGCAAAAGAGTCTATATTAATAACCAGAATTTCTATATTGTTATTAGTAGCAAAAGAGCGAAATATAGATACTTTACCACTTTCATAAATATAATAATTGACCGGTATATTTTCATATAAGTTCTGAAAGTGATCATAAGTAATTTCAAGGTTTTTTAAAACACCTTCCCTGATTGCAATAGATGGAACAACAATCACAAATTTTTTAAATCCATATTTTTTATTCAATTCATAAATGGTCCGGAGATAAACATAAGTTTTTCCGGTGCCTGTTTCCATTTCTACAGTAAAATTTAAGCCGTTGATTTTAAACTCCTGTTCAGAAGTTATAGATAGTTCATTCTGTTTCTGGACATTACAAAGATTTTTATAAATCTGATTTTCAGAGAGAATTAGATTATTTCTAATACTATTGATTTCAGTAAAAAGTTGAGATTTATCATTATTTATTATAGAAAAATAAGATACACTATCATCTTTCGTTTGGCCTTCAAAAAGATTGACAATTGAATTTATCGCCTGTTTCTGGTAATCCAGATTTGAATCAAATGTAAATTTCATAAATTACTTTTTTTTAAAATATTATTAAACAAATTTTTTTTGAGCAACATTTTTTTCACTTTTTACTCTCCCTTAAAATTTTTATAAATTTTCAATAACATTATATAAAAACAAAATCTTTATGTCAAGTAATTTTATTTACATCCTCCCATAGATTTTTTTCAATTCATTCGGGGACGGTGCTTGACTTTTTGACATTTTCTTGTAAACCTTTAATTTTATTATAGTTACATTATCTTCAAAAATCTCTTTTCTAACAAATTTTTCGTTTACTTATAATTACTTTTTAAATAAGGCTTAAAATCATTCTTTAACATGTAAAACAAACTAAAATTTTCACTCCATCAGCAATGTATCTTTCAGAAAGTTTGTGCTTTTGATCGTGTATTTACCTCGTTTCAAATTCAAAAAATTTACCGTTCCCGTTTCATCTGAAACGTTTTCCCTCACAATATTCCCTTCAACATCAAGAAGTAAAAATTTTTCCTGTTTTGTTTCAGTCTTTAACCTTAAAGAAAATTTTTCCTGCAATGTTTCTGTAAAGAAATAGTTCTCCCATCTTTTTCTGTTGATATTACCTGAAAAATCAAAAACACTATCAACGATAAGTTGCACCAAAAATTTTTCTTTTAAAAAAATTGAAACTTTTTCGTCTTCAATTCTTTCACTGAACTTTACATTTTCAGGATAAATTTTCAAAAATATTTTTTCAATATTCTCTGAAAAATAGAGTGTTATAACACTATCCAGAGAGGAACTTTTTGTAATTTCAGGTGGAATCAAATCTTTTATCTTTTCACCTTTTACTTTCAGGTTCAAAAAGTCCTTTTTGTTGTTGTTTAAATCGGTTAAAGAAAAAATCGAAAGTCCTGAAATTTTTCTGTCAAAATCATAATCAACAAGAATCGAACTTCTGTTCAAAAAAAATTTTTCTTTTAAAATCGTATCTTCATACTTTATCTGAATTGAATCAACTTTTGAAATCTCTTCTGAAAGATCTATCTTGATTTTACCACCTTCAAAATAATATATATTCTTAACCTCTGGTTTAATTCTATCAGGTGAAGGTGGTGGAAGTTTTTTTCCACAGGAAAACAAAACAAAAAAAATTGTGAAAAAAAGAAAAGAAAATTTTTTCACTTAAAATTATTCTGTTTTTCCCTTTGAGTTTTTATCAAAAAGTTCCTGTTTTGACATCGAGCAGGTTCCATCAAATATTACACCTTCCTCAACTATAAGATATTTGCAAACAAGATCTATTTTGACTTTTGCTGTTTTTTGAAGTTCAACTCTATTTTTAACTATTAGTTTTCCCTCTACTATACCACCTATAACAGCATCCTTTGTGTTTATCGTTCCATTCAAATTACCCGTTTTTCCAACAGTCAGCATCTCAGAAACTGTAATCTCTCCATCGATATGTCCATCGACTCTGACAGAACCAGGAACAAAAACTTTTCCGGAAATATGTGTTCCCTCTCCTATAATGTTGTTAATTCCTGAACTGTTTTTTTCCATAACAACTCCTTTATTTAGTTAGTTAAATTCACAAATTGAATTGGATCATAGTAAACAGAATCCATCATGATCTCATAATGCAAATGTGGTGCTGATGATTTTCCTGTGTTTCCAACAGTTCCAACGATTTCACCTTTTTTGATCGTCTGTCCTTTTTTAACAAGCACTTTCTGAAGGTGTCCATAAAAGATAGAAAATTTGTTATTCTTTATCTGAACAAAGTTTCCAAAAACATCATCCCATCCTGTTTGTTCAACAGTTCCATTTATAGTTGAAACAACCATCGTTCCAAGGTTACATGCGATATCTATCGCAGGATGATCTTTGGTAAAACTTCTTGAAACAACTCCCTCAACAGGATTTATGTCAGGTTTCAACTCATCATATTCTTTCAAAGAATCAGCATTCACTTTTGTACTTTCAACTTTTGCTACAGAAATTTCCTTTGTGTGTGATTTTAAAATTTTGTTCTGGATATCGATACCCAAAAGTTCTCTGATCTTTTCATTTTTTTCATACAACTCTTTTATGTCTGACTTCAACTCTTCAACTTTTTTCATCTCGTTTTCCATGTATCTCATTTTTTTCTCAAAATTTCTTTTCTGCATAGCATCATAGTATACTGTTGAAATGAACACAAAACCTGCAACTATACAAATTACAATGAATATCAAAACTCCAGAAAAAATTTTAAACAGAGTTGTTGAAATCAAAAATTCTCTTTTATCCTTTCCATCAGGACTTATGTAGATTAAAGTTATCTTTCTTTTCAATTTTTAAAAGCCCCTTTTTGATAAATCTGTCTTCAAAATTTCTTTTATCAATTTTACACTATTTTCGACATCATCCATATCACACATTTCTGCCTGAGAGTGAATATATCTCGTTGGCACAGAGATAACCCCTGTTATCACTCCCTCTTTGTTTGTCTGGATCATCATTCCGTCTGTTGTTCCACCTTTTAAAATTTCAAGTTGATATGGAATCCTGTTCTTTTTTGCAACATCGACCATAAAGTCGATAACAGGTTTTCTAATTATCATTCCACTGTCAAGAATCTTTATCGCTGGACCTTCTCCAAGTTTCACATCCATAATGTATGTTTCAGGAGTATCTCCGGTTCCAGTAACATCAACTGCGATCGCAAAATCTGGTGAAACGGAGAACGCTGATGTTTTTGCACCTCTAAGACCAACCTCTTCCTGTGTAGTGAAAACATAGTATATATCGTTGTCGGTTTCAAAATCATCGAGTGCAAGTTGTAGTAAAATTGCACAACCGATTCTGTCATCGATCGCTTTCGTTGAAATTCTCTTACCAAAATCAACAAATGTTGGTTTCATCGCACCAAGAAGTCCAACATGAACTTTCTTTTCAGCGTCCTTTTTATCTTTTGCACCGATATCTATATACAACTCTTCGATCTTTGGTATATCTTTCCAGTTGAAATTTTTGTTCTCATAACCAATAACTCCTTCCACTCCATTCACAAAAACCACATGATTTTCAATTATGTTGTGAGGGAAAAGTCCTCCAACAATAGCGAATCTCAAAAATCCGTTTTTGTCTATATGTTTCACTATAAAGCCGATTTCATCCATATGTGCAGCAAGCATTATCTTTTTACCTTTTCCTTTTTTTCTAACGATCAAATTTCCAAGAGCATCCTTTTTTATCTCAAGATTCTTTTTTCCTTTTAAACTTTTTTCAATGTAATCAACAACTGGCTCCTCATAAGAGGATGGACCAATAATGCTTGTTAAATCTTTTACCAAATTTTTCATTTTTACCCCTATTTTAATTTGTTTAAAAGTATTTTTGTTAAATCTATCATCGACTGGTAATCTCTTAAATCAGCAAAAGAAACAGGAGAATGTATGTATCTTGAAGGGACAGCAAACACTATCGTTTTGACACCTTCTCTCGATCTATGAATTTCTCCTCCATCTGTTCCGCCGATCATTGGCTGTTTGAACTGATATTTAATCTTGTTCTCTTTTGCATACTCAACACTCATTTTCAAAAGATCTTTATCAACAAAAAGAGATCTATCAGAAATCGTTATCACAACTCCATCTCCCATTTTAGGAAAATCGGGTTCATCTTTTGAATGTGGCATATCAGCAGCGGATGTTCCTTCAAGAACTATCGCATAATCAGAAGGATTGTTATATGCTGCTACTTTTGATCCTCTCAGTCCAACCTCTTCCTGAACAAAGAAACATCCGTAGACATCATTTTCATATCTGTCTTTCAAAATTTCAATGAGCGCTCCACAACCCAATCTGTCATCAAAAGATTTTCCTTTTATAATGTTTCCCCTCTTTTCAAACTTTGTGTCAAAAACAGCGTAATCACCAACAGAAACATATTTTTCTGCATCCTTTTTATCAACCGCTCCAATATCGATAAAAAGAGAATCAAAATCGGGAATATTGTTGTAATCTTTCTTTTGGAGATGAATCGGTTTATAGCATATTACACCCTTTATCTTATCTTTTCCAATCAAAAGATTTTTTCCTATTAAAATTCTTTTATCTATGCTTCCAACAGGTAAAAACCTCAACATTCCGTTTTCTTCTATGGATTTTATCATAAAACCAACTTCATCCATATGTGCACCGATCAGAATCTTCTTGCTATTTTTATTTTTTCCCTTTTTATATGCAACGATGTTTCCCATCTTATCGATCTTTAAAGAATCAACATAATCTTTTATCGTTTCAACTATAAAATCTCGTATCTCGTTCTCGTTTCCAGAGGGTCCAAAAGTTTCACTTAAATTTTTTATAATCATAAAAATCTCCCTCATTTTATTATTTTTTCACCATATTTTTCAAATTCAACCTCACTAACAAAGATTGAAAGCAGTTTTGAAATTTTGTCTATGGTTTTTAAATTAACAATCTCTCTTGGAGAATGCATATTTTTAATAGGTAGAGAAAGCAGTATCGTTTTTATACCACCTCTTGCTGTTTGAACCATATAAGCATCTGTTCCAGAATGTTGTGGAACCGGCTCTATCTCATACTTTATATTTTCTCTTTTTGCAAGATCCAGAATAAAATCGCAGAGTTGTGAACAGATATGCGCTCCCCTTGCGATTCCTATTGCATCGTAAGAACTACCACTTTCAACTCCCGGCTGTTTTGCAAAAGTCACATCAACAACAACCGCAATGTCTGGCTGGATCGAATAAGCAGCAGTCAAACTTCCTGCCATAGTCGTCTCTTCTTGAGCATTTAATACAAAATACAGGTCAGGAATATTTTTTAAATTTTTAATGTGATTTAAAATGTTAATTATCGCTGCTGCAGAACCCCTGTTATCTATAGCTTTACTACAGACAAAATCATTTTTTAGTTCCGTGAATTCACTTTTTATCAAAACTCTGTCCCCAACTTTAAAATATTTTTTAAGTTCTGCATTTTTCATCGCAAGATCGATATATAAATCTTCATATTTCAACAACTTATCGCTTTCACCACTTTTTTGAAGATGTGGTGGAGTTGCTCCGATGATTCCAGAAACAACCTTTTCTCCAAAAACTGTTACCTCCTGCCCCAACAGCACTTTCTCATCGTATCCACCAACAGATGTAAATCTCAAATAATCTCCGTCGATCTTTGAAACTATAAGACCTATTTCATCGTTGTGTGTGAAAAATCCTATTTTTCCATCTCTATCACCTTTTCTGAAGATTATTATGTTTCCCATCTTATCGAGCGAAACCGAAACACTTTTTTCATCTTCAAAAATCTTTTTTACATCTTCAAAACTCCTCTCTTCCATTCCAGAAGGTCCAAATGATTCTGTTAAAATTTTTAAAACTTCTTTTAAATCTTTCATTCTTTCTCCTAATCAAAATTTTTCAAACCCAAAAAACCGAGAAGTTTTCTGAAATCCTCATCATTGTAAAATTCTAAACTTATACTACCTTTACCCTTTTTATACTTAACAACAACCTTTCTCGATAATTTTTCGGATAGTTTGTTTTCAATATCTTTTAAATGAACCGATTTTTTCTTCTCATGAGTTTTTATAGGTCTATCTTCACCAGAAGATAAAAGTTTTTCAAGATCTCTAACAGAAAGATCTTCTCTGTAAGCCCTTTCTGCAAGATGTTTTCTTCTTAATGGCTCCTTTATCGATAACAAAACTTTTGCATGCCCAAAACTTATTTTGTTTTCCTTTAAAAGTTCTTTGATACTATCCTCAAGTTCAAGAACCCTTAAAATGTTTGTGATGTGTGCTCTCGATTTTCCAACTTTTTTTGAGATCTCTTCGTGGGTCAAATTAAATTTTTCAGCAAGTTCTTTATACGCTTCTGCCTCTTCAACAACATTCAAATCCTCTCGTTGAACATTTTCTATCAGAGCCCACTCAACCATTTTGTCATTTGACAGATCTTTTACGATTGCGGGAATATCCTTCATCCCCAAAAGTTTACACGCTCTAAATCTTCTTTCTCCAGTAACTATTTCATAATGATCACCAACCCTTCTGACAGTGATCGGTTGTAGAACCCCATTTTCTTTTATCGATTCTGCAAGTTCTTTCAGTTCTTCATCTTTAAAAATTTTTCTTGGTTGAAACGGGTTCGGTTTAATGTTTGTAATCGGTATGTTTCGAACTTCCCTCTGTTCTGTTCCCGCGATTATCGATTCAAGACCTCGACCTAACGCTTTTTTCATCTTTTTCTATTATCTCCTTTGCAAGTTCAAGATACGCTTTTGAACCAGTTGAAACCGGATCAAACAGGATTATTGGTTTTCCAAAAGATGGTGCCTCCGCAAGTTTAACATTTCTTGGAATATATGTTTTGTACACAGCACTTTTAAAATAGTTCAAAACCTCATCAGCAACCTGACGCGCAAGAGTCAATCTGTTATCATACATTGTAATCAAAACCCCTTCTATCTCAAGTGCAGGATTTAAAGATTGTCTGATACTGTTTATAGTGTTAAGGAGTTTTGCAAGACCCTCAACAGCATAAAATTCCGCCTGAACCGGAATCAGAATAGATTTTGAGGCAACAAGAGCGTTTACAGTCAACATCTGCAAAGATGGAGGACAATCGATAAGAATATATTCGTATCTGTTCTTTATCCTCTCTAAAACTTTCTTCAACATACTCTCTCTTTCCTCTATATCAACAAATTCCACATCTGTTGCTGCAAGAGATATATCTGAAGGAATAAGGTCTAAAAATTCAAGATCGGTCTTCACAATTATATCTTCAACAGGAATTTTGTTTAAAAGTGAATCGTATATACTCTTGCCCAAAAAATTCTTATCATAATAACCTAAAGATGATGTTGCGTTTGCCTGTGGATCTATATCAACAAGCAACGTTTTCTTCTCCGCAACAGCGAGTGCGGCACCTAAATTTACAGCGGTTGTTGTTTTTCCAACACCACCCTTTTGGTTAGCAATAGAAATTATCTTTGTCATAGTTTGAAACTATAACACAATTTTTAAAATTTTCAATAGGTTTTTAGAATAAAATGTTCCACGTGGAACATTTTTATAGTTTTATAAGGATCGGCTGGTTTATCTTTTTCCAGTAAATGACATCACCTTTAAATTTTTTGTTTTTCATAAAAATTTTAAGTTCTTCTTCGTTCAAAAACGCTCTTGATAAAACAAGATCAAAATCAGAAAAATTCAACCTGTTAACATCATCATTTTTTATCGTAACATTTTTTAACCCGATGGTCTGTTTTACCTCTTTTAAAAAATAGGATTTTTTTTCTTTTATCTCAACAAGTGTAAAATTTTTTTCTTTAAAAACAATTGCAAGTGGTATTGCCGGAAATCCATTTCCACTTCCAACATCAACAATATTTTTGTATTCTGGCTCACGAACAAAATTAAACGCTAAAAGAGAATCCTTAAAATGTCTTTCAATTATAATATCCAGATCATTTTTTGAAATCAGGTTAACAGATTCGTTCCATTTCAACAAAAGGTCTAAAAAAATAGCCATCTCCTGAAAATTTTTTTCGATTTTCAGTTCCTTTAAAAGTTTTTCTAACTGATTTAAAATAATAACTTGCATAAAAATGTCAAAAAGTCAAGCACCGTCCCCGATTTTTATTTCCTTTATAAGATGGAGGGAGGTTTCGTTTCGTTTGGAGTAGAAAACCATTTTTTTTAGAAATTCTTGAAAATCATTTTTATCTTCTCCCAAAAATATCCCAACAGGACCTTTTTTGTCTTCAATTTGATAAACTTTATCATTTTTGGAAAGTTGTAAAAGTTTTTCGTTATCCTCTTTATCTCTTCCAATAAACCCTATAGATTTCTCAAATTTTACAACTCTACAATGTTTTACCATTTTAAAATATCTTTCCTCTTTCACCTCCAGTTCCAACAAAATTTTTATTTTTTGAGAATATTCTTTATAAGTTAAAAGGCATCCACCAGAAGGAGATGAAAAATCTTTTATGTTGTATCTTTTTGCGAGATCGAGTTGTATATCTCTTTTTCTACCTTCTATAGAAAGAAGTGTTTTATCTTCAAAAAATTTGTTGGTTTCAAATTTCCCTTTTAAAAGTTCTTCTGATAGAGGTCTTATCAAAAGATCTTTTCTTTTTAAAAGTTTTTCTATTTTTTTCAACCCCTGAAAGGTCTGTGACATTGGTCTCTGATTTAAAACTTCTCCAGTTGAAACATATTTATAACCATTTTCAACAGCCATATCTATTGCTCTGTTTATCATAAACGCTTTACAATCTATACAGGGGTTCAAATTTTTTCCATAACCATAGACAGGTTTCTTTAAAATTTTTAAATATTCACCGAAAACGTTTTCGACAACAAGTTTTATCCTGTTTTTATCAGCAATGTCTTGTGCTTTTTCAGAGGTAAAAAAAGGTGTTTCAAAGTAAACAACAAGTGGATTATACCCCATCTCTTTTAAAATAAAATATGATACTATTGAATCAAGACCACCAGAAAAAAGGTGTATTCCATCGAAATTTTTATTGAGTTTCTTCAATATCAATAGACTTTTTTATAACGAGTTCTATCCTTCTGTTCTGCTTTTTTCCCTCTGTTGTTGAATTGTCTGCAACAGGTCTTGAAGATCCATAAGCAACAGCAGAAAGTTTTTCATCTTTCACATTTAAAGAGTCCCTTAAAAATTTCAAAACATTTATCGCTCTAAAAGCAGAAAGTTCCCAGTTTGTTGGAATAAGGTTTTTCATCTTTGTACCGATCTTATCGTTGTCTGTATGACCTTCAACTATAATTTCAACATCACCATCTTTTAAAAGAACTTCTGAAAACTTTTTCAAAAGTCCTCTTCCATTTTTTGTCAATTCAAAACCACCAGGGTTAAAAAGATCATCAGAGAGTATCGGAATCCTTGTTTCTGTTTCCTTCTGTTCCGATGTTTTGTTTTCAACTTTCGTGTTACCGTTAACAGCCAGAATTATACTGTCCTTTTTTATATTCTCCTCTCTCAATTTATTCAAATATTCTGTTAAGGTTTTATTCTCTTTTACTATTTCATCATACCTGTCAACTGCTGGTTTAAATTTCTGGTTGTAATAATAAAAAAATGAGAAAGAGAGAAAAATAATTACAAGTATAAGTAAAAAAACTAAAAACCTCATCTTTCCTCCTAAAATTCTGTTTGGTCCAGATCTTTGTAAACATCAAAATCCTGTAAAGGTTTGTATTCAGTAGAATGTTTTTCACAGTATTTTGTTGGTTCTTTTCCTTTTTTATAGATTTCCATTCTTGTATATTTACAATATTTTGCAGCTCTCATTCCAGTCTCTTTACAAACATTAACGTATACAATATTTTTTGGTATATCGAATGCACTTGAATCTTTATAGGAAACAAAAGGTTTCATAATTTCTGCCCAGATCGGTAAAGCAACAACAGCACCTGTAACTTTATTCGCTATAGTTTTCGGTTTATCATATCCAACATAAACCCCGGCTGTATAATCCTTCGTAAAACCGATAAACCATGCATTTGAATAATCATCTGTTGTTCCCGTTTTTCCTCCTATATGAACATTCATTTTGTAGTATTTAAGTCCAGCTGCGGTTCCTTCTCGAACAACACTTTCAAGCATATCAGTTATTATATATGCATCATCCTCTTCCATAACTCTTTTTTCCGGATGATCATTTGTATATATAATGTTACCCTGTGCATCCTCAATATATCTTATGAGAGACACCTCTTTGTATATTCCTTTGTTTGGAAATACTGAAAACGCTCTAACCATTTCAAGAAGTGTCACATCGTTACTTCCAAGAGCAAGAGAAAGAACTGGTGTTAAAGGAGATGTTACTCCAAGTTTTCTCGCATGTTTTATCACGGTTTCAGGACCAATATTTTTTATCAACCTTATCGCTGTAACATTTCTTGATAATGCAAGAGCTGTTCTTAATGGAATCGGTCCTAAAAAATTTCCGTCATAATTTCTCGGTTTATACTTTTGATCCGAACCATCATCAAGAACAACCGGAGTATCCATTATTATATCTCCAGGAAACATACCATTTTCAACGGCAGCAGAGAACAGAAAAATTTTAAATATCGACCCGGGTTGCCTTCTCGCCTGATACGCTCTGTTAAATTGAGAATGGTAAAAATCTCTTCCGCCTATTAAAACTTTTACTTCACCGGTTTTATTGTCCAGCAACAAAAATCCACCCTGAAGATAATCTGTTTCTTTTTTTTCTGTTGTATCTTTTATCTGTGATAAATTTTTTTCATACTTCTCTTTCGTATTTTTTAAATAATACATCTTTTCATAATATCTCATTTTATCTTCAAAAACTTCTTCAGCATGTTTTTGCATATCACTGTTCAAAGAGGTATAGATCTTTAAACCACCTTTATAAAGAGTATTCATTCCAAATCTTTTAATAACCTCTTTTCTGACCTCTTCAATAAAATATCTTGCAAAATTGCTTTTGTTTGTATTTGTAACAACAACGATCGACTCAGCAATCGCTTCTTCATATTCTTCTTTTGAAATCATCTTTTCCTTCAACATGTTTTTTAAACATATGAGTTGCCTTGCTTTCGCTCTATAATAATTGTCCTTCGGATTGTTCGCTTCGGGTCTTTGTGGAATTCCAGCAAGAAGAGCGGATTCAGCGAGTGTCAATTCTCTTGATGATTTCCCAAAATAATAATTTGATGCAGCTTCGATACCATAATTTCCATTTCCATAGTTTATCTGATTAAAATACATTTCCAAAATTTCATCTTTTGAAAAATTTTTTTCTATCTTTAAGGTGATCAATGCTTCCTTTATCTTCCTCGACCATGTCTTTTCCATCCCAAGAAACATATTTCTTGCAAGTTGTTGAGTTATCGTAGAAGCACCTGCTGCTTTCTTCATCATAAATATATCTTTCAATAAAACAACCAGTGTTCTTCCAACATTTATTCCCCAGTGTTTTCTAAACTGCTGGTCCTCTAATGCGATAACTGCGTTGATAGTATATGGATGTAACTCTCTCAGTTTTATTGGAATCCTTCTTTCAATGAAAAATTCATCTATTATATTGTTGTTATCGTCGTACACAATCGTTGCACTTGGAACATTGTAAAGCATTAGATCGGTCATCGATGGTAACTCTTTTTGAAGGTTCACAAAAATTGAGATGATCACACCGGTAAGTATAAAAGTGAAGGAAAAAACTATAAGACCTATAATAAAAACAATTCTGTTTATAAGTTTCATTTTTCTGTTTTTACGATACAGTTCATCCATCTGGAATTCTTTTTTAACAATTGTTAATCTATTTTAACCTCAATGGCATTATTATATAGAAAGATTCTTCTCCTATTTTACTTTCTTCATTTTCTATCAAAACAGCAAACATTTCTCCTTTCATTTTGAATTTCACATTCTCACTTTCAACTCGTTTTAATATCTCTATTAGATAGTTGATGTTAAAACCTATATTGATCGCTTCATCATCATTATATTTGACTTCAAGCTCCTCTTTTCCCTCTCCCTGTTGATTCTGATATGCCAGAATCACTAACCTATTTTTTGAAATTTCAAATTTCACAAGTTTTGTATTAACATTCACAAAAACATTTACAGCGTTTAAAGCTGTTAAAAGTTCATTTTTATTAACTATCATTATTTTATTGTTGTCATACGGAATTACCCTCTTGTAATCAGGATATGTGCCATCTATCAGTTTTGCCCACATCTCTATTCTTCCTATTTTAAACATTATCTTTTTATCATCAAAACCCATGTACAACTGTTCTTTATCATCTAAAAGGTCTCTGATTATCTGTAAAACCTTTGGTGGAACAATAATATTTCCTGAAACGTTATCCTCAAAAAATTCACCAATAGTATTCAACGCCAATCTATGACTATCAGTTGCCACCATAGTTAAAGATTTTTTATTCATCTCAAAAAGAACACCTGTAATTGCAATTTTTACACTGTCTTTTGAAGTGGCAAAAATTGTGTTATCTATTGCAGATTTTAAAGGAAGAGAATCGACAGGAAACAATCTTTCCTTTTCTATCCTTATTATTTCAACATATTCTTCTTTCTTCAAAGTTGGAATCCTGTATTCTCCTGTTTTTGTTTTAATGGTGACATTATCATTTTGATAGTTAAAATTTATCTCCCCATCAGGTAATCTTCTTATAAGATCAACCAGTGTTTTTGCATTCAAAACAAAAATTCCCTCTCCGGATGAAGAACATTCAACCTCTGAAAACAAAGATATTTCAAAATCTGTTGAAAACAACATGAGTTTATCTTTTTTTACATCTATCATAATGTTGGAGATAATTGTCAGCACAGGTTTTACAGGAACAATGGAAGAAACGATTTCAAGATTTTTTAAAAACTCATTTCTATCAACTTTAAATTTCATTCATCCTCCTGATTTAGATAATTTTCTTATACTATCACTATTATCAAGGAACATCAATATTGTTGATAACATTTTTAAATTATACAAAAAAAATAATTTAAAATCAACATTTTTGTTTATACACTGTTGAAAAATTTTTCACATCTTTTTAAAAATGTGTATATAAAAAAAATGTTGATAAGTTATCCACATTTAATCAATATTTAATAAACTTATTATACTATCAATATCTTCTTTAATTTTTGAGTCCTTTTTTTCGAGTTCAGATTCGATTTTTTTTATAGCGTGAATTATAGTGGAATGATCTTTTTTTCCTAATTCGGATGCGGTCTCCTTTAAGGAAAGATTACCATATTTTTTTAAAATGTAAGCGGCAACCTGTCTTGGTATAACAAGGGAGGATGTTCTTCTTTTGCCTGTAAGCTGTGATTCAGAAATTTTATAGTAATCGGCAACGATCTTTTTTATTTCTTTAGGACTGAATTTTTTGTTGAATGAAACAAATTGGGATTCAGGTTTTACGAGATTTGAAACAACGAGTTTTGCAAGATTGATATCGATCCTGGATTTATTCAACGATGCCCTTGCAAGGATTCCCAATATAGCACTGTTTAGTTCTCTAACCGAATGTTTTATGTTTAAAGCGATATAGTTTAAAATTTCGTCAGGAATTTCGATTTCGTCTTTTTCAAGTTTTCTTCTCAATATCGCGAGTCGTGTTTCAAAATCGGGTGGCTGGATATCTACTACAAGACCGGATTGAAATCTTGTGACCAACCTCTGTTCAAGGTTTGGTATTTCATGTGGAGGTCTATCGGATGTCAGTACTATCTGGTTGTTCGACTCATACAATGCGTTGAAAGTATGAAAAATCTCCTCCTGAGTCCCTTCTCGTTTATTGAGAAATTGAACATCATCAATCAGAAGAACATCAGCATCTCTGTATTTGTTTCTAAATTCAAGAACTTTTTTCTCCTGTATAGCAAAGATATATTCGTTCAGAAATCTTTCAGTGGAAAGATAGCACACTTTCTTTTTAAAATCATTTTTTTTAATATAGTTTCCTATAGCGTTTAACAGATGTGTTTTTCCAAGACCGCTTTTACCATATATGAAAAGAGGATTATACTGGTTTCCCGGATTTTTAGCAACCGAAAGAGATGCAGTGTAGGATAGTTCATTCGATTTTCCAACAACAAACTCTTCGAACGTATATCTTGGATTTAAAGATGAATTATCGTATGTATCAATATTTTCGATTTTGAATGGATTTAACTCTTTGGGAATGGTTTCAACCCTTTTTTCAGGGATCAACATGATCTGTAAATCCTTTCCGAAAAGGTTTCTTGTGACCTCGACTATATCGTAGAAAAATTTATCCTCAATATAATCTCTTGCAACATCTGTTGGGACTGAAAAGGTGACAGATTTTTCATCAAGTTTTGTGATTTTTATGTTTGAAATCCAGAGTTCATAGTCCTGAGGAGAAACTTTTTCAGCGATCAGTTTGTGAAAATTTTCGTTTATGTTCTTCATATTCCAGTTCTTGGATTTTTAAGAATTTATTGTATACTTTTATTAATCGATGTCAAGAAATTTTTATGAGGAGGAATCTTTTATGGAAAGATTGATTAATTTTTTAAGAACAAGAAGAAGTATCAGAGAATATCAGGATAAAAAGATCCCAGAAGAGATCATTATAGAAATTTTAAAAACAGCAATGTATGCTCCATCTGCTCACAACAAACAACCATGGGAGTTTTTCGTTGTTGAAGAAAGAAAAATTTTAGATGAAATTTCGAATAACCATCCCTACGCTAAAATGTTGAAAAAAGCATCTACTGCAATTGTTGTTCTCGCTGATTTAAAAAAACAACCTGATAAAGGATACTATTCCCAGGATTGTTCTGCAGCAACAATGAACATTCTACTTTCTGCCTGGGCTTATGGGATAGGTAGTTGCTGGATCGGAGTTTTTCCAAAAGAGGAACGGATCGAGTTGACAAAAAAAATTTTAAAGGTCCCCGAAAGGTATATTCCTTTTTCAATAGTTTCTCTTGGATATCCAGTAAAACCACCGGAAGAGATTGAAAGGTTTGATGAGAAAAGAATACATATCAATGTTTGGTGATATTTTATTGACTTAAAGTATTACAGATAATATAATAAAAATCTATGTTTTTATATTTTTTTGTGTTTTTATTTTCATTTGTTATCTCTCTTATTTTGACAAATGGTATTAAAAGGTTTTCTTTGAATTACGGTTTTCATGACGTTCCAGATAACCAGAGAAAAATACATGTCGAAAAGATACCAACACTTGGAGGGCTTGCTTTTTTTGCGAGTGTCTGGGGAACTTTTATACTTCTGGATGCAACGGGAATTACTCCTCTTGAAAAGATTGTGCTCAGAATGATTTCTGTATCTTTGTTTTTTATTTTTGTTGGAATACTTGATGATATAAAAGGTGTTTCTGCAAAATTAAAACTTTTTATACAGGTTTTTGCAGGATCCCTATTTTTTTTATGGAATAAAAACGATCTTGCGATAATATATGGCAATCTGTTGTTGACAAATACGGTTTTAACATTTGTTTCAGCATTCTTTTTTGCATTGCTAACAAACAGTATAAATTTTGTTGATGGACTCGATGGACTTTGTGCTGGTATATCGATAATTTTATCCATACCACTATTGATCTTTTCAATCGTGATAGGGAAGACCTATATCTCCTATATAATACTTTCATGTATTGGAGCACTATTTGCTTTTCTTTTTTTCAACTTTTATCCTGCAAAAATTTTTATGGGTGATACCGGGAGTTTATTTCTTGGATCGCTTTTCTCAATGGTTGTAATGCTTTTAATGTATCATATTCCTGAAAATTGGATTCCATTTATAATACTTTTTACCTATCCATTTTTAGATCTTTTTCTTTCTGTTATAAGGAGATTTCTCGGAAAAAGAAACATTTTTGCCCCTGATAGATTACATATTCATCACATAATAAAAGAAAATGATGGAAGTCATACAAAAAGTGTACTTGTGATTTATTCTATAAACATATTCTACGCAATTTTATCTGTATTACTCTTTTTCTTAAAGTTGAAAAGTTTGTATATTTTATATTTTGTGTCTATCTTTATTGTTTCTTTCTATTTTTTAAAGAGAATGTTGAAAAGAATGAAAGAAAAGACCATGGAGTGAGAGTTGTTTTATAAGAAAAATTTTGGTTCTGAGAAAATCTATAAAATTTTGTTTGATATAACGGTAACCATTGTAGCATTCTGGATCTCATTTTATTTAAGAAGTTTGATTATCTGGAAGGGAGAAGAGTTTCACTATAATACACAATATTATAATATTCTTTTTGCATTTATAGTTTTTGTCTGGTTTTTTCTGTTTTCTAAATCGAATGAAGAAGATATTTTTAAAGATATTTATTTCAGATATGAGTTTTTTGAAGTCATTATAAATATTTTTTATGGAACACTTCTTACTTTCGCTTTCATCTTTCTTATAAAAGGATTTATAATCTCAAGGGTCTTTCTTGTTATCTTTATTTTTCTGAATACCATTTTACTTGTTGTTGAAAGAAGGATATTTTACATCTTTAGATTAAAAAATATAAGGAAAGGAAAAAATCTTTTTAAAGTTGTTATTATAGGTGATGGTGAATATTATGAGAGGATGAAAAATTTGATAGAAAAGAATATCGATTGGGGTATAAAGATTGTAGAAACATTCAAACTTGAAGATTTAAAAAAAGATATCATAAAAAAGTTAAAAAGTATCCATATCGATGGAATCTTGATTTCAACTGAGAAAAATAGAATAGAAAACTATAATGAAGAATTAACCAGCATCGTTGAAAGTGGAATAAAGGTCTTTTTAAACCTGGATCCGTTTTTTAACCTTGGAAAATTTTTTATCTATCTTGAAAAATATAAAGATTTTAACTTTATCGAGATGACAACAATAAAAAATGAGATCAGTAAAAAATTACAGTTGAAATATTTTTTAGATAAGATTTTTGCGATCCTCTTTTTAATAATTTTATCTCCTTTGTTTTTGATAGTTTCAATACTTATATTCGTGTTGAACGGAAGACCTATATTTTTTGTTCAGGAAAGGGTTGGAATGAATGGGGAGATTTTCAAAATGATAAAATTCAGAACTATGGAAAAGGATGCAGAGGAAAAAAAGATTCTGCTCAAACAGAAAAATCAAATGAGTGGCCCTGTTTTTAAGATTGAAAATGATCCCAGGATTACAACTTTTGGAAAATTTTTAAGAAAATACAGTATCGACGAACTCCCTCAACTGATAAACATTTTGAAAGGAGAGATGAGTTTTGTTGGACCAAGACCTCCACTTCCATCAGAGGTGCGAGAATATGATTTCTGGCATAGAAGGAGGTTATCTTTTAAACCCGGCTTAACATGTTTATGGCAAATTTCGGGAAGGAATAATGTGGATTTTACAGAATGGATGAAAAAGGATCTTGAGTATATAGACAACTGGTCCTTACTCTATGATTTCATAATAATAATAAGGACAATACCAGAGGTTTTAAAAGGAAATGGCTGGTAAAAAATCTTTTTCATTTCTTTGTTTGTGTTGTTCATTTTTATTTGTTTTTAATTTTGAGTTGATTTTTGATAATGAATACGAAAGTGGAATAATTGAAGAATTGTACCAGAGAAAAATCATAAGTGTTGATGCAAGAACATATCCGATTAGAATAGACAACCTGTTAAGAGAACTGAAAGAATCGAGAAAAAGAAAAGATCTTTCAAAAGAAGAAATCTTTTTGATTGAGAAACTGATTTCAAAATTTGAGAAGAAGAAGGAAATTTTTAAATACCATTTTGAATTCAACAACATATTTGAAACAAAAAATTTTTCAGATTCAACTTTAATAAAAGATTCTGTTATAACTTATACCAATCTGTTGATTAAAAATAGTAAAAACAATTTATTATATCATATCTCTTTTGATCTTTTCTTTCCTTTTGTTGAAAGGGACTCTTTTTATTATCGAATGAAAGATTGGAAAAAAACAGGTTCAGATTTTAACAACACTTTTTTTGGTTTCCATTCAAAAGATTATTTTTTAATCTTTGGAAGGATAAAGCCATCATGGGGTGGAGGGTTTTACGATAACATCTATTTCTCAAAAACACTGTTGCCAATCGATGGAGTACTTTTAGAATACAATTTTAAGAAAGTGAAGTTTTTTTATTTTACAGCATATATGACACCCTATTATTTGAAAGATAAAAAAAGAACGGATAACACATATATGTCGACTCATAGATTACAATTCTTTCCTAACAAAAATATAAATTTTTCTTTTAAAGAGATGATCATATATCAATCAAATCTTCCTCAACCACCATATTTGAATCCTTTAATTTTTTACTATATAATACAGAACAACTCTTTTTCTGATGATAATATAATATGGAGTTTTGATCTTTCTTTTGAGAATCTATACGGATTTAAAATCTACAGTGAACTGTTTATAGATGATTATCAGTATGATCCAGAATTCATATATGTTCCAAACAAATTTGGATATCTTGTTTCCACCACTTATTCCCGAAGAAAATTTATTACCGGTATAGAATATTGCAGAATCAACACATATACAGGAACACATGAATTTGATCGGTTGAACTATTCATATTATAGAAGACCGATATCTTACTTTTTTGGAACTGATGGTGATTTTTTTGTTTTTAAATTTGATTATAGAATAGATAAGATGGTAAAGTGTGGATACAAATTTTCTATTCTCAGGAAAGGTTCCAGAGATCTTTTTGATTCATGGGAAGAGGAAATGCCTCAAACTCAACCACCTTTTCCTTCAGGCAGAGTTGAGTTGACTTTTCAAAATGGAATAAATTTTTATGGAGAAATTTTTAATGAAAAATTGTTTTTCGACTTTGATATAAGTTATCTTTATATAAAAAATTATAAAAACACTCTCGATGTAAACGTGAATAAATTTGAGATCAAATTTAAACTTGGAGCGAATCTATGAAAATTCTTGTGACAGGTGGAGCTGGTTTTATAGGATCAAATCTTGTTGATAGTTTGGTTGAAAAAGGAAACGAAGTTTATATAGTTGATGATCTATCAAGTGGTGATGAAAGAAATATTAATACTGAAGCAAAATTTTTTAAATGTGATATCTCTTGCAAAGATGATCTAAAAAAAATTTTTAGAGAAACAGAACCCGAAATCGTTTTCCATCTTGCAGCACAAATAGATGTTAGAATATCAACAGAGGAACCAGAAAGGGATGCAAAAATTAACATTATTGGAACGATAAATATCCTTGATCTTATGAAAGATTTCAACACACGAAAAATAATTTTTTCATCTTCAGGTGGTGCGATTTATGGAGAAGTTGATAAACCTGCGAATGAGGAATATGAAAAAAATCCAGAATCGTGTTATGGAATCTCAAAATATGCTGGAGAGTTCTATATAAAATTCTTCAGTAAAAATTATGGTTTTGAATATACGATTTTAAGATATGGAAATGTTTATGGTGAAAGACAATCTGTGAAAGGTGAGGCGGGTGTTGTTGCTATATTCATAAACAAAATGTTAAATGATCAAGAATGCACTCTTTATGGATATGGAAAAATGTTCAGAGATTATGTTTATGTAAAGGATGTAGTGAAATCAAATGTTATATCTATAGAAAAAGGTAAAAATAAAATTTATAATGTTGGAACGGGAGAGAGTAAATCTGTTATAGATGTTTTTGAAGCGATTAAAAAACATTTTCCAGATTATAAACTTCAACCAAGATTTGAGGATAAGAGGAGGGGGGAGATAGTAAAAAGTGTTTTAGATAATTCTTTGATAAAAAAAGATTATTGTATTGACTTTACGGACTTTGATGTTGGTATAAAAAATACTGTGAAATATTTTAAGGAGATAACAAAAAATGGATGAAAAAAAATATTTTGTTCACGAATCATCATATGTTGATGAAGGTGCTCAGATTGGAGAAGGAACAAAGATATGGCACTTTTCTCATATAATGTCTGGAGCTAAAATTGGGAAAGATTGCACGATCGGGCAATCGGTTACAGTTGAAAATCGAGCGATTGTCGGAAACAGGGTAAAAATACAGAACAATGTTTCTGTTTATGGAATGGTTGAAATAGAGGATGATGTTTTTCTTGGACCATCTATGGTTTTCACAAACGACCTTAATCCAAGAGCGCCATATCCAAAACATGGAAACTGGATTCCTACAAAAGTGAAAAGGGGTGCATCGATCGGCGCAAACGCTACCATAGTTTGTGGTATCACAATCGGAAGATGGGCGTTTGTTGGAGCAGGGGCGGTTGTAACAAGAGATGTCCCGGATTATGCTATAGTCGTTGGAAATCCTGCAAAAATAGTTGGCTATATGTGTGAATGTGGTTTTAAGATGAGAGGTGTTAAATATCCGATAGAGAAAGAAACTGAATATGTTTGCTCAAACTGTGGAAAAAAATACACTATAAAAAAAGAAGGAGTTTTTCTGAATGAGAGTCAAAATGCTTGATCTTACGAGGGAATATAAGAGATATAGAAGAGAATATATTGATGCAATCAATAATATTTTTGACAATGGAAATTTTATCCTTGGAGAAGATGTCTCGCTTCTGGAAAAAAATGTCGCAGAATATATTGGAGTAAAATATGGTGTCGGTGTTGCAAATGGAACAGACGCTCTCTTGCTTTCTTTAAGAGCAGCAGGAATTAAGGAAGATGATGAAGTCATAACAACACCGTTCACATTTTTTGCTACAGTTGAAACGATTCTTCAATTGAAAGCGGTCCCTGTTTTTGTTGATATTAATTGTGATGATTTCACTATTGATGTTTCACAGATCGAAAAAAAAATAACAAAGAAAACAAAAGCTATTTTACCTGTTCATATCTTTGGTCATCCAGCAGATATGTGGGAGATAGAAAAAATTGCAAAAAAATATGGACTGATAGTTATTGAGGATTGTGCACAGGCAATAGGTTCACAGGTGGATGAAAAAAAATGTGGTAGTTTTGGAATAGCAGGAACATTTAGTTTTTTTCCAACAAAAAATATTGGATGTGCTGGTGATGGAGGACTTGTTGTGACAGATTCTGAAGATGTTTACAAAAAGATAAAATCATTAAGAGTACATGGTTCAACTGAAAAGTATATACATGAAGAAATTGGATATAACTCGAGATTGGATACACTGCAGGCATCTTTACTCCTTTTGAAGATGAAAAGAATAGAAGAGATAAATTCAAGAAGAAGGGAAATCGCTAAAACCTATAATCTGAAACTTACAGAAAAAATAAAAAAACCATTTGAAAAAAAGGGTTGTTATCATATATACCATCAATATTCAATACTTGTTGAAAAAAGAGAAAATTTAAAAGGTTATCTCAAAGAAAATGGTATAGATACAACCGTTTACTATCCTCTACCGCTTCATAAGCAAAAGGCAGTTTTGAGTTTGATCAAAAAAGAATATTCTCTTCCTGTTGCTGAAGATATTTCAAACAGAATTCTTTCTTTACCTATATATCCTGAACTTGAGGATCATGAAGTTGAATATGTTATAGAAAAGATTAACCGTTTTTATGATAGATTATAAAAATCTCCCGGACGAAACAGGTGTTTATATTTTTAAAGATAAAAATGGAAACATTTTATATATAGGGAAAGCATCCTCGATAAAAAATAGAGTTAAACAGTATCTTTTAGAACAGGATAAGAGAGTTCAGGTTCCGTTCATTGTTTCTGAAGCGGAGAAAGTTGAATACATTCTTACAAAGGATCAAAAAAATGCTCTCTTTCTTGAATTTAAACTCATAAACAGATTTAAACCAAAATATAATGTAAAACTCAGGGATTCAAATTCATATCCATATATAAAAATTTCTAACGACAGGTATCCCGTTTTATCTTTAACTTATAAAATAGATGAAGGAACCTTTTTTGGACCATTTTCAAAAGTTGCCTATGTGAAAACTGTAGTAGAAACATTGAATAAAATTTTTTTACTAAAAAGATGTAATCAAAAAAATCCAAAAAAAATTTGTATTGAATATCAGATTGGAAATTGTGGAGGAGTTTGTCAATTTGAAGAGGAAAAAAATGTATACAACCAGAAGATAAAAAAAGTTCAGGAAATTTTAAATGGGGGAACAAAAGAGCTGATAAGATTTTTAACAGGTAAAATGGAAGATCTTGCACAAAAAGAAGAGTTTGAAAAAGCAGCTTTTCTGAGGGATAGTATTGAATTTATCAGAAAAGAGATTAAAAGAGGGAAAAGATTAACTTTTAAATATCAAAATAGAGATATCATCTCTTTTTCTTTTGATAAAAGAAATGGTAGTTTTTCTGTGTTAAAGATAAGGGAAAATTATATATCCGATATAATTACGAAAACATTTATTTTCAATGAAAGGATGCCAAAAGAAGAGATATGTAAGGAGATTGTTTTAAAATATTATATTTCAACATCCGATTTTAATTTTTCAACGCTCGTTCTTGATTTTGATTTTTTAGATGAAAATTTTATGGAATTTTTTAAAGAGAAGGGAATCAGTGTTATAAATGTAGAAAAAAGTTTAATCGACAAAGAACCATATAAAATTGCCAGAGAAAATTCTGACAACGAACTCTATAAACTGGTAAAAAAAGAATATGTTCCATCAAATATAATCGACTTAAAGAAAAACTTAAACCTGAAAGAGATTCCAAAAAATATAATCGGAGTGGATATTTCACATTTTTCTGGTGGATGGAACAGTGGATCGGTTGTCTTTTTTGAGTATGGAAAACCAAAAAAATCTTTTTATAGATACTATAACCTTGACGAAATCGGTAATGATGATTATCTTTCAATAAAAGAGATCTTTAAAAGATATCTTGAAAAGTATGATGTAAACCTTGCTATAATAGATGGTGGTGTGGGACAGTTGATGACAGCGAAACGGGTTCTTGAAGAGTTGAACAAAAATTTAGATTTGATCTCTATAGCGAAAAAAACAAACACGATTTTTTTTCCTGATGGGAAAACTGTCCAGCTCGATATAAGATCTGGATCTTTTTATATCATAAAAAAAGTTATAAGTGAGGCACACAGATTTGCGAATAAATTAAGAAAGATAAAAATGAAAAAAATTGGGGTAAAAAAGAATGGAAAAAGAAATAACACTTGAAGTTAAAAATTTAACCAAAAGATATGGAAAAAAAATAGCAGTTAACGATATAAGTTTTAAACTTAAAGGCGGAGATATTTTTGGTTTTATTGGTCCAAATGGTGCAGGAAAAACGACAACTATAAAATGTATAGGAGGTCTTCTTGAATATGAAAGGGGAGAGATTTTGATAAACGGATCAAATAATAAGGTTTTTGATCAGAAATTGAAAAGAAGCCTGGGATATGTTCCAGACACCCCTTTTTTGTATGACAAGTTAACAGGAAGAGAGTTTTTATATTTTATCGGAAGATTGTATGGGATGGAAAAAAAGATTATAGAAGAAAAAATAGATGAATATTCTAAAAAACTGGAATTTTATGATTATATGGATTTAAGAACGGAAGAATATTCTCATGGGATGAAACAGAGAATAATAATCGCAAGTAGTTTTATCCATTCCCCGGATATTTTTTTGATCGACGAACCGATGGTTGGACTTGATCCTAAGAGTTCGAAAATAGTGAAGGATCTTTTTAAAGAATTTTCATATTCAAACAGGATTCTTTTTATTTCGACTCACACTCTTTCTCTTGCAGAAGAGATCTGTAATAAAATAGGGATAATGGATAAGGGAAATCTTGTTTATTTTGGTTCAATAGAAAATTTAAAAGAGAGTTTGAAAAAATCAAACCTTGAGGAACTTTTTCTGGAAATCACTAAAAATGATAACTGAAATTTTCACTTTAAAAAGTAAAATCGTTTTAAGATCTCTACTGATAAAAGATTTTAAGTCACTTGTAAGATTTTTAACCTTTTTGTTTGTTATAGCAACATTTCTTCTGGGAACATATTTTGTTTTCTTTAAAGTTTTTAACTATCTTTTAAACCTTGAAGATATTGGACGTGGGTTTATTTATAGAATAAGTTCTTTACTTTTCACAATAATATTTTTTCTTCTTTTTACAAGTTCTATAATAACCTCAATATCGACATTTTTTAGAACACCGGAACTTGAATTTTTGTTCTCAACTCCGTTGAAAACAGAACATATATTCTTATCAAAACTTGTTGAAAACGGTTTTTATGCATCGTGGGCTTCATTGATAATATCTCTTCCTTTGATTTTTTCGATAGCAAAAGTTTTTAATGTTGAATCGATTTATCTTATAAAATGGTTAATTCTGTTTGTCGGAATGCTTTTTGTATCAACATCTTTTGGTATTTTTGTTGTTTTTTTGATTTCCGATCTTTTTAAAAGATTTTCCTTAAATTTTTTAATATCACTGATCTTCATAATATTGATTTCTTTTTTTATATTTTTCTTTATTTTTGTTAAACCTGATGTGTTCAATCTTCCAAGGAATGCAACTCTTGAAGAGGTTACAAAATATTTGAACTCTCTTGAAGTTGAACAGTTTAAATATCTTCCAAGCGGGCTTGTTCTCCAAATTATATTTAATGATATAAATGCGAAAAGCTCTTTTTTTCAGTATGTTTATCTTTTGATCTATATAGTTTTCACGATGATTTTTCTTTTGTTTATTATAAAAGTTTATAGGAAAAAATATCTCGGTTTTTCACTTTTAAACCTTTCAACGAAAAAGAAAAGAAACATGATGCTTGAAAACGAATACCTATCTAAAAATCTGGAAATCTTTTTGATAGTAAAAGATATGATAATTTTTTTCAGAGATCCATCTCAGTGGGGACAATCTTTGATATTCATGATTTTACTTTTCATATATTCGTTCAGTATAGTAAGAAGCCCTATTTATTTTAAAACTCCTTTTTACACTTACATTTTATCTTTTGCAAACCTTGGTTTTTCTTCTTATATTATGGCAACACTCTCCGTTAGATTTATATACCCATTGATTTCCCTTGAAGGTAAAACTTTTTCTATCATAAAAAGTTCAATCAAGCTCGAAAGATATTTTAACTCAAAACTGATTTTCAATTTTTTAATAATTTTTTTTCTTGGAGAGTTTCTTATCGTTATGACAAACATTTTCTTAAAGATGGATCTTCTAATAATCATTTTATCGACAATAATAACTTTTATATTCTCTTTTGGAATAACCATTATCAACACAGGTTTTGGAGCTATTTTGCCTGATTTCAACGAAAAGAATCCTTCTAAAATTGCAAGTGGTTTTGGAGGAATAGTTTCAGCGATAGTTTCTCTTTTTTATGTTGGAGTGTCTCTTTCTTTTCTTTCAACTCCCGTTAAAAATTATTTTGAGAGTAGTTTCAGAAACCTTCCTTTTGACATAAAAGAATTTTATTTTTCTTTATTTTTTATAGTTGTATTTACATTTATAATGTTTATAATAATCTACATTTTTGCTTTGAAAAGGTTAAAAAAATATAATCTTTAAATTTGAAAAGGGGTCAAAAATGAAAAAATTATCATTCTTTATTTTAACACTTATACTATACCTTTTCTCTTTTTCAGAATACCTCGTTGTAAGTGATAGCCCCATATCTGGAGTTGACATCTATTACAATTTTGATGGAGTTTTTATAGGAAAATCTGAAAAATTTTTGAGTGGAAAAGGTGAACTTTTTGTAAAAGAGTTCAGTAAAAACAAACACTATTTTCTTCTTTCAGGAAAAGATTTTAAATATGTTCCCGGAGATATTATCTATTTTAATTTTGAAAAGAACCTTTTTCTTGTAGAAACGGAAAATGAAGTATATGGAAAAGAGGCAAATTTCGAAATTATAAAATTAAATTTTAGAAAGAAAATGTATTTTAATCCTTTTGAAAATTATTTTTCTTTCCCTCAAATAAATTTGAAAAATATGAAAAGAAAAGATGAACTTTCTGATATACTTTCAAACATTTCTTCTGATTCATTATATAAAACTGTAGCAATACTTTCCGGTGAATATCCTTATCCTCAGGGAACATACAGTAAATCAAGGGTGATGGTTACAACATGGCTTGATACTGCTTCTGTTTACCTTTTCAACAGAATGAACTCTTGTGGTCTTGATTCGGTTTACTATCAGGATTTTTATGTTGGATCATACCATGTAAAAAATGTTGTGGGACTTAAGCGTGGTGTTTTGTCTTCTGATACATGTATAGTTGTTGGTGCACATTATGATGATTATTCCAACAATTATAACATAGCACCCGGTGCTGATGATAATGCTTCAGGATCCGCTGCTGTTTTGGAACTCGCAAGAAACTTTTCATCTAAAATTTCCGATTATGATATATATTTTGTTCTTTTTACTGCTGAGGAGTATGGTTTGTATGGATCAGAATATTTTGTTTATAACTATATTTTGCCGGAAAGTATGTTTGTTTTTGGAATGTTAAATTTTGATATGATAGGATACAATCCGAGTTCAAATTATCAGTTAACTTTATATGGATTATCCCATTCTAATCCGTTAAAAAATCTTTACAAACAGATGTGTGATACTTTTACAACAGTAAACTGTATTGTTGGTGGAGGAAGCTCTGGAAGCGATCATTATTTCTTTGATATCGAAGGATTTAAGGTAACTTTTGCTATAGAGTATACTTTTTCTCCTGTTTACCATTCAACGAAAGATTCGATATCTTACTTGAATTTTGATTACATGAAAGAGGTTGTAAAAGGTGGTGCTGCAACCTTATTCATGTTGAGCAAAATGCCTGCATCTGTAAGTGATATTTCTTTGAAAGATAAAGGTGATTCAACGGTTCTTGTCAACTGGAGTAAATCGATAAGTCCAGATATTATGGGGTATAAAATTTACTATAGAAAAGATGGTGATTTGAATGAAAATTTTGTTCTAACACCTGATACAAACTCTTATACAACACCGTCGCTGAGTCCAGGTTCTCTGTATTATTTCAGAGTTGTTCCTGTGGATAATGATGGAATAGAAGGTTTTTCTGAAATCGTTGATACGATAACTCCATCTTTTGTTCCAAACAGAATAAGTTTAAACAAGATTTATTCTGATAAAGAAAATGTTTACATTTATATTCAACAAAACAAAACCCTTGATTTTTCACATTATAATGTTTACAGAAAAAGAAAAGGTGAGTCCAGTTTTTCTTTAATAGAAAGTATAACAGATACATTTTTTGTTGATTCAACTGTAAACGATAGCTCAATCTATTTATACTTTTTTACAGCAGTGGATAATTCTTTGTACGAAAGTGAGCCATCCAATATTGACAGTGTTCGTCTGTTTAAAATGGAAAAAGAGTTTCTGGTAATAGATGAGACAAATAACAGTTCTACTGTTACAGATTTAAAGACAGATTCTTATTACGATTCGATTTTTGGTAAATTTATCTATGATATAGTTGATATGGATTCGATAATAAAAGGAAACAATATAATTTTTGGAAATTACAAAAAGATTTTCTATATAGATGATGATCTTTCAACAAACAAACTTGATTATGAAGATCTTACAAGGTATATAGAAAATGGTGGAAAAGTTATTCTGGCTGGATGGAATATCGGAAGATCGATAACTGGTTACCCATCCACATATCCCGTTTATCCTGAAACAGGTTCTATAGCGTATAAAGTTTTTAACATTTCAAAGTATAATAGAAAACAATCAGCAGATCTTATAAAAATTGATTACAATATAGTCGGCAGAAACGATAGTGTAAAATTTATTGAATCAAAACTACCTGTTGGTTCAAATGGTAATCTGATTTATGGTGGAATATTTGAACTCAATGGATTGAACAATATTTTTGGACATTTTGTCTCAGCATCACTGGATACGGTTTTTAATGGAAAAACTATTCTTTATTCAACAGGTGATACTTCCGTTATAGTTCTTGCTGCACCACTTTATTATATGGAAACACAGAGTGCAAAACGACTTGTGTATGATCTATTATCACTCTGGAATGTTCAGATGGGTATTGGAGAAAAATATTTTTCTAAAAAAGAGAGCGATCAGGTAAGAATTGGTTATTCAAAAGGAAAAATAATGTTAAGTTATGAGAATATACCTTTTGAAAACTACAATTTAAAAATTCTTGATATCTCGGGAAGAATAGTTAAAAGTATAAAATTTGAAATAAAAAATTTCAATGGAATTTTAAATTTTGAGGGAAACCTTAAAAAAGGAGTTTATTTTATAAATCTTACTTCTGAAAATTTAAAATACAAGAAAAAGATGTTTATTATTGAATAAAAAAAGGGGCTTTAAAAGCCCCTTTTTTAAAACAAAAATTTGTTACCAAACTCTTTTATAATAATCATCTGAATCAGTATAATTGTCCCACATGGTTTGTCTTGTTGGATCATATAATTCGCCACCTATTCCGTTTCCATTTGTATCCAATCTCCATTTTTTGTCTGAATTATCTGTTACTTCTTTTGAAACATAGAGATAAACAGCAGAAGTGTTATTCCAGTCAAGATTTATCAATGAATATTCTACCTGTGTTGTATCAGGTGAAATTGATAGAGCACCCGGGATATATGTATAACTTCCATTAACTGTTGCAAAAACTTTTATGTTGTTGCTTGTCAATTTAGTTATATCCATATTATCGTTAAAATGTATTGTCAATATTGGTGAACCATAACCAATACTTGTCCCATTTACTCTTGGAGGTGTATCATCATCTCCTCCTGTTCCCTGTGTTAAAAATTTTGTTTTGTAATTTTTGATTGAAGCAGTGTAAACATCTTCAAAATATGGAAGAGCTTTGTTTCCAGCAGAATCTGTGATTGTTGAACAGACAACTTCGATTTCATAGAGTTTTCTTTCAGCCAAGGGATCTCCATTTTTTACCTGGAATTCAGCTTCCCATATACCCCACCACCATATGTAAGAATAGTCAACAAGCTCAATATCTATTTCACTTCTTGAACCATCATCATTTATCTTGTAGAGTTTTGTATTGTTAACAACTTTTGATGATTCAACAAGTTCATCAAACTCTACAAAGAAATGTGCGTTAACATTAACATTTCCAGTATTTGGAAAAACACCCAGAATTACTGGATTCTCGTAATCAACAAAATCGGTTCCACTACCGGTTCTGAACTGGTAGATCACATCATCATAAGGTGATCCATCATCTTTTTCGTTTCCATTTCCATCAAGGAAACTGTTTGAAGTTGATTTAACTCCATTTTTTATTCTTAAAGTGTATGTTGCATTGTTTGCAAATGTTGCTGTTATTTTTACTCTTTTGAAGTCTGGTTCATAAACAACAGTTATATTTGAAATGTCTCCAGATGGTCCATTTTCTGACAGTACAAAATTTGTTGCATTAACTGTTGAATTCAGAAGATAATCGTTGAAATAAACATAGATAACTCCTTCGACATCACCTGTTGAAGGATCAACATCCTGTATATGTCCCATGTTTCCCGGATCTGTATCAATAATATTCAAAATGTTTTTTCCAGAAGTTGCCAGTTCCAGATCATTTTTTATATCGGCAGATTCGTAAGGTTTAAATGTACAACCTGCCAGAATCAAAATGAATATAATTAAAGGTATAAATTTTTTCATCTTTTCCTCCTATCCTTAAAACTTCACATTGACTGAAACTGACCATGTTGAAAGATCTGTTAAATTTGAGAAGCCCATAAAATCAATTTTTACATTCTTTGAAATTTCCCAGCCGAGTCCATAATAGTAGTATGTTGATATTGAACTGCCATTTCCTGTTGTTTCAAAATCATTTCTATATGATGGATTTTCAATTATGTACTGATATGTTGAACCATCACCGTAAGTATATTCTCCGATGACTGGTGAGTATGAAAGATATTTTGAACTCTGATACATATTACTCCAAGAGAAATATGTTCTTGCACCCAATCTTCCAAAGAGATTTGTTAAGAAGTTATATTCTATTCCAACAGGAATTGTTAATGTTGTTGATAAAGTGTTATACATATATTCATTTGTATAACTACCTGTTTCTGTGTAGGTGTAATCGTTAACATCATCAATACCATTTCCATCATCGTAGGTTTCCCTGTAATATTCAAGGTAATTTATTGTGTCGATCTCAGAGTTTTTATACTGTGAGAATGCTATACCAATTCCAAATAGTGCTTTATCAAGTTTTTTAACATATTTTCCACCTATTGCCCAGTTTATACTTGTCATATGTATAACTGTTTGAGAATCGAGAAGTGATAATGAATCAAGGTATGTATAGATTTCATCTGTTACTATACCTGGATAGACATCTTCAGTATATGTATATTCATCGTAGAAGTAGTAAACAGGTTTGTATGAATTGTTTTGCAAACCTGTGAAAAACTCGATAGAATCTTCGTTCAATCTATAGTAACCTTTTAAGTTAAAACCAATGTTCATACCAGGTGCATTGTAATAGTTGTTGTAGTAATCATCGTATTTATAATAATTGTTGATTGCTGGATCCTGTGGAGCGTAATCTTCATAAAGTGTATCCCTGTAAAAATCTGAATAATCATTTTTCAGGAATCCAAAATTGATTGCTCCAACAAACTCCATGTTTGTTGTTGCAAAACCACCAGCAAGATTGATCAAATCAACCTGGTATTTGTTATCATAGTTTGAATTGTAATCTTCATAACCGGTTAAAAGTAGATCGTTGGAAACGATATTGGAATCGATTGTTTCAAAAATTGCATTGATTTTTGAATTATAATTGTTAACATATTTTGTGTACGAAACACCTGCTTTCAGTCCCTCTTTGTTTCCATAAAGAAAACCAAAGTAGTTTGCAGAATTATCCTCTAAAATGCTCTGTTTCTGATTGATTGTTAGTTTGCTCATATAATCGTAAATCTGATCAGCGTTTGTATCCATAAAGTTTCTTTCTTCACTTATTGTTGAATCTGAATAACTATACTTTGTTGATGCTGAAAGAATTCCAAGATGGAGCATTTCCATAAGAGAACCTTTAAGTCCTATAAGATAGTTTGGTGAAGAACCACCGATAAGAGGTTCACTGATTGTGAAGTTTGAAAGGTTTGTATAAAGGTTAAATCCCTCGATGTTTGTCATCTCAGTTAAACCTAAAATCGCTTCGATCTCATCATCGATTATTCCGCCGGTTGATAATGTTCTGAATGATGAGAACTGAGCGGACACTGTTAGAGAGATAATCAGAATGAGAAATAGAGAAAATAGCGTTTTGAACTTCATCTTTCCTCCTTTTTGAAAGATTTATATAAAGTGAAATTTTATTCCCATGTTAAAATTTTAAACACTATTTTTTATAAAGTCAAGAGAATTTATTTGTTTCCTATTCCAACATGAACCTTTCTAAATCTTGTGGGAGCAGCACCATGGGACATTTCTGCTCTTTGACCAGGTTGTCCTTTTCCACAGTTGATCACTCCCCACAGATCCCAGTAATTTTCATTACAGATCGCATCACATTTGTTCCAGAATTCAGGAGTTATATCCTGATATGAACAATTTTTAAGCATTCTTCCAAGTTTTCCATCCTTTATTTCATATCCGATCTCGCAACCGAACTGAAAATTTAACCTTCTCTGATCTATTGACCATGATTTGTTAACATCCATATATATACCATCTTTTGTGTCCCTTATCAGATCTTCAAGTTCCCATTCTCCTGGAGCAAGGGAAAGATTTGATATTCTTATGATTGGTATAGAATAAAAACCCTGGGATCTATTACATCCTTTTGATCTTGTATCACCAATTTTATGAGCGAGTTCTCTGTTTGTCATATATCCCACAAGTATTCCCTCTTTCACAATATCCCATCTCTGACTTCTGACTCCATCATCATCATATCCTTGAGTTGCAAGTCCCATCGGAATTGTGGCGTCAGCAAAAAGGTTAACTATCTTTGACCCATATCTGAATTTTTTATACTTTTCAAGTGTAGCGAAAGAACTACCAGCATAATTTTCTTCATAACCTAAAACTCTATCAAGTTCTGTTGCATGCCCAACAGATTCATGGATTTGGAGAACCATTTGTGCCCCACCTAAAATAATATCTTTCACAGCATCGGGACATTGTGGTGCTGTTAAGAGTGCGATCGCTTCATCTCTGATCCTTTCAGCATTCTGTAGAAGCTCCATCTGTTCAATTATTTCATAACCACCAGAATAATATTGACCACCAAAGGATGCAGGATAAGATCTTGTTTGCATATCCTCATTTCCAACTGCTGTTGCTGAATAACCTGCACCACTTCTTAAAAGATCCTGAAGAATTTCACTTCCCTCACTGTTTACAAACCATTTTCTTATATTCTGAAAAGACATCTCACTTGTTGCAACTTTTATTTCACTTTTTTTCCTTAAAATCTCATCTATTTTGAACAGTAAATCAGCTTTTTTTTCAAGAGGTATTCTGAAGGGATTTTTTAAAACAGGTGTAAACCAGTGGTCTTTATAAACATCCTCTTTTGCAAGTCGAACCTTTTCTTTCTGTAAAGAACTGCTTGCTTTTGCTATCAAGACAGCTTCTTTTGCAACCCTTTTGATTTCGCTTGTTGAAAGGTTATCACTTGAAGAAAAACCCCATGAACCTTTATATAAAACTCTTATTCCAAAACCAAGAGTGTTTGTGTAATCAACATTCAATTTCCCATTTTTTACAACGATCTCCTCATTCTTTGTATCTATTATCCTTATGTCAGCATAATCTGCACCATAATGTTTTGCAACTTCGATAGCCAATTTTCCAAGTTTAAACATTTTTCCTCCTATATTAAAATTCAGTTTTACTTGTGAATGTAAAATCTTTGATTTTCATCGCTGGAACAGCAAAACCACCACCAAATCCTCCACTCTGAACAATACATTTATCACCAATCATCACGACATTTGACAGCGCTTCCATGATCGATTGTGTGAATCTCATATTTTTTAAACCATCTTTAACTTTTCCATCCTCAACGAGGAATATACCGTTTCTTGTCATTCCGGTTATCGTTGTTGTCATTGGATTTAACATGTTGACATAATGGAATTGTGTAACAAGTATTCCAGTTTTTGTTGTTTTTATCATTTCATCAACATTCGAACTACCCTCTTTAAGATACAGGTTTAAAGGTAATGGTCCATATTCATCGTCTGCTCCAAGAGAATGTCCATTATTTTCAAGGTTCAACATTTTCGCAACCTTTCTATCTGTTGGAACATCTTTGAATACTCCGTTTTCAAGTAATGTTAGCTTCTGTCTCGGGAAACCTTCAAAGTCAAAAGGTATTCCACCGATACCTTCAAAGTATGGATCATCGTAAAGTGTAACCATATCCCCTGCAACCTTTTGTCCAATTTTACCTGAAAGAAAACTTCTTCCTTCTGCTATCATAAGACCATTGAATGTTGTGTATGATAAGAAAGAAATAAGATCAGCAACTGCTGCTGGTTCGAGAATGACAGTGTATTTCCCTGGTTTTATATCTTTAGGATTTTTCGATTTTTTTGCTTTTTCAACTGCGATTTTTGTATTTTTTATTACATCAATGTTTTTTACACTCAACTCGTTCTGTTCTGCCCAGCCTGAAGAATTTTTTCCCTGTGCTGTTATTGAGAAAGTAACATTAGAATTTTCGAAATGCGCTTCAAGACCGTTAGAGTTTACAATGACAAAACTACTTGCTCCGTTTGAAAATATTCCAGCTCCGTTAAGTTTTTCTTTGATGCAGATTTTCACTGCCTCTTTAACATATTTTGCTCTTTCCTCTGGTGAAAGTTCCTCTGTTTTTTTATCAAAAGATTTTTTTAAAGTGTAATCCATTTTTGCTGGTAATGGTAAAATCTCTTTTTTGTGTGTCTGATTTTTTGAAATCTCTTTTGCTTTTTCAAGAAATTTTTTTATGTTTTTTCCGTCAATAGATGTCCCGCTAACAATGCCCACCTTTCCATCATAAACCGTTCTGATCGTGAAAGAGTATTTTGTAGAATCAACATTCTGGGTGATCTCATTGTTCGAAAATCTTGTCAAAGATTCTTTGTTTCCAACAACTGACACTGTTGTCATATCAGCATCAGACATTTTTACTATTGTTGATGCAAAATCGAGAAGTTTCTCTTTTTTTAGCATAAACTCTCCTTGTTTATAAATTTTAAAATTTTTTCTTTTTTAATTTTTCCTTCCCTTAAAAATTCAATTTTGTTTTTTTCAATTTTTATTACGGTTGAAGGAATTTTTTCTTTTTTTAATTCACCAAAAAGATAAACATCTTTAAAATGTCTGTAAAACTCATCTTTTTCTGTTATGACTTCCTGTCCGGAAATGTTTAAACTTGTAACCGCTAATGGTTTATTGTAAATTTCCAGCAGTTTTAAAATGTTTTTCTCTTTTGGAATTCTTAAAGAGGAAAAACGATCCTTTACAAGTATTTCGGGAATTATTTTTTTTGCCCTTAATATAATCGTTAGAGCACCAGGAAGAAAATTTTCCCTGATTTTATAAAAAAGTTTTGAAGTGTAAAAGAATCTTTCGATGTTCATGTTTTCAGAAAAAAATAGAGCAAAAGGTTTTGTTTTTTCTCTTTTTTTCAATTCAAAGATTTTTTTTATTCCGTCCAGGTTATCAAAAGATGTTCCAATGCCATTTATCGTATCTGTCGAAAATGCAATGAGTCCACCATTTTTTAGTATTTTTATTGCCTCTTCATATTCAATCTTTTTCATCTGTTAAAACTTTCTCTATATTTATCAAGTTTTTCTTTAAGGTGGCTGTCCGTTATAGAAAGCATCTCAACAGCAAAAATCGCGGCATTTTTTGCTCCTGCACTTCCTATTGTGAAGGTTGCGACGGGAATTCCAGAAGGCATCATCACCATCGAATACAAAGAGTCAACTCCCTTCAAAGGGGATGAATCGAGTGGAACAGCAAGAACCGGTAAAGTTGTATAAGAAGCAACAACTCCGGCAAGATGTGCAGCATAACCGGCACCACATATTATGGCTGAAAATCCGTTTTCTCTCGCTTTTTGAGCAAACTCCTGTACTTTTAATGGATTTCTATGAGCAGATATTATATGGGTTTCATACTCAACACCAAAATCTTCGAGCACCTTTTCTGATGAAGACATGATGTTTCTATCGTTTTCTGAACCCATCAAAATTGCTATTTTTGTCATCACTCCTCCAGTTTGTTTATATAATCAAATATTTTCATTCTATCCTCATCTTTGGTTATATCAAGAGAATCTGAAATGTTTGTAATCGTTTTTAAAACATCGTAAACGAACTGATAGTTTTTGGTTAAAAACTCAGAAGAGAGTCCTATTTTATGGAAAGAGTTGGATTTTATAACCGTTGAGATTATGTAAGGATCATAAAACGGAGAATTTTTTCCAACATACTGTTCATAATAAAAGTTGCAGGAATCATAATTTTTTTCTCTATAATAGAGGGAACCTGTAAACAGGTTCTTATCATCATTTTCTGAAATTTTAAAGGATTCAGTCAGGTATTTTTTTGCAGAGTCGTTCTGTCCATACAAAAAATGGACATAGAACATTCCAACAACTATATCAAGTGAATCCTGAAATCTATCATAATCAAGACGAAACTTTTTTAACGCTGTTGCATAATCTTTTTCTTTTATATAGACCCATCCATCGGAAAGATTTTCATCCTGATTGAAAAGAGTACAGGAATAAAATAAAAGTATAAACACGATAGAAAAAATAACTATAAAATTTTTACGATTTTCCATAAAATATCTTTACCTTTTAAAAAGTATATTCCATTGGAAAGATTCTCAAAAGAAACTTTTTTTGAAACACCTTTTTTAACAACTCTTCCACTCTTATCAAAAATATAGAACTCTTCACCTGTCCAATTCAACTCTTTTTCTTTTAAAATCAGAGTTCTTTCCTTTTTAAATACATCGAATTTTTCTTCAGAAATCAAAAATCTCAGATATGAATCCTTTTCAACGACAAACTCGATCCTGTTGTCATATCTTATAACGGGTATTTCGATATCGTTCGAGAAAACTCTTATCCTTTCGCTTTGATCAGTGTATTTTGTTATCTTTACTGCAGAATCGGTTTTTACTTTTATGCTTTTTGAATCGTCAAACACTAAAAACCTATCCTTACTCAAAAAAGCCATATCTCCATTGAATATGAAAGGTGAATCATCAAGAACATTTTTTAATCCAAAACTTTTAATCTGTTCAAAAGGTATTCCATTCTTTTTTCCATAAGTGATAATGTTGTATATGCCACTTCTGTCAGTCGATATATCGATTGTAAAAATTTTTCCATCTGTTGTAAAATTCAGTTTTTCATCTTTAAGTAAACTTTTTAATTTGAAAGAATCTATGGTAACAGAATCGTTAACAATAAAGAAAGAAAATGTGATCAGATTCGAGAGAACAGAATAGTTTATACTCTTTGTTAAAATGTCCTGTTTGAAAATGTAATCAGGTTTAACATAACCATATCCATATTCAAGATCATATCCAGGTGATCCAAGATCTACTGAAGTTGAAATGAAAATATCGATGATCTCTTCAAGATTGTATCCAAGAGAAAACATCAAAGCGAAAAGTGATGAGAGATGTGGTGTAGAAAACGATGTGCCCTCAAGGAAATAGAGATAAAAACTTGAAACAACGGGAATTGAATCTGTCTGTTCGATCATGGGTGCAAGAATACCTCCATCGTAATCTCCATCTCCATTGTTGTCCTGATAAACAACACCACCAGGTGCAACGAAATCAAGATTCGTTCCATACTGTGAGTAATAAGTTCTTACAAAATTGTAATCAACTGCACCACAAGATATCGCTTCCTCAAAACCAGCAGGATAGGACAGCTGGGATACACCTTCATTTCCAGAAGCACAAACAACAGCAACTCCATTGTTTCTTGCGTTTATTATTGCCTGATGGAGAGGTGTCCATCCTGTTGAATCACCAGCTGGACCTCCAAGGGAAAGATTCAAGACCTTACAACCGTTGTTTACCCCATAATCTATAGCATCAACTATATCTGTTAAGTTACCCTGTCCATTATGATCTAGAACCCTTAAAACAAGCACTGTGGGAGATTGGACGATCCCGGCAGTTGCAAAATTGTTATCTATATGACTTCCTATAACAGATGTAACCGCGGTTCCATGACCGTTCATATCGTTTGGGTGCGCTTCGTCATTAACAAAATCGTATGGAAGGATAAAATTGATGTTGTCGAAATCTGAAAATTTATGGTATTTCCCATCACTTGAAGTCACATAAACCGCTTCGTTAGATGGTATCGTAAAATCTTCAAAAGCACAACCAGAATCGAGTATTCCGATTCTTACCCCACTTCCATCGACTTTTGAATCAAGAATATACGAAAGGTTGTAATGGTCGGGATTCAAAGACCACTGGTAAGAAAAATATGTATCGTTTGGATTATAGAACGCTTTAACTTTTGGCTCTTTACAAACACTTATAGCATCTGGAAAAAGTTTTCTGGCTTCATCTATGTCTCCATCAAAAACAATGAATTTATACTTTTCGTTTACTTTGATTAAATTTTTAATTTCAAAACTTTTTGGAAGATTTTCAAATCTAACAAGTATTCTCTCTCCACTTAAAAATATAAAGAAAAAATAAATCAAAATGAAAATTTTAAAATTTTTCATTGAGTGAGATTATAACATTTTAAAGTTAAAAATTCAACTTCTATTTTATTTTAAACAATTTTCACACTTTAAAAAACCTTCCTTTTCCGCCTGTTGTTGATTATCCGGCTCAAATCTCACTCCATTTCCTGAACTTATTATCTGATTAACCTTACAATCATGTTTTTCATTGTATAGATCATGGTAGATTTTATTTTTCAAATCACCGAGAAATCTGAATCCAAAACGAGAATTTACACTTATAGCCACTTTCCCTCCTTTTTAATTAATTTACAATAAAATAAAAGAAAAATCAATAGGTGTTGACTTTTTGATGATTTGGATTAAAATAAGTTAGTAATAACTAACATTGTGAGTTTATATGAACAAATTAACAAAAAGTCTGGAAGATTACATTGAAGCGATCTATGTTGTCAGCAGAGAAAAACATTTTTGTAGGGTAAAAGATATACAAAAGATTTTAAAAGTTTCGAAACCATCCATAGTGAATGCGTTGAATGTGCTTAAAGAGAAAGAACTTATAGTTCAGGAAAAATATGGATACATAAATCTTACAAAGGAAGGAATGAAAAAGGCGAAAGATGTCTATAAAAAACACAGGATAATCACAGAATTTGTTGAAAAAATATTTGAACTTGAAAACGATTCAGCACAGAAAATTGCATGTGAAATCGAGCACATCGTTGACAGGAACATCTATGAAAGGATGGAAAAGATTTCAAAAAATTTTAACGAAAGAACAAAAAGAATTCTTTATGGAGAGAAAAATGAAACTGACAGATTTAAAGGAAGGTGAAAAAGCAAAAGTGTTATCACTTTATGGGGGATCAAATTTTGTATGTAAAATAAAAAACATGGGAATAACCGATCATTGTTTTGTTGAGGTTTTAAAAAATGATGGAAAAGGGCCTTTGATAATTAAACAGGATGGTTCAAAGATAATCATTGGAAGGATGATGGCATCCAGGATCGAAGTTGAAAAAATATGAACGAAAAAATAGTTATTGTGGGACAACCAAACAGTGGAAAATCTTCACTTTTTAACGCTTTAACAGGTCTTGACCAGACGGTTGGGAACTGGCCTGGAGTTACAGTTGAAAAAAAGGAGGGATTTTTCTTTATAGATGGTGAAAGGTATGAGATCATAGATCTACCAGGGCTTTATGGTTTAACGCCTACAGGTTTGGATGAAAAGATCTCTCTTGATTTTTTATTAGAATCTTCACCTTCACTCATCGTGAACATTCTTGATGGTTCAAATCTTGAAAGATCTTTATTCTTGTCTTTACAACTCTTTTTTCTTGATATTCCTGTAATATTTTTTGTAAACAAGATAGATGTTGCAAAAAGTAAAGGTATAAAAATTGATGAAGAAAAGTTAAAAGAGATATTTTCATGTGATATAGTTTTTGGTTCAGTTAAAAATGGTGAGGGGATAGATGAGTTAAAAAGGGTTATAAAAAATAACATTCATAAAAAGATATGTGAAACAAAATATTTTAAAGTCAGTGATAAAATATATTCGTATATAGAAAAAATATCGGAAATCCTTATAAAATATAAAGAATTTGAACATCATCCCAAATTCTTTTCATTAAAAGTTATTGAGGATGATAAAAATTTTTCTCCATTTATTTGTAAAATACTTGATTCTGAGGATCTTTCAAAAATAAAGAAAAATGTTGAGGAACTCTATAAAGATTTTAAAAAAAAGGATTTTTTGACTCTTGACTGGTTTTATTCTTTAAGTAGAGGTATTACAGGAGAGGTTACAAAAAGAGAATTTTATGATAAAAAAAGTTTAACAGAAGAAATAGATAATACGCTTTTAAACAGATTTTTTTCTATTCCGATTTTTTTGATTATCTTTCTTTTTATATTCTTTTTAACATTCTTTTTCGGGGATATCTTTTCAAAGATTATCTCTTTTCTTTTTGAGACAATTTCAACATATCTATCGAAAGTTTTAGAAAAAGGTTTTATTCTATCGTTTTTAACTGAAGGCATAATCGGTGGTCTGGGTTCTGTGATTACCCTGATCCCGTATATTTTTTTTATGTATTTTTTTCTTGGTTTTCTTGAGGATACCGGTTATCTTGCAAGAGTTGTTTTCATTATGGATAGATTTATGCATAAGATAGGACTTCATGGAAAATCTTTTATATCCCTGATACTTGGTTTTGGATGTTCTGTTCCCGCAGTTCTTTCAACAAGAGTTCTTGATACTCCAAAAGACAGAATAAAAACTATACTCATTATACCTTTTATACCCTGTTCATCAAGGTTAACTGTTCTGATATTCCTTGGAGCCATACTTTTTGGGAAATTTGATTTTCTAATAATTTTTATTCTGTTTTTGCTTTCAATAGTTTTTGCAATTTTTTCAGGTTTTATTTTTGATAGGTTCCTTTTGAAAGAAACGAGTGAAGGTCTTATAATGGAACTACCTGATTACCACCTTCCAACAATAAAAAATCTTTTGTTGAACTCTTATTTCAAGGTAAAAGATTTTATTAAGAGAGCTGGAACATTGATTTTTTTGATAACTCTTATTATTTTTCTTCTCTCATATTTCCCTCAAAATGTTGATGGAGGTTTTATAAAAATTGGAGGAGAAAAGATAACATTTTTATTTAGACCTCTTGGTTTTGATATGGAAAGAACTGTATCCCTCCTGACCGGATTTTTTGCAAAGGAATCTGTTGTTTCAACTCTTGGTGTTCTGTATAAAGGAGAACAATTGGAAAACATAATAAGCGCAAGATGGGGAAAGATAGATGGGTTTGTTTTCCTTTTATTTTTGATGATATATCTTCCCTGTATTGCAACAGCGATAGTTATAAAACAGGAAACAGGATCATACCTTTACCTTTCAGGTATCATTGTTTACTCAGTTTTTTTTGCTTATATAATATCTTTTATAGCAAGATATCTTTTGATCGCGATATTTTGAATTTATGATAGAGGAAATAATAAATTTCATTTTGAACAATAGAGTTGTAACAAAAAAGGAGATAACAAAAAAATTTGACATAGATGAACATTTTCTGGATTATATTATAAGTTATGCAAATAAAAGGGGTTACAAAATAAAAAAAGAAAAAAATAAGATTTTTAAATGTTCATCCTGTCCATATAAAAAATTTTTTTAGGACTTGACAATCCCTTTTTTAAAATTAAATTTATCTTGTCATATTTAGAGATATTTTCATTTTTAAATAAAATAAAAGGAGGTATATTTATGGCAAAGGAGAGTAAAATCCAACCTATCAACGGAAAAGTCCTTATTAAAAGGATTGAAGAAAAAGAGGTAAAAAAAGGTTCCATTATAATCCCCGACACAGCGAAAGAGAAACCACAACAGGGAGAGGTTATTGCTGCTTCTAAAAAACTTGATGGAAAAGATCCTGATGTTAAACCAGGAGATATCGTTCTTTTTGGAAAATATGCTGGAACAGATATTGAGGTTGATGGTGTTGAGTATGTTATAATGGACTCAACAGATATTCTTGCAATCATAAACAAATAAATGGAGGTAATGATGACATCAAAAGAAATAATTTATAGTGATGATGCTCGTAAGAAGATACTTGAAGGTGTAAATAAACTTGCTGATGCTGTAAAAGTTACTCTTGGTCCAAAAGGAAGAAATGTTGCTATCGAGAAGAAATTTGGTGCACCAACAATAACAAAAGATGGTGTTACTGTTGCCAAAGAGATAGAACTTGAGGATCCTTTTGAAAATATGGGTGCACAGATGGTAAAAGAGGTTGCATCAAAAACATCGGATGTTGCGGGTGATGGAACAACAACAGCAACAGTTCTTGCTCAGGCAATCTACAGAGAGGGTTTAAAACATGTTACAGCAGGTAGAAACCCAATACTTGTGAAAAGGGGAATCGATAAGGCGGTTGAAGCGGTTGTTGAGGAGTTGAAAAAACTTTCAAAGGAAACAAAGGATAAAAAAGAAATAGCACAGGTTGCTTCGATTTCTGCGAACAACGATACCTCAATCGGTGATATAATTGCTGAAGCGATGGACAAAGCTGGAAAAGATGGAGTCATTACCGTTGAAGAGGGAAAATCGAATAAAATGGAACTTGAATTCGTTGAAGGAATGCAGTTTGATAGAGGATATCTCTCTCCTTATTTTATAACGAATGCTGAAAAGATGACTGTTGAACTTGAAAAACCATACCTTCTTATTACAGATAAAAAGATTTCAAATATGAAAGAAGTTCTTCCAATACTTGAACAGGTTGCACAGTCAGGAAAACCATTACTTATAATAGCAGAGGATGTTGAAGGTGAACCACTTGCGACTTTAGTTGTTAACAAGTTGAGAGGAACTTTGAGCGCTTGTGCTGTTAAAGCACCAGGATATGGTGATAGAAGAAAAGAGATGCTTCAGGATATCGCAATAGTTACAGGTGGTAGAGTTATCTCTGAAGAACAGGGCATGAAACTCGAATCAGTTCAACTGAGAGATCTTGGTCAGTGTGAAAAGGTAACTGTTGACAAAGAGAATACAACAATCGTTGATGGTAAAGGTAAGAAGAGTGATATAGATGCAAGAATTTCTCAGATTAAAAAACAGATACAGGAAACAACAAGTGATTATGATAAAGAAAAATTACAGGAAAGACTGGCAAAACTTGCTGGTGGAGTTGCAGTTATCAATGTTGGTGCTCCAACGGAAGTAGAGATGAAAGAAAAGAAAGCAAGAGTAGAGGATGCTCTGCATGCTACAAAAGCAGCGGTTGAAGAAGGTATAGTTCCAGGTGGTGGAACAGCATATCTTAGAACATTAAAAGCGATAGATAAGATAGAGTTTGCTAACGATGATGAAAAGATAGGTGCTGAAATAATCAAGAAGGCACTTGAAGAGCCAATAAGAATGATAGTTAAAAACGCTGGTGAAGAGGATGCTGTTATAGTTAACCAGGTTAAGAATGCAAAGAAGAACGAAGGATTCAATGTTCTTACTGGAAAGATTGAGGATATGTTTGAAGCAGGTGTTATAGATCCGACAAAAGTTTCAAGAACAGCACTTGAAAATGCTGCTTCAGTTGCATCATTACTTCTTACCACAGAATGCATGATCGCTGAGAAGAAAGAGGAAGAGAAACAGCCAATGATGCCACCAGCAGGCGGTGGATACGGCGGAATGTATTAATATGAAAAATTGATGGCGGGTTTTTACCCGCCATCGAAAAATGGAGTGAAAAATGCCAAACTACGATTATAAATGCAAAAAGTGTGGACTTGTGTTCAACGTTTTTCACAAAATGTCAGACAGACCTTCTGTTAAATGTCCTGAATGTGATTCGGTTTCAGAGAAAATTTTAAGTTATAATTCGAACATTATTTTTAAAGGTTCAGGGTTTTATGTGAACGATTACAAAAAGAATAACTCAACAGGGAGTGGACAGAAAGAAGATAAAGAAAAATCGAAATGTTCTGGTGGAAACTGTTCTGGTTCCTGTTCTTCATGTAGTTGATTAAATTTTTTTCAAAACAACTATAATATTTTCAATATCTGAAGGATCTATAAGTCCATATAGATCTTTTATCTTTTCAACTTCATACTTTGAAAGGATCTCTTTTGCCTCTTTTGAGATTATCGGGGATGTCAACAATCTGTTTTTATCTTTTATCAACTTTTCACCATTCTCAAGGATTATTTTTGTTATCCTTTTATATTTTTCTATATATCCTCTGTACTTATTTTCTGAATATATGAAAATTAATGCTCTTTCAGAAAATTCGGGTAATAATTTTTTAAAATCTTCATAAGGGAATGATGGATCCTTTAAAAACTCAAACTTTTTCTTTAAAATAAAATTCTCTTTATCATGATAAAGAAAATTTTTTAACTCTTCTGCTTCTTCAAAAAGTTTTTTGTATAGTTCAGATCTTCTGCCGTTAAACTTTATCTTTTCGACTATATCTTTCAATCTTACAAATGAGTTATCCTGTCTTAAAAACAATCTATTTTCAGATCTTGAAGTGAACAACCTGTATGGCTCCGTTAGATCCTTTTTGATTATATCGTCTATCAAAACTCCAATGTATGAGTTAAACCTATCAAAAACTATATTATCTTTTCCAAGAAAAGATAATGCAGCGTTTAAACCCGCTACATAACCCTGTGCTGCTGCTTCTTCATATCCACTTGTTCCGTTAATCTGTCCAGCAAAAAAAAGACCTTTTATACCTTTATGTTCAAGAGTTGGTTTTATCTGTTTACTTTTCAATGCATCATATTCAATAGCATATCCTGGTTGAGTAAAAACACTTTTTTCAAGACCTTTTATACTCTGGATGTATTCATATTGAACATCAACAGGTAATGAAGAAGATGCACCGTTTACATAAACCAGTTCACTTTCAACACCCATTGGTTCGATGAAGATCGTGTGTGAACTTCTATCTGAAAATTTTACAACTTTATCTTCCAGAGATGGACAATATCTTGGCCCTTTCCCTTCTATATTTCCAGAATAGAGTGCGGAAAGATGAAGATTTTCTTTAATCGTTTTGTGTGTATTCTCATTTGTTCTTGTGATATAACAGGAAATTTTGTTTTCTACTTTTTGGGTTAATATTGAAAAAGATCCTGTATTATCCTCTCCCTTCTGTTCCTCCATTTTTGAAAAGTCAACACTGTTTTTCTTCAATCTTGGACTTGTTCCCGTTTTTAACCTTATCAGTTTTATTCCTGTATTTTTTAAAGATTCTGATAATTTTAAAGAACTTTTTTCAGAAAATCTTCCTCCGTTTATCTGTTCTTTTCCAATAAAAATTTTTCCACCAAGGAATGTTCCCGAACATATAATAACATAACCAGTTTTTATCATACCAGTTTTTTCAAGTTTAATCCCGGCAACTTTATTTTCTTGAACAACTATCTCAACAACTTCATCCTCAACGATTGAAAGGTTTTTAAAATTTTCTAATATTTTTAACGCGTTTTTAGGATAGGTATCAGAATCTATCTGTGCTCTTAACGACCAAACAGCGGGTCCCTTACTTGAGTTTAAAAGTTTAAAATGTATTCCCGATAGATCTGCAAGAAGAGGCATAGAACCTGAAAGCACATCGAGTTCAAATACAAGATGGCTTTTTCCGATTCCACCGATTGATGGATTGCATGAAGGGAACCCGATTTTGTTTCTATCGAAAGTAACCAGAAGTGTTTTAAGATTGAAATTACTTATTATTGTGGCTGCCTCTATACCGGCATGTCCACCACCAACAACAACGATATCGTATTGGGACATTATTTAAACTGTTTCTTCCTCTTTGAAAATTCGGATAATATCTTTTGCTGTTTCCGCTTTAAGAATTTTTTCTCTGAAACTTTCCTTTCTGCATATTCTCGAAATTCTTGCAAGGAGTTGAATGTATTTATTTTTATTCTCTTCATTCGATGCTATAAGAAAGAATATGTGTACCGGCTTTGAATCGAAAGATTTAAAATCGATCCCATCCCTTGATATACCAAACGCAAGAGCGAGTCCTGCCACTGTTTCAGTTCTTGCATGTGGTATCGCAATGTTGTGTCCAATACCTGTTGTTTCGATCGCTTCCCTTTCTTTCAGTTTTTCAACAAGCAGATTTTTATCCTCAACAAGGTTGTTGTCAACAAGTATCTGTGCAAGTTCAACCAAAACATCGTCTTTGGTTTTTGATTTCAAATCTGGTTTTATAAGTTTTTCATTTAAAAGGTTATATAAAAATTCCATCAATCTTCCTCTTCTTTTTTAAAAATATTTTTTATTCTATCAAAAAAACTGAAATTATTCAAGACCCTATTTTCTAAAAATTCTCCTACAACCACTTTTGAAGGATTTTCATAAAAAATTTTAATTGCGACATTTTTTCCAAAATTTTTTTCAATTACATTATAAGAGGATGATAGTATCGGTGGTCTTAAATCGATTGAATGTGCATCTGAAGAAATAAAATGAACAAGATTTTTTTTAAAAACTTTTAAAAACAGAGGAAAAACACTCTTATTTAAAGCATCATCCGTGTTAAACTGGAACAGAACTCCAAGATCTAAAAGTTCTTCAAGAAAAGAGATGTTTGAAAAAATTTTTCTGTTCCTGAAAGGATGCACGATTATTGGGGTTATATCCATAGAGGTAAAATATTTTATTATTTCTTTATAATATAAAGGTATATCGAGAAAAGGAAATTCAAGAAGTATATATTTTCCCATTTCGTTTATGGTTAAAATATTTATATTTTCTTCATACTTTTTGATCAGGTCCTTATCGATTCTAACCTCAAACCCAAGATGTAGTTTTATATTGATATTTTCTTTTTCTGCTTTTTCTTTTAAGGTCTGGAAATTTTGTTTTGCCTGATCTGGTTCGTATCTGAATTCTTCTGCGATGTGTGGAGTTAAAACAATCTCTTTTATCCCATCATTTTGGGCAATTTTCAACATTTCCAGAGATGTTTCAAGATCTTTTGGTCCATCATCTATTCCATAAAGTAAATGGTTATGAATATCGATCATATAAATTGTATTTTAACAAAAACCGATTTATTTTCAATAAAAATTTTTCTTGACAAAAAATAAAAAATTTTCTAAAATTCAAATATAAAAGGAGGTAAATATGAAGAAGAGAAGAGAAGAGAAGAGAAGAGAAGAGAAGAGAAGAGAAGAGAAGAGAAGAGATCTTTCTCAGTTGTAAAAAGTTTTCCATTTTATTGATTTTTCTTTTTATGCTCCATTCGTTAAATAACATTATTGCAGAAGAAAAAGCATCTGCTGATTCACTTAATATTTTTACCATTTCAACTGTTCCAATGTCTTTTGCGGAAGATGTATTTTTGTTGGATAATATATGTTTTGTTACAGATCAAACTGAAGTTTATGCAATTGATGTTTTAAACAAAGAAAATCCTTTAATTTTAAACAAATTTATTGACTCAATATATTCCTATGCGGTATGTGGTTATAAAGGGACTTATGGAGAGTATAATGTTTTTGTAG
>JBDRZY010000005.1:0-143972 GCA_039804205.1 Caldifarciminota bacterium
AAAAAAGGAGGTATAATGAGCGGTTATGCAATGGAAGTTTACGATAAACTTTCCAAAAAGTATCCATGGGAAAAAGAGTTTCTTCAGGCAGCAAAAGAGGTCTTAGAGTCACTTGAACTTTTACTTGAAAAAGAGCCAAAATACCAGAAACATGCGATCCTTGAAAGGATCGTGGAACCTGAAAGAGTGATAATATTCAGAGTTCCATGGCTTGATGACAATGGAAAAGTTCAGGTAAACATCGGTTACAGGGTCGAATTCAACTCAGCGATAGGTCCTTACAAAGGAGGTTTAAGATTTCATCCAACAGTGAATCTCGGTGTTTTAAAATTCCTGGGTTTTGAACAGATCTTTAAAAACTCCCTGACAGGTCTTCCAATGGGTGGTGGTAAAGGTGGTAGTGATTTTGATCCGAAAGGTAAATCTGACAACGAAGTTATGAAATTCTGTCAGTCATTTATGAACGAACTTTTCAGACACATCGGTCCCGATACTGATGTTCCAGCTGGAGACATTGGAGTTGGTGCAAGAGAAATAGGATACATGTTTGGACAGTACAGAAAGTTGAAAAACGAGTTTACAGGTGTTTTGACAGGTAAAGGTTTAAACTGGGGTGGTTCGTTGATAAGACCTGAAGCAACAGGTTATGGTTGTGTTTATTTTGCAGAAGAAATGCTGAAAACTGCGAAAAAAGGTATCGAAGGGATGAGTGTTGCGATTTCCGGTTCAGGGAATGTTTCACAGTATGCTGCACAGAAGATTATGCAACTTGGAGGTAAAGTTCTCACACTTTCAGATTCAAACGGTTCAGTTTACATCAAAAATGGATTAACACAGGAACAATGGGATTTCCTGATGGAACTGAAAAATGTCAAAAGAGGAAGAATAAAGGAGATGGCTGAAAAATTCAAAGATATAGAATATCACGATGGAAAGAAACCATGGAAACTCGGGAAATTCGATATCGCTTTACCATGTGCAACACAGAACGAACTAGATGAGAGCGATGCAAAAGAACTTGTGAAAAATGGATGTATCTGTGTATCTGAGGGAGCAAATATGCCATCAACACCTGAGGCAGTTGAAGTTTTCCTTGCGAACAAAATCTTATATGCTCCTGGAAAAGCAGCAAATGCAGGTGGTGTTGCGACAAGTGGTCTTGAAATGTCACAGAATTCTTTGAGAATGAGCTGGACAAGAGAGGAGGTTGATCAAAAACTACACAACATTATGATCAACATCCATAGAGCATGCTATGAAGCAGCAAAAGAATATGGAACACCTGGTAACTATGTTAACGGAGCAAACATTGCAGGATTTAAGAAAGTTGCTGATGCAATGATCGATCAGGGTGTCATATAAAAAATGATTTATAAACAATTGTCTGGAAAAGGGGGAGAGTTTAAACTCTCCCCTCTTTTTTGAGGTATATGAGCGTTTTTAGAGATTTTCAAGAATATTTCTTAAAGAAGTTTTAACGATTTTTGATTTTATATTTTCTCCATCGATAGCGTAGATATGATCCATTTTCTGATATATCTCTTTCTGGATTATAGTTTCAACTTTTTTAGGAATTCTGTTTTTCCTTAACTCATCATAAAGAAGTATCTCTCCAGAACATGTGAATTCACATGGTAAAAGTTCAACACCTTTATTTTTCAAAATTTCAAAATCTTCATCTGTAAATATCATCTTTCGACCTTCGACTATCAGTGATGTGTTTATGTTTGTCAAGAAATCCCTTTTAAAAATATCTATGTAAAAAATAGAAATGTCGGATCTAATGTTTTCGAATGTATACAGATCAATTTTTTTATATCTCGTTTCATTTTTGTCCGAAAAATTTGAAAGATAATTTTTATAAAAATCATCGATTTCAATTCCATAAGGATCATAGAAAGAACCCAGATGTGTCAGGATTCCGACTATGTTGAAACCTTCCTTTTTTAACATTTTTGAAAGGTGGTATGGTTTTTCTCCGAATCCATAAACCACAACCGATAGCTCATCAAAATTTTTTCTTTTGAGTTCACAGAACTTTTTGATCGAATAATAAGCGGAAAGTTCATTTATCCTTTCAACATCTATCTCTTTTTTTATATCAATGTATTGATCAACAAAACTTATCATTCTTTTTCTATCCTTTTCTTCAAAATGAAAAGATTCACTGAAAATTTTTAAATCGTTCAAATTTGAATTCAGATCTGAAGAGAAAAAATTATTTTTTTCAAGAATTTCATTTTTTAAAAGTGAAGAAAACATTTTAAAAAGTTCCTCCTTCTCTTCGATCGATAAGTCGAAAGGATCAACGAGTATGGATGAGAAACTTCCATTTACCGGTAATTCAAAAAGGGATAACATCAATGTGTTCAAAAGCGAAAACCTTTTAAAATATTCTATATTAAAATAAGGGTGAATCCTTAGATTGGAAAATGTATCGTTATATACCAAAAAATTATCAACTTTAACACCGGTCACATTTTTAAAATCTCCACCTGCACTCTTTAAAGGAATATTCACATATATCTCTTTATAGTTTAGAAGATTCAATAAATATTCTTTTTCCTTTTCATTCAAATCGATCAAAGATGACTCAACTATATTGAAATTTTGTGTTTTTACTTTTACAATCTTTTCCTCAACCATACTTTTCACCCATAAACGAGAGAAAACTTTTTTCTGTAATTTTCAAACGCTCTTGACAAAAAGATTTCAAAGATTTTATGCTCGTCTTCAAGAAAAGAATCAAAGTAGGACAGAACAAACCTGATATATGTTTCAAATCTTAATTCTATTTCATCAACACTCATTATCTCTTCCCTTTTTTTTTCGATTATCTCAAAATAATCGAAAATCTGATCGACCGAATCAAGAAGTAATGATGGTAAATAGATTATCTTTCTGCTGGTTAAATTTTTAACACTCTGAAAGGATACGGAAAGATCCTCAAATTCTCCAAACAGACGACAGTTAACAAGTTTGGACATCGTTTCATTGAAATTATAATTCGTCCCAAACTCCAAAAATAGTTCTGTTTCCTTTTTCAACAGGTCAGTGTAATCGATAGAGTTTCGATTATTTTCCCTGTTCTCTATAATACTTATATCGTCCCAGCCAATCCCCTTGGTAGAATAGTAAGAGTAATCTTTCGAACCTATTCCAACAACAATAAAAAATTCGTCCTTTACGATCTCCTTTAAAAAATCAAGTGATCTTTTGTTTACCGTATCGATGATAACCCTCACCCTGTTTCCTTTAAAAAAGTATTTAACCAAACTTTTTAACCATAAAAGATCATATTTTTCTTTCACTATTTTTTTTCTTAAAGGGTTTTTCAAGAGGAATTTTAATCTCTTTGATATTCGTGGTCTATCAAGATTTTCAATCAGTTTTACTATAGAATCTTTTCGGTCCTCTTCATAGTCATTTATTTTTAGATAGTTCTGTTCATCAAGTATTTCTGAAAAGTGTTTGACAAGAAGTGTTCCCAGCTTTTTCTTGACCTTTTCATCATGGAAATTTACATTTTCATTTGCGATCAAACCGAGTGTGGATCCACCAAAAGGGATATCAAGAAATGAATATTTTAAAGAAGAGTAAAAAGATTTTAAAAATAGATTCTCAAAATCCTCTTCTTTCTCAAAGAAAAGTGAAGTCACATCTGTCTCATTTAAAAAGTTATGTTTTATAAAAATTGATTTCAAAGTTAACTGTTCACTGTCCTTTAAAAAATGTTCAGAGTTTCTAACAACCTTCGATGGATTGATAAGGATAGCGCGCATATCCTTATCAAAAGTTGTTCTCTCAACAAGTTCTCTGAATCCTTTTACTCTTAAAAGATCATCATCTTTAAGGTAAGAAGAATAGTTTAAAATATCCATAGAATATCATCTGTATTCTTCACAATGCCAGACACCACTTTCAGGTTTTTCAAATTTGCAATCAATTTTGTTTTCACAGTTTGCACACAGTCCTATTTTAAGATCGTATCCTTTAACCTTTGAAACAAGATTTTCTTTTAAATCATCCTTTGTTTTTTCAACTATTTCAACATTTTCAAACTCCTCACAGCTGATTATCGATTTCGTTGAGTTCTGAAGGAAGATACATGTTTTGCTATTTTTACAGGTTACACAGAGTCCCTCAAAATCTTTCAAACCTGGTTCCCTCTTTTCCTCGATTCTTTCTTTTATTGTCATCATAAGACCTCCTTTTCTTTTTTACATTTTATAAAGCAATAAGTATGCCAAAAATCAAAAAAATAAATAAGTTATTATTTGAACGAATTTTAGTTTTTCTGAAAGGAAAATTTTAATTTTAACTCAATGGGGATTTTCTCCTCAGTGGGGAGATTTTACTCTTCTTCGATTTCTATCTGGCACTTTTTCAACTTTTCTCTCAGTGTTTTTCTATCGATTCCAAGAATTTCACTCGTTTTTGTTTTATTCCTTCCCTGACTTTCATAAACATCTCTGATATAATCACATTCAACCTCTGATAGTTTTCTTGTAAGATCTGTTTTATAGGGCAAATTGAATCTCATCAGTGATGGTAGATCGGGGACATCTATAATGTTGTCCTCTTTCATTATTATCAATCTCTGAACGACATTTTCAAGTTCCCTGACATTACCTGGCCAGAAATATTCACTTAAACTTTTAATAGCGCTTTCTGTGAAAGTTGGTTTTTCCTTTCCAAGTTCTTTACTGTATTTTGTTGAAAAATGTTCAAGAAGCAATGGTATATCTTCTCTCCTTTCTCTTAACGGAGGTAATTCAATATTGATGACATTTAACCTGAAATAAAGATCCTCTCTAAAAATACCTTTTTTAACAAGTTCCTCAAGATTTTTGTTTGTTGCACAGATAACTCTTACATCTATTTTTTGAGGTTTTCTTGATCCGATCATATAGACGGTTTTGTCCTGTAGAACCCTTAAAAGTTTTACCTGCATAGACAAACTCGTTTCTCCGATTTCATCAAGGAATATCGTTCCACCATCAGCTGTCTGGAAGAAACCCGCTCTTGTTTCGTTTGCACCAGTAAAAGACCCTTTAACATACCCAAAAAGTTCGCTTTCAAGCAATTCTTCAGGTATACCTCCACAGTTGACGGGAACAAAACTCTGACTCGCGCGTGGTGATGAATAATGTATTGCTCTTGCGACCATCTCTTTGCCTGTTCCACTTTCACCTGTTATCAAAACCGTTGCTGATGTTTGTGATGCTTTATTGATAAGTTCAAAAACTTTTTTCATTTTATCACTCTTACCCAAAATACCCTGATAAACAGGTAAATCAGTTTTAACCTCTTTATTTAACACATTTTTGATCTTGAGTTTGAAAAGGACCTTCTCGACTGTTGCAAAGAGTTCATCATCTGTGAAAGGTTTTGGTAAAAACTCACTAACACCTGTCTTCACAGCATCAACCGCACTTTCGATTGATGGATAACCTGTGATCATTATTATTTCAACATTTTTATAATTCTCTTTTATATATCTTGTAAACGCGATTCCATCAATATCAGGCATTCTTAAATCTGTTATCACAAGATCTATATCATTGTTTTTCAATATTTCAGAACCCTTCACCGGTGAGGTTGCTGTAAAAGTTATATAACCTGCCTGCTGAAGATTTCTACTCACAAGTTCGATACTATCCTTAACATCATCAACAATAAGAATATTATATTTTTTCTCTTCCATCATACCTCCCCATAGGGAAGTTTTACTGTAAACCTGGTTCCCTTTCCAGGTTCACTTTCAACATCTATTTTTCCATTGTGGTTTGTGATTATCCCATGAACAACTGAAAGTCCAAGACCTGTCCCATCCTTTTTTGTCGTGAAAAATGGAATAAAAATTTTGTCCATCGTTTCCTTATCCATCCCGATCCCATTATCCTCAATAGTAAAATACACATAGTCCTTATCAGAAAAAGTTTCTATTTTTAGAATTCCAGTTCCTTTTATCGCCTGAATTGCATTAACCGTTAAATTCACTATAACCTGATACAACTGTGACGGATCAGCAACCACTTTCGGGATATCGGGTGAAAGTTTTAAGTTCAATTCTATTGATGACCTTATGAGATGAGATTCTAAAAAATATACAGTTTCTTTTATCGTTTCGTTCAGATCAACTTCAACTTTTTGAGGAGGCATCTGTTTTGCAAAAAACATCAGTTTTTTTATTATCTCTCTTGCATGCAGAGCTGATTTTATAATTTTTTCATTATCACTTCTAACCTGTTCTGGAATATCTGACTTTTTTATGAGTTGGGCAAAACCTAAAATACTCGCAAGCGGTTCATTTATTTCATGTGCAACACCCGCAACAAGTTGTCCAATCGTTGCTAAACGATCAGCATGTAACAACTGGTTATGAAGATCGTTTCTATCCTTTTCAAGTTTCTGTCTTTCAAGAACATATCCAAAATGGTTTGCGATAGCGTTTATGAGCGCTTTTTCCTCATCAAGGAAAAAAACAGTATCCTTTTTGAAACTTTTTTGAGAATAAAAAATCTCAATACTTCCCCTTTTCTTATCTTCAACAAAGATATCCGAAGAAATCATATTATCACTTTCAACAAAATTTTTGTTAACATAAACTTTGTTATCCAATTTTATTCTCACATTCGTAAACTCGGGGAACTGGAAAGCGGGAATTATCATATTCACAATCTTTTCCATATCCTTTTCAAAATCAAAATCTGTTTTCTGTAGAGTGCTCGATATTGAATACAGACAGGAGAGTTCTTTAACCCTTTCACGTAAAAAATACTGGGCTCTTCTGTCAGATATCGCCATCCCGAGAGTATTTGTTAATCCCTCATAGAATTCTATAGAAACAGGATTAAAGAAATCTTTTTTCAACGATTTCATCTGGAGTATCGCACTGTTTATCTCATCGATATCAAATTTTATCAAAAGGAGGGATTTATACTTTTTATCAAGATTTAAAATCTTCTTTTTCCATCCATCGTTCTCATAAACTTCAATTATAGATGTCTGTGTTGTATCAGGGATATAAATATTCCCAAGTTTTGTCATAAACTTTTTGCTTCTACATTTTTTTCTTTTTAAAACTATCTCACACAGAACAGTTAAATTCTTATCAGAACACAAAAGGTATCTGTTATTATATATATCATCATGGCTGAACCTGACAAATTCAGGTTCTTCTAAATTTTCCTTTTCAATGCTCCAGAGATAAGAGATTGAAGGGCCGATCGTTAGAATTTCGAGTGCATCAGCGTTTGAAAATTTAAGTATATCCTTTGAAACCTTTTCCAGGAATTCTGAAAGATAAATACCTTCATTTGCATACCTCAGAATGTTTCTTTGAAGAACATAAGATTCATCCTGAGGTATGCAAAGAAATTTATTCTGTCTTATACTTCTGACATTTTTTCTCAAACCCATTTTCCCGTTTTTATATACTCATCGATACCAAGTGCAGATTTTTTACCTGCACCCATCGCCTGAATCACTGTCGCCTCTCCAGTCACTATATCTCCACCAGCAAAAACACCTTTCATACTCGTTCTTCCATAATCATCGTAAACTTCGATGTTCCCCCATTTGTTTCTTTTGACCTCAGGTGTTACATCAAGGAGAACAGGGTTTGCTGTCTGTCCGATCGCGATAACAACAACATCAACATCAAGATAAAACTCACCTCCCTCGACAGGAACGGGTCTTCTTCTCCCTGACTCATCAGGTTCTCCAAGTTCCATTTTCTGTAGTTTTATCTGTTTTACAAAACCATTTTCATCTCCAACAAATTCAAGTGGGTTCACAAGAAAATGGAATTTTACCCCTTCAGCTTCAGCATTTTCGATCTCTTCTTCTCTCGCTGGAAGTTCATGTCTTGATCTTCTGTATATGATCATGGCATCAGAAGCACCATACCTTAAAGCACTTCTCACAGCATCCATAGCAACATTTCCACCACCTATAACCGCAACCCTTTTGCCTTTCTTTATGGGAGTATCATATTCAGGAAATCTGTAAGCTTTCATCAGGTTTGTTCTTGTGAGATATTCGTTTGCAGAATATATGTTCAAAAGGTTTTCTCCTTTCAGATTCATAAATTTCGGAAGTCCCGCTCCAAGCCCAAGATAAATCGCTTTATATCCATCATCGAAAAGGTCTTTTAAAGTTATGGATTTACCCACAACAACATTCGTCCTGATCTCAACACCAAGTTTTTTCAGATACTCGACTTCCCTTTCAACTATCTTTTTGGGTAATCTGAACTCTGGAATACCATATACGAGAACTCCACCTGCCTTATGCAATGCTTCAAATATGGTAACATCATATCCCATCAAAGCAAGATCAGCAGCACATGTCAACCCACCGGGACCTGATCCTATAACTGCAACTTTAATATTGTTCTTTTTAATTTCTGGAATATTCTCCTCAATTCCCATACTGGATACCCAGTCAGCAACATATCTTTCCAATCTTCCGATTGCAACAGGTTTTTTCGCTTTACTTAAAATACATGCAGCCTCACATTGCTCTTCCTGTGGGCAAACCCTTCCACAAACCGCTGGAAGAGAATTTGTCTCCTTTATCTTTTTCAAAGCATCAAAATATTTTTTTTCATTTATGAGTTTGATGAACTCAGGAATTTTAACATTAACAGGACAACCTTTAACACATAGAGGGTCTTTACAGTTCAAACATCTTTCAGCCTCCATTAAAGCCATCTCTTCAGTGTATCCCAAAGCAACCTCTTCAAAATTCCTTATCCTTGTTTCAATCTCCTGTCTTGGCATATCGATTCTTTCTTTATTTTTTGCCATATTTCACCTCTCGTTAATATATTTTTCGTATGAGAGTTTTTCTTCATCTCTATACATCGATAACCTTTTCATCAAAAGCGAAAAATCAACCTGATGAGCATCAAACTCAGGGCCATCGACACATGCAAATTTTGTCTTCCCACCAACCTCAACTCGACATGCACCACACATTCCAGTTCCATCAACCATAATGGAGTTAAGTGATGCTATCGTTTTTATCCCGTACTCTTTTGTGATATCTGAAACAACTTTCATCATTATCGCTGGACCTATTACCAGAACTTCATCGATCTTTCTTCCCTCTTTTATAAGTTCTTTCAACTTATCCGATACAAATCCTTTCTGTCCATAAGAACCATCATCAGTTGTGATATAAAGTTCATCACATATATTTTTCATCTCATCTTCAAGTATCTTAAACGAAACGTTTCTAAAACCCATTATTCCGATAACATAGTTCCCCGCTTCTTTATACGCTTTAGTTTCAGGATAGGTTATCGCACAACCAACTCCACCACCTATTGTTACAACGGTTCCGACTTTTTCTATATGTGCAGGTTTCCCAAGAGGACCTGCAACATCAAGAATATACTCATTCTCTTTGAAACTTCCAATTTTTGCTGTAGATTTTCCAACTTCCTGTATAAACAGGGTAATACTCCCCAGTTCTGGGTTCTTATCACATATTGTTATGGGGATTCTTTCTCCATTTTCATAGGATCTCAGGATCACAAATTGTCCGGGTTTTGCTTCTCTTGCAATTAGTGGGGCTTTTATCACCAGTTTATGGATATTTTGACCGATTTTTTGATGTTCCAGTATCTGATACATAATTCCTCCTTATTACAAAAATTAAAACATATGGGGAATTTTTGTCAAGTAAAATTTAATCGGTTTTGATTATGGCGCCTTTTCCTCTTTTTCCATCTATCAATACTTTTAGAGGTTTCTCGAATTCAAAATGTAATATGGTATCACTCAATTTTTTGATATGTTTTTCCTTAAAAAGCAGGTCCCAATCGATAAAAGAATCCGATCTCTTATGGCTGAAAATCGTTAGATAGAACACATTCATCGTTACAACATTATGAAAGAAATGTGATCCCAGTGAAGGTTCTATCAGCATATCTTTCATCTCAATCTCAACTATAACCTTCACATTTGAAATCGAAGACCACAAAACAGGTATTCCCAGAAATGGATCTTTTGTTCCCCATCTACCCGGACCCACTATAATATATTTTTTCCCTCTTCTTCCAAAATCTCTGTTTATCTCCTCAATCAAAGGAACAAGTTCAACACTTTTCATCCTGTCAAATTTTTCGGGGTTCACAAGGATTATATCGTTTATATTATCTATAAAACCGTTTCCCATCGCATTATCGGAAAAGAAGAGAATTTTTTCTCTCGGGATACTTTCAATATCAACTTCAACCTCTGAGTTCTTTCTAATGATGGGCTTTATCTGCAGGATATAAAAAGTCATCTTTCGATTTTCATCAGGGTTCAGATCAACAGCGAACTCTATTTCACATGGGGATCCAATAGCGAATTTTATAATTGCGCTTACCTGATTCAATATTTTTGAGAGCGGGAAATATTCATATTTGATTATTGAGTTGAAGTTTATCACAAGTGGACCTTTTACTGAAAGATCATCAGTCAAAGTCCCATTAAAAACATCAAGAACTGATCCTATATAGTTCAAACTACCATTTTCTCTTGCAACATTTATATCAACGAGTTCAAGAGTTGAATTATCTCCTTCAATGAGATTGAAACTTTTCTTATCACCAAGGTTTATTGCATAAAAGAATTTTTGAGTTTTGTTGTTTATGTTTATATCTATTTCAGGATATCTGGGACAGAATCTGAAAGAATCGTTTCCATCTATAACATATTTGCCAAGTCCAACAGCAACCTCACATATACCATCCTCTCTTTTAAGATGTGATATTGGATAATAGTTGTCCGACTGCATAACACCTGAAAAAGATGGATAGTAATATTTCCCATAATTGTTTCCAACAACTTCCTGAATTATGACAGCCATCTTTTCCTCTTCAATCTTATAATTTATCGCGTTAAAATAAGCCCTTGCTGATGGTGAAAATACAGAAGAGAAAACAAGTTTTATAGCATCCTCAACATCCTTCATCCTTTTCTCAAAATCGTCATCGTTGTTCGGTAGCATATATGTTTCAAAAACTCCAGAAAATGATTGAGAGATCGAATCCTCAAACAAACTTGAAGATCTTATTGCTATTGGTTTTGTAAAACTTTTTAGTTTCTTTCTTAACTTATACAGAAGTTCATTTGATAGTTTACCTTTTAAGAATCTTTTTCTCAATTTGTTGTAATCGTTTTCCCTTAAGATGTAGTAAGATAGATTGTTCTTTTCTATAAAGTTTGAAAATTCCTCGGAACCTATAAGCATCGTTTTTGGAACAGTTATTTTTACATTCTCAAATGAGTTAAAGATATCCGTATTCTGAAGAATGTTGTTTACAAAAGCGATACCTCTTCCCTTTCCCCCAAGTGTTCCATCAGCAATCTGCACTATCACCTGTTCATCTTTTTTTAGATTCTCAGAATATTTTACAACTTTCCCCTTTATCGATTCCTTATCAATATCGAGTGTTATATCTATAAGATATTTTCTCAAGTCCTCTATCGATTTAAAATCTGAAACTTTCAACTTCTGTAGTTTTTTTGCTATTTTGATTTCACCTCTTGCCATCAGCCATGCAGAAAATTGGTTTAAATTTGCATGAAAAACCAGAGATTCAGAAGGTATCGTTGACAGGATCTTTCTAAAAGATTCTATATTGTTCGCTTTAACTATCTCTTTTCCTTTTCTATCCTTAAAAACAAATGAACCAAAACCAAGGTTGTTGAAAATAAAATTTCTCAACTCCTGACTCAATTTATCACTGTTTTTGTTTATGAATGGGACTTTCAACTCTTTTGCTTTTTTTAAATTTTCCCTTTCAAAAGATTGTAAAAGACAGGGTAGTTCCGGCATCGATTCTTTTACAAACTTAATAAGTTCATAACCTGCGTTATAGTTTGTCGCATTGTTTTTCGGAAACTTCATATCCGATATAACAGTTAAAAGATTCTCTCGATATTTTTCAAAATAAAAAATTGCATCTTCATAATTTGTTGCGATTATAACTTTTGGCCTTGCTCTCAAACGAAGTAATTTTTTCATATCATCAAGTTTTTCCTGTATTATCAATCTCTGTGTCTGTTTTAGAATTTCAGTATAAAGTATCGGAAGGTACCTGGATATATACCTTATCGAATCTTCAACAAGAAGTATAACTCTCACATTTCCAACCAGAGTATCCCTTTCGATGTTCTTTTTATCCTCCACATATTTAATCATCGCGAGAAAAACTTTTGAATCACCGTTCCATACGAAAACAAGATCCTTATCCTTATCCTTTTCGAGTTGATCTTTAATCAGTGGAATCTCTCCATTATCGTTTAAAAGTATAACTATCGGTATATCCCTGTTCACACTTCTTATTTTTTCTTTCAACTGATACGGAGACATTCCATCGATTCTCATTGTTAAAATAACCATATCAAAATGTTCTTTTTTCAGCCATTCACATGCCTCTTCACCGTTTATAGCGTTTGTGACTCTCGGAGCATCTGGTAAGGATAATTTATGATACTCTCCGAAAATTCTTTCGGCTAACCTTCCCTCTTCTTCAAGAATAAAACCATCGTAAAATGTTGCAACAAGTAGAATCTCTTTGACCTTGAAAGTTGAAAGATCATGGAATATCTCAATGTTGTTCTTGTAGGATGTATAAGATTGAACAAACTTTTCAACAATCTGCTCCCTGTCCATAAAACCTCCAAAAAGTTATTATATATAAAAAATCGCTCAAAGTAAATAAACTAACTTCTATTGACAGATACTTTTAAGACAATATATTTTAAGATATGGGAAGAAAAAAAATTGTTAACGGGTTGAAAAAGATAATACCGGAAAACAGAATGGTATACGATGAACAGTTACTCGAAAAATATGCAACGGATGAATCCGGCGGAAAATTTTCAATCCCTTTAGTTGCATGTCTTCCAGAGACAGAAGAAGAGGTTGTTGAAATAATAAAATTTTCCCATAAAGAAAAAATACCTGTCGTTCCACGAGGAAAAGGCACTGGACTTTCAGGTGGAGCGATACCTGTTGTTCCATCAATAGTAATCTCAACCGAATTTTTAAACAGAATAATAGAGATCGACAAAGAAAATTTTACTGTAAAAACACAACCAGGTATAATCACAGGTGATCTGAAAAGAAATGTTGAACAGTTTGATCTTTTTTACCCTCCTGATCCCGCATCACTCGATTCCTGTTCGATAGGTGGTAATGTTGCAGAAAATTCGGGTGGACCTTCAGCTGTTAAATATGGAACTACAAAGGACTATGTCAAAGGTATAAAAGTTATAACACCTGATGGTGAAATTTTAAAATTTGGTGGTAAGGTTAAAAAAAACGCAACAGGATACAATGTAAAAGATATCTTTATCGGTTCCGAAGGAACTCTCGGGTTTATAACAGAGATAACACTATCACTTCTTCCTTTACCAAAATACAGTATCGATCTTTTACTCGCATTTGAAAAGATAGATCATGCGACAAACGCAGTTGTAAAAATAATACATTCAGGGATACTGCCATCATCTATAGAATTTATGGAAAAAAAAGCACTCGAAGCAGCAAAGAATTTTCTTGGGAATCAGATGGCATCACAGAAAGGTGAAGCACAGATTCTATTAAGAATCGATGCGTTTGAAAAAGATCTGGTTAACAAAAATATAGAAATGATCGACGCAATATCATCTGATCTAAAATGTATTGATATACTCGTTGCTGAGGATAAGACCTTTCAGGAAAAAATCTGGAAAGCGAGAAGATCCTTACATGACGCCATGGTTATGATGTCGGTGAAAAGGGAAAGAGAGGATGTTGTCGTTCCGGTAAACTCTCTCCCCGACCTGATTAAAAATATTCACAGGATAGAGGATAAATATAGAATACCAATAATAACTTTTGGTCATGCGGGTGATGGCAATGTTCATATAAATATCTTAAAACTCAATGAAAACGATAAAAATTTTGATCAAAACATCGAGAATGTGTTGAAAGAGATAATGGAACTTGCTGTTAAACTGGGTGGTAAAATATCAGGTGAACATGGAATAGGCATTTACAAAAAGAAATTTATGAAACTCGTTTTTACAGATCAGGAAATAGAAATCCAAAAGAACATAAAAAAACTCTTTGATCCCGAAAACCTTTTCAACCCAGGAAAAATATTCCCTGATGATTAAAAAACTGTTTCTCTTTTCACTTTTAATTTCAAATTTTTTATTTCCAGATCAAATCGGATTCGATTATGATGATTTCAAAGATTCTTTTCAAAAATTGGTACAATCGAGTTCTCAAAATATAACCATCCTTTCAAAAGATTTTACAGACAAAACTTTTTTAGAAATTTTAAAAGGAAACTCAAAGATAAAAAAACTTGTAATCCTTTCAAAAAGTTCGATAACAAAAGAATATTCTCTAAAAGATTCCCTTGCGATCTTTGTTGATACAATACTTTTTGTTGAGGATTCACTTCTCGATTACACGATAGTTTTCAACTCTTCAAAAAGTTTTATACTCTGCAACAAACCTGTTCAACCAAAAAAATATTCGAAAAATCTTTTTTTCATCAATTCCTCCGATACCTCGATGTTTGAAAAAGTGTTAAAAAAGTTTATCAAAATAAGAAAAAATTCTTTTTCGATAGATTCAATCTCAGATACTTTAAATTTTAACCTGATCTCAAAAAATTATAAAAATTATGAAAACCAATGGGTAAAATTTAAAGCGTATGTTGAAGATGTATACAAATCAAAAAAAAGTGATACCTATTTTATAAAGTTGAAAGGTGATAAAAATTTTACGATAGTAATCTTTAAAAATCTTAGCAAAGAGTTTTTGAAAAAAAATGTAAACATACTCTATTTTAAAAATAAAAATGTTTATGTTGAAGGTTTTTTAAAGTATGACACTAAATATGGATATGAGATCATCCTCGAAAGAATTGAAAATATAAAAATTTTACAGTGATCATTTCTTAAACATATTTTTTAGATTATCTATCATCTGGTTCACACTTTCATTCGTTCTATCTTTAAGGTATTCTCCAACGGAGTTGTATTTTATCTTTACATCAGGTTTTGAGTATGTTCCCCCTATCTCAAAATCAACATAAATCATATTGGAAGGATAGTTTGTCATTTTAAGGATCTTTTCAAGTAAACCCGTATCAGCAATATTCATATCGATCGTATATTTTCCCTTTATATTCATATTCCTGTTAAAATCAACAGTCCCGCTATACAAAATAGTATGACCATTTTTTTCCATCTCAAAATCTTCGAATTTTACCTTCTGTGAATCTATTTCAAATTCACCATACATATCATCAAAATAGAATGTATCGGAAAGTGGCAGATGTAAGACAGATGAGATTTTTTCGATTATCCCTGTAAAATGAACCCATCCACCTTTTGCTGTAATATCAATTTTACCATTCAAACTCTCTTTCACTCTATCCTGATAAAAATTCAGATCAGATTTAACATCGACCTTTGCTCCCATATCAAAGGGAAGATATTTCTTTCTTTTCATAAAATCATCAAGCACAATTTTTTTCCCTTCAAAATTAGAATTTATATATCCATCCTTTTTTGAGTTATAGACGAACTTCCCACCGATTTTTCCTTTCAAAAAATCAGCGTTAACCGGATCAACTGTCAGGATTCCATTTTCAACTTTCAGGTTCAAAATTATATTCTCAAGAAGTTCATCTTTGAAATATAACCTTTTAACAAAAATCTTCAAATTCCCTTTCAATTTTTCATCGATTTTTGGAGGTTTTGTTTTACTTTTCTGATCAACCTTTGGTGCAGGCATAAAAAGTGAATCATAGTTTAAATAATCAGCATTCACTTCACCTGAAAAATTTATCAAACTTTTACCATAATTGATATTTAAAATTTTAATTGTTCCAGAAACGTTCTTCCCATCAATCAGAAGATTTTTTAATTCAAGATTTTCTGCGAAATTTTTAAATCTTGCTTCCTGAAGATTCAAATTCAAATTGTCGTTGATGTTTGGAATTTTCAAATTTTTTAACCTTAAACTGAAAAAACCAGAATTTTTTTTCTCCTTCAAAAAGAATTTTACATTTCCATTTATCTCACCATCCCCTTTATAGTTTTTAAAAAATTTCTGGATATTCAATGTTGATAGTGTTGATACTTCAAAAATCCGATTTGAATAATCTCCAGAAATCGATAATGTTCCATTTGTCCTATCATCCTCAATCTTAGAGAAACCTTTTATTATACCTTTATCGGATGTTAGTTCGATCTGTTTTAACATCAAATTTAAAGTATCATAATCGATTTTTATAAAAGGAGAGTTAAACTTTACATAACTTTTTAAGAGAAGAGTATCAGGGTTTTTTATATCCTTTTTTTCACATAGAATTTTAAAGTTTATCTTTGCTTTACCTGAAATTTTTAATTTTTTTTCTTTTATAAATCTTTCAGTATTTTTTAAGTTTACTCCGCCAAGATTTATAATGAGTTCGATGGTGTCATCAAAAAATTTTTGAGGTGTAAAAGTGATATCGATATCGGATGTATCATTGTTGAACGAAATACTCCCAAAGAATACAAGTTTATCGAACTGTTTGTTGAGAACAGAATTTTCAAAAATAGATATGCTATCATCCTTAAAAGAAAATCCGAAAGATGAAAAATGGATTTCCAGTTCTTTTATAACTCCATCGATCTGTTTTTTAAAATCTTCCTCAAGAGAATATTCACCTTTTATAATACCCAGTGTGTTACCAAAAACATTCAGATGTTCATCCCTATAAAAAATTCTAACAATTTTATCAAAAGATAATGTTTTGAAACTGAAAGAGTAATAAACCTTTTTGTCAGATTTTGTTAAATTCCCTTCAATCTCAGCAAGTTCATTTCTCAGTGTTATCTTTTTTATTTCGATGATTGAATCTATAACACCTTTTGCAGTCACGGAATTGTTCTTTAAATTGTTACCTTTATAAAGAAAATCGAAACTGACGTTCGTTTCGAAACTAAAATTTTTGTTGTATAGAAACTTCAAATAACCATTCAAATTTTTTAAATTGAAAGTATCATAGGTTACATTACCATTTCTGAAATATATGTTTGAGAAAATACTTATTCCATCCTTTCTCTCTGAACCATTCTCATCAGGTTTCTCTTCACTCACTTTTTTTTGATTTTTAACAAGAATTTCAAAATCTGATATATCAACTCTACTGAGTTCAAGTTCTTTTTTAAAAATTATTTTAAATGGGTTGAAACTCAACTTTACGTTCTTCGACTTAACCGAAAAAAGATCGTTTTCCACCCAGCTTTCCTTCAAAACCACAGAAGAACTAAATACTCCAAGATCATAGGATAAAGTTTTTATTTGAACCAGAAATCCTGCTTTTGAAAGGTTCTGGTAAACCAGACCCTTTATCCTTTCTTCAGTCAAAAAACTTTTGATAATGAAAAATCCTATAGAGTAGATCACAACCATTAGAACCAGTATGATTAAAACTATTTTAACTATTTTTTTCATCCTGCATCTCTCCAAAGAATTTTAACAGACCTTTAATCTTTGTTTTATCTATGTTTTCTATTTTATAAAAATCTTTTAATACTTCAATAACTATATTTTTGTCAAAATCTTTCACAACGTTAACAATAAAATCAACATCAAACATTTTTAACATAATATCAAAAAGATGTTTATAAAAATTTATAAAACCTCTTCTCTGAATAAGATTTTCCCTGTTGACCTCTCCTGCACGGGCAATATATTTTTCAACTGTTGAAACACCTTTAAGAAGTGATATGTATCTAAGATCATCCTTGTTCAGTTTCGTATACAGGTCATCACTAATTTTTCTGATTATCAAAATATGTTCGAGTGAACCGATCCTTTCTCCAACCTTTTCGGCTTCCTTTAAAATATCCTCACAACTTGTAAAATCTTCTGTTAAAAGATAGAATCTCGAAAGCGATATATACGTTCTCAAAAGTGATAGTTTCGATTTTGTTTTCTGTGATATCTCAAAAGATTTTGATGATATTTCAGAGATACTCTCTATATCCTGAGTTCTAATGTGGATATCAGCAAGTGATGCAAGGATATCAGCTGCAAGTATCTCATTGTTGCTTTTTTCAGCATATTCTAAAACATCATCTGCAATAACCTTTGCCTGCTCAAGTTGATTTTCCTCTATCAGAGTTTTGATCAGAGTAGAGTAAAGGTTGAATTCAAGTTCTTTTATTCCATATCTTTTTGCGAGGTTTATACCTTCAAGAACAAGTTCTTTCTCCTTTTCGAGATAAGATTTTAAACCGTTGATCTTTGCGAGTATATTTAGAGATATAACTTTTAAATCAACAAGATTATTTTTTTCTATATAATCCCTGTTCGTCAAGATCATCTCTTCACTTTTTTCAAGATAACCCAAAAATGAGAGAAGGTTAGCGTAATTGAGAGAGGTGTATGTTTTAAGATGTTTGTGTGATATCTTCTCACAGAGATTCAAACTTTTTTCATAATACTCCTTTGACATTTCGAACTCACCTAAAAGGAAATTTATCTCTCCCATATTTGAATATATCTCCGAAAGTCCCTTTAACTCCTCATACCTTTCAAAAATTTTTATTGAATTTTGATAACTTTTAATAGCATCATCATATTTCCCAGTTAAAAACTTTATCGTTCCAAGATTGTTCTCGATCCTTGCTGTTTCTATTTCATCCTTTACAAGTGATGAAAGTTTTAAAGCTTCGTGATAAAGATATTCCGCCTTTTCATAATTCCCTGTCAAATCGTAAACGGTTCCAAGATTTATCAGTGAAAGAAGTTGCTTTTTTTTATCATCAATATCTTTGAAAAGATCATAGGAAAGTTCAAAATATTTTTTCGCTTCATCAAATCTGTTCTGTTCGAGATGTATTTTTCCTATATTAATGTATAAAGAACCAGTATCATTTTTGTTATTTTCCTTTATACTGATATCAAGTGAAAGATTGTAATATTCAAGTGATTCATCATACTTCCCTTCAAAAGATTTAAGTATTCCGAGTGAATTGTATATTTTTGATAGAATCTGTTTATTTTTTAAATTCAACGATTTTTTCAACGCTTCCCTGTATATCTCTTCTGATCTATTGTAATCACCGATTCTATCATATATCATTCCCTCAAGAAGGAGATAATCTATTTCCCTCTCCTCATCATTGAGAAATATCTCTCTCTTTTCTTTTAAAAGTTCTAACGCCCTGTTAAACGATCCAGTATGGATCAAAACATTCACAATTTTTATAACAATAGGGATCATCCTGTCAAATCTTTTCACTTTTTCAAGAAAACTTATTGCACTGTTATAATTCTCAACAGATTGTTTGTATGAGAAAAGTTTTGAATCTAAATCTCCAGCCTTTTCAAGGTAGAAGGATGCTTTTTCGAAATCATCACTCTTTGAATAATGGAAAGAAAGTTTTCGTAAAATTTCCTCATTTCTATCTACAGATTTTTTTTCGATATAATCACCAATGTTTTTATGTAGAACTTTTCTTTTGTCAAAAGATAAAGAATTGTAAACTGACTCATAAAAAAGTTCTGAGGAAAAGTAGTAGGTGTCCTTATCATAAAATTCCAGAAAACCTTTATCTGTAAAAATTTTAAAACTCTCATCAACATCTTTTTGAGCAAAATTGAAATATTGGGTCACTTCACTCTTTTTAAACCTATAACCTAAAACCGAGGTGTACTGGATCACTTTTTTATCACTCTCTTTCAAACCGTCTATCTTTGAAACAAAAATGGATTTGAGTGAGTCAGGTATAACCTTTTTCCCTTCCTCTTTTATAGAAAGTTTACCATCCTTTTCTTCAAGAAAATTTTTTTCGTTTAAAAATTTAAAGATCTCAACGAACTTTTTCGGGTTTCCTTCACTTCTTTTAAAAAGATATTCTAAATCCTCTTCGTTAAATTTTTTCGAACTCTTGAGTTCAACAAGTTCTTTAAACTTTTCAAAATCGAGTGAACCAAGAACAACCTTATCTGTAAAATTAAAATCTATATTTTCTTTTGAACTGATAATTGTTGAAAAATTATTTTTTTCTAAAAGATTGTTAAAAAGTTTCAAAAAAATTTTTTTTGAGTGATCATCAAAAAGATCAAAATCATCTATTAAAAAAAGAGTTTTTCCTGAACCGATCAATTTTTCGAGAAACCTTTTTGAGGTTTCATAAACTTTTAAATTAAAAACTTTTTCATCATAGGAATCATCGATGTTGAAAAGAAGATAAAAACCATCCCTTTCATCAGGTAACAGAAAATTATCTATTTTGTTTTTTATCGTTTCAACTGAATCGGTTTCATCTATTTTTAACTGTTCTTCAACAAAATCTTTTAGTTTTTTGAAAGGTATGTTTTGAAAAAATGTTTGACCATTCAACTTAAATATTGTTACATTTTTTCTATCAAATCTATCAAAAAGAAGTGAACAATATTTCGTTTTTCCACATCCCTCATCACCTTTTATGAAAAGTGAAAAATTTTCACCATCTTTTACAAACTTCTCAACAAGAATATCTGGTAATTTTTTTATATCCTCACTTCCAACAAAATTCAAATCTTCCTCTGTAACAAGACCTTTTTTCAAAGATAAAACTTTATATATCTGGATCGGGTCTTTTTTCCCTTTTACCATAACAGGTTCAAGTTTTTCAAACTCAAAAATATCCTTTACATGTTTATAGGTGTTGTCAGATATTATTATTTCACCTGATTTTGCAATCCCTTCGAGTCGTGAAGTAAGGTTAACGTTATCTCCCATTATTGTGTATTCCATTCTATCATCAACACCCATATTGAGCGCAACAACTTCACCTGTATTGATACCAATATGCATGGTAACCTTAACATATTCACCTTTTGCATAAACAGGTTCAATCGTATCCATCTCCTTTTGCATCTCAAGAGCAGCCCTGACTGCTCTCTCGGGATCATCGGAATGTGCAACTGGAGCACCAAAAACGACAAGAACAGCATCACCAATAAATTTGTCAACATCACCACCATACTTATCAACGATTCTGACCATCTTTTTAAAATATTTGTTTATGACTTTTATCACATCCTCAGGATCAAGACGTTCTGACAATGCTGTAAAGCCAGAAATATCACCAAAAAGAACCGTTACAACTCTTCTTTCAGAATCGACCTTTACCTCATAGGGATTTGAAAGTATTTTTTCTACGATTCTTTTCGGGAGATATTTTTTAAAGGATTCAAGTGATGCTTTCAGAAACTCTTTTTCTTTATCCATAAAACCCTCTGTCGAAGGGGGGATTTGAACCCCCACAGAGTTGCCCCTATTAGAACCTGAATCTAACGCGTCTACCAGATTCCGCCACTTCGACTTTTATAAAGGTATTATAACAGGATTAATTTTTTTATCAATATGGTGTTTTTAGCCAAGTATCTCTTTTACTTTCTTTAAAAGGTCAAAACTCCTGAATGGTTTTAAAATGAAAGGTATGTTTGATAGATCAATTCCATTATCTTTAAATGCGTTATCAGTATACCCTGACATAAAAAGAATTTTAAGATTACCTCTTATATTTTTTAACTCACTATACAGACGGTATCCATTCATTTTAGGCATTATCATATCCGATATCACAAGATCGTACTCTTTGTTTTTAAATTTTTCTAACGCATCCTCTCCATCTTTTGCGATATCAACTATGTATCCATTTTTCGCAAGTATCTCATTCACAGCATTTCTCAAAAACTCCTCATCCTCAACAAGAAGGATTTTGTTACCAAAACCTTTTAACTCAAGATCTTTTTTTGTCTCTTTGATAGTTTCAATCTTTTTATCTGTTAAAGGGAAATAAATTTTAAAAGTTGTTCCAACACCTTTTTCAGAGTAAACCGTGATATATCCCTTTGCCTGCTTTACTATTCCATAAACAACTGAAAGTCCAAGTCCAGTTCCCTTTTCACCTTTTGTTGTAAAGAATGGATCAAAAATTTTTGGTAAAAATTCTTTATCGATCCCTTTTCCGGTATCCGCAAATGAGATCATCACATATCTTCCCACATCTACACCGTAATGTTTTTTTACATATTCATCATCAAGATAAATTTCTTTTGTTTGAATGATTATTTTTCCATTACCTTCTATTGCATCCCTTGAGTTTGCTGCAAGGTTCATAAAAATCTGCTCAAGGTAAATCCTATCAATAATTATATTTCCAAGATTCTCTTCAGGATAAAAGAAGATTTCAATGTTTTCACCTATAAGTTTTTTCAAAAAAGGAATAATATCTTTTAAAAATGAATTCAAATTTAAAACTTCCGGGTTTGCGACCTGCCCTTTACCAAAGATTAGAAGTTTTTTTGAAAGTTTTGCACCATCGTGTGCAACATTAACAATCGTCTCAAGATTTCTTTTTAAAAGAAGATCGTTTCCAGCATTTTCAAGTAAAAGTTCAGCATTCGCGATTATAACACTTAAAAGATTGTTGAAATCATGTGCTATACCACCTGCAAATTTTCCAAAAGTCTCAAGTTTTTGTGATTGATACAATTGATCCTGAAGATTTTTTATTTCTTTCTCTTGTTTAACCTTTTCATCTATATCTCTTACAAAAGCAAGAATGATCTTTTGCTCTTTATCAAGCAAAGTTAAACTTATTTCACATTCAAAATTTGTTCCATCATCCCTTTTGTGTATCCAGTTAAAAATTCTGTTCTCACCTTCAAGAACACCTTTTATCCAGAATTTTGCTTTTTCTTTTGAGAGTATACTATCAGGTTGATACTCGGGTGAAAGATCGTAAGGTGTTTTTCCTATTATGAATTTCTTAGGTAAACCGAAAATCTCCTGAGATTTTTTGTTACAATCGATGATAACATCATTTTGAAGAATCAAAACACCATCAGGTGCAGATTCAAAAAGTTCTCTGTAGAATCTCTCTCTTTTTTTAATCTCTTCTTCAAGTAATTTTTTTGATGTTATATCTATAAGAGTTCCAACCATCCTTGATGGTTTCCCGTGCTCATCGTATTCGAAAATCTTTCCTGATGATCTAAACCAGAGGTAATCTCCATCTTTCTTTTTTAATCTGTATTCAACATCATATTTATCTATTCTTCCTGATAAATACATGTTAAAAATATTGATCATACTTTCATAATCTTCAGGATGTAATAAACTCTTCCATTGTTCAATACTATTTTCTAACTCATTTTTATCATAACCTAAAATCTCATTCAACCTTTCGGAATAATCAATATTACCGGTCTCAAGGTCAAGATCCCAGACAATCTCTTCACCTCCATCAAGTGCAAGTTTTAATCTTTCTTCTGACTCTTTTAAACTTTTTTCAAGTTCCTTTCTTTTACTTATATCTCTCACAATAACAATAAACCTTTTTAGTCCCATTATTTCAACAAACCTTATGCTGACCTCAGCATAAAAAAGAGTTCCATCTTTTCTTTTCGAAAGCCATTCAAAAGTTGTTTCACCTTTTTCTTTTGCCTCGTTGAGATGTTTTATAGCATCCTCCTGTGAATATGGTGGCTTTCCATAACTCAGATCACTCACTGATGCGTTTAATGTTTCCTCATAAGAATAACCAAACATTTCGCATGTTTTTTTGTTTACATCAATGATACGATAATTTTCATCATGAATCACGAGTGCATCTGTTAGAGAATCAAAAATATGTTTTAAATAGTCGGTTGATTCCTGCAATTTTCTCTCATATTCCAATTTTTCGGTTACATCAAAAATTATTGAATGTAAAAAATGTTTACCTTTATAATCATAACCTCTTGAGTAAACCTCAACATCCCTTATCCTTCCATCTTTCAATCTGTGTTTAAATATAAAAAAGTTCTGTTTTCTTTCCCTTGCTTCCCTCATCCTTTTTTTTATCTCCTCATCTGGAAGTATGTTTATCTGGTTGATGTTCATACTTTTCATCTCATCGAAAGTGTAACCATAAAATTTTAATGCAGCATCGTTGAAATCAACTATTTTCCCTGTATCAGAATCGATCAAAAGGTTTACAGTGTTGTGTTCTTTAAACGATTTTCTAAAAAGTTCTTCACTTTCAAGAATCTGTTTTTCTAAATTCTTTTTTTCCGTTATATCTATTCCAAAAGAAATCGTTCCTGTAATTCTATCTCCTTCCTTTTTAACACTGTTTCTCCAGAGAATATATTTTAAACTCCCATCTTTACTCTTTATGGGATTTTCATAAGTTTCTCTTATCATGTTAAACTCTCTGAAATCATCAAACACTGCATAAATGTTCTGTTTAAAATCATCCGGTATAAAAGTTTCAAACCAGTTTTTACCAAGGACCTCATTTATCCTGTAACCTGTTACATTTTCCGATTCTTCATTCATATCAACTATGTTACCATTCCTATCAAGTTCAACATATATAATGTTTGCTTTATCGATTATATCTTTCTGGAGAGAAATCCTGTTTTCAAGTTCTCTCTTTGTGAAATTGTATTTTAAAATATAGTTTGTTATAAGAAAACTTATTATCGTTGTAAGTGGATAATAGGTCATAACAGGAAAAAATATTATTTTTATTTTTGAAAATCCTGAAAACAAAGGAAAAATAAAAATCTGAGAAAATAGCATCACAAAAGATAATATATAGGAAAAAATAATCGAAACAAAAAGATTTTTGAAAAATCCCCATCTGATAATTTTTTTGTAAAACAATATTCTAAATATATAACCTGTAAAACCACACAGAATTATAGTCAAAGTCCCCGCTAATATACCACTCCCTCCCATATAAAATCTATAAAATGTTGAAAAAAATATTGTTATCATCAAAGGGATAAAACCACCATAAAAACCTGCAAAACCAAGGACTATCGATCTACCATCGTAAACTATACCCTCTGCTAATTTCCATGAAAATCTCATAGTTGCAAGAGCGATAAAAGAAAAAACAAAACCTAATAAGATCTGCCATCTTTTTTTCTTTAAATCAACCATTCTATCAATAAGCGGGATAAGTAGCATCAAATGTAAAATGATTATCAAATTAAATAAAAGTTTATTCATAACTCCCTGATTAAAATTATAACATTCGGTAAAGATAAAGTCAAAGAATAAAAAATTAGATTTTCAAAAATCTACAATAAAAAGTTCTATTCTCTTTTCTCACAGAAATGAAATTAACTCCATTTTTTATTTCACAATTGATCATATTCACACCTTTTATCAAAAATAAACTTTTACAATATGATACTCTTCCTGTTTTATCAAAAATTTTTATATCATATATTCCCTCTTCTTCTATCAAAAGTTTTAAACTATTTTCTTTTTTTAAAATGTTGGATAACAATTTAATCGATAGGCGTTTTTTTGCTCCATTTTGACCTTCAACACCATAAAAATTACCCCAATAACCAACAGAATCCCATACAAAAGAAGGATCAAATACATTTATGTTTTTCCAGTATATCGAATCAAGTGAACCAGCAACACCTGCGATATGCAGAAAACCATTTATTCCATCGTTGTCAACTATATATTTAGAACATTCAACACTGACAAGATCCGCATCTGGAATCACTGTTGCCCTGTAAATATTCTTATCGTTTGCAAATCTTAACATCTCAACACTCGTTTTGGAAGTCAGATAATCAAGGTATACTACATAAATTTCCTTTGTGTAAGGATCATATGTTAAGTTGGCACTATAACAGTACCCTCGATTTGTGGGAGTGGAACCATAAGAATTTAAAATATTTTTATCGTGAAGATCAACATAAACATATTTAAAATTTTCTGATGTATCATCTTTCATTCCAAAAATCAATGATTTTCCCTGATGTATGAATGTTGAAAGATCATTATCGCTGTTAAGATAATAATCAACAAAAAGATCAGCAACAGGAAGAACATAAAACATTCTATTTTCTTCAGGATAATACTGTGCATCCCACCAGTACCACCATGTTCCGAACCCATCACCAAGAATCTGTCCAAACTGATTTTTCCAGATTCCATCATTTTCATCCAAAAACGCTTTTACAACTACAGGATCGTTTGCACTGTTATCTGTTGTATCCAAAAGATACAAAAGGGTATCACCATTTATACTTGAGATCTCCGGCCAGATTTCACCGTTAAAAACTCCCTTGAATCCATTCCAGTTCAGCCCAAAATCATAACTTTGAGAAAAAGCGAGTGAGTATGCGGTTCCCTTTCCAGAACCATCAACATCAGATCTAATTTCACCTTTCCATGATACCTGAGATGTAATGTAAATTAAACCAGATCCATATCTGATATTTGACACAGATAACTCAGAAATTGTATCATAATCAAGTCCTGTATAAGATATATCCTGTTCCCAGTTAACACCAAAATCGAATGAGCGTTTTAATAGAAATTTGTTTGCAAAAACATCAAAAGATAGAATCAAACAACTATCACCCGTATCATTTGATGCTATTGAAGGTGAAAAATCAGATTTTGTTGTATCACTTAAAAAAACAGGAGTTGTAAGTTTAGTATACATTATTGATGTATCCTTCATAAAATAGACACCATAATCTCCATCACTGTTTGAACAACTATAAACTATAAATAAATTCTGGTTTCCAGTAAGATCCATCTCTCCATAAATCCTTGTTGAATTTAAAAATGTTGAAGGAATCAAACTTACCGGAACACTCCAGAAACTTCCATTAAATTTTGAATAAAAAATATTATCAAAAGTAAAACCGTTAAGATGGGGAGCAAAAACTCCACAATAATAACCATCAGGAGAAGAAACTATATTTTTTAACATCGATGGAGTAAACCCTCTAAAATCTTTACATTCGATAATTCCGATCATTCCAGCATTCTGTGCATCACTGTCTTTTATATCATATTTCCCATCAAAAGGTATTGTTGATTCTTTCCATATCTTCTCTCTCAATTCCAGTGAAGGAACAGCAAAAAGATTGGATACAAAAATTAAAATAAAAAAACCTAAAAACAAACTTTTTTTCATACCCTCTCCTTTTGATAAAATTTTATTTTAAATTTTAGATTTTTTCAATAGTTAGAATTTTCTCTACTTGTTGACATAAAAATTTTAAGGAATATAATTTTGAATTAAATTTTAATACAGGAGTGTAAAATGAATATATATTCAATCATAGTTCTTTTGTATTTTTTACTTGTTGTTTCAATTTCTTTTGTGACAAAAAAGATAGCTGAAAGATCATCAGCAGACTATCTTATTGCGGGGAGAAACCTTGGGACTTTCGTCTGTGCAGTTGTTGTTGCTGCTGAATGGCTTGGTGGAATGTCAACCATTGGTATAAGCGAAAAAGCATTCAAAACGATGACTTTACAACCGATACTCTACAACTTTGCAACAGCAACCGGAATGATTATAATTGGATTTACAGTTGCATACCATTACAGAACAAGAAATGTTCACACAGTAAGTGAAATGTTAAAATCGATTTTCGGTGAAGAGATTTCAACCATATCAGCTTTCGCTTTTTTAATCGCTTACATCGTTCTTTCCTATGTTCAACTCCAGACATGTGCAAGTATCATAGCACCAATTTTAAAACTTGACTGGACATTGTCAGTCATAATCTCTGCTGCAATAATAACACTCTATACATATATCGGTGGAATGTATGCTCTCACAATAACTGGAATAATTCATCTTGTTGCAATGTATTTTGGACTTGGAATAGCAACAATAATAGGAATAACAAAGATAGGTGGATTTTCAAATTTACAATCGATCTTACAATCACAGGGAGCACCTAATAACCTTTATAACCCATTCACAACAAACTTTTCTGCTGCTTTCAGTTTACTTCTTGGTGGAGTGCTCGGAGGAATGGCTGGACAGGCAAGTATACAACCAATATTTTCTGCAAAGGATCCATTAACCGCCAAAAAAGCAGCTGTTCTTTCCGGAATTATAGTTGCACCCTTTGGCATAATGACAGGACTTCTGGGGCTTCTTGCAAAAACAGGTAAGTTTTTCGATCCATCAACAATAAAAGCAAACGAAGCACTCGGAACAATTCTTACAACTACAACCTTTATAAATCCAATTCTCGGTGGAATAGCGCTTGCAGGTGTTATCGCAGCGATCCTGTCAACAGTTGGTCCTGTTAATTTTGCTGTTGTAACAATTGCAACAAAAGATATCTACCAGAATATTTCAAAAAAGGCAAAAGATGATAAAAAGATCCTTCAAACAGCAAAAAATCTTGTAATACTTATCAATTTTATAACTATCCCGCTTGCGATACTTTTCAGAAACGCAATTCTTGATACAGCTTATATTTCCTATGCTATAAGAGGTATAGGTGCTATAGTTATCCTTTTTGCACTTTACCTGAAAGGACTTATAACGAAGACGGGAGTCAAACTTTCTTTTATCGGTGGTGTAGTTGTAATATTTTTATGTCTTCTCGGAAAACAGATGAAATGGTTTGATATTGATAAAACATATGGAGCAATAATTTCAACCATAATTTTTATAATAATCGGGTATATATGGGATAAACTTATAAAAAAATCGGAGTAACAGATGAAACAGGGAAAAAAGATTTTTGTTAACGGTTCATTTTTAATAGTTGAATCGATTGCAAGAGCGGGTGCTGATACATTCGTTGGTTATCCAATAACACCTTCAAACTATCTTTACCTTTACAGTTCAAAAAGGTTACCTTTGACCTTCCACGCTCCAGATGAGATAACAACTTTACAATGGATGTCAGGGCTCTCCGCTACAGGAAGATTACCCATCACAGCAACATCCTTTCCAGGATTCGCTTTAATGGTTGAGTCGATAAATATGGCTTTTATGATGGAACTTCCAATGGTGATAATACTCGCTCAGAGGCTGGGGCCATCAACCGGAACCGCGACCTGTGGTGCTGCAGGTGACCTTTTACTCGTAAGAGGGATGGTATCAGGTGGTTATCCGGTTCCAACATTAGCGATCTCCGATTTCAAAGATTGCTGGGAAATTCCCGAAATCGCTGTGAATACTGCTGTAAATCTCAGAACACCTGTTATAATTCTAACTTCAAAAGAAATAACCATGACAAACAGAAGTTTCGATATAACTTCTTTAAAAGAGATAAAAAAAGTTGAAAGAAAATTTTATAGTTCAAATGAACCATACGTTCCATATAAACCAGAAAAGAATCTTGTGCCACAATTTCTGCCTCTATCATCAAACAAACATCAGATAAGAATAAACGCTTCTACACATGATCAGAAAGGAATTTTACAACATTCAACAAAGGAATCACTTGAAAACAGTGCAAGGTTGTATAAAAAAGTTGTTTCAAACTTAAAAGATTTCACACTCTATGAATATGATGAGGATGGAAATGAAAATCTTTTGATAAGTTTCGATGTCAGTTCTGTTGTCTGTAAAGAAGCATTGAAAGATTTAAGAAACGAAAATAAAAAGGTCTCTCTACTAGTTGCAAAAACTCTTGTGCCAGTTCCGGATGTTTACTATCAGATAATTTCGAAATACAAAAAGATTTTTGTTGTTGAAGAAAATCTGACCGGACAACTGTGTGAAATGATTTTTGGTAATAACACTCCTGATAACGTTATAAAAATAAATTCGATAGGTAAAATGATCAGTATCGATAAAATCAAAGAAGAGGTTAGAAAAAATGGATAAAAAATTCTTAAATTCAAATAAACTCCCTTTCTGCGCTGGCTGTGGGCACCACCTTATAGCACAAAACACAGAAAAAGCTCTTGAAAAATTGAATATTGATCCACTCGATGTAATACTCGTTTCAGATATTGGTTGTCATGGTATAATAGATAAATTTGCAAACTCACATACAGTCCATGGATTACATGGACGATCTGTAGCACTTGCAGCAGGAATTTCTCTTGGATTAAAAAATCAAAACAAAAAAGTTATAGTTTTCATCGGTGATGGTGGTGCAACAATTGGAATGCAGCATATTCTTGAAGCATCACGTCTTGATATAGATCTAACCGTTATAATCCACAATAATATGCTTTATGGCATGACAGGTGGTCAGGCGAGTGGTTTAACTCCAAAAGGTTTTGTTACAACAACAACACCTGAGAAAAGTAAGACAAGAAATTATGATATATGTCAGATAGCACTCGCTGCAAAAGCGAGTTATGTTGCAAGAGTTGTTGTTAAACCAGATTTCTCAGATGTTATCGCCGAGGCAATAAACAACAACGGATTCTCTCTGGTTGAAGCGATCGAATTATGCCCGAGTTATGCTGTTAAAATGAACAAAGGGATGAAAATTTCTGAAATTTTAAAAGAGATTGGAGAGGAAGAGTTTGTAAAAAAGAATGAAAATTATAGGTGGGATTTTTATACAAACTCATCAGAAAATCTATTCGACAGGGTCAAAATACTTGGGAAAAAATATGACCATAAACTTGAAAAAATATTCTGTATACAACTATCCGGTTCCGCTGGTGAGGGCGTTCAAACAGCTGGTGAAGCATTCTGTTATGCTTCAATACTTTCAGGGCTTTCAGTTAACCAGAGAGGAAGTTATCCTGTTACAGTCGGTGTTGGGTTTTCAACAACTGAAATAATAATCTCCCCGGAAGAGGATTGCACCTACAATGTGAATTCACCGGATATAATTATCATAACATCTTTAGATGGACTCAACGTTAACATTGAAAAATTGAAAAGTTTTAAAGGAATATTATATCTTGATAACTCACTTGAAATACCTCAAACCGAAGCAAAAATTATCAGATACGATTTCCGAAAATTTGGAGCAAAAAGCAGTGCTGTTTTCTCTCTCTTCTATCTTTTAAAACAGGAAGAAATATATCCGATCGACTCCTTTATCGAAGGGCTTGAACTTGCAAACCTGAGAGATAAGGTTGATCTTGATAAATTTAAGGAAGATCTGAATATTAGATAAGTTCTGCTATTGCTCTTGCGATAAGCATCGAGTTGAACCTTCTGTCTGCTCCATCTGATCTTGAATTTAAGACAACCGGCACAGAGGCACCAAGAACAACTCCACCACTTTTCGCATCAGCATGAAATTTGTATGCCTTTCCAAGTATGTTTCCACTTTCAAGATTTGGAACTATCAGAATATCAGGATCACCTGCAACCTCTGAACCTTTCAATTTTTTGCTATCAGCAGATTTTTTATCTATCGCTGTATCATAAGCCAATGGACCATCGATTATAAAACCTTTTATCTGACCTCTCTGATACATCTGGGTCAAACATGCAGCGTCTATAGTTGATTCGACTTTTGTGTTTATAACTTCAAGAGCGGAAAGCAGAGCAACTTTGGGTGTCTCGATTTCAAGAGCGTTGTATAAAATTTTTGTATTCTCTATAATATATTTTTTTTCTTCCATAGTTGGAACAGGTATTATAGCGTTATCAGTTACAGAGATGAATTTATGGTATGAAGGCATTTCAAAAAGTGTAAGGTTTGAAAGAACACCCGATCTTTTTATTCCAGTTTCCTTATCAAGTATTGGTTTTAGATAAAAGACAGTTTCAAGTTTTCCCTTAACAAGGATTTCAGCTTTTTTTTCTTTAATATATTTAACAGCGAGTTTACCTGATTCCTCATCAGAACAAGAATCAACTATCTCAAAATCGTTTAAATTTTCATGAAAATCTTTTAAAATCTTTTCAATTTTTTCAGCATCTCCTATAAGTATAGGGGTTTTGACTATTCCAACTTTCATCGACTCAACTACACTTTCGATCACATCTCTATCGTGTGCTGCTGCAATAGCAACCCTTTTTGCCGACATTTTTAATACTTTCTCTTTCAATTCATCAAAACTTTTTATTCCCATCGTTCCTCCATTCAAACTTTCACAGGCCATGTTAAATATTTTTCTTGACCTTTTAAAACCCTGTAAACACCCAGCGCCAACGCTTCGTTTTCGTTACTACCAGGAAAAACATAGATCTTCCCGATTCTGCCAACTTTTTTTGTTAAATCTTTTACAAGTTTTTCAGAATAAGCCATTCCACCAGTCAAAATTATTCCATCGATTTCAAAATCCATAACCGAACCCATCGCTCCAATCTCTTTTGCTATCTGATAAACCATCGCATTGTAAATCAGTTCAGCATACTTATCACCATTTTCGATCATCTTCAATACCTCTCTGAGATCCTTTGTTTTCAAATAACCATACAATCCACCCTCACCATAAAGTTTTTTCATTATCTGTTCCTTTGTATACTGACCGGAAAAACACGCGTTCACAAGTGGTATCGGTGGAACTCCACCTGCTCTTTCAGCAGTGAATGGAGCACTTTCCATCCTGTTATCGTTATCAACGATTTTCCCTTCGACAAAGGCAGCGATCGAAAATCCAGCACCAAGATGTGCAACAACACATTTTATTCTGTTGAAATCTATGTTCAACATTTCGGAAAGTTTTCTAACCGTTGCCCTGATGTTGAGAGCATGGACAAAAGAAAATCTCGGGAAATCCTTTGCACCAGAAATTCTTGCAACTTCTGTAAACTCATCAACACTTACGGGATCAACTATAAACGAATCAACACCATTCTCTTTTGCAACTCTGTATGCAAGCGGTGCTCCAAGGTTAGAAGCATGTTGATATACTGGAGTATAAAGTGAGAAATGGACAAGTTCCTCATTTATCTTTATAACACCACTTGGAACTGGAGTCAGCATACCGCCTCTTCCTGCTGTTGCTACAATTTTGTAATCATCTTTCATATTCCTGTTTAAAAAATCTTTTACCTTATCATATCTGTAATCAACCTGAGATGTTATATCTTTAAACGATTTTATTTCATCTGTCGGATGTTCAATGTTTTCTGAAACAACCTCTTCTATACCTTTTTCAACTATCCTATAGATAGAACATTTTGTAGTTGTTGCACCTGGATTCACTGAAAAAATTACTTCAACCATTAAAACTCCTTTTTAAAAATAATATTTTATATTTTTAAGGAATTTTATCAAGAAAAATCATTTCAACATTAAAATCTTTTTTCTGTTTATCTTCTGACCATCTGAAAATATCAAAAAATAAACTCCTGTTGAAAACTTTTTTTCATCGGATAAGTTGAACTCTCCATCACCTTTTTTTATCAATCTTCCAGAAATATCGTAAACATAATAGAATTTTTTAAATGTTTTAAAGTCCCCATCTCTTAAAATTTTATCATCCTCAACTTTCCCTGAACTTTTACTTTTCACATAAATTTTTATATCAAAATAATTTGAAGAGATATCCTCTTTCCTTTTCAAAACAGCATTATAAATCAGAAGAGAATCGTTTACGATAAAAGGTGCTTTGAAATAAAATGTTTTGATTCCATTCTGTCCAGGAAGAGTGCTGTTTCCATAACTTTTAGCAAAATTTGAATCATACCAGAAAGTTTCATAGAAAAACAAAGATTTTTCAGAAAAACTCATTCCGAAAATTGAATCGAGTGAAACATAACCTCTATTTTTTAAATAAAGTTTAACATCGAAAGAATCTCCGGAAAAGACAGTATCAGGATAAACAACGGAATCTATAAAAATTTCACAATCGTTAAACGAAGATAGATCATCAAAAACCTGAGCATAACTCGTATAGTATATAAAACCAGTTCTGTTTGAATCAGGTAAAATTATCCTTGCCCAACTACCTGTGAAAGAATCAACAACGAATACCTGATTGTAAGCCACCTGAGTCAGAATCGGATAAGTTGTAGAAGGACCAGAACGAACATTTAAAAGAGATGCTGTGATCCTTGCAACTTTAAAAGAGTTTTCCCCTTCAAGATATTTCAGATTGACTCCATCGCCTCCATAAACATAAGCATAATAGGGAAAAGATGCTGAAGGATAATAGATTTTATACCAGTATCCATCATAATCAAAAGCAACAAATTTTTCTCCATAGTTTGAAACATTCAAAATATCGTAAGAAGTTGATGGCCCACTTCTTACATTCAAATTTGATGTATTCACTTTTACAATGAAATGTTTTAAAGGAGGTGCCACAAAAAGTTCTTCCCTTAACACACTCCAAAGATCTGTAGTTCCATCATCATAACCAAGAGCCCAGCATCCAGCGCCCTGTAATTTTTTATCTTTTACTATCCAGAACTTATACCGTATCGATGAAGAATCATCATAAAAACATTGATGGTATGAAGTCGAATAATAAGTATAGTAAGGTGTTTTTGAATGGTTATCAAATTTTCTTCCATAAGTTGAACTATAAACTTTTGCATTTTTAAATATCACCGAACTTGCGGTTCCAGTTGTTTTCGATTTCAATGTGTCTGACTCTGTTGGCCAGTCGTAACCATAGTAAGGGATTCCAAGAACAAGTTTTTCTGAATCCACTCCAAGTGAAAGAATATCGTTTATTGATGTATTAACAGCGTAATAACCCCAGAATGAAGAATTGAATGTTGGAGCAACAGGACCCGCTTCAGTTGACCCTGACCAATGGTAATCGTAGCACATAACAAAAAGTCCATCAGCATAATTTGAAATTGCAAGATAATTGTATCCAGGATACCATTGATACACAGGTGGAACAGCAATATAAAGTTCCTTTCTCCTTGAAAATTGGGTGTGAAGTTTGGTAGCAAGTTCGTAAATGAAAAGAGTAAAAGAATCCCTTACAGATGATGTTACAAATTCAAAATCTATATTGACTCCATCAAGAGAATAGGTGTTCACATAGTTTAAAATGTTATTTATACAGTTATCCCTTGAAGTTTTACTGTTTAAAAGAGTCGATACGGATGTTGTCCCAAAAAGTGTAAAGGTTAAATGAACTTTTACGCCTCTTTTATGTGCATCGTTGTAAATCTTAGTAAACCTTGAAGGATTCGGAAATGAACCCAGAGTTCCATCAGTGTTCACATCTATAGAAAAATATGATATGTGTGTTAAAAGATCATACTGAAAATTTGCATAATACAACGTATCGATCCAGTAAGGTAGATATCCATAATAGTTATAAACAAGACCTTTTGATAATTTTTCATCCAACTCTACTTTTAAACCTTCAGGATAACCCCAAAAAACATCTTTTAAATTTTTTTGATAATCTTCATAATGTATAGATGGAAAAGTTTTAACCAAAGGTAAAGATAAGATTAGAAGTAAAAAGAAGATTTTCCTTTTATTTTTCATAAGAACAGATATTGTTATTAAAGTAAGAAATAAAACAATAAAAGGTAATGAGAGGATGAAAAAATTTGTTTCCTTTTTCACATCGCTATTTTTTTCAACATCAAAAACTGCACTATCCTGTTTTGTTGTTTCATACATTTCTTTTTCATACCTGTGTATTGAAATTTTTCCTGTATCCTCAAACACCTGGGCATAGGAAAAAATCAAAAAAAGATTAAAAATTATAAAAAAGTTATTTTTTTTCATATTTTATATGATAAAACTTTCAAAAAATATGTCAACTTCTTTCAAAATTTTCTATTGACTTAAACAACTTTTTTTTTATAATAATGGAACTTATGACTTTAATAAGAAGTGTTTCGGGAATAAGAGGGTTAACAGGCAAAGACCTCAACAATGTAAATGTTGCACATTTTGCTTCAATATTTGCAGATTTTATTGGGAAAGGGACAGTTATCGGCGGAAGGGATACGAGAAAATCTGGTGAAATTCTATCTAACATTTTTATAAATTCTTTGAATTTCAAAGGAATCGATACTATATTCTGTGGTATAGTTCCAACACCAACGATTCTTTTTCTTGTTAAAAAATTGAAACTTTCAGGTGGTTTCATCATAACAGCATCACATAATCCAAAAGAGTACAACGGAATCAAGTTCGTTTCAAATTCTGGAAGATTTTTGAACAGAAAAGATTATATAACTTTTATGAACTATGAACAAAATCCTCTCCCATTCAAAGAGAACTATAAAAATAACATAAACGATTTTAACCTTTACAAAAAACATATAAAAGAAGTTCTTTCTATACCTTTCGTTAACAGATCAAAAATCAAAAGAAGAAAATTAAAAGTTGTTTTTGATGGTGGTAGTGGAGCAGGAAGTATCATAATTCCAGAACTTCTTGAAAACCTTGGTGTAAAACTTTATACGATCAACACAAATATAGATGGGAAATTTAATAGAAACCTTGAACCGATCCCTGAAAACCTGAAAGGACTTGTGAAAGAGGTGAAAAACAAAAAAGCGGATATTGGTTTCGCAACTGATGGAGATGGAGATAGAATCGCGATAGTTACACCAGAAAAAGGTGCAATATCAGAAGAGTACACAATAACTATATCAGGGCTTTACGCTCTTTCAAAATTGAAACCAAAAAGGATAGTCATAAATCAATCAACAAGCAGAATGCTCGAAATACTAGCAAAGAAAAATAATTTCACAGTTTTAAGAGCACCTGTGGGAGAAGCGAATGTTGTTGACTCGATAATTTTAAACAGAGCACCTATAGGGGGAGAGGGCAACGGTGGAGTGATACTTCCATCAGTAAATCTCACAAGGGATGCTCTCGTTGCGATCACTCTGGTTCTTGGTTACCTTGCTGAAAGCAAACAGGATATCGATGAGATTATAGATGAACTACCAAAACTTTATATGGTCAAGAAAAAATATGATATAAACTCATCAGCAGCACTCGAAAGGATCGAAAATGAGTTTAAAGGAATACCTATTGATAACACTGATGGGTTGAGATTTACTTTTGAAGATGGATTTTTACATATAAGAAGATCGGGAACTGAACCTTTGATCAGATTGATATGTGAATTCACAACACCTGAAAGAACTTCTGAAATGATAAAAAGGGTTGAGGGATTACTTTAAATGTGTGGTATAGTCGGATACATAGGTGAAAAGAAAGCTATTGATATCCTTTTGAACGGATTAAAAAGACTGGAATACAGAGGATACGATTCTTCAGGCATCTCATTTTATTGTGATGAAGAAAAAAAACTTGAGATAATCAAAAAATCAGGGAAAATAAAAGATCTTGTTAAAGAGATTGAAAAAAGAAAACCGTGTGCTTCCCATATTGGAATAGCACACACAAGATGGGCAACACATGGTGAACCTAACGACATCAACGCTCATCCACATTCTGATTGTAATGAAAAAATTTCCCTCGTTCATAATGGAATTATAGAAAATTATAGAACTTTAAAAAGTTTTCTTGTAGAAAAAGGACATAAATTTAAATCCGAAACCGATACAGAAGTTTTGGTCCATCTGATAGAACATTTTTATAGAGGTAATCTACTCGAAGCTGTAAAAAAATCTTTGAAAATGGTTGATGGAACATACGGAATCCTTGTTCTCTCATCGTATGAACCAAACACCATAATCGCTGCAAGAAAAGGAAGCCCTCTTATAATCGGAAAAGCTAACGATCAGATGATAGCAGCATCTGATGCTTCCGCAATAGTTTCCCTGACAAACCAGATCCTGTATATGCAGGATTATGATATAGCAAAAATAAAAAGGGATGATGTTGAAATTTTCAATATTGAAACCGATCAGATCACAGATAGTGAGTTCGAACAGATCGATATGACTCTCTCCCAGATAGAAAAAGGTGGATACAACCACTTTATGGAAAAGGAGATATTCGAACAACCTGAAGCGTTGAAAAATACTTTCAGAGGTAGAATCGATAAAAATAATGGAACTTTCAGGTTGAATGGAATAAAAGATAAATTTAACGATCTTTTGAATGCAGAAAGGGTCATTATAACAGCATGTGGAACTTCATGGCATGCATCCCTTATAGGAAAATATCTTATAGAAAAATTCACACAGATTCCAGTTGAAGTTGATTATGCTTCCGAGTTCAGATACAGAAATCCTATAATAACTCCAAAAACTGTTGTAATACTTGTAAGCCAATCAGGTGAAACTGCTGATACACTTGCCGCTTTAAGGGAAAGCAAAAACAAAGGCGCAACAACCATTGGGATCTGTAATGTGGTAGGTTCAACGATAGCAAGAGAAACAGATTGTGGAATATACACACATGTTGGACCTGAAATAGGTGTGGCATCAACAAAGGCATTCACAGCACAGGTTCTGGTATTCTTTATGTTATCGGTTGCACTTGGAAGAAAAAAAATGTTAACATTTGAAGATGGTGTTAATTTCATAAAAAATGTTGAAACGATTCCAGATAAGATAAATGAAATTTTAAATGATAAAGACACAATATCAAAGATAGATAAAATCGTTGAAAAAATATATAACAAAACAAATTTTCTTTATCTTGGGAGAGGGATAAACTATCCTGTTGCTCTTGAAGGTGCTCTGAAATTAAAGGAAATCTCTTATATCCATGCTGAAGGTTACCCTGCGGCTGAGATGAAACATGGGCCAATCGCCCTCATAGATGAAAATATGCCAGCACTTTTTATCTCTTTAAAAGACAGTATCTATGAAAAAATAATCAACAACATTAAAGAGATAAAAGCAAGAAAAGGTTATGTTATAGCGATAGCGAACAAAGGAGACAGTGATATTGAAAATATAGTTGATGATGTTATCCATATACCTGATACGATTGAGGAACTTTCACCACTCCTTTCGGTCATACCATTACAACTTATCGCTTACAAAACAGCTGTAAAAAAAGGTCTTGATGTTGATATGCCAAGAAACCTTGCCAAATCTGTTACAGTTGAATGAAAAAATTTTTTTATATTATTCTTATTTTACCTTTAACAATATTTCCTGCGATCACAAAGGAAACACTCATAAAAAATTTTGATCAGAAAGAAAAAATTTTTGAATCTACAGTTAAATATTTAAGGATTGAAACTTTTACAAAATTCGATTATGGTGATATACTTTATTACAATTCTTTTATAGAAGATTTTATAGATTCTCTAAAAATCAAATCCTTTCTATATGATACAACATTGAAAGATACAATATCATACCTCTATAAAATAAACAGGAATTCACCTATAGTTAAAAAATTTCTTCCTGAAGAAAAAAATCTTATACTTTATCCGGAAAACATTTTTAAAGGAACCAATCTGAAATATCTTTTACCTGATTCGTTTATGATCGAGGATGATGGGAAAAATTTAATCTTAAAAAATGCGAAGAGAAACGAACCTTTAGTTTATATGGTGCTTGATAAAAAAGATTTAAGTTTAAAAGAGTTGAGTTTAAAAAATATTTACGATCAGATCATCTTTAAAGTAATAAAAAATAGATATCTGAAAAATGGTATAGTTTTGCCAGATAGTTATGAAATAACCGGTGTAAACACAAAAACTGTTTCATACTCAAAAATAAAAAATTTAACTGTTCAGTATAGATGAGAAAAAAAATCATCTTTTTCACTTTTCTTCTGATTTTTTTAACACTCCTTTTAGTTGGAATAATTTTAAAACAGCACGATCTTGTGTATAATTTTGGAAGGTTTATCTGTTTTGATTGTATCGGTTTATGAGAAAAAAATTTAAAATATCGTCAAGAAGAATAATACAGATAGTTTCCTTTATAATCTTCAATCCATACATACTTTTAAATCCAAAAACAGGAAAAGTTTTATACCAGGGGAAATTAAAATCTTTATGCGTCCCAATTTTAAATTGTTATTCCTGTCCACTTGCTGTTGGCAGTTGTCCCCTTGGTGCTTTACAGCAAACAATAAAAATATCCCAGATACCATATCTTGTTCTGGGATTTTTTGGAACTATCGGAATTTTTATTGGAAGATATCCATGTGGGAACTTCTGTCCATTCGGTTTTTTACAGGAACTTTTATACAGGATAAAAAGTTTTAAATTTAGAATCAAAAGACCATTCAGATACCTCAAATATATTTTTCTGTCTCTTTCCTTTTTAATCCCATTTCTTTATAAAGAACCATTCTTTTGTAAGTTTATCTGTCCCGCTGGAACGATCGAGGCAAGTTTACCTCAGATAATCTTCAATCCTGCACTTTTATCAAATATTAGCTGGATATTCTATTTAAAAATTTTTCTTGGGATCGGATTCATTTTTTCATCGATCACAACAAAAAGATTTTTCTGTTCAACTATATGTCCAATAGGTGCAATATATGGTTTATTCAACAGAATAAGTTTACTCCAAATCAAATATGATAAAGAAAAGTGTACAAAGTGTGGTGTATGTAACGCTGTTTGCCCGATGGACATAAATATTTATGAAAATCCACAGGATATAGATTGCATAAGGTGTTTTGAATGTGTCAACAGATGTCCCCACGGTGCGTTGAAGGTTTCAGACAATTTTAAAAAATGATCATTTATTCTGTTCCAAAAACTCGTTCATCTCTTCAACGAATTTTTCCAAATTCTCAATTCCCCTGCTTTCAAGTAGTTCTCTCAAACTTCCCCATACGGGAGCACCACATCTTATGCATATTATATCTCTATCCATAAGATAAGATATCAGTTGTGGATACTCTCTCACGATATCTTCAACTTCCATATCAAGTGTAACTTTATTATTCATCCTCGATCTCCTCCAGTACTTTTACAACATCTTCCGCAATAACTAACTCTTCATTCGTTGGGATCACAAGAACCTTTACCTTTGAATCATCAGTTGAGATCACCATTTCTTTCCCGATACATGAATGGTTTTTTTCCTTATCAACCTTTACACCCATAAACTCCATACCTTTTAAAGAGAGTTCTCTAACATCAGGATCGTTTTCACCGATTCCTGCTGTAAAAACTATAGCATCGGGTCCTTCGAGAACAACTGAATATGCACCAATAAATTTTTTCACTATATAACAAAACATCTGAAATGCGAGTTCAGCCCTTTTGTTACCATTTTTTGCAGCATTCTTAACTTCCCTCATATCAGAAGAAACACCCGACACACCCAAAAGCCCTGAATGTTTTGTTAATAATGATGTTGCCTGTTCTAAAGTTAACTCTTCCTTTTCCATTATGTTCAGAATAACAGCAGGATCAAAATCACCACACCTTGTCCCCATCATGACACCTGCAATCGTCGAAAAACCCAAAGATGTATCTATCGAACGACCATTTTTTACTGCACTGATAGAGCATCCGTTTCCAAGATGACATGTTATCACAGAAAAATTGTTGATGTTTCTGTCCAGTATTTCACAACTCCTTTTAGAAACATAGTAATGACTGGTTCCATGAAATCCATATCTTCTGATCTTATACTTTTCATAAAAAATATAAGGTATTGGATAAATGTAAGCGACCTCTGGAAGTGACTGGTGAAACGCTGTATCAAAAACTGCAACCTGTGGAACTTTCGGCAGTGCTTTTATAGCAGCGTTTATTCCCCTTAAGTTGTAAGGATTATGAAGTGGTGCTATCTCGGAGTACTCCTCTATCGCTTTTATTACCTTATCGTTTATCAGCACAGACCTTGAAAATTTTTCACCTCCATGAACAACCCTGTGTCCAACAGCATCTATTTCGTTTATCGACATCAAAACACCGTGCTGTTTATCAACGATCAGTTTTAACACATTTTCGATAGCAACCGAATGACTTATAATCTCATCCTCCAGCTCGTAAACATCACCATCATACCTTTTTTGTTTTATCACAGAACTTGACATTCCTATTCTATCAACAAGCCCTCTGAGAAGTGAATCTCCAGTTGCTGCATCTATGATCTGATATTTTAAGGAGGAACTACCCGAATTAAGAACTAAAACTTTCATCTTTACCTACCTGTAATTTAAAAATCCCTGTTTTGTTTTTATTCCTGTATAACCTTTATCAAGAAGATTTTTTAAAATTTCAGGAACCTTGTAAACAGAACTATCTATCTTTGAAAGTTCTTCAATCCACATCTTGATATTGTCAAGACCTATCTCATCAGCCATCGATAACGGCCCTTTATACATTTTTAATCCTTTTTTCATAACATGATCAAATTCCTCGGGAGATATACCTGTTTCTCTCATAACATCACATGCTTCAAGAACAGTCGCTATCAAAACTCTTGGACCGATAAGTCCTGCACCATCTTTCAGTTCAACTATTTTCAGATCAAGTTTTGCAAAAAATTCTTTTACTATCTCAAGAGTGGTTTCCGAAGTGTTCTCAGTTTTGAAAAGTTCAACGATTTTATAAATCGGAACTGACGGAACTGGGTGTATGTTTACAGATTTCTGTTCGAGTTCATCGTTTTCAACAACATCTTTTAAACTGTTCGTCTGCGAAGTAAAAATTACAGGAATATTCATATTGACTTCATTTTTGATTTTTTCTCTTACTTCTCTTTTCCTCTGTAATCTTTCTTCAACCGATTCAACAAGAATGTCGATATCGTGTTTTGAAAAATCAGCAAGTGTTTCAATGTGTTCTATCCTTGAAAGCATAACCTTTTTATCCTTTAAAGTGAGCCCCCAGTGTTCTATTTCATAATCAATGTTTCTTTCAATAATATTCAAGCCCGCCTGATATACATCATAATCCTTTTCATAAATAACAGCAGTTAATCCTTTATTTAAAACTGATTGAACAAGACCTGGACCAAGATTTCTTATACCGTAAAAACCAATTTTTGTTATCTTTATCATCTCCTCTCCTTAAAGAAAACTTTTTTTTCATAAATGTAAGATTTTTTTGAATCTGAAGCATGAACCGAATTCCTTCTGAACGTCTCACCAAATGTGTGCCTTATCGTTCCTTTTTTTGCATCTTTTGGATCAGTCGCACCAACTATCTCCCTCAAATACTCGATCGCATTTTCTCTTTCTAAAACAACTCCAACTGTTAACCCAGAACACATATATTCAACAAGATCATTGAAAAATTCTTTGTTCCTGTGAACCTTATAAAACTCTCTTGCTAATTTTTTTGTCATTTTGAGGGATTTTATCTGAACTATTTTAAAACCTTTTTCTTCAACTATAGAAAGGATTTTACCGACAAGATTTCTTCCTGTCGCATCAGGTTTTATCAACATAAGGGTTCTTTTCAGATTACCCCCTTTTGATAAGTGTTCCCGACTCTCCTCTTACAACATCTTTCCCAAGTTCAACGGAACCAATGAGTGCTCTTCTTCCTGTATTCTCAACAAATCTGATCATCGCTTCGATCTTTGGTCCCATCGATCCAGGTGGGAATTGTCCTTCTATAAAATATTTTCTTGCTTCTGAGACGGTTAACTCTTTTAATTCCTGTTCGTTCGCTTTTCTGAAATTTATACAAACTCTTTTTACAGCAGTTAAAATATAAAACTCATCAGCCCCGATCTCCTCTGCAAGGAGTGCTGATGCTTTATCCTTATCGATAACAGCATCAAGACCTTCAAGGTTTCCCCTTGAATCATAATAAACAGGAATCCCTCCACCACCTGCTGCAATAACAATATAACCGTTTTCGAGTAAAGTTTTTATAACATCTTTTTCGACAATACCTTTCGGTTCAGGTGAAGGAACAACTCTTCTATACCCTCTTCCAACATCATGTTTTACGACCCATCCTTTTTTTAAAAGGTTTGGGACATCCTCTTCTTTATAAAATTTCCCCACAAATTTGGAAGGATTTTTTATAGAGGGGTCATTCTCATCAACAAGCACCTGAGTAATAACAACTGCGACCTGCCTGTTTATTCCTTCTTTTTTCAATCTGTTCATCAACGACTGTGAGATCATATAACCTATAGAGCCCTGCGTTTCAGCATCTATAACTCCAAGAGGTAATGATGGGACCTCATTTTCAGCGATCTCATTTTTCAAAAGTTCAAAACCTGCCTGAGGACCATTACCATGAGTTATAACTACCGAGAAATCCTGACGGAGTAATTCGATTACTCCGTCAAGAGACATCCTCGTATTTGCAAACTGCTCAGTTATCGTGCCCTTTTGACCATCCTGAATCAGCGCATTTCCACCTAAAGCAACAACAGCTATCTTAGTCATACTTTTTACTTTTTAATCTTCTTAACAAAATTTTTCAAAACATCTTCAAGATCCGGTTTTCCAATTTCCTGGAGATCGTAACCAACTCTTACTGATGGCTTATTTATCTTCACCAACCTTCCAAGATTTATCGGTGTTGCTATAACTATCGTTTCACATGGGATCTTGTTTATCGTTTTTTCAAGATCAGAGATCTGTTTTTTCGAATAACCCATAGCAGGGAGTATTGCACCTGCATCAGAGTACTTCTCATATGTTTCTTTTATTTCACCGACAGCGTAAGGATGTGGATCTATTATCTCTTTCGCACCAAATCTTTTTGCTGCAACAACACCTGCTCCATATTTCATTTCACCATGAGTGAGTGTTGGACCATCCTCAACAACAGCAACCTTTTTCCCTTTTATGAGTTCCGGTTTATCAACTGAAACTGGAGATGCTGCTTCGATAACCGTTGCTTTTGGATTTACTTTTGCTATATTTTCTCTTACGATCTCAACATTTTCAGGTTTTGCTGAATCTATTTTGTTTATAACAACAACATCAGCGAGTCTAATGTTAACACAACCGGGATAATATGTGAGTTCATGACCAGGTCTGTGAGGATCAGCAACAGTTATCACAAGGTCAGGTTTATAGAATGGAAAATCGTTGTTTCCACCATCCCACAGGATTATATCCGCCTCTTTTTCAGCCTGTCTGATTATATCCTCATAATCAACTCCTGCATAGACAACTGTTCCATTGTTTATATGAGGTTCATATTCTTCCATTTCCTCGATAGTGCAATTATGTTTTTTCAAATCCTCAATTGAAGCAAACCTTTGAACTCTCTGTTTTTCAAGATCACCATAAGGCATAGGATGTCTTATTGCAACAAGTTTATAACCCATACCTCTTAAAATTTTTGATACAGCCCTTGTTGTCTGAGATTTCCCTGAACCTGTTCTCACTGCTACTATTGAGACAACTGGCTTTGTTGATTTTATGTATGTCTGTTCAGGACCAAGAAGCATATAGCTTGCACCTGCTGCCATCGCTTCTGCACCTTTGTTCATAACATACTGGTTGGAAATATCCGAATAGGAAAAAACAACAAGATCAACTTTTTTTTCTTTTATTATTTTTGTCATATCCTTTTCATCATAAATTGGAATCCCTTTTTTATAAAGTTTTCCCGCAAGTGATGGAGGATACAATCTTCCCTCTATATCAGGAATCTGTGTGGCAGTGAAACCAACAACCTCATATTCCTCATTATTTCTAAAGAATACATTAAAATTATGGAAATCTCTTCCAGCTGCTCCTAAAATCAAAACTCTCTTTTTCATATCTAATACCTCCTGCTGTTAACTTAACTTTAACAAAAATTAAAAAAATAAAATAACATATTAAAACTTTTAAGTCAAGTGTTATCCTTGAAAGAAACAATCATTTCTTTATGATTATGTTAAGATAGGGGTAAAAAAATCCTTTATCGATTTTCGGTGAGATTTTCTGTAGAAGATCAAAAAATTTTTTTTCTTTTGAAAAAGGAATAAAAAATTGCTTCAAATGAGAAACCACATCGATATCCCCTGCCTTTATATCCCATGCGATTTCAAGCTCATGAAAACTCATCCCTCTGCCCCTTCTTAAAAAATGTAAAAATTTTTCATCTGAGTACTCGTTATAGATTTCCTTGAAATTACTGCGCTCACTGAACTTTGCATAATCGAAAGCGATTCGATCAGGTAACCAGTTGAAGTACGGAAGGAGTGAGGTATGTTCATCAAAAAACCAGAGTCGGTTTGGGGTTTCGATTATTGTAAAAAAAGAACCTTTTTCAAGAAAAGAAAAATATTTTTTCAAACAATCTATCCTTTCCTCATAAACCATATGCTCAAAAGATGCATAGAAAATAACCATATCAAATTTTCTATGTTTAACATTTTCAAAAACATCTGATGCATTACCTTCAAGAAATTCAGCTTTTAAACCATAAAGATCGATCCTTTCCTTTGCAACAGTTAAGCTATCTTTATCTATATCGATACCAGTAACAGAAGCTCCCTGTTCTGAAAGCGCAACAGTTGATGAACCTGTTCCACAACCGATTTCGAGAATTTTTTTATCTTTTAAATTAAAAGTTTTCGATATCCATGGAATATAGTAGTATCTGTTTTCGTTTAGGCGTAAATAGAGTTGTGTTTTTAAGTCATTTTCAAATGTGTTTTCAGAAAAATTACTCTTTTCTCTCCATCCTCTAAAAAAAGTATCTTCAAGGGTTTTTTGAAAGTTTTTTAATTTTTCATCAGGAATTATGATAAAGTTTTTTTTGATATTTTTTGGAACCTGTTCTTTTTGCAATTTTTTATAAACCTTATAAACAAATTTTTTCATGTATTCATTTTAATCGATTTTTCACTTTCTTTCAAGAAAATATTTTCGGGGACGGTGCTTGACTTTTTGACATTTTTGAATGTAAACATTTGAAACTGCTCATCAAAAAAGGAGTTCAAATCTTTTGTTAATAAAGAAAAAATATTAAAAAAGGGGTGTTTTTTACACCCCCTTTGTATCACTTCATTATCACTATCTTCTTGTTTATCTTTTTATCTTTATCCTTCATCTTCACAAAATATATCCCTGAGGTAAGATTCTCTATACTATGTCTGTGTATACCTCTCTTCGCAAATGTCTCTTTATGTATAACCTTCCCTAAAATATCATATATTATAAACTCATTCTCCTCATTCATAAAACTATAAATTATCTCTCTTTGCTTTACTTCTAAATATGTTTTATATTCATCTTTCTTTTTACCCAGGATATCTTTTTCCTGTAAACCGGAAACAAATGAACCTTTTAATAAAACTTGATAGTGACATCTGAATGAATTAAGTGTACCTATGATACTGCTCGAATCAGGATATATAGTATCTCCTACACTTATTGTCGGTACACTCATATTTGTACTTAACTCGATTGTTAACAATGTCTTTTCAGAATTCCAGTATGATGTGTCTATTTGGTCAACACCATCAGTCCATCTGTGTCCACTTGACAATTTTAATATATTATCGATGTTTAACGAGGTTATCCCAAATCCATTCGTTGGTTGATTAAAATATAAAACTACATAATCATCAGCATCTATTCCTGTTCCATAGATACTTCCATCAAATGCAATCGCTGAGTCGATCCTCAATGGCTTTCCAAAATGTGCACTCAAGAACACTGTATCTGTTTCGATGTTCATATAAAACTTGATATCACCTTCCATCATTCCTGTATCAACAGAAAATGCATTCGTCCCATATCTGATACTATCACCTGGATTTATAAAAAATGGATATGTGTATGTTGTATCAGCAAAAAATTTAGTGTTACTATATCTCACAGAGTCAACTCTCAATATCCCCGTTCCAAAGTTCCTTATATATAAATCTCTCCAATTATACACACTGTTTGTGTCAAGATCTCCAAAATCATATACCTTCTTACTTAGCACTGGCATCTTTTCCAATTTAAATGTGTCTATCTGATTTGATTGCCTTATATTACCTACACTATCCACCGCTATTACATACCATATATATTGCCCATCTGCTATAGAGGTCGGCTCCGTATAAGTTGTATCTGTAACACTAACCTTCAAACTATTATTCACATATAACCTATATTCCTTAAAATTAGTATCATAAGATTTGTTCCAGATGTATGTCGGTGTATCATTGTTTATCTTCCCCTTAGGACTTATAAGATTAAATACTGAAGGTGAAACGGTGTCTATTGTAGTATGTTGTAAAATATAAACACCACTCCAGTCACCACAATAAATATAACTGCCTAAGACATAAACATTCCATGTTTCTCCGGGTGTATTATAGTAGCCCACTTGTGTTGGATTTGTTGGATTACTTATGTCAATCGTAATTAAACCTGCATTACCATCAGCAACATATGCATAATCACCTGATACATAGAGATCCCATGCATACCCGGGTGTATCATAATAGCCAACTTCTGCTGGATTTGTTGGATTAGTTATATTAATTATTCGCAACCCTGAACTACCATCAGCAACATATGCATAACTGTCTAAGACATGTACTCCATATGCATACCCGGGTGTATCATAATATCCTACTTCTGTTGGATTTGTTGGATTACTTATGTCGATTATTCGTAATCCATAATCCAGATTAGCGACATAAGCATAACTGCCTGATACATATACTCCATTTGCCTCAGCAGGTGTATCGTAATATCCTACTTCTGTTGGATTTGTTGGATTACTTATGTCGATTATTCGTAATCTATCAGCATCAGCAACATAAGCATAACTACCTGATACATAAACATCCCAAGGATACCCAGGTGTATCATAATAGCCTACTTGTGTTGGACTTGTTGGGTTACTTATGTCTATTATTCGTAGACCATAATAATTATCAGCAACATATGCATAAGCGCCTAAGACATAGACCTCTATTGCATAATCAGTAGTATCATAATACTTTAACTCGATTGGAGTTAAAGGATCGCTCACATCAATTATTCCCAAACCTTCCCATCCAGCAGCAACATATAAATAATTACCCACCACATAAACTCCTTCTGCATAAGTGGGGGTACTATAGGAACCAACTTCAGTTGGACTTGACGGGTTACTTATGTTGATAATTCTAAAACCTGATAAACCAGCACCAACATAAGCATAATTACCCAAAACATATATTCCAACAGAAAAATCAGGTGTTATAAAATATCCGACCTCTATTGGACTTGTTTGATCAGTTATGTCGATTATTCTTAATCCTGCATAACCATCAGAGACATATGCATAAGTTCCTACAATATATATTTTATTTGCTGCATTTCCAGGAGTGCCATAATAACCAACTTCGTATGGATTTAACGGATTACTCACATCGATTATTCGCAAACCTGAAAAGCCATCAGCAACATAAGCATAACCTCCTGATACATAGACATCTGTTGCCCAATCAGGTGTATCATAATAACCAACTTCTGATGGACTTGTTGGAGTGCTCACATCAATTATTCGTAAACCTGAAGAACCATCAGCAACATAAGCATAACCTCCTGATACATAGACATCTGTTGCCCAATCAGGTGTATTATAATAACCAACTTCTGATGGACTTGTTGGAATACTTATATCAATTATTCGTAATCCTGAATCTCCATCTGCAACATAAGCATAACCACCTGTTACACAAACCCCATATGCATTTCCTGGTGTATCGTAGTAACCAACTTCTGTTGGACTTGACGGATTGCTTATATCAATTATTCGGAATCCAGAATCATAGGTAACAATATATGCATAATTCCCCAAAACATAAACTCCATTAGCAGTAGAAGAAAAATCAAAATACCCTAAAAGTTGGGGAGTTGTCTTGTTAGATATATTCAATATCACAAGATTAAAATCCATACAAACATATGCGAATGTGTCAACAACGAACAAATCGTTTACATTCCCAAAAAATGGGATCCTCGCAATTCCTTTAACATTTAAACTATCTGTTGCCCAATTCGGAAGATTATTCCATGTTGTTTCTGTTTCTTTTTCTCTCTTCAAAAAATAATCTTTTTTTAATATTCCCCTCTCCCTTCCAAATAGAATCATAACTGTTAAAATTAAAATAAAAAAGAGTATCCATTTTTTCATATAGATCCCTCCCTTAATTTAAATTTTATTTTTTGTCTTTAATTGCACCCAACACTCTCTTAATAAAATCGCTTCAGCACTTTTTTTATGATTTTACATACAATATGTAAACTATATTTAACTTCTTATACCTTAATATATACATTTATAAAAGTCAACATTTTTATTAAAATAAACTTAGATTTATAAAAATTCTTTAAGTATTTTATCAAAGACATTCTAGATCAACATCCATACCTTCCTTTCTTATCCAAACAAAATATACGTCTACAATTTAAATAACAATATTATCTAAATTTGTATAACCCGGGGACGGTGCTTGACTTTTTGACATTTTTGGGAGTTTTAATTCAAAAATAATTTTTAAAACAGTTATTTTAAACTTTTTCATCTTGAATTGGTTTCTTTTATCCTTATACTTACTTTTATGTATGAAATTTTAAAACTTTACGCTTTTCTTGTGAGAAAATTTATTAACAGAAAAAAAAATATACAGAAGATGCATTCCCACCTGAAAAAGGGATATGAGGAGTATTTAAAGTTAAAGGACAAAGATATAATAGATTACACCTCAAGAAAATTTAAAATTATTAAAATAAAAACAAAAATTTTTACTGGTGGAGAAGACCTTGTAAACTATATCTATGAAAACCTTAAAGAAGAGATAAAAGAAAATGACATTTTAACAGTTGCAGAATCGATCATTGGGATAACTCAAAATAGAGCTTATAGAGTGGATGAGATAAAACCTTCAAGATGGGCGTATTTTTTATATCCCTGGGTTTCAAATGTTGATTATGGAACAGGGCTTGGAATGGCAGAGACGATGGAGTGTGCTATCAGAGAGGTTGGATTAAAAAGAATTTTAAAAGCAACACTCTATGGATTCTTTGACAGAATTAGAAAAAAAAGTGGTTCATTTTACAGCATTGCTGGTAAACAGGTAAAAAGTATCGATTTCAAAAAAAACCATCCAATCCCTTTTAAAGGTTCAAATAATTATATCGTTCTTTCTCCAAAAGATCCTGAAAAATTTGCAAAAACTCTTTACAAAAAATTTTCAAAAAATATTTTTGTTGGTGTTGTTGATGCAAATAATGTTTCAATCGATCTTCTTGCACTTTATCCTATTAATAAAAGTGTTGAAAATATAATAATGAATGTAATGAAAGGAAATCCAGCAGGACAGGATGATGAAAAAACACCTATCATCATTATCAGAGAAATTTAAAACAAACTTTTTCAAATCGATATTTTCTACATCTCTACTCATAGGGATTTCAAGATTATCCGGATTTTTGAGAGAAGTTGTATACTCCGCTTTTATAGGGACATCCAGAATAATGGATGGATTTTTGGTAGCGTTTCTTCTTCCAAACTTCTTCAGAAGAATACTTGGAGAAAGAGCAGCAGAGTCCGTATTTTTACCAATGTATATTCGAGAAAGAGAAAAGAGTCAGAAAGATGCTGATTCTTATATGTCAAATCTTTTCACAATAATTTCACTTATACTGATAACAGGCACAATCTTTTTATATCTGATTTCACCTATACTTTTGAAAATTTTAGCACCTGGATTTGACAGAGAAACTTATGATATTTCATTGAAAATAACTTATCTTATTTTACCCTATATGTTTTTTATCGGAATATACTCTTTTCTTGGCTCACTACTTGAATCTTTCAAAAAATTTTCACTCTACAACATATCTCCACTTCTCTTCAACATCGTAATGATAATATCTATCCCTTTATTCTACAAAAAAAATCCAATACTCACAATCTCTTTTTCTGTTCTTGTTGGAGTAATTTTACAAACTTTAATACTTTTTTTTGGATTAAAAAAATTACCTGTTAAATATAATTTCATCATCTCTTTCAAAGATGAAAGGATCAAAAAGAGTTTTAAACTTTTGGTTCCAATAATCGGAGCAAGTTTTATTGAGAAGAGTGCAATATATGTTGATAGAATAATGGGATCTATCCTCGGTACAGGAGCAATATCGGCTTTACATTTCTCATTCTTGTTAACAGATCTTCCCTTTGCTGTTTTTTCAATCGCTATATCGAAGGTGATACATCCTTACATTTCCGAAAAAGAAAATTATTCCTCAAAAGAAAATTTTAAAAAATTCATAAAAAGAGGAGTCCTGTTAAACATTGCGATACTTTTACCAATAAGTTTATTCTTCATAATCTTTGCTGAAAAGATAATAAGTATAATCTATCAAAGAGGTGCTTTCAATGTGCAATCGGTTAAAATGACATATATTCCTTTTATCTATTACACTATAGGTCTTATTCCAATGGGAATAATACAGGTTTTTGCAAAAGGTTTCTATTCACTTTTAAACACCAAGACACCTTTATATGTTTCAGGTGTTTCGATGGTTTTAAACATACTTTTGAACATAATACTGATGCCTAAATTCAACCTTGCGGGTATAGCTTTTGCTACTTCGCTTTCACACTGGTTTCATGCAGTTTATCTTTATGTTAAACTGAAAAAAAATCTGGAAAAAATATGAAAATATCAAATGGTATAGATATAATAGAAGTTAAAAGGATCAAAGAAAAATTTGAAAAAAATCAAAAATTTAAAGAGAAAATTTTTACTGAAAATGAGTTGAAACAGGTTAAAGGACTTGAAATCGAATATATTGTTCTTGCAGGTAAATGGGCTTCGAAAGAGGCATTCTCAAAAGCACTGGGAACAGGATTCGGAAAAGAACTCGACTGGAAAGATGTTGAGATTTTAAACGATATTACAGGAAAACCTGAAATAAAAATTTCTCAGGATCTTATAAAAAAATATAAGATAGATCAGATTTCACTTTCGATTTCACATATAAAAGATTATGCAATAGCATCAGTTTTTATTCTTTTCAACCAAACCTGAAATCTTCTTCTTGATTCCTTTTATAGAAATGTTATCATCCTTTTCAATTTTTGAAATTTTTATAAGATATTCTTTATACAATTTAATCAGATATTTAAAATTCTCATTTGAAACGAGTTTATAAATCGTTATATATTCCTCATAATTTTTCAAATCACCCAAAAGTTGCATATATCTTAAAGTTGAAGAAAATTCTGATAGATAATTTGATATCGCCTGACGAACAACTCTATCATCTTCTCGGTCAATCCTTTTTACAAAAATTTCAACCATATCAAATTTATGTTTTCTCAAGCATTCAAGAATTTCAACTTTTAATCTATAACTCCCTTTATCGTAATGTTCGAGTAAAAATGTTAAATCAACAGTTGTATCAAGATTACCGATAGCGAAAACCGAAAGTTCTTTGATTTTCTGATCAGGATATGAAAGATGTTCAGTTAGTATCTTGAAAGATCTGTTGTATTTTGCCTGCGAAAGTATATAGATTATATTTTTTTTCGTTTCCTTGTTTTCACTTCTGCTCAACTTTTCAATAAGTTTATCTTTTAAATTATCTGAACAGTTTTTAAATAGATAGTTCATAGCTTCAAGTTCAAGTCCATCATCGGTCGAGATTTTTTTATCAAGAACATATTTCACAGATTCATTTTCCCGTTTTAAAAGTATTTTTCTCGCTTTTTCAACTTTATAAAAATTATCCCTCACAGCCCATTCAGATGAGATTTCAAATATTTTTTCTATCGGTAAATCCTCTGAAACAAAAAATGTATCAGGTTCTTTCTTTTCCTCAACAAATCCAACATCAACTCCAAATCCATAGTATTTATTTATCCAACTTATTGAATCTTTGTTTGATTGCTTTGAATAAAAATCTTTTCCTTCACAGTCGATAAAAAGTCCAATACCTGAAAATCCTCTCGATTCGTTAACATCTCCATTTGAAAGTTTTTCACTTGAAAAATAAGAGTCATTTCCCTTTTTATCAAGAAATATCCCAACAGAGTTGTTCAACCCAACACCCTGACCTCCGGAAACGGTATAGTTATCATCTCCCCTCTGATCTATCAAAACTCCATAAGCAAAATCATGCCCTTCGCCCTGCGACGGTCCATACCTTGAAAAGAACATATCATCACCTGAATAATCAAAAAGACCACCTACAGAAAGATGTATTCCTGAACCCTGAGCATATTGAGCGGAAGAGTAATAATCGTTTCCAGAAAAATCAAAAAGAAGTCCAACACTGTGCCAGTAACTTCCTCCCTGTCCAAAAACAGATGAGAAATAGTTATCGTTTCCCTTATAATCGACAAGAATACCGACTCCACCACATGTTCTTGGTCTTAAACCAAAACCAAAACCCTGACTCATTGAAAGATAATCGTTTTCAAGCAAAGGAGTATGTTTGAAAAATGTTCCTGAAATATAATGATCATCACCAGAAGAATCAACAAGTATTCCTGTTCCTTTCACAAATCCGAATCCCTGTGAAAACGCTGAAGCATAGAAGATGTCGTTTCCAGATTTATCTATCAATTCTCCCCTTCCATAGTATCCTGCTCCCTGGGAGAAAAATCCTGAAGAATAAAAATCGTTTCCACCACCGTCATAAAGTTGGGAAAATCCTATAAAAGCGGAACCTTGTGAAAAGTTGTATGTTTTATAAACATCGTTACCATTAAGATCGAATAAAAAACTTACACCATTTATCGCACCGTATGAAACCTTAAAACTGTCCGTTGTCAGATACTGATCATCTCCATCAAAATCTATTATAAATTTTATTCGGTTAGTATAAGGATAAACAACACCACAACTGTTAAAATACTTATCATCACCTCCAAGATCTATAATAAAATCGTATTCATCATAGTATGAGTTCGAATAAATATCTCCTATAAATAATCTCCCATTTGAAAGAAAAGTATCAATAGGATAGAGCTGGCCTTTAACAAAAAACTCAACTATCCGCTTTTTGAAATTGTCCGTTAGAATTTTTATCTTTTCAAAATCTGGATCTATCAAATAAGAATAATTTAATAGGGAATCCACATTTAAAGAATTAGTATCAACACTGATACCTAAAGATTGTTCGATTCTGCCTTTATAAATGTAAGATAATGATTCTTCAAAAAAAAGCAAAGGTATAAGTTGTAAAATATCTCTGCTTTTCTCGACACTGATTTTTACTCTCGATCTTAAAATAGAATTGACATCATTTGTATATTTTTCAATCAGTTCAAAATGGTTCAAAATCTTTTCATATTCATTTTTGTAAGAACCATAATTTTGCAGGTTAACTATGGAATCAATATAAAACTCCCTTTTTTTCACAAGAAGAAGAGGATTGTTTAAAAGAGTATCAGCGAGAGGCAGTTTAAAGGAATCGTTAACAGAAAAATCTTTTTTAAAATTGAAATCTTTTTCCTCTATACCGAAATTTCTACTTTTTTCAATTATGATCTTATAATCCTCTTCTGGAACTTTTGCTAGGATTGTCAAAAAACAAAAAAGCAAAAATAAAAATTTTTTTAAACTTCTAAAAAACATAAAATTTTTCCTTTTTTATATTTTAACTTAGCATATTTTTTTACTATTCTGTTACTAACACCAAAAGATGGATGGTTGAAAAATAAACTATTATTTCGATATTCATATTCAAATCCTTCCGATCTTATCGACTCACTTTTTTTAGTTATCGAGAAGAAAGAAACCCTTTTACCTTTCATATTGAAAAAAGAGTACTCAGTGTTCGGTTTTATCAAAAATATATCCTCATCCTGTGTTAAAATGTGAAGGTTAAATTTTTCAAATTTTGAAAGTAAAAGTATCGATGCAAAAAAATGATCCTTTCTTGATCCAGAAACTCCCGTAGCATAAATATTTTCAAAACCTTTATCAATAGCATAATTGATGGCAAGTTCAAGATCTATAAAATCTTTTTTTACAGGAAATTTTTCTTTTTCTACAAAAGGCGGAATTTCCCGTTCATCGATTGAATCAAAATCTCCTATGACAATTCTGGGAACCATATCTTTGGGAAGTTTTTTATAACCACCATCAGCAGCAATTATATTCTTAAAACTTTTTATTATCCTGTTAGAACAAATCTCTTCACCATTTGCGATTATCAAAACTTCTTTTTCTGTAAACATTTTTTTAATATACAACTCTATAAAATTTAAGTCAACATAAAAAAGTGGGATGGCAAACCATCCCACTCAATTAAAAAATGTTAAAAATTTGTGATTCATTTCGTAATGAACAAAAATTTTCCCTTTACAATATTTTTTGCTGTTTCAAGTTTAAAGAAATAGATATCAGAAGAAAATTTTTCCTTTTTTAAATCAACAACGATCTCTTTATTTGTTCCATTGAAATCAAGAGATTTTAAAACTCTTCCATTTTTATCGTAAATTTTTAAGTTTATCTTTCCTTTTATCGGTTCAGAAAAAGTTGCATAGAATATGTTTGAAGTTATAGTTGAAACTTTTGTTTTTAAAGCGGTCTTTTCTTCTTTTGAAATTTCTTCAATATTTATCAACTCGCTCGCTTTAAAAATATGTAATAATTCAATATAATCTCCAGCCAAAAACATCAATGAAACTGACAAATCAAAAGGAACCATATTAAGACCTATTACTCCACCTGCGGGTTGAGGAGGATTTCTATAACCCAAAAGCCATTCATCATCATCCTACCTTGCAATAGAGTTAAACTTGATTTTTTATAACTTTATAATATAATTTTATAAAAAATAGAAAATGTATATTGATTTAGAAGATCAAATATCAGTTAAAAAGATTATTGCTTTTTCCTTTTTTGGTTTTATAGTTGGTGTTTATCTATTTTCAGCTCTTTATGTAACTATTCCTTTTATATACTGGATTCGTTATAATATAGATTTTGAAATAATTCAACAAAATTTAATATATCAGTTACTTTATTATATTATTGCTACTTTTACTGCTTCATTTATCTCTGGTTTCTTAGGAAAGCAAAAAGGAATTATATCTGGGGTATTAGCCAATTCATTTTATTTTCTTCTTTTTATAGGTCTGTTAATCTTTGCTTTTTTACAAAATGAACCAATTTTAATATTGTTTTCAATTATTTTGATATTGGTAATTCTTTTTTCCAGTTTGATCGGTGGAATATTAGGTAAAAAGTTTTATTCACCTGATAAAGATTTAGATTGGGGAAATGATAAACTAACATTTTTTGGTGTTTATTGGATTCATTATTTTTGGATTTTCCCATTTATTATTTATCCTTATTTTATATCATTTATATTCACCTTTTATACGTTTATCGTAACAATAATTGCTATTTTTTATTTTATAATACATCCATCCTTATGGTTAAATTTATGGCGATGGTTTTTCATTTTCACATTTCCTGTAGTTATTTTTGATTCCTTAGCAGTTTTTCTAATTAAAAGTTTTTCTATATTTTTTAGATTAATGCAGTATGATAATTATGACGAAAATAAAAAATTGAAAAGAATTATAAAAATTATTTTATTTGGTTTAGGTGCTCCAATATGGTCATTTGTTCTTAATTATTTAACTTTATACCATTCTACTATAATTTTCGATTTAAATGCATTTCTTTCGTCTGTTGACAATAATATCTTTCTTTATACAATCATTTTCGTTATTATTTTAGTTTTTTATACCATTCCCAACATTATCTTTATTAGTAGATTTATTGGTTTTATTTTCGATTTTATAAAGGAGAAAAATTCCCAGAGGTATTAACATATAAGAATCATTTAATTTAAAATAATTCATCCCGATTTGAACCTTAAAAACATAAATAAAATTTCAAAAAATTTTTAAAATTATTTAATCTTAAATTTTTTAAAAATTATATGGTTTTTTATTAACAAGCAATTTTTTCTTTTTTAATTAGAACAAAAAATACATAAGATAAATAACCAATTATATAATTTGCAATAAAAATCTACTCAAACTCAACAATCGTTACTCCATCTCCCCCCTCCTCGAGTGGAGCAGGATAAAATTTTTTTATAAATTTTACTTTTTTTAAAAACTCTCTTATATTATCTTTTAAAATTCCTTTTCCATGACCATGTATTATTCTCACTCTTTTAAGTCCTGCAACTGATGCTTTTAGAATGTAATTTTCGACCTCTTCCAAAGCTTCATCAGCAAACTTTCCCCTTAAATCCAACTCATCCGTTATCTCTTCTCCTATGTAAAATTTATTTTCTATACCATCCTCTCTTTCAATCCTGCTAACGATGTTTTCTACATTCGTTTTCAAAATAACTCCATTCACATCAAGTGTCACCCTGTCTTTCTCTATATTTTTTACAAAACCTTCAACTTTATCTTTCAATTGAACAAAATCTCCAATCTTAATTTTAAGATTTTTTTCAATGTATGGTTTAAAATCATTTTCCTTCGAAACAACTTTTTCATCAAGAAATTTTTTAAAATCTTTTATGATGCTTTTCTTTTCATCCTTTTCTTTTTTGCTATACAATTCTTTAACCACTCGTTCAAACTCACTCCTTAAAGTATCTATTTCATGGTTGATTTTGCTTCTATATTCTTTTTCAAGAGAATTCCTTTTGTTCAGATAATCTTCCATCTCTTTTTTTATAATCCCTTCAATTTTCTGTTGACTCTTTTTTAACAGTTCCAGTTTTTCCTTTTCCTTTTCTATTAACTCAACTTTTTTCTGATACTCTTTTATCAATTCTGAATAATCCAAAAAATCCTTTCCAGTGATCTTATAACTCTCCTGAATTATTTTTTCAGGAAAATCATATTTCTTCAAAAGAGAAAACATCCCCGATTGACCCACAGTGCCATACTCAAGTTCAAAATATGGAATATTGTTTTCAAAATCGTATTTCATAGCAGAACATATAATTTTTTCGTTTTTCAATGCAAACTCTTTTATCGGATCATAGTGTGTTGTAAAAATAACCGTTGATTTTTTTTCAAGAAAATCACTAACCAGAGAGATCGCAAACGAAGTTCCCTCTTTTATAGATGTTCCAGTTCCAATCTCATCGAGTAGAATCAAAGAATTTTCATCACAATTTTCAACTATTTTTTTATAGTTTATAAGATGTGATGCAAATGTTGAAACTCCTTCCTCGAGTGATTGGTCATCACCTATATCACAAAAAATCTTTTCGAACAATCTGATTTTTGAAAATTCACTCGCACATATCGGAAGACCTAGTTTTGTAAGAAGAACTGATACACCAACGGTTTTCAAAACAGCAGTTTTCCCACCCATATTCGGTCCAGTTATCAAAAGAGATTTCCCTTTCTCAACTTTGATGTTGACAGGTTTTGCTTCCCTTCTTTTAACTTTCTTTATTATGGGATGGTAAACTCTTATCAAATCTATATCATCAGCAATTTCGACAAAATTTGCTTCATACTCGTTCATAAAAATAACTATCGAATTTATAAGATCTATATCCAATATAAATTTTGAAAAAATAGAAAAGAGTGAAATATTAGAAACAACTTCTTCTTTCAAATCTTCGAGAATTTTTGCTATCTCAAGTCGTTCCTCCTCCCTTAATTCGTTCAACCTGTTATTCAAAAATACCAATTCTTCAGGTTCTATGAAAACAGTTCTTTTAGTGTTCGAATAGGAATGAAAAACACCTTTTATCCTGTTTTTTTCATGGACATCAACCTGTAAGACTATCCTGTTATCAACGATCGTTATATTACCATCACTCAAATACTGTTCATATTTTTTTAGAATTTTTGAGATAACCTTATCCTGAGACGATATTAAAGTATTAATATTTTTTCTTATCCGGGAAAGATTGGTTGAAGCATCATCTTTAATCTTTCCATCATTGTTTACAATTTTTTCAATTTTATCTTTGAAAGAAAAAATTTTTTGAACATCGAACTGAAAATCAAAAAAAGAGAAAAAATAATTTTTATCGAGTTTGAGAAATCTTATTGAATAATCGATAGAATTTTTAATTTCCAGAAGATCCTGTTCAACAATATGTCCATTAGGGTTTTTTAACCTTAAAGTTATATCATCAATGTTCGAAAATCCATTAAAGGAAAGTTTCGAAAAAATTTTTTGACTGTACAATAAAACGGTTTGTTTAAAATTTAAATACTCACCCGTATTCGATAAATATGGTAAATCATCAAACTTTTTCTTTGTCGATTTCAAAAGGGAATTTTTTTTGTATTCCTCAAGAACGAGATTTAATTCTAACTTTTCCCTTTCCCTAAAATTTTCTAACATTCTTAAAAATTTCAGTATTCATTAAGATTTTATAATATTTTAAAGTTAAACTTGTTTCAAAAATTTTTTGTATATTTTTAGTCAAGACAAAAGAAGTTAAAAAATTTAAAATACCACCAACTATAAGAAAAGTGATAAACCCCCATGTGATTATTCCCATCACTTTATCAAATATGACAACAGGTGTTTTTTTCAAAATGTTTATAAGAAGTAAAACAACCAGTATTATGAGTGAAAATATGATAACCAAAAGTATCAAGAAAGAAACGATTTTTAAAAGATTCCCTTCAATTTTGATAAATTTGATCACAAAGTTTGAAAAGTAAACAAAATTTTTTAATGTTAAAAAGAAAGAGATTATCAAAGCGAAGATGTAACCAAACGGTGTTAAAATTCCCTGGAAAAAACCTAAAACAGAACTTATGAGGATTAAAGTCGATGATACTATATCGACTATATTCATCAAAAAATTAATCCTTCATAATATTTGATCTATAACTCTTCCTTATTGCCTGAATTCTTTCTCTTTTCTTTATTTCACTCGGTTTTTCATAAAACTGGTGTTTCTTGATCTCACTTAGGATTCCTGCTTTTTCACATAACCTTTTAAATCTTTTTAAAGCAGCATCAAAAGATTCACCTTCTCTTACTTTAACTCCTGGCATTAACATCACCTCACTTCGTTAAAATTTTTTAAGGTATTATATTAAAATAATCCTTTTTGTCAACAAGTTTTTTAATTATGAGGAAAATAAAAATTTTTTCGTAAAATAAAAATAAGGTATTGACAAAATTTAAAAAATTTATATAATTTTTTTAGATGAAGAATAGAATCAAATTTTTTATCATCTTCTTTTTTCTTTTTTCTTCACTTGTTTTCGGGAAGGGGTTAGGGAAGATAGAATTGAAACATGTTTTTTCCGGTTATGGGGGGAATTGTTTGGTTTCAAATTTTCCTAATTTTTCCAGTTCTTCTTCCCTAACAGGCCTTTTTAAAAACAGAGGTAACGAAGGCTTTCTGGTTGCAAATGTTTTTTCTGAAGAAGATGATAGCGAAATTGACGCTTTAATCTTTATCGGTAAAGAAAAATTCTTCGTTGAAGATGGAAACAGCAAAATAAAATTAAAAGAAGGAAACTATAATGTTAAAGTATTATCTGATGAAATGACTCCAGTTGAGGATAATATAAAAATAGTTAAAGATTCAACGGTAGTAAAAATTTTTCAATTAAAACCAGTATCAAAAAAAGTTGAAATTAAAGGTAAAATCCTTGACTTTGAAAATAACAGTCCCATTTCATTTTATTTTGATGCAAAAAATTGTAAGAACTATTATGAATGTAACTATGATTCATTAACCGGAACATTTAAAATAAAAGGGGTCACTGGTATCTGTACACTTGAAATTTATCCTTATGGAGATTATATGCCTTTGAAAAGAGAGATAAACTTATCTGAAGATTGTGATACTTTCCCCTCAATATTTGTATTGAAAGACAATGTTACAAAATCCTTTAACACCCTATTTTTAAAAAATGGTTCGATTCTTGATAAAAGTTCTTTTACTGAACTTGATAAGATCGTAAATATTTTAAAAGATTATCCAGCTTTGAAAATAAAAATCTATTCCTTTACAGATGATTCCGGGAAAGCGGAAGATAATCTAAAATTGTCAGAGAAAAGATGCGAGACGGTTAGGGAATACTTACTGGAGAGGGGTATTGAACAGGAGAGAATATCTATTAAAGGTTTTGGAGAAACTATGAATCTGTTTGACAACGAAACAAAAGAGAACAGATTAAAAAACAGAAGGATAGAGATTACTTTTTATAGATGAACTATTCTCCAAAAACCTTTAATATTATTCTCTTTTCTCTCATTCCATCAAATTCAAAATAAAAAATTCTTTCCCAAACACCAAGATCAAGTTTTGAATCAGTTACAGGAACTATCACCTGATGGTTCACAAGTATTCTTTTAAGATGTGCATCCCCATTATCTTCACCTGTATTATGATGTTTATAATCGGTTCTTTCTGGTGCCAGTTTTTCAAGCCATTCAAAAATATCTTCCCATAGACCTTCTTCATAATCGTTAATGAGAATGCCAGAGGTGATATGCATACTTGATACAAGAACAAACCCTTCTTTGATTTTACTATCCTTTACAAACTTCTCAACCAAATCTGTTATATGAACTATATCTTTTCGTTTTTTTGTTTTTATCTTTAAATATTCAGTTTTTATTATCAAAAAACACCTCCTTTAATTTTTTTCTATAGGTTTCAACTGAGTCGAATCTATCATATTTACAATCAAAATCTATTTTAACCCAATCTTTAATTACCCTTTCAACAACAGATTTTAAACTGATATGATTTTTGTTTTCAAACAGATACAACTTTTTATAATCTTTCAACAATTCTTTAGCAGGTGTCAAATTTGAAGCGATTATAACTTTACCACACTTCGCTGCCTCAAACATCACTCTACCAGATGTTTCCGGCCAGATCGAAGGGAATATGAGAACATCAAAACTGTTTAAGACCTGATCAATTTTTTCGCTTTTAAATTTACCTGATATCACTATTCTTTTATCTTTAACTTTAGTTTTTATATCACCCCATAAAAGTAGTTTTATGTTCTCATTTTTTATAAGTTTAAAAGATTTTAAAATTGTTTGTAGACCTTTATGATATGCAGAATGACCGATGAAAGCGAACACAGGATATTTTTCTTTTTCTTTTTTATTACAAAAAATATCCTTTTGAAAATTTTTTAAAACAACACTTTTATCGGATAAATTCAGAAATCTATCTGCTATTTCAAAAGATTTTCTTGAAGGATATATAATTTTATCGATGTATAAGAAAACTTCATCAAAAAATTTTTTTCGATTTTTATACCAGGTCAACCTTTTCATAAACAACTCTAAAAATGGAAGGAGAAAATCCCTTATCTGCCTCGTTATCGGAAGAAAAGGATATTTGTCCATATAACAGTAAATACAGTTCCTTCCATAAGGCCCTGAACATAACATTTTTCTGTTGTTTATAAGCACTACCCTTTCACAGATAGAATAATAATCATGAGAGATGAAACCGATTTTTATATTTTTCTCTTTGACTCGACTTAAAATTTTTGGGGTAATGAACTTCAACGAATGAAGCAACAATATATCAAACTCTTCGGTTTCAACTTTTTTAAAAAAATCTTCATCATTTAAAAAAATTTTATCTCTCTTAATAGTTATAATTCTTTTGTCATTTACTCTTGCAATTGGTGTTAAAATTTTTTCATCATCCAGAACAAGTTCTTTCACAAAAAGTGATGAACCACCATCATCTTTGAATTCATCTAAATAGTGTAAAATTTTCATAGTAGATACTCCAGAATCTTTTCAAACTGCTTTACGAACCTGTTTTTGTCAAAAGGTCCATCTTTATAACCTTCAACCTGCTGACTTCCATTTATAGATATTTCCCTGGCATTTTCGGACAACATTTTTTTTAATTTCTCATCAAGGTATATCTGTTTTAAATAATTGTAAGTCAAAATGTGATCCTTAAAAGGAACAAGAAAACCATTAAATCCATTTTTCACAATATAACATGAACCCCAGCAGTAAGAGTTTATCGTAGGGATACCATAAGAATGTGCCTCAACACTCACAATACCAAAAGATTCTGCAATTGAAGGTAACAGGAAAACATCTGTTTTTAAAAACAGTTCTTCTTTCTTTTGTTCCGATACAAAAGGATAGTAAACGATAAATTCTTCGTCAAGGTTTTTAACATATTTTTTATCGATTTTTCCAACGATTGTGAATCTTATATTTTTAAATTCTGAATATAATATTTTTGTTGCTTTCAAACTCGTTTCTATCCCTTTTTCATAATTCTGTCGTCCAATCGAGAGAATATTGAAAATACCTTTTTCACCTTTCGAAGTTTGTGCTGGAATCTTAATATATGAGTTCAGTTGAAATGTTTTCTTTGCAAAATTTTCTAAATAATCTTTTTCATAGGAATTATGATAAACTAAAATATCTGAAAGTTCATATAAATTTCTATAATAAGGATGGAAAAACTCATAAGAAAACCTTTCTGTATTAGGTATTGTAGAATGGAGTAAAGGGATAAAAACTGTTTTTTTACCATATTTTTTAGAATAAAAAAGTGCAGGATAAACTATCGATGCAAAAGGAAGAAAACCAGTGATGATAACATCATATTTTTTTACATTCTTTTCGAGATTGAACACTAAAGATGGAGACAAAATTTTAAAATTCAAAGAGTAATATTTAAAAAGTCCCATCTCTTCAAAATATTTCATGATTCTGTTCTTGTATGGAAAGTTTATAAGCGAAAATCTTTTTATCAAAGAACCATCAAAATTTTCTTCAGATTCTAACAATTTATCATTTTTTTCATAAGAATCATCCGATATTTTTAAAGTGTAAACATCAACATCAAAATTTTTTTCTTTCAGATAATCAAAAATTTGTTTTGAATAAACCTCAGAACCTGAAACAACAGGGAAGAATCTGTTAAAGACAAGTAAAAATTTTTTAGCCATTCTTTTCGCCTATGTAGGTAATCTTTATTTTATCCTTTGCTTTAATTTTTAGATGTAACTTCCCTTTTACCACGTTGAAATAAAAAGGAGATTTTTTTGATAACATTTTTGCGTTGTTGTATTCTATTAAAATCTCTTTATCTTCAGGATAATAAACTACCAGATATTCACAATCCTTATCACCCTCTAAAAAAATCTCTCCCTCTTTTGATACAAATCTACCAATCGGAAAATCTTTATCAAGGAAAGAAAAACCTTTTCCGATGTATTCATCATCTATTCCAAAAGTTATTGACCTTTTTAAATTTGGTATATCGTTAAAATTTGAAACCACTTTTACCCTTTCATCAAAAATCTGCTCAACAGGAAATGGATTAAAACTTTTATCAAGAAAATTTTCAACACATTTTGCTTTTAACAAAAATTTTCTTTTAAATCTGATGAAAAGAATTTTTGGAAGTTCGCTCAACAATGAAAATAAAATTTTTAGATGGAGAAGATTTTTTTTAAAAAACCTTGTTTTAAGAAAAAATATTTTTACCAGCAAAAGATTTTTAAAAGATAAAAATTTCAATATAAAAAGGTACTGATTTTTTAAAATTAAAAATTCTTTTCTTCTTGAAAAATTTTTAAAACTTCCCGAGTACTCATGATAACAAACAGCATCCCTAACAAACTCAATATTGAAATCCGTTTCAGTTAAAATTCTTATTGAAAGATCAGCATCTTCATAAAACGACGAATAAGAAAAATCGAAAAGTCCTATTTTATATAAAACTTCTTTTTTTATTCCAAAACAACCACCGGTTAAAAGAACATTTGAATCTTTGGAGAATTCGTCATTATCATTCATTCCATAATCTCGATTTTTAGCAAAACCAGCAAGGTTTAATATCAATCCTGTTGAGTTTATCATATCCCTTTTACAGTTAAATTTTATCAGAGGAATAGCTGCACCCACATCCTTTCTTAAAAAGATCCTGTCAAAGTTTTCTAAAAAATCTCTCTCTAAAATGATATCGTTGTTCATAACAAGAAGAATATCCGCCTGAGAATAAAAAAAATATTTTAAACCAAAATTGTGGGAAACATAGCCCAAGTTCTTATTTATCTTGGTTACTTTAACTGCCGGAAACAATCTATGCACATCTTCAACAGATGAATCAGTGGAACAGTTATCTATAAGATGAACTATAAAATTTTTATAAGTTTGTTTAAAAATCGAATTTATGGATTCAAAGAAAACATTTTTTAACAATGAACTTCCGTTATAGTTAACTATCTGAACTATGTAAAGATTTCTTTTCATAAAAATTCTTTGATGCATCTTTTTAAAGCATCTTCAAATGGCAGCATATCTTTAATTCCAAGATCTTTCAATCTTATGCTTTTCAAAGCACAATTTTTCGGAATCTTTTCGATCAGTTCGTCATTTCTGATATTTATTTTTACATCTTTTTTCAGATAATCTTTGATAAGTTTAGCGACCTCAATATAGGAGACCATACCCACATTTGCAAGATGTAAAATCCCTGAAACGGCTTTATCTTTTTTCAGTAACTCTTCTATCTTTAAAGATAAATCCAGAGCGTATGTAGGGGAAGTGAGTATGTTATACAAAGAAACATCTTTTCCTTCAAGGATCTTTTTTATGGTAAAACCTATCACATTGTGTCCGGGGGTAAAATTTCCATATCCAAATATTTCGTCTGTTCTAACTATTAAAGCATCCGGATTATTCTCTAAAATCAATATTTCTCCTTTGAATTTAGAAAAGCCGTAAACAGTTTTTGGTTCAGGTGAATCTGATTCAACATATTCTTCCTTTTTTTCACCATTAAAAACGAATCCAGTAGAAAGGTGAACAAACTTTATATTTAGTTCTTTTGAAATCTTTGCAAGTTCACCGGGGGCATAGGCATTCACTTTCAATGATTCTTCGGGATTTTTCTCACAATAATAAATGTTTGTTATTCCTGCACAATTGATACATACATCAATTTTATTTTCCTTAACAAACAGGTAAAATCTTTCATAATTTACAATATTCAGATCATTATGCGAAGCGGCAAAGACCTTGGATTCTCTTCTAAAAATTTCTGCAAGGTATTTTCCGAGAAGACCTCCACCTCCCAAAATTAAAACGTTCATTTCCCCCTCCTGATATTGAAACAACTATAAAAACTTTTATAAAAATTAGAAAAATTCATAACTGCCATTTAACCGGTATTTTGATAAAACCCAAATGTGTTTTTCTTTCTCCAAAAACTTCAAAGGAAGAAGCAAAATCTATATGATCGTAAGGAAATCTGTTGTGAACATCATAGAATGCTATTGAAATATAATACTTTCCTGGATTCAGGTTTACAGGATTGAAAGAGAAACTTATCTCACCGAAATCTTTGATATCAACATATTTCCCTTCATAATCATAGATGTTCGGACCGGATATAACATTTGAAAATTGATCGGTTATGGAAAACCCAAAGATTCCCTTATCCACTTTTCCATTTTTTTTATACCTGACCTTAAAAGATATGTCCTTTCGTTCAAAAGAAGAATATCTATTGTTTTCACATATTATCTCAACTATCTCTATTTCCCTGCTTCCTCTTCTTATTATATTTTTTGATGGATCGTTCTCTTTTTTCGAAAGATAATTTGAAACAACATCCTCAGGATTTCCTATATCAACGATTTCTCCATTTTCAAGAAGAGCTACCCTATCCGAAAATCTTGAGATCAATCCCATATCGTGTGAAACAAAAAGGATCGTAATTCCTTCATTTTTTAAATTCTCAACTTTTTCAAGACATTTCCTCTGAAAATGGATATCACCAACGGCGAGTACCTCATCTATAATCAGTATTTCCGGATTTGAGAATATAGCAACAGAAAATCCCAATCTAACATACATCCCTGTCGAATACTCTTTTACTTTCATATCAACATAATTTCCCAATTCTGAAAACTCAACAATTTTATCGTATATTGAGTTTATATATTTTTTTGAAAACCCCATAATGGTTCCATAAAGAAAGATGTTCTCCCTACCTGATAGTTCAGGATTGAACCCAATTCCAAGCCCAAGAAAAGGAGAAACTTTGCCGTAGACCCTCACCCTACCTTTATCAGGTTTTAAAATTTTTGAAACTATTGATAAAAGAGTTGTTTTTCCTGAACCGTTAGCACCTATTATGGAGAAAAACTCGTTCTTTGAGACATCAAAAGAAACATTTTTTAAAGCTTCAATTTTTTTCTTTTTTAAAAGACCGACGTAGGGATAGTATGTTAAATAAACATTTTTTAAAGACACAGCAATATTGCTTTTCATAAACTCTTTACCATCCTATCCTCATAAATAACAAATACGAGATATCCAAAAAGTGCAAAAATAATTGAAAAGAAAATGGAATTTATTATAACGGTTATATCCGGAAGATTTGAATAAAAAAGGATGTTCTGTATCCCTATAACATAAACAGCAACAGGGTTTAAAAGATAAAGATGAATAAAGTTATATGGCACAAGTTCAAATGGATAAAATATGGGACATAGAAAGAATAATGCCTGAACGAGTATCTCCCACCCCGCCTTAACATCTCTGAAAAAAACATAAATTACTGAAAGAATTGTTGATATACCAAAAAGAAAAAATGAAAATATTATGATATATGGAATAAAAAACAAGAAAATATAAGGGAAAGATTTGTTTATAACGATATAGAAGATGATATAGATTACATATTCAAAAAAAACTATTATAAGATTTGAAATCACAAGCGATAAAGGTAAAATCAACCTTTCAATCTTAACCTTTAAAACCAACTCTCTGTTTCTGTTGAACAACTGCAAAGATTGTGTCGTCGTATTAACGAAGAATCTCCATAAAGTTGTTCCAGCAAGTATAAAAAGTGGATAATTTTTCATGTTGAATCTCATAAACCTGTTGAAAACGATATAGATGATGATCATCAAAAAGAGAGGTTCAAAAATTATCCAGAAAAAACCCAGTAAGGAATTTTTATATTTGGTTTTAAGATCAGATTTTATAAGCTCAACTATTAGATCAATATTTATCATAAATGTATTTTAACAGAGATTGTTTATCAGTCAAGAATATAATCAGGTTGTATTGACTATTTAAGTATGTTATGTTATAAATAAATTATGATAAGAGTTGGAGTTAATGGTTGTGCTGGAAAGATGGGAAGCATCCTGTGTTATAAAATCCTTCATCAGGATGATATTGTATTAACCGAAGCATTTGAAAAAGCAGGTTCGGAATTCATTGGGATGGATCTTGGAATAGTTCTTGGTATAGAAGAATGGAAATTAACCATAAAAGAACTATCTGTATCCGAAAAATACAGGATGGATATACTTGTAGATTTTTCAACAGAAGAAGGTTTTTTAAATTCTCTTGAACACTCTTTTGTCCAGAAAATTCCTTTTATCTCGGGAACAACCGGACTCTCAGAAGAAAGTTTAAAAAAGATGAAAAATTATTCTAAAGAGATTCCAATCCTGTATTCATCAAACATGTCAACTGGCATAAACTCGATTTTAAACGCTTTGGAGGATATGAAAGATATACTTAACGACAGAAAAAGAGATGTTGAAATAATCGAGTACCACCATAACAAAAAAAAGGACTCTCCAAGCGGAACAGCTCTTATGATCGCAGAAAAAATCTCAGAACTTACAAAAAGAGGAATCAACAAAACTGGAACAGTAACATTTCCAAGAAATGATGAGATAAGGATACATTCTTTAAGGCTTGGGGAAATCTACGGTTATCATAAAGTTATAATCTCCGGAAACGGCGAAACAATCGAAATATCACACACGGCATTATCAAGAGAAACTTTTGCAAATGGAGTTATTCAAAGCATAAAGTTTTTATCGAATAAAAAGAATGGTCTGTACTCACTATCAGACATCAAAAGGAGATAAAATGTTTTCCCAAAATCTTGAAAAACTTCCGCCATACCTTTTTGACCAGATAGATAAAATGAAAAGAAGTATAAAAAACCCTATAGATTTTGGTGTTGGAGATCCAGATCTACCGACACCCAAAATCATTGTTGACGAGATGATAAAAAATGTTAAAAAATCAGAATATCACAAATATCCACCATATGAAGGCATATCTGAATTGAAAAAAGAGATCTCAATATATTTTAAAAATAGATTCTCTGTTAACGTTGACCCAGATAAAGAGATACTCGTTTTAATAGGTTCAAAAGAAGGTATTGCACATTCACTCGAAGCATTTTTGAATAAGGGAGATAAAGTTCTGATACCTTCAATATGTTATCCGGTTTACAAAAATCAAACAATTTTAAAAGGTGGAATCCCTGTAGAATACAGAATAAAATATGAGAACAATTTTATACCAGATTTAGAAGAAATCGAAAAAAAGATTGATAAAAAAACAAAAATCCTTTTTTTAAATTATCCTAACAATCCAACCGGAACAAAAGTGAAAAAAGGATTTTATGATGATATATACGAACTGTGCTCGAAAAAAAACATATTCGTTTTGAATGACAACGTTTACTCTGAAATATATTTTGATGATGACCCTCCACCATCTTTCTTACAATCAGATAAAAACAAGGATATATCCTGCGAGTTCCACTCTTTTTCTAAAGTTTTTAATATGACTGGCTGGAGGATTGGTTTTATGGTTGGAAATCAAAAAATGATAGAAACTGTAAAAAAAATAAAAACGAACACAGATTCAGGAGTTTTCATCCCTATACAGTTTGCTGCAATTAAAGGTTTAAAAAATTTTCAAAAGATCAAGAATTACAATATAACGGTATACAGAAAAAGGATGGAAATCATTTCACAGGAACTTTACAGAAAGGGTTTTGAATTTCATAAGCCGGTCTCAACTTACTATGTGTTCTCAAAAACCTTGAAAAATATGGATTCTCTATCTTTCACAAAATTACTTCTACAAAAAGCAGGTATAGTCACAACACCTGGAATAGGTTTTGGAAAAGACGGTGATGGTTTTATAAGATTTTCTATAACTCTAAATGAAAAAGATTTTTATAGAGGAATAGAAAAAATAAAAAGATTGAAAATTTAAATGGCTTTAATAGTAAAAAAGTTCGGCGGAACATCTCTGGCGACACCAGATCTCATAAAACATCTTGCAAAGAAAGTCGCTCTGGATATAAAATCTGGGAATAAAGTTGTTGTTGTCGTTTCTGCAATGGGTAAAACGACAAATGAGCTTATATCGATGGCAAAATCTTTAACCTCAAGTCCAGATCAAAGAGAAATGGATATGCTTTTAACAGCAGGTGAAAGGATATCGATGGCATTGTTTTCAATGGCTTTAAATTCACTTGACATAAAAGCATACTCTTTCACAGGTTCTCAGGTTGGAATAATAACAACATCAACTCATACTGATGCCAAAATCATTACAGTAAAAGGTGAAAGGTTGCTTGAAGCGTTATCAAATGGAATAACCCCGATAATTGCTGGTTTTCAAGGGGTATCTTCCACAAAAGAGATCACAACTCTTGGAAGAGGTGGATCAGATACAACCGCGGTTGCAATAGCCGCTTTTTTGAAAGCAGATCTCTGTGAAATCTATACAGATGTGGATGGGGTATATAAAGTAGATCCAAGGATTGTTCCTGAATCAAAAATAATCAAAAAAATATCTTACGATGAAATGCTTTTGATGTCACACTTGGGTTCTAAAGTTTTACATCCAAGATCCGTTGAGATAGCTAAAAAATATAAAATACCGATTGTTGTAAAATCATCTTTTAACGAAGGAGAAGGAACAATGGTTACCAGTATAGAAAATATTGAATCTCCAGGTGTAAACAGTATAAGTGTAAAGGATGATCTCGCACTAGTGAATATGAAAACTGGTGATTTGGGGCTCGTCAAATTTTTGAACGATCTAAACGAAAAGGATTTGAAAATTGAACTTTTTATCACAAAAAGTCTGGAAAATATCTCGCTTGTAATCTCTCAGGATAAAGTTAACGAGCTATTACCTCTCGTGGAAAACTTTTCAAACTCTTTGAGTGTCAGTAGTGATATCTCTTTAATATCCCTTATAGGAGAAGGTATTTCAGAGGATAAAAATATTATCAAAACGATAATCGAAATAGTTACAAAATATGATAAGGATATCTTTGGGATATTCACCAATAAAATTTCTTACACGATAGTTACAAAAAAAGCTTACAAGGAAAAAATTGTTAAAGAGGTAGGTAAAAGATTTGAACTTATCAAATAGAAGTGCTAATATCGCTCTTGTAGGGGCAACGGGTCTCGTTGGAAGAGAATTTTTAAAACTCGTTGAGGAAAGAGATTTTCCTTTTAAAAATCTGTATCTTTATTCTTCAAAAAAAAGTGCTGGGACAAAATTCAAAATAAAAGGTAAAATTTATACTGTTAAAGAGTTCGATAAAAATGATTTTCAAAATATCGACCTTGCATTCTTTGCCACATCTGCAGAAGAATCAATAAAATACATAGAACAGATTAAAAAATTTAAAACGGTTTGTATAGACAACTCTTCAGCCTTTAGGTTGAAAAAAAGTATTCCCCTTGTGGTTCCAGAGATAAATTTTAATACGATAAACAGTAAAACAAAAATAATAGCGAATCCAAACTGCTCAACGATACAACTCGTTTTAGTATTAAACAGTTTGTTAACAGTAGAAAAATTACATTCTGTAAACGTTTCAACATATCAGGCAATATCAGGTGCGGGGAAAGATGCTCTGACAAGATTCTTCGAACAAAAAAATGGTAAATACAAAAAGGGCGAACCAGTTTTTTTCAATAATCTTATACAGCATATCGGTAATTATAAGAAAGATTGGTGTGAAGAGGAAAACAAAATTATTAACGAAACAAGAAAAATTTTAAACAATGAAAATTTGAACGTTTCAGCGACAACAATAAGAGTTCCAGTTATAAATTCTCATACTGAGGTTGTTACAGTGGAGTTCAAAAGAAAAATCGATTTAAAAAAGATAGTTGATGTTTTGCGAAAAACTCCATATTTGATACTTTTGAAAGAAACCGATCCAATTTCAGTATCTGGAACCAATCTTGTCTTTGTTTCCCGATTAAGAAAGGATAAATTTTTAAACAACAGAATCCATTTCATTATCACTGCTGATAATTTAAGAATAGGTGCTGCCCTTAATGGTATAAAAATAGCTGAAAGGATAATATATGAAAGTTAAAATAATTTTTTTTATTCTGTTTCTTATAAATATTTACCTTTTTTCAGCCTTCGAGGATGCTATTGTTATCTCTGAAATAAGTATAGATTCAACCAACATTCCATATTTAAATTTGAATATCGAAATCCCATCAAAGGATATAATCTTTTTAAAGGATAGCTTCGGATATTATTCAAAAATAAATATCATATTCACTTTTTTAAAGGGTAATGACAATCCAATATTGTCAAGAGAAATAGATACAACGATTAAATATGATACTTTCCCATCATCTTTTGATACACAAACAATTAAATTTAAAAATATTTCTATAAATGTTCCAGAGGAAACCAAAAAATTGGTGATCAATATTCTCGATAAAAAAACCGATAGATCAAAAAATTTTATTTTCAAAGTAGAGATACCCAAAATACCGCAGACAGGTAACTACCTTAAAAGTTTTTCAATAATAAATGGAACAAATGGTTCATTCTTTGCTGGAGAAACTATAAAAATGGAAACAAATTTATTCAAAAGGGATGAGAAACAGGGGAACTATAACCTTTTGATAATCGATCAAAATGAAAGAATAGTTTTTAAGAAAAAATTTACATCTAAAAATTTAACCGATACACTTATGATAGTCAAAGAATTGTATGGTGGGAAATACAGGTTGAAAATCGAATACATCGAAGATAATAAAATTATAAATTTTCTAACCAAAGATATCTTTATAAAATTCTCATTCATAAATTCAGAAAACGAGTTCCAGGATATTTTAAACGCTCTATCTTACATCGCTAAATGGGATGAATTAGATAAACTGAAAAAATCAACAAAAGAAAATAGAGAGGAAGAATGGAACAGATTCTGGGTAAAACAGATTTCAGAACCTATCATAACAACAAATATTTCCTACGCTGAATTTATGGACAGATACAATTACGCAAACAAAAATTTTTCGGGATTCAAGAAAGGTTACAGAACAGATTTTGGAAGGATATACATAATTTATGGGAAACCTGATGAAATCGAAAGACATCCATTCGATAAAGATAGCAAGCCATACGAAATCTGGTATTATTACAAAAACAACATACAGTTTATCTTTGTTGATGTGAATGGTTATGGAGAATATGTTTTACAGAATTACCTTGAACAGTTGAGGTGAATATGAGAGTTTTTAAAATTTTGATTCTGACATTTTTTTCAATGAATATTTTTGCAAACTACGATGTATCGATTACATCTTTTAAAGCAAAAGATAACATACATCAAATATTTTATGATATTCAATTTTACGCAAAGGATATAACATATAAAAATATAGATGGTAAAAATACCGGAATTCTACACTTTAAAATTTTTGTTAAAAACCTTGAAACATCACAGGAAATATACGATGAATGGAATTCAAAATCTTATATTTCAAAATCTGAACAACTCAACAGAGAAATGTTCCTTTTAGACAGATCCTCCTTTATACTCTCCCCTGCAAAATATGAAATAAGAAGTTTGATAGTTGATTCTTTTTCAAGAAAGGAATTCTCAAAAATTGACACGATAATTTTAGAACCTTTTGACAGTAAGCCAACGATTTCTAACATCCTCGTTGGATACACCGTAAAAAAAGATTCTTTGGAAGGTAAGTTTACAAGGAACGGATATTCTGTTACTCCCAATCCTTCAAAAATATTTACCCTTGTGAACCCTTTGATCTATCTATACTTTGAGATTTATAATTTACACAATATTGAATACACACTTGATTATCTTATATACGATGCCAAGGATTCTTTGATCACAACGATTAAAGGTGAAAAGAAAATATCCCCGCCTTTCGATTTTGTAGTGAACAACTTTTTCAATACCCTTGGTTTTAAAGATGGTAAGTACAGGCTGGATGTTAAAATTAAATACGATGATAAAGAAATTTTACAATCAACAAATTTTGAAAAAATCTCAAACCTTTACACAGGTAAAGAATCAAAATATACCCTTACAGAGGAGGAAATGAAATATTATTCTTTAATAGATTATATTGCAACCCCCGCTGAGTTAACACAGTTTAAATCTATAAAAGATGAAAAAGCTAAACACAATTTCCTGATAAATTTCTGGGAAAGAAGGGATATAGATAAAACAAACGACAAACTCGAATCTTTGAGAGATTTTATCGCAAAAGTTAAATATGTCAGAAAAAATTTTTCATCAGGGGGAGAAGATGGTTATCTTTCGGCAAGAGGAAGGATATATTTAAAGTATGGACCACCTGATGAGACATTACTTGTCCCGATGAGCAAAGGATCAAAGAATTACGATTCATGGATTTATTATTCTAAAGGTGGAATGCAGTTCATCTTTATGGACATAAAAGGTTTTGGCAAATATGAACTTATCTATACAAATGTTATGGATGAGGAGATACCTCAAAATTGGTCAAATTACATTGATGATTACAATATAATCCAATTCTATAGAAACTAAAATGAAAAATTTCGATATTATAGTTGTCGGCTCTGGAATCGCTGGTTTGACATTCGCATTCAAGATCGCACCCTATGTTAACAATGTGTGTTTGATAACCAAAAAAAGTATGGAGGATTCAAACACAAACTATGCTCAAGGTGGAATCGCTGCTGTATTTGGGGAAGATGATTCTTTCGAACTTCATATAAAGGATACCATCGAAACCGGAAGATATTTATCACATAAGGATGCTGTTGAAATAATGGTTATGAACGGTCCCAAGCTTGTTATGGAACTCAAAGAACTTGGAGCAAAATTCGAGATAGACGAAAATGGAAAATTCAAACTCGGTAAAGAAGGTGGACATTCAAGAAGAAGGATCGTTCATGCCGGTGATTATACAGGATATGAGATAGAAAAAACGCTTATAGAAAATATAAAAACTTATAACAATGTCTTGATGTTCACCAACCATTTTGTCTGTGACCTGATAGTTGATGAAAACAATTTATGTCAGGGAGTTTATGTTCTTGATGTAGAAAAAAATGAGATAGAGCCATATTTCTCTCAATTCGTGGTGATCGCAACAGGTGGGTGTGGTCAGGTTTACAAATTTACAACGAACCCCATGATCGCAACAGGTGATGGGATAGCGATCTCATATCTTGCAAATGCTAAAATAGCAAATATGGAGTTCTTTCAATTTCATCCTACAGCTTTATATAATTCGGAAGAGATGGGAAGATCTTTTTTGATATCTGAAGCTGTGAGAGGTGAAGGGGCTTTTTTAAAATTAAAGGATAATAGACAATTTATGCATAAATACAGTGAAAAAAAATCTCTTGCTCCAAGAGATATTGTTGCGAGAGCTATAGATAACGAATTAAAACTTTCAGGAGAAGATTTTGTTTACCTTGATCTTTCCCCTTTCACCGAGAAAAAATTTAAAGAGAGATTTCCAAAAATCTACGAAAAATGCAAGCAGATGAATATAAATGTTCCATACGAACCGATACCTGTTGTTCCAGCAGCACATTATTCCTGTGGGGGCATTTATACCGATACATATGCCAGGAGTTCAATTAAAAATCTCTATGCAATAGGTGAAGCGGCATGTACAGGAGTTCATGGGGCTAACAGATTGGCATCAAATTCTTTACTGGAAGCTCTCGTTTTCGCTGATCAAGCTTTCCGCGATGTAAGAGAAAAATTAAAAGAACCTTTTGAAACTACAGTTCCAGGATTTTACAGTCAACCAAAACCTATCGATCAGGAAACAAAAAACATTTTAATCGATTTGAGGAAAAAACTCAAAGAGATAATGTGGAAGAAAGTTTCAATCGTTAAAACTGTTAAATCATTAAAAGAAGCTGATGAACAACTGAACATTCTATCTGAAACATTTTTTAATCTTGAAAATTACAACACCGTTGAATATTTTGAGGTCAGAAATATGATAATAGTATCAAAAATAATAATAAACTCAGCACTGAAAAGAAAAGAATCGAGAGGGTTACATTTTGTAAAAGATTATCCTGAAGAGAAAAAGGAATATTTACATGATACGATTATTCAAAAGGAGGTTTTATGAATATAAGAATTACAGGTAAACATCTTGAAATTTCCCCTGAAATAAAAAATTTTATTGAAGAATCTTTAAAACATCTTGAAAAATTCGAACATAATATAATCGATTGTAACGTTGTGATCGAACTGAATGGGAGGAGATATAAAGTCGAAATAGATGTTGATGTGAAAAAACATAGATTCGTTTCTTCAGACGAATCTTTCGATCTTATGACATCGATAGATAAAGCGATAGATAAAATGAAAACACAATTGAAAAAGTTTGAGGAGAAAAAACATGACAGATAATATAAAACATAGGACTGAATTAACAGTAGAAGACCTGTTTAAAGATAATAAAGAGGAACTAATTTTGAAAGTGGTTTCAGGAAACAAAGGGATGACAAACCTTATAAAGAGTAAAGAGGTTATCAATGCTGGACTCGCTTTTGCAGGATATACCGAACATATTCAAAAAAATTCCATAATAGTTGCAGGTGATGTAGAACTTGATTTTTTTAACAACCTGAACAGTTCAAAAAGAAAACTATTTTTAAACTCAATCTTTGAAAAAGGATGCGCTGCTTTATTCATCGTAACAGAAAGAAAGATTCCCAAAATAATAAAAATCCTTTCCAATAAAAAAAACATTCCCGTAATCATGGGTAACAAAACGATCTACAACACGATAAATAAACTTTCACTCTACCTTTCAAGCAAACTTGCTGAATCCATAACAAAACATGGAACCCTGGTTGATATTTATGGAGTTGGGGTTTTACTGACAGGTAAGAGTGGAATAGGAAAAAGTGAATGTGCTCTTGATCTTGTTGATAGAGGTCATCGTCTCGTTGCAGACGACGCTGTAAAAATTTACAAAAGAGGAGAACACATCCTGATGGGAACGGGAATAGCACCCGATTCATCAATCCAGTATCATATGGAGGTCAGAGGTGTTGGAATACTTGATATCGCTAAAATATTCGGGATAAGGGGTGTCAGATTACATAAAAGAATTGAGATTGAGATAAATCTTATAGAATGGAAACCTGATACGGATATCGAAAGGGTTGGCCTTAAAGAGGAAACATCAAGTATACTTGGAGTCGAGATACCTTTAGTTAAAATACCTCTTTTACCAGGAAAAAATATTTCAGTTATAGCAGAAGTCGTAGCACTTAACCACCTTTTAAAAATTTCAGGTTATGACACAAGTAAGGTTTTCAACGCAACCCTGATAAAACTTATGCAGGAAAAAGCCAAAAAACTGGCAAGACTTGATGAGGATGAAGAATGATATACGGAATTTTCACAGGTCATAACAATTTTGCATACGAAACTGTTAAAAGTTGTGAAAGTATAATCGGCAATCAGGAGAACTACTCAACAATTTCCAACAGAGAACTATCAAACGATGAGATCTATGAGCAGTTTGAAAAAATTTTAAAAAATCATCCAGAATCCAATGAGTTTTTCATATTTATAGATTTCTATGGCTCTTCAATTTCACTTCCGGCGATAAAGATTAAACAGAAGGTGGAAAAGAATTCTATAAAACTTATTTTTGGATATAATCTTCCCATGGTTATCGATTTTTTCCTTCATAGGAATAAATTAACAGGAGAACAACTTTATGAAAAAATAATCGATGTTGGGAAAAGAGGTATCAGATGAAAATATTGAGGATAGATGATAGGTTGATTCATGGACAGATAATCGCTGGATGGATACCAAATCTTGGTATTTCAAACATTTTACTTTTTAACGAATCCTTACCTTTAGATATGTTACAGATTTATAAAAACATGATACCTGAGGATGTAAATCTGCAAATCATAAACATAGATCAGGTTGATAAAATTCCGGATAAAAACTCCTCGATATACCTTTTCGAAAATATAAAAACCCTGAAGAATAATTTGAACAAACTTGAGAACATCAATTTTGATATTTTTAATCTCGGTGGAATGAGAAATAAAGAGAACAAACAAAAAATTTTGGACTTTATTTATATGGATGAAACAGAAATAGAGGAGTTTTTCACAATAATAAAAAGTTTAAAATTCAAAAAAATCAACGCTCAACAGTTGCCAACAACACAATCTTTTGATATAAAGAGAATTCTCGAAAGAAGGAGTTGAAATGAAAAAGAAAAACAGGAAAAGAAGTTTACTTACAACCATAATGATTACAGTTATTCCCTTCTATGTCGTTTTCCTATTCATCATTCTTTTCTTTATCGAATACAGAAACATTTCACATCATAATAAGGATACTGAAGATTATTTTAGAAGTATCATGGATAACTATTCGTTTTCATCTGCAAATTACATTCAGAGAGGCGATACAAACGGTATATTAAACATATTAAACAATTTTTCAAAAATGCCTGATTTTAAATTTGCTCTGGTTCTTGATTCAAACTTTCAAATATTCAACTATTTGAAAAGTGACAATAAAAATGAAATAACAATCTCAAAAGAAATTGCAAAAAAGTCTATAGAAGATATGAACATTTTAAAGGAGTTTAACAAAAATCTTTTAATAGATATTTACTACTCCCCTATCTATCACGAAATCAACGGAGAAAAAGAAACTCTTGGGGTTCTCTGTGTCGCTCTCTCAAGAAACGAAAATGTAAATGCAATAATCAGTATACTCCTGCAGACACTTGCGATAATAGCGATCTCCCTTATCCTATTTTTCTTGATTTTACTACTTCTTTACAGAAGGATAAAAAATCCTATAGCGATGATCACCCAGGAGATGAAACAGATAAATGAAGGGAAAGGTAACGTGGAAAACCGGAAAATAACAGTAGAAGCTGAGAGGGAAATAAACGAGTTGATCGAGGAGTTCAACAAGGTTCTTGATTTTCTATACAATATAAAGAATGATGTTTCGGTCATAACGAATCAATTAAACGAACACATCGAACTTCTATCATCTTCTTCCGAGGAACTAACAGCTTCGTCTGAAGAAATCACCTCAACGATACAGGAAATTTCACAGAATTCCTCAGAACAGGCAAAAAAAATCGAGGAAGTATTTCAGAAAACGGAAACAACAAAATCAAGTATAAACACATCTTTTGATAAAACGAAGATGAATGAAGAGTTTTCATCAAAGATAAATGAGGTTACGATCACTGGAAAAGAACTTTCCAAACGGGCTGTTGAAAAAATTGAAACGATTATAAACAGTTCAAATGAACTTTATGAAAAAATAAAGGATATAAATGAAAAACAGGAGAAAATATCGATAATAACCGATACCATAGAATCAATAACCAACAGAACTAACATATTGTCGCTTAATGCATCAATAGAAGCTGCAAGGGCTGGAGAGTATGGAAAGGGATTTCAGGTAGTAGCGGAAGAGATAAGAAAACTTGCGGAAAAATCCCAGGAATCAGCACTGGCTATACATGGAATAATAAATGAAATCAAAAGTTCAATAGATATACTCATAAATCAAAGTAGATCAAACGAGTTGGTTCTAAACGAGGGGAAAGATGTAATTTTGAACACATCCGAGGTGCTTGAAAATATAAGCAACAGTATATCATCGATCACGGAAAACAATAAAAGTATTTCAAATGAAATTAAAAATGTAAAAGTGATTATAGATGAATTCAGTTCAACGATAAACGAGGTTGTAAAAATCTCTGAGACGAATGCTTCAGCAAGTGAGGAGATAGCAGCAAGTATAGAACAACAGGGTGCGTCCATAGAAGAATTGGCTTCGAGTGCCCAGCATCTTTATGAAATAATCGGAAAACTAAAAGATATAGTTAATAAGTTTCAGGGTTGATCACAACCTTTGAAGGATCATTTTCGAAACAGCTTTGAGTGTTTCAAATACACCGATTCCCTGAGTTGCAACCGCTTCGAAATATGGTACATTCCATGGATTCAATGCTTGCTGTAAATCTTCTATCGATGAAATATTTGGCAGATCCCTTTTGTTGTACTGCATCACAAACGGGATGTCTTCTATTTTTAAATTATGCTCTGCAAGATTTTCAAGAAGATTATCAACGCTTTCAATGTTATCTTCAAACCTTTCGATCTGTGAATCTGCCACAAAAACTATTCCGTCAACACCCTTAAGGATCAGTTTTCTTGATGCGTTATAATAGATCTGACCTGGCACAGTGTAAAGTTGAAATTTTGTTTTAAAACCTTTGACTGAGCCAATGTCCATTGGTAAAAAATCAAAAAACAAAGTCCTATCCATCTCTGTTGCAAGAGAGATCATTTTCCCTCTCGTCTCTGGACTTATTTTATTATATATTACTTTTAGATTTGTTGTTTTCCCTCCTAAACCTGTTCCATAGTAAACTATCTTAAAAGTTATCTCTCTTGATGAGTAATTAATAACTGACAAATTTTCCTCCAATTTTACTTGAACAGATCATCGAGTTCATTTTCTGCTGCCTTTTTGAAATCTTCGTTGAAAGTATCTTTCATTCTTTCAGTGTTACTGCTCAATTTTGCAAATATATTGTTGAAAATCCTTTCAAGTTCAGTAACCGTTGTTTTTATTCTTATTCTGATAAGTCCAAGGTTTGTGGTTTTACCAAAAATAACAACAAGAATTATTCTCGATAGAATTATCGTGATATAAATATTTTCCTGTTTACCCTGATGAAAGAGTTCTGTAAACTCATCCTCACCTATGAGTAAAGCGAGTTGACTTGTTGCCGCAAAATCTGCTGCAGCAAGCGAACCGAATGAAACGAGATCAAGGTTTGAAATATTTCCAACGGATGTAATCAATTGTCCCGCCTTATCAACAAGAAGTAGTGCAGTTGCATTTGTTGATGTTAAAAGTTTGTTTAAAGAATTGTTTATATCCCAGAAATCCTGTTCAAATATGCTCAGATTTTCATAACTCAAAAATCCTCCTATCTATTTGAACATTCCTCTTTTTTCAAAAGGTTCTGATATTTTTCGTTCAAAAATCTTTTTAACTCTTCAACAAGGTCAGGATCGTTCTTAAGATGTTTAAACCTTTGCTGCCTGAAAAGGAAATCCTCTAACGGTTTTTCCTTTTTAGGTTTAACGTTCACTTTGTATTTACCATCTTCATATTCATAAACATTCCAGAAATGTGTTGAAACTGCGAGTTCTGAAAGTTCAACGGATGCAGACGGCTCTGTTCCCCAACCGAGTGGACATGGGGAAAGAACATCTATAAACGACGGACCATCAACTTTCAAAGCCTTTTTAACTTTTTCAACAAAATCGTTCCAATAGAATATCGATGCTTGTGCAACATATGGAATATTGTGAGCTATCATTATTTCAGTAAGATCTTTTCTATGTTGCATTTTTCCTTTGATATTTTTCCCAGCTGGACTTGTGGTGGTACTTGCACCAAAAGGTGTTGCTGAAGATCTTTGAATACCGGTGTTCATGTACGCTCCATTATCATAACAAACATACAAAAGTTTATGCCCTCTTTCCATTGCACCAGATAAAGATTGTAGTCCTATATCGTATGTTCCACCATCACCACCGAAAGCGATTATGTTTATATCCTTGTTTATCTTTCCCTTTTTCTTTAAAGCTCTGTAAGCACTTTCGATTCCGCTCGCTGTTGCGGCTGAGTTTTCAAAAGCGTTATGCATAAAAGGAACTTTCCATGATGTATATGGGTATATGGTTGAAACTACCTCCATACATCCGGTTGCTCCAACAAAAACCGTATTTTCACCTGCTACAGCAGCGATCAGTCTTAATATTATTGTTCCCCCACACCCAGCACAAGCTCTATGACCTGGGGTGAAAAGATTTCCTTTACTTGCTAACTCTTTTATATTCGCCATTTTTACTCCTACTCTCTAACAGTTATATATCTAACAGGATCACCTTTTCCATTCTCTTCAGTAAATTTTTTTATATCATAATAAACTTTTTCAATATCATCAACATCAATATCCCTTCCACCAAGGCCATAAACATAATCTCTCAACATTGGTTTTGAGGAGGACATATACAATGCTGATTTGATATCGTTGAAAAGATGACCACCTGTTCCCGAGAACATATCACTCCTATCAAACACAGCGCAACCTTTTACATTTTTCAAAGATTCAATTATATCTTCTTCAAAGAACGGTCTATAGAATCTTATTTTTAATGCTCCAACTTTTTGACCATCTTTTCTTAGTTTATCAACCACATATCTTATCGTTCCAGATGTTGAACCGAGAGCGATAAAACAGTACTCAGCATCTTCCATCATATATTTTTCGACAACATTATAATTTCTTCTCATATTCTTGTTAAAGTCGTTCAGAATCTCTTTTATTTTCGTCTTCGATTCTCTTATAAAGTTTGCCTGCTGGACTTTTATTTCCATATAATAATCCTGTAAAGCAAGCGGACCAACAGTTATCGGATTATCCACATCAAGAATATTGTAGGGAGTCCTTGGTTCACCAAGATATTTTTTTACCTCATCATCATCATAAATCTCAACTCTTTGCATAGCATGGGAGATTATGAACCCATCAGTTGTAACCATCGATGGAAGAAAAAGATTTTCAGAAAGTTTTACAGCCAGAATCGTTTGATCATAAGCTTCCTGTGGATCTTCTGAGAAAATTTGAATCCACCCAGCATCCCTTGAAGCCATGGTGTCAGAATGATCACAGTGTATATTTATCGGAGCAGATAATGCTCTGTTGACTTCACATATCACTATCGGTAATCTTAAACCACCTGCTATAAACAGGATTTCATGCATGAGTGCAAGCCCCTGAGAGGAAGTCCCCGTCATAACTCTTGCTCCCGCTGCTGACGCACCAACACAGGCGGAAATCGCTGAGTGTTCAGATTCTGTCGGAACAAAAACTGTATCAACCTCTCCGTTACTAACAAAAGAAGAAAATATTTGAACTATTTCAGTAGCAGGCGTTATCGGATATGCGGCAACCACATCAGGATTTATCTGTCTCATCGCTTCAGCCATTGCTTCATTTCCTGTTTTTGCAACTATTTTTGACATTTTATTTCTCCTTATAAATCATTTCTCTTCTTTCACCATATCGATAGCATCAAATGGACAAACTTTACTGCAGATACCACAACCTTTACAATGATCATAATCTATTCCTGTCATTTTTCCATCTTTTATGATAATCGATGAATCAGGGCAAAAAAGCCAGCATTGTAAACATTGTTTACACTTGTCACTCTTATACAAAGGTCTTTCAGATCTCCAGTCCCCGGTTTTAAATTCCTCAGCTGTTCCACCTTTAACTATAAGAGCTATATCAACTTCTTTCCAATTTTTTTTCATTCTGAAACAACCTCCTCATAAGCCCTTTTTATTGACTTGATGTTTCCATCAACAACTTCGGGCTTATTTGCAAATTTCTTTTTCAGTTTTTCTTCGGTATCTTTCAGCATCCTCTCAAAATCAAGAATTTTTGTCACCCTAACCAATGCCCCAAACATAGGAGTGTTAGGTTTGTTTGCACCTATCTCTTCCAAAGAAATCTTCGAAGCATCAACCGTATAAATTTTTATATTCTTATTGATCTTATATTTCTCTCTTATCTCTGATGGTTTTTTCACAGTATTCACTATAAGTATGCCCCCTTCCTCCATTCCAGAAGTGGTATCAACAGTGTCCATAAGTGATTGATCAAGAACCACAACAACATCTGGATTTTTTATTGGAGAATGTATGGTTATCTCTTTATCGGATAATCTGTTAAAAGATTGAACCGGTGCTCCCATTCTTTCGGGTCCATACTCTGGAAAAGCCTGGATATATTTACCTGTAGCCAGAGCTGAATCAGCAAAAAGAAGCGCCACGGTTTTTGCTCCCTGACCACCACGCCCATGCCACCGTATCTCAAAAAATTCTTTCATCGTTTAACCTCCGATTCGTTAAAACTATATTATATTTTAACTCATTTTAAAGTCAAGAAAATTTTCTTTTCTATTGATTTTATTATTCAAAACAATTAAACTATCATTTATGGAATCTATATATAATTATACTTTAATAAAATTACGAGAAGATCTTGTAAAAAAAGGATTTAAACCTTTTCGAGCTGAACAAATCTACAAATGGTTGTATTGTAAAAAAATCAACGATTTTACAAAAATGACAGATATTTCTTTAAAAGAGAGAGAGAGTTTAGAAAGCTTTTATGATCTTTCGCTTTTTAAAAATTACATCGAGTTCGTATCAAAAGTCGATAGAACAAAAAAATATCTTTTCCATCTCTCCGAAAATGAGAGCATCGAAACGGTTCTTATGAAAGAAAACAAAAGAATAACAATCTGTTTATCTTCACAAACAGGCTGTCCATTGAAATGCAGATTCTGTGCAACCGGGAAAAAAAGTGGAAGAAACCTTTCTGTTGAAGAGATTGTGAAAGAATTTACAACCATCTATTATTTAAACCCTGAAAGGATTACCAACATAGTTTTTATGGGTATGGGAGAACCTCTCTTGAACTATACAAACGTTTTTGAATCGATAAAAATTTTCAACGAAAAAGAGGGTATTAAAATTGGAGCAAGAAAAATTACAATATCAACTGCTGGAATTGTTGAAGGGATAGAAAAAGTTATTGAGTTCCCATTACAGGTTAAACTCGCTGTTTCCTTGAATAGTGTAATAGAGGAAAAAAGAGAATATCTTATGCCTGTAACAAAAACAAACAGTGTCTCAGAACTAAAAAAGGTTTTAAAGAAATATCAGGAAGTTAAAAAAAAGAGGATCACTTTTGAGTACATAATCATACCCGGATTCAACGATGGTAAAGAGGATATTAAACAACTTCTAAAATTTCTCTCCGAATTCGACTGTAAACTTAACCTTATACCTTACAACGAAACTGATGGAGAGTTCAGAGAACCAACGGAAAAGGAAATAAAGAATTTCTTTGAAAAGGTGTCCGTTCTCAAAGATGCAGTATCGATTAGAAAAAGCAAAGGCAAAGATATTTCAGGTGCCTGTGGACAATTGAAAGGGAGATTCACTTCTTAAACAAAGGATACTTTTTAAAACCCAAAACAGATGATATGATATTGTAAGGAAACTGCTCAATCTTGGTGTTAAAGTTCGTTACACACCAATTGTAACTTTCCCTTCGATCAGATATATGGTTTTCTATTGTTGTTATTCTTTTCTGAAGATTTAAAAAATTTTCATTCGCTTTAAGTTCAGGATATTTTTCAGCCAAAGCAAAAAGATTTTTTGTCTCATTACTCAACACTTCATCAAACTTTGACTTTTCATTTATCCCCATATCATCGGAATAACCACTTCTGATTTTGATGACCTTTTTCAATGTTTCCTGTTCATAGAAAGCATAACCTTTAACAACCTCGACAAGATTCGTCAATTCATCATTCCTCTGCTTCAAAAGAACATCGATATTTGAAAGTGATTGAAATATTCTGTTCTTCAAAAATATCAGATCATTATAAAGGATCACAAAAAGTGTTAAAATAAAAATAAGAATTGTAAATACAATTAAAAGAATCATTAGAAACCTCCAAATGAAAACATTGTAAGGATTATTAAAATAGTGATCATAAACAAGGATGATATAAGAAAAATGTTTGAATACTTTAAAAATGTCCTTTCACTGACATCCGAAATGAAAAGAATTTTATCATCTTTAGAATAAACCATTTCAAGGTTTTCGTTCTCCTTTCTATCCATCATTCTTTTATCAAAATCTTTTTCCATTTCAACTTTTGCTTTTTCCCACTCTTCATTATCTATATTATTATCTTGGTTCAGATCAAAATTTTTCATATAGTCCCGATCCAATTTTTTGTTTTTGATAAACTCATTTTTCTCTTTCATATAATCTTTGTTCACAACAGAACCAACAAGAAACACTTCACTCATAACAGGTAAAATCTCCTCTTCGTATTTTACATCTCCAGTGTCTTCAGTTGAAAAAAATTTATAAAATGTTTTAGTGTAAACCGTTTTGGTCCTTAGATTGAATGTTGCGTTTTTTGTGTTCACAGATATTCTATTCCCATGTTCATCTTGAACAATAAATCTTTCTGGGAGGTATTCTCCAATATGCTCGAGTTGCCATTTTGTTTTCCCCTCACTATCCTTTACTTTTTTAAATTTTTTATACTGGAAATAAACACATTTTGTTCCTGAGATTGGAGATGGGATGGAATATTCATCGGTTATAAAACCTTTTATTTCGTTTATTCCGATACTGATGGATTCAAGTTTTGAAAATGGTATCGATTCAAGAAAAACTTTGAGTTTGAAAACTTTTATAAATGAGATAAGATAATATACAACCCCACCGAGAAATACATAGGGAAGCAGATTTATTTTCTCTATTCTAAAAAAAATTAGTAAAATAAAAAAGATTATCCCAAAAGGTATAAAAAAAATTTCTAAAAGATTAAATTTTTTTACAGGAAACACTCTTTTCTTAAAGATCAGATCATCTGGTTTATAGATCCTATATTTGAAATCGTAAACAAGATTGTCATAATCCTTTACTTTTGTTCTGTCAATATATTTTTGTTCGTATTCAAAAGAGTAAAGATCTTCTTCAAAAAGCAAAGATGAAATCGCTGAATATGTTTTAAAATCAAAAAAGAGCTCTTCAACAAAATTTTCCGAGTAGTTCAGATCTTCAAAAAACACTGACGAAAAATTTTTTAAGGATTCATAAAATTTAAAAAAATTTTCACTTTTCGAATACTTCGAAAAATTTTTAAGATTTGTATAGTTTATCTTTTCCTGTTGAAATTTTAAAAGGATCTTTTTTGCACAGGAGTATAAATAAAATTCAAAATTTGAGTTTAAAAGCAATTTTTTAAAACTAACATTTTCAATTCTTGTTTTATCGATCCCAGCCAAAAAAAGTAAACCGTCATTTTTAGAGATTGTTATTTCACCTTTTTCAGTAAAAAAATTGTATGTTTTGTCATCACATCTGAATGAGGATACTTCTATAACCTTTACAGAAGCAATATCATGATCTGAAAGAATAACCGATTTGATGTTTATTGAATTCAATAAACCTTTTATCTTTTCCAACTCATCCTTATTTTCAGATCTTTTTAAAATAGCCCAACCTTTTCCAATAAATTTCTGTTTCAGGGTATAAACATCGATTCCGGTTGTATGAAAAATTTTTTTAAAAAATTCTTTATCAACGGATTCTGTTCTATCAAATATACATTTTATAAATATTTTGAATTCCATTATTTGATTATATATTTATTAAAAGCAATTTCAATACTTGAACGTTCCTTTCAAAAATATATAATTTTAGAATGTATAAAAAAGAGATTGAAAGAAGGTTTCTTGTTATCGAAAAAGATTACTCAAAAAAAGTAAAATTCTTTAACAGAAAAAGGATTATTCAGGGATATTATAGGTTTGTGGACTTAAAACAAATAAAAAGTTTTCATGAAATTTTTAAAGAGAACCCTAAAATTAGAAGCAAAATCGTTAGAATAAGAGTTGAAAATAAAAAGGAAATCTTTTTTACAGTAAAAAAAGGTGAAGGTATTAAAAGAGATGAGTTTGAGATAAAATTGGACTTTGATGAAAAAATCTACAATTTTATAAAAAATGATAAAAAAGCTTTATCAAAAATAAGAGGAGAGTTTTTTCTTGGTGGTTTCAAAGCGATTTTAGATAGATACACCAGAAGATACAGGGGTCTTGAAATAGTTGAAATCGAGTTTAAAACTGAGGACGAAGCAAAAAAGTTCCGACCTTCCAAAATTCTATCAGAAATAACCAATGTTTACGAACTATCGAATATGAACCTTTATTTTAAAGATGAAAAAGAAATAACCAAAAAAGTTGAGGAGATATATGGTTATAAAAATTAAAAACAGGATCATAAGAAAGGGAGATTTTTTTATCATAGCAGAAGGTGGAGTAAACCATAACGGTGATATAAACCTCGCGAAAGAACTTATCGTTAGAGCAAAAGAGGCGGGAGCAGATGCCATAAAGTTTCAAACATACAAAACAGAAAAGTTGATAATAAAGAACAAAAAAACAGAGGACTTTTTCAATATGATAAAAAGATTGGAACTTTCTGAAAAGGATTTTAAAGAATTAAAAGATTTCGCTATAAAAAATGACATAATTTTTCTTTCAACACCTGATGAGGAAGAATCTTTAAAATTTTTGCTCTCATTAAATTTGCCCGCGATAAAAATAGGTTCAGGAGAAGCGAACAATATCGACTTTCTTATAAATGTTGCAAAAACGAAAAAAGTAGTTTTAATATCAACTGGATGTTGTAACGAGGAAGAAATCGATAGAATCTATAAAACCATCTACCCTTTGAATAAAAGGATCATCCTTATGCATTGTATTTCAGAATATCCTGCTTCGATCGAATCTTTAAATCTTCAATTTATAAAAAAGATGATAAAAAAATACAATTGTCCAATAGGATTTTCTGATCACACGACTTCGATCTTTACTCCATCGATTGCATATATTCTTGGAGCAACAGTTATCGAAAAACATTTCACACTCGATAAAAATCTTCCGGGTCCGGATCACTCTTCCTCTCTTGATTTTGAAGAATTCAAAAGTATGGTTAACTTACTTTATGAAACTAAAAAAGCACTCGGAAAAGATATCAGGAAAATAACTGAAAAAGAAGATAGAATAAGAAAGTTCATTAGAAAATCTCTCTTTTCAAAAAGTGAGATAAAAAAAGGTGAAAAATTAACAAAAGAAAATACAATCCTATTAAGACCAGAAATAGGTATAAGGGCTGATCAGGCATTAAAAGTTTATGGAAAAAGGATAAAAGTTAAAAAAAATAAATTCAAACCAATATTTTCAAACGAGGTAGATTAGAAGATGGTATATATGAATGGAGATATCGTTGTTGATGTGAATATGAAGATCAATAAACCTAAAAGCAAAATTACGATTATAAGAGGAAGTAACCAGTATTTTTTCTTTTTCAACAAAAATTTCATCAGAGATTTCAGAGTTTTTAAAAATCCCATTTAGAACGGCTCCTCAATATCAAATTTGTTTTCCATACATTTGTTATAATAGGAACTCTCTCGTTTATCTATATGTTTATAGAACCTTTTATCCATGATATAAAGTATCGGTTTAAACATTAAAAAGATTATATAATAAAGGATAAATATTATCAATACCGTAAAAAGGAAAGTGAAAAACAAAAATAGTTTATCTATCAATTTTTTAACAGGAAGCAATTTTTTCGGTAAAAATATCAAAATTAAAAATGAAACTACTGTTAATGAAAAGAAAAAAAATTTCAATAATCCAATTTTTCGAAAGATAAAAGTTAACATCAAAAATATGAAAACTACCTGAACTGATCTTAACCTTTCAATCATTCCTTTTTTCAATTTTAAAATCTCCCTTTTTTCTTACCTGCTCTTCTTTTCTTAATATAAAATTACCAATTATTAAAACATCTATATCGGTTTCGATGAAAGTTTTAAAAGCATCCTCAGGATTTTCCACTATCGGCTGCCCTCTTACATTGAAGGATGTATTTATTACCATCGGACAACCTGTCCTTTTGTAAAAATTATAAATGAGTGAATAAAACAGAGGATTACTTTTTTTACTTACAAGTTGGACCCTTGAAGTAAAATCAGAATGGACCACAGATGGAAACTGTGTAATACTTTTTCTAAGAATTTTAAAATCATGGTGGATAAACTCTTCAGTATTTTTAAAATCATCTCTAATTTCTGAAACTGTTAACATATAGTAAGTAGGATAACCTTTTTTAAAAATCAGTTCATATTTATCTTCAAGGACTGCAGGTGCAAGTGGTCTGAAAGATTCTCTGAATTTAATCTTCATGTTCATTATCTTTTGCATTTCCGGATCCGTTGGATCACCCAAGATACTTCTATTTCCTAAAGCTCTTGGTCCATATTCCATTCTTCCCTGAAACCATCCAACAACTTTTTTCTTGAGTATCTCCTCACAACCTACAACATCAGGATTGATTATCCTTTTGTAAACACCACTTAATCTTTTTAAACTTTCTTCTATCTCCTCATCGGAATATTCAGTTCCAAGAAAAGAATGGTTCTGACAATCCCTTATGTTCAGGTCATAATATCTGTTTGCAATATACAAAGCGGCTCCAAGAGAACCACCGGCATCACCTGAAGCAGGTTGGATGAAAAATTTTTCAGGCTGATAATGTTCCAGTACCCTGGTATTCGCAACACAGTTTAAACCAACCCCTCCCCCGATTATCAAATTTTTTTCATTCGTTTCGCTTTTCAACTTTAAAGCCATTTTAATCAGAACCTCTTCTAAAACTTTCTGAACTGAAGCAGCAATGTCTGCATACTCCCCGTTTAGAGGTTGTTCTTCTTTTCTAATTTTTATTCCAAAAAGTTTTTCCATTTGCTTCCCACACATCCGTAAACCGTTCTGAAAATCAAAAAATTTTAAATTCAACCTGTAAGATCCATCATCTTTTATATCTATCAAATTCTCTTTTATCAGGGAAACATATCGAGGAACACCATAAGGGGCAAGCCCCATCAATTTGTATTCACCTGAGTTAACTTTAAATCCTGTAAAATATGTGAACGCCGAATAGAACATTCCAAGAGAATGTGGATAATCTATCGAATAAAGTATTTTTATATTTTTATCATCAACAACTCCAAGGGTTGTTGTTTCCCATTCTCCAACACCATCGTTTATAATGAATGCTGCTCTTTCAAGATCAGATGGATAAAAAGAAGAAGATATGTGTGAAACATGATGAGGAACATAGAATATTTTATAATTACCCTTTATCAATTTTCTTAATTTCGATTCAGTATAAAGTTTATCTTTAATCCACAACGGTAAAGAACTGAAAGCGAACTCAAAATTTTTCGGTGTTGAATATATCAAATTTTCAATTATTCTTTCAAATTTTAAAATAGGTTTATCATAGAAAACAAGTGCATTAAGTTTTTGGGGATCAAAATCAAACTTTTTTTTAAGGATCTCTATTGATAGTTCTGGTAACCTTTCATCAAATTTTATTTTTGAAAACCTTTCTTCCTGAAGAGCAGCAACAACTTTACCATTTTTTATATACGTCACAGAGGAATCATGAAACAGTGCCGAAATTCCTAAAATTTCTATTTCACTCATACCTGAAATCTTTAATATACGATTTTAACACCTGGCGAACATTCCCTTCGGAATTTGTGAAATCCTCAACCATTTTCTCAATTTTGTCATCCTCAAACTTTTCTATAAAAAGAATTTTAAAAATTTTATCAAACCTTGTTCTTTCTGTCTGTTCATCCTCTCCATAGAGTTCCTCATAGAGTTTTTCTCCTTTTCTGATTCCAGTATAAACTATCTTTATATCCTTATTGGGAACATAACCATACATTCTTATAATATTTTCCGCAATATCGTTTATTTTTACAGGCCTTCCCATATCGAGCATAAATGTTTCACCACCTTCCCCGATACCTGCTGCTTCAAGACAAAGTGTTACAGCCTCCGAGATCGTCATAAAATATCTCGTCATATTTTTATCCGTTACAGTTACTGGTCCCCCATTTTTTATCTGCTCTTCAAAAATCGGAATCACACTTCCTCTTGATCCGAGAACGTTTCCAAACCTCACAGCGAAATACTTCGTAAAAGGATCCTTTTGAGAAACAACAAGCATCTCCCCGATCCTTTTTGTAGCACCCATTATCGATGATGGTTTAACTGCTTTATCGGTTGATATATAAAGAAACCTTTTAACCTTTCCTTTTGATGCTTTAATTAGATTAAAAGTTCCCAAAATATTTGTTTTCACAGCTTCATAAGGGAATTCTTCACATATCGGAACATGTTTTAAAGCTGCAGCATGAAACAGGATGGATATTCTTTCTTTTTCAATAATTTTTATAATACTTGAATAATCTCTGATATCAGCAAGAATTATTTTTACATCTTTTGAATATTTTTGTTTCACTCTTTGTCTAACATAAAAAAGTTCAGTTTCATTTATATCGAGCGCAAAAATGTTTGAGGCTTTAAATCTAACAACCTGATTTACAATCTCACTACCTATAGACCCAGCAGCACCTGTAACAAGTACATTCTCTCCTTCAAGATAACTCCCTATAAATCCAAGATCATAGGAAACTTTCTCTCTTCCCAAAAGATCTGTAATATCTATATTTCTAACATCCTTTGAAGATACCTTTCCATCAACAATACTATCAACCGAGGGAAGGACTTTTATTTCCTTACAACCACTTTTTTCCAATTTTCTATATATTTTCTGTAAATTTTCACTATCGAGAGAAGGAATCGCTATAAGCACAGTATAACAATCGTTCTCTTTCATAACACTTTTCAAAATATCGCTTCCCCCCACAACCTTTAACCCATGAATCCTGTTTCCTTTTTTCCTCGGATCATCATCAATAAACAGGATAGGATTATAGTCACTTTTTCTTGAAAGCATGTCTCTCGCAATCTGTTCACCAGCATCACCAGCACCATAGATTATAATCTTTTTTCTTTTTTCCATCTCCTTTCGACCTTCAAAAGAGAGCAAAAACCTTTTTAAACTTCTCAAAGTGAGAAGGAACCAGAGTGAAAAAAAATAGTCAAGGAAAAAAACCGATCTCGGTAAGAATGAAAGAATTTGATTTTTTAGAAAGAACAAAGATATATAGAATGAAATGAATTGTGAAAAAGTCAGTGAAATGCCAAGTTTTACAGCATCGTTAAAAGAAAAATATCTCCAGTTAAAAGAGTATATATCAAATATAAACAGGAAAAAAAGTTTTGAAAAAATAAAAATAGGAAGAAAGTTTTTATATAGATTAAAATTCAAAAAGACCTCTGTTATACTGAACCTAATGCTGAATGAGAGAAAATATGAAATCGTGAAAAGAAGCAGATCAAACAGAATGAAAAAAATTATCCTCTTAAGATAACTTGGTTTAAGCAGATCTTCTTTCAAAAAATTCTTTAATCTTTTCATAAACATATTTCTGCTCCATATTCGTAAGACCGGTAAAAAATGGGATAGCAACAAGTTCTTCAGATATTTTTTCAGTTATAGGGAAATCTCCTTTTCTATAGCCAAAAATTTTTTTATAGAAAGGTTGAAGATGAATTGGATGGAAATACCTTTTCGAAGATATCCCATTTTTATTTAAAAATTCTATCAATTCGTTTCTATCCTTTTTATCAACAAATATATAAAATAAAAACCATGAATTCTTCTGCCCTTCAATTACAGAAGGCAATCTTATCTCTTTTATTCGATTCAACAACTTCATATATCTTTTGGCAACATTCTCTCTTCTTTTCAGTATGTTTACCAAATTCTCCATCTGGGCCAATCCAAGAGCTGAATTTATATCACTAACCCTGAAATTGTATCCTAAATATCTATGTATGTAATTCGGGTCACCTTCCATCCTCCCTTGATTCCTTAACGCTTTAAGATAAAGATAGATTTTTTTATCATCAGTTAAAATCATTCCACCTTCGCCTGTGGTTATCTGTTTATTCGGATAGAAAGCGAAAACCGACCCTATCCCAAAAATGCCAGATTTCTTACCTTTAAATTCACTTCCAAGTGATTCTGAAGAATCTTCAAACAATAAAAGATTATAATCATAGCATAACTCTTTAATGTTATCATAATCACACAGATTTCCAAGAATATCAACTGAAAGGATACCTTTTAAAACTTTTCCACTTTTTTTGTTTACAAAATTTTTGCCGCTTTTTTTATAATCACTTCTTATTTTTCTTTCGATCAGATCAGGAGAAATACATAAACTCTTTTCATCTATATCAACAAAAACCGGAGTTGCATTACAATACAGAATCGAATTTGAAGATGCTATGAATGAAAAAGGCGTTGTAATAATTTCATCGTTACTTTGAACTCCTGCTGCTTTTAAAAGTAAAAATAGTCCAGCCGTTCCAGATGATACCATGACAGAATATTTCCTACCAATATAATCTTTAAACGTGTTTTCAAATTTCTCTGTATACTCACCCATGCTGAGTTTCCCTGATCTCAGTAAAAAATCAACATATTTCTTCTCATTACCTTTCAAATATACACCAGACAATGGAATCTTCATATCATTTCTTTTTCAAAAAGATTTTTTTCCCTTTCCTTGATGCTTCATATATAGCCATAATAAGTTCAAGGGATTTCCTTCCTTCTAAACCATCAGTCAAAGGAAGACTATCATTTTCAAGTGAGTTTAGAACATTTTCATAATAGGCAAAATGTCCTTCACCGTAAACATTCTTTGGAACATAGTTAACCTTTTCAACCAGAGCATCATCATCATCATATTTTTCGAATTCCCATTTTTCGATCTTGTTCAGAGCTGTTCCCCCTATTTTGACTGTGCCCTTTTCACCAATAACCGTGATTGATCCCTCATAATTTCTTGGATAGGTAAGCATCGTTACCTGTATAACCCCTAAAGCCCCATTTTTATATCTCAAAACAGCTCCTCCCGTATCCTCCGTTTCTATCTTCCTTGCGAGTCGTGAAGTTATTGATACGACCTCCTTCACTTCTCCACCAAGCCAGACCATAAGATCAACATAATGAGATGCTTGATTTAAAAAAGCACCACCATCATACTTCCATGTGCCTCTCCATTTCGCCTGTTCGTAATATTCCTGTGGTCTATTCCAGAATACTGTTGTATTTATAAAATATATTTTTTCAAACCTATTTTTTTCTATTGCACTTTTTAAAAGTTGAACAGTTGGGTTTAATCTATTCTGTTTAACAACAAAAAGTTTGACTCTATTTTTTTTACATTCGTTTATAAGTTTATCAGCATCCACAAGATTCACAGCCATCGGTTTTTCGGTTAGAACATTTATTTTTTTTCTCGCTGCCATTATACCATGAATCGGATGCAATCCAGAAGGAGTACAGATGGATAAAAGGTCAATATCCTCATTTGAAAGCATGTCTTCGAGATTTTTATAGTATGGGATATCAAACCTTTCAGCTGCTCTCCTGGCTTTTTCTAAAACTATATCGCACACAGCCACAAGTTTTATTCTCTCACTGAATTTTTCATATACCTCAAAATGCTTTTCGGATATTCTTCCACATCCAACAAGACCAACTCTTATCATATAACACCTCTAAAATATTGAATCGTCCTGGATAGTCCTACCTCAATAGGAACATGATTTTTGTATCTTAAAACTTTTCTTGCAAGTGTCAGATCAGGTTTCCTTTTAACTGGATCATCAGCAGGTAGATCTTTAAAAACTATTTTTGACCTGGATTTAGTTAATTTTATAACCGTTTCTGCCAAATCGATAATCTTGATCTCTTCATCTGAACCAAGGTTTACAGGGCCTGTAAAATTTCGGTCACTATCACTTAATTTTATAATGCCATCGATGAGATCATCTATATAACAAAAAGATCTCGTCTGTGTTCCATCCCCATAAACAGTTATATCCCTATTTCCCAAAGCCTGAACGATAAAATTTGAAACAACTCTACCATCATCTTTTGACATATATTCCCCATAAGTGTTGAATATTCTGCAAACCTTTACTTCAACATTAAAATTCCTATAATATTCAAAAGTTAAAGTTTCAGCTACCCTTTTACCTTCATCATAACAAGCTCTTACACCTATAGGATTCACATTCCCCCAATAATTTTCACTCTGTGGATGAACCAAAGGATCACCATATATTTCAGATGTTGAACTTAAAACAAACTTTGAACCAGTTTTTTTCGCAATCTCAAGCATATTCATAGTTCCTATAAAATTTGTTTTCAAAGTTTCAAGAGGATATTTTTGATAAAATTTTGGAGAAGCCATTGAAGCAAGGTGAAAAATTTTTTTTATGTTCCTGTATTCAATCTGTATCTTTCTGGAAACATCTTTTTTAAAAAATTCAAAATTTTTAAACTTTTTTAAAATCTTCAAATTTTCAAGAGAACCAGAGGAAAGGTTATCAATTCCTAAAACTCTCTCTCCTTTTTTCAAAAGGCATAACGAAAGATTTGTCCCAATAAATCCAGCACAGCCAGTTATTAAGTTAATTTTCACCATCCGATACCTTTATAATTTTTCGAACTTTTCTTTTCAGGGAAAATGTTCACAAGGTCAACGATTATCAGTTCTTTTTTGGTATATGAGTTCAACAATTCTCTATAGGAGTTATCTCTATTAGCAACAACAACGAGTTCAACATTGTCCAAAAATTTTCCAGGATCCTCTACAAGAATCTCTGAAATATGCTTTATTTCTCTTTCGATATATTCTTTATTGGAACCAACGAGTTTTGAGAGTTTTACATTTTCATCATAGATTAAAACATTTTTACCTTTACCTAAAAGTTTTTCAACAAGAACAACAGATGGAGATTCTCTCAAATCATCTGTTCCACTCTTAAATGTTATTCCCATAACTCCAATTCTGTTAACCTTTTCTTTTAAAATTAAATCAAAAGCCCAATCGATATGAAGATCGTTTGAGTCCATTATGTTTTCGATTATGGGTAACGATAGTCCGTTTCTTTTTGATTCATAGGATAAAGCTCTTACATCCTTTGGCAAACATGACCCACCAAACGCAAATCCTGGTTTTAAATAATATTCAGAAATATTAAGTTTTCTGTCCATAAGGAAAAGTTCCATAACCTCTCTGCTGTCAATCCCTTTCTTTTTACATATTCTTGCGATTTCGTTAGCAAAACCAACTTTCAACCCATGAAATGTGTTGTTAACATATTTAAGCATCTCTGCAGTTTTTATCGATGTTACAATAAATGGTGCTTCAAGGAAAGAATACATCTGTCTTATTATCCTTTCACTCGTTTCACACTCACAACCTATAAGTGTATATGGAGGGTTGTAAAAATCGTTTACAGCATTTCCTTCTCTTAAAAATTCTGGATTCGACAGAACGTCAAAATCTTTTTTCCTTTTCTTTCCACTTATACTCTGGACTATTTCAGCATACTTATCAACAGTTCCAGGCATCGATGTTGACCTTATGAGAATAAGATATTCTCTTTCAAAATTTTCCTTTTTTCTTAAAGCATCACCGATCTGTTGGGCTGTTTTAAAAATGTATGAAAGATCAACCTCACCTGTTTCGGAAGATGGAGTTCCTACACAGATCAACGCGATGTTAGTGTTTTTAACTGCATACTCAAAATCATCGGTTGCTTCAAGATTGCCGGATCTCACAACTTTCGACACTATCTCATTGATATAGGGCTCAACGATAGGAGATCTCCCACTGTTGACTTCAGAGATTTTTACATCATTTATCTCAACCCCTATAACTTTATATCCCTGCTCTGCTAAACAAGCAGCGGATATTATACCCACATACCCTAAACCAAAAACAGCGATTTTCATTTTTCACCTTCTTTTGTGTGATAATGATAATAATAATGATAGTAATAATATTTTCCATAAAAACTTTCAGTGTTAATGTTGTTGAAAACAAAACCAATCAATGGAATATTAAGATTTTTTAACAACTTTTTCGTATAATGCAATTCTCTTTTTTTCGCTTTTTTGAATTGAACAATCCATATCAGTCCATCGGATAACCTTGAAATTATTGTTGGATCTGCAACAGAAAGTATCGGAGAAGAATCAACTATTATAAAATCAAACATTTCTCTTAGTTGTTCAAAAATCTTTTTTGTTAACTTTCCTTCTAGTAGTTCAGTTGAATGGGATGTTCTTTCCCCATAAGGTATTATCCAAAGATTCTCGATTCCACTTGGATATATAACTTTTTCGATACTTGTTTCCCCTTTAAGGATATTTGTAAAACCTTTATCAAAACTTAAATTAAACATTTTATCTATCACAGGTCTTCTCAGATCTCCATCTATCAAAAGAACCTTCTTATCAAGTTGCGCTAAAACTATGCTGAGATTTGATGCTGTGGTTGATTTCCCTTCACCTTTTGTGGCTGATGATACAACAATTATTTTAGGAATTTTAGTTCCTTCTGAAAGATACAGTAGATTTGTTCGAAGAATTTTATAGGATTCAACTATGGGCGAATTTTCAGGGACTTCGGTTAACAGTTTTCCTTTTTCGCTAACTGTAGTTTTTCCATTTTTGAGTTTAATCAAAGGGATATTACCTATTATATTAACCTTTAACTCCCTCTCAATTTCATCTATGTCCTTTACGGAATCATCTATATATTCTTTAAGAAAAACTGCTCCTATTCCAAGTATTATAGCAAGAAAGAATCCAAAAAGATAGTTTCTATTCTTTTTTGGCAAAACCGGATTTCTGTTCAATACAGGTTTATCGATTATCTTTACAGATCCCAGTTTACCAGCTTCTGCAACTTTCGCCTCTTCAAATTTCCCTTTCAACATCAGATAAAGTTCCTCTGAAACTTTTTTATTTCTTTCAAGTCGAGCAAGCATGAGTTCCTGATATGGGATCTTTTTCATCTTATCTTCAAAAATTTTTATCACATTGTTCAACGCTTCAATCATCGATTCCTTTACTTTTATTTCAAGTTGAACCGATACGATTTCATCCATAAGATTTTTTGAATAATCCAGAGGGTTCGTTGCAAAATATTTTTCAGTTATCGATTTTTTACTGTTAACAACTATATTGTTTTTCAAATTTTCAACTCTTATCTTTATCTCCTTCATTTTGGGATGTGATGAATCGTATCCAAGTGAGAGAAAATATGCATAAGAGGATTGTAAAGAATCGAGTTCTTTCATGGATCTTTCAAGAAATGGATCGAGTTCGTTCAAAAAACCTTCAGCTATCATCCTGTTCGACTGTGAAAGATTTTCTTTTAGATAATTCAATTTTGCTAAAAGCATCTCCCTCTCAACATAGTTCTGTTTCTTCTGTCCTTCAAAATTTGATATCATATCAACAAGTTTCGATGTTTCTTCTGTAAGTTCGATAATAGAGTTGTTCTCTTTAAACTTTTTTAAATTTTCTTCGTTAGTTTGGAGATCGTTTTCTATTTTAATTAACTGTTCTTCGAGAAATTTTCTAACCTCACTCAATTCTCCTCTTGTCATTTCAAGGTTAATATTGTAATACTGTTCAACTATGATTTTTGTTATATAGAAAGCGTCCTCTGGACTCTTATCGTTATAGATTATTTTCAAAATATCGGTGTCTTTCACAGGGATCACCGTGAGATTTTTTTTGAGATACGATATCCTCGCTTCTTTTTCTTTATATTTACCTATATAAAGAGAGTCAAGATAACCACCGTTTGCTATAACGTTCTCAACTCTTTCAAAAAGGGTTCTCGATTGAACCATTTCTATATGGTTATTAATAACAGTTTGTCGTGGATTAAGATCCCTTATTGGTAAAAATGAGAGTCCTTTATCGGTTGTTTCAATAAGTATCAGTGAAGTTGACTGATAAGTTGGTTTTGTAAATCTCGTTATCAAGAAAACAAGAGCTATCACAACAAAAAAAGTTGTTAAAAACAAAATTTTATTTTCAAGTAAAAGAAAAAAATATGTCTTTAACTCTTTTCCTTCATCTTCTATAACCCTCTCCGGCATAAAAACTCCTTAAAGTTTAATGATCTTCTTACTTTTAATCTTTTTAAAACCATTTCTTGTATCAAATATGATCTTTGCGTTTTTCGCAACCATTTCATAATCAAAAGAAGAGTGATCCGTCAGAAGAATAACACAATCAAATTTCTTTATTTCATTCTCCTTAATACTCTTTAACACTTTTACCTTCCTGTGTTCCCCTTTTTCATCTATGAAACTGTTAACCATCGGGTCATAAACAGTTACAAGAGCTCCCATTTCTTTCAACAGATGGTAGACCTCAAGAGCTGGGGATTCTCTTAGATCATCAATGTCTTTTTTATAAGTGATCCCCATCAGCAAAATTTTTGAACCGTTTAATGTCTTTTTATATCTGTTTAAAATCTCCGTAACCTTATTCAAAACAAACCTTGGCATATTTGAATTTACATCAGAAGCCAGTTCAATAAACCTGTTGTAATAATCATACATTTTGGCTTTCCACGACAAGTACATCGGATCCAGAGGTATACAGTGTCCACCGATTCCAGGACCCGGATAAAATGGCATAAAACCAAAAGGTTTCGAAGATGCTGCATCTATAACATTCCATATATCTATTCCCATCCTGTGACACATGATCGCAAGTTCATTCACCAGTCCTATATTCACTGCCCTGAATGTATTTTCAAGAAGTTTTACCATCTCTGCTTCTTCTGGAGAATTAACCGTTATTACTTTTTCTATAACCTGTTCATACAACATTTTTGTAATCTGTGTATCTTTAGCAGTTATTCCCCCAACAACTTTTGGGGTATTTTTTGTATTGTATTTTGGATTACCTGGATCAACCCTTTCAGGAGAAAATGCAACAAAAAAATCTTTCCCAACCCTATAACCAAATTTTGAAACTCTATCAGCTATAAGTTCCCTTGTTGTTCCAGGGTAGGTCGTAGATTCCAAAACTATAAGCATATCCTTATGAATATATTTAACTATCTCATCCATTGCACCGGTAATATATGATACATCTGGATCTTTACTTTTTTGAAGTGGAGTTGGAACAGCGATTAAAACACAATCAGATTTTTTTACGACAGAATAATCCGTTGTTGGAAAAAATCTTTTGTTAACAACATCTTTAACATCTTTTTTATCAACATCAAGAATATAAGATTCACCTTTTTTTAAAAGTTCAACCTTTTCACTCAATAGATCTATTCCATAAACAAAAAAGCCTGCTTTCGCAAATTCAACAGCGAGTGGTAATCCAACATAACCAAGGCCAACTACCGAGATCACAGATTTTTTATCTTTAACCTTTTGAAGTAGAACACTCATCAAAATCCTCCTTTATTTATATTAAAAGTAAAGATATTATATAATCCAAATACTCATCTATGTCAATAGAATTGACTCTTTCCATCGGATAAGGTTCAAAATCAAACGGGATCTTTTCATTTTTTAAAAAATCTTTTACCTTAAAAATATAAAAAGCACCATTCTGTCTATATATTTCCCCATAGGGAAGAAGAATTAAACCATCCTTCGTTGAAACGAACATATGTTCTTTATTTTTTATCCTTTCCACAGAGATTACAGTTTTTCTTTTTTTAAAAAATATGGACAGGGATTTTTTTAAATCATCCGTGCTTCTCAAAGGTGATGTTGGTTGAAGTAATATTATAACATCATCATTTCTCATTTTATATTTTTTAATCACATATAAAATCAGACGATCCATAGTTGTTGATGCTCTTGCAAGATGCTTGGGTCTCAAATCGAAAACGATTTTGGAATGCAAAGGACAATCCGTTTTTTTATCTGAAGAAACAATAACTTTATCAAATATTTCAGAACCAATAGCAAAATCCAAAGTTATTTTAAAAAGAGTTTTCCCTGAAATCCTTACAAAGTTCTTATTTTTTATCCTTCTGCTTTCACTTTTAGCAGGTATTAAAGCGTAAATCATTTTCATCCAAAGAATATATCTCCAAAAGTTTCTTTTTCGATTTTTTCATCTTTTGTCTCTAACTCTTGATTTTTTTCTTCAAACCACCTTTCCAGGGATACCCTTTCCATCTTTTCCTTTTCCGGTTCCAGATTTTCTTTTTTAGACATCCCGGGTACTTTAAATTCTTCTTCCTTTCTTTCACCAGAAATTTCGTGCTCTATTTTTTCCTGTAAAGTCACTTTCATCCTGTTCTTTTCTTCATTAAGTTTTTTGATCTCCTCTTCAAGATTTTTGATCACATTATCTTTTTGTTCATAACCAACTTTTTTTGAGGAAACTTCATGTTTTAATCTATTGTTTTCTTTGATAAGATTTTCTATTTTTAACCTTAAATCTTTTATAATTTCATCCCTCTTATTAATTTCAACCGATATATCCTTTTGATATACACTTTCATTCGCTTTTACAAGTTCTATTCTCTCCTGTAAACTCTCCAATTGTTGTTTCTTCTCTTCAATCTCTTTCAAAATTTTTTCCTTTTCAAATTCATATTTTTCTTTTTCATTTTTTGAAATCTCAAATTCTTTCTTTATCTGTTCATACATACCCTTCATCTTTTCGATTTCATTTTTTATCTGTTCGTACTGTTTTTGCATCTGTTTTTCTATTCCTGCAATTTTGATCATCTTTTGAGTTGTTTCGGTAAATTCTTTTTTGAGATTTTCCGTTTTTACTTGCAAATCGATGTATTCCTGTTGAAGCGATTGTCTACTTTCAGTTATTTTAGCAATTTCTGTCCTTTTACCGTTTATTTCCTCATTTATGGTAAAAAGTTCCTTTCTCATATTCAAAAGAAGCTTTTCTTTTTCAGCCAATTCCATCTCAATGTTCTTTTTGATGTTCTCAATTTTTTCAAGACCTAAAACAGCAGCCAGTTTTCTTTCCTGATTCTTTCTCAGGATTATTATTTCATCCAACTTATTCTTTATCTTTAGAAGTTGATTCAAACTCATCTTTGTTTCTATTATTTGTGGAGAATCCCCTTCAACAGGTTTAAATTCTCTTATATTGGGAAAATCTGTTTCGATCTTTTGAATCTTTTCTTCAAGTTCTCCCAGATCTATTCTCTTTTCATTTATAGTTGTATTCAACCTTATTTCTTCTTTCTTTAACGATTCTATTTCATTTTCAAGTGATTCCTTCTGTAACTGGAGGTCTTCGATATCCATCATCGACATTTTCAGTGTATTCTGTATCTCTTCAAGTTTTTCGTTTTCCTGTTTTATTCTGTTTCCTATTTCTTTTGATTCTTTTTCTTTTTCAAACAACCATCTGGTTATCTCCTCTTTATCATTTTTTAAAGATACGAGTTCGTTGTTAAGTTCTATAATCTCTTCATCGATCCTATTCTTCTCTTTTTCAAGATCATCTATAACACCTGATGTTTCCTTGATTCTCTTCTGGAAATCATTTTCAAAATCATTAAGTTCTTTTTTCTTTTCTTCAATAATTTTTTCTAGATTCTCCTTTTCTTTCAAAATCCGTTCAGTTTCTTTCTTTGAAATCTGAAGTTTGTTTTCATGTTCATCTATCAGTTTTTTTAATTCTTTTTCTTTTATCTGATACTCTTTTTCCTGCTGGCTTAACTTTTGTTCAAAATCTGACAGTAATTTTTTTAATTCTTCGATTTTCAAATTTTTTGCTTCTATTTCCCTGTCAAGTTCACTCTTTTGGTTATTTATTTTTTCAAGTTCGAGTAAAAGTTGTTTTCTCTCCTGTTCTTTTCCGTTGAAATTTTCAAGTATCATTTCAGCATTTACTTTTAACTGCTCGAGTTCTTTTTTATCTTCTTCTATCTGCGAGCTTATTCTTTCCTTTTCTTTTTTTAATTTCAACACTTCGTCAAAAATATTTTCCTTTTCTTTTTTTAATCCATCTATTTCGTGGACAAGTCCCTTTTTCTGTTTCTCAAACTCACCCATCTCATTTCTTATTTCAGTGTATCTATCAGAAAAACCTGAATATTCTCTCATCAATTCATCAAGCTTCCTCTCTTCCTTCTTGATGGAATTCATAAGTTGTAATAATTCACCATTTTTTGCTTTAATTTCCTTTTCAAGTGTATCTTTTCTCTTTTCATCATTTTTTATTATCCCGGAAAGTTCGTTGAAATAAGATTCTTTAGTTTTTATTTCCTTTTCTTTTTCATTAAGTTTTTCAATCAATATGTTATACTCGAGATCCAATTTTTTTAGTGCCTGACTTTTTTCATCAATTTCATCTTCTATCTTTTTAATATGGTTTTTCAAACGTTCTTCAGTTTTTTCAAGTTCCTCTATACTCTTTCGCGTTTTTTGGTTTTCTTCTTTTAAATCATCCCTCTCTTTTTCATATTGTTTTATGGTTCTTTTTAAATCATTTATCTTTTCAGTCAATTCAAGTTCATCCCCAAGTGAAACACCCATCCCGGATTCGATCTTTTCAAGATATTTTTTCTTATCATTTATTTTTTGTTCCAAAAGATTTAAACTGCTTTCATCCTCTTCAAACTTTTTCTTTAAACTCAAATATTTTTTCTCAAGGTTTTTTAATTGCTCAGTTTTCTCTTTTTCATCTTCTTTTAAGGATTCAAGATTTTTGCTGATCTTTTCAAAAGCAATTTTATTCTCTTCAAGTTCTCGTTTTAAAACTTCATTTTTCCTTACTTCCTCTTCGTTTTCTTTTCTCAGTTCGGAAAGTTTCTTTTCTTCCAAATCATATTTTGCTTTTAACTCTTCAAAACCCTGGGAGATACTGGTTTTTTCTTTTTTAATATTTTCGAGTTCTTTTAATATTTTTTCCTTTTCTTTTTTTCTTTCCTCAACATCCTTTTCAAGGTTTGTTATCTCTTTTTCAATTGATTCTCTCTTTTGATTTAAATCTTCCACTATTTTCTCATTTTCCTTCGTTATTCTTTCAATCTCTTTTCTTAGTTCCTCTAACCTTTTTTCCCTATCATTGATCTCTTTCGTGAAATTTTTTAAAAGTGTCGTTTGTTCATCTATCTTCTTTCTAAGTTCTTTTTCCTCTATTGATTTTTTCATGAGATTCGAAACTATTCTGTTTAACTCCTCATTTTTCTGAAAAATTTCCTTTTCCAGCCTATCAAAATCAACTTTCCTTTCAGAATCTCTAACTTCTGTTTGAACTGTTTCATTTATATTCTCTGGAATTTCTTCTTTTATCTGTTCTTTTGCCTCTTCTTCAATATAGTTTTTTCCCTGGAGTTCCTCCTCTTTCATCTTTTCTTTCTCGATGTTTTTCTCTTTTTCATCACTTTCAACTTCAAGGTTTGCAATATCTATCTCTTGAAGTTTTTCAACAAGTTCCTCTGCAACATTCTCTTCTGTCTGTCCTGCCTGTTCTGTTATCTTTTCAAGATCTATTTCATTAATATATTCAGTTTTATATCCTGTGTCTTCAGATGATAATTCCTCTTTCAGGTTATCGATAGGGATGGTATCTTTTCGCTCTTCCTCTGGGAGTATCTCTTCTTTCTTTTCTGGTTCTTCAAATTTTTCAACGATCTCTTCTCCCTTTACGAAAGAACCCTCTTCATCCGTTTCATTTTTCTCTTCAACCGTCTCAATTTTCTCAAAAACATCAAGAAGATCCCCTATGTTCTCCTCATGTGAATTTTCAGCAGTGATTTCTTCTTTAGGTGAATCAACTTTTTGTTCAGCGACAACAGTTTCTGAATCAAAGGCATCAAGAATATCAGAAAGATCAGAAACTATATCTTCGGTTATGTTCCTATCATCCTCAACAGATTCTTCTTTTGTTCCTTCATTTTTACTAATTTCTTTTGATGCTACCTTTATGCCTTTTTTCTTTTTTAAAACTACCTTTTTTTGTTCCTCACTCTTTTTTATTTCATTTTCATCTCTTTCCGATTCATCCTTTTTTCTAAAAAACATCATCCCCCCTTTTAACTTCTTGGATGGAATCTATCGTAAATTTTCGTTAGCTGTTTTTTATTCACATGTGTATATATTTCGGTTGTCACAACGCTTGAGTGCCCAAGCATCTCCTGCACACTTCTTAGATCAGCCCCTCCTTCTATAAGATGTGTCGCAAAAGAGTGTCTAAGAATATGAGGATGTAACCTTTTTTGAATACCAACGTTTTTTGCTCTTTTTTTCAAAATGTTCCAGATATCCATTCTTGTCAGTTTTTTCCCTGTACGACTTAAAAACAAATATTCACTTTTATATTTCTCAAAAAAACTTCTATAATTTCTCAAATATTCTTGAATACTGTTTAATGCTGTTTTATTCAAAGGAACAATTCTTTCTTTCATCCTCTTTCCTAAAACTTTTATAAAACCTTCTTCATAAAAGATGGATTCAATTTTTAAATTTATAATCTCAGAAACCCTCAATCCCGCGCCATACATAGTTTCCAGAATTGCCCTATCCCTTTTATCAAAAGGATTGTTACCTTTTATAGAATTTAAAATCAAACCTACTTCTTCCTGAGTTAGATAGTCAGGTAAATTCTTAGAAATTTTTGGTGGGGAGACATTTTCTGTTGGATCTTTATCTATCATCTTTTCTCTGTATATATAACTGTAAAAATTTTTCAAAGAGGTCAATTTTCTAGAGAGTGTTCTTCCGTTCAGCCCTAACATAGACATTTCCTTTAAAAAAAATTCAATAGTGTTTTCATCAGCATCAAACAGATCTTTTTTAAAATCTTTACAAAAATGGATATACTGGTTTATATCATTAAGATAAGCATCCACAGTAAGATCAGAACATCCCTTTTCAGAGATAAGAAAATTTTTAAAATCCAATAAAATGTTGCCTTTATAAAATATCAAAAGAATCTCCTTTAGATGGTATTATAACATTTTCATATCCATTTTCTTTCAAAGCCTCTTTTAAAGAGTTGATCTGTTTTTCTTCTCCGTGAACCAGGTATATTTCTCTTTTTGGATTTAGATTTTTAACATAGTTTATAAGATCGTTTCTGTCCGCATGTGCAGAGTATTCATTCATGATGATGACTTCAGCTTTCAACTTATATTCTTCACCAAAAATTTTTACTTTTTCTTCTTTTTCAACTATTCTTCTTCCAAGCGTATTTGATGCCATAAACCCTGTAATCAAAATCGTATTTGAAGGATCCTCAATATTGTTTTTAAGATGATGTAAAATTCTCCCGGCTTCACACATACCACTTGCTGAAATTATGATTTTTGATTCTTTCATACTGTTTAACTTTTTTGATTCTTCAGCATCCTGAATGTAATACAGCCCCTCAAAATTAAACGGATCCTTATTATAATTGAAAAGATTCATCATATCACTATCATAACATTCTGGATGTTCCTTAAACACTTTTGTTATATTAACCGTCAAAGGAGAATCAACAAAAATGTTCATTCCTAAATCGTAACCTTCTTCTTTTAACATAAAAAGATCGTATAAAAGTTCCTGCGTTCTTCCAACAGAAAATGCTGGAACGATAAGGTTACCTTTTTTTCTTTTTACACTTTCGATAACTTTCTTCAAATTTTCTCTACTCTCTCTTATATCCGGATGAATTCTATCTCCATATGTTGATTCCATAATCAAAACATCTACATCTTTTATTATATCAGGATTTCTTATGATCGGAAGATGCTTTCTTCCGAGATCACCTGTAAAAAGCATTCTCTTCCCATTCCTTTCAAAGAGAATCTGAGCTGAACCCAAAATGTGACCTGCGTCTAAAAATGTAACTTTAAGATCTCTATCGATTTCTAAATCGGAGTAATAGTTGATACCCTTAAAATATTTAAAAGAAAGTTCTACATCCCTGACCGTATAAATAGGTTGTTTGTTTTCAGGATTTTTGTTTTTTTTGTTTAAAAATTCTATATCTTTTTCATGAATATGTGCACTATCAAGAAGCATGGGTTTTAAAAGATCAACAGTTGCATAAGTCGATATGATTTCTGAATCGAATCCCTGTTTGACAAGATTAGGGATGTTACCGGAATGATCTATATGTGCGTGGGATAATAAAACCGTATTCAAAGATTCTGGATCGAAGGGAAAATTCAAATTTGCAATTTCACTTTCTTTTCTTCTTCCCTGGAAGAGCCCACATTCAACAAGAATTCTTTTTTGGTCGGTTTCAAGAAGAAACTTTGAACCTGTAACCTCTTTTGTTGCACCAAAAAATATAACCTTCATCTTAGATCCTGATATTAAATTCTTTCAGTATTTCATTAAAATGTCGTGCTTCACCAAAAAAACCATGCCCCGGGAAGATTTTTGTTTCACCGTTTATCATTGAAAATATTTTTTTTATCGATTCGATTATAGTTTTATAATCACCACCAAAAAGATCTGTCCTCCCAACTCCTTCTTTAAAAATGAGATCGCCCGAAATTATATTGTTTCCTATTTTTAAAGTTATTGATCCTGGAGTATGCCCTGGTGTTGAAAGGATCATTATTTTTTCCTGGTCAAAAAAAAGGGAGTAACCTTCATCTAAAAGAACCTCGGGTTGTGGAGAGATATAGTTATCACCTATATAATAAGACATATTCAACTCAGGATCCATCAGGAAATCGTAATCTTTAACCCCAACACATATTGGTATGTCAAAATGGTTTTTTAAATAAAGATTGCCGGATATGTGATCATAATGACCATGAGTGTTAACTATTTTTTCGGGGATCAATCCATTTCCTTTTAGGTAATCAAAGACCATTTTTCCATCAGCAGGATCAATTATAATAGTTTTTTTATCTTTTGATATAAGAAAATAGGTGTTTGTTTCAAGTTCACCATTTACAAGACAATCTATTTTTAAATTTGATTCCATAATTTATAAGTTTAACAAAAATTCCCAATAAATCAATATAATATATATTTACTTTTTAAAATTTATTGATAATATTACACTATGCGTAATATAAAAAAAAGTTTTGATTATTATAGATCCGTTTTAAAAAAAATAGATAAAAATGCATATTTATATCTTTCAGGTAATTTACTTTCAGGTTTTGGATTCGCTGCATTTTCACTTCTTTTCAACATCTATTTAAAAAGTTTAAATATAGGTGAATCAAGGATCGGGAATCTTTTATCAATTGGAACATTCACCACAGCGATACTCATCTTACCAGCAGCGTACATCGTTAAGAGAACTGACATAAAGAAATTTCTGGTTCTATCACCACTTCTAACCGCAATTGGCTATTTGATAGCTATTCAGAGTTCAACTTTCACTACTAGAATTTTCGGATTCATTCTTGCTGGTATAGCAGGGGCTTTCACTTCAGTTATCGGTGGCCCATTTATTATGTCAGTTTCAGATGAACAAACGAGAACTTTTCTATTTTCACTTAGTCAGGCAACAATGTTGACAGCGGGAATAAGTGGAAACCTGATATCAGGTTTTTTGCCAAACATCATCAAAAGGTTTAACTTCTCAGAAATTCAATCTCTAAAATATGCTATATTCTTTCATCTCTTTTTCGTTTTTTTATCATTATATTTTTTTTCAAAAATAAAAACAAAAAGACTTTACAATTCAACTTTTAAAGATAAAGTCAAGTTTAATACAAATCTAAAAATTCTCTTCTATTTGATTCTACCACCTCTAATAATAGGCCTTGGGGCTGGGATGACTATCCCTTTTTTGAATATCTATTTCAAAACGGTATTCCATCTTTCGTCATCCCAGATTGGTATAATTTTTTCGATAGCCCAGATGTTAACAATTTTAGGTTCTTTAATTTCACCTTTGATAGCAAAAAAATTGGGACTCATTAACACGATAATTGTTACACAACTTGTCTCCATTCCTTTTCTTTTTTTTCTGGGATTCTCATCTTATTTCCCAATCGTTTTAATATCATTCTTTTTAAGAAACGCTTTAATGAATATGGCTTCACCACTCTCTTCAAATTTTTCTTTAGAGATAGTTGATAAAGAGGATAGACCTTTTACCAGCGGATTGCTCTCACTGGCATGGCTTGCTTCCTGGGGACTTACAGCAAACTTTGGGGGATATTTTATAGAAAAGAGTGGATACAGAATTCCTTTCACTTTCACCATCCTATGCTATTTCACATCTTCGATCCTCTATCTACTGCTCTTAAAACCACTTGAAAAAAGTTTTAAAATCTCAAAATAAACTTTATACCACTGTTAAAATTACCCTGTTCATCCCTTTCAGTAATAAAACTTGAATTCTTTCCAAATCTATATTCTATTTTGAACTGGTCTTTAGAAAAAGAAAAAATATCGTGTGTATATGAAAGGTATAACCTCTTACCTATGTATTTACCCACAGAAAGTTTGGCACTTTTTTCTTTTTCCAAAAGAGTTGTATTCAAGTCAAGTTGATCCACACCTATCGATGATGATATAAGATTCAAATATCTGTTTCTAAGATATATCTGTAAAGCTTTTTCTGGAAGAGTTCTGGTAAAATCATTAAAATTTGTAATATTGTTTAAGGTTGTGTTAAAACTCAGAACACTCAAAATATTTTCTATTGACATCGGAGGATCGGAACTAACTATTATTTGAGGATTTGAAGCACTTCCTTTTACATTTATATTTATTTTTGCTTCTTTTCTTTCATCCCCTTCACTGAACAACACATCGGTACTGGCAAGAATATCCAGGAATGGGTCAATGTCTTTTGAACTCTGCCTCAGTGTAAAAATACCTCTTTCTATCAAAAACCTTTTCTCAAGATAAAAATATGTCCCTCTGATGACTTCAGCATTTCCTGTTATACTGTACTTTAAGTTTTCCTTTTTAAGATTGACTTCACCTTTCAGTTCAACATCAACAAAATTGTTTTTAAGCCATAAGTTCCCTTCAGAAACGAAGAGAAGATCAAGGTTAGTTCTGTATCCTGATGGAGATGTTCCATTTTCCTGTGATCTTATAAAAAATGGAAAACTGGAAACACCTTCATTGATAAAAATTCTGCCTGTTGTGGTTACCTGATTTTGATCACCAGATATTTTCAACGAACATTTTGCAAAAGCATCAACATAATCTATACCGTTTGAATGGACTCCATCAGCGAGAATATCGAAAGAATAACTATCCAGAGTCCAGTTTTTCTTTTTTACTTTTCCCGTCAGGTTTAATTTACCCTTTTCCGTAACCCCATTCAACTCTATGTCTTTTAGATAATTCCCTTCACATATACCTTGCCCATTGACATTTTTTATTTCCGTTCCAAGTTTCACTATATAGATATCTGAAGAGTCTAAAAAGACCTTTCCATAAATTTGAGGATCATATAAAGTTCCGGAAATTTTACCATCAAGTTTTAAACCCTTTCCTGTTTCAACTGTGAATATGTTTTTCAACGGGATGAAATATTTTCCATCAATATTGTTCAATTTGACAGTTAAATTGAGTTCGGAATCGAAAATTTTTGAAAAATCTCTGATCAACACTTCACCAAACATATATGAAACGTTTTCATCGTTATAAAGATTGAAATGGTTTAATCTTAAAAATTTGTCTTCTAGTTCACAATTGAAATCGAGAGAATCAATTTTGAGTTCATAGTAATTAACGTTTTTGATTTTCCCTGAAAAATCGACGCTTTTTTTGTTATCGGAAACAATACCTTTTCCATATATTAAGGCATCCCCAGATATTTCAAAACCAGTAAAATATCTTGTAAGCAAAAGATTTTTATCCATCACTTCAAAATTAAAACCAAACATATTCCGTGAGTTCGTTAGATCAAGATGAACATATCCCTCTTTACCTTCAAGAAAGACACCTTTTATGGTTAAATCGTTTCTGGATATTTTTATATCAACAGGTTTTGTTAATTTTAAAAAATCAACATCAGTTTTTAGTTCAAGTTTATCTATATTCCCCGAAAATTCGTAATCCTTTTCCTTGAACTCACCGTTCAGTCCTAAACTGATTGTTATTATCTCTGAAACAGCATCAAGATCGAGATAAACTTTATCATTTTCCTTTTTTACTTCAGCGTATAATATATCTAAATTTTTTTTAAAAATTTTTCCATTCAAAGCATGAAAACTACCCACAAGATTTTTTAAAGAGTTATCATCATAAACGAATTTTGAATTTAAAGATAAAAAACCTATAAAATTGTTATTCAGGTTAAAATCTTTTATCACAAAAGAATTTTCACAGTAAAAATACTTCTCCATACCTTTCAAATCTATCCAGCCGTCTGCAACTCCGCTTAGAGATATTTTCTTATCAATCTCAGAAATAAAACTCAGCGGGAATTTATCGAATGTAACGGTTAGCTTTTCTTTCTGGTTTCCCCATTTACCATCAACACACACAAAACCTTCATTTAGATATAAATTGAGATTTTTCGCAATTATTTCATCTTTTTTCAAAGTGAGAATACCATTTAAAAGCAGACCATCAAACTCTCCATAGGAGCCTTTTATCGAATCCAGATTTAAAGTTATGTATGTTAAAAAATCTGTCTTAAAATTCATACTTCCATAAAATCTATTTTTTTTCAAATTCATATCACTTAAAAAACTTTCAAGTGATAAAGAATCAAATTTTAATAAAAACTCTCCATTCAACTTTTCATCAAAATCAATGAAACCTTTTGCACTCAAACACAGATTGCTATCATTACATTGGAATTTTTTAAAGTTTAAAGTATCGAACCTGAAAAACATTTCGCCCTTTAAATCTTGAAATGAAAATTTGTTGTAACCAATCTGTTTTATATTAAAACTAAGATCCGCGTTTTCAAGAGAAGGTGAAAAAAGACAACTTGCAAAAATTTCACCATCGATGGTAAACTTTCTTTTCTCAAATTCAAATTTCCCGTTAAAAATCTTTGTTTCAAAATCTTTAACAAACAAAAAGGTGTCCTTCAATATCAAACTGAATTTAGATTTTATGTTATCCGAAACGATAGAATTGTTGACAATTATAGAATCCTTTAAAAAGTATGATATTTCTCCTTCAATCTCCTTCAGTTTAAACAATGTATCAAAACTTAAATCAAAAAATTTATAGTAAGCAAAAATCAGTTGTTCTTTTATACTTATCGAAGATAAAAGTTTTGAATTTGTGAAAGTGTTATCTTTATAAACAATCTTAAAATTCGAAATTTCAACATTGTTTATATCAATTCTCAAATTATTTTCAAAACGTGGTAACAAAAAGTTAAACCTGAAATCTTTTATGTTAAACTCTTTTTTATTCTCAAAAGCATAATTCCGCTGTCCATAATTTATTTCAACTGCAACATCCTCAACAAAAAATTTATTAACTATTAACCTTTTAAACAAAAAAGAGGATAAACTTAAAGATATGTTAATTTTTTTTATGGAAAGTTTTACTTTTTCATTTTCAAATGTTAGGTTTTTAAACTGGAATCTATTCAGATTACCTCGTACATTAGAAATTTCACATTTTCCATTAAACGACCTTGATACAAAACTTTCGATACCCGATTTTATCAATCTGTTGAACACACCAAAATTTAAAAGAAGAAGATATGTTATATAAAAAAAGAGAACAACAAAAAGTACAAGTAAAAGCCATTTTCTTCTCATCAGAACGGATTCCCTATACTGAAATAATATTTCATATCTTCTGCTACATTGAAAGGTTTTGCAACATCGAATCTCAATGTACCAAATATTGTATTATAAAAAATTCCCATACCACCAGATAGCACAAAATCTTTTATGTTAAAATCAAAGTCAAAATACTTTTTTAACATTCCTGTATCAAAAAAATAAATTATACCAAAAGATTTATATGCTTTAACTCTTAACTCGTAATTAAGATTTATCAAAAAATTACCAGATCTTGTGCCAAGATCATTTAAAGGTCCTATAGAATCCTGCTGAACACCTCGAACACTGGTAAGCCCTCCAAGGGTGAATTGCTCATTTATAGATATGCCTCTTTCATAAGAGACACCGTAAGGGAGAATTATACCTGTTCTTATTCTAAACATGTTTACAAGTTGCTCTTTATAACTATAATAATTTGAACTTTCGTAAACAAATCTATAAAAATTGTTATAACCTTTCAATAAGCCTCCCGCGAGATCAAATTTAACCATAGAATAAACACCTTTCGCTGGAAATATGACCTCATCTCTTGAATCAAAATAGAAAATTATGTTTGTTGAATTTGTAGTTACCTTTTCATATCTATAACTTCTATCTTCAAAAAATGTATCAATAGTACTGATTCTGTATGACCAGTTGTTAGAGAATGAATATTGACCAAAAATTCTACTTATACCCGTGTTAAAGACAAAATCCTTTTTAAGATAGAATGGATTACTTTCAATGTTGAAACCTATCTGGGAATTGAAAGAATAAAAGGTACTGAAAAGGTATGGAACTTTGTATCTCAATATTGAGTAAAACCATTTATCATACATCATAAATGGATCACTAACAAAAGAGGATGCGGCAGAACTCTCAAGGGAGAGTTTTTCAGCATTGTTGAGAAGATTGTCATTTCCTATACCCGTTGAAACTTTAAATTTGTTAGGAAACTGGTACAACATAGCTGATGAAATCCAATTCTTCTTTTTTTCTTCACCATAAAAAAAAACGTTAAGCGATTCTTTTTTCTCCTCAATCCCTTCTACTTTAAAGTTCAATGAATTGAAGAGATTTGAAGAATAAATCTTTCTCTGTAGATAGTATATATCTTCCGGAATATACTCTTTCCCTTTATAATTTTGAGTCTCCATTTCAAAAATTTTTTTTGTTGTCCTAAAATTTAATGAATCAAAATATATATCTTTTATATAGGTCCTTTCCCCCTCTTCTATATTCACATACAAAGCGACCCTGTATCTGTTTTCTTGTGGAATGAGTTCATAATCAACTGAAGCATAGATAAACCCTAATGAAGCGTATCTATCGATAATACTTATCTGTTTCTGATAGATTTTACCCACATCAAGTGGAGAATTTTTTTTTAAATCAAGGATCGAAAGTATTTCAGAACTTTCAAGAACTTTGTTACCATACACCTTTACATCGGTTATCAAAGTTAAAAAACCTTCATTGAGTTTTATATATATATCAGCTTTATCAGAATCAACAACCATTTCATATTTTTCAATATCAACATCAAGAAATCCATTCGATCTATAAAATGAGATCAAAAGATTTTTTCTTTCATTGAAGGTAATTTTGTCTATATTCCCACCAACTTTCAATTTCATAACTTTTTTAATTTTTTCTTCAGAAAAATACAGGTTCCCTTCGATTCTTATGTTCTTAATTTTTTCTGAGAATATACTGATAAAAAAAGTTGATAAAAAAATTATCAGTACAACTTTTTTAATTCTATCCCCCTGTAATAATGTTTTAAAATCTCCCTGTAATTCTTTCCCTGATTGGCCATCTCCATCGCTCCATATTGACACATACCAACTCCATGACCATAACCTTTTCCATAAATAAATATTTTACCATCCTTTTCTTCAAAATCAAACATTCTACTTTTTAAAAACCCTCCCTGATATTCATCAAATGTTATAAGTTTTCTGATGTTCAGTCCTTTTACAGTATATCTCTCTCCATAAATATCTAAAAGTTCAACTTCAACAACCCTTTTATGTTTATCATATTTTTTTACAGAAAATTTTATAATCTGTAGATCTTTTTTAAAAATGGAAGAAGCATTTTTTGAAACCATTCTGTAAAAATAATCTTTTTCAAATTGATATCCCCAGTTGAAATGTTTCGATTTATAACAGTATGGCTTTCCATAACCGAATAAACAATTTTTTTGTGCATCCACAACGGATCTCAAATAGGGGGAAGGTGTTCCTCCCCATTCGTCTTCATTGTTGCTCGTAAAACCTCCGCATGTTGAATGATATTTTGCATCTATGGGAAAACCTTTATACAGAGCAACAATACCTCTTGTCATCTCAATTGCTGAATTCACCAAACTGTCCTCGACAAGAACACCTCTATAAACCTGATCCTGAACAGTTGATTCAAGATCATAACCCATATCATAATTTTTATTCAACCTACCAAAAGCATAAGTTCTAGCGGCAACCGCCTGTGCTTTCAACGCTTCAACCCTTTTTTTGTCAAGTTTTCCTATCTCTGCTGGCACGACACCTTTTAAATAATCTTCCATATACAATCTATTTATAGGTAAAACAAAATTATCAACATCTTTGATAAAAATGATTTCCCCTCTGTATACCATACCTCTGTATATCAAAAAACCATTTTTATCCCTGGAAACAAATTTTAATGGATAATATTTCAAAACGATTCTTCTATTCCTGTTTAAGTAAACGAGTGGGTATTCATATCCAGAGTAAATAAAACATGTATCGTTTGCGTTAAGTTCTAAATCACCTTCCTGAGTGATCAATTTGAAATTTGATTTTGAGGTTATGAACGCTTCTTTAACTCTGTGTTCAAGAGCAATCCTTACAACTATTTCTCTATCATGGTCCCTGAAGGTTTTTTTTGAACATCCAGTTAAAACGGTTAACAGGAAAAGAAAAAAAAATAGATTTCTTTTAAAATTCATAAACTCTTAAATATCTCTCTACCAAATTTTATATAATCTTTCAAAATAGGTGGGAAATCAAAATCATCATCATTTTGATATTTTTCGATTATCGCTATAACAGTTCTTGGTGTTGCAAGCCCTGATCCATTTAATGTGTGAACGAAGATATTTTTACCTTCTTTATTTTTATATCTTATCCTTCCTCTCCTCGCCTGAAAATCAAGAAAATTACTAACAGAGGAAACTTCCAAGAATTCTTTTGATCCCTCTGCCCAAACTTCGATATCGTAAGTTTTCGATGAAGCAAAAGATGTGTCAAAATCAGGCAGAAGTATCACTCTGTAAGACAAACCAAGAAGCACAAGAACTTTCTCAGCTTCTTCAAGCATTTCAAGGTGAGCGATTTTAGAATCCTCCGGTTTTGTAAATCTAACAAGTTCAACTTTATTGAATTGGTGTAACCTTTTCAAACCTTTTGTATCTTTCCCATAAGAACCAGCTTCCCTTCGAAAACATGCTGAATATGCAACAAATTTTTTTGGGAGATCGTTTTCGTTTAAAATTTCATCTTTAAAGATGTTCGTTACAGGGACTTCGGCTGTTGGTATCAAAAAGAGTTCATCATCTTTTAACCTGTACATATCCTCTTCAAGTTTTGGCAACTGACCAGTTGAAAAGAGTGAATCATAGTTAACAAGAAAAGGAGGAAAAATCTCCTTATATTTATGTTTGACTATATGGAGATCCAGCATGAAATTTATTAAAACCCTTTCAAGGTATGCTGCTTTTCCAATATAAAGGGGAAAATGGGAAGCTGAAATTTTGGCTCCCCTTTTAAAATCTATACCTTCATCTGACTGAACGATATCAAGATATGATAATTTTTTTTCTTCAAAATTTCCAAATTCTTTTACTACTTTAAAAGTCGCATTTTCACCCGCCGGGACCTCTTCATCAACTACGTTTGGGATCCATTTTAAAAGGTTAAATTCTTCTTCTTCTGTTTTTTTTAATTCCTCTTCCAATTCTTTAATCTTTAAAGATATCTCTTTTCCTTTTTCAAGGAGGGGATCTATATCCCCTCCTTCCTTTCTTATAGAAGAAACTTTCAAACTGTTTTTGTTTTTTTCCTCTCTTAACAGATTCAGGGAGTTTATCAAATCCTTTCTTCTGTTTATAACTTTAAAAAGGTAGTCAAAATCAACTTTACATTTTTTTGCTGCAGAACATCTTTCAACAAATTCTCTGTTTGATAATATAAACTCCCTGTCAAGCATTCTTACTCCTTATTTTTCCTTAATTCACTCTGTGCAGCAGCAAGTCTTGCTATTGGGACCCTAAAAGGTGAGCATGAAACATAATCAAAACCATTTTTATTGAAGAAATCTATTGATGCCGGGTCTCCACCATGTTCTCCACAGACGCCTATTTCAATACCAGGGTTAACTTTTTTAGCATCCTCGATCGCGATTTTTATCAATCTACCAACACCAACCTGATCAAGCGTCTGGAATGGGTCATCTTTTAAAATCTTTTTATCTTCAATATAGGTTTTTAGAATTGGACCAACATCATCTCTTGAGAATCCTAAAGTGGTCTGTGTTAAATCGTTTGTTCCAAAAGAGAAGAAATCCGCTTCAGTCGCAATTTCAAAAGCTGTTAAAGCAGCTCTCGGTAATTCGATCATGGTTCCTATCAGAACCTTTAATTCCATTCCATATTCTTCAAAAACTTTTTTCATCGTATTAACCACAACTTCTTTCTGTAACTGAAGTTCTTTAACGTTACCAACAAGAGGTATCATGATTTCAGGTATAACCTTCTTTCCTTCCTTTGTTACTATACATGCTGCCTCAATGATAGCTCTTGTTTGCATTTCGGTTATTTCAGGATACGTTATTCCCAACCTGCAACCTCTATGACCAAGCATTGGATTCGCTTCTTTCAAACTCTCTATTTTCTGTTCAAGGACATCAACAGAGATTCCCATCTTTGAAGCCAAAATTTTTATCTGTGTTTCCTCTTTCGGTAAAAACTCATGCAATGGTGGATCAAGAGTTCTAATAACAACAGGATACCCATCCATAGCCCTGAATATTCCGATAAAATCGTCCCTCTGCATCGGAAGTATCTTGTCAAGAGCTTTTTTCCTTTCCTCTGATGTTGAAGAAAGTATCATCTGCCTCATCGCCTCAATTCTATCCTCACCAAAAAACATATGTTCGGTTCTACAGAGTCCAATACCTTTTGCTCCAAAATTTCTTGCTGTTAAAGCATCTGATGGGGTATCAGCGTTTGCTCTTATCTCCAACCTTTTGAACTCATCTGTCAATTTCATTAAAGTTTCAAATTCATTTTTAAGTTCAGGTTTTACTTTGTTAACATTTCCTTCGATCACACGACCGGTTGAACCATCGATCGTGATAAAATCTCCATCTTTCAAAACTTTATCCTTTATCTTCATTATTCTTTTGTCAAGATCTATTTCTATATCAGAACAACCAACAACACATGGTTTGCCAAGACCTCTTGCAACAACTGCTGCATGGGATGTCATTCCTCCCCTTGCTGTTAAAATACCATTGCAGATATTCATACCTACAATATCCTCTGGTGAAGTTTCTTCTCTAACAAGGATAAGATCATTTTCATTCTTTTTTCTTACTACCGCTTCCTTTGCTGAAAAAACAATTCTTCCACTCGCAGCACCCGGAGATGCAGGTAATCCTTTTCCTAAAATATTCAGTTTTGCTTTCGGGTCTATCATAGGATGTAACATACCATCAACATCTTTTGGTGTAACCCTTAAAACAGCTGTTTTTTTGTCGATTATTCCTTCTTCATAAAGGTTTATCGCTATCTTTATCGCTGCTTGTGGAGTTCTTTTTCCATTCCTTGTCTGAAGCATCCATAGTTTTCCTTTTTCTATTGTAAATTCCATATCCTGCATATCTTTATAGTGTCTCTCAAGAAGATTTCTGTAACTTTCAAGTTCTTTATAAAGTTCTGGCATCAACTCTTCAAGTGTTTTCTGAGAATCATCAGTTTTCGAATTTTTGTTTATAGGTTGTGGAGTTCTGATACCAGCAACAACATCCTCTCCCTGTGCGTTTACAAGATACTCTCCATAAAAATAGTTTTCACCTGTGGAAGGATTCCTTGTAAAGGCAACACCTGTTGCTGAATCGTTACCCATATTTCCAAAAACCATTGACTGAACGTTCACAGCTGTTCCCCAATCTTCAGGAATCTTTTCTATCTTTCTATATTCGATCGCTCTCTCATTGTTCCATGATTTAAATACAGCTTCAATTGCACCCCACAACTGGACATTTACATCTTCAGGGAAATCTTTTCCAGTCTCTTTTTTAACAAGTTCTTTGTAAAGTTTAACAATCCTTTTAAGATCATCTACATCAAGTTCAACATCCTGTGTAACCTTTTTTTCTTTTTTTACACTGCTCAATATCTCTTCGAAATGTTTATGCTCAACATGTAAAACGACATCACCATACATTTGAATGAATCTTCTGTAAGCATCATATGCAAACCTTTCGTTGCCTGTGGATTTTGCAAGTCCCAAAACCGTTGTTTCGTTTAAACCTAAATTCAAAATTGTGTCCATCATTCCAGGCATCGATGCAGGTGCACCTGATCTTACCGAAACGAGCAAAGGATTATTTTGATCTCCAAACTTTTTTTCTAAAATCTCTTCCAGCTTTTTCATATTTTTTTCTACATCTTTTTCAAGTCCATCCGGATATTTACCTCCAGTTTTAGTGAAATATGCGCAAACTTCGGTTGTGATAGTAAAACCTGGAGGAACAGGTAAACCTAAAGATGCCATCTCTGCAAGGTTGGCTCCTTTCCCTCCCAGAAGCATCTTCATAGAAGCGTTGCCTTCTGTGACTCCTTTTCCAAAGAAGTAAATCATTTTTTCCATCTTATTAACCTCCTGATTTTTTGAAAATTTTTAAGAATTGTATTTTATTATAAATAAAGATAAAAATCAAGTATTTTATTTTCATCGATGTTGACAAACTGGCAAAAAAAGATACTATTCTTTTATGAAAAATTATAAAAAGTATTTTCCTTTTTTTAAACAAAATCCAGAAAAAGTTTACCTTGATAGTGCATGTATGGGGTTAAAACCTTACACGATGATAAAGAGTATAAATGAATATTATCTTAAATATTCAATATGTGCAGGAAGATCTTCTTATAAACTATCAAAAGATCTTGAAGAGAATCTTGATATCTCAAGAGAAAAAATAGCTAAACTCATCAATGCGAAAAGCAAAAGAGAGATTGTCTGGACAAAAAACACAACTGAGTCGATAAACCTTTTAGCAAAATCTTTTAAATTTGAAAAGGTTAAAAGAAGAGTTATCATAACAGAGAAAGAGCATAATTCAAACCATTGTATCTGGAAAGAATTAAACAAAAGGGGTTCTATAGACCTTACAATATTAGATGTTAACAAAGATAACACTTTCAATCTTGAAATACTTGAAGAGGAATTGAAAAAAGGCGATGTAGGTTTAGTATCAACGGTGCATATTTCAAATCTTGATGGTATTGAAAACCCAATAAAAAAAATATCAGAGTTGACCCATAAATACGGGGCATACCTTTTGATAGATGCAGCTCAATCCGTTCCACATACAAAGGTTGATGTTTTAAAAAATTCAATAGATTTTCTTGCATTTTCAATACATAAACTATATGGACCAACAGGGCTTGGAGTACTGTATGTGAAAAGTGAACTTTTCGATAAACTTGATCTTTACAATGTAGGTGGAGATACCATAAGGAACACTTTTATCGATAAAGACCCAGAGTATAGAACATATCCTTATAAGTATGAAGCAGGACTTGCTGATTTTTCTGCGATATACAGTGTTTCTTCGGTTGTCGATTTCATAAATAGAATCGGTTATGAAAATATGGAAAAAAGAATCAATCTTTTGAACAGCAGATTCAGAAAATTTTTAAAACAGTTTGATGAAATCAAGATAATCGGTGATATCGAATCGGAAGATAAAATAAAAGGTATCACAACATTTTTTATAAAAAAGTTTACAAGATTTTCCGAAGTCGAACCAACGATAGGAGAAAAACTTGATAAGAAATATAACATACTTTTAAGAACGGGTTTTTTCTGTGTTAATCCATATTTTGACAACAGGGAAAAAAAAGGTGAAATTAATCCTTTATACTATCCTGCAATAAGGGTATCCTTTGGTTTTTATAACGATGAAGAGGATCTTGAAAAACTTGAAAAAAGTATAAAATGTATTTTAAAATCTCTTAAAGGTTGGCCAACACTATGAAAAAGAATCAACTGAAAAAATATATTTTAAAAATCCAAAAGGAAAAGAAAGAACCCATAAGAAATTTCAACATTTCAATCGAAGGGTCTGTATGCGATACGAACTCTAAATTTAAAGATGTTGTCTCTTTTTATATTCTGAACGAAAGTGGAACTATAAAGGAAATTTCAGTAAAATGTGGGCCTTGTGATCCTTATGCATACATCGCATCCAATATACTAGCTAAAATCTTAAAGGGATTTAAAATCGAACAGGTAAGAATAAACAACGATACGATATACCAGGAATTTTTAAAATCTCTCGATCACAAGATCGATGAGGATATGAGATTCCATTTTGAAACTCTTCTAAAAACCTTGGAAGATAAATTAAACAATAAAGTTTAACCATTTTATGTTAAAACAAAAATTTTTCACTGTATCAATTTTTCTCTTTCTATTCGTTAAAATCATTTATGGAGAATGTTTTAATACTTTATTGTTGACAACAAAAAATCATAAAATTTCGGATATAAACTTTATCCTACTATGCAACTATTACGGACTCACGGTTAAGGAAATTAATCTCGAAACCACACCATCTTTAGATGATTCAATGTTCAAAAATGAAAATGGAGAATATATTAAAACCATCTGTATAAGTTGCAAAAATCTTGAGGATCCATACCTCATAAATACCGAAGAAATTCTTCTTATAAAATCCATAATTTTTAAAGGAACCAATATTTTGATAAATGATATTTCCGACTCTTTTAATTTTATAAATTTAAAAACTCTAACCGATTTTAAATTTTCCAAAACGGAGTATTTTAGAAATGGTAAAGCGTGGTTATTCAATGAAGATAGTTGTAAAATTTCTGATGTTTTCTCAAAAAAATTTATTCCATGTGAATATTTTTTTGAAGATGGTTTTACAGTTACTGGAGATGGGAAAACCGATTTAATAACCGATAGTGAAAATACCAATTCAATCTTTTCTTATTTTAACTGTGGAAAAGGTAAAATATTTTTGAACGGTTGTATAACAAATGCAAGTTTGTTAACAAACAAACTTGTTAATCTTTATTATGGATCTGAAAATAAACCAAAATCTATAAATAATATTCTGCCGATTATGATGTTTTTAAAATTTTCAAATGGAACAATGTGCTGGCACAGTGACAAAAAATATGCTAATCTGACGATCGATGATCCGAATCTTATCGAACAGTTTGGTTCGTTAAACTATAAAGAATTACTGAGACAGATGGAAATACATAAATTTCATACGACGATAGCTTTCATACCAAAAAATTTTGAATCAAACTTTGATACGTCGGTTTTGAACTTATTCAAAGATCATCCTGATAAATTTTCTATAACCATACATGGTAACAACCACGATGGTTATGAATTCATATGCTTTACGCAGGAACAGCTGGATTCTTTAAACAAACTTTATAACAATAGATGGATAACACAAATTCCACGTCCTTTTAAAGACCAAGAGTGTGATATAGTCGAATCTATAACAAGAATGGAACTCTTTAAATTGAGAACTGGAATAGATTACTCCATGGATATGGTTTTTCCATGGGGGATATCACTTTCTCCAACACTTGGAATTTTAAAAAAATACAATTTTAATTCAACTGTAAATTTTCAAACACAACCATTTTTATTTTTAGAAGATGATTATGACACAAATTACGATTACAAAATGAGACCGGTGAATCTAAATTTCTCTAACTTTGCTGTAATTGGAAGACACCCTCCCTATTTTTTAGATGATTCGATCGGTTTAAAATTTTTTCTGGATCTTTTTATAGATAAACCTCTTCTCTTATACTGTCATGAAAACTTTTTTTCAAAAGGTATAGATTCTTTCAACCCTTTTGCAGATTTCGTTAACTTTTCATTTTCCGATATTGAATGGAAATCTCTCGGTTATATTACAAAAAGGACATATCTGCAGAAAGAGAATTTTGATGGGAGTATTGATGTTCAATTTTATGGTAACAGTTTGATACTATCGAACAGTTCAAACACTCAAAAAACTTATAATCTGAAAAGATATGAAAAACTTAATTCTCTATTTTTAACCGTTTTGGTTGACGGTGTGAATTTCCCATTTAAAATAGAAAATGAAACACTTTATATAACTCTTGTAATACCACCAAACAGAGAAAAAGAAATCCATATAAAATATCGAAATCCCATAGATTTTAGTTTCACAGAAAAAATCGATTTTAAAGTTACAGAAGATAGTTTATCGTTGTGCTGCCAGATAGTGAATCTAACTTCTGATAGTGGTGCTTGTCCAATTTTCCTTTATGAATCGAACAAAAATAATCTCCAATATATTTCAACAATTTTCTTGAGTCCTTTTGATACACAAACAATCTACTTATCATTGGACAAAAATTTCGATTTTGAAAGTGATAGTTTTTCTGTTATGATTGATCCTTATAACTTAATTCATGAATTCAAAAAAGAAAACAACGAATTAAAATTCTGTAAAAAAATGAAAAAATTGTCTCTCAATTCTTTACCGAAAAACAATATATATCTGGTTGATCAAAATGAAAATGAACTCACTTTCGTTTTCGATTCTCCAACCATCTTGAATGAAATATCGATCAATCTTTACAATATAGAAGGGAGATCCGTATTAAATAAAGCGAATTTCTTTAAAACAGAGAATAAAAAATTGGTTGTAAATGTATCGGAATTACCGACAGGGATTTTTTTTATAAAATTTCAATCTGGATCTTTTTATAACAAAACAATAAAGTTTATCAAATTCTAATGACTTTCATTTCATAAAATCAAGTATCTCGGTAATATAATCATAATCGATCTTTAAATTTCTTGATGGAGCACATTCGATCACATTCTTTTTTATCTCTTCGTATTCATTTATCCCATAAAATGACAGTCGTGTAGGGGATTTTATATCCTCAAAAAATTTTTCAATCTTTTCTATACATTTTTCAATAACATAATCTTTTGAACCATCCAATCCAAAAACATTTTTCCCAAAAAGAAAAAATTTATCAGAGTATTTATTTTTGTTAACCTTCATCCAGGCAGGAATTACTATTGAAAGTCCCGCACCATGTGGAACATCAAACAGAGCACTCAGAGCATGTTCAATAAGATGATTTTCGAATTTGTATTTACCTATACCTGCAGTTGTTATACCGGATAAACCAAGCGCTGCAGCCCACATAATGTTGGCTCTTTCTTGAAGATTGCCAGGATCCTTCAGAACTTTATAAGTTGAATCGATAACAGTTTTAACTATCGTTTCTGTAAAACCATTCTGAATAGGGGTGTTCTCTTCCTCTGATGTAAAATATCCTTCAAGAACATGAGATATTATATCAACTGAAGCATACGCAGTATAATCTTTCGGAAGAGTAACGGTTAATTTTGGATCAAGAATAGAAAATTTTGGAAAAAGATTTTCACTCTGTATCCTTATCTTATGCTTTAACTTATCATTTTGAATTACAGAAATCGGATTGAATTCACTCCCGGTTGCAGAAACTGTTAGAATAACCATAAGTGGAAGCGCTCTGTCTATTTTAATATCCTTTGAGAAAAGATCCCAGGGATCATTTTCATAAAAATAACCAGCTGCAATCGCTTTACCTGTATCGATAACACTTCCACCACCAAATGTTACTATGGAATCTATCTTTTCTTTCCTTGCAATTTCAATTCCCTCTTTCACTTTTTCTATAACAGGATTAGGTTTAACTCCCTCAAGAATAAAATATTCGGATCCGTTTTCCTCTATCATTTTGACAAGTTTTTCGAAAAGACCATATTTTTTTACAGATCCTTTGCCAATTACAACTAAATGTCTCTTCCCTAAAATTTTTAAATACTCCTTTGATGAATAAAATTTATCAACACCAAAAATGATCTTTACCGGATTATAAAATACAAAGCTATTCATATTTTCTCCTTTCCATTCTATTGATGATTATAAGTTGTTATCCTTAAAATTCAATATCCGTCTTAAAAATCTTTTTAAAAAAATTGTCAAAAGTCATTTCTTTGATCCTGTTGACATACTAAAAACATTCTATATAATTCCAAAAAATTTATTTAAAGGAGGTATTATAAAATGAAGAAACTTTCTATTTATCTACTTGTAATTTTAACAATCATTGCAATATCCTGTTCAAAACAGGAAATAAAAATTGAAGGCGATTACAAATACTCAGTTACTTTCACAAAAAAAATCAATTTCAAAGACATCAAAAATGTTACTCTGGGAGACACCACTTACACTTTTGGTGAAATAAACCTCTACTGGGATCTAAAAGAAGAACCAAAAGGGACTAACATCATTATTGAAAAAGCAGAAAATGTAGATTCAGTTTATCAAGAACCGATAGGATATCAACTAAAGAAAACAGATTATTTTACAGACAAAATTTCATCATCAGGAAAATATTTCTACAAAGTTTCAATAGATAAAAATCTTATAAATAAGTATTCAATTGAGATCCCAGAGTTAACAATCTATTCACCCACAACAAAAGACACAGCAGTAGCATGCAAAAATTTAACATTCTATTTTAACAAAATCGATAAAGCACAGAAGTACAACATTACCCTTGTTGATTACAAAAACAACCCTGTATGGACACTCGAAAGTGCAGACACACAGATTACATACACCGGTAATCCACTTCAGGAAGGTTATGTTTACAATCTTATAGTTTCTACAGAAGTTCTTGTTGATTCGATTAACAAAATAAATCTAACTTCAGAATCACAATTTCTGGTAAATAAAAAGTAGGACTTGGATAAAAATAAAGTCAAAAAGGGGAGTTTTAAATACTCCCCTTTTTTAATTGTTCGGTTCTATATGGATATTTATATAAAAATTTTTCCCATATTTTTCTGTTAACTTATCCTCTACAACTTCAGTTATTTTATGCGCTTTTTCAACGGTTATCGATTTATCGACTTCTATATGAATATCTATAGCGATATAATTCCCAATCCTTCTCGTCTGAATACTGTGAGGATTTAAAACTCCGTCAACACTGTTTATTATTTTTAATATATCATCCTCTTCTTTCGAACTCAAGGATTTTTCAGTTAACTCATCGTAAGCATCTTTCACAATATCGAAACCAACCTTAATGATGAAAAAAGTAACCACTATCGCTGATGTTGGATCAAAGATTATTAAATTTTTATTAAAAACTGCAAGTCCAATACCTATACTTGTTGCTATCGATGAAAAAGCATCTGATCTATGATGCCAGGCATTTGCTTTTATTGACTGACTTTTAATCCTATCAGCAATAAAAACTGTATATCTATATAAACCTTCTTTTATGATTATGGATAAGAAAGCAAAAATAAATGTTATCCTGTTTGGTTGTATGACATCATATCCTTTAAAAATTGAAAGAATTGTTTTTGCAGAAGAATAAAAAATAAAAATACCAACAAAGATCAAAAAAATACCTACAACTAAAGTTGCAAAAGTTTCAATCTTACCATGTCCATAGTCGTGCGATTCATCAACAGGTTTTGAAGAAAATTTTAATCCAAAGATTACAACAATATCTGTGATAAAATCTGACAATGAATGAAAACCATCAGCAATAAGTGCTTTACTTCTGCCAACTATCCCAAAAAATATTTTTAACAAAGTCAAAACGATGTTTACAAAAAGCCCAATCAAAGTAACTTTGATACCTTCCCGTTTTCTTTTTTCATTTTCCATAGATTAATTATAAAAGTTGAACATGCTTAGTCAATATTGACTTTAACAATAATCAATATAAAATAGTTATTTCAGAAAATCGGAGGTGTCATATGAAAAGAAACCTGATGGTATTTTTCATAGTTTTATCAGTTTTTATTCTGGGAATAATTTCTGCAAAAATCGTTGATATAGTTGAAGCACAATCAACACTTGGTGAAGTAAAAACAATTTCTTCTGATTATACAACTTCAGGTTATCCGAATTTCAGAGAACTGGCAAAAAAAGTTATTCCAGCGGTTGTTCATATATCTAGTGAATCTGTTGTAAAGGTCTCTCCATTCTTTCCATTCGATGATCCATTCTTTAGAGAATTTTTCAAAGATTTCCCACAACTTGAGAACAAAAACAGATCCCTTGGGACAGGTTTTTTAATTTCTTCTGATGGTTATATAGTAACAAACTATCATGTGATAAAAGGTGCACAAAAAATTTCAATCAAACTCCTTGATGGAAGAGAGTTCAAAGAAAAAGAAATAGAGGTCGTGGGTAAAGATGATAGAACTGACATAGCACTTTTAAAATTAAAAAATGTGAAAAATATGCCCTATTTAAATTTTGGGGATTCTGATAATATAGAGGTTGGTGATTGGGTAATGGCTGCTGGTAATCCATTCGGTTTTGATGGAACGATAACCGTTGGAGTTATATCAGCAAAAAACAGAACAAACATAAACCTTTCAGAAGGACCGGTATATCAGGATTTCATTCAAACTGATGCTTCAATAAATCCAGGGAATTCAGGAGGGCCACTTGTTGATGTATATGGTAACGTTATAGGAGTTAACACTGCAATCGCATCACCATCAGGTGGAAATGTTGGTATAGGTTTTGCAATTCCTTCAAATATGGTTGTTATGGTCATAAATCAACTTAAAGATAAAGGTCTTGTTTCAAGGGGTTACCTTGGAATATATCCTCAGGAGTTAACATCAGATCTAAAAAAGAAATTTAAGATGAAAGAGGAAGAGACGGGAATACTTGTATCTCAGGTTGAGGAAAATTCTCCAGCTTATAAAGCAGGTATCAAAGAAGGAGATATAATTTTAGAGTTTGATGGAAAAAAAGTTGAAAACGTCAGTAAATTTAGAATTCTTGTAGCACAAACAAAGGTTGGGAAGAATGTAAAAATTTTAATTTTAAGAGAAGGTAATAAAATCACTCTTGAAGCGAAGATAGGTGAACTTAAAGAGAATGTTGCACAAAAAGAGGAAGAAAAACAGATCGAAAGTAAATGGCTTGGAATAGTTGTTGATGATATAAAAAAAGAATATAAAGATCAATTCAATATAGCTGTTGATAAAGGTGTTGTGATTACAGATATAGACAACAATTCTCCTGTAATAGAAGCGGGACTAAGGGTTGGAGATGTAATCGTAAAAATTGAAGATATGAAGATAACGAACATTACAGATTACAAAAATGCAGAAAAAAAGTATGGTAAAAATGAAGATGTTCTTTTAACTCTTAAAAGAGGAAATCTTAATATATGGGTTGTTGTGAAAACAAAATAAAACTCAAGGAAGGTTAAGATAAAAGAGATAAACGATGTTTCACTTGAGATGTATCTTAAGGAGATAAAGAAATATCCTTTACTCTCTGAAAGGGAAGAAAAAGAACTTGCCAAAAAAATAAGAGAAGGAGATAAAAAAGCGCTTGAAAAGTTAATTTTAGGAAATCTCCGTTTTGTGGTTAATGTTGCAAAAGAGTATCAAGGCAAAGGACTAACACTTGCTGAACTCATCAATGAAGGAAACTATGGTTTGATAAAAGCAGCTCAAAAATTTGATGAAACAAAAAATGTTAAATTTATATCCTATGCTGTGTGGTGGATAAGGCAATCGATCATGAAAGCGATCCTTGAAAATAACAGTAACATAAGGATTCCTTTATCCCAGATAACAAAAATAAACGCCGTTAATAGAGCACAACAGGAAATACTCGATCAGGAAAACAGGGTTCCGACTTTCAAAGAGATAGCTGATAAAATTGGCATGTCTGAAAATGAAGTAAAAAATATTTTAAATCTCAACAAAGTGGAACTATCACTTTCAGATCCAATAGGAGATGATGAGAACCTCTATCTCGGTGACACAATAATAGAAGAAAATGAGTTATCACCGGAAGAAACATTACTAAGAAAAAGATACAAAGAAACTTTAAAAAATCAACTTGAAAAACTTTCTGAAAGGGAAGCTTTAGTGTTGAAAAAATATTTTGGACTTGAGGATTACAGGCCACATACACTTGAAGAAATAGGAAAGGAATTGAATATTTCAAGAGAAAGAGTCAGACAGATTAAAGATAGAGCGATAAACAAATTAAAAGAGATGACCAAAAATGTACTGGAGCCATACGATGGATAAATTTTTCAGAAAAAGAAAGATCAACATCTCAATAGTACCAAATGATTCTTCGGAGACAAAAGGTTTTAAAATGCTATTCATCATATTACCTGTGTTTTTAATACTTCTAATATCTTTAACAATCTTTTTAACTTTTTCAACCGTTCAAAATTTAAAAAACATAAATAAATACTCTTCAGTTAGAAAAACAAAAGAGGAAATAAAACTCTTATCAAAGAAAGATCAAGAGATCAAAAAGAGTATAGTTCAAATAGAAAGAGAAATTATAGATTTAAAAAAAGAAATTAAAGAGTTGGCTCCACTATTTGATTTTTTCTCAGGTCATACAGGTTCCCAAAAGGTAAACACAGAATTTCCATCCAATATTGATACTTTACTTTTCATAACAGAATATTTAAATGGCTTATCGGATAGTGTAATCACATTTTTGAAAAATAATAATGAAAGAATTCCTTCTCTGGTTCCAATAAATGGATGGGTTTTAAGAAAATATGGAAAGGTAAAAGATCCTTTTACAGAAACTGAAAAATTTTCAAATGGGATACTTTTTGTCTCCGAACTCAACAACGATGTTTTTTCTTCAATATCCGGAAGGGTATCATTCGCAGGTATAAAAAACTCCAAAAATGGTAATGTTGTAATAATAGACAATGGACTCTTTACAGTTGAATATTCACATCTTTCTCTTGTAACTGTTAAAACCGGTGATCATGTGAAAAAGGGACAGAAGATTGGAACAGCCGGTAAGAGTGGAAAGACTCTAACATCATCAGTTTTTTATAAAATCATAAGGGGAACAGAATTGATTGATCCTGAACTATCATTTTTAATACCAACATTTTTTCTCTATGACACCCTCAATACGAATTTATAAAAATAGTATGTTCTTAAAACTCTTTTTACATAATTCTTCGTTTCTATAAATGGTATTCCATCTATAAAAAGTTCCCAATCAGCGTATTTTCTTTTCCATTTTTTTACATTTCCAACTCCAGCATTGTAAGCCATTATTGCTTCTGATGGGGAGTCGGGAAAACGGTTTAAATAATCTTTTAAATGTTTCGCTCCAACTCTTATATTCTTTTCCAGATTAAAATAGTCCTTATCTTTATAGTAGGAATCGTATACAAAGTCCATCAACTGCATTATACCCTTTGCATTCGAAGTTGATATAGCGTTTGTATTAAAATTGGATTCTTCTCTTGCAATTGAAAGCAGGAGTGACAGATCAACATTTTCTTCGTTTGAGATTTTTCTGAAGATTTCAAGATAAGGTGTCGGGAATAAATAATTTATATATTTTCTGTAATCATTGCCATCTCTTATTCTTTTTTCTGAATAATATGTTGAAAAATTATAAAACTCAAATTTATTGAGAAGATATATAATATAGTCCTTATCTGAATTTTCATTTCTGTATTTTGAAACGAGAAAATCTTTAAAATTTTCTCTATATCCATTATATTCAAAAATTTTATACAATTTTAAAATTGAACTATCATCTTCAAACTCCTCTTCCTTTATCTCAAGCTTCTTTTTCAAATGGATAAAGGCTCTAACTGAATAGAGGGAGAGAGGGAAATCAAGAGCAACCAGATTCAGCAGAGAATCACCTTTTTCTTTATCACCGATCATATAATAATATTTTGCCTGATGGTATAAAAAGTTTTTATCATTACCTTTATAGTGTTTCATTATCGAATCATAGAAGTTCAAGTCATTCTCATTTCTTGCATTCGAAACGATCCTCAGTAAAGCTTCATCATCATTTATTTTGTAGTAAATCAAAGCGGCATTCTTATAATCTTTCTGATTCTCATAATATCTGCCAAGGAAATATATTAGATTCCCTTTCAACTTATTTTCTTCTACGAATCTGACATATTCAGATTTAATCTTTTTATCTTCAACTTTAGAGAAAATATCTATATACATGTTGATGTTATCTTTAATCTTTAAAGTATCGTTCTTTTTTAAACTCAACAAAAACATAACCCAGCCAGAAGTGTTTTTTTTATCGACAAGTTTATCGAAATTTTTCGTAGAAAAATTTTTTAAAAAAATAAAAACAGAATCATCATGACTAAAAATTTCAGGTTCCGTTTTAAAAAAATTTATTGAATTTGAATCTTGAGGAAACTCTCTGACAAATTTGATCAAGAATTCCTTATCTTGAAAAGATCTTTTGAGCATCGTTATATAATTGTTTATTTCTAAACCATTTTTTGTAAAAAAATCTAATCTATTCGTATCACTCTCATTTTTTAAAAGCTGGTTTAAAACTTTTTCCTTTTTGTTGTATTTTAATTTAACAATTTTATCAAGATCGTTTTTTTTAAGATAATCCGTTATCAAAATTTTATACAAAATATCCTTAAGATCTTTATCCTGTAGTGAATCTATAAATTTGGAGTCATTCTCTAAAAAAAATTTTTCAGCACAAAAAACATCTTTTTTTTCAATAATGGTATTTGAAAAAATTAAAATCGGTAAGAGAAAAACAAGAATAAAGAAACTTTTCATAAAAGATTATAGCCGACAAATACCGGTGTAACCCTCCCCTCGAGAAAAACTTTTGAATAGTTCTTATCAAAATAGATCGTCAAAAATTCTCCAGATCTTGCAAAAATTTTTACAGGTGAAGAGATATTATATCTTAAAGACATTATTATCGCTGATGCAACAGAACCTGTTCCACAAGAAAGAGTTTCATCTTCTACCCCTCTTTCATAAGTTCGAATCTTTATAAAATTTTTTTCCCTTTCTACAAAGTTGACATTGGTTCCCTCTTTATTGAAAACTCTTGAAAATCTTATCTCTCTACCAAGATTTCTTACATCTACATTTTCTATATCTTCAATCTCGATTACAAAGTGTGGTACACCTGTATTGATAAACGAACCTGTAAATATACCATAACTCGTTTCAACTTTTATATTCTCTTTTAGTGAATGTGGAGGAGATAACTCTAACTTTACCGTGTTACCTTTCTTTATTACCGCTTGATGTATACCATTTTTTGAACAGAAAAGAACTTTTCTTTTTTTAACTATTCCCATCAGATATGCAAAAAGCACTATCGATCTTCCACCATTTCCACACATCTCGGCTTCTTTGCCATCATTGTTGAAATAAACCATCCTGAAGTCACAATTTTTATTTCCCTTTTCAAGTAGTATCAATCCATCAGCACCTATACCTGTTTTTGGTGAACACAATTTTTTTATGTAGAAAGGGGATGGTCTTTTCTGACCATCCCTGTTATCGATTATTATAAAATCGTTTCCACTTCCGGAAACTTTCATGAAAAAATCAACTTTCATAAAACGCAATAGCTTCAATTTCGATAGGGCTATTCTTTGGAAGATTCGAGACCTCAACTACCGCTCGTGCAGGTAGATGATTTTGAAAAAATCTCTCATAAACTGAGTTGATTCTTGAAAAATCCGACATATTTTTAATGTAGATGTTCACTTTTACAAGGTTATCGAAAGAGAGTTTTTCACCTTCAAGAATTATCTTAATGTTTTCAAGTGTCCTCTCAGTTAAGGTCTCTATATCTCCCTCAACAAGGTTACCTGTTAAAGGATCTATTGGAAGGGTTCCAGATATGAATAAAAAATCGCCTGCTTTTATCGCCTGACTGTATGGACCTACAGGTTTTGGCGCTTTTTCATTAAAAATTTTTTTCATTTGTTAACTCCAAGAAGTTTCAACATAACAGCTTTCTGGGCATGCAATCTATTTTCAGCTTCATCGAAAACAACCGAGTTTGGAGAATCGATAACATCATCCGTAACTTCTTCTCCCCTATGTGCTGGTAAACAATGCATGAAGATCGCATCGCTTTTTGCATTTTTAAAAAGTTTCATGTTGACCTGATAATCTTTGAACGCTTTCGCCCGTTCTTCTTTTTCCGCTTCTTCTCCCATGGATGCCCATACATCTGTGTAAACAACATCAGCATCTTTTACAGCTTCAACAGGATCATAGGTTATAATAACTTTTGAATCATTCTTTTTCGCCATCTCCTTTGCTTTTTCAACATACTCATCATCAGGTTCATATCCTTTTGCACAGGCCATATAAAAATCAGCTCCAAGCATCGATGATATGAGCATCAAAGAATGGCTCATATTGTTGCCTGCTCCAACAAAGGTAAATTTGATTCCACTTGTTTTACCTTTATGTTCTTCGATGGTCAAATAGTCAGCAAGTACCTGACAGGGATGCTCTTTATCTGACAATCCATTTATAACAGGAATCTTCGCATATTTTGCAAGATCTTCAACAGATTTGTGTGAAAAAACTCTTGCCATAATTATGTCAACCATTCTATCAAGATTTCTTGCTATATCGGGAACACTTTCCCTTGAACCAAGTGATATATCCTTTGGACCAAGATATATCGCATGTCCCCCAAGTTGAGTGAAACCTGTTTCAAAACTAACTCTCGTTCTTAAAGAGGGTTTTTCAAAAATCATGGCAAGTGTCATCTGGTTAAAACAGTTACGATATTTTTTTGCTTTAACTTCTTTTTTTACTTTTTTTGCGAGCTTGAAAATTTCTAAAATTTCTTCTTTTGTTAAATCAAGAATCGAAACAAGATCTTTTTTCATTTTACCTCCATTTTTATTCAAAAATTTTTGCTTGAAATTCTTCAACCAATTTTGAAGTTAATTCCGTATGTTTTTTTGAAATGTTTTCTATCAACTTTTTTAACCTTTCAAAATCTATATCATCAACAGATTTTATAGAAAAAAGAATAGAAAAATTTTTCTCAACTCCAATTGAAAGATCTCTCAAAGACAAATTCTCTTCAAGTAATTTTCTATAGTATGGAAGGATATTGTTTTTTGGAAGATATGTCAAGGGTGAAATCAATTTTACAAAAAATTTACCATCCTCTCTGATGAGATAAAGATATATAGGTGTTATTCCAATCTTGAAAAACCAGCCAAACATATTTTTATCAGATAGTTCCAGTTTTGCATCCTCATGAGTTGTGCCAACAGTTGCTAAAATTTCCTCAATTATCTTTAAAATATCTTCTATCTCATCATTTTTTTCAGTTCCAAAAATTTTTTTTACTATATGAATTATATCCATAATCACTCCAGATCAAGGTTATGCCCACATTTTTTACACCATTTATTTTCTGGTGGATTCTTTTCTCCGCATTCAGAACATTTTTTGTATTTAGTTTTTCCCTTCTCAGAATTTTCAACAAGTTTTGCTCCACAATTTTCACACCATAACGAGTTTGTTGTATTTCTATATCCACAAACATTACAGTAAACACTATCTGGAGTCAGTTTATATTTTTTTATTGTTAAATTTATTAAAGGTAAAACATCAACTACAGGTATAGCAAATCCAATCCCAGATGCATCAGCAATTTTTAGCGTATTGATTCCTATTACCCTCCCCTTCCTGTCGATAAGTGGTCCACCCGAATTCCCAGGGTTTATTGGGACATCTGTTTGTATGTATTTTATACCACCGATTTCTCTATCAAGTGCAGAGATGATTCCTCTTGTAACAGTATTTTCAAAACCCAAAGGATTACCATACGCGATAACTTCATCTCCAACCTTATAATCTTTTTGTTTAGCAACTGTAGCTGTTTGAAAATTTTTGTTCGATATTATTTTTATAAAAGCTATATCCATGTCAAAATTTGATTCTATCACTTTTGCTTTAAAAATCGAATTATCAAACATCTGTATTTCACAATCTGTACTATCTTCGACTACATGAGCGTTTGTGATAACTATTCCTGTTCTGTCAGCTATAAAACCTGTTCCAATATTTTTATCAGTTTTTACAACAACTATACTGTCCTTCAATTTTTCAATTATTTTGGATATAGAAAAATTATTCATTTCTTTTTCATTTCTTTCAAAATTTCACCTGCAGCTTCATCCAGAACTTTTTTACTATCCTGATTGCCCTTTATCGCATACTCAAGCGCGTTTCCAAGGTATTTTCTTCCAAGATACCACAATCTATCCTGTGGCTCCATATAGGAATTTTCAAGTTGTAAATAGACATCTTTAAGTCCAGGGTATTCTTCAAATCTTCTTTTCAAAAGTTCAGAGTCCATCGCACTTTTTCTTACGGGTAAATAACCTGTTCTGTATGACCAGAACGATTGTATTTCAGGTGACGTGAAATATTTTATAAACTTAATTGCTCCTTCTTTTTGTTTATGGGACGCTTTTTTAAAAACAGCGACATTTGTTCCAGATATTACAACAGCTCTTTTATCTCCTCCCGGTACAGGGGCTATACCAAACTCAAACTCTGGTTTTGCCTCTTTGATGAAAGATAAAGAAACTGTTGAACCATAAATGATGGCTACCTTTTTAGCAAGAAAATCGTCCTGATGCTGATATCCTGTTGTTATGTAACCACTTTTATCAACGTTTACTATTCGTTTATCTATTTCTATCGCCTTTACACCAGCCGGCGAATTAAATAATGGATTCATATTCGAATCCACAAGTGCTCCATTGTACTGGAACAATCTGCATTCAAACATCCATACGTTAATGTTGAAAGCTGTTCCATGTAGATCTACTTTCCCGTCTTTATCCAGATCAATCGTCAATTTTTTAGTAACAGCAATAAACTCTTCCCAATTTTCAGGAAACTTTTCAATAGAAAATTTTTTAAATATATCTTTGTTATAAAAATATGCTGGAACAGATTTGTTAAAAGGTAGAGATAATAGTTTTCCATCGAAAGTGTTATCCTTGACAAAAATTTCAAAAAAATCATTTTCAATATCTTTTTTGAACTCTTCATCGATAAGTTCTTCGATCGGTTCAATAACCCCATTGTTATAGAATTCACTTGTCCATGATTCATATACCTGAGATATTACAGGAGGGTTTGACATTGAAGCCATCAGCTTTGTTGACAACGCTTCATATGTTCCAACGGAAATTGGAACTATTCTGTATTCTGGGTTTTTTATATTGAACGAATCAACTATTTCCCTGAGAGCATCTCCAGCAGGACCACCCATAACATGCCAGAAAGTAATCTCTGTAACATTCTTATCTTTTATATCGCATGAAAATAGAAAGAAAATTGTTAAGGGAAAGATTATTGAGATTTTTAAATATTTCATAGATTCTCCTATTCATCAAGTGGTTTCAAAACGTATCCGAATTCAGTTTTCATATAAAAAAATCTATCAACTATCTTTTCATCAATCCATTTAAGATCAACAAGTTCTTTTAAATTTTCCGGGTATTTTCGATACTGTAAAAAGAAAACTGTCAAAACGTTATCAATATTTTCCATTATATATCTATCCGTTGCTCTATATTTAACTACATGATAAGAAAAAACCTTTTTATAAAATCTTTTGGTAACAAAACCTGCTGATGTTAAAACCAAAACGAAAATCACTAAAATGATCCAGTTTACAACAACTTTTATATCAAATGGTGCTTTTTCTTTAACCTCTTTTGTCTCCTCTTCAACATCTCTTTTTTTTGTCTTTTCTATAAGATTCATTTTTAAAAGGTTATAAACTGATTGATATGTTAAAAATCTCCCAAGTCCACTTATTCTTATGAGATCACCAAGCGATTTTTCAGGTGATATTAAATCAAAAACACTCTTTTCCTCTAAACCTATATTCTCCGGAATTTGAGCGTTATCAATCTTTTTAAAGTAAATATCTGTTGTTGGTAGGACTGATTGGATATTTGGCCACTCATCCATCCTTCTCATTCCTTCCATCATCAACGCCTGGGTGTTGATACTGACTTTTACTATCGAGTTGGGATACATTATCAAATCTTCAATAAATTCGTAAGTACCAGTATCCCATGTAAAAAGTTCATCAAAAATTTCCTGGATTTTAAAATTTATTATCTCCTTCAACTGCTCCTGATCAACATATTTTTCATCTATCAAAATCTTTTCGAGTGGAATCTTTGTTTCTCTATGCATCTCCAGAATTTTTTTATAATTTTCTAACGTTATCTTCCCGCTGTTCACAAGATATTCTTTTATCAATTCCTGAATCCCACCTCTCGTATAAACAGCACCATTAACGTTACCCTTGATAAAACCTATTTCGATCTTGTCATTCTTTCTATTTAAAACCAAAACACCTGTCTTTTCGGTTTGGGCTATGAAACCTATAATATTGGGTAGGTCATCTTTTGATCTTAATTCACCTTTCATTTTTCTTCCCTTATCGTTAAAAAGCTTATAAGATAAAATATTATGATCAAAAATACAAACAAAAATCTTATATCCAAAAACTTCAATTCAAAAATTACATCCGTATTTTTTCTTAAAAAAATATTTTGAGAAAATATAAAAATTAAAGAGATCAAAGAGAGAACCATTAAGATTCCACCTTTAAAATAACGCCCCTCATAAATCTTTCCAAATCCAGGGAATACTAAAGATAATATCTTTCTAACAAAATAATTCTTTTTCTTTTTTAATCTAACAAAAGATTCGAATTTTCTAATTTTCATTATGTCAGATATGGTATCACTTATCGTTTTGTAATCATCCAAACAAATATCTCTGTCATTATATTTAATTTTATCACCATTTGATATTGGTGTATTACAAGTATAACATCTGAATATTCTAACCTTGTGGGCGGTCAAAAGGTTTAAAATTAAAGAAAGAACCAATGTAAAAAATGGGATTATATTAAAAAGATCGATCCTTAAACCCATCATAACCGGTGTATCCATAACATTTTTCTTTTTTAAAAACTCTTCATATATGAACCTTTCGGGTATTTTGCAATCTATCACAACGGTGTTGTAGAAATTCTCATCAGTATTCTCAAGAAATGTACTTATCAGTTCATAATTGAGTTTATTTGCCTTTTCAATATACTGGTTTGATTCTTCAAGTCTTAAAAGTTTCAGATAAACCTGGCCAAGATTGAAATATGACTCTGCTATATCAGGATAAATTTGAATCGCTTTATTGTAATACTCGATAGCTTTATTATAATAACCTTTTAAAAACATTATGTTTCCAAGGTTGTTATAGAGTTCAGGGAAACTCTCACCCTTTAAGAGTATTTTTGAATATTCACTTTCAGCTTCATCAAAAAAACCACCTTTTTTATAAAGTTTTCCCTTCGAGAACAGAAGAGCAGTATTGTATGGTTGCTCCTCAAGTAACGAATTCAATTTGTTTAACAGTTTTGTGTTCCAATAAGAATTTTCAACTTTAAGAATTACACTTATGTTATCGTTAGGATTCAGGTGACCAATTATGTGTGATTCAATTCTATAGATCAACGGTATAAAGAAAATCAAAAGTATAAGCATTGATATGATGATCTTTTCCTTTTTCTCATAGAAAATAAAAATAAGGAATACAACATAGAAAAACCATACGATTACATTTATCTGCAATATTAAAGGTATCAAAAGTACAATCAGAGCGAGAAAAATTCTCTGTTTTGGTAGCAATTTCCATTTAACATATCTCTTATAAAAATAAAAGTATTTGTCAATATTCTTTATAGAGAAAATCAAAGTACAAAAAATGAAGATTAAAAGAATAAAATACCTTAAAAATTTCAAAATGTTCAAAAGAAAAAGAAATTTTATAACATCATCCCTAAAATAATTCTTATATCTACTCAAAGCAAAACCAGTATACTCAAACCTTTTTTCTTTTAAACTCAAATTCAAAATATTGTTAACTATCTGGAAATTGAAGGGATCAAGTTTGTTTGCGAGTAAAAGATTCGAAAACGCTTCATCAATATTTTTATTCCTATAATTTTCAATTGCCAGGATGTTCAAATACATTGAAATTTCTGGAAGTGAAGTAGCTCCAACCATGTACTTGAGTTTTTCAAGTTGATCTAACTCATACTTTACATAGTTCTTTACAACATTCACCGAAAAAATTTGATACAATCTTAAATGTAGAAGATAATCAAGACCAGATTTTTCAGATGCTTTCTGAAAATAGAAAGAGGCAGAATCACTCTCTTTTTTATAATGGAATGTAAACCCGTAAGCAAGATATATGAAAGGGTTTCTATCCCCATCTTGAAGGACTTCTCTATATTTCTCCCTCATAAGATCAAAATCAATATCCGAAACAAGCCCTTCTCCCCTCAACACTTTACCATAAGCGGGGGAAATATCAAAAGCTTCATTTTCAAGAAGTATAACCTGTTTGAAAATATCGTTAACTTCCTGAGAAAAGATTAAAATGGAAACTGATATGAGAAAAATAAAAACTAACTTCTTCATTTTTTAAAAATTGCAAGAGGAATTAAAACGATATATCCTATAGTTAAAAGAACCGGTGCAAACTTTAAATCACCTTTTGATAGCAGAATATACCCCAAAAAAATGGATATCAAGGATAAAACAAAAATCAAGATACTCAGTTTTGAAAATTTCACTCCCTCAGTATCTTTTTTTATCACATCATTCTTCTCTTTCATCAAAACTCCTTTTTTACAAAATTTGAATTTTTTATGTAATACACATCAAAATTCAACCTATTCTTTTTGAAAGAAATTCTTCCTGAAATACCTTTATAATCTTGAACATTTTTCACATAATCGTTTATACCTTTCCTATCCTTAACTCCACTTTTCAATAAACCTGATAGAAACTTCAGCAGATCATAAGAAAGTACAGCAAACCTATCCGGTTCTTCATTGTATTTATTGTAGTAATTAAGTTTGAAATTTTGTAGACCAGGGGATGATTCATCTGCGATTCTTGGATATATTATATATGTTTTTTTCAGATAATCTTTTGCAAGTCTTATAAGGTTATCATTATACCATAGAGATGAGCCATACAAAAAACAGTTAATATCTTTAAAAGCCAACTGTGTGGTTAAAAGTATAGCATCCTCATAATTTGTTGGAAGATATATAGCATCAAAATTCATTTTTTTTATCAAATCTATCTTTTCGATAAAATCCTGAGTTCCAGGACTATAAACTATATCAAAAACTATATTGATCCCCAACTTTTTAGATTCTCTTTTAAAAGCACTGCTCATACTTCTTCCAAAAGAATCATCAGGGTATATGATACCTACATTTTTAATGGTTGAATCTTTTTTTATCATTTGAGCTGTAAAAATAGCTTCTTCGATGAGAGTTCTATTTAAAAGGAATATGTTATCTTCAAAATTCAACAAATCTCCATCAGTTGCTGTAGGAGTAAAAACCGGCAGAATCTTTCCATTAAAAAGATATGACCCCACAATAGCGGTTTCTTGACTCGTAAGCGGACCTATCACAGCAACATAACTTTTATCTTTGAATATTGAATCTATTAAAAGAACTGTTTTAAAATTACTTCCTTCAGTATCGAAAACATTAATAACGATATTCTCATCCTCGTTTGCCATTGCACATCCTCTCAGGATCTGTTCTCCAAATCTTGCCATATCACCTGTTAACTGTAAAAGTAACGCTATCTTTATTTTTGATTGTTTTGTTTCCTTTATACCAAATAACTCTTTTTTCGTTTCCTCAGATTCTGGATATTCCTTTATCAACTTTTGTTTGTAAACTTCAGATTTTTCAAGATCTCCTTTTTCTTTATATATCTTATACAATGTTAAAAGTACCAAAGGATTTATATAATCATCACTAAAGTTATAGTAGATATATTCAAGTTCTGATTCGTTTAAATAACTTTTTATAAGATTCTGTAGATTTTTCAAAGCATTATTTTTATTGGGAGAATTTTCGTTTGTGAATTTAAAAACTTCATAAATCCATTTGAAAGATTCAAAATAAAGCTTTTTGTTTATATAAATGTTTGCCATTTCAACTCTGATATTGTTTGTAACAGAATCAAAGGGGAATCTTTCAGAAAGAAACTCAGCATAAGTTACTTTGTTTGTAAAATAGTTCGAAGGACTTTTTCTAATAAAACTAACCACAAGATCTTTCGTTCTTATATTTTCAGGATAGTTGGTTATAAAAAGATCTATTATCTTTACACTATTTTCAAAATCATTGTTTTCAAGGAATTTTTTTCCATCAAGATAAAGTTTATCAATATCCTGTGAAAAGAGCATGAAAGAAAACAAAACTAAAAACAAAAAATTAACTATTTTTAATCTCATAGGTATAACTCACTTCACAACTTTTCTTTAACATTGCAGAAACAGAACAATACTTGTTAAAAGATAGTTCAATAGCTCTTTCCACTTTGTCCTTTTCAAGATTCTCTCCATCAAAAAAATAATGTATATTGATCTTCGTGTAAACTTTTGGATGATCATCCGATCTTTCCCCTGACACGGTTAATTTAAAATCTTTAACATTTTGCCTCATTTTTTTTAATATGGATATAACATCCATTCCAGTACATCCTGCAAGTGATACAAGAACAAGTTCCATAGGAGAAAAAAAATTTTTCATCACTTCTTCATCTTGTGATGAATTCATTACTATCTCTCCAGTTCCCTTTTTTGATACAAATTTTAAATCCTCTTCCCATTCTATATTAACAGTTTTTTTCATCTTTTCTCCTTATCTTCAATTACTTTTATATTATAGTTAAATTTTTCCTCAGGTTCAAGATAATCAATTATTAAAATCCCATTTATATGGTCAACCTCGTGCTGAATCGCTCTTGCATATATACCATCAAAAGTGTTTTCTTTTGGATTACCATTCTCATCGAAGTATTTAACCTTTATGGATTTACTCCTTGAAATGTTTACATTAAGGTCTATAAAAGATAAACAACCTTCAAACATCTTTTCCTTTTCTTCTGAAAACCAGGTTATTATAGGATTAACCATTACATAAAGTTCTTTTTCATCCCCTATGAGGATGATCCGTTTAGTTATACCTATCTGGTTTGCAGCAAGACCAATACCTTCCTCCAAAAGCATTCCCTCCTTCATCGCATTGATTATATTTTTCAAAGTTTTATCAAAAAATTTTATCTCTTCAGATTTTATTCTCAGGACAGGATCAGGATATTTCCTTATTTTTTTCATCATATACCACCTTTATTCCAACTTCTTTTAACTGTTTCTCAGAAACATAATCGGGAGTATTTTCCATCAATCCAATCCCATTCAATGTTTTCGGGAAAGCGATAACATCCCTTATATTTTCCTTCTTCAACAGAAGAGAAACCAATCTATCAATACCTGGTGCTATTCCTCCATGTGGAGGGGCTCCATATTTAAACGCTTCAAGTAAAAATCCAAATTTGGATTCAAGTTCTTCCTCACTCATTCCGATTATTTTCATAATCTCTTTTTGAATATTTCTATCATGAATCCTGATACTTCCAGAAGCGAGTTCAACACCGTTACATACAAGGTCATAAGTATCGGCTCTAACTCTCAATGGATCCTTTGATAGAAACTCAAGATGTTCCTTTTTAGGCATAGTGAACATATGATGGCACGCAACATATCTTTTTTCTTCTTCATCAAACTCAAAAAGGGGGAAATCAACGACCCATAAAAAGTTAAACTCTTTCTCATCAAAGAGATTTTTTAAGGAAGCCAATTTTTTCCTTAACATTCCAAGATACTCGAGTGTTCTTTTCTTTTTCCCGCTTATAAAGAATATGGTTCCCTTTTGAATTCCAAAAAGGTTCTCATTAAAATATTTTGATACGGATCCGGACATTGTTGAACCATCAATTTTTAAATAGGCAATTCCATTTCCGCCAGTGGATTTTATAAAATCGTTTAAAATGTCTATCTCTTTCCTTGTGATCTCATCATCAAAAACTATTCCACCAGTAAATTCAGAATCAGTAAAAACTTTAAAATCTGTTTTTTTGACTATATCAGTAAAATCTTTTATGGAAAGATCGAATCT
>JBDRZY010000006.1:0-143632 GCA_039804205.1 Caldifarciminota bacterium
GTTCAACAACCTGTGTTTGAGGAGTTATAGGATATGCTGCTATAACCTGAACTCTCGATGTTACAGCCCCATAAGAAAGGGCATGGTTACCCATTATAACTTTTTGTTCACTCATTTTTCCTCCTCAATCATTGTTATTGCTTTTACCGGGCATTCTGCTGCACATATCCCGCAACCTTTACAAAAAACATAATCAATCTCTGCCTTTCCTTCAGAATCCTCTTTTATAGACATATCAGGGCAATATTTCCAGCAGATACCACAAGCAATACATTTTGCTTTGTCAACTACCGGTTTTTCGTTTCTCCATGATCCAGTTTCGTTGAACTCTGTTGTTCCGAGAGACATCGCATTTGGAGGGAGATCACTCTCTTTTTCGAATATTATTTTCTTTCCAACTCTTTTCATAAATTCTCCTTATTACATTATTGTAGAATTGTATGCATCTATCGCTGCCTGAGCATTCTCATCAGGTTTAATTGGAACCTCTTTTTTTATAGCATCAACTATCGATTCTATTTTCACAAAACCTGTTGCTTTTGCAAAACCACCTAAAATCGCAGTATTTACTATAGGTGCTGCAGATGAACCCAATCTATGTTTTAAAGCAATACCTGTTGCGTCAACAGTTGCTATTTTACTATTTTTCGCTTTGATATTCAATTCGGTGGGTTTTTTCTTGGTATTTATAACGATAAAACCACCCTCTTTCAAACCTTCCGTGATATCTATAGCGTTTAACAGAGTTGGTTCAAGAACTATAAGATGCTGTGGTTCATAAATCTTTGAACGGATATTTATCCTTTGATCAGCAACTCTTATAAAGGCAGTTACAGGGGCTCCTCTTCTTTCAACTCCAAATTCAGGAAATGCCTGCACAAATTTTCCTTCCATAGCAAAAGCATATGCAAGGATTTTTGATGCTATCACGCCACCCTGTCCACCCCTTCCATGAATTCTTATCTCAAGCATTATTCCTCCTATTAAACTTTTATTTATACTCTTTAGCACTTTCCTCTTTCGTTAAAACTCTAAGTCCACCAAGAGCAAGTGCCTGCATTTCGTTTTCACCTGGATACACCTTTATTGGAGCGATAAATGATACCATCTCTTCAATCCACCCAACAAACATTTTGTCATAGGCAAGTCCACCTGTTATCGCTATCGCATCAACCTTTCCATGTAAAACTGCAGCCATCATTCCAACCCATTTTCCTATATTGTATGCCATCGCTTTATAGATTCTTTCATACTCTTTGTTTCCAGCCTTTACTTCATCTTCAACCTTTCTCATATCGTTTGTTCCAAGGTGTGCCACTATACCCGCTTTTCCAGCTAAACGTTTTTTGAAATCCTTTTCCTCTATTTTTGTTTCAGTAATAAATTTATACAGACCCCATGCTGGAACAGAACCTGCTCTTTCTGGTGCAAAAGGGCCATCACCGTTGAGTGCATTGTTCACATCAATTACCTTTCCCTTTCTATGAGCACCAATAGATATTCCACCACCAAGATGAACGACTATAAGATTTATTTCTTCATACTTTTTTCCAAGATCTTTTGCTGCTCTTCTTGCTGTTGCTTTTTGATTTAAAGCATGAAAGATTGAAACCCTTTCGATCTCAGGGAACCCAGTTATCCTTGCAATATCATCCATCTCATCAACAACAACAGGATCAACTATGTATGAAGGTTTTCCAGTCTCTTTTTCAAACTCATATGCAATCATACCACCAAGATTTGAAGCATGTTCTCCAAGGGGAGAATGTTTCAAATCCTCTATCATTTTTTCATTTACCTTGTAGGTTCCAGAAGGAATCGGTTTTACAAGTCCTCCCCTTCCAACAAAACAATCAAAATCTTTTATGTTAAAACCGTTCTCTTTTAATGTCTCCTCGATTGCTGCTCTTCTGAATTCATACTGATCAACAATGTGTTTGTATTTTGAAATCTCACTTTCAGGGTGAGATATAGTTTTTTTGAAAATTTCTTTGTCATCCTCATAGACAGCTATCTTTGTAGAAGTTGAACCGGGATTGATCGTTAAAATTTTATACATATAACTCCTTTTTTATTTTTAAATTTTTATAATATCATTAACCTTAATATATGTCAACCTTTAAACTCTCTTCAATTTTTGTTTTCAAAAGATCTTTTACGAATTTTGCGCCTTCTTTTGAAAAATGTTTATCAAACTTTTTTGTCAATTTCACTTTCGTATCAATTTTACGAAACTCATCCAATGGATAAATATAATCTATCTTATCTCTTCTCAAAACATTCAGAACACTATCCATCACCTCTTCATATCTATCATTATATCCATAAAGTTGTTCCAATTTTTCAAGTTTTTTCATAAGATCTTGCTGATATGTCCATTCTGAAGGTATTACAAAAACAAGAAGTTTACATCCTCTCAATTCACATTCTTTTTTTATTTTTTTCATCAGGCGATCATAGATTTTTATTGATTCCTGCCAGTTGATATAATTGAAAATATCCTCATCGGGATTTAAAAGATCTGGCTCTAGAAGATTCTTTTCGTATAAAAATTTCCCAAAACTTGTGTACTGTAAATAAGATGAAAGCACTCTATAAATTTTTGTTTTGTACAGAGATAATTTTAAAGTTCTTGTGATCTTAAACAAAAATCCAAAATTTTCAAATTTGTTCTCATTAACAATTTCAACAATTTTTCTATCAACAGGATAGTTTAAAAGAATGATTGAATCATTTTTTAAAATAAATTTTGGCTTTGATGCTTTCGTTCCTATGTTATCTCTTAAAAGTTCATCAAGATCGTTGTTGAAAAACAAAAACACAACAACAGAACTATCCTCAACTGTCTCTTTGAATAAAAGGTACTCCTGATCTGTTCCATATCCAACCATACCATAATTTTTTACCTCAACATTCAACTCCTTCGATAACATACTCGATATCAAATCATCATTGTTTAAATGGTAGCCCCACAAGAATGAATCTCCATACATCAATATCTTTTTGCTCTTTTTGTTCTTTTTGGGGAAGATTGTGTTTCTGAAACCTAAAGAATCTGTCTCAACTAAAAATTTACTCTCAAATGTCTTTACCATCACTTTCCTTTTAGGCACCCCTCTCCATCCAAGTAAACTATCCTCCATAAAAAGATTAGATCTTTGTTCCCAACTTGAATACTTTTCAAAAAATATCAAAAAAATTTTTAATCCAAGTTCAACTATGAGCAAAATCAGAAATATATACAATAAAACTCTTACAAATTTTTTCATGTTGACAATTATAACCATATTAATATAATTTTCAACAAAGGAGTTTATGATGAAAAGAAAAATCGTTATAATTATTCTTGTTTTTCTCTTTGTTGTTTTTATTTATCCACAAACAAAAACTGATAATTTTCTCCATTTTGACTTTGTTTTTTCAAAACCAGCAAATACAACATCATATATTGGAACTTTTGGTGTCTCTTATGGACTTGATATCAAAGAGATGTTTGAAGTTAAAAATTTGAGTTTAAGACCACAGATCGGAATTTCGATGGGGGGTGGAGTCGTTAAAGAAAGAGTAGGACTTATTAATATAGAATCTAATTGTGTATATTCTTTGATAATTCCAGATCTATCTTTTTATTATTATTTAAGAGAGTTAAAAGAAACAGTAAAACAGGGAATACTATTTTATATTGGCGGTGGAATACTCATGCCTATAAAACTTATTTCATATTCTGATGATAGATTTGATGATGTATTCACAAACGATTTTCCCTTCCCTTCAATAAAAATGGGAATGATAATAAAAAGAAAATATGATCTTCAGTTAAACTTCTCTGCACCAAGTTCAATATCATTTGGATTTATTTTTTAGCCACGGGAAAGTATATAACAAATATTTAAAAGTACAAATAAAAAAACAATAAATCCAATAATACAAAATGAAATTTTTTGCATCTTCAACCCCTTCAAGGTGTATTATACTAATTTATTTTATTTTGTCAACTAATTTTTAATTTTGGTAATTTTCTTTTGTTTGTTGACTATGAAAAATAAATTTTTATAATGTTTTATATGAAAAAAATTTTTATCATTATTTTCCTGATAACTTTTGCAATCAACTTTTTTTCAAAAGAAGTTATAGACTTTTTTTCAGATTCTCTTGACTCTTTAGAGTTTTATATTGAAAAAAATGATACGATAAAAAGTTTAAGATTTTTTAATGTTTTAAAAGAAATAGATTCCTCAAAATATGAACCCTACTACTTTATAGGTTTTTTATATTACCAGAATAATAATTTGGATAAAGCGATCCATTATCTAACGATCGCTTCAAACTTAAAAAATGATGAAGAAGTTTTTTATCTTTTAAATAAATGTCTTTTAGAAAAAGATGATAAAAAGTTTCTGGAAAAAATAAATTATTCGATCAAATATTTCCCAAACAGTATAAAACTGATGAAACTGAAACTTTTTTATTTCGAAAGAAAAAATTTAAACGATTCAACACTTTTTGCAGCACAAAAAATCTTATCCCTTGATGAAAATGATATCGATGGTTTATTCTCGATTGCAAACTACTATCATAAAATTAAAAATTACAATCTTGCTGAAAATTATATCTCACAGGTTTTAAATATTGATGAGAAAAACCAAAGGCACATTTTTCTCGCAGCTGAAATTTTTCATAAATTAAAAAAGTATGATAAGAGTAACAACTATTTTAAAAAGCTTTTAAACACAGAATATGATTTTTACGCTTTGAATCGCATTATCGACAATTTTTATGAAAAAAATTTTTATGATTCCGTCGAGGTTTACTGTTTCAACACATTGAAAGGTTATCCAGATTCTTTGATCGTTCTAAAAAAACTTTTAAACCTTTACAACAGAACTAAAAATTTTCCTCTACTTTTAAAAATAGATTCAATTTTGACCAACACTGAAAAATATGATCAGGAAATTTTTGAAAATCTCGGAAGAGAATTTTTTAAAAGTGATTCTTTAAATCTTTCAAAAAAATATTATGACAAAATTTTAGAAAAAAACCAAAAATATTTTTCAAAGGAATCAGTTCAAAATTATATCCTCTTAAATGAACTCGACATATCAGAAAAGATAATCTCAAGAATGGATTTAAAAAATTTTAATGATTCAATTTTTTTCTTCAAGTTTAAAGGTATAATTAAATATAAAAAAAATGAAAATGATTCATCAGAATTTTACTTCGAAAAACTCTACCTGTTAAACGATAAGGATACCACAAATATTAAATACCTTACAACCATCTATAGTAAAAATAAAAAATTTTTAAAATTATCTGATCTTATCGAAAGCATAAAGGATGTTTATCCTGATTTGTACGAGAGATTAAAAGCAAAGTACCTCCAGTAAAAATCATTCTACTGTAACACTCAAATAAGTTTTATGATCTTTATATGTTGCTTTTATACAGAACGTTCCCTTTTTTATACCTTTAATTCTGACAAAATTTTTCTCTTTCTTTTCAATTATGTAAATGTTATCCCCTTGTAATTCCCATTCAACATTTTTTATACAAGATGAATTTTTCAACACTGCTGAATTCTGGTCATAACCTACAATGTTGAATATTGCAGATTCTCCAACAGAGATTTTTGAAGGACCATTGATACCGATCAAATAACAATCCACATCTTCTATTTTCCCAGTTTTCGCACAGGATCCCAATAATAGAATTAACAAAATTTTTAAAAGATTCTTTTTTGACATCTTCCCCCCTTTCTATTTATTATAATAAAACCATTTTTTTTTCTGTCAATAAAAAAATTTTTAATTTTTCCTATTGAATTTATAAAAAAAAAATATATAATACCTTCAAAACAGGAGTTTCGTATGTGTCTTTTTTTGTGTAGGTATCAGTTAAACCCTTTAACTTCAGATTATGGAGGTATGAAAGAATGCAAGCCCTAGGTAAACACATTCTTGCTGAGTTCTATAAATGTGACTCAGCGATTTTAAACGATGTTGCTCAAATCGAACAACTCATGGTTGAAGCAGCAAAAAGAGCAAGAGCAACAGTGATTTCAAGTTCTTTTCATCACTTTTCACCTTTCGGAGTTAGCGGAGTTGTAGTCATAGCGGAATCCCATCTCACGATTCACACATGGCCGGAATACGGATACGCATCCATAGACATCTACACCTGCGGAAACACTCTTGACCCCTGGATCTCATTCAAATACCTTGTAAAAAAATTGAAAGCTAAAGAAACTTCTATGATGGAAGTTAAAAGAGGACTTTTTGATGTTGATGGAACATTGAAACACAAAACTGATAAAAGTTCAACAGAAAAAATAGGAGTTTAAAATGAACCTTTTCACTCCGAAAAGATTTTTCTTTGTTGCGGGACATTCAGAAGGTTTTTCAAAATTGAATTCTTTTGATTGTGCACTTCTCAACGCAAAGATAGGAAACATGAATCTTATCAAGATATCTTCTATAATTCCTCCCTATTGTAAAAATGTTAAATTCATAAAGATTCCCCAGGGAAGTTTTATTCCGGTCGCATATGCATCGATCACATCTGATATGACAGGGCAGTACATTTCAGCTGGTGTTGCTGCAGCAAAACCTGATGATGATTCCCTACCAGGTGTTATAATGGAATATTCTTCAAACGGAAGAAAAAAGGATATTGAAGATATTGTAAGAAGTATGGCAGAAGAAGCTATGAAAGTAAGAGGCATTTCAAATTTCACCCTTCAAAGCAAAGCGTGTGAACATAGAGTTAAAAGAATCGGAACAGCGTTCGCAGCTGTAGTATTATGGGAGTGAAAATGAAAGAGTTCAACACTTCAGGGCAAACCGAGATTTGGTTTACAGAATACCATACAAAAAATACCGGGATCACTTTCAAAGTCAAAGAAACCCTTTATAGAAAAAAAACACAATATCAGGATCTTGTTATACTTGACACATACGAATATGGAAAAGTAATGATCTTAGATGGACTAGTAATGCTTACTGAAAGGGATGAGTTCGTTTATCATGAAATGATAACGCATATTCCCTTAAACATAAACCCTGCTATAGAAAATGTATTGATAATAGGCGGTGGGGACTGTGGAACTTTAAGAGAGGTTTCAAAATATAAACATATAAAAAAAATAAAAATGGTTGAAATCGATGGCGAGGTTGTAAAATCGTCTAAAAAATTTTTCCCTCAGTTAACAAAAAATCTTTCAAAAAATGCTAACATAATAATTGGAGATGGAATCGATTTTGTTAATAAAACAGATGAAAATTTTGATCTCATAATAATTGATTCTTCAGATCCTGTAGGACCAGGGGAAGGACTTTTTACCGAAAGATTTTATAAGAACTGTCATAAGATTTTGAGTAAAAACGGTTTTTTAACAGTGCAAGCCGAAAGTCCTTATCTTCATAGAGAATCAGTTAAAATTATATATGAAAGGATGAAAAAAGTTTTTAAAGATGTAAAACCATATCTTGCATTCATACCAACATATCCATCAGGGATGTGGAATTTTATGATATGCTCAAAAGAAAGTTTCGACATAGAAGTAAAAGATAAAAAATTAATAAAACCTTTTGAAAAAAGTTTAAACTATTACAACCACGATATTCATAAAAGTTCGTTCGCTTTGCCAAACTTTGTTAAAAAGATCTATGATCTATAATTTTCTCGAATCATCAGAGGATAAAAAAAATTCTGAAATAGTTATCGTTGGATATCCATTCGATTCTACTTCTTCCTTTAGATCTGGCTCAAGAAATGGCCCTAATTCGTTAAGGTTTTTTTCATGGAATCTTGAAACATTTTCAAACTATCAAAAAAAAGATATCCATACTAAAAATTATTTCGATATGGGTGACATTGAATTACCTTTAGGGAACATCAAAAAAACAAATGAAATAATATTTAAAACAACAAAAAAACTGTTAAAATCAAACAAAAAAATAATCTCTCTTGGGGGTGAACATTCGATAACTTATCCGATAATAAAAGCTTTCAACGATCTCTACAACGACTTTGTTCTAATAGTTTTTGATGCTCATGCTGATTTAAGAGAAGAATATATGGGAACTAAATTTTCCCATGCATGTGTAACCAGAAACTGTGCAAAGTTGATTGGAGAAAAAAGGATATGTCAAATTGGCATAAGATCTTATACAGAGGAAGAGTACGAATTTTCAAAAAAACTTCTTTTTTTCAATGAAAAATTAGATTCTTTCGATTTTGATCTTATCAAAAATAAAAAAATTTATATTTCAATAGATCTCGATGTTCTCGATCCTTCTAATGTGCCGGGAACAGGGACACCTGAAGCGGGTGGATTGACTTTTAAAGAGTTTATAGATTTTCTGTTAAAATTTAAAAATTTCGAAATCATCGGAACCGACATCGTCGAACTTTCCCCTGACCATGATTTATCAGGAATATCCTCAGCAGTTGCTGCTAAAATAGTTAGAGAACTTATACTTCTTTTATAAAAAATTTTCTGTTAACGATCTCATAGATTCCAAGATATAATGTCAACATTGAAAAATTGTAGAAGAAATCCTCGATGGGGATTGTTCCAACCCTTATATTTGTAATCGCATCTTTAGAATACATAACTATCGGAATCCCGGTTAATAAAGAATTGAATATAAAAAAGAGTATGAATGTGATGACCAGAAAGATATAGTAATGAACATCTTCAAGGAGAAACTTAAAACAGTAAGACAACATTATTAATGTCAACCCTGTAACAAAAAACACTGTGGAAGTGTAAGGAGTAAAAACAAAATAAACACCTAACAGAATAAAGGTTAAACCGGACGATGTTATTACAATTTTCGGTAACTGTTTCACCTTTGTATCAAAAACAAAAAACTTTATTCCCTCATAGAGAAATAAACAGGCATACGGAACCGTGATAAAAAAAAGTATTTCCTCTAAAGGCAGATCAAAAATTTTCATGGTGTTAACATATTTTGAATTGAAATACCAATCTCCCCTTTTCGTTGCAACCGAATCCCATATTATAAAAGGAATTCCAACTGAAAAAAAAGATATAAAAAATGAAATCAACTTTTTTAATGTATATTTGTGGAAAAGAACCGAACCTATCAATGGGAAGATTACAATGATAACATTGATCAAAAAATATCTACTCATTCAACAACCTTATCAATTTTAAATTTTCGTCATTTTTCAACCTTCCTGTTGAGACAATAAATTTTATCATATCTATCTGAATTTTTCGTGGAACAAATGAAAAATCTTTATGCAGTAGATAATCGTAAACAAATTTTAAATCCTCATTTCTCTTTTTTGATACATTGAAATAGTCGGGTAGATTTTCATAAAAGGAAAATCGTAAAAATCTGATTTCAAGACAATCAGGGAATTTGTTAACAGAACTATCTATTATTGAAATCGCTTTGAAAACAAATTTGACTTTTTTGGGAATATTTTTTTCAAACTTTCCTTCAAGGCCTTTTAAACAAGCATAATAAGACATAAGTATTGGATTGTATTTTGTAACATCTGTTCCAAAATTTTTTTCCATATAATTTTGCAAAAATTCTGTTGTATCTGGATTATCGATCGCTATATAGTATTTTTCCCTGATAAAGTTCAATTTTTCATAATCGATCTCTTCTTTATAAGGACTACTGGGAAAAATTTTAATAGCAAAGATATAAACAAGAAATAAAAATATTTTCTTCATATTAAAAAGTATTAAAAATATTTTTTATTCCGGTAAAAACGATCCTTCTGATCCTTGGTTTAACTTTAATCCTATAAACTATGAACGGATCATCATAAATTCTTTTCGCTGTATATTTGTACATGTCTGATGCTGTCTTGATTGGAATCATAAGATATTTTGGTATGTATCTGTAACCCTGTTCGCCAATATTTTGCCATTCAAAATAAAGATCTAACTGTTCCCTTAAAAATTCTTTATATTTTTCGCATTTTTTTGAAACCTCTTCATAAGTTAATGAATTCAGATCATACTTTTTCAAAATATCGAGTGGAAGATACAATCTCCCAAGTTGATTATCCTCATTAATATCCCTTATAAAGTTAATATACTGCATCGCTCTGCCTAAATTTCTTGCATAGTGGTATGACTCTTCTGCAAGTCCCATGATTCTACACATCATAATACCTATGACTTCTGCTGATCCATACATATACTTTATTGTTTCTTCGAGATTTAAATATGTCTTTTTATTTATATCCATCTCCATCGAATTGAGGAATGAATCGACCCACTCTTTTTTGATATCAAATTTTTTCATAAGAGAAACAAAACTTTCTATCACCGCATCTTCAACTTTCTCACCTTTCAATCTCCTGTAAAAATCATTCTTGAACCTGTAAAAACCATCCCTATCCTGTGGAACAGAATCTACAAAATTATCCGCTTTTCTTACAAAACTGTAAAGGACAAAGACCCTGCTTCTTACTGTTATAGGGAAAAATACACTTGAATAAAAGTATGTTTTTGATCCACTTTTGAAAATTTGATAAGATGTCCTGTTAATCATAAATTTTTTTGAGAATGTTCGATAAAACTTCTCCAGCGATCGTTACCATTGGCACTCCGATACCTGGATGGGTGTAATGTCCAACAAAAAATAGATTGTTTACCTTTTTACTTCTATATGGTAATCGAAAAATTGCGGTTTGAAATTTAGCATGGGAAAGACCAAGAGCATTACCCTTATATGAATTGTAATCTTCCATAAAATCGTTTATGGAATATATTTTTTTTACTACAATATTTTCGTTTAGATCAAAACCAACAAGTTTTGAAATTCTGTCAACTATTTTTTCAGAAAATTGTTCTCTCAAATGGTCGTTATCATCAATACCCGAAGCTATTGGCACAAGAACAAAAAGATTCTCATAATCTTCAGGTGCTGTTGTTTTATCTGTTTTCGAGGTGACGGATATGTAGAATGATGGATTCTCAGGCATTGTTTGTAAATCAAAAATTGTTTTAAAATGTTTTTCCCAATCGTTAACAAGATAAAGGTTATGATGTTTTAATTTTTCTATTTTTTTCTTGATCCCGAGAAAGATTAAAAAAGCTGATGGGCCTAAAATTTTTCTATTCCAATATTTTTCGTCGAAACTTTTATAACAGGATTCAAGTAGAGAGTTTTCTGTAAAATAAAAATCTGCATTCGAAACAACAATATCTGCATCAAAAAAACCATTGTTGGTTTCAACACCTTTTGCTATTCCATTTTTAACAACGATCTTTTTCACTTCATTGTTAAGGGAAATCTTACATCCAAACTCCTTTGCAACTTCTGCATAAGATTGTGCAACTTTAGAAAAACCCTCAAAGGGATAAAAAACCCCTGATTTGAAATCAACATAACTCATAATGGAATAGAATGCCGGTGTATTATATGGAGAAGAACCAAGAAAAACTGTTGTATACTCAAGAATCTGTCTCAATTTCTTGCTCTTGAAAAATCTTTTCACATACCCATCCATATAATGGAAAATATTGAGTTTTATTCCATCCCTTAAAAGTTTTAGATCGATAACATCTCTAACACTATCATACTGTCTATATAAAAATTTATCTATCAGATTGTATTGATATGTTGCGTTGGAAATATATTCTTCCAGCCTTTTAGAACTTCCATTTTCTAAACTTTCAAAAATATCTTTTATCGATTCGATATTTGATGGAATATCTATTATCTGACCGTCATCAAAAAATAATCTATAGTTGGGATCAAGTTTTATAAGTTTATAGTAATCAAAAAAATTTTTATTAAAATTCTTAAAGAACCTCTCAAAAATCTCAGGCATAAGATACCATGAAGGTCCTTTGTCAAAAAGAAATCCTTTTTCAAAATATGTTGAAGCTCTTCCACCGATCTGAGAATTCTTTTCCAGCACTGTTACATCGAAACCATATCTGGAAAGAAAAGCAGCGGCAGAAAGCCCTCCAAAACCAGATCCAATGATAATCACTCTTTTCAATTGTTTACTCCTTTAAAATTTATACCAATCGAAAAATATTGAAAACTCGAATAATTTTTACCATAACTTGAAAATATTGCAAACTTTTCTGAAAAGGTGTATAAAAATGAAACTTGGAATTTCTCTGAAAAAGTATTCAAAACAAGGGCAATATTTTTATACTTGTAATCCAGCTCCAGGGATGGAGAGAAAGAAATAAATTTATACACAAAAGTATATCCATCATCAGGATATGTTAAGAAATTCATAACGAAGGACATCTTTAAAGATGATCCATCTCTTTCTAACAGTTTCGAAAAACCAGCATCCCACTGTGGTTCAAAAACATATTCATAATTCTCTCCGAAGTTTTGCACAGGGAGTAAATCATAGAATCTTAAAAAAAGAGAATAACCTGCAAAATTCTTTTCCATACTAAAAGAGCTGGTTAAAATTATTGGATTCTTTGAAAAATTCAAATAGTCGAAATTCAAATTTAATAAAAAACCAAAAAATTTTGTTTCTTTTCCAAAGAAAAAAGTGAAACTGAATTTATTCAAATTTTCTTCTCCAATTATATAGGGATAATTGATGGGAGAAGGTTTGCTGGTTGTATCAATAATGGAAGTATAGTCAATGGTCCCATAATTAACAACTTTTAACCCAAGTCCTGTCAAAAAGTTCCTGTTCCATAGATAGAGCAGATTAAAAGAGTTGGAAAGTTGCGAAGTAGTAAAGTTTGCGTTTATTCCCTGGTCAAAATAATCAAAATATTTATGGTCAAAACTCGCATCAGGTAACACTATTTGAGAATAGATACCAATAAAAATCGTTAGAATACAAAATATTATTATGTTTTTCCCTATCCGATTTTTTCTTTTCATCTGTTAATTTTGTAATTTTGTGGTATCACAAATTCCCTCTCAAAATTATCCTTTTGAAAACTCAAAAGCACCATATCAACATTAACATCCTTCCCACTAACAAGTTTAAACAAAACGGGAATACCTCCATAAATCGAATCAAATATGATCTCAAAATCAAGATTCAGATAACTTTTTAAAATTTTGTTATACCTTTTAACCATTTTTGATAGTTCAAAGTTTTCTTTTGTTACAAACAGATCTATTCTTTTTAAGGAATCCATATCCATACTGAAATATTTAACCGGAATATTTGTTAAAACGGTATCTTTAACAAAATTCATTTTTTTATTTTTTAAGATATTTCCATCAATATACGATGAAAAGAAGTTAAAGAATTCAAATGAAAGAGTGGTCACGGTTTTGTTTTCATCATCAACAAGATAAAAGGTATCACTGTTTTCTTTGAAAATGTATCTAATATTCTCATTTTTAAAAATGATACTGTTCCCTTTCGTTAAAATATCAAAATTTATTGAAGATGAATCGTTTTCAAAATATTCTTTCAAGCGATATGAAAATTTGTAATCACCAAAAAGAAATGGAATAAGGAATAGAAACAGAAAAAGGATAATAATTTTACTCAATTTTACAAAGCTTTTGATTTTTAACAACCCTTTCTCCTTCTTTTACATATATTTCCTTTATCTCCCCTTCCACTTTCGAATAGATTCTGTTTTTCATTTTCATCGCTTCAAGTATCATCAACACTGTTCCACTTGAAACCTTATCCTTCTCTTTAACAAAGACTTTCGTAATGATTCCAGGTATTGGAGATCTCACTTCGAATGGATCTTCAAGAGTTGTGTCTATAGGTAATTTATAATCCTGTGGGATGTTTGTGGGGTACTGATCAAAATCAACTGATATGTTGTTTTTTTTCTTTTCCATAATCACACCGGCATATTCGAATGTTTTTTGGTTGGGAGATGTTCTTTTTTATCCTCAGTTATCTCAAAAGCACTTATAAGCATATTTCTTATCTCATCAGGATTTATAACTGAATCGATATAACCTTTTGATGCAGCAACAAAAGGATTGGCAAACTTTTCAATATATTCCTGAATTTTTAGTTGTCTTGTTTTTTCTTTATCTTCACTTTCATCAATTTCCTTTTTAAATATTATATTCGCTGCTCCCTCTGGTCCCATCACAGCGATTTCAGCAGTTGGTAAAGCAAACACAAGATCTGCGCCCAAATGTTTAGAACACATCGCAATATATCCACCGCCATAAGCTTTTCTCAAGATCAAAGTTATTTTTGGAACAGTTGCTTCAGAGTAAGCGTATAACAACTTTGCACCATGTCTTATCACACCAGCATATTCCTGATCGACTCCAGGTAGATAACCAGGCATATCAACAAGTGTTAAAAGAGGTATGTTAAAGGCATCACAGAATCTAACAAATCTTGCGGCTTTATCCGAAGAGTTAACATCAAGAACTCCGGCAAGAACATCAGGTTGGTTTGCCACTATTCCTATACTCCTTCCATCAATCCTTGCAAAACCAACAACAATGTTTTCAGCCCAGCCAGATTGAACTTCAAAAAAGTCGGAATCATCGACGATACTGTAAATCACATCTTTTACATCGTAAGGTTCTTTGGAATCATGAGGTATTATCTCTTCTATACTTTTTGTTTCCTTGGGGGGTTTCGGTTCAACCCTTTTTGGTTTCTCATAACAGTTGTCTGGAATATATGAAAGCAGTTTTTGAACCTGAAAAAATGATTCGTATTCGTTCGATGCGAAGAAATGTATATTACCCGTTTTTGTATGGTGTGTATAAGCACCACCAAGTTCTTCCATCGAGATATCCTCTCCTATAACTGTTTTTATAACCTGAGGTCCGGTTATAAACATCTTAGAAAGATCGTTAACCATAAAAACAAAATCCATCAGAGCAGGAGAATAAACCGCACCACCTGCACATGGACCAAGAATCACTGAGATTTGAGGAATAACTCCAGATAATCTTGCATTTCTAAAGAATATGTTTCCATAACCTGCCAGGGCAGAAACACCTTCCTGGATCCTTGCTCCTCCAGAATCGTTCAATCCAATAAGAGGAACACCCATTTTGGCTGCAAGATCCATAATTTTTGTAATTTTTAAAGCATGCATTTCACCTAATGAACCACCAGCAACAGTGAAATCCTGCGCAAATATACAAACTTTTCTTCCATTTATTTTCCCATAACCTGTTATAACACCATCACCAGCGAGTGATTTCTTTGATAGCCCAAAATCTTTTGCACTGTGTTCAACAAAAAGATCTGTCTCAACGAAACTATCTTTATCAAGGAGTAATTCTATTCTATCCCTCGCAAACAGTTTACCACTCTGGATCTGTTTTTCGATCGCCTGTTCTCCACCACCCTCCAGTAAAACTTTCTTTTTGTTAAACCATTTTGCCATTCTTTCAATAAACTTCATTTACTGCTCCTCTTTTATTATTTATCAATTATATAAAGTTGCCTCAACATGTCAATAAACAGATAAAATTTTTGTTGATTCCATAAAGATTTAAAATATAATTTGAAATTAAAATAAGGAGACAAAATGGATAAATATTTACATTTCGTAAAAACTTATCCTCTAATTTCATCTTTCATTCAATTCGCAGTGCTTGGATTTTTAGGTGAAGTTATTTCATACTCTATACGAAAACGATTAAAAGATATCGGGAACCTTTTTCAAATAATTCTAAAAATATTGGGATGGGGAATTTTAGGCATCATGATAAAAATGGGTTTTACTGGAAGCAAAGGTAGTTTAAAAGCATTGATTGAAAACAATATGTTCTTCCATATAAAGGAGGGCACATTATTATACGCTTTTTCTCTTTCCTCCTTAACCAATCTTTTTTTCGGACCCCAGATGATGTTGTTTCACCGTCTCGAGGAGAATCTGATAATGGGAAAAAAAGATTTTAAAGGTATAGAATTTTCTCTGATTTCTTTAATCTGGTTCTGGATACCAGCGCACACTTTCACATTCCTGTTACCTAAAGATTACCAGATAGGTATTGCCGCTTTATGGTCCATAGTTCTTGGTATAATTTTGAGTTTTAGAAAGTAAACTACCTGAACACTTTTCTAAACTCTTTTCTGTTCAACACAAGAAAAAATGATGTGGATGTACAAATCAGTCCAAGAACAAGTAAAGTTTTAGAGATTCCGAGAACATTTTGCTTTATTAAAAATCCTGCGATCAAACTTCCAATCGGAGCAGAACCCAAAAAAGCCATATTGTATAAACTCATCACTCTTCCCCTTTTCTTATCGTCAACAAAAAGTTGAATCAAAGTGTTTCCAGATGAAACCTGTGATACAACACCAAAACCAAGAGTAAATAAGAATACATACAAAAAATATATGTTACGAACAAAAGAGATAGAAATCAATGAGATTCCCAGAATCAGTCCCGCAAGAAAAAACTGTCTAACAACAATATTTATATTTTTCAAAGAAGCGATAAAGATTGCACCAGTCAAAGCTCCTATACCGATGAACGAAAGAAGAAATCCCAATGTGTCACCACCTTTTTTCAAAACCTCTTTCACATATACTGGAAGCACAACAGGATAACTCATTCCAAAAATTGAAATTATAACCACTATAAAAAGTATAGAAAGAATTCCCTTATGTTTAAATGTGTAATCTAAACCTTCTTTGAATTCATCGATAAAATTGATCGTTTTCAGTTTTACCCTCTCGTGTTTTTCAAGTTTCATAAAAAAGAGAGCGATCAAAACGGCTATGAAACTGATCCCATTTATCAAAAAACAAACACCTTCATTCCACTTTGCTAAAACGATACCTGCAAATGTTGGACCGAAAAATCTTGCTCCATTGAACATTGCACTGTTTAAAGCGATAGCATTGGGTAAATCGATTTTATCCGAAACTATGTCATAAACAAACGCCTGTCTTGCTGGAGCATCAAGTGCATTCATAATTCCCGTATACAAAGATAGAATCAAAATGATCGGATAGGACACATATCCTTTACCTTTAAAATAGAAATATGTTAAAAGAAATGCTGATAACATCATATTGATCTGAGTAAAATATAAAATTTTCCTTCTATCAATCCTATCAGCGACTACCCCACTGAAAGGCGTGATGAATATATTCGGGCTCAATGCTATAAAAGATGTTAACCCGAGCAAAAAAGGTGAATTCGTTATCCTGTAAACCAGCCATGGAGAAGCTACCTGTTGCATCCATGTCCCAATCAATGATATTCCCTGACCGAGGAAAAACAACCGATAATTGTAATATCTGAACGATCTGAATGTATTTTTTAAAAATTTAAACATAGGATACTCCTATAAAGAATCATTATCTATATGAAACTCAATCTTTATGTTTTTTAACTTTTCACAGAGTTTATAAACATTTCTAAAATCTTTATAGAATATAAATATTTCGGTCCTATAATAATTTTTAACTTTTTCGATAAAATTAAAACCCGGAGGGAAAATCCTTACATCATTATAGGAATTGTTCTGTATTAAAATATCGTATATCCTTTTAATGTTTTTCCATGCTTCTTCTCTGCTTTTATTTTTATGGCTTATCTTTAACACTCTTTTGTAAGGAGGAAAATTACGTTCCCTTCTTTTCTCGATCTCAATATCAAGAAATTTTTGATAATCAAGATTCTGAATTATTTCAAATATCTGCTGATTCTTTATACCAGTTTCAATTATTATCTTCCCTCTTTTTTCCCTTCTACCGGCTCTTCCCGAGGTCTGTATCAGAAGTTGCATAAACCTTTCCATGCTCCTTATATCGGGAAGATTAATTGTAGAATCAAAATTTAAAATAAGAACAGTTGAAACATTCGGGACATCATAACCTTTTGAAACCATCTGTGTTCCTACAAGGATATCAATTTTGTGATCAATAAAATTTTCAATTATTCTGTTCCTCTGACCTTTTCTTGATGTTGAATCGATATCGAATCTTTCTATTATTCTATCTTTATATATTTTTTTAAAAATCGTCTCAACCATCTCCGTCCCCCAAATTCCTGCGGAGATCAAATTACCACCACAGATTTTACATTTTGAATCAAATGGTTTTTCATCAAGGCAATAGTGACAGATAAAACGATTGATGGATTTGTGAAAAGAGTATGAGACAGAACAATTTTCACATTTGAAATACTCTCCACAATCAACACATCTATAAAGATTCAAATAACCTCTTCGATTAAGAAAAACGATAATCTGTTCACCATCATCAAGAGAATTTGATATCTCATCTATTGCAACCTGAGAGATCTTTTTACAATCATACTCGTTGTAAACAATTTTTACCTCAGGTTTTTCTGTGCCAAGGAATCTGCTTTCAAGTTTTAAAAGTTCATATTTTTTATTCAAAACGTTGTAATAGGTTTCAAGAGATGGAGTTGCAGAAACAAGAACAACCGGAGAAGAAAAAAGTTTTCCTAAATATATCGAACAGTCCCTCGCATTATAGAATGGTGCCATATCGTACTGTTTATAGGAAATATCTTGTTCCTCATCAACTATTATAGCACCGAGATCTTTAAATGGCATAAAAATAGCAGACCTTGTCCCTATTATGATCCTTCTATGTTGAGAATTTATTTTTTCAAACAGAAAATTGAATTCACCTTTTGAAAGTTCCGAATGGATCTTTGCTATATTCAATGAACCGAATAACTTCGAAAATATTTTGTAAACCTGCTCCACAAGACCAATTTCGGGAAGTAAAATTAGAATCTGTTTGTTTGAATTTTCAAAAACATATTTTACAAATTTTATGTATACTTCAGTTTTTCCTGTTGCAGGCTGACCATATAACAAAAACGTTCTAAACACACCTTTATCAAAAGTGTTTTTCAAAATTGAAAAAGCATTTTCCTGTTCATCCGTTAAAATTTTTTCTTCATGGTTTTCTTCTATGTATGGGAAAAGATCCTCCTTTACTATATTCCTTTGAATTAAAAGATCGATCTTCTCTTTTGAAATTTTTTCAACTTCACTTTTTGATAATGGCTTTTTCTTCGTTTCAAAAAATAGTTCAGTGTATTCATAACCTTTTGAGACACACACATATTTCCTTGGTATAGATATACTGTACGGTAAGTAATTCTTTATGATCAACCCCTTTGAAACAAAATAGTATTTTGATGCCCATTCAATAAATTCAAATATTCTGTCCGAAATAACTCTATCATATACCTTTTGTTCAATCGACTTAATATTTTTTATTTCACTATGATCTGAAAAACCGTAAACTAAACCAAAATATTTTTTGTTTCTAAAATCAACCTGAACTATATCTCCCTTAAAAAGGTTCACAGTTGAATTTTCTGGTAAAAAATAATCAAAAGTTTTATCAAGATCAACAGGCAACAGTACTTTTACGATTTTCATTTTGAAAATAGAATATAAAAAGTAGATTTAGGAATTATAACAAAAAGATTGATTCCATAAATGATAAACAGATAGAAAAAAAAGATAAAGAAAAACATTGAAACGAGTATGATAATGTAGGAAATTATCGGATATCTCTCAAGATCCGGTTGCTTCACAAACAGGATATCCTTGAATGTTGCAGAAACGAATTGTGCAAAAAAGAACCCGGAAAAGAAAAAAAGAAAATTCATATACCTTTCTTTTATAAAAAATGTAAGTATTATAAAAAAACTGGAAAACAGAGGTATCGTATAAGGAGACAGAGCAACTATCGGATTAATTTTTTCGGTTTTTATCAATCCACCATTTTTAGAAGATGCTTTAAATGAGTAAATATTTTTAAAGGTTATAAATGCAAAAAACATGTGTGTCAGTTCATGTTGAAAAGTTTCAAAAAAACTTATATTTTCTTTCAAGGGTTTTACAAAAAATCTTATAACGAGATAGAGTAAAAATCCAACGATAAAATTGTAATGACCTGTGACAAAGGAGAAAGAAAAATCTTTGTTAGCAAAGATGAAAACCCCGTAACAAAAAGAATAAAAAAATATTGTTGAATAAACAAAAATCGAAAGTATCATCTTTTCAGGAGAGCTTTAGCATGCTTTAACGCTGTTTCGTAAGATTCAGAACTCCCGAGGAGTCTTGCTATTTCTTTAACTCTTTCATCATCGTTAAGTTCTTTAACCTTTATACTCCTGTTATCTTTCGAAACAAAAATATGATTATCGGCTTTTGCCGCTATCTGTGGAAGATGTGTGATGGTGATAATCTGTTTGAATTTTGAAATGTTTTTCATAAGTTCTGCGACTTTTGAAGCAGTATCTCCACTTATTCCTATATCAATTTCATCAAAAATCATGGTCATAACAGGGTCATTTTTTCTCAAATAATCCTTTATACTTAACATAATCCTTGAGATTTCTCCTCCAGAAGCAATTTTTTTCAACGGTTGTCCTTCTTCATTGAATCTGTTGACTATAAAAAACTCTATATCATCATAACCCATTTCGTTAAAGTTTTCCAATGAAAAATCAATTCTGATTTTAAGTTTGGTATCCTTCATATTCAAATTTTCCAGACATCCGTTTACATATTCCTCAAATTTTTTTGCACTTCCAACCCTCCTTTTATGAAGTATCAACCCCAGTTCATCGAGTTGTTTTTTTAAGTCGATCAACATATTCTCCTGAATTTTCAATTCTCCCTCAGGATCCTGTGCTATCTTCAACTTTGAAGAAATCTCTTCTTTAAACTTTATCAAACCATTAATATCCCTGTTATATTTTCTTTTTAAACTCTCAAGTTTATCATACATCTTTCTTAGATTTTCAAGTTCGTTTCTATCGTAAGATAGAGTTTCTCCATAATTATAAAGTTCTTTATAAACATCTGAAACATTTTCGATTATAAGATCAACATTTTCCGTTATCTTTGCAATTTTTGAACTTTTATTTGAAATCTCTTTAAGATTTTTTTTGAGATCCGACAAAAGGAGATTTATATTTATCTCATTCTCTTCCAACAACTTCAAAGAATAATCTATTCTCTCTTTGATGTTTTCAAAGTTTTCCATTTCGGATAATGAATCTTTGAGTTTTACCTCATCGATTTTTTCAATATCAATTTCTTCAAGTTCTTTAAGAGCAAACTCATAAAATTCTTTCTCTTTTAAAAAAGAATCAAGTTGTTCTTTTAAATGGTTGAATCTTTTTATCTGTTCATTGTATTCCCGGTATTTTGAAATAAACTCCGATAGTATATCATCGCTTTCTGAAATTCTATCGATGATTTTGATATGATTATCTTTTTTCAAAAGGAGTTGATGATCGTATTGACCATGTAGATCGAAAAGAAGTGCACCTATTTTTTTTAAAGTTGCTGAACTTATTACAGAATCATTCAAATAAATCGTGTTCTTATTGTTCGGTTTTATAACTTTTCTGATTATAAGTTCATCTTCAACATATATATCTATGTTCTTCAATTCTTCAGATATTTCGTCAGAAATTTCAAAAACTCCAGTTATTGAAGCATCCTTATTTTTGTTACGTAGAGTAAGATCTATTTTTTCACCAACTAGATTTAAGAGAGTGTTAACGAGAACAGTTTTTCCAGCACCTGTTTCACCTGTGATAACGTTGAAACCTTTTTTGAATTCGATTCTGTTATCCTCAAAAAACAATAGATTCTCAATAATCAATTCTCTTATCATATTCTCGGATCCTTTCCAAGATGGAATTTTTCTTTCAAAATATCAAAAAGATCAAAATCTTCAAATTTGATGATTTTTATTTTTTCTGAATAGTTTGAAAGAACAACCTTTTGATTTTCAGAAATTTTTAATACTTTTTGAGAATCAGCAGAGATTATAGCATTCTTTGAAATTGGGATAAGGGTTATTTTTGATGAACTCTTTACAATTATTGGCCTCTGGACAAGTAGATGTGGACATATAGGTGTAATAATGAATGCATCTATATCGGGATAAACGATGGGACCACCAGCAGCAAGGGAATATGCTGTTGAACCGAGTGGAGTTGAAACTATAACTCCATCCGCGGAAATCGTGGAAATCTCTTTATTATCAACGAGTACTTTTATTTTTATCATTCGATGAATATCCTCTGATTTCATAACTATATCGTTGAGTCCAGTAAGATGAGTTCCTCTAATTTTCGCTGATAGAAGGTTACATAACTGTAAATAATAATTTTTACTTTTCACCATATCAAGACGTTTTTCAAGTTCATTCTCTCTTATATTTGAAAGAAATCCAAGGGAACCAAGGTTAACACCCATTATTGGAAGGGAGTATAAAATGGCCATTTTTGCCGCAGAAAGCATAGTTCCATCACCACCGAATGAAATAACAAAAGAATCTTTGAGATTACCTTTAAAAATTTTTAATGTCTCAATATGGTAAACATCCACCTTGTTATAGTTGCACCATCTTTTCAATCTATCAAGTGCCTGTGCACAACCTCTTTTTTCCTCATTCAAAAAATAGAATATCCTTTTCATAATTTTTTAAAAAATATCACTCTCTTTATTCCCGAGAGATCTTTTAAAAATTTTATATCCTTATATTTTCTGGTCTCCTTAACCAACTTTTCAACCTGATCACTCTGATCGTATCCAATTTCTATAAGACAAACACCATTCTTTTTTAGATATTTATAGGCAGAGTTTACAATAGTTCTAATGATCTGTAACCCATCATCTCCACCATCGAGAGAAACGATAGGTTCATAAAATCTTATCTCTTCTGGTAGTTTTAAAATAACCGCAGTGGGTATATAGGGAGGATTTGACAGTATCATGTCATATTTAAAATCACTGTTTAAAGATGAAAATCCGTTTGACTGGATAAAAACTATGTCTTTATCCACACCATTTATTTTCGCGTTCTCTTTTGCGATAAGTAATGCACCTCTTGAAAGATCTATCGCATAATATTTCAAGTTTGGTGAATACTTTGCAATGGAAACTATGATGTTCCCACTACCAGTTCCAAAATCGAGAATCCTGTAATTGGAATCTTTTTTATTTTCAAGTGAATATTTTATAGCGAATTCAACAAGAGTTTCAGTATCAGGTCTTGGAATCAACACGTTTTTGTTTACTTTAAAAGTAAGTCCCATAAATTCAGTTTTACCAATGATATATTGCACAGGTTCTTTTTTTATTCTTCTTCTTATAAGTGATCTAAAAAGATTCTGCTCTATCTTCGTTAAACTTTTGTTATAATTTTCATACAGATATATCCTGTCTCCATTCATGCAATGGGACATTATGAGTTCAGCGTTCAATTTTGCTTCCTTAATTTTATGTTTTTTTAAAATGAGAATGGATTCAGTTATCAGATCTTTAGGAGTGACATTAACCTTTCTCATAAAACTCCTGCAGTTTAATCCTCATATCCTCATCCTTTAAAGGTTGAATCAGAAGATCAAGATTCCCATCAAGTATCTCTTCCAATCTATATAGAGTTAAATTTATTCTGTGATCCGTTACCCTTCTTTCAGGGAAGTTGTATGTTCTTATTCTTTCAGATCTATCCCCGGTCCCAACAAGATTTTTTCTATTCTGAGAAATTTTTTCCTGCTGTTCTTTCATGATCTTTTCATACAGTCGTGCTTTTAGAATCCTCATTGCCTTTTCTCTATTCTTATGTTGACTTCTTTCATCCTGACATACAACAACAGTGTTAGTTGGCAAATGAGTGATCCTTACCGCAGTAGCAACTTTGTTAACATTCTGTCCCCCAGCTCCTGATGAATGGAATATATCGATTCTGAGATCCTTTTCATTTATTTCAAGTTCAACATCCTCAACTTCAGGTAGAACAGCAACAGTCACCGCTGATGTGTGGATCCTGCCATTTGCTTCGGTTTCAGGGATTCTCTGGACTCGATGTACACCGCTCTCGAATTTAAAATTTCCATATGCATTTTTCCCCTTCAAAGCGAATATCATTTCTTTGTATCCCCCGAGTTCTGTTGGATGAAAATCGATATGTTCAAAGATATATCCTTTACTCTCAGCATATCTTTTGTACATCCTGTAAAGATCAGCAACAAAAAGGGCTGCTTCCTCTCCACCTGTTCCCGCTCTTATTTCAAATATAATATTTTTTTCATCCTCCGGATCTTTCGGTAATAAAAGAACTTTGAGTTCCTCTTCCAATTTATTTATTTTCTCGTTTATCTCCTTAACTTCCTGGTTTATCAATTCTTTCATTTCAATATCTTTTTCCTGTTTCAACAGTTGTAAATTCTCTTCAAGTTCTTCAAGAGTTTTATAGTACTCCTTTGTCTTCTGAACAAGCGCTCCCATTTCAGAATATTTTTTCGAAATCTCTTTGTATTTTTTATTATCTGAAACTATTGAAGGATCGGAAAGCATATTTTCCATCTCTTTATATTCTTTTAATTTTATCTCTAACGCTTCCTTAAGCATTCTCACTCCTTAAGATCATATTTTAAAGATTCTTTTAAAGAAATTATCGATACCTCTATCATGTCATCCGTGGGTTCCTTTGTGGTAATGTATTGGAAAAGCAAACCCGGGAATATGAGAATTTTAATTAAAAAATTGTTTGAAAATTTTTCCGCTAAAAAAAGTAGTTCATAAGAGATCGTTGCAACGATTGGTAAAAAGATAAGATGATTCAAAAATCTGTTTAAAGGAGAATTAGTTATTTTAAAAATGGAAAAAACAAACGTATCGACGATAGAGTAAAAAATTATTGCAAACGTTAGAGTTATAAACAAAAAACTTGTTCCACAACGGGGATGTTTTGTTGAATATTTTTTTGCGTTATCAACTGTCAGTTCATCACCATTTTCGTATGCGAAAACAGTTTTGTGTTCCGCTCCATGATACATAAAAATTCTTTTTATATCTTTTATCTGGGATATCAAAATCAGATAAACGATAAAGAAGATAAACCTTACAGAACCTATTAGAACGTTAAAATAAAATTGATTACTCACTTTCAAAAACTGGACGATTTGAATCGGAAGATATAGAAAAAGAAAAAAACCAATCAAAGTTGCAATAAAAAAAGTAAAAAAAGTTTCAAAAAAATTTTTTACACTTTTCTTCTCCTGAACTTCTGTATCATAATAGATATCAGCACTTCTGTTTAAACTATCTAAACCTATTTTTAATGTTTCAATAAAAGTTATGATTCCCCTTACTGGGAAAAAATTCAAATATCTGTTCTTTTTAACAGTTTTTTGAAAAGGTTTTGATTCGGTTATTATACTTCCATCTTTTTTTCTGATACTTAGAGCATATCCATTTTCGGACATCATGAGAACACCTTCAATGAGTGCCTGTCCTCCAGCTTTTCTTTTTTTATTCTCCATATTTCTCCTTTAAGGAAACATATTTTAGATACTCTTCAAGGTTTGTAAGATTGTTTATAATGATTTTATCGTTATAAATTTTTATTAGATTCGCCTTTTCAAGATTTTCGATCAACCTTTTCAATTTATCAACACCCATTCCCACTATTGGAGCAATGTTTTCATATCTAAAGTCGATATTTATAAGATAACTTCCATCCTGCTGTTTTATCCCTTCATCCTGTGCTTTCATTATCAAAAACGCGATCAATCTTTTTTCGTCTCCTTTTATCATTAAAAATTTGATCTGTTCATCAGCCCTTCTCAATCTTTTTGATAACTCGGTTATTATATATTCAATCAAAGGTTCTTCTCCTATTTTTTTCCTAAAAGCAACCTTGTCAAAAGTTATCAGTTCCGTATCACCTTCAGCTATCGCCGTTGCTGATCTTGGACTACCATCAATCAAGGCCATTTCTCCAAAAAAATCTCCTTCTGAAAGAACAGCAAGAACTTTCATCTCATCTCCGATTTTCTGAACAATCTTTATCTTTCCAGATTTTATCAAATACATCTCATCTCCAACTTCACCTTCTCTAAAAAGAACCTCACCATCCTTTAATACTCTTTCAATTTTACTGTTCTCCCCCATAAAATCTCCTTTTATATTTTTAAAATTTTTGGTAATTCTCTCTTGAATCGATTTTTTTCAAAACTTGAAATAACTTTTAATATTTTTTCTTTCTCGATACCAAAATCTTCAATTTTTTCAACGGTAAACTTTTTATCAAAATATAGATAAGATACAATATCGATCGTCCTGTAATCTATTCCCATCTCACCTTCATCTGTCTGCCCAACCCAGAGATCAGCTGAAGGTTTTTTCAAAATTATCCTTTCAGGTATTTCAAGAAATTTTGCGAATTCAAAAATCTGTGTCTTAAAAAGTTTTCCAATAGGATTGATCGAACAGGCGAGATCTCCAAAAATGGTCCCATATCCCATGATTATCTCCGATCTGTTACTCGTTCCGATCACAAGTGCTTTATATTTGAGAGATTTATCGAAAAGTATTGACATCCTTTCCCTTGCACATTTGTTTCCAACTCTCAATTTGAGCAGATGATCATCCATTCGTTCTTTTTCATCTTTGAAATAAGCATCAATCTGAGGTGTAATATCCACAGTTTCATATTCGATGTCAAACTTTTTTGTTAAAATTTCAACATCCTCATAAGATGTTTTTGAAGTCGTTCTATAAGGCATAAAAAAGGGTTTTATATTCTTTCTATCTAAAGTTTTTACAAGGATCGAAAGCACAACCGATGAATCAAGACCTCCCGAGAGTCCTATAACACTATTCTCGAAATTCCTTTTTTTAAATTCTTTCTTAAGACCCTTTACAAGTTTTTCTAAAATTTCTTCCCAATTTTTCGTGATCAACTCTTTAAAAATTTTTTCCTTGTCCATAGTTTTTTATTTTAAATCATTAAAAATTTTAGTCAATATTAAGATTGATTTTAAGGTTTTAAATTGATAAAAATTACTCCGGATAAAAGTAAAATAAAAACAACATACTGTTTAAAAGATGGTTTCAGTTTCCAAAAGATTCTATCAGTAAAAATACCTCCCAATACAACACCCCCTCCAAGAAAAGGATATGCTATAGATGCCGGAATATATTCTAAAGATCTCAGGAAAAAAAATGACATGAACTGGTTAGGGATTCCGATCATGAATCCATAGAGTATATTTTTGAAACTAATTCTCTCTTTTGCGATAAGAAAAAAAATAAGATTAGCAATAAATGCTGATAAAAAGAGAATAGATAAAAAAAAGGAGTTACTGTTTTTACCATAAGCATCAAAAAATTTAAACCCTGATTCTGATATTCCTGTATTGAAAAATAAAATAAATAACAAGAATATGTTTGTCCTATCTTTTAACTTTCCTATCAAAAGGAATGCAAGAATGATAAAAAATGACCCCAATAACAGATTAATTGTCAACCTTTCTTTAAAAAGAAAAACTGACAGAAATAATGGAATGATAAGAGAAACTCTCATCACAGATATGGATAAAGATATACCATTTTTTTTCACATTTTCGTTGTAAATTAAAAAATTTATAAAATATAGCACTCCAACAGAGATCGCAAGAATTATATCAAAAAAATTCAACGTTATCTTTAACCCGTATAATTGAAATGCACTCATGAAGGTTGCTATAAAATAGTTTGAAAGAAGTATTAAGAGTATTGAAAATTCTCTATCCCTTTGAAAGAGTTTTAACAGATTTCCTATTGTTAACGATGAAACAACACTTAAAATTAAAAAGAACATTTTAAAACAACTTTTTAATCTTTACTTTTAAACTTTCGAATTCTTCTCTGTTAAAACTTTTTTTCATTTTTTCAAAAATTTCATCAATATTTTTTTCAATTTCTGGCTTTATTTTCTCATATTTCTCTTCACCTTTATTCTTCAGCTCATTCAATTTTAGATTCAAATTTTCAATTAACTCTTTGATCCTTTGATCTGATTTTAAAGAATCTATTTTTTCATTTAACTGCAAGGAAAAGAGTTTTAAATAATAATCGAGTTCATTTCCACCCTTAAAAATTTTTTCTTCGTCAAAATCATTGAATCCTCTTGATGGATCGTCAAGAATTACAATTTTCGCATCAGAATCAGAATCGATCAGGTAAAAATAAGGATTATAATTTAACAATTCCTTTTTCTCGGTTATTTTAATATGAACAAGATAGTTCGAATCAAGAAACTCGATCTTCTGAACAAAACCAACTGAATCATTTTCAAAAATAACAGGTGATTTTGGTTTTAGATTCCCTATCCTGTTGAAACTTACCTTTACATCATCGTTTGAACAACCAAAAATTATCAAAAGTAACATTGACAACAGGATAAATCTATAAATTCTTTTCATCACTTTCCCCCTCTTCCTTTTCAAAACTCAAAATGTTTTTAAAACTTTTTTCAGTTTTAGAAAAAGATTTCTGTAATGTCTCATAACTTTTATTCAATTCGTTAACTTTTTTTTCAAGGTTCTGTAAATTCAAAGAGTTCTCTTCCAAATTTTTGCTCAACTTTTCAACATTTTTAATAATCTCTTTTGAAATCTCAATAAATCTGTATTGTTTTAAACCTGCAAGGATCACATTCAAAAAAGCAAAAAATGTTGAAGGTCCTGCCAGAAGCACTCTTTTCTTCAAAAGTGTTTCAAAAAGATCATTCTTTTCACCACCGGGATAAGTTTGTTGTATCGAATCGATATAAATAGAATCTGAAGGGATAAAAATTATCGCAAAATCTGATGTTCCATCTTCAGGTTTTATATACTTTGAACTAACAGATTCTCCTATTTTTTTCAACTGATTTACAAAAATTTTAAAATAATCGTTTTTCAGTTTTTCATCTTTTTCAAAATAGTATCTTTTATAATCCTCAGAGGGAAATTTCGAATCGATTGGTATCAAAAGATCTCTGTATTTTATAACCATATCAACTATATAGTTGTTCGGTAGTTTGAACTGCTCTTCATACATATTTGAAGGTAAAATTTCAGAAACCAGTTCCTTCAAAATAACTTCTCCAAATCCCCCTCTAAGTTTTGGGCGATCGAAAAAGTATTTTAAATCCTTTGAAAGTTCATTTGCAACTTTCTGGTCTTCGCTTATTCTATTTAAAGAATCTGTTAAATTATTGATCACTTTAAATGTTTCAAGCGCGTTTGTTGAAATGAGATCTTTTGTTCTTTCAATCTTTTCAATATTTTGATTCAACGATTGAATTATCTGATCTTTAAAAGAATTTTCGTTTTCTTTTATCTTTGAAACTATCTTCAATTCAAAGAATTTAAAGAAGATAAAATTGATTGTTATTAAAATAATAAGGATTAAAACAAATAAAAAAATTTGCATAAAAAAATTATAATAGATTTTTTAAAATTAACAAGTATAATAGAGAAAAAGGAGTTTTTATGGAAAGAAGAATTGATAAACTCAACTGGAGAGATATAAAAAAATTGAAAGAAAAGTGTAATATCGCTTTTCTTCCAATAGGAACCCTTGAAGCACATTCTATAACTTCAAATGGGACCGATACCATAATCCCCGAATATATATGTGAAAAACTTGCTGAAAAACTCAATGGACTTATCTACCCCCCGGTTCATTATTCGATCACATCCTCACTTTTACCATATCCAGGTTCTGTTACATTAAAAGATGAGACCTTTGAGAACTTAATTTTTGACATCGCTTTATCATTGAAAAAAGAAAAATTTAAGTATCTGGTCATTCTTAACGGACATGGTGGTAACAATAAGGTTTTATCAAATTTAAAGAAAAAAATCTTCATCGAGACCGGAATGTTTGTATTCATAATACACTGGTGGATTATCGGTTACCCTTTATGTAAAAAGGTTTTTGGTAAAGAAGGAGGACATGGTGGAGTCGATGAAACAGCGATGGTAAAGGTTATAGATGAAAAACAGATAAATGAAAAATATATTAAAGATAAAAACCTTTACAACATTTCGATCGAGGGTTTCGAATCGATACCTTCTCCCGCATCAACAATTCTTTATTCTGAAAATGGTGGGAAAATTGATCTTGATAGAACAAAATGTAAAAAATATTCAGAACTTGTGATAAAAGAGATTGAAAAATTGTTAAAAGAAAATATTCAAAAGATTGAAGAACAATTTTTTTAAATTTTTCAATAAAAAATGGAGGGGCTTTATAACCCCCCATTGAAATTATGACTTCCTTGATCTTTCAACTTTTTTTCGTGTTGTTTGCTATCATTGCAATCGCTTTAAACTGCTCAGATAAAAATCTTGTTACAATTATTATCAGAAAACCGATTACAGGCATCAAAATAATAAACACGAAATTCAAACTCAAAAATTCAAGTTTTAGCCCCTGCATGAAATAACTACCTTCCTCTCCCAAAATCAAAGAGACAATCAGAGAACTAAAAAAACCAACGATACCAAGCCATGTACCGATCCATTCCCCTGCTGTTTGTACAAAATGTGAAAATATTGGAATCACAACGAAATCGTCGCCCATTTTTGATATGGAAACAACCTTAAACCTTCTATCCCACCACAACTGAAAACTGACCCAACTTGCAAATGTTATTATCAGCCATACTATAAAAAAAATAAAAACATATTTTGCTCCACTATCAAAAATTTTATTATCGATAGCAACATAAAGAATATATAGAGGAATAATGAGATTAATCATAGCCAGAAATGTATAAAGCCATAAAAAAGGTTTTTTAAAGAAATCTCCATTGTCTATGTATGCAAGATAGGGTTTAATGAAAGTAAAGAATCTGCTGTTCATATTACCTCCTTGTTAATCTATTTTAAATATTCTCTATGAACAAAATGCGTTCAATAAAAATCGGGGTGACTGGACTTGAACCAGCGACCTCTTGGTCCCGAACCAAGCGCGCTTCCATCTGCGCTACACCCCGTTTTCAAAAAATCCGTATTTACCGAGTAAAGGAACGAATCTACAATAATCGTATTTTTCAACTTTTATTTCACCATTTGACTTAATAACTTTTGTTAACACCTGTAAAGAAATATCTCCAAATGGCAAAACCATTATACCTTTATCTGACAACTGGTCAACAAGGTTTTTTGGTATCTGTGGAGATGCCGCAGTAACAATTATTTTATCAAAAGGTGCATAATTTGACAAACCAATAGTCCCATCACCTGTTACTAAAAAAACATTTTTTATATCAAGTTTTTTTAAATTTGACTCTGCAAATTTTTTTAATTCTGGTATTCTTTCAATAGTAAAAACAACTTTCCCAAGTTTTGAAAGAATCGCTGACTGATAACCCGAACCTGTTCCGATTTCAAGAATCTTATCATTTTTTTTCACCTCTAAAAGTTCAGTCATCCTTGCAACAATATAAGGCTGTGAAATCGTCTGTCCAAAACCTATAGGAACCGGTGAATCATCGTAAGCAAGGTTAACAAGTTCTTTCGGTAGAAAAAATTCTCTGGGTATTTCTTCAAATACCTTTAAAAGTTCTTCATCCTTTATACCTCTTTTTTTTAATTGATGTTCAACCATCTTTTTCCGCAGATCTTCAAAAGACATTTTTCGCTACCTTTTTAATTTTAGTAAGCATTTTAAAATCTGTTAGATCAAATGTTATTGGCGTTATCGAAACGTAACCTTTTTCTATCGCCTCAAAATCTGTGCCCTTTTTTATCTTGTATGTTGGTTTCTCTCCACCTATCCAGTAATATTTTTTTCCTCTTGGATCAATTTTTGTTATGAGTGAATCGGAATATATCCTGCTTCCAAGTTTTGTTATTTTATAACCTTTTATAGAACTGTTAGGGATATTAACATTCAAAAGCAATCTTTTTTTCTTACCTATAAGTTTTAAAAGTTCGATTATCTTTGGAACAACATCCTTTGCATAAGAAAAATCAACATTTTCAAACGCAGCCATCGAAAAAGCAACAGAAGGTATATTCATCAGCACTCCCTCCATTGCAGCTGCAACAGTTCCAGAGTATATCACATCCTCTCCCATATTTGGTCCATGGTTTATCCCTGAAAAAACATAATCAAATTTCTCTTTGATCAATCCATGTGTTGCTATTAAAACACAATCGGTTGGCGTTCCGGTAGTTATATACTCGTTCTTGTTAACTCTGTTGATCCTTAAAGGAATCGTTAAAGTTAAAGAATGACTTGTTGCCGATTGGTTTTGTGATGGAGCAACAATATAAACCTGATGCCCAAGAGAGATTAAAATTTCTTTCAAGGTCTTCAGTCCTTCAGCGTAAAAACCATCATCGTTCGATAGAAGAATTTTTAAAGGCATAACATCTCCAGACACATTTTTATAAATCTTAATGTATCAAGAATTTTGTTTATTTTTGATCTCTCATCACCATAAATAGTTTTTATATCAACATAACCTATATTCATCTTCATCCTTCCCGCTTTTATAAGCATTTCTGATTCAATCTGGAATCTTTTATATTTTAAATTCAACTTCTTCATCGATTCGACCTTAACCATCCTGAAACCTGATTGTGAATCATAAACTTTCTTTGTTGCAAGAAGAGATGTTACAAGTGTAGTCGTTCTATTTGTAAGATACCTATCAAAAGGCATATTTTGAAAATTCATTTTTCTTTTCCCGATCAACATATCAAAACTTTCATAATCTTTTTTAATAAAATTTTCTATATCATCAGGTGAATGTTGATAATCTCCATCCATGAGAATAATATATTCACATTTCCCAGAAGCGAAATTGATACCATCTGTTATCGATTTCCCTTTGCCCTCATTCTGCTGGTGTTTTATGATATGATCAGCGACTTTGCTCGCTTCTTCAAAAGTTCTATCTTTTGAACCATCATCTACAACTATAACTTTGAAACCGTATTTTCGCTTTATCTCTTCGATAAGTTTTCTTATAAACCTTTCCTCATTGCACGCCGGAATCAAGACCATCACTTTATCCATAAAAACCTCTTTTGTAATCGAACATTTTTAAAGCATCGGGAAATAAAAATTTTTCATCCAGTTTCTGGTCAAAATCCCTTCCTCCTTCTCCAACGATAAAAAATTCATTTTTCTTAATGTAATTATCAACCTGCTCACCAGAAAGTTCAAAATTGCTGGATAATCTTTTAAAATCATCCCTATGCAAAAACAATGAAAGAGAATATGAATTTTTTCTAATCTTTATGATTGAAAGAATTTTTTTATCACTTTTGACCGAAAATGATATCACATCATGAGCGTTCAATTTAATGATCTTGCTCTCTTGATCGCCTAACACCAGGCCTTTTGCAAACGCCTCCCCTATCCTCATCCCTGTCAGTTTACCAACTCCGGTGAGAATAAAAACATTCCTTAAAATATTTCCTTTAAAAATATTTTTCACTTCATCGCTATTGAAAATTTTTGGAAGTTCAACCAGAAAATCTTTATCTTCCGATTTTCTAAAAATATTAAAATTATCACCAACCAATAAAACTGACAGCTGTGAAGTTACGGATGAAATGTAAACATCTAACATTTAACCTTTACCTTTCTTTTATCATCCTGTATATCAAAAAAAATTTTTATCAAATGATAATCCCTAAGATCCATATGGTCAAGTATCTCAGGCCATTCGATAAAAGTAAAATCTGAATCCTCAAAAAGTTGGAATATGTCGAGTTCAAAAACATAATTTATATTTGTTATCCGATAGAGGTCTATGTGACTTATTTTTATCATCTCGTTTTCATAAACATGAACTATATTAAAAGTTGGGCTTGAAACGTTTTCTATTTTAAAATGTTTAGCAAACATTCTAACAAATTCTGTTTTTCCAGCACCAAGATTACCATAAAGAAATATTACCGGAGCAGACAATTTTAAATTTAAAACAAAATCAACGATCTCTTTTAAATCTTCAACATTTTTGACTAAAAAAATCTTTTCCATATTCATTTATCGCCTTCAACAGAAAGTGTTTATCGAATACTGCATCTTTCACATAATCCTGCACAAAACATGAGTTTCCACCTGTAATAATAATTTTAGAATCCCCGAGAATTTTTTTACCAAAACCGATAAAAGTTAAAACCCCTGAAATCCATTGTAAAAAGATTCCATTCTTTAGTGCCTGCTCTGTATTTTTACCAATTTTTTCATCAAAAGTTGATGCTTCCACTTTAAACAGATTATCTGTATTTATTTCAAGGGCATTGGATATTGTCTCCAACCCCGCTGAGATAAACCCACCAAGATGTTTTCCTTTTTCATCTATAAAATCATAGGTATCCGCTGTTCCAAGATCGACGACCAACGAAGGATATAGTTTTCTTTTTATTGCATAATACACGGAAACAAATCTATCAATACCAATATTCTCAAAAGAGTACTCCGATTCAAAAAGATTTTTTCTTTTTTCAAGAAAGAATACATCAAAATCAAATTTTCTGGAAAAAGATTGTTCAAAAATCTTTTTGTTTCTTTTGTTTACAGAGATAGCGTATATTCTTTCTGGTGAAAATTTTAAAATTTTTTCCGGAACATTGGGATCAAAGGTATAAACTTTTTTCACAATGTCTTTTGAAATCAACCCGATTTTTATTTTTGAATTTCCTATGTCAACAGCAACAGTTTTCATTTGACCCTTTCCCGCGTGATCTTATCGAGAAGTAAAAAAAGTTTCTTCACTTCATCATCATCAATGCCTTTTGATATCTTTTGGATCAATTTCATATCGCGTCTTACGGATGGACCTGTTATCACATTTTTAATTTTTTTCGAACCGAGTTTTCTGATAAGAGTTTGTAATGCAGGTAAAAATGGTTTTACCCCAAAATTTTTAGATGTTGAAATCTGGAAAAGATTTTCAGAAATAGAAAGAAGTGTTAGAGTGTAGTTTAAAGCTAACATCGAAGATAGATGATATTTCTTTCTTTTAACATTTTTTAATCTTAAAAGTTTTATCCTGTTTATCCTACAAAAATCATCGATGAATTTTGATCTCTTCTCAGATTCACAGGTGGCATAAATATTTTTAAACACTTCAGGTCCATCATTATTCTGAAACGATTGAATGGGATGAAATATGGATACATTTGATGCTCTCTTTAAAATTTTCTTTGCGTTTTTCAACTCATAGGAACCTGAAACAAGTATGACCTCTTTATCAAAACTATTTATGATTTTTAAAACATCTGTGATCGAATCATCGTTCACAGATATTAAAATTATATCTGACGAAAAAAGTTTGTTAAAGTTCAGAGGCTTTTTAAACTTTTTGTCATAAATGTAATAAACCTTTTTACGCTTAAAATATCTCTCATAGTTTTTCTTAAAAACTTTTCCAACCCTACCGAATCCTATTATAGATAACTTTTCCATAAAAAATTACAAAAAATTTGTTCTGATAAATTTTGAATATCTTTTTGGTATATAAAATTTTAAACTATTTTTAAGATCACTTTTCATTTCAACGATAATTCCAAACCTGTTAACATATTTCAAAATTTTTTCCAGCGATTCATCATCACAGGAAATTTCAAAATAATCAAGGGAACTATAAAACTTTTCGAGAATAACCTTTTTCAACATTTCAAAATTGTCTCCAGTTTTTGCTGAAATAAAAATTGAATTTTTGTAAACCTCACTGAAATAATTTATTCTATTGTAATTTAAAAGTAAATCGATCTTATTAAAAACGTATACAATGTCACCTCTGTTCAACTTTAACTGTTCAATGACTTTTGCCATATCTTCAAGAACAAGTTCTATGTACTGATCCGAAATATCAACAACAAAAAGTTTTAAATCTGAGTCCGATGCTTCTTCTATAGTTAACTTGAAAGATTCTATTATCTCATGTGGTAAATCTCCAAGAAAACCGACTGTATCGGTAACAACTATATATTTTTCAAGTTTTCTCGTCACAGTATCAAGCGTAGTGAAAAGTTTATCATCAGTATAGAATCTGTTCCTTGTTAACCTGTTCATTATGGTCGTTTTACCTGCATTCGTATACCCGAAAAGTGTAACTTTAAAAAGATTTTTCCTTTTCTCACTTTTAACTTTAACACTCTTTTGATACTCTTTAATCTTCTTTTTTAAAATTTCGATCCTTTTTTCTATATATCTTTTTTCGATTTCCAACTTTTTTTCTCCCGGCCCTCTTGTTCCTATTCCACCACCAGTCTGGGACATCATGATTCCTTTTCCTGTCAACCTTGGTAACATATAAATCCATTTTGCGAGTTCGCTTTCAAGTTTTGAAATCGTTGTTTTAGCATTCCTCTCGAAAATCCTCAAAATCAACTCAGTTCTATCTATAACATTTACATTAAGATATTTTTCTAAATTTCTTTTTTGTAAAGGTGACAATTCGTTTGAGAATATAACAGAATCAACTTTTAACTTCTCAACCATCTCATGAATTTCGTCCACCTTTCCTTTTCCGATATAAAATGCAGGATTTATTTTTTCCATTTTTTGAATTACATCTTCTTTACTCACCATACCGAGCGATGAAGATAGATCTTTCATCTCAAGTATTGTTTTATTGATCCTGTCCTCAGATTCATTTTTAGAAAATGTCCCGACGATAATACAGCTACTTTTCATACTTTTTTGATTTAAAAATTTCGATCAGGTATACTATTAAAAGAAGTAAAGATGCAACAAAAACTCCAATTTTCCCCATGAAAATGAAAATTGAAACTATGATAGAAGCAAGGAGTATTCCAAGAGTTATTGCCAGAAGAGATCGTTTAAAATCGAGGTTCAATATTACCGCTGCGAGTGAACCAGTCCATGCACCCGTACCTGGTAGAGGAATACCCACAAAAATAACCAGCCCCCAGAACTCATATCTTTTTATATCTTTGGATCTTTTCTCTGTTCTTTCGATCACCCAATCAAAAAACTTTTTTACTGGTGTTATCTTTTCGAAAATTTTGTAAACTCCTTTCAGGAGTAAAAGAATAGGTATCACCGGAATGAAATTACCTAAAATTGAAAATAAGAGTGCACTGAAATAATCCATTTTAAAAAGTGTCATCGCCAAAGGTAGTCCCAATCTCAATTCGAAAACAGGTAACATAGAGATAATAACTATTATAACACCACGGGGAATATTTTTTTCTTTCAGCAAATCTATAATCCTGTTACTATACTCAGCGGAGAACAAAATAGTACAGAGAAACAAAACTATGAGAAAAATGAATATTTTTTTCCTCATCATTTTTCCTTGAGCAAAACTATTGAAACAGCACAGATGCCTTCCCCTCTACCTGTAAATCCCATATATTCAGTCGTTGTTGCCTTCACTGAAACTTTCTCTTTTTCAATTCCAAGTGTCTGTGCAATCTTTTCAACCATTTTATCCATATAATTTAAAAGTTTTGGTTTTTGACATATTATAACCGTATCAAGGTTTATAATTTCAAAATTGAATTTTTCTTTTATCTTTTCAAGTAAAAGTATGGAGTAAATCCCTCGATATTTTTCTTCTGAATCCGGGAAAATCCTGCCTATATCACCTTTCCCGAGTGCCCCTAAAATAGAATCTATTACAGCATGTATTAACACATCTGCATCAGAATGTCCATCGAGTCCCATCTCATAAGGGATCTCAATCCCACCAAGGATAAGTTTTCTATCCCTGGAAAACCTATGAGCATCAATACCTATTCCTACTTTCATTTACCCATCCTTTGTAAATCGTTTCTATAATATTTATATCCTGCGGGTTTGTTATTTTTACATTGTTTCTATCGCCTTCAACAAACTCAACTTCTATTCCCTCCTTTATTAGGTATTCCACATCGTCCGTCAAAAAAATTTCGTTTTCTATATTCTTTTTTAAAATTGGAAGATATAAACTTTTTTTAACAACCTGTGGTGTCTGAATGAGCATGACTTTGTTTCTATCTAATGTTCTAACATAACCATTCTCCTGTATTCTAACAGTATCGATCGGAGTTATGTAAGGTGCAATCGGTTTTTCTGATTCTTTGAACCTTTTATAAAGTAAAAATAATAGTTGTTCACTCAAAAAAGGTCTTGCACAATCATGTATAAAAACAGTTTCGTTAGAACTTTTTAAAAGTCCATTTAAAACTGATACAGGTCTTTGATCTCCCCCTTCGACAAGTTTCACATATCCAAGATTATGATAATCTAAAAGTTCCTCGATTTCTTGTTTATCCTCATTTGAATGAACAAATATAATTTCGGCTTTTTCCTTAAACACATCTTTGATGTTTTTCAATAAAAAAATAAAAACTGGAATCTGATCGTTGATCCTGTAAAAAATCTTTTTTTTGTGATGCAAAAATCTTTTCGATTTACCTGCACCAACAACAACAAAAGATAAACAATCAATAGATCCTTCTAACATATATTATCCTTTTTTGTGGAGATTCAAAAATACTTTCTATTTCAACATCCAGTTCTTCCTCTTCGTTCAAAGGATATTCACCATTTTTTAAAAAAATTATTACTTCTTTCTGATCTATTCTCCTGCAGTAATAACCATCTTCAGTCTTTTCCATCACCTTAACCTTAAATCTTAAACCTTTATACTCTTCCTCTCTTTTGTTTTCAAAAGACGAAAGATCAATAATTTTAATGTTGAACATCTTCAATAGATTCTTCGGTATCTTTTCTCCAGTGATTATCAAAATCAAATTGTTTTTATACGAATAGGATAATATATCGGAGATCCTGTTATCAACATTCGAATAAAAAATCGTTCCTTTTTTCTTTAAAAATTGTATAGTTTTTAAGGTATTTTCGTTATAGTTATCAATATTTTCTTTTGACGGTATAAAAAATTCACCTTCAAAAACGTTTGCACTTAAAAGGTCATAAAGTAATCTGTTTGATAAAGAAGAAGATGTAATGAAATACTTTTTCTGGTTATTTGTTCTATTCTCTTTTTTTAAAAAAATATATATTTTGAAGATGAAAAGTAACAAAAGTAAAAGGATTACCAAAATTTCTAAATGGAATATTAAAAGTATTATCGAAACGATGATCAAAAATAGTTCAAAGATCATCTGATCCTCTCTAAAATTTTCTCTTCCATCTCTTCAACACTTTTAACTATATCACTTTCAGATAAAACTTCTCTTGAAATTTTTGAATCAAGGGATAATATGTTTTTGCAAAACCTCTTATAAAGATGAAGTTTTCCACTGCCTTCGGTTGAATCAAGTTTTGTACTGATACACATATCAGCATCCTTTAAATATTCCGGTAAACTTTCAAATGGTATCTTTTCAAGAAATATTATTCTGTCTTCATATTCATTATATTTGTTCTTCATGTTTTTGCTTATTGGAAACGATATTATATAAAAAACTACATTCTTTTTTTTCTTAAGAATATTTTCCGCTATTTCAAGAAAACTTTTTAAATTTTGCACCTTCGTGTTGACTCCGAGCCAGACGATTTTAAATATTTTATTTTTGTTCACATCTTGCATTATTTTTTTATCCTCTTCAAAAATATCATCGTTGACATAAAGTTTGTTTTTCTTCTTTGACCTTTTAAAATTAAAATTAGTGTTATAGATTATTCCGTAACTCTTTTTCTCCACAATTTTTTCAAGAGAAATAATAATAAAAGAAAATGGAGGAAATCTAAAAACAGGATTTGAGGTTGTCATTTCAGAGTAAAGTGATCCCTGATAGTCAAGGATATACTCTTTTCCATAGAGAAGTTTTATCATCAGAGAAACCATTCCAGCTTCATGTGTGAAAGACAGAATGTAATCGTATCTTTTATTTTGTAACATTTTTAAAGCTTTGAAAAAAATTTGAATATCAAAAAGAATTTTCAAAGGATGGAATCCAACAGGATCAAACTGTCTGAACAATCTGCTAATTCTGAATATTTTAAATCCGTTCAGATCTCTTCCACAGGAATATGTTAGTATATCAACAGTGTTACCTTCTTTTTCCATAAACTTCAAAATCTTTAAAATTCTTGTATGACAACCACGATCGTTGAAAAATGCTGTTGTACATAAAGCAAGGATATGTTTATTTTTTATCATCACCCAAGAATCTTTTAACCCTATAAATTCCTTTCCTTGTTGTCTCAAAATATGTTCTTATGATAATTTCACTTAAAAGTCCAATCATTAAAAGTTGAACGGAAATCAAAAACAGGAAAACCGATATCAGAAGTAAAGGATTACCAGTCATATCAACATTCTGAAAGATCTTCATAAGAATCAGCAAAATAAAGGAAACTATTCCAAAAATGAAAGATAGAAATGATAGCCCTCCAATTATATATATTGGATTTGTCGAAAAATCGTTAAGAAACTTTACAGTTAAAAGATCAAGAAGAACATTTATTATTCGTGAAAATCCATATTTACTTTTTCCTTTAAACCTTTTTCTATGGTTAACCTTAACTTCACCTATCCTGTAACCTTTTGAATACAAAAGGTATGGGATGAATCTATGCATCTGTCCATACAGGTTCAGATCCTTCAAAATCGATCTTTTGAAAACCTTAAGAGTACAACCTGTATCGTGGATTTTAAGTTTTAAAAAAGATGAGATTATCCTGTTTGCAATAAGCGAAGGAATCTTTTTTGAAAATAGAGGATCCTGTCTTTTTTTCCTCCATCCAACAACCATATCATAGTCATTCTCTAAAAGGTGGTCTATCATCGATGGTATATCTTCTGGATCGTTTTGAAGATCCCCATCTATTGTTACAAGGATATCATTCTTTGCGTTGTCAAAACCTGCCTGAAAAGCAGCAGATTGTCCAAAATTCCTTGCAAGTTGAACGACTTTCACACCAGAATCTTTTAATGTCAGACTTTCGAGTATTTTGAAAGAATTATCAGTTGAACCATCATCAACAAATATTATTTCATATTCATAATCCTTTAAATTATCCTTCAGTTCCTCATAAAGTTTTTCGATGTTCCCATCCTCATTGAAGATGGGAACAATAACTGAAATTTTTATGTCCCTTCTTCCCATGATCTTAAATATTCTTCCTGTTCTTTCGTTAGTTTATCATACCTGACTCCCATAGATTTCAATTTTCTTTTTGCGATATCAACATCGATCTCATCAGGGAGTTTATAAACTTTCCTGGAAAGTTTCGAATGGTTTTCTTTTATATATTTCACAGAGAGCGCTTGATTCGCAAAAGACATATCCATCACACATGCGGGATGTCCTTCCGCTGATGCAAGATTTATCAATCTTCCTTCAGCTAAAAGATACACTTTCTTCTCATCTTTCAAAGTATGTTCTACAAGAAATGGCCTTATCTCTTTTTTTCTCACCGTTAACTTTTCGAGAGCTTTTTTGTTTATCTCAACATCGAAATGCCCTGAATTCGCCACTATACAATTATTCTTCATAATTTTGAAATGTTTTTCATCAACAACATTTATGTCACCTGTCAAGGTAACTATAAAATCAGCTTCCTTACAGGCATCATCCATCTTCATCACTCTGAAACCATCCATCAACGCTTCAAGAGCTTTAACAGGATCCACTTCAGTAACGATAACATTCGCTCCAAGTCCTCGAGCTTTAAAAGCGAGACCTCTACCACACCAACCATATCCCGCCACCACGAATGTTGATCCAGCAAGCAACCTGTTGGTTGCTCTTAGTATACCATCTATTGTTGATTGACCTGTTCCATATCTGTTGTCGAACATAAATTTCGTATACGAGTCGTTAACAGCAACTATTGGGTATCTCAGGATTCCATTTTTTTCCATACTTTTTAACCTGATCACACCTGTTGTGGTTTCCTCTGTTCCACCAACAATTTTTTTTGAGAGTTGAACAAATTCTTTGTGAAGCATCGTTACAAGATCAGCACCATCATCCATGGTGACATTTGGTTCGTTCAGAAGAACACTCTTTATGTGGTTATAATACCCCTTATCATCTATACCTTTTTTTGCAAAAACCGGAATTTTGAAATCCTTAACAAGTGATGCTGCCACATCATCCTGCGTTGATAAAGGATTTGAAGCACATAAAAAAACTTCTGCACCACCAGCTTTTAAAACTCTCATAAGATTTGCAGTTTCGGAAGTAACATGTAAACAAGCACCTATTTTCAAATTCTTCAAAGGTTTATTTTTTGAAAATTCATCATAGATACTTTTTAAAACAGGCATATCCTGGTAAGCCCATTCGATTCTTTTTAAACCTTTATCAGCAAGTTTAATATCTTTAATATCATACTTCATCTTCACCTCTTTATTTTAAAATCTTTTTTATCTCATCAACTTTATCACAAACTTCCCATGTGAAACCTTCTTCCTCTCTTCCGAAATGTCCATAAGCTGCTGTTCTCTTGTATATCGGTCTTCTGAGTTTTAACTGATCTATTATTCCGTTAGGTGTCAGATCAAAAATTTCTCTTATCACTTTCACAATTTTTTCATCATCATATTTAGAAGTGTTGAAAGTATCAACAGCAATTGAAACAGGTTCAGCTATACCTATAGCATAAGCGACCTGGATTTCAACTTTTTTTGCAACACCTGCAGCAACAAGATTTTTTGCTATATATCTGCACATATACGCTGCCGATCTATCAACCTTTGATGGGTCTTTACCTGAAAAACATCCACCACCATGTTTTGCCATCCCACCGTAAGTATCAACGATTATTTTTCGACCAGTTAAACCGGTATCAGCAAGTGGTCCTCCAACAACAAACCTTCCGGTTGGATTAACAAAAATCTTTGTCCTTGAATCTATGAGTTTACTATCGATAACCTCATTTATCACTCGATTCTTCATATCCTTTTCTATTGTTTTTCTGTCAACATCTGGATTATGCTGAACACTCAAAACTATAGCATCTATTCTCGTTGGAACACCATCATCATACTCGACGGTTACCTGTGATTTACCATCAGGTCTAAGATAATCAAGATCACCGAATTTTCTGAGTTCAGCTACTTTTTTTATAAGTTTATGAGCATAAGATATTGTCATCGGCATAAGCTCTGGTGTCTCATCGGTTGCATAACCGAACATCATCCCCTGATCACCTGCTCCACCGATGTTGACGCCCATCGCTATATCCGGAGATTGTTCCTGTATCGATGTAACAACAGCACAGGTTTGATAATCAAGTCCATAATCTGGATCAGTGTATCCAACCTCTTTTACAACATTTCTTACAAGCTTTTGTGTGTCAACATAACAGGTGGTTGTAATCTCTCCGGTTATTATTATCATACCTGTTGCTGCCATCGTCTCAGCTGCAACTCTTGCGTTTGGATCCTGTTCGAGTATAGAATCAAGTAAGGAATCCGATATGATATCACAGAGTTTATCGGGATGCCCTTCTGCTACCGATTCTGAAGTTAAAAATCTTTTCATCTTCTACTCCTTTTTTATTTTTTTATTATTGTGTTTTCACCACAGATTATTGAACCTTTGAAATTTTCCAAACTTGAATTATCACCTATTATCGAGTTTTTTATTTTACAATTTTTTAAAATAACATTGTTTCCAACTATTGAATTCTCTATTTTTGTATGAAATAGTTTAACATTTTTGAAAATCGAACAATTTTTTGAGATCCTGGAATTTTCCATAAATGAAGAGGAATCTATAAAATTTTTTCTTTTTTCCTTTTTTAACAACAAACTGTTTGCTTTCAAAAGAGTTTCAAAATCACCACAATCGATCCATTTTTTAACATCACCATATTCAATCTTTTCCCCGTCATCTATCAATTTTTTTATACCATCCGTTAACTGTATTTCACCTCTTGTTTTAATGTTGTTTTCATAAAGATACTTTAACGAATCAAAAAGTTTTTTTGAAGATTTAAAATAATAGAACCCAACTATCGCTTTGTTTGAAACATAATTCTCCGGTTTTTCAACAACATCTAAAACAAAATCTTCAGAAATTTTTGCAACACCAAAACGTCTCGGATCTTCAACCTCCATTAAAGCGATTTTAGAGTTTTTGGTTTTCAAAAATTTTTTTATATCAATATCGATTATAGTATCTGAGAGCAAAATAACCAAAGGATGATCATTTCCTCCAATCTCTTTTAACCCTCTAAAAACCGCATCCCCTAATCCAGATTGTTTTTCCTGTTCAACGAATGTAAATTTTTTATCAGGATAATTTTTTAAAAGGTATTCTTTCAATATTTCCTTTTTGTATCCAACAATTATAATATACTCATCTATCTCAACTTCAGATAGTGAAAGAATAACATAATCTATTATCCTTTTACTTCCAACATAGAACAAAGGTTTTGGTAAAAAGAATGTAAGAGGTTGTAATCTTTTCCCGATGCCCGCTGCAGGTATTATCGCTTTCATCCTTTCATCCTCTTTTTAAGAATATCGATCCTTTCGATTTTCATGGGATCAACCCGATTTTCAGTTGCGAGATAATATGATATAAGATCAAAAGTGATTATACCATCCAAGATGTTGAAAATCCTGTTTTGATCATCAAACTCAAATATCATCGTTTGAAAACCATAATCTCTTAAAATTTTATTTGTTATCATCGTTCTTTTTTTATTTCTCTCATTCATCTGTTTAAAGATCAAGAATAAAAGGTAGATTTTCGACTTTATAAATTCCGGTTTCTCAAGACCAACTATCTCATTATGATCCATTTCAGGCAGAAAATTGAAATGAGAAAAATGTTTTGAATTTTCATGAAGCTGGTTGGAAAACCTTCTGGCAACTGATGAAAAATTCGAATCAGTATAAACATTAACAATTTTACCTTTTAGAATTTTCGCAACCTTCTTTGCATTCCCATCATCAAATGTGTATTCGAATAGTTTAATAACTGCGTCGTTTATTTCTTTTTCAAAATTTTTGTCATTTACAATGTAAAACATCTTTTTTAATAAAGCCCCAAGAGTCATCCCAAGTGCTGCTCTTGGCGGACAATCGAGTTTTAGTTTTATGTTTTTTATTCCATTTTTTTCTGATAGTTTTTCCAATTCCCCACCACTCGAAAGTGTTAAAATTTTCGCTTTCCTTTTTAATCCATCTTCAAAACATTTTAAGGTTTCCTCAGTGTTTCCAGAAAAAGATGACACTATCAAAAAGGTTTTTTCGTTAACATAATGTGGAAGGTCATAATTCCTGACAACTTCGAAAGGAACCCGGGAGAATGGGTAGACAAGTTCTTTTAAAATATCTCCCGCGATCGCACTTCCTCCCATTCCGGTATACACAATGTTTTCAATTTTTCTGATTTTCATTTTTTCATCATCAAGATTAAAACCATCAACAAAAAATGATGGGAAACTTTTTATGAGTGATAACATATCATTATCTGTCATAGAACTCTCCAAGAAAATATTTTATAAGGTTCGGGAATTTTTCAGAAATTATTCCCTTCATATACTCTCTCACCTTTTCGGATGATTTCAAAAGCAAAGCGTTTTTTGCTATCTCTTTCGTTTCCTCATAGGAAAGTTGTTTGATTATCATCTTGATTTCGGGTATGAAGATGGGAGACATCGATAATTCATCAACTCCGAGTCCAACAAGAATCGGTATAGCTATTGGATCAGAAGATAGTTCTCCACACACTCCCGCCCATATATTCGCTTCATGTGCAGCATCGATGGTAAACTTGATCAGTTTTAAAACAGCAGGATCAAGAGAATCAAAATATGAGGAAACGTTGTTGTTATTTCTATCAACTGCAAGAGTGTACTGTGTAAGATCGTTTGTCCCAAGTGAAAAGAAATCGACATACTTTGCAAACTCTTCAGCCATTATTGCTACAGAGGGAACTTCAACCATTATCCCAAGTTCGATATCCTTATCAAAATCGATCTGATCGTTAAAGAGTTCCTTCTTTACATCATCTAAAACCATTTTTGCTTTTATAACTTCATCAATTTTAGAGACCATGGGAAGCATTATCTTCAAATTTTTTTTAGAACTTGCCTTCAATATAGCTTTGAACTGGTCCCTTAAAATTTTTTCATTCCCAAGTGAAACTCTGATACCTCTAAAACCTAAAAATGGATTTTCTTCTTTGCTCCTTACATAAATCGGTTTATCTCCCCCAATATCAACTGTCCTTACAATAACAGAATCAGGGAAAACCGTTTCTGCTATCTTTCTGTAAACATTTTCCTGCTTTTCAACAGTTGGATATCCATTCTCTTCAAGGAATATGAATTCGGTGCGAAAAAGTCCGATTCCCCTTCCCCCATACTTTTTAACTTCACCAAGTTCTTCAAGAAGTTCTATATTTGCTGATAGATCAATATTTCTGCCATCGATTGTTACAGATTCTTCGTCCTTCATTTCCATCAACTTCAGATTGTAATTTTTGTATTCCTCTTTTCGCTTTTTAAAAGTTTTTTCAGAATTTTCATCTGGATCAATGATCACCGTGCCAGTATAACCATCAACTATAACGATATCTCCATCGTTTACATTTGAAAGAAAGTTTTTAACATTTACAACAGCAGGAATGTTGAGTGCTCTCGCAAGTATCGATGAATGACTTGTCATTCCACCACTCTCCGTTACGATTCCGAGTATACTTTTTTTATCAAATTTCATCGTTTCTGTTGGAGTAAGGTTAAATGCTCCTATTACTATTTCTTCAGAAGATTTTAAAGATTCTTCATCCCTGTTTTTCAGCCTTTTTAAAACTCTGTTCATTACATCTATTATATCGAAACTCCTCTCTTTAAGATATCTGTTATCAGTTTTCTGCATCCTTTCAAGTATTTCGGATACAACATTTTTGTAAACAGATTCAGCGTTCTTTTTTGTTTCCCTTATGTTTTTTATACTTTTTTCTATAACACTCTTATCTTCAAGTGCTAAAATCTGCGCTTCAAAAATTTCCTCGTACTGGTTACCAACCGTCTCCTTAATGTTTTTTTTGCTTTCAAGAAGTTCACGTTTTGATTCCTCTATAGCAGTTAAAAATCTTTCAACTTCTTTTTCTATATCGCTGACATCATATTCCTGTATCACTTCTATCTTGTTACTCAAAATTCTGATTTTGCCTTTCACAAGACCCGGAGAAGCGGGATAACCTCTCAAAATTATATTACTCCTCATAAAACCTCTTCTCAAAAAGTTCCTCTACAGCATCCATCGCATCCTTCTCATCAGACCCATCGATTCTAAATATCAATTTCGCTCCCTGTTCAGCAGCAAGCATCATAATACCCATAATCGATTTTCCATCAACCAGTAGATCATCTCTCTGTATTTCAACTTTTGACTCAAATTTACCTAAACTCTTTACAAGAAGAGCAGCTGGTCTTGCATGTAATCCAAGTTTATTTTTTACAATTACCTCTTTTTCTATCATCACATTAAAACCTTAAAAAATACCTCTATCAAAACTCCTAATGTCATCAAAAAAATATAGGCAAACTCTTTAAAAACAATGTTTACCCATACACATAACAAAAGAATTATAACATATATATCTATCGAATTCAATATTTTTAAGTTTAAAAAAAGCAAAAAGATTGTAAAAAATCCAAACAAAAGATATTTAACTTTTGAAATGAAAAATCTAAAATTTTTGAAGAAAAAAGAAGAATAAAAATTACTGAGATTTTCACTATTTTTTGATCCATATTCATAACCGTTGAATCTTAAAGTATTAGTTGAAAAAAAATATAGTAAAAAAGGAATTAAAAGAAAATAATAATCCATTTTGAAAATATAAACAAACAGAGATACCATCAAGGTTATAGGTTTTAAATTGTTCCAGAATAGATCATCTCCAATAAACGCTGAAATACTTGCAAAAATTTCTATTTTTTTTAAATCATTAACTTTTGAAATGAACCCTGAAACTATAGTTGCAAAATAAGGATTTGAGTTTATGTGATGGTTGAATTTACCATTTGTAAGTATTTTATAGCCAGCCATTTGCATATCATCTTCGTTTAACAAAACCTGAACAAAAAGTGATTTTAAAACCAATTTAAATTTATTTTTAAGCATACGAACAATCCCAGTAAAATTCCCATAAAAAATAAAATGGTTTCAATTTTTTTGTTAATTTTAACATATTTTATCTGTGTGAGTATCAAAAATATAGAAACAACGAAAATATTATCGTGTTGTGTTTTAAACAATTGGAACTTTGTTAAAAGTAAATATTCAGTGAAAAGAAACAATATATAGGAAAAAAATGTTATCAATATTGAGAAGAATAAAGCAGGTTTTAAGTCAAAATTTTTTGACAGATAAAAATTGATTCTCCTTTTTATGATATAAAAATAACCAAAGATCAATGAGGAAAATATTCCAGCAAGTATTGACAGAGAAAGAGGATATCTTAAAAAACTGTATGTTAACAAGGATGACACAAAACCTATCTGGAAATTTGGAGGTGCAACCTTTCCCAGTTGAAGAGAGAAAATAGATAATGTTTGGAAAAGTATCAACAACAACAAAATAGAGTTATCAAAACCGATCTTTAAAAAAAATGAAAGAACTGGAAAGATAAAGACAGGTTCACTGATCAAAGATTGAAATAACATCCTATTATCAAGGAGTAAAACAGAAGATATCAGAATCAGATAATAGGCTCTATCCGTTTCGAATCCTCCATGTTGAAATAATGGAATTTATTTTTATTAAAATAGATTTTATAACTCTCTCCGATATTGAATCTTTTATGTAAGGTTGTTTTTAAAACAACAGTTTTATTGAGAATATTAACATAAAGAAACGTCACATCACCTAAAGATTCCGCAAGTTCAATAAAACCTTCTTTGTATATCTCAGTTTCTCTGTCAATGTATATATCTTCAGGTCTTACTCCAACATATACTTTTTTTAAATCTTTAACATCAAACTTTACCTTAAAATTGAAGAAATCTGATCTGATCTCTCCATTTTCGTATACATTTTCAAAAATATTCATCTGTGGAGATCCGATGAATGTTGCACAGAAGAGATTTTCAGGTTTATTGTAAAGTGTATCAGGATCAGCGATCTGCATTATTTCACCATTGTTCATCACAACTATTTTTGAGCCCATCGTCATCGCTTCTGTTTGATCATGTGTAACATATATTATCGTTGTATTTATCTTTTTATGTAACTTCGAAATCTCTGCTCTCATCGACACCCTCATTTTCGCATCAAGATTTGAGAGTGGTTCATCAAAAAGAAAAACTTTTGGTTCTCTTACAATCGCTCTACCGATTGCAACCCTCTGTCTCTGTCCACCTGACAATTCTCTCGGTTTACTCTTTGCATATTTTTCTATACCAAGTATTTCAAGTGCTTCTTTAACCTTTCTCTCAATATCCTCTTTTAAAAATCCTCTTGTCCTCAAGCCAAAAGCAACATTATCATAAACACTCATATGGGGATAGAGAGCATAATTTTGAAAAACCATAGCAACATCTCTATCTTTAGGATGAACATCGTTGACCACCTGCCGATCGATGATTATCTCACCTTCGGTGACCTGTTCTAATCCTGCGATACATCTTAAAAGTGTGGTCTTTCCACAACCGGAAGGCCCAACAAAAACCACAAACTCCTTATCCTCAATTTCAAGGTTAATATTTTTTAACGCGACATAACCATTTGGAAAAACTTTCGTCACATTTTTAAGAATAACATCAGCCACATTTCACTCCTATTCTTTTCCTATTTTAAAATAGATATTTGGTTTCCCGGATTTTTCTGTTGCGATATCGGAATTATCGATAACAAAATATAACTTTTTATTTTCAAATATATAAAACCTTTCATCGATAAAAGATTTTGAAACAAAAGTTAATGGATACTCCAGGTATTCTGAATAAAGTTTTGATGAATCTTTAAAAAGATCAAAACCTTCTTTTGAAGAGAAAAAGAAAATATCAAGAACATAATCTGAATTTAGAAAAACTGAATAGAAACCTGGTTCAATTGTCACAGAATCAGCAATGATCTCTCCTATTTCCATGGTTTTTGAAACTTCATAAACTGTCGCGTAAAACAACGAACATCCAGAAATAAAAAGAGAAATTATAACGAAAAATAATCTATTCATTTTTAACAACATAAAGGTGTGCCCCTTCGACTCTTACGATTTTGGCAAAAACATCTTTCTCTATAACTTTTCCATCATCAGAATATGCTCTCCACCTTACACCATCTATCTCGCATATACCCTGATCTTTTGAGTTATCGATAGTTATAATGACTTTACAAATTCTTCCTGTATAAGAATCAACATTCGTTTTCAATCCTCCCTTATCATCCCTTGAAAGGTATTTTACAAAAATTTTTCTTATCGTGAAAGCAAAAATAACCGAAAGGGAAACAAATATAAGGATCTGCAAAAAAACAAGTTTGGGGAAAAATAAAGAGAAAAGTGATGAAATTAAAGCAGCAAAAGAAAATAGAACAAACAGAAAAAATGGAGTTAAGACCTCGATTATAAACAGAACAACAGCAACTATAATCCAGAAAAGTGATGGAGACATAACTCCTCCTTATCTCTCTTTTCTTAAGTATTCCGCAGTATAAGAATTTTTACATTTTAAAAAATCATCATACTTCCCCTGAAAAAGAAGAGTTCCTCCTTCATCTCCTCCTTCAGGACCAAGGTCTATTATCCAGTCAGCAAATTTTATGATATCAAGATTATGTTCTATCACAACTAAAGTATTACCTTTTTTAACCAACTTGTCAAGCACTTTAAGTAAAAGTTTAACATCATAAAAATGCAGTCCTGTTGAAGGTTCATCGAGAATGTATAAAGTTCTGCCAGTATCTGTTCTCGAAAGTTCCTTTGCAAGTTTTATCCTCTGTGCTTCTCCTCCAGAAAGAGAAACAGCAGGTTGTCCAAGTTTAATGTAACCAAGTCCAACTTCGTTCAAGATTTCCAGCTTTTTAACGATTTTCGGTATATCTTTAAAAAGTTCCATTGCGTTTATAACAGTCATATTCAAAACATCTGAAATATTTTTACCTTTATACTTAACCTGCAAAGTTTCCTCGTTGAATCTTTTTCCATTACAGACATCACATTGAACATATACTGGAGGAAGGAAATACATTTCAATCTTTTTGTATCCATCACCTTCACATGATTCACATCTTCCACCCGGGACATTGAAGGAGAACCTGCCTGGTCTGTATCCTCTCATTTTTGATTCTTTCAACTGGGAAAAGAAATCTCTTATATAGGTAAAAACTCCAGTATAGGTTGCCGGGTTCGATCTTGGAGTTCTTCCTATAGGTGATTGATCTATGTTTATAACCTTATCTATAAAATGCAAATTTTCAATCCCATCATGTCTACCGGGTTTGATTCTTGAAACTTTCAAATATCTTCTTACAGCGTTGTAAAGTATATCATTTACAAGAGTCGATTTTCCACTTCCAGAAACTCCAGTGACACATACAAAACATCCAAGAGGTATCTTAACATCTATATTTTTTAAATTGTGCTCAGAGGCATTTTTTATTAAAATAAAGTTATTCTCATCGATTTTTCTTTCCTCTTTTCTTTCAAAAACTTTTTCTTTCCCAGTCAAAAATTTTCCTGTCAGGGAATCCTTTGATTTTAAAATCTCATCATAACTCCCTTCAAAAACAATGTTGCCTCCAAAATCTCCTGCTCCTGGACCAAAATCTATTATATGATCACTCTCTTTTATGAAATTTTTATCATGTTCAACAACTATCACAGTGTTATCTCTATCCCTGAGGTCTTTTAAAGTTTTTATAAGCAACTTAACATCCCTCTGGTGCAGACCGATAGATGGTTCATCGAGAACATACAGAACATCGTTCAATCCACTCCCAATCTGTGTTGCAAGGTGTACTCTTTGCGCTTCACCACCTGATAGAGTTTCAACAGATCTTTCCAAAGTTAGATAACCGACACCAACATTTACAAGAAATTCAAGTTTTTTAATTATTTCTTTGATAAGGTCTTTTGAAATCTCTCTTTTCGTTTCATCAAAAGAAATTTTATTCTTAAAAAAATCAAGAGAGTTGTAAATATTCATCTGGGTTATCTCGTATATGTTTAAACCGTTAATCTTAACTGAAAGGTACTCTTTTTTCAACCTTGCACCATTGCATACTTTACATTTTGCAAATACTAGATATTTACCCATCTCCTGTTGCATCCAATCCGAATCCGTCGAATGGTAAATCCTTTTTAAATAATCCGTTATCGATTCAAACGATAAATTTTGTGGAATGTTGAATGATCCATAAGCCTCTTCATCTATTCCATAAAAGAGTATTCTTTTAAAAAACTCTGGTAACTCTTTGTAACTTTTTTTTAAGTCAACCTTTAAAATTTTTGCAAGTTCTAAAAGATCTGTTCTTTTTGATATATCAGTCCAAAGATGAATCGCTCCCTCCCATAAAGAAAGATCCTCGTTGGCAATTATGAGTTCTTCATCAGCTTCTATGCTATATCCAAGTCCATGACATGCTGGACAAGCACCTATGGGAGAGTTGAAGGAAAAACTTCGCGGAGATATTTCACCATAAGATATGTTACAAAATGGACATGAAAGTGATGTGTTGAATATTTTTTCCTGACCATCTTCCATTAAGATTGAAACGATCCCAGAAGATTCCTTTAAAGCCAGTTCGAGAGATTGTGTCAAACGCATCCTGCTAACATTATCGATTTTTATTTTATCTATAATGATGGAAATATTATGTAACCTGTTTTTTTCAAGTATTATATCATCTTCAAGTCGTTTTATATATCCGTCTACTGAAATTTTTGTATACCCTTTTTTCATCAAACTTTTAAAATATTCCTTAAATTCTCCTTTTTTATTTCTAACAACAGGTGAAAGGATCGTTATAACTTTCCCTGTATATGAGAGTATTTCATCAACTATCTGATCAACACTCATCTTTACAACAGGTCTTGAACAGTTGTAGCAGTATATATCACCAACTCTCGCAAAGAGAACTCTTAGATAATCATATATTTCTGTTATCGTAGCAACGGTTGATCTTGGGTTTTTTGAAATATTTCTTTGTTCAATTGAAATGGCAGGGGAAAGACCATCGATTCTTTCAACCTCAGGTTTTTCAAGAACTCCCAAGAACTGTCTCGCATAGGAAGATAATGATTCAACATACCTTCTTTGACCTTCAGCATAGATAGTATCAAAAGCAAAAGACGATTTACCGGATCCGCTCACTCCGGTTATCACGATGAATTTTCTTTTTGGAATCTCACAGGATATATTTTTAAGGTTGTGGACCTTAGCACCTTTAACAACTATTTTTTCCATTCATCAAATAAGATCGTTTTTATGTTTGTTGTTCTCTTCAAGTATCCTGTTCGCTTCTTCAAAAATTTCTCTATCTATGATCCTCTCATGTTTACCTTCAACTCTTCTTTCCTCTATCAAAACAGGTTTTCTCTTGTTCTTTTCAGTTTCAATATACTTATAGTAGTTGTAAGACAAAAAACCTATATAGAATTTGTTTGTTAGAATGTTGTACAACGCCTGTCTTGAAAAAATCTTTCCCCTTTTCGTCCTTATATTGTTCTCCTGGAGATATTCTTTCAAACGACCAAGAGATTTGAACTCTATATACTTGTTGAAGATAAGTTTAACTATCTCTGCTTCTTCCCTTACTACGACTATTCTTTTATCGTTAACTTTTCCAACATATTTATATCCTAAAGGACAATTCCCACTCGATTTTAATCTTTTTTCAACTGTTCTCAAAACTCTATGTGCAGCGAGTTTGTTTGGAAGTTTTTCCTTTTCATATCTGGCGAAAGCACCTATAATTTTTTCCCTTAAAATCTCATAATCGATAGAATCCGAGATTTTTTCATCAATGTATCTTACGGTTACACCATATTTGATCAGTTCCTTTTCAACCCACATCGTAAAGATATCATCAGGAGAAATATTCTCTCTTGAATACGCGAGTATCTTTTTAACACTCTCATTCACTCTTGAATAGTTGAAAAGTTCTGCAAGCCCTCTATCCTCAGAATCAGGATCATCAGTAAACTTTTTAATCACTTTATAAATTTTTTGTTCCTCCAAAAATTTTTGAACTTTCTCTTCAAGTTTTTTATCCTCTTTTTCATCTTTTGAAAATCTCAAATAAAGATAAACATCAATAGATTTCAAATACACTCCTTTTTTTTAAATGTTATAACAATTTGTCAAAAAATCAATATCCAATTTTACTTGACAATTCTTTTTTTATAGGTATAAAATAGAATTGATAAAATATAAATAAGGAACAAGTAAAATGAAAAAAATTTTTATAGTTTTATCATTAACAATTTTGGTTTTTCTTTTCTCATTTCAGGCAAACCTTCTATCAAACAGTGATTTTGAAAACTGGTCTGACAACAATCATCCTTTGAACTGGTTTCCAGATTCTTTGTTTCCAGATTCCTTTTCCATTGAAAGATCCACATTTTCATTTTCAGGGAATTATAGTTTGAAAGCGAACGTTTTTACAAAAAATCAATCTCTTACAGATGTTGTATCAGAATATATTCCAGTTCTACCAAACAAAGTATACAGAGTTAAATCTTACGTTTATGATAACGATCAATATCTATATGCAAAAATTTATCTAAACTACTATGGTTCAACATACACTTTTCTTTCAAACAATTTTACTCTCGATTCTGTTGGAAATTCAACCTTATGGCAATTTTTCCCGGAAACATTGATCACAACACCTGCTAACTGTTATTATGTAAGGGTTGGATTTAGATTCTATGATCTATCCGGTTTTACAGGATATGGAACGATATGGATCGATTCAGTTTATTTTGGTGATACACTTTCAACAACTTCATCCCCTGTCATTTCAAACGTGCAAAGAATACCTGTAACTGTAAAACCACAGGACATAGTGATAGTTTCAGCTGATATTACGGATGATGTTACAGTTTCAACAGATTCATTATACTACAGAATTAATGGAGGAATCTGGTCAACAGTTTTTCATGACAGTGTTAAAGTTTCCAAAAGATTTTTTACGATTCCACCGCAAACATCCGGAACAGTCGATTATTTCATAATAGCAAAGGATAACGAAAACAACAGAACTTTTAGTTCCACATATTCATATACCATTTCTCCTCCAACAAAAGTAAAAAAAGTTTTATTCGATTATACAAAAAATCAAACAGCAGCAAACGCTGATTGGGTGATCGATAGAGATTATCCAACCCCATTACCTGAAAATCCAACAACTGAAACCGACTGGGATGGAGCTATATCCGCATGGGGATTTGAACTGGATACAGCATATATCACCAATTCTGCAACTGGCGAAATAATTACATTTCAGGTTTATACGTTACCACCAGATTCTCCTATCAGATACAATTCATTAAGTCCACTTGACTTGAAAAATTTTGATCTGTACATAGTTTGTGAACCACAAAATCCTTTCACATCAACAGAAAAAATAAACATTTTCAATTACATACGAGATGGAGGATCACTTTTTATGATTGCCGACCATGTATCATCAGATAGAGATGGAGATGGCTGGGATTCCCCTGAAATATGGCAGGATTTCGGTTCAGATTCATTTGGAATACATTTTCAGCAGGTTGGAGAGGGATTCAATAATATCTCTGATTCTACGAATATATTTTCAACAGTAAACGATACCATAACGAACGGTCCATTTGGAAAGGTATCTGGATACTTTTATTTTCATGCAGGAACGATGATCCAGAAATCTTTAAAATCGACAGCGATCGCACTTTACGGAACAAATTATTCCATGTTAACCATTTCAAGATATGGAAAAGGTAAAATCGCAGGATGTGGAGATTCATCTCCTTTTGATGATGGAACAGGTAATCCTTCTGACAATTTGTATGATGGTTGGAACGAGGGTGTTTCAAGAAAACTTTTATTGAACACTACATATTGGCTTGTTATAGATTCAACAGATTTACAGGGGTTGAGCGAACTTTCCTATTTCTGCAAGCAGATAGATGAAACACTCTTTATCAGTATAAGCCCTGATAAAGATTATAAAGAGATAAAACTTTATAAAAATCTATACAACAATTATAAACTTATAGATAGTTCAAAATCCGGAAAAACTGTTGTTTTGAAAGATAAAAATTTTAAAGAAAAATCAAGTTATAAAATAGATCTCGTATCCTATAGTGGACTAACGGAAAAAACTATAAACTTTTTATTTTATCCTGAAGATATGAACAACGAAAAAGTGATCTTCGATTCCACCAACAATTTGATAAGGTTTAAAGATGCTATCGAAAAACATGTTAAGATCATAGATGTCTCTGGAAAAACTATTTTAGAATGTAATGCAAAAGAATATGCTGACATAAAAAGATTGAAAAAGGGCTTATTCTTCGTTCTCGTCGAAGGTAAACCAGTTTTAAAACTTTTAAAACTAAGATGAAGATTTTACAAAAGAATAAAAAAGTTTTCTTCGATTATGAAGTGTTAGAGGAATTCGAGGCGGGAATCGTGCTAAAAGGGGATGAGGTCAAATCGATAAGAAGAGGTGCATTTTCGATCAAAGAAGCGTACTGTAAAATAGATAAAGAAAAAATTGAAATTTTTGTCCACGATATGACTGTTGACAAAAATCCGTTCGGAACACATACGAATATCGATCCAAAAAGAAAAAGAAAACTTTTAATGCATAAAAATGAGATCAAAAGATTGTTACGAAAGGTTGAAGAAAAAGGTTTGACTTTAAAACCTGTTGAAGTATACTTAAATGAAAGGAACATAGTAAAAATTAAGATCGCATTATGTAAAGGAAAAAAGTTGTATGACAAAAAAGAGAGTATTAAGAAAAAAGATTATGAAAGAGAGATTTCAAGGGATCTTAAAAAATACAGGTAATCTTTTCAGGTCACACTTTTTACTTCTGGTGATTTTCATTTTAATTTCACAAAATATTTATCCAGAAAATTTTTTTGAAATCATAAAAAACGGAATATCGGATTCACTGGAGATAGTCAGGTTTGATGACATTGAATATATCGATCTTAACATCTTTATAAATTCCATTAATGGCAGGATAAAATTTAAAAAGGTTCAGGAAGAGATCACGATCGAAACCAGCAGAAATTATGCTATCTTACTTATAAATTCTCCCTATATAAAAATAGGTGGTTCAACATATAAAATATCCTATACCCCCATTCTCAGAGATCAACAGATCTTTCTCCCTGTTAAAAGTATAAAACAAATATTCGAAAAACTGTTACCTGAAAATACATACTACTCTAATTATAGCATCAAATATTTCGAAAAATTATATTTAAAAAAAGTCAGAGAGAATGAAAACAGTATAATACTCTTTTTCAACAAAACTCCGCAAACCAATTATGAGTTAACTCAAAGGGACTTGATACTATTTTTTAAAGATTGTTTTATCAATGAGGATTCTTTTAAATTTAAAAACTCTAAAAATCTCATAAGAGTTGCTGAACCGATCAACGATAGCGATGGTTCAACATATATCATCACATTTTCTCCAGAATTTTTATTCGATACTCTCATTCAGTTTGAGGATTCGATAAAAATCAATTTTATTAAATTGAAAAAAAACGATAACAAAAATGAACCTCAAACTATCAAAACTATTATAATCGATCCTGGACACGGCGGAAAAGATCCAGGCGCGATTGGATACAACGGAACAAAAGAAAAAAATTTAAATCTTGACATATCGTTAAGGTTAAAGGAAAAGATAAAATCAAATTTGAGTTACATCGATGTAGTTTTAACAAGATATGATGATAGATTTCTTTCTCTCAAAGAAAGGACAAATTTCGCAAACAAATACAAAAATGCACTTTTCATATCAATACACTGTAATGCATCTAAAAACACTGAAGCAAAAGGGTTTGAAACATACTTCCTTTCAACAGCAAAAACTGACTGGGAAAGAGCAGTGGAAGCAAGAGAAAACGCTTCAGTTACATTCGATCTACCAGAAGCGGAAAAAAAAGGATTGGATTTTATATTCTTTGATTTAGCTCAGAATGAATTTTTAAATGAATCATCCAGGTTGGCAGAACTCATTCAAACAAAATATGAGAAAAAATACAAGGATTCTGAAAGAGGGGTCAAACAAGCCGGGTTTTTCGTTTTAAAAGGAAATTTTATGCCAGCGATACTCATAGAATGTGGCTACATTTCAAACAAAGAAGAGGAAAAGAAATTGAACAACAAAAGTTACAGGGATGAACTTACCCAGGTAATATTTGAAGGTATAAGAGATTTTATAAAAGAACATGAAAAAAAATTTGCAAAATAAACCAATAGGCATTTTCGATTCAGGGATCGGTGGACTGACAGTTCTGAAGGAGATACGAAAGGTTTTACCACATGAGGATTTAATATATTTTGGCGATACCGCAAGGGTTCCTTATGGAATCAAATCGGTCGAAACGATTCAAAAGTATGCTCTACAGGATACAAATTTTTTACTCCATAAAGATGTAAAACTCATAGTCGTTGCATGTAATACTGTCTCATCAAATGCAATGGATATTCTAAAATCTAAGTATAAAAAAATACCCTTCGTGGATGTTCTTATACCAAACGCTCTATACGCTTCTCAGATAACAAACAATTTAAAAATTGGAGTAATCGGAACTCCCGCAACGATCGGTTCAGGATCATATAGAAAAGTTTTAAAAAGGTTCAATCCTAAAATAAAAGTTTTTTCAAAGATGACTCCCCTTCTTGTCCCACTCGCTGAAGAAGGTTTCTTCAAAGGAGAGATCGTAAGATTGGTATTAAAAAATTATCTAACTGAACTAATAAACAAAAATATTGACACTCTCATTCTCGGATGCACACACTATCCATTATTTGAAAGGGAGATCTCAAAAATCTGTGGTAAAAGAATTTCAATAGTTAACTCTGCAAGACAAACCGCAAGAACAGTTAAACATATACTTGAAGATAACAACATTGAAAATACAAAAGAATCATCTGGAGATATAAAACTTTATCTTTCAGATATACCTGCAAACTTTACAAAGATAGTTTACAGGTTTCTCAAAATTGATTTAAAAGATAAGATAGAAAAAGTTGATATTGAAAAATATTAATCTGTGGATGTCTTTTCTCCTTGAAGGAAAAATACTTCCAGCCTTTCCCCTGTCATATCTTTAGTCGTCACAGGAATGGAGTCCTGATTGAATCCTATAACAGTATACTTTTTCACTTCAAGTTTTATCGACTCTAACTTTTTTATTTCATCTTTGGTTTTGTTTGGTTTGTTAACAAGTTCGTTGTAGGTTGTAAGATCTGGGATAAAAAATCCTATAGCAAAAGTTCCAGGTATTCCCCTCTGTGATCCATGTTTTCCAGAAAGAGTGTTATCCACGATATCGAGAGTGTTTTCAAGATTATATATTTTTATATCACCTTCTTTGTATTCCTCATTTGTGTATGGATTTTTTACGTTAAACTCTTTTAAGTATTGGTATATTTTGTTGTCTATTTTGGAAGGGAGTTCTCCATTGTTATCAAGTGCTACATATTTCTCATATGCTGCTCTTAAAGCGTAGATATTCGAAATCATACTGTAATTGTTATTCGTTTCTTTATTTTTAACATATCCCGGATATATTAAAATATAAAGAAGAATCGCTGTTGCTATTACTATCGCTATTTCTAAAAATGGAAATTTTTTCATCTGTTTACTCCTGTTTTTTAGGTTTTATTATATTTAAAGGAATAATTTTGTCAACATCTTTTTAAAATAATCAGAGTTAAAGTTGTTTCAAATCTTTCATAATTTTTTTAAAGAATGTTCTCTGTCGTTTTACAAGTGAAAGAGTATTTTTTACAATTTTTTCTTTCATCTCTTCTTTCGATATAAGTCCCTTAATATAGTCGAGTGTTTCAGAATAACCTATAACAGGTTTTTCATAAAAAATCTGTTCACCATATAAAACTCTTATCTTTTCAACCTCCTCAACAAGTCCTGAAGAAACCATTCGTTCAACCCTTTGAACTATCCTTCCTTGCAATTCCTTTTTGTCTCTATAAAGATATTCGATTCTTTCAATTTTAAAACCGATTTTTTTTCTTTTCCTGTAGAAGGAACTTATAGGTTTTTTAGTTTCAAAGTATACTTCGATCGCTCTTGTTATTCTCTGTCTATCATTTTCGTTCAACTCATGCGCTCTCTGTGGGTCCACTCTTTTCAAAAGATCATAAAGGTAAGAAAGGCCCTTTTCTTTCAGCATGAGTTGTATCTTTTCCCTTGTTTCCTTTGAAACTTCTGGAATGTCATCAAGTCCATAAAGAATCGCATTCAGATAGAACGGTGTTCCAACACTTAAAATTATCTTTCTGTCCTCTCTGTTTAAGTATTCCTTAAAATTCCTTAAAAAATCTCCAGCTGAAAATTTCTGATCATATTCAACAATATCTACAAAGTAATGTAAAACTTTATCCAGAAATTCTTTATCAGGTTTTGCTGTCCCTATATCAAGAAATTTGTATATTTGCCTTGAATCACAGTTGAAAACTACAAAATTTTCTTTTTTAGATTTTTCCTTTAAATATTCGGTTTTACCTGATGCTGTTTCCCCGAGTAAAAGTTCTATTTTCTTTTGAACCATCTTTCAAAATCATCCGTTTCAAAAATGATGAAAGTCGGTCTTCCATGAGGACATGAGTGAGGATTTTCACAACTGAAAAGCTGGTTGAATATCTCTTCCATCTCATTCACATTTAACTTTTTACCTGCTTTAATTGCGGATTTACATGCTATGATTTTTAAAATTTCATCGAATTCTGATCCAAACCCGACATTATAGATTTCGCTGGCAAAATCTTCAAAATCCTCCCTGTTGAAATCCTCTTCTATTATCGAAGGAATCGATTCAACAAGAATTTTGTTATTATCAAAAACTCTTATCGAAAAACCTAAGTTTTCAAACCTTTCGATATTTTCATTTATGAATATATAAACTTCTGAATTCAATCTCAGAGTAAAAGGAAATAAAAGTTTCTGAGAAGTAATTTTTGACTTCTCCTTCAAAAGTTTTTCATAGGAAATCCTTTCTGCTGCAGCATGTTGGTCTATTATGTACAGTTTATTTTTAACCGAAGCAAAAATGTATGAATTTTGAAACTGCCAGAATTTTGAACTTTCCTGTCCCTGAACCACATTTTTTTTCTCGGAAAGATAAAAATCAACATCTGAAAAAAGTTTTTCCTCTCTTACAAAAACATCAGGTTTAGAAAAATCGACATCGTTCTCCTTTTTTTCAATTTCAATCAATTTTTTATCAACAGTTAACCCACTCTTGACCGCTCTATTCACAACATAGAAAAGATCGTTCTCCGAAGAAAATTTAACCTCTTTTTTCATCGGATGGACATTAAAATCGACCAGTTCGGGTGATATCTCAATATAAACGATATATGGAGTGAATCCTTTTTTCAACTGGGTCCCGAAAGCACTAAAAATTGCTTTTTTTATCTGCGGGAAATTTATAAACCTTCTGTTTACAAACACAATACCAATTTTGTATTTCAAATCGTTGAAAATGTTGGGATTCCCAACAAAACCTTTAACCCGTATGCCCTTCTCAAAATAGTCCACAAGAAAACTATTTTTCACAAAACTCTCACCTTTCAATTCTTTAACTCTTTCTTTCAAATCTTTTGATTTCAAATTGTAAACGATGTGGCCATCAACTATGAGTTTAAAATTTATCTCAGGGTTTGCCAAGGAATGGTAAACGAATTCCTCCTCAACCTTTTTCTGTTCATAAAGATCAGATTTCAGGAATTTTCTTCTTGCTGGAATATTCTTAAAAAGATCTTTTACAACAATACTTGTTCCTTTTTCAATCGATGATTTTTCCATCCCTATAAGATTACCGGAATCTATCTTTATCGAGTTCCCGATCTCATCCTCTTTAACTTTTGATTCTATAAACAACTCTGACACCAGACCTATAGAATATAAAGCTTCTCCTCTGAAACCATAAGTGTTTAAGTTTTTAAGATCATCGATCGTGTTGATTTTGCTTGTTGCATGTTTTTTTGTTGCAAAGATCAGATCTTCTCGATCCATCCCTTCACCATCATCAATCACATTTATTAGTTCTTTTCCCCCCTTATTTATAGAAACTGTTATACTGGATGAAAAAGCATCTATTGAATTTTGAACCAATTCTCTCACAACGGAAGCCGGTCTATCGATAACCTCCCCTGCCGCTATGAAAGAATAGACCGACTCAGGTAAAAGTCTTATTTTCACTTTAACTTTTAATCTTTATTTTAGGGAAAGGATTTTCAGGGATAGCGATGAAGAAACCCTGTCCATATTTTATACCTATACTCTTCAACGTTTCAAATTCCTCTTCAGTCTCGATACCTTCCGCTATTATCTCTGAACCCAACCTTTCAGTAAAAGGAATAAGAGTTTCAAGAAGGTCTTTTTTTATAAGATTTTTATGTATATCCCTGATCAGAGCCATATCATACTTTAAAAAATTTGGTTTCAACTCTGAGATCGTTCTTAAAGAGGAGTACCCTGCACCCATATCATCTATCGCAATTTTGAAACCTTTATCTTTTAAAATCTTTACCGATTTGTCAAACGACTGATAATCGGTAACAGCGAGTTTTTCGGTTATCTCTATAACAACATCTTCTTTGGGAATAGAATGTTCCTCAAGGAAGTTCTCAAACTTTTTTGACTTGAACTCAGGATCGTAGATACCTTTTGCACTCGAGTTCAAAAAAAGTAATTTGCCGTTAAGTTTTTCCGGCAAATGTAAAACAGCATTCGTTCTACATATTCTTTCAAGATCAAGAAGCATATCTGTTTCAACAGCATAGGAAAAAAGGATTTCAGAGTTTGAAAGAAAAGAATCGTTGGTTATCCTCGACAAAGCTTCATACCCAAGGATTTCACCATTTTTCAAATCAATTATCGGCTGATATACAGTGTTTATCTCATTGTTTGCGATTATGTATTCAAGGTTAAGATCCCTATCGAGTCGCGCTTCCTCTTTTTGTCTTTCAATTATTCTTCTTGCTTTATCGATCGCCTGAAAAATTGTTCTTTCCATTCTTCTTGTTGGACTTTTTGTGAAAAATGAATATCCAGTTCTAAAAACTTTTGTTGCAAATATATAGTTCGGTTCCCATCCAGGGAGTTCATTCTCTATTTTTGATTTTATCCTTCTTTCAATTTTTTCAACATCATCGTTGGAAAGTATATTACCATTTTTATCTGTTGACAGAAAGAGAAGGATCTCTCCACTCCTAACACCTGTGAGTGTGATGATCGTATTTTCTGGAAGTATTTCTTTTTTCAGAAACGATATTGAGTTAACCGTCTGTCTGATAAGCTTATCATACATCTGCCATCCATACAATGACTCTATATCTTTGGTAATATCGATATAGATGACAACAACTTTTCCATAATCATCTGAGAGTTTTCTGATATCCTCTATTACGAGAGGAAGTACAGGTAGTCCTGTATTCATGTCGAATAGACAGCTTTTATACCTTAACCATTCAGTATGCATCTGAAAGTAATCTTTTTCGTTCATCAACACTCCATCAGTTTAAGATTTTAAATATTTTGTTAACCCTCGTTATCAGCTCTTCAGGGGAGAAAGGTTTTGTGATATAATCTATTGCTCCCTCCTGAAGGCCAGTTAATTTATCTCGAACATCTGTTTTACAGGTTAACATTGCAACGGGAATCTTTCTCGTTTTTTCATCAGTATGAAGCATCTTCATAACTTCCCATCCATCAGTTCCCGGCATCATTATATCAAGTAGTATCAGATCAGGTTTTTCCTTCAAAGCCATCTTGATCCCTTCATCACCACTCAAAGCACCTATAACTGTATAACTCTCATTTTCAAGTATGATCCTTATCAAACTTATTATATCCTCATCATCATCAATTATCAGTATCTTTTTTACCTTTTCATCTTTTTGCTTCATTTTCCCCTCCTTTAACCTTTAAAGGTAAAACTATCTTCACATTTGTCCCCTTTCCTACAACAGAAGATACATCAATCGTTCCATTATGTGCATTTACGATCGTTTTTACTATTGCAAGACCAAGACCCATTCCAGGATATTTTTTCGAACTCGTCTGTTCAACCTGATAGAATCTGTCAAATATCTTATCGATTTTATCCGCAGGGATTCCAATTCCTGTGTCCTCAACTCTGATCACAGCATAAAGATTGTTGTTATCCATTTTTTCATATCCTGTTATAGTAATATTACCATCCTTTTGAGTGAATTTCAAGGCATTATTTATTATGTTATCGAACGCTTCGATAAGAGCATTCCTGTCAGCATATATCGGTGTTTCAAGATTGGATGCATCAAGAACAATCTTTATATTTTTTTCGGTAGCGATTGGAATATATGTGTCAACGATATCTTTTAAAACTTTTTTAAGATCGAAAATTTCTCTTTCAAGGTTTATATATTCTGACTTTGCATACTTTATAATTTTGTCGATCTGGTTGAGTATAGAGTTTACATTTTTTATCACAACAGTTAAAGCATCCTTTTGAGATGGCTGCAGTTCCCCCATTTTTTCAGAATACATATATTCAAGATACCCTTTAATTTTAGTTAACGGAGTTTTCAGTTCATGAGAAATATTTTCGATTACACTTGATTTTGCACTATCCATCTCCTTCAGGGAAAAATTCTGATCCTTTAAAATACTTATAACTCCTTTTAACCTTTCAATTTCATTTTCTTTCTTTTTTATAATCTCGTTTACAGTTGAGAATAAATCATAGAATTCATCATTCACATTTTTATTTTCAATCTTACCATTTCTTATAGATTCGATGATACTCAAAATATTCTTTTGTCTCCTGTCTTTTAAAATGAACATAAAATAAAGGATAAAGATGAACAATGCACTTCCAAAAATAAACTGTAAAATTAAAGCAAATCTAAATTTTGATTGTGTTTCTTTATATACAAAAAGTATCGATCTGTTCTCATTTGGAAGATTGTATTTATAAATTTTGGGATAAGATGAAAGATCTTTCATGTCGAACATATCATTTTTATAAACTATACTATTTTGATAGAAATTTTCATTATCAAAAACGATCACAGCAACGAGATCTTCATCGATCAAAGAAATCTGTTGTTTAGAGAGTGTTTGTTGAAGGTATCTCTCACTTTTATTTTTAAGATGTATATCAACAAGTTTATCAAGGATAAGATTTACAAGAACTGAAACAAAAAACCAAAAAATTAAAAAGGAAAATAAAAAAATCAGAAGATAAAAAAAAGTTTTATCCTTTTTCATTATCATAATTATAAAACTTTTTCTTTGAAAAGACAATAGAATAGATTAAAATCTAAACAGAGTCCAGAAACCCAAACTTATAAGTTGCCTTTTATCTCCCCTTTTTCTATCTTCACTTCTTGAAAATGTAAAATTGATACCACCTGATACATTACTGGTAAAATTGTAATCCGCTCTCGGTTTGATATCGTAGAGGATTTTATCTTCAACAAGATTGTTGTTGGTGATATCAAGATCCTGAACTTTCGTATAGGAGAAATCTATTCCAGTGTTTAAAGTTGATTTGAATTTTAAAACTTTATTGATGATCGGTAAATTGATCCCCGACGGTGAAGAAAAAGCATAGTTGAAAGATAAAGTGTTCGAATATGTTTTATTTTCTCGCGAAAGTTCAATCCCAGAATAAGAATTTGAAAGAGAATTTGTATAGTTAAAATTGTAATTGAAATTCAAATTGAAAAATGTTGCTCCCGATAAACCTATAAGTGGGTAAAAATCAAGAGAATTACTGTTTCTATTCAAAATTGTATCGTTCATAAAAGAGAATATTTCCCCTTTCGAAACACTTGTTGTCGCGTTCAAATATCTAAAGAATTTTTCGAGAGGTTTTATCTGTTCTATGTTAGATAATGTTAAAGAGATGTTTGGCCACTTTTTATTTGTATCTTTAATAATATTCTGGTTCTGCGCACTTCTGTTAAAAGAAAAGGAATATGAACCTCTCACATCAAAATTCCATATCGAAAAACCTGATGAAAAAGAATATGAATAGTTGTTATTGTTTCTGATCTGAGAATATGATGAAAAATAATCGTATGGCAAACTATCAGAAATCCCTATTTTAAACAAAAATGGTGGATTTCCTTTAACATAGTTGAAAGATAAAGTTCTATTTGTTGAGAATGAATAGTTCAGACCAGAAAAATTGTTCAAAAACTTTTCAAGGTGGATGGCGATCCAGTGAGGAGAACCAGTCAAAGCGAGAGAATCTTTTGATTCATCCCTGATCTGTGTAACAAGTTTTAACATCTTCGCATAATCAAAGTTTCCGTTTAAAGATAGCCTTGTGTTCTGAGAAAGATCCGTTGAAAATAAAGAATCGAGAGAATAGAGATTCCTATTGTTTCTTTCAGAATAGTTTGTCGAAATATTTAACGAGTGGGTCAGATATCTTATAAACACCGGGTTATAGTTTATATTAAAACTGTTGTTCTCCCCAACTTTTTTTCCTAAAAATCCCAAGAATTCATTATCCTTCTGTAAAAGATCATGTATTTTACTCTCCGAATAATTGATCTCGAGGGATCTAAAAATCCTGTATCTTGTCGAAAAGGATCTGTTGAAATTCTTCAAAAAATTTTCCCCGACATTAACAAAACCATTTTCTCCAAGTAAAAATGATTTCGTTTCATTTGTTGAATAGGAAAGATTATAAGTGATATTCGAAGGGAAATAATAAAATTCAAAATTTCTGAAAAATTTTAGCGGCATAACATTAAAGTTGTAACCAAAATTTGAAGATACAGAATTCGTTTTTGTCGAATCTGTTCTGTTATATGTTAAATTGTTCGATGATGAGTTTGTATAAGACAGTGAAGGTATATCAAAAATATAATGTAAAAATCTGTTGGTAAAACTATTTGACCTTTTAATACTTGCGCTGAAATTTGAAGATGTTGTGAAGTTCGAAAACCTTTTAATCTCTTCATTTGTAAGTGTATAATCTGAACCGACATAGTAAACAGGCCTGTTAGTCGATTTTGAATAGGAGAAAGTCAGAGGGGAAACGATCCCAAAAAATTCAGGCAGAAGTTTTTCACCGTTAAATGAGAAAGAAAATCTGTAATTGCTGTTAAAATTACCTGAACCATATTTATCGCTTATAGTTTTAAAATAAGGGTTTCTAACTCCCGTTAAAAATGAAATGTTTAAAAGTTCAGGAATTTCAAGGTTAGATGATATATCCCCCGCATAACCCATTTCATTCTTTGGATCAATCACCATTATATCATCGACCCAAATCTCAGTGGATTCAGCACTGTTTGCAATATTTTGAACATAGAGTTCAAGATAACCAATATTTGTTAAAGATGGAGAACCAAAAAATCCGTATAAACCTTTTTCAGCAAAAGATTTATCAAGATTGTTCTTTTTCAAATTCACAAGTGAATCAAGAAAAACTGTAACCGTATCCCATTTGGAGGTTGGAGTATATTTTATGAAATAATAATTTAAAGAATCACCTCCAAACTTCAAATAGAAATTGAACGAATCAGAGTTTGTTGACCTGATGTAAAACTGAAGTGTTCGATACCTTTCATAACTCTCCCTTACAGGTAAAACTTTATAAACTTTTCCTGATTCGTTATGATAAAAATTGTTACAATAGATGACCATCGACTGTTCTCTTTTGGGTTTCCCATTAAAATCAACACCGGGATTATAAGGTGGATAATAATCCGGATCCGTTTGATTGTTTTTTGCTCCAAAGAAAAATTTTGAACTGTCACCATTTACTATTTTACTTTTCCATTTGTTTGTTATCATTGAAATTTGATATATTGAGAGTGTATCATTCCCTGAAACTCCATACCAGTAAAGACGTGCATATTTTATATATTTCAAATCCGGATTTCCAATTTTTTCTACAGTATTTGATTGTATAGGAATTCTGTAAAGTTTCCAGTTTGTAATTGGATTTTTGTAAACGAGGTTTTCATCAGAGGTTAAATTTATCGTAAACCTGTAATAATCATCCCTGGTGTTCAAAGAACCATCTCTGTCGAGATCCTCTGTATCAAAAAGATTGTTGTTTTCAGTTCCATTTATTTTGTCATAATAGTATTGTTGGGATAATGAATAATAATAATCATCGTTACCATCATCACCCGGAACATTTAAAGAATCAGAACCATATACACCATCAAGCCCTGTATCCTCATTAACATCAAGGATCCCATCATTGTTTTTATCCTCAGTTTGTAAAATACCATCTGGACCAGCCAGAGTTTTATCCTTTCTTCTTCTGACCATATCTTCAGGAATATTTTTACCAACCTCTAAAACAACGTTACCTTCATCTCCCTTAACCCAGATTTCCAAAAACATCATATCCGTAAGATCAATTCCTGTTCTTGAAACAAGTTGGTTCAAAGAGATGAATGTGTTCGTTGAGGAAACAGAGTTATCCATAAAGATTTTCATAACTGAAACATCTTTTGTTTTTTCTACATCAGGTAAGAGTGAATTTATATTACCACCAAGTTCAATCGTGTTATACCAATAATACTTGTAAGATAGATTGTCTGGATCAAAACCAAAAGGCAGAGAACCGAAAACCCATGATTTCCTGTCTATGGAAAGATCATTCGAAACAATAACCGATTCCATATTTTCGATCGATGCTTTTTTAGCACTGTTATTCTCAGGTTTAGAAAGAGCCATTTTGGAAACAAGTGAAAACTTTGATGGAGAAGTTGTATTATAGAATGGTAAAAAGTTGGCAAGATCACTTAAAGAATAAAAATTTTCATTGTATGAAACATCGCCCTCGCCAAGAAGTATCTCCTGTGGCTCTTCTCCTATTTTTGGATAATCTTCAAGATTGTATGAAAGAGTGTTGTACAACCAGTTCGAATTCGCAAAAAGTTTATCGGAAAGTTGATAATCGAAATGCATTCCTAAAAGATTTTTAGATGTTAAAGAAAGAAATGGCGAGTACTGATAATCTATTGTTATCTGGGCGTTTGGGGAATTCACAATATCTGTTAAAAAATTCACTATTCCATATTCGTAATCGATAGTGTAATCCTTATCACGTGTTAATGTGATACCGTTAACTCTGACAACCTCGGAACCTTCGATGATGTTAAAAGTACCCAGTGAATAAACTGATTGACTACCACTATATTTTATATCAAGATAATATTTTCTGCCAACGGAAGTCCCACTTTCCATTGTCCAGTAGATAATAGAGTCCTTATCGATCAAACTATCAGAATCAAAAGGATAAAGAGATGGGAAAATCAAAAAACCTCTATTGAAATCAACATAGTTTAGATCAACCTTTCCATCATTGTTTTGATCAAGTCCCAAAAGTTTAAGATAGGTTGTATTCCCCTGTAACTCATAATCCTCTCCTGATCCTGTATTAACTTTTTTGATCGAAAGTTTAAAACTTTCTGGAATGATGTTTCTAGAGTTGAAAGAATAAACATTTTTCATCATATATTCCCAGGTTGGAGAGAAAGGATAGTCATCCTTCTGTTTTATTATTTTTAAAACAAGTGTATCGACATATCCAAAATTTCCAACAGTATCGATTCGACCATTAGACCTTTTTACAATATAAGATATTCCAATCACTTCTGAAGATGCGAGAGTAGAAGTGAATTCGATGAACTGTCCATTTTTATAATAGATATAGTCCTTATCTTCACCCGGGATCATCAAAGAAAAATTACCAACAAAAAAAAGTGAATCCATGGTTGACGGATTAAAATATAGTTTCGCTGGCAACACTCCCTCTTCATCGTTATTTGTACCTATACCATCATCCTTGTATACATTCAGAAGTATTATAGAATCTGAAGATGAAAGACCTAAAAGAAAAAACCTGTTTTTTTGATAATCAATATCGTATATTCTTATAGAATCAACACTCGTATTTCCTACAAACTGTTTCTGTTCATTCTCTCCCGATTCTTTTGATGCAACAAAAGTAAAATTCAACCCTCCAAGTTGTCCGCTTCCCTTTATTCCAAAAAGTCCTTTGTGTTGAGGCGTTCCACCGATAAGTTTTATTCCAGGTAAACTCAAAGAAACATCTCCCGCCTGAACGGTTTGCAGGATATCATCATCAAGCCCTTTGTACTCGAGAACAACAGTGTTGTCAGATTTTTTTTCAGTTTCACTGTTATGCTTCAGATTGACCTTTATCCTGTCTCCAACACTTCCGGTCACATTGACTATAAGTTGTTGTTTCAGCATAAACTCAGGAATCCATGAAATGTTCGCTGTTCCCTTTTCAATAGCTGTAAGATCAAAAGTTTTACTACCTGAATAATCTATCCTTTCTGAACCTTCCACAACAAGTTTTCCACCTTCACCGAAAAATGATTTCATCTTTCCAAAAGTTATAGGAATATCTATATCACCTATGAGTCCAGTTGAAGTTGAAGTTCTAAACGATTCTTTGAAATTCGCAGTCAACATTTCTCTAATCATCTTTTCATTTTTTTGTGAAAAATAGAGGTCTTTTGTTTTTATCGAATCAATTCCCAAAAAATAATCTTTATAAAAACTTTTGAAGATAACAAGGTTGTTCACCTCGTCGAATTCAATCGTCTGTTTATAACCATCAAACTCTCTTTTGTATTCAAGAAATTTTTTTTCAAGATTTAAGGTTTCTCGAGAGAAAATAGATATGAAGAATATAACGGGGATAAGAATTTTTAAAACTTTCATAACAAAGAATACAAAATTTTTAGATCGTGCTCATAATCTGCAACATCACCCGGGACTTCAATAACCATTGGATGATTTTTGAACCTTTTATCTTTCAAAAGCATTTCAAAAGATTTTAATCCTAAAAATCCTTTTCCAATGAATTCATGTCTATCCTTTCTCATAGCAAGATCATACTTAGAATCGTTTAAGTGAAACAATTTTAATTTTTTCAGACCTATTATCCTGTCAAAAGATTCAAATGTTTTTTCAAAGACATCCCGTTCTCTGATATCATAACCAGCTTCAAAAGTATGACATGTATCATAACACACAAACAATCTTTTTTCATATTTTGTTTTTGAAATTATATCCCTTAAATGTTCAAATCTGTATCCTATCGAACTCCCCTGCCCCGCTGTAGTTTCAAGCAGTATGTTGCCATAAGCGATTTTTTCACATATTATATCAAGTCCTTCTGCGACTCTTTTTATACCATACTCCTCCCCCTCACCCAGATGATTACCTGGATGGAAAACAACATCATCTATTTTTAGTTTCTCCGCCCTTTTGAGATCATCGACCAGATTATCTATACTCTTTTTGAAAATTTCTTTATCTTTTGATGCAAGGTTTAAAAGATAAGAAGCATGAATGTTCACATATTTAACATTAGAAGATTTGAAACCTTTTTTGAAATCATCTATTTCATCTAAATCAAAAAATTTACTTTCCCATCTCCTCTGATTTTTAGCAAATATTTGAACCGCTGAACATTTGATCATGTCAGCGGTTTCAAACATCTTTAAAAAACCTTCAGAAACTGAGAGATGTGCACCTAAAAATGGCATACTATTCCTATTGACTGATTAAAGTTTCAACTTTTTCTTCATCCAAAACTTTATCATTTTTATCAACACCACGGGGGTATTTATCACTTAAAGTTTCGAGTCCTTTTCTTTTACCCCACATTTTTACCTCTTCCCTTATCTGCTTTATCTGCTCATCTCCGGGTTTTATGACATCCCAAAGGTCAAGCAATCTGCTTAAAATTTCAGGTTCTTCTTTTTCCATATAGAAGAATCCTATGACATTTCCGAGAAGTTGTAAATCGGTTTTCAAAGTTTGAACTATCTTTTCGAAATTCGCAATATCGCCCTGTTTATAATAAACCTTCAAAAGACCTGATAAAAACATCGCATTTTTTGGATTAGTATCAACATATTTTTTGAACAACTCTAAAGATTTTTGATAATCGTTCAATTTTAAATATATCTGTCCAAGAAGAAAATCGAATATCTCCGTCTTTTCCCCCTTTTTATCAATTGATTTACCATATATTATTTCTTTCTCCGCCTCTTCGTATTTCCCTAAATCCATAAGAAATCTTGTGATCTGCAAAGTAACAGCGTTTCTGTCATAAACATAAAATTTACGACCTTCTCTTAAATACTCGATCGATTTCTCAAGGGAATCTATCTGTGCATAATAGATTCCAAGTTGCAAAAATCCAGCAGCGTAGTTCGTCATTATTCTATCGATGTTATCATCCTTAACAATTTTTTCATCAAGTATGTATTTGTATTTATAAACGTTATAGATGTTATGTTTTGTTCTTTCAACATCTATCAGGTAAGGATATTTCTTTGCTTCTTCAGTAGAAACTATTCTGTATGCTAAACCTTCAAGGACAGAATTCTGTTTGTAAGCCATCCTCGCATCATCTGAAACTGTAACTGAAAAATAGATCTCAATTGAATCAGGTTTATACTTATCAAGAACCAGAAATTTAAACAAATCTGTACTCGCATAAAGGATATCTTTTGTGCATTTTATTCCAGAAGTTGTACATATCATATTTCTTATCGCGAGATCTCTAACATAGAGTATTTCTCCATTCGGTATCCTGACAGGCATAAGATTATCTATCTCTTCATCTGTAAAACTGATCGGAACTCCAAAAGATTTCATCTGTTTTATATACCATGGAGTATTTAAAAGTGAAAGGTTACATACCATAACACCTTTTCGATTTTTTCTATCTAATGTTCTATAATTTCTAACAACCTGTTCAAACCAGAGTGGATATGTATCATTATCACCGTTTGTAAAGATAACAGCGTTATCCCTTGGTGTATCAAGCATATTTTTCGCATATTCATCTGCAATCCAGTTGTTTCTTCTGTTTGCATTTGATCTCATATTTGCAAAAATTGGTGAAATCGATATTACAACAATAAAAACGGTCAAAAATATTGAAGCGAAGTTAATACGATTTTTATTGTTCTTTGCTCTTTCAAAAAATTCTCTCATTCCAAAAGCGAAGAAAAAGAAAAATAAAAAATAGGAAGGTCCATAGAAATAATCCCTTTCTCTGACCTCTTTTTCAACATGTAAAGGATTCGGATCTGACGGAGAATATTTCAGATTTAGATATGTTATGAGGCCAAAAGAAAGAAGAAGTAAAACTATACCGATGAGTATGAAAGTTTTTTTCTCGTTTTTGTAATGAATATATATACCATAAAAACCTATTATCGTGGTTATTGAAACTATAAGCGAAGATAAAATCTTTAACAAAATTGATGGGTGTAAAACTTCTTCAGGCCTATATACTGGAGAGAATTGCCATGTATAATACCTGATAAAGACCTTGACTTGCTCTATGTATGCTGGTATCGTTCCTATACCGTAATCTGTCTTTCTTGGTAAAAGATTCATCGGTCCATACTGCTTCCTGTTGAAAACATCCCAGAGATCTCTCAATGTCACTGGTGCTGCTATATTTATATAGGGGTTTTGTTTCGCTCTGATAATCAAAACAGCGTAAGTTGATACAGCGATTAAAATCAAAAAAGTATAAATTCCAAGATAAGAAAAAACCTTTTTATAATTTACTTTTCTTTGTGAATTGAAAGAATCGATCATCACAACAGTAACAATCGACAGAAATAAGCCAACTATTAGCAGAACCATATTTTCTTTTGTAACAGCAAGATAAAGAAATGAAAACAAAACACCAAAAGATATGAGAGAAACTGAAAGATCATAATATTTTTTCCATGCAACAACAATAAAAAATATTAGAGCAGCAGGTAAAGCGAGAAGTGAAAGCATATGTATACCTATAGAAAGCAAAGTTATATAGATAACAAGCATCACATACCTATCATCATTTTTGTCATCGATTTTATCCCACCATACAAGACACAAAAAAATTGAGATCAGAATCATCAAAACAGCAGGGTTATAAACTTCAGCTTCAACAGCAGATTGCCAGAATGAATATATAAAAGAAGCAAAAAGAGAAGAGAAAAAAGCGGAAATATAATTCCATTTTTCATCTTTGAAAGTTTCTACTCTCCTGAAAACCTTTAACATTATAAAGAAAAGAAAAACCGATGCGAGTGCACTCGAAATTGAGGCAAAAAGGTTTACCCTTAAAGCGACCTCTTCAACAAAGAAAAGTATTCTTATGATCATGTTTCCAAGAAGTATCATCAAAGGAGTTCCTGGAGGATGGGGAACACCTAAAGAATACGAACAGGAAATAAATTCTCCACAATCCCAGAATGGAAGTGTTGGAGTAACAGTATAAAGATAAACTGAAAATACGATCACGAAGAGTAAAATTCCCAACAGATAATCAAACTTTTTCATCCATCCTCCTATATTTATCTTTCAAATCTCAATTTCGAAAAACCTTTAAAATCAGGCAGATAACCTATAGTTTCTACAAGATTATAAAGTATATTATCTTTTTTCACAAGATTTTTTTTGATTAATGGATATATGTCAACATTAACATAAAACTCATATCCAGCCATATATATCCACCATGGCCATTTTGTATAATATTCTGAGTTTCTAAACATCTCCCTGTTGAAAGACCAATAAAAAGTTACATTTTCAAGGTATCCATAATGTTTGAGTAAAGCATTTAAAACTCCCAGAATGTTTGCTGTAAGATCATAAACACTAAAACCTTCTCCTTTCTGATGACCATCCATATACTCTTCAAGAATTCCAAACCCAACTATAACGGAAGAAGAAAGAATAACAGACCAGTTCGAAATCTTTTTAGAGATTTTCCCTGTTGTCATAATGTTATAAGATCTATCAAAAAGTGTTGCCAGAGGAAGAACAGGAAGATACGAAAAAATAAAATGGACACCTTTATCACATTGTGTCTCCTGTGCGATCTCTTCTGACAATGGTTTAAAGTAAAAATCTCTCGCCTGTGAAGGATCAGCATGGTTTGGACTTGTGAACCTTGTCCACCTATCAGCAAAATACCATCTCAAATCTTTGTTGAGGGATATAAGAACAACTCCTCCTACAACTATAGTTGGAACTGCAATCTTCATAACATCGGAAAAATACTGATTGTTAAAAACAGTTAAAGTATCCTCAAAATTTTCATCCGTCTTGCTTTCAAATGAAAAAATGTTTATGAACACAAAAGAGATGAGAATAATTTTAAAGATAAAATCTTGAAATCTCTTTTTCAAGGGTTTGTGAATCAACATCTCTTTTCAAAACTCCTTTTTCAGCAATCGAAATCATCCTTCTTTCCTCTGATATAACTATCACAAGTGCATCAGTTTCCTCTGAAAGTCCAAGAGCAGCCCTGTGTCGTGTTCCAAGAGTTACTCCCTGTATTGGATTTTCAGATAAAGGTAAAATAGCGGATGCGGCAACTATCCTTTCATCTTTTATTATCAAAGCACCATCATGGAGTGGAGATTTAGGAGAAAATATTGACACTATAAGATCAGAGTTGATAGCAGAGTTTAAAGTTGTTCCAGTTTCGTAAAAATGTTTAAGACCAACATCACCTTCAAGAACTATCAGTCCGCCAAGTCCTCTATCAACAAGTTTCTGAACACTTTTAACTATTTCATCTATATAAGTTTTTCTTTCTTCTTTTATAAAATATCTCACGAACTTTGACTTACCCAATATCGTAAGAACCCTTCTGATTTCAGGTTGAAAAACAACTATAAAAAATATTATCCATATCGATTTAAGACCGTTTAATATCCAGGTTAAACCTCGAAAGTTTAAAATATCGGAAACAAAAGTTACAAGAAAGATCAGGAATATTCCTATAAACATTTGGACAGCTCTTGTCCCTTTTAAAAATCTCAACGCCTGGTAAACGATGGTTGAAACTATGATTATGTCCAGTATATCAAGGATATTGATTTTTATCAGTGACACAAAACCTCCGATGCAATTTTTAGAGCATCATAATTTTCCTTAACGTTGTGAACTCTGAAAATTTTTGCACCATTAAAAAAACCACAGACGTTTGCTCCCACTGTTCCAGATAATCTTTCTTCAGGTTCTCTGTTCAAAATTTTTCCTATGAAACTTTTGTTTGAAACTCCAAGTGTTATAGGTTTTTTAAGTGATCTAAAGATATCAAGGTTGTTCAAAATTTTCAAATTATCTTCGACAGTTTTACCAAATCCAATGCCAGGATCAAGAGAGATCTTCAATGGATCAACACCTGAAGAAACAGCACACTCAACACTTTTTTCAAGATACTCAACTATTTCAAGAAGAAGATCTTCATATGCTGGATTTAATTGCATATCTTTTGGTGTTCCCTTTATATGCATCAATATTACAGATGAATTTTTATTCGCAACAACATTTTTCATCTCATGATCAAAATTTAAACCACTTATATCGTTAACTATCTTGACACCCGCTGATAAAGCATAGGATGCAGTTTTTGAGTTGTATGTATCTATTGAAAGCAGAAGTTCTGGAAACCTCTTTAAAACATTTTCGATGACAGGCATAACCCTTTCGATCTCCTCATCAACACTTACAGGTTCACTAAAAGGTCTTGTCGATTGACCACCTATATCTATGATATCAGCGCCCTCTTCGACCATCTGTTCAACCCTTTTCAACGCTTTTTCAATTTCATTGTATCTTCCACCATCATAGAACGAATCGGGAGTGACATTTAAAACTCCCATGATCAAAAAATTTTTTTGAGATAGTAAATCTTTACCATCAACAAAAAAACAATCTTTGTACTCAATAAGCTCAATAATCTGGTTCATACTTTTTTCAAGTGAGAACGGTTGTCCTTTCAATTTATCCTTCATCTTGAAAATTTGGGATAGTGTTGCAGAGAGAAGAATGTCCGATTTATCTGCTTTCCCTGAGATAACATCTTTTGCTATAGAACAGTCACAACCCACAGATAGTGCAGTTTGTTTTAAAATGTTTGCAAATTCTATTCTCGCATCTTTGAAAAAAATAATGTACGAATATGTTTTCTTTTCCATCAACTCAATAGAATATGGATCACATTTTGTTTTCTCGATCCATTCTTTAAAACTCTTTTTATCCTTTTTCAAAACATATATTTTCATCTGGTCTCACCTGCTTTTATCAGATTTAACGCTTCTTCCCTTGTGATCGGTTTTTTCATCACACCTCTTATAGCACTCGTTGTTGTATAAACTCCAGGTTTTTTTATTCCCCTCATGTAAAGACACATCTGTTGTGCTTCAACTATAACCAGAATACCCATCGGTTTTAAAAGTTTGTTCAGAGTATCAGCGATATCTGTTGTCATCCTTTCCTGTATCTGTGGTCTTTTAGCAATCGTATCAACTACCTCTAAAAGATTCGAAAAACCTGTTATTTTGTTGTTAGCAGGTATATATGCAATATGAACATAACCAAAAAAAGGAAGAAGATGGTGCTCACACATTGAAAAGAATGGAATATATCTTAACACTATCATTTCGTCCTGATTTTTAGTTTCAATAAGTTTAATCTCTTTGTTGACATCTTTGAACAAACCTGAAAATATTTCCTCATACATCAAAGCAACTCTTCTGGGAGTGTCCCTCATTCCATCTCTGTTTATATTATTCCCAAGTGCATCAATTATGAGTTGAACACCTTTTTCTATCTTTTTCAAATCTATACTTCTTTTAGACAGCCTCTTCATTTTTTACCTCTTTTTTTTCATTATCTTTTTTCAAGGGTTCAAGTTCTTCACCTCTCATTATTCTATCGATATCATCACTATCCAGTGTTTCCCTTTCAAGCAGGTAGTTTGCCATTTTGTTGAGTTTATCGAGATTGTTTTTAAGGATATCCAGTGCCCTCTGCATCGCTTCATCAACTATTTTTTTCACCTCTGAATCGATCAATCTTGCAGTTTCCTCTGAAAAATCTTTCCTTTGAGTTATTTCACGACCAAGGAAAATTGAGTCGTGTGGGTTTGAATATTGTATAGTTCCAACCTTCTCGCTCATTCCCCATTCACAAACCATCTTATGGGCAATTTCGGTTGCTTTTTCAATATCGTTACTCGCACCTGTTGTGATATCTCCAAGAGCAAGTATCTCTGCCGCTCTTCCCCCAAGCAGAGAAACAAGATTATCGAGCAGATAATTTTTTGAATACATGTGTCGATCATCTATTGGTAAAAACTGTGTCACTCCCAAAGCCATACCTCTAGGAATAACCGTAACTTTGAACACAGGATCAACATTTTTTAAATTCTTTGAAACGATAACATGACCTGATTCATGATATGCACTTATTTTTCTCTCGTTCTCAGATATAACAGCTGATTTTCTTGCAAGTCCCATCAGTATTTTATCTTTTGCTTCTTCAAACTCTTCCATATTAACTTCATTTTTATCTTTCCTTGCCGCAAGAAGTGCTGCCTCATTTACCATATTAGCGATATCAGCACCTGTAAAACCGGGAGTCGCTTTTGCGAGGATTGAAAAATCAACATCCTTTCCAAGTGGAATCTTTCTTGTGTGTATCACAAAAATTTCCTCTCTTCCTTTTACATCAGGTCTATCGATTACTATCCTTCGATCAAACCTACCGGGTCTCAGGAGTGCAGGATCAAGTATATCAGGTCTGTTGGTAGCAGCCATAACAATTACCGCTTCATCCGTCTGAAATCCATCCATCTCAACGAGTAACTGGTTCAACGTCTGTTCTCTTTCATCATGTCCACCACCTATACCTGCTCCCCTGTGTCTTCCAACAGCATCGATCTCATCGATGAAAACTATACACGGTGAATTCGCTTTTGCTCTTTGAAACAGATCTCTCACTCTTGAAGCCCCAACTCCAACAAACATCTCAACGAAATCTGAGCCGGATATTGAAAAGAATGGGACTTTTGCTTCACCAGCAACAGCTTTCGCCATCAATGTTTTACCTGTTCCAGGAGAACCTAAAAGTAAAACTCCTTTTGGAATCCTTCCACCTAAACGAATATATTTACCTGGATGTTTTAAAAAATCTATTATCTCCTGTAATTCTTCCTTTGCCTCTTTAGCACCAGCAACATCGTTGAAAGTAACTTTTGGTGTCAAAACCATCACAGCGTTTGATCGTCCAAAAGTGAAAGCACGATTCTGACTGTTCGAAATCGATCTTGTAAAGAAATAGAAGAGAACAAAAAATGTGATCAATGGAATCACATAAGGTAAAACTTCTCCCCAGAAATTTGAAGGGATCTTAACAGTTATCTTTACATTCTGTTCAACCATCTTCTGAACAAGTGTATTATCATCATAAGGGATGATGGTCCTAAACTGTCCTCCATCTTTATAATCACCAGAGATATTTCTTTCAACTATCGTGACACTCTTGATCTTACCATTCATCAATTCATTGTAAAAAGTCGAATAATCTATCTGTTTCACCTGAGAGGTGAAGATACTTATTATGTTCGGTAAAAAAAGTAGCAGAAGAAGTGTTATTATCCAGATAGTCCACTTCGCTTTATCCTCATTTCCTTTGTATATTTTTTTTATGTTCCTTTTCTTCATAAACTTATTCCTCCTTTAAGATACCGATATATGGCAGATTTCTGTACATCTGTTTATAATCAAGACCATAACCAACAACAAAATGGTCATCGATAACGAAACATGAATAATCCGGGTTTTCATTTACCTTTCTTTTACATTTTTTATCAAGAAGTGTGACCAGTTTTAAACTTTTTGGAGAGTTCGCAAGAAGTTTTAACTTCAAATGTTTATAGGTTAAACCTGTATCTATAATATCCTCAACAACAACAACATCTCTACCTTCAATATCTATACTGATATCCTCTTCGATCCTCACTTTCCCGGAACTGGTTTTTTCACCTTCATAGGAACTTATTATCATAAAATCAACATTCAAAGGGAAAGTCAATTTTGTAATAAGGTTTGCAGCAAAAATAAAAGCACCTTTTAGAATGACTATAAATACAGGTTTTTTATCTTTGTATTCTTCATTCAGAATCTCTGCCAATTCATCTATCTTTTTTTTGATCTCATCTTCGGTGATAAAAACTTCAACATACTCTTTTGACATAAAACTGTATACACTCCTTTTCTTTCAGAAAATCAACAACATAAAGGTTGCTTCTCTTCAAATCTCCCAAAAGCAAAATCTCATTTTTTTCGTTTACAATAACCGGTAACCGTTCTCTTAAATCTTTTTCTACTTTTAAATCTATCAATATTTTACTTATCTTCCTTTCATAACCACAATTAAACAATGTCATCCTATCACCTTTTTCATATCTTTTTAAAAAGAATCTTGTTCCACAATCGAGCGTGAAATAGAATCTGTTTTTTTCAAACCTAACATTTTTTGACTTGACTTTTTTCACAGAAACTTCAAAATCGTTGAAAAAAATTTTTTCATTCAATTTTATTTCAGCAAAATCCTGCAAATCTTCCTTTTCTTTTGTTTTATATATCTTTACAATGTTATACTTTCTTTCTAAGTAAAAATCTCCGATCTTTTTTTCAATGTTTTTCTTATCGGATAGAATTATTTTTTCAACTTCATCTAAGATGTTTCTGTTTACATAAAAAAATTTTGAAAGAGCGATATATATCAAAATTTTTCTTAATTTTTTATTATAACTCAAAATCTTTAAAATATCAATAATAAGTGACCCATTTTCATATTGAAAAATGTTTAAATATTCAAATAAAAGTTGTTCAAAACCAACTTCAAACTCTTTCAAATTATCAAAGAAAATTTTGAAAGAGTATATCCCGTTTTTCAGGGAATTTTCAAGAACAGGGATAAGATCATGTCTTATCCTGTTTCTGACAATATTTTTGTTCAAATTTGTAGGATCTTCAATGTATTCTATATTTTCTTTTTTCAAACTGTTCAATATATCATTCTTTTTTAAAAAAAGTAAAGGTCTTATGAAAACATTTTCAACAGGATCTATCGATGAAGCACCTCTAACTCCAGTATTCCTCTGAAGGTTTATAAAAAATGTTTCAACAGCATCCGTTAGATTATGTCCTGTAAATATATAGTCAAACTTTTTCTTTTTAAAAATATCAAGAAGATATTTTTTTCGCAGTTCTCTTGCTGCCCTTTCAAAACCCAATTTTTTTGTTTCCTTTAAATCCAAAACCTTTTCGCTTCTGTAATTCAATCTGACATTGTTATCTTTACATATCTTTTTTACAAAATCTTCCTCTTTTAAAACATCTTCCCTTTCATTATGGTTAAGATAAAAACATTCAAAATATGTGTTGAAATTTTTTTTACAGTAAAGTAAAAAATGAAATAACAGAGTCGAATCTGGTCCACCTGAAAAACTTAAAAGTACCCTTTTATCTTTTAATTCAACGCTGTTATCTTTTAAAAACTTTAAAATTTCCTCAAAAAGTTTCATTTTATTAGTATAATTCAAAATAGTGTAATATCAATAGGAAGTGATGATACTTTTGGGGATAGTGCCTGGCTTTTTATATGAAATTTTACCTGCATGATCAGTTAAAAAAACAGAAAAAGGGTTATGGCTCTCACACTTATCATCAAAAAATTATTCTGTTCCCTTTTATCTTCCTATCACTCACATAAAGATCTCTAAGTGTTAAAATTGATGATTCTCCATATTTGTTTCTTATCATTTCAATATGTTCTTTCAATCTTTCTTGTTTATCAAAAACTTCATTAAACGATAACTCTTGATATATTCCTCTATCTCTTATTCCTCCTATCGATATTCCGACCAATCTCACAGGTAAAGTCAAATTTATTTTTTCGAATATTTTTTTTGTTTCCTCAAAAATATCTTTCCAATCGTGGATGTATCTTTCAAGTTTTTTTTGCTTTGTAAATGTCTGGAAATTTGAATATCTCACAGTTAAAGTTATTCTATTCCCCTCAAAAAAATCTTCAAGCAACCTTGTTTCTATATGTTTTGATATCAAGGAAATATAAGATAGAATCTTTTCTTTATCAAAAGTATCCTCTGAAAACGTGTGTGTGTTACCAACAGATTTTGCCGTATCGATTTTTCTATAAATATCATCACTTATTTTTAAATTCGTTAATCCTTTCAAAAAATAGGCATAATGTTTAAAATTTTTTTTCAAAACAGAAAAAGGAATCTCATCGATCTGTCTAACATAAAATATACCATACGATTTCAATTTTTTTTCCATCTTTCTTCCTATCCCCGGGACCTTCTCTATCTCCTTATCTTTTATGTATTTCAAAGGGTCATCAACCACAAAAAAACCATCTGGCTTATTTTCATCGGACGCTATTTTCGCAACGATTTTTTTCGTCGATATACCACACGATGCTGTGATTTTCAGTTTTTCTTTTATTATTTTTTTTATCATAAGTGATTCTATGATCAGATCATCTTTTTTCGGGGAACAAAAAAAACATTCATCTATGGAATATGGAGACACATTACCTGCTATATCCTGAACCGTTTGAAAAACTTCTTTTGATATCGATAAATATTTTTCGATATCTGGCTTTATAACTACCAGATATGGACATTTTGATAATGCCTCATAAACAGGCATCCCTGCCTTTATACCATATTCTCTGGCTTTATAGGACGCAGAAGTTATAACGGTTCTTGAATGTTCACTTCCACCAACAGCAACAGGCATATCCCTATAATAGGGTCTTGATGCGATCTCAACCGAAGCAAAAAAAGAATCGAGATCAAGATGAGCCCACCATATCATAAGATCGCACTCTCCACATCTACAATGTACCATCTGTTCGTTGAAAGTGAATAAACAAGATGATAATAGAAAGAACCTGATACAGTTGAAAAGTGTATCTTTATTCCATCCTCATCAACAGTTTTCCATGAATAAGTCAACTTCTCTACCTTTATAGTTTTACCTTTCCAGAAAAATGTTTTTGGAACTATTTTACCTTTTCCAAAGTACGCAAGAACAAAAATTTGCTCTCTGTTCATAACTTTTTCAAAACTCCAACAACTTTTCCAAAAGGTTGAAAATCATCATCATTCTTTATCTCTATGAGAGGATATTTCGGATTTTCCGCTTTTAAATAAATTTTGCCTTTTTCAACGATAAACCTTTTCAATGTGAATTCACCGTTTAAAAAAGCAACTATTATATCCTTATTTTTCACATTTTCACTTTTTTCAACAAGAACCATATCCCCATCATATATCATGGCACCTTCCATACTGTCACCTTTAACTTTAAGAAAAAACTTTCTTTCAACACCATCTGGAAAAAGAAAACTATCTTCGATATTTTCTTCAGAGATTACAGGTTTTCCCGCAGATATATTTCCTAAAACAAAGATTTTTTCCATTTTGAAATGTTTTTTTATTCTTATTCCCCTTGATAGACCTTTCAACCTTTCAATATATCCTTTCTTTTCAAGATTCATAAGATGAACAAAAATACCTTTTGTGCTTTTTTTCTGTAAACCAGAACATATCTCTCTGACAGTTGGAGGATAACCATTTTTTTTATTGTAAGAGTTTATGAACTCCAGAACCTCTTTTTCTTTTTCACTCAAAAAATCCATAAACACTCCTATGTAAACATTTGTTTACATTATCAACATTTTTTGAAAAAAGTCAAGATCTATTGACCTGCATCTTTTTGGATATATAATTTTTTCTTATGGAAAATAAAATTTCCTATTTCTACAAAAAACTTGATAACAAAAAGGTTCAATGCACACTGTGTCCCCATTTTTGTACACTCTCTCCCGGACAAACAGGTTTATGTTTTGGAAGAGAAAATATAGATGGAGAACTCATAGCGATAAATTATGGTAAAGTTATGACGATCGCTGATGATCCAATCGAAAAAAAACCTCTTTACCATTTCCATCCAAAAGAGTATATAATATCTGTGGCACAGTTTGGTTGTAACCTGAAATGCCCATTCTGTCAAAACTATAACATATCACAAAACTATTTCGATGCTGAATTCATTCCAGTTGATGGACTTTACAGGTTGATAAAAAACAAGGGTAGAAAAAGAATAGCGTTCACATATACTGAACCTTTGATGTGGTATGAATATATTCACGATTTCGGTCAATCATATTCAAAACAGATAGATATAGTTCTTGTAACAAATGGAACTATAAATGAAGAACCAGCAAAAAAACTGTTACCTTTTGTAAAAGCTGCAAACATAGATCTTAAATCTTTTAATAGCGATTTTTATAAAAAAGAACTCAAAGGTGATCTTGAAAGTGTAAAAAATTTTATAAAGTTATCATACGAAATGGGAGTTCATATAGAAATCACAAACCTTCTGATCCCACAAAAAAACGATAACCCAGAAGAATTCAAACTCATGGTTGATTTCATAAGTTCAGTTTCAAACAAAATACCCTTACATATATCAAGATACTTCCCAAACTATAAATATAAAATTCCACCAACACCACCTGAAAGGATGATCGAATTTTATAATTTAGCAAAAGAAAAACTGCACTATGTATATCTGGGGAACCTTTTTGACAACAACTATTCGAACACCTATTGTCCTGTATGCTTTAACCTGTTAATAGAAAGAAACTTTTACGATATAAACATGATAGGGATCAATGACAAAAAATGTTCAAAGTGTAATTCTTCAGTTGATATAATACTATGAAAAATTTTTCATAGTTTTTCAGAAATAGTGCACTTGTCAAAAAAGATTTTTCTTAACTTGAGCAAAATAATAACTTAAAATAAAAAGTTTCTGGCATAAAATTTGCTTTTTTAGTTTTAAAAAGGAGTTTTGTATGGTCAGAAAAGGATTCACAATGATAGAAACACTTGTTGTGATAGTTATTATAGGGATGATTCTTGGTTTTGCAATTCCTCGATTCAATTCAAGACAGGCAAAGTTTAACAGTACTGTTAACAACATCATTGATCAGTTGAACATGGCAAGACAGGAGGCTGCAACCAAAAACATTACAACAACATTTTATCTCGCAAAAGATTCTTTCAAATATGGAAACACAGTTTACAGATTTCCTACAAGAGTTTTCACTTACGATTTTATAAACGAACAGGACTTTTCGTTTGACTCACCCATAGAGTTTATGCCAGGAGGGAAAACCGATGCTGTATATGCTATACAGGTTATAGATTCAGCGACTTCAAGACAGAGTATGATTTACATTTTTCCATCAGGATATATTTTAAAAGGTAGCGAATAGGAGGAACAATGAAAAAAGGTTTTACACTTCTTGAACTTTTAGTATCATCGATAATACTTGCAATTGGAATACTTGGACTTGCTGCACTTTTTCCTGCAGCTATGAGATCAACACTTCTCACAAGGCAGAACACACAGGCAGTTGAAATCTGTCAGGCAACAATAGAATATTTAAGAACTTTACCCATAACTTCAGATGAACTAGAAGAGGGAACACACGGTCCAGATACAATAGATTCAAAATTCGTGAGAACCTATACTGTTACAGATAACCATCCAGCAACAAACATGAAATTTGTTGAGGTGACCGTATCATGGCAACAGGTTGGTGGAAGTGGAGGGTTGAACCATTCTCAGACGATGAAAACTTATATTTCTAAATAATAAGGAGATATTATGAAAAACAAAGGTTTCACTTTGCTTGAACTCCTTCTGGCAATCACAATATTTTCAATAATAGTTGGTGCTGCCATCACAGTGTTTGTGAACTCTCAAAATTCAAAACAAAAAGTTGATCTTATGACACAGGCACAACAATCAGCGAGAATCGCAGTCGATTATATGATAAGGGATATAAGGGCTGCTGGTTACAGTATCGATGTTGATGAAACATCAACATCACCACAGAGAAGATTGGTTTACGCTTCACCTTATGAACTGATTTTCAATGCAAATCTTTTGCCTTATCAGGATACACCTGATAATCCACAGGAACCGAGAGCGATGAAGGTTACCTCATCTCTTGATGAAAGACCAGCACATTATTATCCACCAATTCAATATCAAACAGGTGCTGAAACAGTTGTTTATACACTCGACTGGAACAACGATGGTATCATAAATCAGGATGATAGGGATAACTCCCCTGCTTCTTTAACAAAGAATCCAAACGATTACTGTCTTGTCAAAAGAGTTTATGGACTTTACGACTCAGGTTTGAACATTGAATATATCCTGCCACCAGGTTCTCCATTTGACTGGTCGAACCATCAGGTAGTCTCAATCGTTTCAGGTCCTGATAGGTATCCAGCACAAACAACAGGAACACCGATCTTCCATTACTGGTATGATGATGATGGAGATCCCACAACTCCGTTAAAACTCTATGGTGATGCAAACAACGATGGAGAACTCAGCCAAAATGAGGCAAACGCATTAACACCGATAACCGATTATGAAATGCTCGATAAGATTCAAATTGTTACAGTTAAAGTAACTGGAGTATCCCAGACACCCTTTAGAGGAAAATATTTAACTTCCTCTGTACAAACGGATGTTAATATAACAAGAAATACATCAATAGATGTTTTTGTTGTTAAAGGCCATGTTTATGTTGATGAAAATAAAAATGGAGATTACGATTCTGGAGAAGATGGTATTGAGGGGATGAAAGTAAAACTTTCAACAGGAGAAGTCGCTCTTACAGATGAAAATGGAACCTGGGTTTATGCTGTTGTTCCTGGAGTTTACACTGCTTCGATAACACCACAACTTTTCTATAGACCAACTACTCCATCAAATTTTGATTTCACGATTACGAACTCATCAAGAGATTTTAGAAATGAGGATGATTATAAAAAATTCTTTGGAATGGAGGAGACACCTGCTGCTAAAGTTTCAGGAATCGTGTTCGAAGATCTCAACGCTGATGGTTTCTGGCAAAAGGATTCAGAACCAGGTGTTCCAGATTTACAGGTTGCTGTATGGAACAATAGCACAAAATCATACTCATCACCTGTCGATTCAGTAGGTATTTTTCACCTTGATGTAAACGCTGGAGAGTCATTATACATCTGGGTAACACCTAATGATAGTTTCGGTCCAAGTAATGTTGATCTTAACGATCAACTTAGTTTCACACAGGGCACCCCTCTTCTTTCAATACTTTCATCTTCCGCTGTTTTGGGTTATCTTGATGAAGGAGAGGAAGGTTATATAGCATTTGGAATGTTAAAAGCAACCGGCACACGACCAACTTTAAGAGTTTTAGTTCCAAACGGTGGAGAATTATGGCACACGGGCTCTTCCTACGATATAAAAGTTTACGCAACACCAAACGATTCAGGAGAAGTAATAAAGAAATTGATTTACTATTATTCTGTTGATGGTGGAGATAACTGGAGATACATAGATGAACAATCTTATCCAACACCATCTTCAGGAGATACATTATATACATACTACTGGAATATTCCTGATTCTGTTCAGGGTAGTCAGATATGCCTTGTAAAAGTGATATGTATAGATGAGGGAAACTGGTCTGTTTACGATATATCTGATAACTATTTTATGATCGTTAACCAGGCAGGTTACACATACCTTTTTTTAACAAACGAATATGTTGATTCACTGTATGATGATACTCTATATCTTTACGCTTTTGGTGGAACTTATTATTCCGGTGTTGGAACATCAGGGCAATATCCACTTCCAAGATATATGAACACAGTAAACTCAAGAGTGATGGGTATTGCAGGTGATTCGATTGAAACATTCAATGTAATGATCCATAAACCATTCAAAACACAAATTGGTATGAAAGCAGAATGGATAACAAAAAAAGGTATTCCTTATGCTGATACAATTTATCCCGGTATATGGAGGTTTGTTGGTTATGGAATGACTTACGATCCAGATGTTACAACAAAACCAAAATATTTTAACATTGAAGTTTACAAAACTGACTCTTTTGGTTCAAGAACTTCAAGAGTTTTATTATTCTCAACTCTAAACGCTGCAACTTATGATTCTATAAAAAGAACAGGTTCTATCATGAACGATGAGGATGAGTCATCAATGGATATATACATAAATAGAGGATTCTCGATCTCAAGAGCAGATAGGTTGTATATAAAAGTATACTATTCTGGTATTTTTTCAAATACAGGTGGACCTTCTGGAAGTATATCCCCAAGGATATGGATGACTTTTGGTGAAACAAGAGGAACAAAACTTTCACTTCCACCTAAAAAGTAAAGGAGAATTGTATGGAAAAGAAAGGAATCGCACTCGTTACAACAATAATGATCCTTTTAATGTTATCACTTCTTGCAGCTGGAATGTTTTTCACAATAAAAAATGAAACAGCGATATCAATCTATCAGGCACAATCGGTTCAGGTTATATCTGTTGCTGAATCAGCACTTGATGAGATCAAACACAGGATGAATCTTCCACCTTCAGATCCAGCATTTATCGGAGATACTTCTGTTCCTTTGAATCCAAACTGGACAACAGTGATACTTTTTGAGGATCATTCTGATCAGGATGATTCAACAGCAGGAATTTTTTATAAAACTTCACTTCAAACTAATCTTGATGATTTTGATCCTGACAACCCTGAGATGGATTATACAACAAAAGAATATGAAGAAGGTGTTTCTTTAACGATAAGACATAAAACAAATGAGGATAAAACTCAAATCTATTATTATGATTCAAAAACTGAAAAACAATTCCTGGGACCTCCATCACTTGTTGTTGAATACCCTCCAGTTGAACTGGTTGAAATAACAGCAAGGTCTGGCAAAGCTGTTAAAAAGATTCTCGCAGAGATTTCAAAACAGGAAGTTAACATAAAAGTTCAATCAGCATTGTCATCTTCAACAATCGCCTGGCAGATGACAGGTAACACTGATGTTTATGTTTGTGGACATAACCATCTTTTATCAACACCATACAATGTCTGTCCTTTTGATCCAACAACCTCTGCTCCACATCAACCAGGATCTTCAGCCCCTGCTGTTTCATGCTGGGCAGTTCAATCGGGAACAGGATCATATGCAACAGGAAAGCCACTTTACCATGTTGAGATAGATTCAGTTGATTCACATCCTGGAAAGAACCATTACTTCTATAATTATTATAAACACACATGGAACATAAACCGTCTTGAATATGATCCATACTGCACAAGAGCCGGATGTCTTGCAGGTATTGCAACAACATCTTCAAGTGTTGGTAACTATGGAGCAACAAAATCACACATTTTTGGAAATCCTGATATCATAATTAAATACGATCTTGTGATACCTGAACTCTACGAAGTACTTGGATACTCTTCTGAGGCAGAGATGAATGAAGCGATAAACTGGGAGACATCACTTGTGAGTGATCCTGTGAATATCAGATATTTTAAGTTAGGTTCAGGACCAGGTTCAGTAATAGAAATACCAACAATCAACTCTCAAACAGTTGGAATCATCTGGATCAACGGTAGTGTCAGATTAAGGGCTGGATCAAGGAGTTTTCAGCACAAAGGACTTTTATATATTCAGGAAAATCTTTTGGAAACATCAACACCTGGTGGTAACTACGATTTCTGGGTTTTGGGTGCCATGATGGTCAAGGGTTATATCGATGATATACATACATCTGGTAACAAGCGAATGTTCTTTATGTATTCAAAAGATGCTCTGTCGCAGACAGTTGAACAGGATCTGAGATTTTACAAACTAATAGGCTGGAAAGAGGTTTATTGATGCATAACTATTTACAGGATGAATTGAACCTTTACGGTGAATTTATAGAAGAGGTTGATATAGCAAAATTTATAATACAGGCACATTCAGGGCCTTTCCATATTTTAAGGGAAAGGCCCGATATAAAATTTATAGGTGAAAAAATAAAAAATGAGTATCTTTCAAACCATCAGATGATAAGAACAAATGAAATTTTTCAGCAGATTTCTGATAAGTGCACCCGTGTTCATATTACACCTTTCCTGAGAAAGTATAAATCAGCAAAACTTTTGGCTGAACTTTTTTTACAAAATTTTGATTTTTATTCAGATGAGTATATACTTCCAATAGATGAGAACATTATAAATTTAATTCTGTCACAGTTACATAACTATAACACTGACATAATAAAAAATCTTTTGATAAAATACAACAAAGAAGGTTTTGTGCCACATCATTCTGAAAGATACAAAAACAATGTCCATCCTTCCTACCTTGTATTTTTGAATGAAGTTATTAAACAGAACATAACGATTTTATGAAAAATAAAAAATTCCATATTTTATTTTTAATATTTTTACTTTTTCTTGTCACCATTTATTTAACCTATACAAAATATCAGAATAAAACAATCTTTTCAATCGATGATAAAAGGATTTCCTTTGAGTATTTCTTAAAATACAAAGAGTTTTATAAAAAGATAAATTCTCTTGATCACGTTCTTGATTGTAATATAGTAGATGAGATAGTTAAAAACTATATTTTCTTCAAAATTGCAAAAGAGGAAGGTATCGACGTTTCAGATAAAAGTATAGATTATCATTTTAACATGCATAAGGATGATTTAAAAATCGATTTTGAAAAAATTAAAAAAAGTTTTAATGAGGAAGAAATTTTTGAATTTTTTGAAAAACCATTCGTTGTAAAAAATCTTCTCATAGAAAAGATTAAATATGATTCAACAGGTATACAGAAAGAGAGGTATATGTATTCAAAAACGATTTTCAAAGGATGGGATGGAAAAAGTGTTGATAAAAATTTTTTAAACGAATTTACCGAATATGTTGAACAGCATCTGGAAAAAGAGAACATAAACGGATTTGAAACAGGTAAAAAAAACTTTTCTGAAGATGATGGTTTTTATTATGTTTTTTCTTCTAACAAAAATGTACTATTTGGATATAGAGTTTACAAAATTCCATCGGATGAATATTTAGAAAAAAAATACAAGAAAAAATTTATATTAAAATTTTTGGATGATAAAGATAAGAGGGCATTTTTATTGGTTAACAAAGACAAACTCCTTGACACAATCGTTGAAGTCAGATGAAAGATATCTTTTTCACCGATGAATTTATAGAATTTTTCCAGCTTTCAAAAATTGAGACTGATGCTTTTCTTTATCCATTTTTAATGGTTGATTTCAGCGGCCATAAATCTATTTCCTCCTTAGGTTACCAGGGTATCCTGATCAAGAAAAATTATTCAGATAACGAACTCAAAGAATTTTATGCTGAATTAAAAAATTTTAGAAAAAAAAATCAAATCGTATGTGAATTCATAAGGTATAATCCATTTTTAAACAATATACTCCAGCTCGATCAACGAAACGAATCATCAACATTTTTCGTAATAGAAACCGATAAAAATCCTTCTTCATATTTTGAAAACTTACCATCAAGAACAAGGTATTCGATTAAAAAAGCAAAAGAAAAAATTACAGTAAAAAGTGATAAAACCCTAGGGATTCTCAAAGGGACTTTAAAATATAAAAATGAATTTTTCTATGATGAGGGAAGTTTGAAGCGTCTGCTCGATGCACCCTTCAGTATAAAATTTTCAGCATTATTTAACGATGAAGAAGTTGCTTCAAGTTTATTCTTTTGTTCAGATGATACATCATATTACATCGCTAACTTTTCGACAGAGGAAGGTAAAAAAAACAATGCAAATATATTTTTAATCTATGAATTTTACAAATTTTGCTTCGAAAGAAAAATCAAATACATCGGACTTGGTGGTGGATTTAATGATAATGACTCTTTATCGTTTTTCAAAAGTCAATTTTCAACCTATACAACAAAAATTATCCACTCAAAATTGGTGCATGATCAAAAAATCTATAATAAACTTAATGAAAACTTAAAAGAGAATTATTTCCCACCATACCTTTCAGAAAAAAATCTATTAAAACTTTCCAATAGCTGCAGCAAAAGCGATTGACATCATTTTGTTCTTCTCATTATCAGATCGTGAAATCAGAACGATAGGGGCTTTCGCTCCAACTATAGCACCAGCGAATTTACAATCAGTCCAGTAAATAAGTGCTTTCGCCATAATGTTTCCACATGCAATATCTGGAACAACCATTACATCAGCATCTCCTGCAACATCACTTGTAACTTTTTTATGTTTTGCTGATTCTATTGAAACAGTTACATCAAAGGATAATGGGCCATCCACAATACAATCTTTTATTTGGCCTTCCCTGTTCATTCTTTTTAGGTTATCCGCATCAACAGTTTCAGGCATGTCGGGATTGACTTTTTCGATAGCAGCGAGGATTGAAACTTTTGGATTTTGAACACCAAATTTTTTCATAACCATAATAGCGTTGTTGATTATGTTCACTTTCATTGAAAGGTCTGGCTTTATAATAAAACCACTATCAGTCAATATAAAAGGTTTATGATATCTGTCGATTTCAAAAAGTGAAACATGGGAAAGGACATTGCCCGTTCTTAATCCCCACTCTTTGTTCAAAACCGCCTTTCCAAGAACTGATGTATCAACAAAACCTTTCATCAAAAAATCAGCTCTATCATCTCTCACAAGTTTAACAGCCTTTTCGCATGCCAGAACTCTGTCCTTTTCATCAACGATCTCAAACAGATCTTTTTCAAGATTGTTTTTTTCTATGATCTCGTTGATCTTTTCTCTATCTCCGACAAAGATTGGAGTGCACAGGTTTTCTTTGTATGCATCATAACACGCCTTGATAACAGTTTCATCATCAGCACAAGCAACAGACAAAATCTTTTTACTCTCTTTCGCTTTTATTACGATATCGTTAAATTTCATTCAAAACCTCCTTTAATTTTTGGACAAAAATTTTATTCCCCCTTTCAGTCGAAGTCGTTACTCTTAAAAATGTGTCAAGTCCATAGTTATCTATTGGTCTTACGATAACTCCTTTTTTTTGTAATTTTTCAAAAATAGTTTTTCCACTACATCTACAATCAAAAGTTATAAAATTTGTATAACTACTGATAACATAAAAACCCATTTCTTTTAATTTTTCAGTTAAAAACTTTAATCCTTTATCGTTTAAAATTTTACTTTTCCTTATATGTTCTTCATCATCTAAAGCAGCAAGGGCTGCCCTCTGGGCAAGAAGGTTAACATTGAAAGGTAATCTAACCTTTTGAAGGATAGAAATTATTTCTCTGTTTGAAATACCATATCCAACCCTTAAACCTGCAAGTCCATAAATTTTTGAAAATGTTCTCAATATTACAAGGTTTTTATACTTTTTTAGAAATTTTGTTGAATCTATTCTTACATTTTCATCAAGGTAATCGTTGTAAGCTTCATCGAGTAAAATCAATGTATCGGTAGGAACATTTTTCAGCAAATACTTGAGTTCATCCTCAAAGATCATACTTCCAAGTGGATTGTTTGGGTTGTCAATGTATACAATTTTAAAGTTTGATCTTTTTAACATACTGACGATGAAAGATACATCCGTTTTAAAACCTTTATGTTGAACATCAATGACTTTACACCCATTTAAAATCCCTGAAATCTTAAACATTATGAACGAAGGTGTTGGACGTAAAACTTTATCATTCTTTTCAGTAAAAGAGAACACAAGATTGTTTATTATTTCAACCGAGCCGTTTCCTAAAACGATCATATCCTGGCAAACACCAATCTTTTCTGATAATCTTTTTTTAAGATAAAAATTGTTGTCATCAGGATAAAAATTCAAATCGTTTAGGGATTCTTTTATAACCTTTAACGCTTTTGGAGAAATTCCTAAAGGATTTTCGTTCGAAGCCAATTTATATATTTCCCCTTTCAAGTTAAGTTCCCGTTTGACCTCTTCTATGGGTTTACCGGGAATATAATTTTGAATATTTTGAAGTTGTTTTTTAAACTTTATCATTTTTACTCCATTGAAATTTATTTTTTATCGCTTCAGCTATATTTGTTATATGGTCTCCACATCTTTCATATGAAGTCAGAATATCTGTAAAAATTGCTGCTGAATCACTTGAACATGATTTGTTGGAAACTCTCAAAAGATGTGTTCTATTATATCTTTTCTCAAAATCGTTCAACTTTTCTTCAAGAACAAAAATTTCATTTACCCTTTCAAGAGAAAGATCCTCGATAGCAAAATATGCTTCCTTCATCATTTTTTGTAAAACTTCACTCATGCTTTTTATCTCTTCGTATGCTTCTTTGGGAAGTTCGATCCTGTTATCTCTTATCATAGATGCGAATTCCAGTATATTTATCGAATGATCACCAACTCTCTCTATATCGTTTATGGAATGAATTAGAACCGGTATCTGTGAAAACTCCTGATCGGTTAGATCTTCTTTTGAGATCGAAATAAGATAGTTTGTAATCTCATTTTGAAGTATATCGGTCTTCATCTCAAGTTTTCTAACCTGCTCAATAAATTCCTGATTTCCTTCAAGCAGAGTTTTCGTTGCAAGTTCTATCGATTGTGAAGCGACTTCAACCATCTCCATCATCTCTTTTTTTACATTGTAGAGTGCAAGATGTGGGTTTAACAGAAGATTTTTGTCAAGATATTTTGGTGCAAAGAAGTTATCTTTAACAACCTTTTTATCCTTAATTATAAATTTACTGATACTTTCTAAAACTCCTGCAAATGGCAGGAACACTAACGTATTAAATACATTGAAGAATGTATGCGAATTCGCAAGATACCTTTGAATATTCTCTCCTGCGAAATTGTTCCCGGGAGTTATCAATTCGAGAAACTTGTAGTACAGAGGGATACCGTTTATTTTCACAAAATATATACCAATCATCATATAAAAAACACCTATAACGTTGAACAAAGAATGTATTATGGCAGCTCTTTTTCCATTTATGTTGGATGAGAGTGATGCGAGAAGTGCGGTTATAGTTGTTCCAATATTTTCTCCCAAGATCAGCGGAACAGCGGTGTTGATACCAATCAGACCCTGAACAGCAAGCACCATCGTCAGACCAACAGTTGCTGAAGATGATTGGACTATCATGGTTATTATCATCCCTGTCAACATCGAGAGTATCGGAGAATCTTCAAATTTCATCATGAATTCTACAAGTTTATGCGATTCTTTCAAAGGAGATATGGATGATGACATCAAACTTATTCCATAGAATAAAAGCCCAAAACCAAAGATCGTTTCACCAGCTATTTTTATTTTTCTTGACCCAAAAAGTATCATTAAAACACCGGTAGTGATAGCAGGTAAAGCAAGAGATTCAAACTTGAACGCTATCAGTTGTGCTGTCATTGTCGTTCCAATGTTAGCTCCCATAATTATGCCTATGGATTGTGTTAAAGTCATAAGTCCAGCGTTAACAAGACCAACAACGATGACAGTAGTAGCAGAGGATGACTGTATAAACGATGTCACTATTCCGCCAGTCAAAACACCAAAAAAAGTATTCTTTGTCATCTTCGTGATGAAAAATTTTATCCTTTCACCTGCAAAATTTTGTAAAGAGTCCGACATAAATTTCATTCCGAAAAGGAACAAACCAAGTCCTCCCAGAAGTGTCACTATTATTTCAATCCAGTTCAGGCCAACAACTTTAAAATCAAACTTATCAACCTGATAGCCTTTATAGAAGACATTCGCTCTCAATATGTTGGTTCCCATCTTTTTTCCAACCTTTGGGTAAACACTGATTTCTCCATCTTCAAACTTTAAACTCTCCGGCTCAACCTCTATATCACCATAAACTTTTTCGAAAACAACGAGAAAATTATCTCCATCGATTGAATCCTGTTTTTCATGATAAAGTTTTAATCTTATTGGCTCCTTCAACATTGAACTCGTTGGGCAATCAAATTTGTTTTTTTCAACTCTTATCTCATAGGGAAAAAGAAAATTAAAAGAAAAAGAAACTATAAAAATGAACAATACGAGTAATTTTTTCATCTTAACTTTTCCTCCATATTACAGAAATATTACGTTTTTCTATGTCCCCTTCCCTATAAGAAAAAAGTATATCTTTTCTACACACATTACAAAGTTCTACACTTTCTACATCAGATCGTTGCTTTAAAATATCAACTATTATTCCTCTTAAATTGACTGAAAATTTTTTATCAAAATGTTTTATATAACTTTCACCAAACCTTTTCAAAAAAAGATTTTTTACATCTTCTTCAACTATGAAATGTTTATCACATATTCCCTGCAACACCAGAGTTTTTGTATCATTTCTGAAAAATTTCAAACTCTCTTCAACAATTCCTTCTATTATTCCTTTCCAGCCAGCATGCAAACATCCAAAAATCTTTCCATTATCGGTTGTAAAAAATATGTTATAACAATCGGCTGTTAAAAGATACAGAGCATAATTTTTATCTTCCGAAAATAAACCATCCCCTTCTTTTGTGATGCCCTTTTCAGCATTATGTATCAATTTTGAGTGTATCTGCCTGTTTCTGACTTTAAAAAGATTTTCGATTTTCAAATTTGAAAAAAATCTTTCTCTATTCTCTTGATTTTCTTGGAAATTAAAACTCATATCGTTTTCATTGATAAAACTTTTATCTCTCAATGATATTGCGATATTGTAATCGGAAAACACATCGTCAAAAATCAAAAAATCTTTTTCCCTTTTCATCACTCTGACTCCATCATATCTATTATTCTTAATTGCAAAAGTATTTTTCCGCTATACTCATTTTTCATGATGTTATAAACAACATCAAACTGTTTCCCTGGTTGTGTCAACTTTGAGATCATCTCTTTACCATTGTTAAACCAGATAGCATCGTAAGAATAATCTTCCTGTTTTAAACATAACCTTAAATGTTTATCTTTTAGCATCAATGGATAACCTACAACGTTAACATTTTTTGAAAGAAAAACTGGCTGGGGATTCATATAGCCAAACGGCTCAAGTTTTTCAAGTTTTTCATAGAAATCAAGGTCAATTTTATCCATCGGCAGGATACAATCTATATCAAGTTTTCTCTCATAATCTTTACCATCGTTCAAAACCTTTGCATACTCTTCAAATCTTCTTTTAAATTCATCTATTTTATCCTTTTTCAGTGTAATACCCGCAGCAAGACGATGCCCACCGAAAGAGAGAAGAATCTCTTCAAGATCTTTTAAAGCATTATAGAGATGAAAATTTTGTGTCGATCTTCCTGAACCTTTACCTATATCATCAACTATCGAAATCATAATCGTTGGCTTGTTGTATTTTTCAACTATCCTACTCGCTACTATACCAATAACACCCTCATGCCAATTCTCCTTTGCTATAACTATCGTTTGTTTTTTGTGTAGAGATTCTCTTTCGATCATATCAACCGCTTCATCGAATACATCCTGATCGACTTCCTGTCTTAACCTATTCTTTTTGTTCAACTCTTTCGCCAGATCTTCCGCTTCCTTTCTATCATCGGTTATTAAAAGGTTAACAGCTTTTGTTGCATTATCCATCCGACCCATAGCGTTAATCCTTGGTGCAAGAATAAAACCAACATGGTATGAGTTGATGAGATCTTTCTGTAAATCTGAAACCTCTATAAGAGATTTCAATCCATAGTTCTTAACATTTTTCAAATGTTTTAATCCTATTGAAGCGATCGTTCTGTTTTCATCTATCAGCGGAACAACATCAGCGATAGTTCCCAGAGTTACAAAATCGATAAAATTGTCCAGAACCGAAAAATCAACATTTAAACATTTCCCTAATGCCTGTAAAAGTTTAAATACAACACCACAGCCGGCAAGAGATCTAAAAGGATAAGTTTCATCATCTCTGTTGGGATTTATTATCGAGTAGGCCAGAGGTGTTTTATCTGAAAACTCATGATGATCTGTGATTATAACATCTATACCTTTTCTTCTCGCATAATCTATCTCATCAAACGCTGTTATTCCACAATCAACAGTTATCATCAATGTAACATTTTTGCTTAAAGCATAATCGATACCATTTTTTGAAACACCATACCCCTCTTCAAGACGATGGGGAATAAAAAAGTATGGGGTCAATCCAACCATCCTAAAAAATCTGTAAAGCATCGCTGTTGAAGTTATACCATCCGCATCATAATCCCCATAGATGAGAATCCTTTCATTCTTCTCGATCGCTTTCCTGATCCTTTCGACACTCTCTTTTATCCCGATCATTAAAAAAGGATCATAAAAATTTTTCTCATCAGGGTTTAAAAACTGTTCAAACTTCTCGGGTTCAACTCCTCTGTTTAAAAGTATTTTTAATATGTATTCATCAGTATTCAGACTTTTCGCTAAACCTTTTAAATCATGATCATTTTCTATTTCTTTATATACCCAATTATAGATCATACGATTTCCTTAATCTCTTTAATATTTTTTATTTTTATGATCTCTATATCCTTATCTGTTTGTATCTTTTCAACATAAGGTATGAAGATTGTTTTTATTCCAATATTTTTTAAATGTTTTATTCTCATCTCAATATTACTACTTGATCTTAAATCGCCAGTTAGACCGACTTCTCCGATAAAAGCGTTCTCTTTACTCACAATTTTATTTTTGAAGGAAGACAACATCGAAACTATTATCGGTAGATCTATCTGTGGATCTTTAATCGTTATTCCATTTGAAACGTTTATAAAAATATCCATATTCCCAAAACCAACTCCAAGATACTTTTCACATATCCCTACAAGCATCTGCATCCGTCTTATATTTATACCCGTAGGGACTCTCTGGGGAACACCATATTTTGAATAGAATATCAAAGATTCGATCTCTAAAGCCAGAGGCATACTACCTTCAACTGTGCAGGATATTGCCCTTCCTACTTTATCTCCACTTGTAAGATTTATCCTGTCGATGTTATCTAAACTCAAAAGCCCATTCTCTTCCATCTTAAATATTGCCATCTCATCGGTTGAACCAAATCTGTTTTTGTTGGATTTAAGTATTCTCAGATTCTCATGTTCCAAAGAATCAAGATAGAGAATCACATCCACAAGATGTTCAAGAGTTTTTGGCCCAGCGACACTTCCATCTTTAGTTATATGTCCTATCACGATAACTGAAATGTTCTTTTGTTTAGCAATTTTTATCAACTCTCCCATTATGTATTTCACAGTTGTTGGAGAACCAGGAATAGTTGGAATATTCTCTGATCCAACCATCTGAATAGAGTCGATGATTACAACATCTGATGAATTTAAAACTTTTTCGTTATCAACCAGATCCTCAAAGAGATTTGAAGAGATTATCTTGAAATTCTTCTCTTTCAAAACTCTGACAGCTCTCAACTTTATCTGTTCGAAAGATTCTTCAGATGAAAAATAAAGAACATTAACATCATCTGGTAATTTTTCTATTATTTTCAAAGATAGTGTTGATTTTCCAGATCCAGGATTCCCGGCAAGAAGAACGATTGAACCTTTTACGAGACCACCACCAAAAACTCTGTTTAAAGAGTCATCCAGGAATTTTATCCTTGAAAAATTTTCAAGTTTTATTTCATCAATGGATACAGGTTTTACATCCCTTTCTTTTTTGATATCATCCTTTTCAATGATAAAAGTGTCCCACATACCACATTCTGGACATCTCCCCAACCATTTAACACTCTTAAAACCACATTCTGAACAAACAAAACTTTTACTTCCCTTTTTGCTCACAAACATCCCTTTACTATTTTATTTTTTTCGATTTCATCAAGTATCCTGTTCAACTTTTTCAAACTCTCGTTCAACCTTATATAAACTGTGTCCTCTCTGAGTATCCTTTTTACACTTCCACTCCCTTCGGAAAATATTTCTATCTCTTTTTTCAATGACAACATCGCAGGATATAAAGAATCAACTATCATACTGACTTTATCTGAACTGTAGGAAAGTTTGGTAACTATACTGTTTATATCTTTATCATTCTTTTCGACCAGATCATTTATTTTTTTCAATGCTGAAAAAAGTGTATCGACTATCTCTTCAACTCTCTCCTTCGATGGAATGGCGTTGAAAACCATTTCCCTTATATCAGAGATTATTATCCCTATCTCAGAAATGTTAAAATCTCTGTTAACTCCAATGAGTGTATCAAAGGGATATCTATAGAGTGTATCCCCAGAAGGCTGGACGAATATGTATTTTGTTCCACCGATTATTCCAAGATCCTGTATAGCAACAAAGGAATTTTTTCCAACTTTAAAATCTTTTTTCAACCATAATTTTAAAAGCACATAATCCTTTGTTAAAACAACATCGACAACCGTCCCACACTTCACTCCTCTATATCTTACCTCGTCGTTTACCTTTACACCATCAGCATGAGAAAATTTCACCAGGACATAATTGTTGTCAGTAAAAAATCTCACCTTGTTCATAAAAAAACTTAAAAAAATCAATATAGCAATACCGATAAAAACTGTAAGACCTATTATAAAAATTTTTTTATCTTCCATTTTGCCCTGCCATTTTTAAATATGATTTTGCAATCTCGTTTTCAAATAAAAAAAATTCATCCTTCGTTCCCCAAAAAATTTCTTTTCCGTTGTCAAGCAAAAGTATATGATCAATAAAATCGATAAAACCTCTCAGATCGTGTGTAATAACTACTGTTGTTTTTTTTAATTTAATATGTATCTCTTTTATAAGTTCTATTATTTTATTTCCTGTTAAAGGATCGAGTCCGGTTATCGGCTCATCATAAAAGAGTATTGAAGGGTTTGTGATCAAAGATCTTGCAATAGCAACCCTTTTTTGCATCCCACCCGAAAGTTCTTTTATTTCTTTATTTCTAATATCAGGTAACGAGAGTAGAGTAAGAATGTTCAACACCTCTTCATTTAAAGTGTTAAGATCATAATCAGGATTATTATAAACAACAGGTAAAGATACATTTTCAAAAACATTCATGGAATCAAAAAGAGCATTGTTCTGAAAGAGAACTCCCATCTTTTTTCTGACCTGTTTTAAATCTGAGTATTTTGCTTTATGAACATTAACTCCATCGATATAAACTTCTCCCCTATCAGGTTTTATCAACCCAAGAATATTTTTTAAAAGTAAACTTTTACCTGAACCACTTTTCCCGATTATCGCACATATCGTTCCCTTTTCGATCGAAAGGTTGATATCATAAACACCATCTTTACCAAAACTTTTTGTAAGATTTTTGACCTCTACCATAAAAATAGAATCCTTGTTATAAAATAATCAAGAATTATCACGGAAATAGAAGAAACCGTAACAGATGATGTTGTTGCCTTACCTACAGACCTCGCACCTGTTTTTGCTTTCATACCAAAAAAACAGGCAACCATCGTTACGAAAATCCCAAAAACTATCGACTTGAAAAGACCACCATACAACTGATAAAAATAGAAACTTCTTTTTGTTCCTTCCAGAAATTCGTTAGGTGAAATTCCTAAAGTTACAACAGATATTATGAAGGAACCGAAAACTACCGAAAATTCACATATCAGAGTTAAAAAAGGGATTATGATCATCGTTGCTACAACTTTAGGCATCACAAGGTATTCAACTGGATCTATCGACATAAGTTCGAGAGCATCGAGTTGATCAGTAATCTTCATCGAAGATATTTCAGCGGATGTCTGACTCGCGACCTTACCGGAAAATCCAATTCCTGCAAGGAGAGGGCCTATTTCAAGTATAACGGCCTGTGTGATAAGTGTTGGGATATATATTAAAGGTAAAAAATTTCGTGCCTGATATGCTGTCTGATATGCAGAAACCATTCCAGCAAACAGGGATGCAAGCACAAATATTCCCAGAGATTCATTGATTATTTCAAACATTTCGTATGCAACAATTTTTCTATTTTTAAACACTTTTTTTATCGATTTCAAAACTTTCCAGAAGAGTATAAAAAATTCACCAAAATTTATAATGAATTCTTGAAACAATAACTTCATAATCACACTTTTTGCTTAAATAGAGTTCTTGCAGAATCAAAAAGAATCTCTATTTCACCAGTAGGGCCATTTCTCTGTTTTGCAATGATTAACGTAGCATCATCAAGGGTCGTTCCAGGCTTAAACTTTCTATGGATAAATATAACAACATCAGCATCCTGCTCTATACTTCCCGAATCCCTTATATCGGAAAGTATCGGTTTTTCTTTTCTCTTCTCTGTTGATCTTGAAAGCTGTGCCAGAGCGATAACAGGTATGTGTAATTCTTTCGCAAGTAATTTTAACGATCTTGAAATTTCTGATATTTCAACCTGTTTATTTTCCACCTTTTTGTCGAGATGCATCATCTGAATATAATCGATAATTATAAAATCTATCTTTTTATCCAGAACCATTCTTCTCGATTTTGCCCTTATATCAAGTGGGGTTCCTTTTGTTGAATCATCTATATAGATTTCCGATTGAGAAAAATGTTTATACGCAACGGAAAGGTTATGTATATCTTCTTTTTTTAAAATACCCTGCCTTAATGCAGTTCCAGTAATATTCGCATAAGAACACAACATTCTCTGTATCAACTGCTCTGAAGTCATCTCAAGTGAAAATATCAACCCCTTCTTCTTTTCCTCATCAGGATTCGTTTTTACACACTGGTTGATCAGAATGTTTAAAGCAAAACTCGTTTTACCAACTCCAGGACGTGCGGCTATAACTATAAAATCACCTTTCTGAAATCCTGTGGTCATCTTATCAAGATCCGAAAAGCCAGTTGGAAGGCCAGTCACAGGTTCTTTCCTTGAGATATAGAAATTTATCATCTTCTCAATTTCACCTATCTTTTCAGAAACAGGAATAATATCTGATCTGTATCTTCCCTCTCTGACTTTGAAGATCTCATTTTCTGCCTGTTCAATTATTGTATCAACCTCAAGATCACTTGCACAACTGTCACTGATCAGTTTTGCTGTTTTCAAAAGATGTCTTAACACATAATATTCTTCAACAATCTTGATGTATTCATCTATATGAGGTAAAAGATCAAGTTGATCGACAAGTTTCTGTAAATATTCATCACCACCAACCTCATTTAAAATATTTTCCCTTTTCAAACGGTTTTTCAATGTAACTATATCAACTTTCTCTGAGTTGTTATACATCTTAACTATCGTTGAATATATTTTTTTATTCTCACTGAAATAAAAATGCTCTTCTTTCAGTTTAGGAATTATATCGTTTAAAATATTTTGAGCATCAAGTATTATCCCTCCAAGAACAGCCATTTCAGCTTCCCTTGAATAAAAACTTTTTTCTCTCAACATAATTTTTCCATCCTCGATTTCAATCTTTTCAGATCTTTTGCTATCTGTTTTCTTATAACCTCTAATCTCTCACCTTTTGAATGTAAAAGAACAGCAGGATGATATGTCGCAATCACAGGTATTTCGAAGAAAATAGAAACCAGATCCCGATCTAAATAATCTGCCATTTTCAAAGATTTTTCACCTGTAACAACACTTGCAGCGTACCTTCCCAAAGTCAGAATTATTTTGGGTTTTATACTTTCAACCTGTTTTTTAAGGAAAGGGAAGCAGTTTGATATCTGTTCAGGTTCTGGATCAGCGTTTCCTGGAGGTCTGCATTTCAAGATGTTTGCTATAAACACATCTTTTCTATCTATACCTATATATTCAAGCATTTTGGTCAACTTTTCTCCGGCCCTTCCAACAAAAGGTAAACCTTCCCTGTCTTCATCTGCACCAGGGGCTTCACCGATTATCATAAGTTTTGCATCAAAGGGACCGGTTCCAAAAACTTTATTTTTTATAGTTTTTTGTATTGGACAACTTCTACAGTTCAAAACCTCTTCTTTCAAAATCTCCATTGGAGAAACAACAAAAATCTCTTCACTTAAAACAAATTTTCTGTTATAAAATTTTTTTTCAAATTTTAATATATCGGTTATGTTTTTTAAAATTTTATCCATTCAAAAACCTTTAAAGCTATTTCAAATTTGTCAAGATCTTCAATTTTTAAAATTTTCCCATCTTTTGAAACTATAACTACACTTCCTTTATCTTTTCCCAGATTGTTTTGGTCATTTACAATTATATAGTCAAGATTTTTTTCTTTCATTTTTTTCATACCATTATCAAGATGGTCTTCACTTTCAAGAGCAAAACCAATTTTCAATATCTTCTTATCTTTAAAAGATTTTAAAATATCATCGGTTTTATGTAATTTTAATTCCAGATTATCCTTTTTCTTTATTTTGTTTTCACTGAATTCGGGTTTGAAATCTGTAACAGCGGCAGCCATAACAAGGATATCATATTCATCGATTCTCTCTTCCAAAATCTTTTTCATATCTTCTGAACTTTCAACCTTTATATTTTCAGAAAAATGATAAGGTTTTTGATCGATTCTACCATGAACGAAAAGGATTTTTTCAGCCTTATTAAAATATGCCGCTTTTGCAAAAGAGAGAGCCATTTTACCTGAGGAAAGATTTGTTAAACCTCTAACAGGATCAATCTTTTCGAAAGTCCCACCACCTGTTATCACTATTTTTTTCCCTTTTAAAAATTCATGGGGATAAAGTAACCTCTTTGTTAAAAGAAAAATTTTTTCGATTTCAGGAAACCTTCCCTTACCTTCCTCTCCGCATGCCAGGAAACCCTCTTCTGGTTCCATCACGAATATTCCTCTCTCTTTCAATTTTTTTATATTTTCTACTGTTGCTTTATTTTCATACATACTTTTGTTCATCGTCGGAACTATTAAAATTTTTTTATCAAAAGAGAGAAAGGTTGTTGAAAGTAGATCATCAGCGATACCACAGGCAAATTTACCGATAATGTTTGCTGATGCTGGTGCAACCACAAGGATATCAGCCCATCTGCTCAAACTTATATGTTCTGTTGACCATTCATTTTCATCATCGAACAATGAAGTGTAAACTCTGTTTTCTGAAAGGGTTCTTAAAGTTAAAGGTGTAATAAATTTAGCACCATTCTGTGTAAGTATAACCTTTACCTCATCACCATTCTTTTTAAACTCTCTTATAAGCGAAGCGGCTTTATATGCGGAAATACAACCAGTTACTCCTAAAAGGATTTTATTCATAATCTTTTATTCTTTCATCAAGTAATCCATCGAAGAAATCGTTAAAAGCATCTTTTACAGGTTCGTTTTTAATAAGATTTTCCGGTTGTTTTTCATTTTTTGAATTAAAATACAAATAGTTTTCCTGATTGTATTTTTTTGCTCTTTTTGCAATAAGAACAACGGCAAGATACTTGTTTTTCACTTTTTTATAAATCTCATCGATTGGAACAACTTTCATCTATATCCTCCTTTTTTTCTTTTTCTATAATTTCTTTTATGTTTTGAAAAGCATCATCTATATTTCTGTTGACCACAGTATACTTAAAATGTTTTGAGAATTCAATCTCTTTTTTTGCATTCTCAAGTCGAACCCTTATATCTTCAACTCCATCTCTACTTCTTCTCTTAAGTCGTTCCTCAAGTTCTTCCATGGAAGGAGGCATTATAAAGATCGAGACAGAATTTGGATATATTTTCATAATGTTCATCGCTCCAACCACATCAATATCCATAACAACAATTTTACCTTTTTCTATCATATCATCCAAAAATTTTTTTGGTGTTCCATACCTTTTTCCATGAACGATTGCAGTTTCAGCGAAAAAACCTTCCTTTTCTTTTTGTAAAAATTCTTCCTCACTTAAAAAATAATAGTCCTTTCCATCAGTTTCACCTTTTCTTTTTTCTCTCGTAGTCGCTGACACAGAGTAAACAGTGTCTTTTACATTTTCGAGTATCATCTTGCACAATGTTGTTTTTCCACCACCCGATGGAGATGATAGAATAAGCAAAAAACCCTTACTCGACATTCGCTACCTGCTCTTTCATCTTTTCAATTATCTCTTTTATTCTTATAACCTTTTCGATAATTCTTACATCCTCTGACTTCGACGAAATAGTATTCGCTTCCCTTTGCAATTCTTGTAAAATAAATGTTATGGATGAACCGGACTCTTCTTTTTTCAATCTCCTGAGATGAATTTTAAACCTATCTATCTCCTCTGTTATATCAACCTTGTCAGCGTAAAGTATTAACTCATTTTTCAACTGTTCGTTGTATTCACCGAGAAGTTTTTTCAATTTTTCTTTTTTTTCTTTTACTATATTTTTTGAAAGGTTTTTAATCGAATTTATGTTTGAATTCAAAATCTTAATATACTGATGTATTATCTTTTTTATCTCCATTCCCTCTTCCTCTCTATATTTTACAAAAGAGGAAAGTGAAAGTTTAAAAAGTTTTATAATTGAAAGCAGCGTATCCCTTTCAACCTTTTTTACCAGTGGTATATAGTTTGATACATCTGAATATACAAGAGGCAAAAATTTTTCATATTTCTCCATTCCCATAACCCTTTCAAGTGATTTGATTCTTGTTTCAACAAAATTTTGAATATATTCACTCGAGTAGTTAACAAAAAAATTTACCGAGATGTTTCCTTTTTTAATCTTTTTTGAAATTATTTTTCTGAGGTCATTTTCAAGTGTTGATAGTTCATAAGGTAATTTAAAAGTTGTGTTAAGTCCTTTTCCGTTAACAGACCTAATCTCACAAGTAACACTCCCATAACCTTTTATACTTTTCGAAAGTTTAACGTAACCTGTCATACTCTTCATCAGAACTCCAGAATAAATGTTGCAGGCCCATCGTTTACAAGATGAACCTTCATGTATTCACCAAAACTTCCCTTCTCAGTTTTTATCTTCTGTTTAAATTTTTCATACATTTTTTCAAACAGAATCTTTGCTTCTTCGTATCCGAGAGAATCATCAAAAGATGGTCTGTTTCCATCAAAATTTCTACTCGCGAGAGTAAACTGTGAAACAAGCATGATCTCCCCTTTTATATCTTCTATCGATTTATTAAATTTTCTGTTCTCATCCTCAAAAATCCGAAAATTCAAAACCTTTTTCACCACCTTATCAAAATTGATTTCATTTTTCAAATCATCCTTTTTAAAACATACAAAAATCAAAAGACCTCTACCGGTTGATGAAAAAAGTTTCTCTTCCACAAAAATTTTACTTTCCAGAACTCTTTGGATCAAAAGTACCATTGTAAATCTCAAAAAATTTTTTGATCAGAAGATCAAGATTGTTGTTTGTCTGTGTTGTTATAAGATTTTTAGATGAAACTATGTCTCTATCAACATATTTGATTTTTTTATCCTTCACCTTTTCATACAAAACGTAGATGTTTGTCATCGTTATATATTTACCATCAGTAACGTTCGCTTTTACAAGCAAAACTGGAGCAAAACCGATAGCTATGATAAATTTTTTATTCTGATCGCACTCTTTTATAAGCTTCAAAAGTTTCTTGTTTTCAATCTCGTTTAAAATTCCCTTACCACCAAGTATGATAAGATAATCAAAATCTGAAATTTTTATTGAGTCAAGGGATATATGGGGAACTATTTTTTCAAATGTTTCTGAAACACAAGTGTCAATTTTGTTGGAAAAAGTAAAATAATTCAAATTCAAAGAATCAAAAGTTGAGGTGAATTTAAAATAATCAACATAGGAAAACATTTTTTGCGGAACATATATAGCACCAACCGAATTCTCGATCTTTGATCCAGTTAACGCGAATAATGCTGTAAAAATAGATAATAAAATTATGATAAACATTAATTTTTTCATAAAAAATAATTATATTAAAATTGATTCATACAGTCAAGAATTTTTAAAAAAATTCTATAAATCATCTTCATGCTCTTCCCTTTTATCACCCCTTAACCTTTTCCTTTCGAGGGATGATAAAATCTTTTTCCTCAAACGTATCGACTTTGGTGTCACTTCAATCATCTCATCATCTTTTATGAACTCCATCGCTTTTTCCAAAGTCATCGGAATTACAGGTGTTAAAATTATGGAATCATCCTTTGAAACTGATCTCATATTTGATAACCTTTTCTCCTTCGTTGGATTAACGTTAAGATCATTCTCCTTGCTGTGTTCCCCTATTATCATCCCTTCGTAAACAGGATCGTTTGGAACTATAAAAAGCCGCCCTCTCTCTTCAAGATATGATAAAGCGTAAGCAACAGCCCTTCCATCATTTTCTGAAACAAGTGATCCTGTAGTTCTTGAAGGTATATCACCTTTATACTCTTCATACCCTTTCAGATAACCGTTTATAATACCTGTTCCTCTTGTATCCGTGAGAAATTCTGATCTATAACCTATAAGCCCTCTTGAAGGGATTAAAAATTCTATTCTAACTCTTCCGTTAGCATTTGTAGAAAGGTTGTACATAATACCTTTTCTTAATGATAATTTTTCAGTTACTATACCAACATATTTATCTTCAGTGTCTATGAATATATGTTCTATAGGTTCAAAAGTTTTTCCATCCTTATGTTTGAAAATAACTTTTGGTCTTCCAACCGTCAGTTCAAATCCCTCTCTTCTCATACTCTCTATCAGTATTGATAATTGGAGTTCACCTCTTCCTTTCACTATAAAAGTATTCGGTTCAATCCCATCTTCAACCTGGATCCCAACATTTTTCAATGTCTCTTTGTACAACCTTTCTCTCAATTTCCCCGACTGAACATTTGTTCCTTCCCTTCCTGCAAGTGGTGAAGTGTTAACTGTAAAAACCATGGATATTGCTGGCTCATCGATGAATATTCCAGGTAAACTTTCCGGGAAATCTTTATTGCAAATCGTATCACCGATTTTTACATCATCAACTCCCGCAAGAACTATTATCTCACCACTTTCAACACTATCCACCTCTTTTATCCTGTTCCCTTCATAAACCTGAAGTTTTGTTACCGTTAGAGGTATTATCCTTTTTTCAGAATTTATACAGACAAGTTGATCATTTTTCTTCACATTACCGTTAACAACTTTTCCAATAGCTAACCTACCAAGATAATCAGAATATGATAGATCACAAACAAGCATCTGGAATATTTCATCATCTCTGTAAATTGGAGCCGGTATATAGTTACAGATGGTTTCAAAAAGTGGAGTAAGATCTTTTGAATCATCTTCGACTCTTCTTTTTGCTATTCCATCTCTACCGATAGCATATAAAACAGGATAGTCGAGTTGTTCATCCGTCGCATCGAGGGATATGAAAAGTTCAAATATTTCATCGGAAACTTCTTTTATCCTTGCGTCCTTTCTATCAATCTTATTTATAACAACGATGATCTTCAAATTCTTTTCGAGAGCTTTTCTCAAAACAAACCTGGTTTGAGGTAATGGACCTTCAGATGCATCAACAAGAAGTATCGCACCATCAACCATAAACAGAGCCCTTTCAACCTCACTTCCAAAATCAGCGTGTCCCGGGGTATCGATTATATTTATTTTCACATCCCTATAATTTATAGCACAATTTTTTGCTGCAATCGTTATCCCTCTCTCCCTTTCAAGATCAAGGGAATCCATTATCCTTTCATCAATTCCATCTCTCACTTTAAAGATCCCACTCTGTTTAAACATTGAATCCACAAGTGTTGTTTTACCATGATCAACATGAGCAATTATCGCGATATTTCTAATATTTTTGTTAAATTTCATAAGACCTCTTCTGGAACAGGTTATTTTCTATATTTTAAAATCCGGGTTTTCAAGTTTCAACAGGAATTCTTTCACTCTAATTTTCCCGGCGAAACCTCTTAAACCACCATCCTTGCCAATGACCCTATGACATGGAATGATAATCGGGACATTGTTCTGTCTTAAAGCACTTCCAACAGCTCTGACAGCTTTTGGTCTTCCGATCAACTTTGCTATATCAGAGTATGTAGCAGTTTTCCCATAAGGTATTTCACACGTTTTTTTTAAAACCTTTCTTTGAAACTCAGTTCCGCTGAAAAAAACCTTGATTGAAAAATTCTTTCTTTTCTTTTTGAAATACTGATCAAGTTGTTCTATAACTTCTTTTAAAAGTTCACTTTTACGATTATTAATTTTTACATTTTTTCTTTTAACAAAATCAAGTTTCGTAATAACTCCATCATTCTCCTCTACAAGTATAAGACCAACGGGAGATCTGTAATAAGTAGAATTCCTCATAAAGTATGCTCCATTAAAATTTTTATTCCGATACCAATAAGTATCAAACCACCTACAAGTTCTGATTTATTGTTTAAAAGTTTATTGAAAAATCTTCCAAGAATCGTAAACATTATTGAGTCAAAAAATGTAATTATTCCGATCAAAATTGTTGTTTTAAGGACATCAAAACTTAACAATGCAAAAGATATTCCAACAGCAAGGGCATCTATACTCGTAGCTATTGAAAGTGTTAAAAGAACGAAAATTGAATCTGTATCAAAACATTTCTTTTGATCCTTTTTAAACGATTCGAACAACATTTTCGCTCCAACTGAAAGCAAAAGTAAAAATGCGATCCAGTGATCGAAACTACTTATGAGGATCGAAAAACCAAATCCAACAAAATATCCAACAATGAACATCAACGACTGAAAAAATCCGAAAAAGGTTCCAAGTTTTATCGATAGTAGTAATCTGCTTCTTTTTTCATTCATACCACAAACAAGTGAAACAGCTGAGGCATCAAGAGAAAGTCCGAAAGCAACCAAAAGGACGGTTAAAATATTCATAATTTATCCCTATCAAGATCTATCAACATGTAATCTTTTAAACTTTCCCACTTTTTTGGAAATGTTATTATCACCTGTGGATAGGATTCAAAAATTTCAAGAAGTTTACCTGTTTTTACCTTATCGAGTTCAGAGAAAGCATCATCGATCAGTATAACTGGATATTCCCCTATGTTTTCGTATATAAGGTTTAACTCTGCAATTTTCAAAGTTATTCCAAGTAATGTTTTCTCCCCTTCACTTCCAAAATCACTTATCGGCTTCCCTTCCACAGTTATAACTATATCATCAAGATGTGGACCAAAAATAGTTCTTCTTTTTTCTTTTTCAAGTGAAATGTTTGTTTCAAATTTTTCAAAAAGAGAGGTATTTTTAAAATCTCCATTATCCTTTGAGGAAAAATATTTTACCTTTACAAGACCTTTTTTTTCAAAAACTTTTTCATACAAATCGTTCAAAAGATCCTCAAAATATGAAATAAACTCTATCCTTCTTTCATAAATATAGTCAGATTTTTCTGAAAGTTGAATTGAATATGTTTCAAGCAACCTCTTATCACCATTCTCTTTAAGAATAAAATTCTTTCTTTTTAAAATCGAATGGTACTGAACTATATTTTCAAAATATTCGTTATCGATGGTTGATATCAATCTATCCATAAACTTTCTTCTGTATATAGCCATTCTGTCAGAAAGAAGTTTGTCGTATGTTGAAAAAATTACCGAAATGAAAAAACCAAAACCATCGGTTAACTTAACGGATCGGTTCCCGTTTATGGATAAAACTTTTTTGTTGTCCCTGTACAGAAGACCAACAGTAAAATCTTCTCCTTCTCTCTCCCCTTCAACGTTTATAACGAAATGATCTTCTCCAATCTTTACTACTTTTTTATCGTTACCTGTTCTGAAAGATTTAAAATTTGTTAAATAATATATCGCTTCAATAATCGATGTCTTTCCAGAACCATTCATTCCAGTGATAATGGTTCTTCTGTCAAAAGCAAAAACTTTACTTGAAAAATTTCTAAAATTAACTATACTTAACTTTTTAATAATCATTAACAAAGATTACCAAAATTCTGTAAAAATTCAACTCCAAAAAGGAGAAAAAGATGAAAAAAAATTTTAAAAACCTGAATTTCGAAATAAAAGGATGGGATGATTTAAAAGAATATTATGATGATATTTTGAACAGGGAAATTAACAATGACGGTGACCTTTTAGAGTTACTTGAAGATTTTTCTTCGATATCCGAATTTCTTTCAGAATCTTATGGCTGGGCTTATATCAACATGACAAGAGACACACAGAATAAAGAATACCGTGAAAGATTTCTTGTTTTCAACGATCAGATTGAGCCAAAAATGAAAGAGGTAAATTTTGAAATCTTAAAAAAGATCGTTAACTGTGAACACCTCTCCAAACTCGATCAATCAAAATGGGGAATTTTGATTAAAAGGTTCAAAAATGAAGTTGAAATATTCAGAAAAGAGAATATTCAGATAGACACAGAGATAACAAAAAAAACTATGGAATATCAACAAACGATTGGTAGTATGGTTATAAATTTTAGAGGGAAAGAGTACACACTTCCACAGATGGCATTGTTTTTACAGAGCAAAGATAGGGATGAAAGGAAAGAAGCTTTTGATGCTGTTGTAAAAAAAAGAATCGAATACGCTGATAGGATCGAAGATATTCTATCAGGGTTGACCGCACTGAGAAACAAAAAAGCAAAAAATGCGAACTTCAAAAACTATGTTGAATTCAGATTCAGAGAACTTGAAAGGTTTGACTATGGAATCAAAGAATGTGAGGAGTTTCATAATTCTGTTCTTGATGTGGTAACCCCAATCTATGGAGAGATAGTTAAAGAAAAGACAAGGAAGATGAATCTCGAAAAGATCAAACCATACGATCTATCAGCTACATTATCCGATGAAATAGTTTTAAAACCATTTGAAAACACAGAAGATTTTATAGAAAAATCCAAGAGAGTTTTCTACTCGGTAGATAAAAGATTTGGAGAAGTTTTTGAAAAAGTCGTTGAGAAAAAACATTTAGATCTTGAATCCCGTAAAGGAAAAGCCCCTGGTGGATACAACTATCCTTTATATAAAACAGGTTTACCTTTTATATTCATGAACAGTTCCGGAGTTCATTCCGATATGAAAACTCTCATGCATGAAACAGGTCATGCGGTTCATACCTTGGCTGTCAAAGATCTTTTTACATACTTTTATAAAAGTACTCCATCTGAAATTGCTGAATTTGCATCAATGGGAATGGAACTTTTGACATACGATAGATGGGACATATTCTATATAGATCAACAATCTTTAAAACAGGCAAAGAAAAAACATCTTGAAGGTATTATAAGTTTCTTCCCATGGTGTGCTGTTGTTGATAAATTTCAACACTTCCTTTATTCAAGGGAAAATATATCTCCATCTGAAAGAAAAGACTATTTCAAAAGTATATACAACGAATTTTCTGAAAAATTTGTCGATTGGTCTGATTATGATGATTATCTGAAAATATCATACCATAAACAGTTACACATATTTGAAATGCCTTTTTATTATATAGAATATGGAATCGCACAACTTGGAGCTTTACAACTATGGATAAACTATAGAGAAAACCCGAAAAAAGCTATCGATGATTACCTTTCAGCGTTAAAGGCAGGCTCATCGCTTACCATTTCTGAAGTTTACAGGATAGCGAATGTTAAATTTGATTTTTCAAAAGATATGATGGAAAAGTTGATCGGATTCACTTTTGATGAATACAAAAAGGTTGCCTGTTGACAATTGGTATAAGCAAGTTAGAATTATTTTATGTTATCTAAAACATTCTTTCTTATATCAACATCGATTTACCTTTTAACTATCATCTTTCAATTCAAAAAAAGAGGACTTTCCGAAAACAAGAAACTATCAAACTACATCATGTTTATAGTTCTTCTTGTGATTTCGTTATTTTTGATTTTATCACTTTTTAATTATGATATTCATAAAACCCAGAGTGAAAACAGGGAAAAAAATCTTGGAGGTTTGATCGGTTATTTTATTTCTGAAAAAACATTTCAAATTTTTGGAGTTGTTGCTTTTTTTCTACCAACTTTTTTACTCTATTCTGGACTGGGTTTGATTTTGAATTTCAGAAACATTTTTTTCCCATCAATCCTTTCCATGATTCAGATAATCCTGCTTCCAATATTAACCGGGAACATCACAAATAATCCAGAACTAAGTGGATTCTTTGGAGATAAAACCTCAGCAAAACTTTCACAATATTTTGGAAATATCGGGTTGACTTTGATAATATTGTTTGTTTTAATAATTTCCACACTCCTTTTAACAAACCCTGAATACATAATCGAATTCGTTAGTCGAATGCATCAAAAAATTTCAAAAAATAAGGACGAAGAAGAAAATCCTCAAGATGTTGAGGAGAATTTCAACGATCATCAAGATAACGAAGAAGAGCAAATTGTTGAAAACGATAAAAGAAAAGAGAAAAAGAGAAAAAAAGTTTTAATAAGTTCACAGTTAAAACAGGATATAGATTACAAAGAACTTTTAAACGATCAATTTAAAAAAGAGTTTTTGGATTATCTTGAGGATCCTCCGAAAATAAAAGAGGGAGCGAATGAAGAAGAGATCAACCAGAATATAAAAATTTTAGAAGAAAAATTAAAATATTTTTCAGTGGATGGAAAAGTCGTCAATGTCAATGTTGGACCCGTCATAACAACCTATGAGTTTGAACCAGCACCAGGTATTAAAGTTAACAAAATTACCTCACTTTCAGATGATCTTGCGCTTGCCATGAAAGCAAAATCAATAAGGGTTTTAGGACATATACCCGGGAAATCAGCAGTTGGAATCGAGATCCCAAACAGAAACAGGGTAACGGTTTTTCTTAAAGGTCTCTTAACTGAAAAAGAGTTTCTGGAAAATCCTGATCCAACAACTGTTGTCATAGGAAGAGATACTGAAAATAATCCAATCTTCGCTCAAATATCCTCTATGCCACACCTTCTTATAGCTGGAACAACAGGGAGTGGAAAATCCGTGTGTATAAATGGAATAATAGCATCAATCCTGTTCAAGGCACAACCTGAGGAGGTTAGATTTTTGATGGTTGATCCAAAAAGAATTGAACTATCCATTTACAATGGAATACCACATCTCGAAAGACCGGTCATAACAGATTCAAAAGAAGCTGTTTTGATGCTTAAAGAGTTGACAGAATGGATGGACTTAAGATATAAAGCTTTTGCAAAACTGGGGGTAAGAGATATAACAGAGTTCAACAAAAAAAGTGATAAGAAAAAACCATATATAATAGTCATCATCGATGAGATGGCTGATCTGATGATGACAGGTTCAAAGGAAATAGAAACACATATCATTAGGTTAGCACAGATGTCAAGGGCTGTTGGGATACACCTGATACTTGCCACACAGAGACCATCAGTGAATATAATCACCGGATCTATAAAGGCCAATTTTCCTGTAAGAATATCTTTCAAAGTGCCATCGAAAGCTGATTCAAAAACAATAATCGATACCTCTGGTGCTGAAAAACTTCTTGGAAAAGGTGATATGCTTTACATTCCACCTCAAAAAGGAATAATCGTTAGAGCACATGGTGCTTACATAAAAACCGAAGAGGCAACAAATATTGTAAATCTCTGGGCAGAAACATATATGAAAAAACTTTTTGAACAACAGATAAAAGATCCTTCAAAACTTGCAAAACTCATAATCGAAAATGAACTGATCCAATGCATAGCGAATCCATCAAATACACCGGGTTGCGAGTACAGGATAGAAGAGTTCGTCGAACAATACTATGATGAACTTCAAATAGAAAAAGAAAAACTGACAGAGATTTTAACACAGACGGTCTACCATATTCCTATAGAAGAATCAGGATATACTCAGAATATCAGAAACTCCCAAAATGTTGAAGGGAATTTCCAGGATGACGATGAACTTGATCCATTGTTTGAACAGGTGAAAGAGTTTGTATTAAAACATAAAGAGATCTCAACAAGTATGATTCAATCATATTTTAAACTGGGATACCCAAGGGCTGCAAAGATCACGAGACAACTTGAAAAAAACGGGATAATAGGTCCCGCGAACGGTTCAAAACCCAGAAAAGTTCTTCTGAACAATCAAAAAGATGATTGATTTTTATAACCAATTATAAATTTTCAATCTTTCAATTCTTCAATCTTCTTTTTTATCTCATTTAAAAATAGCAGGGATTCAATCGGTGTAATATTGTTCAAATCTTTTTCGGAGATCATTCTGATAACATCTTCAAATTTTTCCTTACTTCCATCACTTTTGAAAAGTGAAAGCTGGGAGACAACTCTCATCTTTTCTTTTACATTCATCTCACTTTCCTTTAAAAGTAAAAGGATCTGAGAAGCATTCTCAATTATTTTTGATGGGAGACCAGCCATCTTTGCAACCTCAATTCCATAACTTTCATCTGAACTCCCTTCAACAATCTTTTTTAAAAAAACTATTTTATCCTCATATTTTCTTACCTTTGCTGTCATATTGAACATTTTTGGTAACTTTGACCTCAACTCTGTTAACTCATGGTAATGCGTGGCAAACAAAGTTTTAGGGGATTTTTCAAGATCGTGTATGTATTCTATTATCGCCCATGCTATCGATAATCCATCAAAGGTTGATGTTCCTCGTCCTATTTCATCAAGGACTATAAAACTTTTTTCAGTCATGTTTTCAATGATGTTTGAACATTCAAGCATTTCAGCCATAAATGTTGAAACACCTTTTGAAAGGTCATCGCTTGCCCCTATTCTTGTAAATATCCTATCAGTTAACGGTATCTTTGCTTTTTTTGCAGGGACGAATAATCCTATGTGAGCCATAAGTATTATCAGAGCGTTTTGTCTGAGATAGGTTGATTTACCTGACATATTTGGCCCTGTCAGTAGAATCAAAGATCTTTTTTCGTCCATGTAAAGAGAGTTTGGAACAAATCTTTCATTTCTGTTGACCATTTCTATCACTGGATGTCTTCCATCTTCAATATATAGTTCATAGAAATCACCTATCTGGGGTCTCGTATAATCATTTTCATATGATAGAACCGTATAAGAATACAGAAGATCTATTCTACCTATATAGATCGAAACCTTTTTTAACTCAACATAGTATGATGATAACCTTTCTATAAGTTTATCATAAAGTTCTTTTTCGAGTTTATTCAACCTCTCTTCAGCAGTTAAAATTTCTATCTCATACTTTTTCAATTTTTCGTTAATAAACCTTTCTGCATTTTTCAATGTTTGTTTTCGGATATAGTCTTTTGGAACCTTATCAAGATTTGAGTTTGTTATCTCAATATAATATCCCATCACTGTTGAATAACCGATCCTTAAATTGTTTATCCCTGTTCTTTTTTTCTCCTCATCTTCCATCATAAATATGGATTTCGAACCTTCCAGGGATAACTCTTTTAATCTATCGTACTCCTGATCAAATCCTTTTTTAAAAAACTTTTCTTTTTCACCATCAAGAACTACATTTTCATCGATGGAAATATCGATCAACTGTATGACTTTTTCTACAACATTTTTTTCAATCTCAAAAATTTCAATTGACAGGTCTTTAACAATATCTATCATCCTGATAAAACCTTTTAAAGATTTTTTAAGGTTTATAAGATCCCTTGGGGTTGCCCTTTTTGATGCGATCCTTGCATTGATCCTCTCAACATCTCCCACTTCAGATAGAAGTGTTCCAAGAGATTTTACAAGATCGAATTTTAAAACCATTTTTTCAATGTTATTATAAATTTTATTTATAGTGTTTAGATCGTTATAAGGCGATTTCAAAATTTCCCTTAAAGTTCTACCTCCCATTGGAGTTTTCGTTCTGTCGATAGCAAAAAGAAAAGAGTTTTCATATTCTCCATTACTTCTTGTAAATATTTCAAGATTTCTTAAGGTCTGACTATCAAGGACCATTCTTTTCGATAGATCTATATACTCAAGATTTTTTACCTGTTGCAGATCAGTTGAGTATGTTTCTTTAATAAACAGCAACAACGCTCCACCAGCCCTTATGAGTTTTTCATTAAAATTTTTTATTCTTTCAACTTTTTCTATGCCAAACTGTGTTTTCAATACATCCAGACAATCATCCAAATCAAAAAAATTTTTATCTATAACCCTTACTTCTTTTTCTTCGATTCTCAACTTTTCATTTGAAACTATCTCTTTTATATCTTTGTTTTTTAGAAAATCAACAATGTTTTCTCCATTTTTAAAATCATAAACGAACAGGTCTCCTGTTGAGATATCAAGAGTTGATACAACGGTTTTCCCATCAAATACATAGACGAGAGCGAAATAGTTATTCTCCTTCTCAGAAAGCAAAGATTCCCTCATTATCGTTCCGGGAGTGATCACTTCAACCACTCCCCTTTTTACAAGTTTTACATTTTTCGAAGGTTCCTCAAGTTGATCGGCAATAGCAATCTTTTTTCCAGTTGACACCAACCTCCTTATATAATGATCTGCCGATTTTATCGGGAAGCCAGCAAGAGGTATCTTTTCTTCTCCATATTCCCTTGATGTCAAGGTAATATTGAGTATCGATGCTATAAACTTTGCATCATCATAAAAAGTTTCATAAAAATCTCCCATTCTAAAAAGTAAAATGGAGTCATTGAAATTTGATTTAATCTCCTTATACTGCTTCAATATCGGGACATCTTTCTCTTTCATATCATTCTCCGTAAACTATCCAAGCTGGAACAGTTTCGGCTTTTTGAAAAATTTTCAAAAAACTTTTTGCATCCTGTTCGTTTTTAAACTTTCCGATTCGAACCTTGTAAAGATTCTCTTCAAAAACTATAAACACATCATAACTTTTATCCTTATATTTTTTGAATAAACTTTCGGCATTTTCCCTATTTTTAAAAGATCCTATCTGGATCGAATAAAATTTATCTTTTATTTGAGAATGTTTCGTTTTTTCACCAATAGAAAAATATTTTAAAAAAGCACTATACCCAACTTCGTTTGCAAAATTTGAGATCCAGTAATTGGCATTATTTATATCAGCATAATTTTCATATATCCCTATTATTCCCAAGTAAGCATACTCTATCGTCCTGTTATCTTTCAAAGAAACCAATTTTCTATAATATGTTAACGCTTTCGAACTATCCCTGTAAAGCGTATAATATTTTGCAATTCGAAGAAGTGTTAAAGGATAAAAAGGTGAATCTTTATACTTCTCCTCAACGATTTTATAATAGTTTAAAGATAATGTTACATCATTTGAAAGTTCTGCAATATAAAAATAGAGAGAACTCGGAATCTGATCATCCTCTTTGAAAGAATCAAGCATCGATTTTAACGTTTTGTAATCACCCTTCACATAAAGTTCTCTCAAATCTAATGTAAAAGAAGAATTAACGATCAAAAAAATAATAAAAAAAATAATAAAATTTTTCATATTCACTCCATCTTTATTCCAAAAGGAGTTATTCCTCTTATTTCCAATATTTTTACCATCAACCTATCTCCAATATGGATATCTTCACCTGTCACAACAACACTCCGGTTATGTTTATCCCTTCCATAAAATTCGTTTTTATTCTTTTTGCTTAATTTTTCTATTATAACCTCTACTTCTTTTCCAGCAAGTTGTTTTAATTTGTTATCCTTTAACGATCTTTGTGTTTCTATAATTTTTTTCAACCTATCTGAAGAAATTTTTTGATCGCAATCATCCATAAAATATGAAAGTGTGTTTTTTCTTTTTGAAAATTTATACATAAAAGCATCATCGAACTCAACCTCCTGAATCAGTTTGAGTGTTTCATTAAAATCTTCATCTTCCTCGTAGGGAAGCCCAACCATAATATCTGTAGTTATCGAAATATCCTGAAGGATTTTTCGTGATATTTCAATTTTCTTTTTATAATCTTTTACAGTATAATCCCTGTGGAGGAGTTTCAAAAGTTTATCCGATCCAGTTTGAACAGGTAGATGAAGATGCGGGCAGACATTCTCATAATCAGCCATCACTCTAACTATATCGGGAGAAAAATCTTTTGGATGTGAAGTCAAAAATCTTATCCTTAAATCTTTAAACTTTTTCGCAACATGTTGAAGGATCCTAACAAAATTATAGGAATCGTATCTATAAGAATTCACATTCTGTCCAAGAAGCATTATTTCTCTGGTTTTTTCGTTTCTGTTCAACTGTATATTTTTTATAACATCTTCTTTACTGAAGGATATCTCTTGTCCTCTAAGGTAAGGGACTATACAGTAAGAGCAGAAATTGTTACATCCTTTCATAATTGGGATATTCAGAGTAAAATCAGTATCCCTTACAACCGAAGAGTAATTACCATGTGAAATTAATTGAAATTCTTTAAAATTCTCCAATTCCAAAACCTGAGGAAGTTTTTCGTATTCAGTTGAAACTATGAAGGACTCATCGACAAGGATATTCTCATTCTCAAGTGCTTTAGCAAGACAACCGGCAATTATAAACCTTTTTTTCTTCTTTTTTCCTTTCAAACTCTGAATGAATCCTAAAGCTCTTTTATGTGCATGTTCCCTCACCGAACAACCATTGACAACAACGATGTTCGCATCCTCTATATCAAAAACTTCAAGAAAACCATTTTCCCTGAGTATTGCACTTATGACCTGGCTGTCATAATCGTTCATCTCACAACCATAAGTTACAATTTTAAAAGTTTCTCTCTTCACAGAAAACCTTCCCATCAATAAAATCTAACACCTTCACTTTTATGATATCACCCTTTTTAAATTTATCTTCATATTTTAAATACCCATCAAAATATCTTTCACTTTTCCCTTTAATCATATTATCCTTTATACTCTCGAAAATTATAGTTTCGTTGATACCTTTTAACGATTTCAAAAACTCTTCCTTTTTTTCTTTATGTAATCTTCTCATAATCTCCATTTTCTCTTCCACTGGGATTTTAGCATCTTTTACCTTTTCAAAATAGTATGCCAAACTTTCCTTTCTTTTCGAGAAAGGGAAAATGTGGAAATGTGAAAAATAACCCTTTTGAAAGAATTCAACCATCTCCATAAAATCTCCGTCCGTTTCGAATGGGAAACCAACTATGATATCACAACCGAGCATCGGTCTATCAAAATTCTCTTTGAAAGCCAGCATGATTTCTTTAATTCTTTTAACATTGTATTTTCTTTTCATAATCATCAAAACTTTTTCAGAGATATGCTGTAAAGAAAGATGGAAAAAAGGAACAAGTTTTTTCACCTTTGCCATTCTCTCAATACCCTTTTCATCGATTTCATTTATATCAAGTGATGATAACCTGATCCTTTCAATCGGTTTTTCAGAAATCAGATTCACAAGTTCCACAAGGTTTTTCCCTTGATTACTAAATCTACCGATATGAACCCCTGTTAATACTATCTCTTTCACATTATTCCTGGATAACTCTTCAACCTCTTTTAAAATCATTTTTACATCTCTACTTTTCTCTTCACCCCTATAATAAGGAACTACACAGTAAGAGCAAAAACTGTTACAGCCGATCTGTATCGGTATCTCAACTCTCGTCCTGTTGACATAAAATGTTTTTGATTGAAACACATGATTTTGATCTATATATTCAATATTTTCATCAAGAAGATTTGTATCGTAACACCCTATAACCTTAATTTTTTTTTCAGGGAATCTCTTACTCATTCTTTTCAAAATTGTTTCAAACTGCTTCTGTGAGGTATCAGTGACAATACAAGATGAGAGAAGGATTACATCTGCATCCTCTGGGTTATCACAAACAGTGTAACCCTGCTCTATGTTTTCTCCTACATATTTTTTTGTCAAGGTTTGATTCAACTTACAACCCATAGAATAGAAAAATATTTTCATCCTTTCAAATCCACTTTTAAAAAATATTCTAAAGATTCCATCCAGCACTTCATAAGGTTTATTCCATTATCTTTTAAAATTTTATTTTCGAGAACAGAATATGAAGGTCTTTCAGGAAAAAGCCCTTTCGAATCTCTTGCTTCTATTCTTATGTCAAGTTTCATAATCTTTTTTATCATAAGAGCAAAACCATACCAGCTCGTTTCCCCTTCATCTGTAGAATGGATAATACCGGAAAGATCATAATCTATAATTTTCTCCACCTGTTTCGCTATATTGTAAGTATAGGTTGGAGTTAGTACCTGATCGTCTACAACCGATACCGCTTCTTTATTTTCGGCTTTTCTTAAAATAAAGGAAACAAAGTTGTACCCTTTCGATTTACTCTCCCGTTTTCCATATAGACCACTAACTCTTAAAATTTTTGCATCAGGATTGTTTTCAAGTATCATGAGCTCACCAATATATTTTGATAAACCATAATTGTTTAAAGGATCGCATCTATCCTTTTCTATATAGGGAGTTTTCTTTTTACCATCAAAAACATAATCAGTGGAAAAATGAAAAAATCTAATTTTATTTTCATTACAGAATTTTGCAATAACTGCTGGAAGATTCGCATTCATCAAAAAAGCATCTTTGATATATTTTTCACTTGATACAACATCAAGATACGCTGAGCAGTTTATAAGAATATCGTATTTATTTTTTATAAAATCCAGAAAATCATCAACCTTCTTAATATCAAACTTTTCCTTACCACCACCATCAACAACATATTTTTTGGAAAGCACCCTTTCAAGGTCATAACCAAGCTGTCCATTCTTTCCAATTATGTAAATTTTCATAAAGAGAATACCTTAAAAAGATCTTTTACAGAGTCACATACGATATCTATATCCAGATTTGAGTTTTTATAATCTTCAAGTTTGGTTTCTCCTGAAAGCACTAAAACGGATATAACCCCTGCATCAACAGCCATTCGCATATCAGTGTACAATCTATCACCAACCATAACCGCATCACCGTTTTCAATCGAGTAAAACTTTAAAATATTTGTAAGCATTTCAACATTTGGTTTCCCGATGATTTCCGGTAACCTGTTGGTACATTTTTCGAACATGCTGATAAAACAGCCTATATCTGGAATAAAACCATCTTCGGTTGGACAGAGTATATCGGGATGTGTTGCAATATATCGTTTCCCCTGAATCAAAAATTTGTAAGCTTTTTCAATCTTTTCATAGGTTAAAGTTTTATCAAAACCGAGTAAAACAACTTCAGGATCTTTATCGGTTATTATAAAACCATTCTCTTTTAACTCTTCCTCAAAGGAATGTGTTCCGAGAGGAAAAATTTTTACAATATTCTCTCTTTTCATCTTCAAAATCGTTGCATTCAAAGATGTAAAAATTTCATCGATCGAAACTTCAAAACCCATCTTTTTTAATTTCAGGTAATAATCTTTTCTGTTCTTTGAAGAATTGTTCGATAAAAACACTCTTTTTATCTTTAGATCCTTCAATCTGTTCAAAAACTGAACTGAACCATCGATAAGTTTATCTCCAAGATATAGAGTGCCATCCATATCAAAGAAAAATATTTTGGGGAAACTATTCCCATTCGATAGTTGAAGGTGGTTTTGATGATATATCATATACTACCCTGTTCACTCCTTTTACTTCGTTTATTATTCTGTTAGAAATTTTTTGAACAATCTCCCTTTCAAACCAGTAAAAATCAGCTGTCATTCCATCCGTCGAGGTAACAGCTCTAAGAGCTATCACATTCTCATAAGTTCTTTCATCACCCATAACACCAACACTCTGAACAGGCAGAAAAACAGCAAATGCCTGCCATATTTCATTATAAATTTTATTTTTTTTCAACTCTTCAATGTATATAGCATCAACTTTTCTTAAAATTTCAAGTTTTTCCTCGCTTACTTCTCCGATTATTCTTATCGCAAGACCCGGCCCAGGGAAAGGATGTCTGTTTATAAAATTTGATGGTATTCCAAGTTTTAAACCTATCATTCTAACTTCATCTTTAAAAAGATCTTTCAAAGGTTCTATCAAACTAAAATTCATCCTTTCAGGTAAACCACCAACATTATGATGGCTCTTTATAACCGCTGAAGGGCCTTTTGTCGATTTTGATTCGATTCTATCAGGATATATAGTTCCCTGTAATAAAAACTTTGCATTTTTAATTTTTTTTGCTTCATCTTCAAATGACTCAATAAAAAGTTTTCCTATGATTTTCCTTTTCTTTTCAGGATCGGTTACACCTTTTAAACTTTTCAAAAAAATTTCACTCTTATCAACATATTTAACATCAAGTTTTAATTTCTGATTGTAAAGTTCAATCACCTCTTTTGCCTCGTTCATCCTTAAAAGTCCTGTATCTATAAGAAATCCCTTCAACCTGTTTCCAATTGCCTTTTTTACAAGCACTGCAGCAACAGTTGAATCGACTCCACCCGACAATCCACCTATAACATAACCATCGCCAACTTCTTCCTGTATATTTTCAACAATACTCGTTATAAGATGCTTGCTCGTCCAGTTCTTTTTCGCTCCACATACTTCAAAAACAAAATTTTTTAAAATCTCTTTTCCAAATTCTGTATGGAACACCTCAGGATGAAACTGTAATCCAAAAATTTTTCCATTTTTACTCTCCATCGAGCCATATTTACAGTTATGACTGTAACCTGTTCTATAAAAATTGTCAGGTAATTTCACAACATTGTCCGAATGTGACATCCACACATTTATCTGTTTAGGAATATTTTTGAAAAGTTTCTCACCCCTTAATATGACAAATTTAGCAAATCCAAATTCTCTCTTTTTTGATCTTTCAACTTTTCCATTATATTTTTTTGCTAAAAGCTGCATCCCATAACATATACCTAAAATTGGGAGATCAAGTTTTATAAGATCGAGATCTATATCCGGAGAATCCTTATCGTACACAGAATTTGGACCGCCGGATAAAATCAGACCATAATAGTTTTTCAATTCAAGATCTTTTATCCCATCGGGATGAACCATCTCTGAAAACACCTCAAGTTCTCTTATTCTCCTTGCAATGAGTTGAGTATACTGTGAACCAAAATCAACTATAAGAATTCCTTTCTTATTCATCTATAATCCTTTTTAAATTTTTTCTTATATCTCCGTTAAAAAGATATGAACCCGAAACTATCCAGTCAGCACCTGCCTTTATAGCATCTTTTCCAGTTTTATCGTTTATCCCACCATCGATCTCGATTTTATAATTTCTGTTTCCTCTCAAGAGTTTCAATTTCCTTACTTTTGTTAAAGTGTATTTTAAAAATTTTTGACCTGCAAAACCGGGATGAACTGACATCACAAGAACATAATCAACATAATCAAGATAGGGTATTATCCTTTCAAGTTTAGTTTCAGGGTTTAATACAATACCTGCTTTTACCTTTCTTTTCTTTAATCTATTGATAAGAAGAACAGGATTTTTTGTTGTTTCAATATGGAACGATATGTGAGTAGCCCCAGAATCAATGAATCTATCACAATATTTATCCGGATTTTCTATCATAAGATGAACATCCAAATATCTATCGGTTAACTCTCTGACAACTTCTACAAAATATGGACCAAAAGTTATATTATCGACAAAATGCCCATCCATAACATCGAGATGTAAAATTTTTACAGAAGAAGGTATATATGATATACTTTTTTGTAGATTCTTTATATCTATTGATAACAGGGATGGTATTATCTGAATATCTCTATCCATCATTTTCCTTTCAAAATCAATCTTAAAGTATCATCTTTTTTCAGATACTGTCCACTATCAGGGATCTGCTTTATAACATAGAAATTTTCCTGCTTACCCTTTATCGTATCGATCTTCAGATTGATATACCTTAAAAGTTTTGAGGAAACTATCAAAGCCGAATCTGACGATAATCCAACAAAGTTCGGGATCTGAACATAGTTCTCTATTCTTCCTTTTGAAACATACAGAGAAATCGTTCCACCTTTTGAAATCAAACTGTTCTCGGAAGGTTCACTCCCCACAACTATATTTTCTGCATAGTTGTTATCGAAAACATAATTGGTATCGTTAACTATAATACCATTTTTTAAAAGCAGATCCGTTGCGTTCGAAATATGTAAACCTTTAACGAATGGAACCTTTATTTTTTCTGTTCCCTTTGAAACAATAACTTCAACTATTTTGTTGAACTTTATCGAACTGTTTGGCAATGGATTCTGAGAAATGATTATACCGCTTGGAACATTTTCTGAATACTCTTCACCTGCGATCCTCATGTCAAGGCCTGCGAGTTCGAGGTTAGTTCTTGCCTGACTTATCGTTATACCCGTAACATCTGGGACCCTGATTTCCTTTGATGTTTTCAACAATACAGGCATAATTATTTGACCTAAAAACAACCCAACGAAAACAAAAAGTATCGCAACAAGTGTCAACAGACATCCCAATTTTTTACCTTTATTGTCAATATCAAGATTTTTTACTTCATCCTTTATTTCGTTGACTTTAAAAAAAGATAATTTCATTCTCTTTCCTTGTTTATCCATATTTTTACACCTGTTCCTTTTTTGACTTTTGTTCCAGCTGCTGGCTGTTGTTTTATCACTATATCAAAAGGATATTCAACATCCGTGACATATATTATCTCTTCAACAAAAAGTCCAGCATTCGAAATTTTTAGTTTTGCATCATCTTTGGTCAAAGAGTTAACATTTGGAACAACAACATTGACAACACCTTTTGAAACATTCAGATTAACAGCTGATCCAGCTGGTATTCTTACTCCTCCAACCGGATCGGTTGAAACAACAACATCGGTTCTATATTTTTCATCATCAACATATTTAACATCACCTATTTTCAATCCAAGATTTATTATTTCCCTTTTTACCTCATCTATATTCAACCCTACAAAATAAGGAAGAGTTATCAGTTTCTGAGAATCAACTTTCGTTTGTTCAACAACTTCTTTTCCAGAACTTATTACAACATTGATCACACTATTTTTCATAACATTTGTGCCGGCAAACGGTGACTGTGAAAGAATTATTCCTTTTTCTTTATCACTAGTTTTTTCCGATTCTACAAAAAGGTTCAAACTTTTGTTAAGGAGAATAATCTTTGCTTTTTCATAATCAAGACCTTCAACCAATGGCACCTCTACCATTTCGACTGAACTCTTTTCTGAATCTTTTTTAAAATCAGGTAAAAGAGGTGTTATGAAAACTACAGCAATAGTTGATACGATTACAGATACTATGATTGAAACTATCAGAGATATCGTGATGATCTTACCCGTATTATCAAACATTTTATCCTCCTGTTTTTCTTAGAAGTGCTCCATAACCACCATTGAACGGATCTCCAAATGTGAAAAACTGACTTATAAGTTTGTAATCTTTATTTTTTTTCAAAAAATTTTGAATCACTTCATGGTTTTCCTCTTTGAATATCGAGCATGTGATGTATAAAAGTAATCCATCCTCTTTGACGAATTCTTCAGCTTTTTCAACCATTCTGCTCTGTATTTCAACAAGTTCATCCATTTTCTTTCTATAGTTGTATTTCACATCAGGGTTTTTCCTTATTGTTCCTGTAGAGGTGCATGGAACATCAAGTATCACAAGATCGAAAAGTTTATCAAGGTTCAATTTGAAAAGATCCGCTGCGAAAGTTGTAATGTTTCTCAATTTTAATCTTTTAATGTTTCTGTTCATCATTTCTATCCTTTCCGGATCTTTATCTATCGCTACTATTTTTGATTTTGGAAGAAAAGATTTCACAAGGAAACTTTTTCCACCAGGTGCAGCGCATAGATCCAGCACCTCATCTATTGTTTCCTCGAGTTGTAAAGATCTAAAAATGTTAAGATAAACAGGGTCAAGGATATACTCCTTTCTCGTCAACCTTTCATTATCCTTAAACTCTCTGTATTCAAGTTCATCTATTCTGAAAGCGTATGTGGAAGGTTTTGAATTGTAAAATTCAAGGAGTTGTTTTGTTCTTTCGAGCCCAACTTCCTGCAAAAGATACTCTATGAAATGTTCAGGGAATGAATATTTTATAGACAAACTTGATAAAGAATCATCATCTGGTATTGATATTTTGTCCCTGTTTCTCAAGAACTCTCTTAAAACCCAGTTAACAAATTTTTCATTGTTCTTTGTTTGAGATTTTGCAATTTCAACTATTGTTGATAAAACCGCATAATCTTTATGGTTCATATACAGAATTTCATATATGGCCATTCTTATAAGATTTTGAGTTTTTTTAGCAAGATCATGTACATTTTTACCGGTTGTCTCTTTAATTATATGATCGAGTAAAAATTTGTTTCTAACAACACCATAAACAAGTTCTTTAATATAGGAAGCAGTTTTCTTATCTTTCCCCAAAACCCTTGTCTCATAGGATTTTTTAAGTGGGATGTTCTTTGTGAAAACATCTTCTAGAATATTGTATGAGATCAATCTTCTATCTTCCATGTTACCCCATCTTTTAAATCGTTTACAACTATTTTTCTTTTTTTGAGTTCTTCCCTTATAAAATCTGACATCTCATAATTTTTGTTCTTTTTCATCATCTCTCTTACCCTTAAAAGGATATCCATCAGTTGTTCCACAAGATCGTTTTTATCTTTCTTTTCAAAGGTAAAACCAAGTTCTCTGTACATCTTTGAGATTGTATTTCTCAAAATTTTCTCATCTTTTTCCCCTCTATTGATAAGGTTAACGGACTCGAAAAGTATTCCAACGGATTCTGGTGTGTTCAGATCATCGAACAGAGCTTCCTTAAATCTTCTGTAAATATCTTCATCTATCTTTTCATCAGAATTATCGTTGAGATATGGTGCCAACCTTTTGAAAGCTGATTTCGACTCTTCCAACCTTTCAGGTGAAAATTCGATATCTTTTCGATAATGTGTTTTCAAAAGAAACAACCTTATAACGTTAGGTCCATAATTATCCAGCAACTCTTTTGCTTTGAAAACATTTCCTAAAGATTTTGACATCTTTTCACCTTTCAGATTGACCATTCCGTTATGAATCCAGTATTTTGCAAATTTTTTTTCAGTAGCACACTCAGATTGAGCAATCTCATTTTCATGATGCGGAAAGATGAGATCCTGTCCTCCAGCATGTATATCAAAAGATTCTCCTAAATATTTCATACTCATAGCGGAGCATTCTATATGCCATCCGGGTCTACCTTTTCCAAAAGGTGAATACCAATAGGGTTCACCTTCTTTAACTCCTTTCCATAGAACAAAATCAAGCGGGTTTTCTTTGTTCTCATTTATCTCAACCCTTTTCCCCTCTATCAGATCATCCAACCTTTTACCTGAAAGTTTACCATAATCTTTAAACTTTGACACTCGAAAATATATATCATCTCCCGCCTTGTAAGCATAACCTTTTTCGATCAACCTTGAAATCAAATCTATTATCTCTTCTATATGCCCTGTCGCACGAGGATAAACGTCAAATTCAAGTACATTCAAATTTTTAAACACTTCGAAAAACTCGTCAATATTTTTCTGTGATATTATCCTATAATCAATTCGGGTATCATTCATCTTTTTTATTAGTTTGTCATCGATATCCGTAAAATTGTATACTGAAAAAACCTGATACCCATCAAGTTTTAGAACTCTTTTTAAAATATCAACTGTGATCAACGCTCGTATATGTCCTATATGAGGAGTATCCTGAACAGTCATTCCACAGGAATATATTCTAACGGTTCCATCCTGTGATAAGGGCTGGAAATCTTCAACATTTTTTGAAAAAGTATTGTAAAGTTTCAACATCGATCATTTCTCCTTGTCAACTATTGCAGCTGTTAATTCACCTTCACAGACAACCTTTTCATCAACATATGCTTTACATTCAAGAACAAAGAAGTTTCCCTTGTGTTCTTTTAAAACACATTCGTTTTTCAGTACATCCCCTGGCAGTACAGGTTTTCTGAACTTTACCTTATCGATTTTTACAAAATATGGAACCTTTTCAGAGATATTCTCGATATGGTAGGATATAAGCATCGCACCCGTTTGTGCTAGAGATTCAATGATTAAAACTCCAGGCATAACAGGATGTTCGGGATAGTGGCCCTGAAAAAAATGTTCATCCATCGAGACACATTTTTTACCGACAACCCTTTTTTCATCGATCTCGATTATTCTGTCAACAAGAAGCATCGGATACCTGTGTGGGATCACTTTCATTATTTTTAAAATATCCATTTCTTTACTCTTCTCTTCCATAAAACCTCACTTTTTGAGTATCAATTTTATTTCGGATATAAATTCTGATATTTTGTTATTAAATTCAATATCGTTTGTTGCTTCTTTATTTATAGTTTGAACAATCCTTCTCCTTTTCACATCATAAACTGAGACCTCAGCGATGATCTTCCCTGAAACCATTTTTACTTTTCCAGTGAAACAATAATCAGCATTCAAAGTGAAAGCATAACTTATAGCATCAACGGGTTTTAAATTCTCAATATTTGTTACTCCCATCTTCTGTAGATAAGAATTAACTTCGTTGATGCTTATCGGCTCAAACTTGTTTTCAATTTTTAAAGATTGATACAACGCTTTGGCCAGTTTGATATGGTACTGTTCATTTCTCGTTTCCTTATCCTCAGCTACAAAATCATAAACTATGTATCTTTGTAAAACCGATACTGGAACAAAAAAATCCTTGTTGAGTTCCTCTATCACCCTGTCAGTTAAATCTATCTCTTTTTTTGCATACAGTATGTTACCATCTGCAAAATCAAGTATTATCGTAAACCCCTCTTCATCCCCAATTCTTTTTATTATAGAATTGATCTTATCAACAACAGGTTTAAGCATCTGTTGATTTATCGTTGTTGACTTACCGCCTTCTCCATATATTTCCTTAATAAATTTATTCAAGGAGTCCTTCTTGTCGTTGATCTCCTTTTGCTTTCTTGAACTCAACTCTTCTGAAAGCATTTCCTTCTGTTCATTGTAAACCCTTTCAAGCGAATCTATTTCCTGTTGAAGAATATTTATTTTTCTTTTCCATTCAGACAACTCTTTTTCTACTTCTTTATTGATATCGTTTAATCCTTTATACTCCTGAAAAATTCTTTTTGAATCTATATACCCTATCTTTTCAGCATAGAATTTAACTGATATTATAAAAATTATGATCAAAACAAGAAACCTTTTCATCAAACCTCCTAAAAAGAAGTTCCTATCTGGAAATGAGGTTCCCATCTCTGTCCATATCCATTTTCCGTTTTCGAGAACCCATAACCCAGGTCAATACCCATAATTCCAACCATTGGGATCTGTAATCTTACTCCAAGACCCATTCCCGAATATAGTGGTAGGAACCTATTTTTAAAACCCTCAGAAATACTGTTATAACTGTTTCCAATATCATAGAAAAGAATAAGGTAAGCCATGTCGTTCAACTGGAATCTCAACTCAGAATTTAAAAGTATCGCCCCTCTTCCACCAACAACATATCCATCAAGTGCATAACCGATACTTCGATCTGGATAACCTCTGAGTCCCCAGTTTCCAACACCTCCAAGAACAAACCTTTCAGATAGAGGTATGTTTTCTATATCTCTGTATGAATCTATGAATCCATAAGCGAATCTCTCCATTATTACAAACTTCCAGAAAAGTTTTCTATAGATCCTAAAATCAAGATTCATTTTATAATAATCTATCTGTCCACCTAAATATCCTCCTGCAAAACCTGTATAAACACCCATAAGTTCACCGTTATCAGGGAAAAAATCACTGTTTCGGGAATCTCTAACGATTGAAGGTGATATTTCCGAAAGGATTCTTTTATCACCCAAAAACTGTTTTATCCATGGATCGAGAACTGAAAGATAGGAAGAATCCGCATAAGTATAAACCTGTTCAAGTTTGTATGTTGTATAAAACCTTGTCATCAACCTTTCAGATAAAAAGAATCCTGTTGTTAAACTACCACCTATCCTTCGATCGTAATAGTATGTTCTATCCTTTGTTGTATAGTATACCCTTGTTCCCACAACCACTGGATAACCTAAAAAATAAGGTTCTGTGAAACTGAATGAGAAGTTAGATATCGAGGATCCCTTTTCAAGTAAAAACTCTGTTGATAATCCTTTCCCAAGAATATTCTTTATTTTTATAGTGATATTCCCTGTAAGTCCATCAACCTGATTGTATGAACCACCTATGTTAAACTCTCCGGTTTGTTTCTCTTTAACTAAAAACTCGATATTCACTTTTTCTTCAGATTCTGTCTGTTTTGGATTTATCTGAACATTCTCAAAATACCCGGTTCTTGAAAGGTTTGAAAAACTCAAAACAAGATCCTTTCTTTTAAATATATCCCCGGGTTTTGAAAGGATCTCTCTTCTGATAACAAAATCTTCTGTTTTTTCATTACCTGATATGATTATTTCGTTGATGTAAGCGAGTTTGTTTTCAACAATTTTAAAATCGATATCCAGAATTCCATCTTTTTTTAGATACTCTTCTCTCACATTTACATTTATATAACCTCTATCCATATACATTTCATAGATTGCTGACAATGTCGAACTGACCTTACTATAAGAGTATGGCTCACCTTCTTTGATTTTGATCTGCTTTGCTATTTCATTAGATTTTAGATTTTCATTTCCTGAAAAAGAGATTTTTCCGATCTTATAGAAATTGTTTAAAGTAACATAAATTTTCAAAAATAAAAATCTATTATCGTAAGAGTACTCTTTAACAACCGAATCCAAGGTTGCATCTATGAATCCCTTATCCTTCAAAATATTCACTATCAAAATTTTATCCTCTTCAAAATCATCCTCTTTGAAGAGTCCATCCTGTAAAAAACCTTTTTCTTTCGTTTTCATCTTTGATTTTATCTCTTTATCGGTTACCTTATAGTTCCCTATTATCTCGATCTTTTTAATCCTTACAGATTCATTCTCTTTGATAAAAATGAAAAGGTTCACCTGTCCATTTTCCGCTTCTCCAAGAGAATCGTTTATCTGAACGTTTAAAAAACCTTTTTTGAAATATATGTTTTTCAGATCCCTTTTTATTTTAAAAATTGCATAGTCATTTAAAAAATCGTTCTCCTTCACTGTTAAAGAATCCAGCAATTCTTTTTCTTTAACTTTTTTATTACCTTTCAGAACTATTTTTTTCAACCTCAAATTTTCAACAACAAGAATTTTTACAATATCTTTAGAATCTTTTTTCTCGTTTGTAATTTCAACCTGCTGGAAAAAACCTGTTGAAAAAAGATTTTTTATTCCATTTTCAATATCTTTATCGGTAAGAGGGGAACCAATATAGATGCCTGATCTGTTGATTATAAACTCTTTTGAAGTAATGTTGTTTCCTTCAACCTCAATATCAAAAATCCTTTCAGATATTATGTTCTGCGAGAATGAAATTGTTGAAATAAAAATAAATAGAAAAACCAGATAAAATTTTTTCAATTTTCCTCCTCATGCTGTTTTATGATCTCTCCATAAAAAACCTGTATCCTGTCGTTTACTACATCAAAAAAGATTTCATTGTGAGTTGTGAATTTATCATGAAGTATCTCATCGGTTATATAATTTTCAATATTTTCCTGTATAACCCTTGAAACATTCCTCGCACCAAAATTTCTATCAAATCCCTTTTTCGAAAGATAATCAACCACTCTATGTGAAAATGATATATTGTATCCTTTTTTAGAATAGATTTCAGAGAGTTTCTGTAAATTTTTGAATGTTATCTCTTTTATGTTTTCTTCAGTTAAACTGTTGAATACGATTATCATATCGAGCCTGTTCAAAAATTCTGTCCTGAAATTCTTTTTCACCTCTTCCATTATAACTTTTTGGAATTTCTCTTCGTCATAATCTTTTTCTGAAAAACCTATATCTTTTTTGAAAATGTTTTCTGATGTTCCTATGTTCGAGGTAAAAACTATAATTGTGTTTTTAAAATCTATAGTTCTATGGTACGAATCGGTCAAAATTCCATCATCGAGTATCTGTAAAAAGATATTGTAAACGTTTGGATGTGCCTTTTCTATCTCATCGAAAAGAAGAAGTGAAAAAGGATTTCTTTTCACAAACTCTGTCAGCCTTCCACCCTCTTCATAGCCAACATACCCCGGTGGTGACCCGATGAGTTTCTGAACCTCATGTTCTAAAGAATATTCCGACATATCAAACCTCATAAAGGAATCTTTTTTCGTGAAAAGAATCTGAGCAATTTTCTTTGCAAAGAAGGTTTTCCCTACTCCCGAGGGACCTAAAAACAACATCGAGATTCTTGGTTTTACAGGATCTTTTATTCCAAGGAGTGTCAACTTTATCGCTTTTGAAACCTTTGTAATAACATGCTCCTGTCCAACTATATCCTTTCTAAACTCCTGTTCAAGTTTGATAAGGTCATTCTGTATATCCATATTGAGTTTATCAACCGGTATTCCCGTCCACTGTGAGATAACCTCTTTAACTATTTTTTCGTTCACTTTCAATCTGTTTGTTCTTTTTGATATTCCCTCTTTCAACTGCCTTATTTTTTCTTCGATTTCAAGTTGTTTTGTTCTCTTTTCTCCTGCGAGTTTGAATTTGTTAACAGAAGTGAAAAATTCTTTTTCTTTTATGGTCTCATTCAGTTCGTTGTTCAGTATCTCGATCTGTTTGTTTATCTTAAAAGAAAAATCCATATTGACTTTTGAACCTGCTTCATCTATAACGTCTATCGCCTTATCTGGTAATACCCTATCTGTAATATAAATCTCAGAAAGATAAACGGCACTCTTTAAAGCATCATCAGTATATTCAACATTATGAAAATCTTCATATTTGTTTTTTATATGGTATAGAACTTCAAGGGTTTTTTCAGGAGTCATCTCTTTTATATCAACCGGTTGAAACCTTCTTTCCAGGGCACCATCTTTTTCAATATACTTATGATACTCAGAAAGAGTTGTCGCACCAATACACTGTATATCACCTCTTGAAAGTTGAGGTTTCAACATGTTCGCAGCGTCTATCGAACCTTCTGCAGCACCAGTACCTATTATCACATGTAGTTCGTCTATAAAAAGAATTATATTTTTATTCTCTTCAATCTCTTTTATTAGATTTTTCAACCTTTCTTCAAACTGCCCTCTATACTTTGTTCCCGCAACAAGCATTCCAACATCGAGTGAGAGAATCCTTTTATTTCTAAGATTTTCGGGAACCATATTTTTTACTATTCTATCAGCGAGTGCTTCAACGATTGCAGTTTTCCCAGCACCGGGTTTTCCAATAAGAACAGGATTATTTTTTTTTCTTCTTCCAAGAATCTGAATTATCCTTGCGATCTCTTCTTCTCTACCGTATACAGGATCGAGTTTATTTTCCTTTGCAAGTTTTGTTAAATCCTTACATAGATAATCCGCAAGTGGTGTTGGACTTGTTTCATCCAGTCCTATTCCACTTTTTTCTTCCTCATCCTTTATTTTCATTCTAAAACTTGGATTTTTAACAAGATTTTTAAATGTTTGAATGCTGAATCCTATTGAATCGAGTGATTCTTTAGATTCTTGATTTAAATGGTAAATTGCGATAACAAAATGCTCTGGTTCAATATAAACCTCCCCATTTTCAAGTGCTATCTTTTCCGCTTCGTTGAAAACCCTCTTCGTTTCTTCAGAATCCGTAACATCAAAGGTTATATTTTCAATATTCTCTTCATTTTTTCTTACATACTGTCTCAAGATACCTTTTAGGATATCTAAAACCTCAGGATTTTTACTTTTTGTTGAATTTATAATGTAGTTGTTCGTTGCAAGATCCCTATCAGAAATAATTGTCAAAAGAATATCATACGGCTCAACTTTTGACCTGTTTAGCCCCCTCGTTCGCTGTTCACTCTTTTTCAAAATAATGCTCATCCTTCTTGAAAAATTCAGTTCCATATAACTCCTATTTTTAAATATATATGATAACAGAAAATAGATAAATATTCAATATTAAGTTGAATCTTGAGTTAAAAAATCAACGGGTTTATCCCTTATTAAACTCCCTTATTATCTTCTCAGCTTTTTCTTCCTGGTTCGGGAAAAGGTCGAGAGGAACATTCTCTTTCCCTATAGCAGAGGAAACTCTAAACCTTGCACATTTTTGATACTCTTTTTTACAATAGTTTCTTTTATAGATGTTGCTCATCGAAGGCATATCCTTCAATCTATCGTTAAAAAAAGGACAGCGATCGATATGAGGACAATCCATAACCCCTCCTTATTTGATAATGTTTTTCAGATTAAGGTTTAACCCTTCTATCCAGAAAAGAGTTTTTTTACCGTCAAGAACAATAACTGTCGGAAGCACATCAACATCAAAATCTTTAAAAAGATCCTTCGATACTTCAAAAATGGTTATCTTTTCGTTTCCAAAACCTTTTAAAAGATCATCATATTTGTTTACAAAAATATAAACAGAACCATTAAAACTTTTTATAAACTCTTTATTGTTTAGAAAGGTAGAAATGGATTCTTCTTTGTTCAAGTCAAGAAATATTAACAATTTCTTTCCATCGTTAACGATTTTAAAAGTTGAAAGTTTTTGAAAATTTTTAAAACTTCTAAAAGTTGTGTTTTTTGATACCAAAAAATATTTTAAACTGTCGAGTGAAATGTTCATCGTATCAAAAATGATTTTTTTAATGTATCCAGAAGATGAACCTGTTCTATCTCTTAAACCATATATCAGGTAATAATTGTTATCATCGAGTTCGATTTTTATCAAGGAATCAAAATTTTCAACTATCTCAGGTTCAAATATATCAGGATTACCTGTAAACTTTTCAATCGCATAATCTTCATAAATATTTTTTTCTTTGGATACATTTTTACCATTCTCATAAAACTTCAGGAAAATAAACTTTTTAAAATTTTTTCTTTCTTCGAGACTTTTATCTACCCATCCATTTTGATTATAGAATGAAACTATTTTCATATCCCAAATAAGTTTCGCTGGAATATTCAAACTTCTCATTATTGCAACTTTCAAAATATTTTTTTCAAGTTCATTACCTTTTTTCAGGATATAGGTTTCAAGAGGTGTTTTAACAGTTTTATAAAAGTTTTTTGAATTATCATCTTTAATATTTTTTTTCACCCATTCAGAAACTCTTTCATATGTTTTTTCGGGATCAGAGTTTTTAAACTTTTTAAACCTTTTCAAAAGTTCATATCTGTAAAAACTTACAGGTTCATTGTTGATCCTCTGTGATATTATATAATTTTCGACGATACTATCATCAAAACCTTTTATGATGGAATTTATCGCTTTTATCTCTTTGCATAGACCAACAGTATCAAGAGAAACAAGATCTTTAGATGAAAAATTTTTCAAAAATTTTTTAAAAATAATTTTTTGATCATCGTTAAGGACTTCATAAAACCTCAAAATTTTCAGAAAATTTCCCCTTGATTCAATAAGTATCCTGTTTAACAAACTATCTTTTGTATCACCTTTGTAATCAAGTTTCTCAAAATTTTCTTTTCTTATTGCATTTAAAGAATCAAAATTTGGCTTATAAAAAACATCTCTTTCCTCTTTTTCAACATCTGATACTTTTAAAACGAAAGACATATCTTCAACATCATCTTTATCAAACTGCATATAGATTGTTGTATCAGAAAAAAGATCAACTACTTGATAGTCGATTTTTCCTTGTTTATAACCAAATAAAAAATATGAATTTTTCCCGAGTTCGAACTCCAGACTATCTGAAAGTGTATCCATAAGTACCGGTAACAACCCAGAAAAATTAAAAACTGAAACGGAAACAATACTATTCTTTTCACCCTTTATTTTCAACTTTACAGGAGAAAAATAATTTCCTGATACATTTAAAACATCAAAACCATGCTGACCTTTACCAAAAACTGGAGAAAGAACAACCCCTGTCCTTTTAACTTCATCTTTAAACCACGAGTTATTAAGATCGGATGGTTCAGCACCACCTAAAAAATACCACCTACCATCAACCCAAACCTCACACCATGCATGGTTACTGTTTGTAAATGGCCAATATGGTGTGTAAACTTCTCTTGCTGGAATCCCAACTGTTCTCAACGATTTGATAAACAGAATCATCATCTCTTCACATCTTCCAAAACCTCTTTTTATTGTTGTGATAGCGTTCTGATCGTATGGTTCTGTTGGTTTATACTCCATTTTTGTATAACACCACTCGTTTATTTTAAATACGGCTTCCTTCATTGAAAGGTTTTTTACAAGTTCGTACAGTGTGTCTTTGTAAATCTCATAATAATTTTCGAGTGGTTCCTGTGATACTCTCAAAGGGATAACATAATGAAAAAGTAATGAATCATCGATCTTGTCTTTCCATCTGACCCTGTTTAAATTTTCCCTTATCGAAAGAAGGTTATTTATAAAATTGTTTCTATTAAAATTCAGAATATCAACATCTTCCGAGTTTTTTAAAATAAAATCTGCCCAAACTTTAAGATCATATTTTTCGCTTTCCTTTAAAAGTTGCTTCTTCTTTTTTTCAACTGAAAAGTTGCAGAAAAGTAAAAATATGATGGAAAAAAAGAAAAAATTCTTAATAAATTTTTTCATAAAATCTCTCACTTAAAAAGTTTTACATCCTTTAAAACACCAACTGAAACACTACCGAATAAACCATACCCATTAACAAAAGATGAGAATTTTTCATCGGTCATGTATTTGAAATATGAAGAGTCATACGAGATCACAAAAAAATCATAAGTTCCAGTATCAGGGAAAAGGTATGAAAGGTTAAAAATCGGAAGAAATGTATCATTCTCAATACCCGTTTCAAACAGGAAAAAACTTCCATATTCATTTTTTTGTTTTATCTGAACCATATAAAAACCGATACCAGAACTGTTCCAGATTAAGATGAGAGAACTATCAATTTTCAGTTGTGCAGAATCAGAGTATGTTAAAAAATCCAGACTTTCTGGAGTGAAAGTTTTCGCTGTGAAAATTTTATCATCAATTTTCACTTCTATCTCATATTCCCTTTCAGGTAATACTTCATCATTTAACAGATATACATATTTATAACCCGCACTATCAACATTAAGAGTTTCAATGTAAGCGGTGTTCCCATTTATTTTAACGATCGCATCTAAAACAAAATTGTTCTCTGAGTTCAACGAATCTTTTATCGAAAGAGTTGAATCAACAATAACTCTTATCCTGTCATCCCCTACTTTCAAAACTGAAAAAATATAGTATCCCGTATTGTACTCTCCTTTTTCAATAATCGAACAGGACAGAATAACAGTTATAGTTACCGCAAATAAAAATTTTTTAAAACTCACATTGAACTCCAACTGTAGGTATTACCGGAAACATATTGAAATCCTCTCTTTTTGATGGAGAAACAGAATGATCGTAATAGTAAAAATATACATTTTTAAAGTTGAACAGGTTTATAATATTCAAAGATAATCCAAGATTGAACCTGTTGAATTTGAACTTTTTCGAAACTCCAACATCAACCCTTTTGTAAGGTGGGAACCTTGCTCCATTGAAATCTGATTCTATTTCTCTCCACCATCCCCTGTAATATTCACCAGTTATCGGGTCAAATGTATAATCCATATATTTCCCAACAACCGCAGTATAAGGTAAACCACTTCCATAGTTTATGACAAGGTTAAAATTTATTCCATTCTTTAAAAGATATGAAATGTTCAATATAAAAGAGTTGGTTCTATCATAGTAGGTTGGATAATAGATTGAATCTTTGAGCATCCTTACTCTTGAAAACGAATAACCAGCCCAACCTGTGAGATTACCAGAACTTTTTTTCAAAAGGATTTCCAGCCCTTCACTATAACCTTTTGTTGTTTTGTAACCTTTAACAGGGTCATCAAGGTTATAAAAAATATCCATCAGAGTTGTGTAAACAAGATTTTTATAATCTTTATAATATATTTCAAAATTCAAAGATAGATCGTTTGAAAACCATTTTTCATATCCCGCTATGTAATGTAAACATCTTAAAGGTTCAAAATTTTCAGGCACAGGTAACCATGTTTCTCCAAAAATCGAAGAGAAATCACCTGTTTCCTGTTTTACCGAAGTTATAAACTGATAAAAGTCGCCAACACTAAAAGTAAAAGATGAGTTCTGATCAATAAAGTATTTGAAAGAGCCCCTGAGATTTGGGAAAAATTTTTGATTGAACTCATATCTATCCATCCTTACACCAAAGTCAAAAATATAAAAACCAGTTCTTTTGTAAGAATAATTAAAAAATGTGGAAAAATAGTAAGGATTGTTTTTGAAATTTAAAAGTTCACCTGTATCTGAAATCGTGAAAAGATAGTCGAAACTATCCCTATAAATTTCAAAACCTGTATAAAAATTGTTTTCACCAAATTTTTTCTCAAATTTTGTTTTCCCGCCATACTGATAGATATACGAATGTATATGAACCAATTTTAAAAAATCCATCCTGTTTTTGTAATCCGAATAATAGATGTTTGAAACGATGTTTGAACTGTTGTTCAGAAGAAAAGAGTGTTCAAGAGAAACCATCCTGTTACCCCATCTTACATCCGCAACAGAAACCGTATCGAGATTTATATCAAGTATATCCTGATCAAGAAAAAATGATAATTTTAAATTGTTTTTTTCGTTTATTGAATAATTGAAAGCAGAGGTGATATCATAAAAATAGTAAGGGAAATCGAATCTGATAAGTTTTAGAAGTTGATCAAAATATGTCCTCCTGAATGAAACAAAAAAAGAAAAACCTTTATAAATTTTTGATTGGAAATGTAGTTTTGAGGACAACATTGATACATCGATAACTGTACGAGTTTTTTCCTCTTTTGGGGTAATGCTTTTCATATCTATCACAGATGATAATCTGTTACCAAAACTTGAAGGAAACCCTCCTGCATAAAAGGTCACATTGTCTATAGAGTTGATTTCAAATGTTGAAAAAAGACCTCCAAGATGAAACGGATTGAATATTAAAGCGTTATCTAAAAGGATAAGGTTTTGATCAGGGGCTCCTCCTCTGACATAAAGTGCAGAAGAAAAATCTGATGATGCTGTAACAGAAGGTAGTAGTTGAAAAGATCTCATAATATCATTTTCAACAAGTGGAACGGCTATTTTCAACTCGTCTCTTTTATAAATTTTTTTACTTATGGAAATCTCATTTTTGAATTCACTCTTTTCCGCTGTAATCTCACTCCCTTTGTAGACCAGACTTTTTATTTTCAATTTGAAATTGTTTTTAACCTTTATATCCTCACCTTTTGAGTAAACTTTCAATGTCTCACTTTGAAAACCTATAAGGTTAACTATAAGATAATATTCTCCAGAGGGAATATCTTTTATTATATAAAAACCTGTTTCATCTGTGAGATCACCTTTTACTATTTCTTTCTCTCTGTTAACAACATACACATTACAAAACATTAAAGGTTCATTCTTTTCTTCTTCAAAAACATAACCATAGAAGTCATCAGAGAAAACTGTTGAACAGAAAATTAAGAATAATAAAAAGGAAGTAAATCTCATATTTATATGTTAAAATATTTGGTAACAAAGTCAACATATTCAGTAGCAAGTTTCTTCTAATCAATTAGAACACAAAAATTCACCAAAAACTTTTCTATGTAAAATCTTCATAGCAGTTCAATTTAAAACTATTTAATAACTTCAATTTTTTTAATAAACTGAATATTGTTATCTTTTAATTTAACTATATAAATTCCAGAATTCAATCTTTTTAAATCATAGACAAACTTTCCTACTTTATTATTCTCTCTTTCAATAACTCTTCCCATAATATCAAAAATTACAAATTCATTATTTTCACTTATAAAAGAATAACTGATCTGATTCAGTGTTACCATTAATTTAGAATTATAATTCTCACTTTTATTTAATAGATTTTTATCATCAATACCTGTTAGAGCAAAATCTAAAATATAAAAACTTTCTTCATCAACAAGATAAACGTAATTATTGGAAACAGCTAAACTTCTGGCTCTTTCATTTGTAATATAATAACCAATTTCATAGGGATAAACCGGATCTTCTATATTGTAGATTCTTAATCCTCCATATCCATCAGCAATATATACATAATTTTCATCAACATATATATCAATCGCTTCTCCTGGTGTATCCAAAAAACCTACTTCAAAAGGATTTGATAAATCTGAAATATCAATTATTCTCATTCCTTCATATCTATCAGCGATATATGCATAACTCCCTGAAATAAATACATCATAAACCTCACCTGGTGTATCATAAGATACTATTTTTATTGGATTTTTAGGATCTTTTACATCAATTATTTGTAATCCTGAATCACCACAAGCAAGAAAAACATAACTCCCTCTAACATCCAGATTATAAGGCTGTGTATTTACATTGAAAGAACAAATGTACTTTGGATCAAGTGGATTTGAAATATCATATATTTGTAAAAATTCCCAGGATATTAAATACGCATAAATTCCGGATATTTTTATTCCAGAGACATCGTCAGATAGATCATGTAATATTAATATTGGGTTATAAGGATTCGTTATGTCAACTATATCAAAACCACGGTTATGGGAGAGATAAGCATAATTACTTGACAAGAATATTTGGGTGTTCCAGTGACCTGCATAACAAGAACTTATTTCTTTGGGAGTATAAGGATTAGAAATATCCAATACTCGCATTTTGTAACAAAGATCAGCGATATATGCAAGATTTCCTGAAACATAGATCCCCCAAGGAAATCCTATTGAACTTATAGATAAAGAATAAATTTCAGCTGGGTTTTCTGGATTTTTTACATCTAACACTATCAATTCACCTGTAAAACCGACTAAATAAGCATAACTATTTGAAACATAAACACTTTTTGCATACAAAAAAGGAATTGAATAATATCCTATTTCTCCAGGATTAGATGGATTAGATACATCTATTATTCTTAAACCAGATTTTCCATCGGCAAGGTAAGCATAATTTTCAGTGACATATAATCCATATGCATTACCAGGAGTATCAAAATATCCAACTTCACAGATATTGGTTGGATCCGATATATCAAGCACTTTTAAACCTGTATTTACACAAGTGATATATGCATAATCACCCTGTAAAAAAATGTCTGAGAACGAAAAACTGTTTACAACATAACATCCGATTTCTTTTGGTGTTGTTGGATCAGATATGTCAATTGCCCATAAACCATAATCTTCTACTCCTACATAAGCAATATTATTTGATACATACACACTTTTTGGATTACCAGATGTATGATAATAGCCAACTTTTTGTGGACTTGCAGGATTTGATACATCCAATATTATTAAACCTGAATACCCATCAGTAATATAAACATTATTGTTCAAAACAAAAAGATCAGTCACATATTTTAACTGATCAAAAGAGCCTGCAATTGTTGGTTTAGTTGGATCTGAAATGTCTACTATCATTAAACTTGATGTATCTTCATAATTATAGTAACCGTTTTTCAACATAACAAAAGCATACTTTCCAGATACAAACACATTTTTCGTAACCCATTCATACATTGAAAAAAAGTTAATATCACCAACAAAAACTGGATTTGATGGATTTTTAACATTAAAAATCACCAGATTATTCTCAATACCAACATACTCTAATGAATCAACCAGAAACACATCTTTCGTATTACCAAAATATGGAACTCTGGCAACTCTTTTTACATTCAAACTATCTTTGATCCATTTCGAATTATGTTTATTTTCACTAAATTCTAATTTCGGTATCATTTCTTCTTTTAAAAAAATTTTATTTTCCAATGACAAAATAAAATTACACAGAAAACTTATTAAAAAAAGTAAAACAAATTTTTTCATATTTCCTCCTGAATTATTTTATTATAATTCTATTTCGTTTGTAGCACAATTTTATCATTGTATTTTGTTTACAATTTTTATACCATAATAAATAGTAATATTTTCATAAGTTAGATAAACATTTTTTTTTGTATTTTGCAAAATGAAAAATTGTTTATAACAAATTTGTTAATTTAAAATCTCCTAATTATTTTACATGCACTATCTTTTTGGTCATCATTCTATTTCCTGTTTGCAACTTTATAAAATATATCCCATTCTTTAATCGACTTATATCCGTTTTATAGACACCCCACTTTTCCCTCTCCTCTCTTATTATCTCCCTTCCACTTATATCATATATAAC
>JBDRZY010000007.1:0-79636 GCA_039804205.1 Caldifarciminota bacterium
TCTTGGAGTAAAAGGTCTTATGCCGAACCCAAAGGTTGGGACAGTAACAAACGATATCTCAAAAGTTGTTACTGAGGCGAAGAAGGGGAGAGTTCAATACAAGATCGACAAAAACGCAAACATTCATACGATCGTTGGAAAAATTTCTTTCAGTAAAGAGCAGTTAAAAGAAAATATAATCCATCTCCTGACTGAGATAAAACGCGCAAAACCTCAGTCAGCCAAAGGCACTTATTTTAAAAGTGTCACATTGTCAACAACTATGGGTGTAGGAGTTCCTCTCGATACAGGGGAAATAAATTCAATCAAGTAAGGAGTAAAAATGGGCAATCCTAAAAAATTAGAACTCAAAAAGGAAACCGTAAAAACGATTGCTCAAAAATTGAAAGATGCAAAAGGGGTCTATCTTTCGGATTTTAAAGGTATGACAGTTGAACAGGTGAACGAGTTGAGGAGAACCTTTGATAAAGACAGAATAGAGTACAAAGTGATAAAAAACAGTACTCTATATTTTGCTTTCAAAGAGGTGTTCCCGGATGAAAACATCGATATTGCTCTTAAAGGAAACACATCCGTTGCTTTCTCCTATGGAGATCCAGTTACACCTGCCAAAACGATAAAAGAATTTTTCAAAAAATACAAAAATCCGAAAGCGAAAATGGCAATTGTTGATGGGAAATTTTTTGATCAGAAAGCGGTTGATAAACTTGCAGAGATTCCTTCAAAAGAGGAGTTGCTCTCCAATCTCGTTGGTTCAATACAAGCACCCATCTACAATTTTGTATGGGCTCTAAACGGCATCATCAGTGAATTCGTTTATACGGTTGAAGCTATTAAACAGAAAAAAGAGAATAATCAGTAAGGAGGAAAAATGTCTGAAAATAAAGAAAAAATCATAGAGATGATCGAAAAGATGACGGTTCTTGAACTTGCAGAACTTGTTGAAGCTTTGAAGGAGAAATTTGGAGTTACAGCAGCAGCACCTGTTGCAGTTGCTCAGGTAGCACAGGGCGGTGGACAGCAGTCAGCAGAAGCTGAAAAAACAACAGCAACGGTTGTTTTACATTCAGCCGGGCAATCAAAACTTCAGGTTATAAAAGTGGTTAAAGCGATCCTTAACATAGAACTCAAAGAAGCAAAAGAGATCGTCGATGCAGCACCAAAAGAGATAAAGAAAAATGTTCCAATGGAAGAGGCTGAAAAGATAAAAGAACAGCTTGAACAGGCAGGAGCAGTTGTAGAGTTGAAGTAAAACTTTTAAAGGAGGGGGAACTCCCCCTCCTTCACAACAAAAAAGGAGTTGTGATTAAATGAAAAGAATATCTTTTGCAAAGTTTAATTCAAATGTGAAATTACCGTATCTTTTGACGATACAGAAGGAATCTTTTGAACAATTTTTACAGGCAGATGTTCCTGCTGATAAAAGAAAATATCAGGGATTACAAAAGGTCCTTAAAGATGCGTTCCCAATAGATGATACGAATTCAAGGTTCAGTTTGGATTTTGTCAAATATGAACTCGAAGAACCACTCTATTCTTTTGAAGAATGCAAATACAAAGGACTTACCTATGCTGCACCCTTGAAGGTTACATTGAAAATGATTTATAAAAACTTCAACGAAAAAACCGGTGAACCGACTGGCACTATTAAGGATGTTATCGAACAGGATGTTTTCTTATGCAGTATTCCATTGATGGGTGAGAATGGAACTTTTTTGATAAACGGTATTGAAAGGGTTGTTGTCAGTCAGATTCACAGATCACCCGGAATATTTTTTACTATGGAGGAGATGGAAGGTGGTAAATACTATTATACAGCACAGATATTACCAAACAAAGGGTCCTGGCTTGAATTCAATGTTGATACGAATGAGATAATGTATGCAAACCTTGATCGAAAAAAAAGGTTTCCTGCGACGATTCTTTTAAGAGCGTTTGGTTATGATAGTGTTGAAAAGATTTTTGGGCTATTGTTTTCAAAGGAAGAATTATCTTTTACAGAAAGAGATGTAAAAAATTTTGGTCAGGAATTCAATTCGAAAATTTTGTTTTCAAATATAATAGATAAGAAAACTGGAGAAGTTCTTTTTGAAGCTGGAACAGTTATCACTCCAGCGGTTTTAAACTCATTACTTGAAAGGGAGATTTCCAAAATAAAAGTTGTAAAAACTGAAAATGAAACAGCGTTAAATGTTGTTTTGAATACTCTCAAAAAGGATCCAACAACCGGGATGGAGGATGCTCTTGAAAAAATCTTCTTCTATCTTAAAGGTACAAATCCAGCAACAACCGAAATAGCACAGAAATTTTTTGAAGCAGCATTTTTCACTGTTGAAAGGTATGAACTTGGAAAAGTTGGAAGATTGAAATTGAATGAGAAACTTGAGCATAAAATAGACCCAAACAATTTTGCATTGACAAAAGAGGATCTCATACATTCGATAAAAAAACTTCTGTTTGCTGTTGATCCAAAAAATCAGTTCGATTTTGATGATATAGATCATCTTGGAAGTAGAAGGATCAGAAGGGTTGGAGAACTACTCGAAAACCAATTCGAACAGGCGTTTGCAAAGATGGCGAAAAATATAAGAGAAAGAATGATGATGAAGGAACAGGTTACTCCAAAGGAACTGATAAACGCAAGGCTTGTATCTTCAACGATTCTTTCTTTCTTCTCAACAAGTCAGTTATCACAATTCCTGGAACAAACAAACCCACTTGCTGAACTGACACATAAAAGAAGGATCTCTGCATTAGGTCCAGGTGGTTTAACAAGGGAAACTGCTGGATTTGAGGTTCGTGATGTCCATCATTCACATTATGGTAGGATCTGTCCTATAGAAACACCTGAAGGACAGAACATAGGACTTATAACTTCACTTTCAACTTATGCAAGAATAAATGAGTATGGTTTTATTGAAACACCTTACAGAAAGGTTGTTAAAGGAAAAGTAACGAACACTGTTGAATACTTAACAGCTGATCAGGAGGATAAATATTTTATAGCACAGGCAAACTCACCTTTGAACGATGATGGAACATTTAAAAACAAAATGGTTCTGTGCAGAAAGAAGGGAGAGTATCCACTTGTTCCAGCTGAAGAAGTTGATTATATAGATGTATCCCCAAAACAGATAGTCAGCCCGTCAACATCACTCATACCATTTTTAGAACATGATGATGCGAACAGAGCGTTGATGGGTTCAAACATGCAAAGACAGGCGGTTCCTCTGTTGAAACCATCTTCACCGATTGTCGGAACGGGTGTTGAAAAACAGATTGCGATTGATTCTGGTGCTCTTGTTATTGCAAAAAATGATGGCATTGTTGAAGAGGTAACAGCTGACTATATAAAAATTAAACTTGATAACAAAACAACGGAAAATATTTTTGATGAGGAAGCTGGATACGATATTTACAGGTTGAAAAATTTTGAAAGAACGAACCAGGACACAACAATAATTCAAAGACCACTTGTAAATGTTGGTCAAAAGGTAAAGGCAGGAGATATACTCGCTGATGGACATTCCTGTGAAAAAGGAGAACTCGCTCTGGGGCAAAATGTTCTTGTAGCATTTTTGCCATGGTATGGTTACAATTTTGAGGATGCTATAGTTGTATCTGAAAGGTTGTTAACTGAAGATGCTTTCACTTCGATTCACATAAAAGAACTCGAAATTGTTTTAAGGGAAACAAAACTTGGACCGGAAGAGTTCACGAGAGAACTGCCAAGTGTAAGTGAAGATGCTGTTGCAAACCTTGATGCTAACGGAATAATAATGATAGGTTCAAAAGTCCAACCAGGAGATATACTTGTTGGTAAAGTTACTCCAAAGGGAGAAATAGAACTCACTCCCGAAGAAAAACTTTTAAGAGCGATATTTGGAGAGAAGGCGAGTGATGTAAGAGACACATCACTCAAAGTTCCACCGGGAATCAGTGGAGTCGTTGTTGATGTGAGAGTCCTTTCAAGAGAAAGTAAAAAGAAGGAGATAGTTGAAAAACAACTGATAAAGGAAGTTGAAGAAAAGATTAAAAGAATTATAAAGAAAAGGAATGAGTATTTGAAGGAACTTCTTGTTGATAAAAAGTTGAACGAATCTTTGAAGGATATCTATGGTAAAGTTGTTGTTAGAAAAGGGACAAGAATCACACCCGAAATGATCAAAAAACTTGATTTCTCAAAGATAATATTCGATAAGGAAGTTTTACCTGATGATTACAAAAAAGTTAACAAAATAATAAGGGATGCAAGTAACGCGATAAACAAGATAAAAAATAGAATCGGAGAGGACTCAATAGATCAGTTGCATGGAGATGAGTTACCGAACGGTGTTCTGAAAGTTGTCAAAGTGTTTATCGCACAGAAGAGAAACATTCAGGTTGGAGATAAACTCGCAGGTAGACATGGTAACAAGGGTGTTATAGCAAAAATAGTCCCTGTTGAAGATATGCCATACATGGCAGATGGAACACCAATAGATATAGTGTTGAATCCACTTGGAGTATCAAGCAGAATGAATATCGGACAGGTGCTTGAAACTTTACTTGGCTATGTTGGATACAAAAAAGGTGAAAAATATTCCTCGCCAGTTTTTGAAGGTGCTACAATAGAAGAGATAAAAAAACTTCTGAGTGAGGTTGGAAATCCGACTGGAAAAATGGTTTTATACGATGGGAAAACTGGTGAACCTTTTGATGAACCAGTTACGGTTGGGAACATGTATATGTTGAAACTTTCCCATATGGTTGAAGATAAAATACATGCGAGAGCTACTGGTCCTTATTCGTTGATAAGCCAGCAGCCTCTTGGTGGTAAAGCACAGTTTGGAGGTCAGAGGTTTGGTGAAATGGAGGTCTGGGCTCTTGAGGCATACGGAGCTGCATACACACTGCAGGAGATGTTGACAGTCAAATCAGACGATGTTAAAGGAAGAACAGATCTATACGAATCTATAGTGAAAGGAAAAAATCCACCTGAACCAGGATTACCCGCAGCGTTCAATGTCCTTGTAAAAGAAATGAACGGATTATGCCTTGATGTTATTTTAGGAAAAGAGGAAGACCTGAAAAATGAACGTAATGAGAGAAAAGAACCTTTAGAATAAAAAGGAGAAAAAAATGGCTGAAGATAAAATCAAACAGAAAAAAATCCTCAGACCTATAGATTTTGATTATATACAGTTAAAACTTCTCTCACCTGAAAAAATTTTACAACTTTCAAGTGGTGAAGTTTTGAAAGCGGAAACGATAAATTACAGAACTCAAAAACCTGAAAGGGATGGACTTTTCTGTGAAAGGATATTTGGACCTGTAAAGGACTATGAGTGTAACTGTGGTAAATATAAACATGTAAGATATAGAGGAATCGTTTGTGAAAGATGCGGAGTTGAAGTAACATTGTCTAAAGTCAGAAGGGAAAGAATGGGACACATAGAACTTGCTGTCCCAATAGCACATGTATGGTTTTATAAATCAACTCCCTGTAGAATAGGTATTCTTCTGAATATGAAAACACAGGATCTTGAAAAGATCTTATACTATAATGCTTACGCGATAATAGACCCAGGGAAAACCGGACTTGCAAAAGGTGATGTTATAACCGAAGAAAAATATCAACAACTTCTGGATGAATACGGTGACACCTTTAAAGCGATGATGGGTGCTGAAGCGATTTATGAACTTTTGAAAGATCTGAATCTTGATGAACTTTCCCTAGAGTTAAGAATGCAGGTCAGAAACGAGAGTGGAAGCGATAGTTCAGATAAAAAGAAAAAAATTTTGAAAAGGTTGCGACTCGTTGAAGCGTTCAGAAAATCTGGAAACAGACCTGAATGGATGATCCTTTTCAGATTACCTGTTATTCCACCGGATCTGAGACCACTTGTAGCTCTCGATGGTGGAAGGTTCGCAACGAGTGATCTTAACGATCTTTACAGAAGAGTGATTTCAAGAAACAACAGATTGAAAAATCTTATCCAGACGAATGCGCCGGACATAATTTTGAAAAATGAAAAAAGGATGCTTCAGGAAGCTGTTGATGCTCTTCTTGATAACACAAAGAGAGGAAAACCTATAAAAGGTAGAGGAAACAGAGCGTTAAAATCTTTAACAGATTCATTAAAGGGAAAAAATGGTAGATTCAGACAGAATCTTTTAGGAAAGAGAGTTGATTATTCTGGAAGAAGTGTTATCGTTGTTGGCCCTGAGTTGAAAATCTATCAGTGTGGACTTCCAAAAGAGATGGCTCTTGAACTTTTCAAACCATTCATAATACAGAAATTAGAGGAGAGAAAAATAGCAAGTGGAATCAAAAACGCTAAAAAGATCATAGATGCTGAGTCCAAAGAGGTCTGGAAGATCCTCGAAGAGATAATCGAAGATCATCCCGTTCTTCTCAACAGAGCCCCAACATTGCATAGATTGGGTATTCAGGCGTTCCAGCCAGTTTTGATTGAAGGTAAAGCGATAAGATTGCATCCTCTCGTTTGTACTGCATTCAACGCTGATTTCGATGGTGATCAGATGGCTGTTCATATTCCACTCTCTTATGAAGCAAGAATCGAAGCACAACTTTTGATGCTTTCTGCAAACAATCTTTTGTCACCAGCACATGGTGGACCAATTGTTACTCCCACTCACGATATGGTTGTAGGGATGTATTATTTAACCGCTAAAAAGGATGAATTGAAAAAAGAGGCTGGTGAAAAGATTCTTGATAGTTTTGATGAGGCATACTATCTTTACGAAAATAAAATTTTGAAAATCCACACTCCAGTCAAGTTTGTATATAAAAACCAGGTGTTTGAGACGACTATCGGCAGAATAATCTTTAACAGTTTCTTACCTGAGAAATTAAGATTCATTAACGATACTGTCGATAAAAAGAAATTACAGCAACTTCTTTACAACGCTTTCTGGAACGTTTCCAACAGGGAAATGATAGAACTCCTTGATAACATAAAGGAGAAAGGATTTTATTTCTCAACGATCTCAGGATTGACTTTTGGAATAGATGATATGATCGTTCCAAAAGAAAAGGATGAGATAATTGAAAGAACACAGAAAGAGGTGGATAGGATAAACAGAGAACACAGTAAGGGTGGAACAACAACCGAAAAAGAAAGATATGAGAGGGTCAAGAATGCATGGTTGAAAGCAACGGATGACATTCAAAAGATCGTTGAAAAAAGGTTAAAAGAGGATAAAAATGGCTTCAATCCAATATATATGATCGTTGGTTCCGGAGCGAGAGGAAACATTGAACAGGTCAGACAGTTGATCGGTATAAGAGGTTTGATGCAGAGACCTCAGAAAAAATTAACAGGTGAAGAAGTTATTGAAACTCCGGTAAAATCCAACTTCAAAGAAGGATTGCAGGTTGTTGAATACTTTATTTCAACACATGGTTCAAGAAAAGGATTAACCGATACAGCGTTAAAGACAGCTGAAGCAGGTTATCTGACAAGGAAACTTGTTGATGTTGCACAGGATGTTATAATCACAGAAGAGGACTGTGGAACGATACTCGGTATAGAGGTAACACCGATAAGAGAAAAAGGTGTTGTAAAAAAACTGAGTGAACTCGTTGAAGGAAGGTTCTCCCTTGAAGATGTATATGGAAAGGATATTGAAAAGGGAATAATAGTTCATGAGAATGAAGAGATCACTCATGAAAAGGCATTGAGATTGGATGAGGAAGGAATAGAAAAGATAAAGATAAGATCAGTTCTTACATGTGAAGCGAAACATGGATTGTGTCAGAAATGTTATGGAAGAAATCTTGCAACAGGAAGGTTGGTTGAAATAGGGGAAGCGGTTGGAGTTATGGCTGCGCAATCGATAGGAGAACCCGGAACACAGTTGACGTTGAAAACCTTCCATATCGGTGGTACTGCTGGAGGATTGGCTGAAGAAACTTCGATCAAAGCGAAAGAGGAAGGAAGAGTAAAATTTGTTCATCTAAAGATTTTGAAAAATGAAAAGGGTGAAGATATAAGTGCAGGAAAGGATGCAAAGATCCAGATACTTGATGAGAACAACAAGGTTAAATATGATCTGAGTGTTCCTCCAGCATCACATATCCTTGTAAAAGATGGACAGATGGTAACAAAGGACACAGAACTTTTCACAAGGGATCCCTATTCGACTGTCGAACTTGCGAACCATTCTGGAATCGTGAGATTTAAGGATATTAAAGAAGAGTACAACGTTCGAAGTGAAATAATTGGAAGCGATGAAATTTTTGTTGTTATTGGAACGAAGGATAAAAGTTTGAATCCACGAGTTGAAATAGTAGATAAAACAAGCAACAATGTGTTGAGAAGTATTTCAGTCAAAGTCGGTTCATACATAATGGTCAAAAATGGAACAAAAGTTGAACCTGGAACTATCGTTCTGAAAACTCCCAAAGCCAAAGCAACAGCGAGCGATATAACCGGTGGACTTCCAAGAGTTACAGAACTTTTTGATGCAAGGGTTCCAAAAGAAAAAGCTGTGATTTCAGAAGTCGATGGAACAGTTGAAATTGGAGAAACGAAAAAGGGAACAGGAGAGCAAATAGTTTATGTTATAACACCAAATGGAAGTAAAAAAGAGTACAGGATTCCAAGAGGTAAACATATACTGGTTTATGAAGGTGAAGAGGTTAAAGCTGGCGATAAACTGTGCGATGGTTCTGTTGATCCACATGATCTGATGAGGATCAAAGATATTGGTGATGTTGCAAACTTCTTGATGAATCAGATACAGGAAGTTTACAGAGCACAGGGAGTTAATATAGATAACAAGCATATATCTGTTATTATTCGACAGATGATAAAATATGTTAAAATCACCGATCCGGGTGAAACAGATTTTATTCAGGGTGAAATAGTTGAAAAGAAAGATGTTGACCTGGAGAATGAAAGGGTAAGAGAAAGGGGTGAAAGACCAGCTCTCTACACGAGGTTATTGATGGGTATCACGAAAGCATCATTGAACGCAAAATCGTTCATATCTGCTGCATCTTTCCAGGAAACAACAAGAGTATTGACAGATGCAGCAATAAATGGTAGCATTGATTATTTAAATGGCTTAAAAGAAAATGTTATAATCGGAAACCTGTTGCCTGCGGGAACCGGTTTCAGAAAGTTCAGAAAAATTGAAGAAGAGGATATAGATGAAATTTCTACAGATAATGAACTTTATCAACAAACATCTGTAACGGAGGAGTAAATTGTATGCCAACAATTAATCAACTTGTAAGAAGCAAAAGGAAAAAAGTAACTAAAAAGACCAAATCACCGGCTTTGAAAGCAGCCCCTCAGAAAAGAGGGATATGTGTTAGAGTTTACACGACGAAACCCAAAAAACCAAATTCAGCTTTAAGAAAGGTTGCAAGAGTTAGATTGTCGAACGGTTACGAGGTTACAGCATATATTCCCGGTGAAGGTCATAATCTTCAAGAACACTCAGTTGTTTTGATAAGAGGTGGAAGGGTTAAAGATCTTCCTGGAGTTAGATACCATGTTATAAGAGGTGTTTACGATTCCGCTGGAGTTGAAAATAGAAGAAGATCAAGATCCCTTTACGGCGCAAAAAAACCAAAACAAACTACATAAAGGGGGTTTTAAAATATGCCAAGAAGAATTAGAGTTCTGCCTAAAAGAGAGTATGCCGATCCAAGATACAAGAGTTTAACAGCAGGTAAATTCATCAACAACATCATGAAAAAAGGAAAAAAATCTATAGCACTTAAAATTTTTTATGATGCTTTGGAAATACTTGCAAAGAAGACGGGAGAGGATGGCTATCAGGTTTTTGAAAAAGCGTTAAACAACGTTAAACCTGTTGTTGAGGTTAGACCGAAAAGGATCGGTGGAGCAACTTATCAGGTTCCTATGGAAGTTAAACCTGAAAGAAAACTTGCTCTTGCCATAAGATGGATTCTTGAAGCTGCCCATGCAAGAAACGATCATTCGATGGCTGAAAAGTTAGCGAATGAACTTTTAGCGTGTTACAGGAAAGAGAACAGTGCTGCGTTGAAGAAAAGGGAAGATACTCATAGAATGGCAGAAGCGAACAAAGCCTACGCTCATTTCAGATTTTAATTTTTAATATTTTTAAAAAGCCCATTCATCAATGGGCTTTTTTTTTATTTATATGGAACAGAACATAGTAAGAAACATTGGAATAATAGCCCATATAGATGCAGGTAAAACTACTACTACCGAAAGGATTCTGTTTTATACTGGAAAAATACACAGGATCGGAGAAGTTGATGATGCAACAGCCACGATGGATTGGATGGAGCAGGAAAAAGAGAGAGGAATAACAATAACATCCGCTGTCACATCTGTGAACTGGAAAGATTACAGGATAAATATCATAGATACCCCAGGTCATATAGATTTTACCGCAGAAGTTGAAAGATCCTTAAGAGTTCTCGACGGTGCACTTGTTATCTTCAGTGGAGTTGAAGGTGTAGAACCCCAATCAGAAACTGTCTGGAGACAAGCGGATAGATACAATGTCCCAAGAATTTCATATATAAATAAAATGGATCGAAGTGGTGCTGATTTTTATAGAGTTGTTGAAAGCATGAGAGAAAAGTTCCCAGTTGAAATATTACCACTTCAGATTCCGATCGGTAAAGAAGAAAATTTTATAGGTGTGGTTGACCTGATCGAAATGAAATCTTACATATACAATGACCCACTTGACGAACATAAATATATCGTGACCGACATACCTGATGATTTGAAAAAAAGAAGTCAAAATGAAAGAGAATTGTTGATAGAAAAGCTGGCTAACTTTGATAATGAGATACTTGAAAAGGTTGTTGATGGTAAAGATATAACTGAACAGGAGATAATCAATTCGATCAGAAAGGGGGTCATAAATTGTAAGATTGTTCCCGTGTTTGCAGGTTCTTCTAAAAAAAATAAATGTGTTCATATGTTACTCGATGCGATATGTTATTTTTTGCCTTCGCCTCTGGATAGACCTCCGATCGAGGGAATCAATCCTAAAACAGGGGAAGAGATTTTAAGACATCTTGATAAAAAGAGCCCATTCTGTGGATTGATATACAAGATTGAAATAGATAAACATTTTGGAAAACTTGGATATATGAGAGTTTATTCTGGAAAACTTGAATTGAAAGATCAGGTACTCGATACAACTTTCAACGAGAAAGTCAGGATCACAAAAATCTTCATGATACATTCCAACAAGAGGATAGAGGTTGAAAAATGTGAAGCTGGTGACATCTGTGGTGTTGTTGGACTGAGAAGTTCAATCACAGGATCAACACTCTCGGATCCAAAACATCCTATAGCACTGGAAAAGCCAGTATTTCCCGAACCCGTAGTTTCAATTTCGGTTGAACCGAGAAGAAAGGATGAAGAAGAAAAACTGAACGAAGCTTTGAAGAATATGCAGGAGATGGATCCGACATTCAAAGTTTTTATGAACAAAGACACAGGACAACTGTTAATCTCTGGAATGGGGGAATTACATCTTGAAATAGTTATAGATAGGTTAAAAAGGGAATACAATGTGGATCCAAGAGTAGGGAAACCTATAGTCACATATCGTGAAACGATAAAGGATAGAACTGAAGGTGAATATGAATTAAACAAGATCGTTGGACAGAAAACTGTTTTTGCTTATGTTAAATTACTGATAGAGAAAAACGAAAAAGATTATTTTTCTTTTGAGTCAAAAGTTTCCAAAGATATTTTACCTCTTGAATTCATAAAAGCTGTTGAGGATGGAGTGAAATCAACGAGTTCAAGTGGAATAATAGCTGGATTCCCTGTTGTTAACATAAAAGTGATACTTGCTGAAGCAAAATATGATATCAATTCTTCAAATGAACAGGCCTTTAATTTTGCTGCATCGATGGCATTTAAGGAAGCTTTGAAAAAGGTTCCAAACTATCTCCTTGAACCTATAATGAAAGTTGACATATTCGTTCCCGATGAGTTTGTTGGAGTTGTTATCAACGATATAAATTCAAGGTATGCAACTATAAAAGGTATTTCAAAAGGAAATGGTATGACAACGATAGATTGTGAAGTCCCTCTTTCTGAAATGTTTGGTTATATGAACGATCTTAGAACATTGACTCAGGGAAGAGGTGTTTTCAATATGGAGTTTTTACAGTTCAAAGAGATACCTAAAGAAAAACTTACCAGGGTTAAAGCCGAATTAGGTATTTTTTAACATTTTGTTGACTTAAAAAATCTTAACAATATAATATTTTTTATGAAAAATTATTACGAAATTTTAAATGTGCCTGAGAATGCTTCAAAAGCTGATATCAAGAAGGCTTATTTTGCACTGGCAAAAAAATATCATCCCGATAAACTCGCTCAGGAGGGAACTAAAGACGAAAATATTTTTGCAGATATTGCTGAAGCGTACGATGTTCTGTCGGATGATAAAAAAAGGGAAGAGTATGATGAAAAACTCAGAAAATTTAAAGAAGGAGTAAATTTAGAGGAAAAGAAGAATGATGAAAAATTTGAAAATTATTATCTGAAAGCGAAAAAGAAAGTTAAAGAAAAAAAATTCAAGGAAGCAATAGAACTTTTTAAAAAGCTGGAAATGCATTATAGATACAAAAATAAAAAACCATCTGATGAATTCTTTTCACTTTACGGTTATTCTCTATTCTTTTCAGGAATCGATAAAAAGAAGGGTATTGAACTTATGGATAGTTCATTGACTTCTTCCAATTTCTCTGACCAAGAAATCATATTAAATCTTGTTGAAGCGTATTTTGAAATGGGGAAAGACGAAAAGGCAAAAGAACTTTTTAAATTGGCTTTAAACTTAAACCCTAAGAGCAAGAGGGCGTTTCTCATCAAACAAAAATATTTTAAAAAGAAGAGAAGTTTACTCGATATAATTTTAGGGAGGAAGTGATGGATTTTGATTCTATCCTGAAAGAGAGTGGAGAAAAAATAACTGGATGTGTTGCTGTTTCACTTGTTGGAACCGATGGTATAGCACTTGCTTCTTACACAAAATATCCTCAGGCGGATCTATCTCTTGCCGATGCAGAACTTGCAACCCTTGCGATCACAGCGGAAAAAATATCGAAAGAGATAGGAGCTGGTGAAATGGCTGAAATAATACTCATTACAGGTAAAATGACCATTGTTACCGGAATGATAGGGAAGGACTATTATATCTATTATGCTTTAACTGGAAAAGAACAGAATGTTGGACTTGCAAGATATGAGATAAAAAGGCTGGCAGGGGAACTCTCGCCTGTTCTTTATGGTTGATGACTTTCTATTTTTTTCTATACATATTTTCTTTATATTTTGGTTATTTCTATAATATTAACCGATCTATAATTTTCCCTCTGTCACTTTTGATATTTTATACTTTATTCAAAAAAAATTTTTTACTTTCGTTATCGTTGTTGATAGTTTTTTTATCAGGTTATATTTTAAGTTTAAAGGAGAATGTTGAATTGAATGAAGGTTTTTATGAACTCGAACTATCAGTTAAAAGAAATTTTAAGTATGGTTACATAACAAACAGTGATGGAATCAAAATCTTTTTGAATACCGATATGATCTTTCTTGAAGGCGACAGGATATATGGAAAATTCAAGATTGAAAAAATAGATTTTAACAACGATCATGAAAAATTTCTTGAAACCTATGACGTTTTTTTCAAATCTACGATTTTACAGATAGATTCTGTTAAAAGTGAAAATTCTATCGATAGATTGAGAACGATTCTAGTTAACAGAGTAAAAGAAAGATATACTGAAAAAAAGATTTCTGGTTTTATAAATTCAATCATCTTTGGTTACAGAAAGGAACTTGATCCAGAGTTGAAAAAAGATTTTATAAATTCTGGAGTTATCCATCTCCTTGCGATAAGTGGTCAACATGTTCTGATAATTTATTCTTTTCTCTTTTTTCTTCTTTATTTTTTCCCAATCAAAAAGAAGTTTAAAGTTATCTTATCAATACTGATACTTATTTTTTATTCATTTTTGACATACAATAATCCACCTGTTGTGAGATCCGTTATTTTTATAACCATTTTTCTTCTGGGAGAGTTGCTGGAAAAAAGGGTTGATAAACAGAGTTTAATTTTTTTAACATTAATTTTTATGCTGATTCTCAATGATAGCAATTTCAAAGATAATGGATTAGTTTTGTCTTTCCTTGCGGTTTACGGTATTTATATTTCTAACGATGTGCTTAACCTGAAAACTGGACTGTTAAAAATTTTTTTGACTTCTGTTGTGGTTTTAATTTTGACTATGCCTTATATGATGTTTCAGTTTAAATACATATCCGTTGGCTCACCAATTTTCACAACCATGCTCTACCTTCCTTTTTCATTTTTCATACCGTTATCTTTACTTTCGCTTTTACCATTTTTTGGTTTTCTTCAATATCCTGTAATTTATATTTTCAAATTTATAGAGAAGGTGGTTTCATTTTCTGAAAAAATGTATCTTATGTATGAGTTTCAAATAGATCTTTTTATTTTTATATTTTTTGAATTGAGTTTAATCACATTGTTTTACAAAAAGTATAAAATCTCGTGTCTTTTTTCTTCAATAATTTTTATATATGTTATTTTAAAAATCAATCATTGTTTTTGTTAAAGCCGATATTTTTCTGTTTGAGATCCTCTTCAATTTTTATCTCTCCAAAATGTTGCTCATACTTTTCAATGCTATCCTTTAAAGATTTATAAAACATTTTTGCATGTGCTGGTGTCATGATTATCCTTGTGTGAATGTTTGCTTCTGTTATACCAGGTAAGAGTTTTGCAAAATCGAAAATAAATTCTGATGATGAATGAACTGTCAGCACAAGGTTTGCATATTCTCCCTCAGCAACTTCTTTATCGATTTTGATATTTATGTTTTTTTCATTCATATTTTGACTCCTTCTATTAAAAATTTTCCGTTCTTATAGAACAGTTTGTCATCAGCATATATTTCACCATATTCTCTCATATCACAGAGAAGATCCCAGTGGAGTGAAGAAAAATTTTTAGATCCAGCTTCTTTAAATCCATTACCGAGAGCGAGGTGTATTGTGCCTCCAATTTTTTCGTCAAAAAGCATATTTTTTATGAATTTTTTTATTCCATAATTTGTTCCTATCGCTGCTTCTCCAACGATTGATGCCCCATCATCAATTTTTATCAGTTCCCTTAAAAGTTCTTCTCCAGTTTTTGCTTTATATTTTATAATCTTTCCATTTTTGAATTCAAGGTATATGTCCTCGATCTCTTTTCCCATATAAATACCCGGGAAAGTGAATCTTATTTTCCCATTAACACTGGTTTCAACAGGGCTTGTGAAAACTTCTCCTGATGGGAAATTGTTGTGTCCATCAGAGTTTATCCATTTTCTTCCCTCTGTTGAAAAATATAAATCCGTATCTTTAGCGACCATTCTGAAATTTTTCTTTTTCGATAAAAAGTTTATTATTTTGTTCTGCTCCCTGTGTATTCGTTTCCATTCTTTTGCTGGATCATCTTTATCTAAAAAACATGCATCGATTACGAAATCCTCAAGTTCCGATAACGACATATTTGCTTCCTGTGCTCCGGAATGGGTTGGATAGTATGTTAACACCCATCTCATATTTCCTTTTGAAACCCTTTCAGCGAAAATCTTGTTCAAATTTTCCCTTGCTTTCATAGATTTTCTTATTTTTGATGGTTCAACACCTGAAAGTGTTTTAGAATTTTTCTCACCACCTATTGATATTAAAACATCAAAATTTTTGAATATGTATTCATCGATAGGGGATACGAATTCAAGCATTGTTTCACTCGCTTCCTTATAGAATATTTCTGAGAATTCATTGTCAACGATTTTAACTTCACAGAAAGCATCCCTTCTGGTTATTTCCCTATACACTTCTTTTAAAAGAGGTATGGTTTCGATTGAACCTCTCAAAAAAACTTTTTCACCTTTTTTTATACCTGTTGAATAATCAACCAGTGTTTTTGCCCATTTTTGTATTCTCTTATCTACTATCATAAAAACTCCTTATTATTGACTAAATAAGTTTATAAAGTTATAATTCATATAAAAATGAAAAAAATTTTTTTCACACTTTTTATTATAATCTTTTTATCATTATTCTCAAGTAGATATGTAAACTATGATGATTATCTCTATTTTTTTTCTTCCAATGTTTTACAGAATAAAAATATTTTTGAATTTCCAAAAACAGAATTTGTTTTCAATGGTTTAGAGTTAACACCTTCGGATGGGACACATACGATCCTTCCTTATCTTATCTTTCATTTTCTTTATAAAATGAGTTATGGAAGCATGATCGTGTTACATCTATACTGTTATTCTTTTGCTGTTTTAATTTTTATCGTTGTTTCTTTTTATTTAAAAAAATTAAAAGTCAACAATCATGATCTTGTTGCTTTTCTTTTCACTTTAAATCCAGCCTTTGCTTTGTATTACAATTCTTTTATGATGGACAGTTTGTTCTTCCTTTCATTTCTTGTGTCATATATTTTACTTGAAAACTTTTTTGAAAAGCAGAATATAAAAAGTTTTTTACTCTTTCTTTTCTTTTTTTCCTTTTCCATTCTTCTATCGTACATAAACCTTTTTTTAGTTCTTACATTTTTTTTTCAGTTGAAAAATTTAAAAAAGGGATACTTTATTTGTTTTTTGTTATTTTTGATTTCACTCCTCTTTTTTATCAAAGTGTTCAATCTGGGTGCTGATATTTTTAGGGCTTTAAAATGGGAAGGATCCGAAAGGTTGTTAAACTATCATAAAACTTTTAGAAAGATAATCGGTTATACTATATGGATCGGACTTTTTTCCATTCCATTTATATCCTATCGGAATTTGAAAGATCCGTTATTTTATCTATCGATCGTTATTTCGATAATTTATTTTATTGTTTTGGAACAAAATGTAGTCAATATACTCATTGGAACAGCATTACTTTCAACAGGTCTATTTTCAATTTATAGAATCATGTTTGAGAGTGATGACGATAAAATTAAAATATTCTTTGCTTTGTTTTCATTATCAATCATTTCCTTATCCCCAATGATAATCGGGAGATATCTTTACATCTCTTACTTTTTTTATTTTGTGATTTTTTCAAAATTGTTTTTAAAGAATGTTAATTTAAAATTTTCGTTCTTCTCTACAATTGTTCTTATATTTTTTCTGTTCTATTCTGATCTTTTGACAACAAATTCTTATAGAAATTTAAACTTCACCAAAACCGAAAAAGGATATTTTATTGGTGAGTGGGGTTATAGGTTTATAGCGGAAAAGAATGGTTTAAAACCTGTGAAAAGATTATTTAAATCTTTACCCGAATCTTCTATAGTTTATATTTCAGATATTGAAAGAATGTATAGCCCCGATAAAGATTTTATAGTTCATTTAAAACCTCTGGTTAGTGAATCTTTGAACAATTTTTTCTTTAAAACGATTTCGAAAATTAATCGTTGTGGTTTTTATACTGATCTTTATGGTGTTTTACCATTCTCTCTTGGAGACGACTTTTCAATATCACATACTGAATACTTGTTTCTAAAAAATGGAAACCCTAATTTTCTCGCCAACAGGGAAAGGCTGGCTTTTATAGGAAGTGAAGCAGTGATCATTTCAAAGATTACCGATACCGTAAGAGTTTTAGAAAAAAATTTTGATAAAATAAAAGTATGCTTTTTTGATGATTATAAAGTGTTGAAACGATCTGATGGAATAAAATTGTTTATTCATTATTCCGATGGTGAAACTGAAGAATTTTTGATAAAAACAGATGGTGATGGTTTGTTACCTGTAAAAAATAAACGAATAGATCTTATAACTTTTGATAAAAACGGAAATGATAGATACGATTGGTTTGGAATAACCTTTTATTGATTATGAAATCGATTTATTGACTAATTTTTAAGCGATGTTAAAATTTAAATTATGATTATGAATGAAAATAAATACATTATAAAGGAAACAATTGCAACAGGAGGAATGGCAACAATATATAAGGGTGTGCAAATTTCTCTCAACAGAGAAGTTGTGATTAAAAAATTGCATCCTCATTTAAGTCAGGATGCAAATTTTGTAAAAAGATTTAAGAGGGAAGCATCGATTCTCGGGAAATTGAAACATGAGAATATAGTTTCGATCATCGATTTTTATGAAAAAGATGATGACAAATTCATAGTTCTGGAATATATAAAAGGTAAATCTTTAAAGAGTGTTATAAATGAGAAGAAGAGGATACCTTTCGAGTATGCACTCTTTATTTTAAAAGAGGTCTTAAAAGGGTTATCATATATACATTCACAACAGATTTTACATCGAGATTTAAAACCTGATAATATAATGCTGTCTGAGGATGGCACTGTTAAAATTACAGATTTTGGGCTCGCGTTTGGAAAAGAACTTATAAACGTTACAAATCCTGGAACATATATTGGAACTCCTGCATATTTCCCTCCAGAACAGCTTGCTGGAAGAGAGATAACAGTTTCATCAGATATATTTTCCCTTGCAATAACGGTCGTCGAAATGATAACAGGAAAAAATCCTTTTGAAGGAAAGGATCAATTTGAAACTATAAACAATATTCTTTATTTTCGAAAATTGGATTTTGATTATGATCCCAATAATATTCCACCACTTTTTATAGAACTCATAAATTCGATGTTGAACAGGGATCCATCCAAAAGACCTTCTTCCTGTGATGAGATAATTGAGAAAATTGACAAGTTTGAAATTTCGATTTCCAAAAATGATTTAAGGGAATTTGTTTTTTCTCAGAAAGGTGAGGAGCAACCTCTTAAATCTTTCATTAAAGTTAAGATAAAAAAGAGGAGTAAATATACAGAACTGTTTATCTTTATTTTTTTACTTTTAGTCCTTTTGTCCCTTATCTTTTATCAATTCTACTTTTTTACAAAGAATGAAAAAATAAAAACTGTCTATGTAAAGGAACAGCAGGTCGAAAAATTTTCTCTTTTCATAGTAACACAGCCGAAAGACATTCAGATATCGATAAACGATTCGATAGTTGTTTTAACACCTCAAAAAATTTCACTCGAAAAAGGTAAATATAGGATTTCATCTTTGAATCCTGAATATGAGAAAATAGATACGAGTTTTGATTTAACAAAAAATGATTCAATTTTTTTTGAATTGAAAAAGAGGGAGATTAGAGAAGAATATGGTTATCTAGCGGTAAATGTTGTCCCATGGGCTGATCTTTACATAGATGATATTTTTATCGATCGAACACCTCTTTCAAAGAATATCAAACTGAAAACCGGGAAACATTTTATAAAGTTGAAACATCCAAACAGAAAAGAGTTTTCAAAGGAGATTATTGTTGAAAAGGATAAAGTTTTGAAAATTGATGTTGAACTCGAAAAGGCATTCGGTTACCTAAAAATAGTCGTAAGACCATGGGGAAAAGTAACAATAGATGATAACTATATTGGACTCACGCCGATAGGTGACTCGATCAAACTTTTGATTGGTCCGCATAGAATAAGGATTGAGAATCCAGCATATCAGCCTATAGAGGATGAAATATTCATTAAAGAGGAGGAATTATTAAAAAAAATCTATTCCTTTTGATTTTGGCCATCCCGTTTTTAATTTTTTCAACAACAATAAATGATATAATCATATATTATGAAACTGGAGAATATGATAGGGTTGTCTCAGAGGGAGAAAAGATATTGAAAGATTTCAAAGATGATATTGGTAAAGATGATCTTATCAATCTACAGACATATATAGCATTTTCATATATCGCTTTAGGTGATACGATAAATGGTCAGAGGTATTTTGAAAATATTTTAACCCTTGATAATAATTATACTTTAAACGAAGAATTCGTTTCACCTAAAATAGTTCAGGTATTTTTGAAAGCAAAAGAGAGGATAAATTTTTTGATAAAGGAAATACCCCCTTATTTTAATATTGAAACGGAAAACAATTTGAACGTAAACAAAAAAAATATTATACTAAAATCGTTAGTATTCCCTGGATGGGGTCAGATGTCTATTGGGGAAAAGAATAAATCGATTGTTTTGGGATCAATTTTTCTCTCTTCAATTATAGGAAGTGTAACCTCTTACATTTTCACTTTGAATATGAAGGATATGTATATGAAATCGACAACCGAAGAGGACGCTATTAAGAATTATGATCTCTATAACAATTGGTCGAAGGTTAATCGATTTTTTATGGATATCTCTTTTTCCGTTTATATTTTTAACATTTTTGATATTGTATGGTAAAATTTTTGAAAATTTTTATATTGGGTCTTTTTTTATATCAGGGGTGCTATATAGATCAACCACATGAAGCGTTACTCGATCCTGAAAATCGATTTGGTAAGAGTACTGTTAAAATAATATGTTATGACCTTTTCCATAATCCACTCCCTGGAGTCGTAGTTAGTATAAACGATACACTATCAAAGATAACAGATGATATCGGTTCTGTTTATTTCTCAAATGTTTTGAAAGGTAATTTAAGAATAAAATTTGAAAAAGATGGATATTCAACGTTCTATCTTGATACTCTCCTCGCTTCAGGTATTCCCCTTGAATTGGTTGAATATTTGAATTTCATCCCGCAGATTGAAACATCATATGTTTATTCTTCCGTTAAAAGAACTTACGACATACTTGATAGTTTAAGATACGATGTGAATTTTGTAGTGAAGATTCTGGAAAAAGATTCGATAGATGATATTTCTCTTGCCTCAATCGAATTCGATTTTGGCGAGTACCCTTTTATCAAAGTTTATGAAGGAAATTTTATCAAATGTTCTTTGAATTTCAACAGAATGAATTCACCATTAAACATTTATGATCTGATAGGTGAGAATGCTTCCGTAAAAATCAAGGATGATTATGGTGAAAGTTTGATTATAAAAAATTTGTCACTGATAAGGTTTGTCGAATATATACCTTCGATAGATTATCCCGGTGAATCACAACAGATAGATTACCCTTATACTTTCAAATTTAGAACCGATAAACCCTACTATTCCTCTTACATCAACCTATCGATAAAAGATGAAAACGATAGCACAATTTTCTATGATTCTTGTTCGATTTATGACACTCTGTTAGTTTACGATCGGATACTTAAGGAAGGTGAATATAGATTTGTTGTCAGAGTTTATGATCTTTTTGGAAATTTCTCAGAAAATTCTGTAAAATTTTTTTCAAAATAAAGGAGTTTTTATGACCAAAAATTTACCTGAAAATGTGAAAGTTTTAAAATCTCTTTATGAGGCGAGTGAAATTATCAACTCGATAAGGGATTACAACGAACTCCTTGAAAAGATAATGGATATAACCTTGAATGTTCTTGAAGCTGAAAGAGGATTTTTGATGATACTTGAAGATAAGAGCGGTGAAATGAAAGTTGAGGTTGCCAGGAACCTTCATAAGGAAAACATCATAAACTCAAAAGAGATTTCAATGACATCGGTATATAAAGCGTTGCAGGAAGGTGAAATCGTTTTGACCTCTGATGCTAAAGCGGATCCACGTTTTTCACAATCACAATCTATAGCACTTTACAATCTTCGCTCGATTTTAGTTGTTCCCCTGAAAAGGTTGAACAGGATCATTGGGGTCATATATCTTGATACTCAAACCAACAAGAAAATATTTTCAGAAGAAGAGATAGAGTTTATGAACGCATTTGCAAACCTTGCGGTTTTAAGTATAGAGAATGCGAAATTGACAAACTCACTCGCAATGGAGAACTTGAGTTTAAAAAGGGAAATCTCATCTTTATATAATTTTGAGGATATTATAGGAACGAGCAAAAAGATGAGAGATGTTTTAAGATTGATCGAAAAGGTTATAAACAGTGATGTTCCTGTTCTGCTTGAGGGTGAAAGTGGAACTGGAAAAGGTCTTATAGCGAGAGCAATACATTTCAATTCTCCACGAAAAGATAAAAAGTTTATCACACAGTACTGTGGAGCTCTTCCAGAAACTTTACTTGAAAGTGAACTTTTTGGGTATGTGAAAGGAGCATTTACAGGTGCTTTAACTGACAAGATGGGGCTCTTTGAAGCTGCAGATGGTGGGACATTTTTCCTTGATGAAGTTGGGGATCTTTCAATTTCAACTCAAACAAAACTGTTAAGAGTTTTACAGGAACACAAGATCAGGCGGCTTGGGGATACTGAGGACAGAAATGTTGATGTCAGAATAATCTCCGCTACAAACAGAGTTCTTGAGGATGAGGTGAAAAAGGGGACTTTCAGAGAGGATCTGTTTTATCGATTAAAGGTTGTAAAAATAGTCATACCTCCTTTACGGGAAAGGATTGAAGATATCCCGATTCTCGTTAAATATCTTATCCACAAATTGAGTGGTAAGAATAAAAATATTGAAGGAGTATCGAGTGAAGCGATGGCAGCACTTCTTAAGTATGATTGGCCCGGGAACATAAGAGAGCTTGAAAATGTGATACAACACGCGATAGTGATGGCTCAACATGAAATAATCACCATCGAGGATATACCCGAAGAAATTTTGAACAAAAGAAAAATAAAAAGGGAATTCTATTCGAAGAAGTTAAAGGATGTTGAAAAAGAACATATTTTGAATGTGCTGAGAGAAAATGATTATTCGAGAAAAAAAACAGCAGAAGTTTTGGGAATAAGTTTAAGAACTTTGCATTATAAACTAAAAGAATACAATATTGAAAGAAAGAACGATAAAATTGAGGAGGAAAAATGAAATTAGTTGAATGTGTACCAAACTTTTCTGAAGGTAAAGATATGAATGTTATCAAACAGATAACCGATGCTATAGAATCGGTAAATGGAACGATTCTTCTTGATGTTGATCCTGGAGCAGCTACCAATAGAACGGTAATAACTTTCATTGGAACTCCAGAAGCTGTCCTTGAATCAGCTTTTCTTGCCATAAAAAAAGGTTCGGAACTTATAGATATGACAAAACATAAAGGCGAACACCCCAGAATGGGAGCGTGTGATGTCTGTCCATTTGTTCCTGTGAGTGAAGTTAGTGTTGAAGAATGCATCCAGCTTGCAAGAATGCTTGGAGAGAGGGTTGCAAACGAGTTGAACATCCCTGTTTACCTTTATGAATATGCTGCAACTGAGCCAAAAAGAAAATCTTTAGCAAATATAAGAGAAGGAGAGTATGAGGGACTTAAAGATAAAATAAAAGATCCAGACTGGAAACCGGATTTTGGTAAAGCTGAATTCAATCCAAAAAGTGGTGCTACTGTCATAGGGGTTAGAGATTTTTTGATCGCATACAATATAAACCTTAATACGAAGGATGCTAAACTTGCAACTCAGATTGCAAACGTTATAAGAGAGAAGGGATATCCTAAAAAAGATGAGAATGGGAAAATCGTAAAAGATGGAAACGGTAATACGGTTTATATTCCAGGACTGTTAAAAGAATGTAGGGCTATAGGCTGGTTTGTTGATGATTATAATATTGCACAGATATCAATAAATCTCACAAACTGGAAAGTTACCCCACCTCATATAGCTTATGAAAAAGCAACAGAGGAAGCAAATAAAATCGGTGTTAAAGTGACCGGTTCAGAACTTGTTGGTTTGATTCCAAAAGATGCTTTAGTTGAAGCAGGTAAATTTTATCTGAGAAAGCAGGGGAAATGTACAGGTATTCCTGAAAAGGAGATACTTTATATAGCTATTAAATCATTGGGACTTGATACTCTCTATCCCTTCGATGTTAACAAAAAAGTTATAGAGTATGCTTATGAGAGTAAGATGAAAAAGAAAAAACTTATAGATATGAATCTAAAAGATTTTTGTGATGAACTTTCGACTGACTCTCCGGCACCGGGTGGAGGTAGTGTCGCTGCATTGTCCGGTTCCATTTCCGCATCACTTGTTTCGATGGTCGCTAATTTGACTTTTGGAAAGAAAGGATATGAGAAATATAATGATGAAACTGAAGAGATTTCTTCAAAAGCACAGAAGATAAAGGATTTGATGCTCGAACTTATAGATCTTGATACTGAAGCTTTCAACCATTATATGGAAGTTTTTAAAATGCCTAAAAAAACTGAAGAGGAAAAAAGAATTAGAGATGAAAAATTAAAGGATGCTACGAAAAAGGCTATTGATGTTCCAATGAAGACATTGGAAACAATAAATGAACTTTTACCTTATCTTGAAGGGATAACAAGGATCGGGAATGTAAACTCGATCTCTGATGCTGGTGTGGCATCTTTGAATCTTGTCTCATGTGCTGAAGGTGCATATATGAACATTCTTATCAATTTAAAAAATCTTGATGATCCAGAATATAAAGAGAATACAAAGACAAAGGCAAAAAATATCCTCGATCAGATAAAAGAAAGATGTGAAAAAGTAAAAAATGATGTTTATAAAATTATTGAATAGAAAGGTATCTGAATCTATCTTTTGTTTTTGAATATACAAATGAAGGTTTTTTGTCTATAAATTTTATATAGATACCATCTATTATATAGATATTTTTTAAATCATTTTTACCATTGTTCAATGTTTCACAATCATGTATTGCCACAATTTTGTTTTTAATTACTTTGATCGACGGGATAAGAAGGGAGAAAATTATAGCAGCCATAGTTAATATAGCGATGTATTCACTGACTCCGAAACCTTTTTTCATTCCTTTTTTTAAGAAAAATTTTTTTAGCATTGATATGAAAACCAAAAAGAAGAGAATGATGTCTGGAATGTTTAAAAATAGAATGAGAGTAAAAATAAGAGCACCAGAGAATAGAAAATCCTTATCTATTTTTTTTAAATCCAAATTTTCGTACTTGATCATAAATAATGAGAGTAAAAAATTTGATACAAAAACATAAATGGATAAAAATATTTGATTCAGCTGGTTTATTTCGGGAGTCTGTCCGGGTTTATTGAAAAAATATAATGTGGTTAAAATTATTGCACCTAAAAGATATGGATAAAATATTTTTTCAACAGAAGAAATTTTGAACTTTTGAGTTTGTTTGAAAATTTTGAAAAGAATGATCTGAATAAAAATGGATATGAGAGAGTAAGCGAAAAGTTTTAAATCGGAGTAAAGTTTGTTAAAAAATATAAAAATTACCAACATGATTAAAACATAAAAGATGTCATATTTTTTTGTGATAAATTGTTCAGATGAGATTTTATAGGATAAAAACAACATAAAGATTACCATGAATGGATCAAAAAAATTCAACTGGAATAAGAATAAAATGTAAAAACCAATCAATGGGATCGATAGTAAAAGTCCTGTTTTAAAATTATTTTTAAAACCTAAAATTATTTTCTTTTCAAACAAAAGAAAAATGAGAGATGCTGTGAATACAAAACCCATCATACCGGGAATAAAAGAACCTGTAATCGGGATGAGTTTGTAGAGTATAAAAAGTGAAAAAGAAAATGAGATAGAAATGATCAAATAAAATATGTATTCCATCATAATAAATCCTTTTGGTTATTTTATATTTGTATTAAATCTAAGTCAATAGAAAATGTAAAGATTCTATTACAGTGTAATAGATAAAATATATTTTTTTTACGATGATTTTCCATAAATCAAAAAAAAAATAACATGTAACATTTGGCACAATTTATGTTTAATTGTGTTTAAAAAGGAGGTGTTATGGTTGATGATAAAAAATCCAGATGGCAGAGTGAAGAGCCAGAGAGCGATTACAAAACTTTAATAGAGGAAGCAGAAAAGAAAGCTGATGAGTTTGAAAAAACGAATGAAACTGATAAAAAGAAAAAACGATTCTCCTTCGTTTATTTTTTCATTTTTTTGAGTGTTCCCATAATTCTGTTTGAAATTTTTATATTATTTTTTTATAAGGGTTCCAGTCGAGAGCAATTCTCAAACCAGATTGAAAAGGTAACCCTTCTTCAAATGGATTCTTTAAATCCCTATCAGGAATTGATACTCTTCAACAGGTTGATACTCGATTATGGAAGGGATAAAAAGGTTTTCCCTGAAAATTTAGAAGAAGTTTCTAAAAGTTACAATGTTTCTGAACCCAAACATCTTTATTACATGAAAGATGAAAATCTTGGATTTATATTGAAGATAAAGGATGATTCTATAAAATCACCAACGTTTTCTGCTAAAGGAATAATTGTTCAAAAATAAAGGGGGGAATTATGTTAAAAGTAAGGAAAGGTTTCACACTCGTTGAATTAACGGTTGTTATCGCAATACTGGGTATTCTTGTTTCCTTATCGATACCATCTTTTATAAGGATCAGAGGTATCGTCAGACAGACGATTATGAGACATGCGATTAAAACGGTTTACAATTACGAACGCCTGAATTTTTTTGAAACAGGTCTTTATGTTCCTGATAATGGTAATTATTGGGGTTACCTTGTTGTGAATCCTGACAACAGCTATTATCCTGAAGATATCGATCTTGAAAAACTTCCTTTCAAATTTCCACAAAAATCAAGATACATTTACTATGTTTTTTGGTACAAATGGTATACTTTTGATTACATTTGTGTTTATGGGATAGCATCGGTTTGGGACGGCAACGATCTCGATGGAGATTGGGGATACGATTTCTGGTATGTTGATAATTATCAGGAAGAACCTTATCCGATTTCAAATGATCTTGCGAATGATAATTACTACTGGTAAATTTTAGTTTTATTGTTATAATTAAAACATGGGAAATGTTGAAATAATAAAAGGTGATATAACCGAAATGGATGTTGATTGTATAGTGAACGCAGCGAACACAACACTTCTCGGTGGAGGGGGTGTTGATGGTGCTATTCATAGAAAAGCAGGCCCTGATCTTTTGGAAGAGTGTAAAAAGTTGAATGGTTGCAAAACAGGTGAAGCTAAAATAACAAAAGGTTACAGATTGAAAGCAAAATTTGTAATTCATACTGTCGGGCCCATCTATTCAGGTGGAAAAAGGGGAGAGGATAAACTTCTTTATAATGCTTTTTATAATTCTTTGAAATTAGCGAAAGAGTATAATATTAAGACGATTGCTTTTCCTGCTATTTCAACTGGAGCTTATGGATATCCGAAGGATGAAGCAGCAAAGGTCGCTTTTAAATCGATTCTTGATTTCGTGAACGAAAATGGCCAAGTTTTTGAAAAGATCTATATGGTTTTATATGATGATACCACTTTTAAAATCTTCAAAAAGATTTTTGATGATAATTTTAAAGAAGGAGTTTTATGAAAATTTTGATCGTTTACTACTCTTTGTCTGGAATAACAAAAAAAGTTGTTGAAATTTTTAAAGAAAAACTTGAGAAAAAATATTCTGTTGAAATTTTTGAAATACATACTGAACCTGAACTTTCGGAAAAGGATCTAAGAAAGGAGTTTAAAATAGTTGCCTATCCATCAGTAAAAAATTTTGATTTGATAATCGTTGGTGGCCCTGTTTGGGCTTTTGGAATAAACTATCCAGTATTAAATTTCCTAAAAGGGCTGAAAGATATTCAGGAGAAAAATTTTATTCTGTTTGTAACGATGGGTTTCCCTTTTGGTTGGATGGGTGGAAACAGAGCGATCGGAATAATGAGAAAAATAATAGAAGAGAAAAATGGTAAAGTAGAATACACTTTCTGTTTGAACCGAATGTTCAAAAATATACTGCGTGAGGCTCAAAAGATTGATTTCGATAGATTGATTAAAACATAGATTTATTTTCGCATTTGTTTGTTTCAAACTGGATTGTTGTGTGTGTTATCCCATATTTTTCTTTTAAAAGTTTTTCAATCTTTTCCATGATTTTACATGTCTGAGATAACATCATATCCTCAAGTTCTACATGTGCTTCAAAATAGAATGTTGTTTCATTTGTCATCCATGTATGGACATGATGGATATTCTTAACTCCATCTATTTTTTCGATATCCTTTTTTATGGAATCATAATCAAGTTCTACAGATGATTGCATCAGTATATCTATAGATTTTTTGAATATAGAATAAGTTTGAAAAATTATATATAAGGATATTAAAAATGAAAGGATTGAATCAACGAAATATATTTTGTAAAGTTTAATGAAGATAGCCCCGATAATTACACCAACAGAACTCAATGTATCTGCAAGCAGATGAAGGTAACTTGATCTTATATTCAAACTTTTTGAAGAATCTCTGTGCAGAATGAAAACAGAGATCAGGTTCCCCAGAAATCCAGTAAATGAAACGAAAAGAAGAATGTTTGAATTAATGATTTCCGGTTTAAGAAATCTTTTTATACTTTCCCAGATGATGAAAAAAGAGGTTATCAAAAGGAAAGATGAATTGAATAACGATACGATGATTTCAGCTCTTTTGTAACCGAAAGTTTTTCTTTTATTTTTTTCCCTTTTTGAAATTTTTATCGCGAAAAAAGATAGAATCAATGAAAGTGAATCAGCAAAGTTATGTAAACTATCTGAAATTAACATCAGGGATCCAGAAACAAGTCCACCAACTATTTCAAAAATCGTTATCGAAAGGTTCAAAACTATCGTTATGACAAATTTAGAAAATATTTTACCATCGATTCTAATATGTGGATTTTTTTCGTCAAACGAATGATCATGAATATGGGAATGTTGTTCCATGGTTAAACGTTTAAATGATCTTTTAAAATTTTCTTTATCGCTTCTGGAGATAAAACATGTCCTGATATTAAAACTTTTCCATCGATTGCCAGTGCTGGTGTTATCGTTACTCCCATTTCAACAATTTTAGCAATGTCTTGAACCTTTTCGATTTCGTATTCAATATTCAAATCTTTTGCAGCCATTATAGTGTTTTCTTCAAGTTTTTTACATTTTGGACAACCTTTACCCAAAATTTGAATTTTCATATTATACCTCCTTTTAATTTATAAAACCGTAAATCAATCCTGCTATAGTTGAAAGTATTATAACATAACTGACATAAAAAAAGGTTTTTTTTGTTCCCAGTATACTTCTTATAACAAGCATATTAGGTAAGGAAAGCGCAGGCCCTGCTAAAAGAAGAGATAAAGCGGGTCCCTTTCCCATGCCAGAATTCATAAGTCCCTGGAGAATAGGAATCTCTGTTAAAGTTGCAAAATACATGAAAGCTCCAACAACTGAAGCGAAAAGATTTGAAAGGATAGAATTCCCACCGACGAGTTTTGAGATCCAATCTTGCGGGATTAGTCCGATTCTACCATCGGGTGTCCCAAGTAGAAAACCAGCGACAAGTATACCTGAGAAAAGGAGTGGCATTATCTGGAAAGCGAAATCCTTTGTGGTATAAAGCCAGAATCGAGATTTTTCATTACCTTTTAGTAAAAGTAGAACAAGAATCGTTATTCCTGATACAAATGTTACAACAGGAGATTTAAATGTTAAATAGACAGTTAAAAGGACAACTGAAGAAATTAAAAGGTGTAATGTTTTTATGTTTAAAAGTTTGTTCAGGGAAAAACCAAGCAATAATGTGAAAACGGAAACCAAAACCCATTTTATTTTGTAAACAGAAAACCAGATCCCATTTACATTATCGGTTTTTGACCAATTTGAAAAGACAAGTATTCCGATCATTGCAAAAAAATGGATTATGTTGAAAATAAAATAACCTTTTCTATCCACATTTTTATCCATCGTATCATTTTCATTTGATGTTTCTTTATTTTCCCTAAAAGTTAAAGACATAAGAATACCTATTATTATAGAAAGTGATATAGCGAATATCGCTCGAAAAAAACCCATCTTAAATCCGAGAACTTTAGCGGTCAAAATTATAGCGAGAACATTGATCGCAGGGCCTGAATACAAAAATGCTATGGCGGGCCCAAGTCCTGCTCCCTTTTTGTATATACCTGCGAATAGTGGAAGAACGGTGCAAGAACAGACAGCGAGTATAGTTCCGGAAACTGAGGCGATAAGGTATGCAACGATCTGGTTCGCTTTACCTCCAAGATATTTTAAAACCGTATCGGATGATATGAAAACACCCATAGCACCTGCTATAAAAAACGCAGGGATAAGGCATAAAATCACATGTTTTTGAGCATAATCCTGCAAGAGAAAAAAAGAGGATAATATGGATTCCTGTATTACTTTTGAATTTAATGGTAACAGATATGCGAATAAAAAGATAATGATCATTAGAAAAAACTTTTTTAAATCTTCACCCATTTCGTTCCTCCTAAAATTTTTATTATGCGACTATTATTGTTAAATTCCTTTTAGGTTACATCTTTGAACTCTTCATCAACAATTTTCTGAATATTACTTTTTATGAGTTCCCTCATATCTCGAATTTTTTCAATCGGATGGTTTTTTATATCATCAAGTTCCCAGTTCAAACTTTTTTTTGAAGGGAATATTGGGCAGACCTCCTTACAGCCCATCGTCACAAGATAATCGAACTCAATGTCAGGTAGATCAAAAAAACCTTTTGGCTTTAGTGATGTTGTATCAAAACCTATCTCTTCAAGAACAATTTTTGCTTTGGGGTTTATCGCATCGGTAGGTTTTGAACCAGCAGAGTAAGCTTCAATATAATCGGAAAAAAATTTTTTAGCAACACCTTCAGCTATCTGACTTCTAAAACTATTTTCTACACATGCAAATAGGACTTTTATTTTTTCTTTCTTCATACGGCTCCCTTTCTAATAGATTTAAAATCAATCTGTTTGTTTTATCTTTTGTGTTTATATAGTAAAAAACTTTTTGTGCAACCTTTTCATATTTTAATATACCACTTTTGGTTAAAATTCTTAAATGTCTTGATATCCTTGGTTGTGACATTTTCAGGAGTTTGGATAATTCGCAAACGCACATTTCCTTATCGATCAATAACATGATTATCTCTAACCTTGTTTTATCTGAAAGCGCTTTCATTTTTTTTAGGATCCCGTTGTTTTGTTTCATCGGCATACCTCCACTCCTGTCGATCTATTTTTATAAATTTTTCTTTATATAAACTAATCTTTATATAAACTTTTCTTTAAGTATAATTGAAAGAATTTTTTTGTCAAGGACTTTTTTGTTTGTTGACTGAAAATTTTTTGTTTTTATAATTTATCTATGAAAAGATTGACTATCGTTCTGCTATTGGTACTTTTTTTTGTTATACCTTTTATTTTCATATTTCAGTATGATATATATTCGTACCATGTATGGGCGTACAACTCTTTAAGGTTTGGACTCGATGAAATTTATAACAGAAGTAACTATTTTGATAGGTTCTGTGATTATTTACCGTTCGGTTCATATATAGCAATCTGTCAAGGAAAGATTATATCTTTGTTTATACCTTTGACTCTTCTGTCGGTTCCATATTTGAATTTCTATAAAATTTTACCTCTCGTTGTACTAATTTCTCTTTTTATTTTTCTTTATAAAGAAAAGCTATCATTGTTTAAAATTGTACTTTTGATTGTTCCATTCTATATTTCGATCGTTTCAAATGGTCAATTTGATATCGTTATTCTGTTTTTGATTTTTGTTTCTATCTTTCTTTTTGAAAAAAAAGATTTTGTTTCTGGGACTTTTATCTTGACTTTACTTTTTTTCAGTAAACAAACAGCTCCTTTTTTTGTGTTGCTTGTATTTTTTCATTATTTGAAAGAAAATTTTAATAAAGTTTTTTTCTTTGAAACTCTTTTAACATTTTTGGGAACAACATTTTTGATATTTTTTCCATTTATTGTTACAGGAAAACTTTTTAAAACTTTGAAGTTGATATATGAAAATTCAACGTTCATGTTACCATTTTCAGGTTATTCTTTTAACCTTCTTTCAGTTCTTTCCTGCAATCATAATCTGGATCCGACAAAAAACTACTTTAATGTATCCTTAACTTCATATTCTCTACTGTTGATAATGTCGGTGTTAACCATTATAGGACTTTTTGTAAAGGGAAACGTTTTTAAAAAATTATCTCTGTTCTCTTTGATCTGGTTCAATTTCCTGATCGGATTGCGAGAAAACCATATCCTTTATCCACTATTCTTTTTGTTTTTCTCGATTAACTGGAAAAGTAAAGGATTCAAATTTTTATTTTTTCTTTTCTATTTTATGTCCATACTGAATATAATTTTTTTCTTTTTTAATTTTCTGAGTAAAACGATTTTTTTAATTTTCTCACTCATCTCAGTTTTTTCAACATTTATACTTTTCGTTTTGATATTCAGAGAGAGTTCACCCCATATATCGATCGAACGTATTAATTTCTTGAAAAGATTTTCCATGGTTATCGTATCTTTGATTTTTTTTGTTGTGTTTATGCCTTTAAAAAATTATGATAGAACAGAAAAAAATTTTTTTGAACAGGTGATAAAGTCAAACGATATTGTTGAATTTTCTAAAGATAGATTCATCGATCTGAATGTTAAAACTTATTCTCCGTTTTCACATTTTCTGTCTTTAAGGATGTCTGACCTTTCTTATATAAAATTTAAAAACTTTAAAACTAAATACAAAAATTTGAAGATCTTCCTTGATGTTGAAGGGAATGATTTTGCCGAATTAATAATAAATGATTCTTTTGATGTAAAAGTTGAAAAGGGGAAAAATCAGTTCATCGAATTTAACAGGATACCGATTTTACAAGATACAATATTTTTAAAATCAAAAACTTTCAGAAAAAGATCAAATCTTGTAATCTATAATGTAACATTTTAATTCTTGATTATTTAAAAAATCTAAACTATAATAAAAAACTAAATCAAAAAAGGAGAAAAATGGTTTTACTTGATGGTTTCAATCTTGATCTTGTTAAATTCAAAAAGGTCGTTTTTGATCTTGAAGAGGTAAAAATATCAGATTCGGCTTTAGAGAGAGTAAAAGAGTCCTATAACATAATTGAAAAAATTGTGAAAGAGAATAAAAGGGTTTATGGGGTAACAACCGGTTTCGGGAAACTTGTTGATGTAACTATCCCCAGAAATAAAATCGATGTTTTACAGGAAAACATTTTGAGATCACATTCGGTCGGTGTGGGAGACCCATTTTCATTTTTTGAGGTCAGGGGAGCGATCCTTTTGAGGATTAATACGATCATTAGAGGAAACAGTGGTGTTTCACTTGAAACTTTAAATGGGTTGATAGAACTTTTAAACAAAAGAATATATCCATACGTTCCCCAGAAAGGTTCTGTTGGAGCAAGTGGTGATCTTGCGCCACTAGCGCATATAGCATTGGTTCTGATAGGTGAAGGTGAATGTATTGAAAACGGTAAAAGGGTTAGGAGTATAACCGTTTTGAATAAAAATAAAATTAAACCTGTGAAATTGAAACCAAAAGAGGGGCTTGCCTTAATAAATGGAACACAGATGATGACATCCGTTGCAGGATATTCTCTTGTGAAGGGTGAGATACTTCTGAAACTTTCAGATATTGTAGCAGCAGCATCTGCCGATGCATTGCTTTCGACTGATGTCCCATTTGAAAAGAGAATTTCTGATATTAGAAACCATCAGGGTCAGATTGATAGTGCTTACAACATTTACAACCTTTTAAAGGGATCAATGATAAGAAAATCTCACAGGAACTGCTCAAAGGTTCAGGATCCATATTCGATCAGATGTATACCACAGGTTCACGGTGCAGCAAGAGAAGTTTTTTATTTTGCGAAACGTGTAATAGAAAAAGAGTTCAACTCTTCAACCGATAACCCTCTCGTGTTCATAAATGAAAAAGAGGTGGTTTCTGGTGGAAACTTCCATGGTCAGATAATCGCAACAGTTTTAGATTCTTTGAAAATAGGTTTATGTGAACTTGGAAATATTTCTGACAGAAGATTATACAGATTACTTGATCCTGTACAAACGGGACTTTATCCATTTTTAGTAAAGGATGTTGGGATCAACAGTGGTTTTATGATGTTGCAGGTCACAACAGCATCACTTGTATCCGAGAACAAAGTACTTGCTCATCCAGCGAGTGTTGATTCTATTCCAACGTCACTTGGACAGGAAGATCATGTTTCAATGGGAACGATTTCTGCGAGAAAACTCAGGGATGTCATCGAAAACAATTTTTATATTCTTTCTATAGAACTTTTCGCTGCGATGACAGCTTTGTATCTAAGAAGACCACTCATAAGTTCAAAACCTTTGAATGAATTGATGCACTGGTTCTTTGAAAATATAAAACCTATAGTGGATGATAGAGTTTTCTATAAAGATGTTGAAAAAATTTTTGAGTTGACATATTCAGGTAAAGTTGTTGAAAAGGTTGAAAATTATTTAAAATTAAAATAGGAGTATTTATGAAAGAATATAAACCCATACATGCACCGAGAGGAACAAAAATATCATGTAAATCCTGGCAACTTGAAGCACCGATGAGAATGCTTATGAACAATCTTGATCCGGATGTTGCAAAAGACCCTGAGAATCTAATAGTTTATGGTGGAAGGGGAAAAGCAGCGAGAAATTGGGAGTCATACTACAAAATTGTTGAGACATTACAGAATATGGATAACGATGAAACATTGATAATGCAATCCGGGAAACCGGTTGCTGTTTTCAAAACACATGAATGGGCACCAAGAGTTTTGATCACGAACTCTTTACTCGTTCCGAAATGGGCAACACTTGAAGAATTTTTAAGATTGGAATCTATGGGACTCACATGTTATGGACAGATGACCGCTGGTTCGTGGATTTATATTGGAACTCAGGGCATACTTCAGGGTACTTATGAAACTTTTTATGCGATAGCAAAAAAGCTTTACGGTGGGACACTGAAGGGGAAGTGGGTTTTAACAGCTGGACTTGGAGAGATGGGAGGCGCACAACCTCTTGCTGCTGTTATGAACGATGGAGTTGTTATAGTTGTTGAAGTTGACGAGTCACACATAGATCGAAAGATAGCGCAAAGATACTGTGATGTTAAGGCAAAATCACTCGATGAAGCATTGAAGATGAAAGATCAGGCGCTCAGGGAAAAAAAGCCACTTTCGATTGGACTTTTAGGAAATATTGCTGATATTCTACCTGAACTTGTAAGAAGGGAAATTTATCCTGATGTTTTAACGGATCAAACAGCAGCACACGATCCCCTGTACGGTTATATCCCATCGGGTTATTCTGTTGAAGAAGCAGCTTTTCTTAGAGAAAAAGATAGAAATGAATATTTGAAAAAAGTTTACGATTCGATAGCAAAACATGTAGAGGCGATGTTAAAAATGCAGGAAAAGGGAGTTAACGTTTTTGAATATGGAAACAATTTGAGACAGAGAGCTTTTGACAACGGCGTGAAAGATGCTTTCAAAATAGTTGGCTATATGCCTGCTTACATAAGGGATCTCTTCTCAGAAGGTAGTGGACCTTTTAGATGGGTAGCGTTGACAGGTGATGAAAAGGATATTTTTGAAACAGATAAAGCGTTACTTGAAATTTTCCCTGAAGATGAACATCTAAGAAAATGGATTGAGATGGCAGAAAAACTTGTGAGATTTCAGGGACTGCCTGCGAGGATCTGCTGGCTGAAACAGGGGGAAAGGGCAAAATTTGGTCTTATGATAAACGATATGGTCAAGAAAGGAAGATTATCTGGTCCTGTTGTTATAGGAAGAGATCATCATGATACAGGTGGGGCAGCATCACCAAACCGAGAGACGGAGGCGATGAAGGATGGTTCAGATGCTATTGCTGATTGGCCGGTTTTAAACGCCATGTTGAATGTTGCATCTGGAGCAACCTGGGTTTCTCTGCATCATGGAGGTGGTGTTGGAATAGGTTATTCGATTCATGCAGGACAGGTTATACTTGCTGATGGAACAGAACTTCAGGGAAGAAAGATTGAAAGGGTTTTAACAAACGACCCAGGGCTCGGTGTTGTGAGACATGCTGATGCGGGTTATCAGATAGCTATAGATACAGCAAAAAAAGAAAAGATAAGAATGCCGATGCTTGATAAATAGATTATGAAAATGATTTTAAAAAACATTAAACAGATTGTTTCCTGTTATGATGTAAAGGGATTTGCTGCGCTTGGTGATATCACTTCTCCACTTTCTTCAGCAAATACTATAGTGATAGAAGAAGGAAAGATAAAAAAGATTGGTAAAGATCTTGAAGAAAAAGCAGATAAAACGATAGATTGCTCTTCCTATATTGTAACTCCAGGGTTTGTTGAATCACACTCACATCTTGTTTTTTCTGGTTCAAGAGCAGATGAGTTTTTAATGAGGGCACAGGGAGTGCCCTATAAAGAGATTGCGAAAAGTGGTGGTGGGATAAGAAAAAGTGTAAAGTTTACAAGAGATGTCAGTTTTGAAAATCTTTTTGAGGAATCAAAAGAGCGACTTAAAAAATTTTTAAAAAAGGGAATAACATCGATTGAGATAAAGTCGGGATATGGACTCGATCGGAATACAGAGTTAAAACAGTTGAAGGTTATAAAAGAGTTGAAAAAAACTTTTCCAATGGAGATAAGATCAACATTTTTGGGAGCCCATGAGATACCTGATGAGTTTAAAGACAGAAGAGAGTACTATATCAAATTTTTAAAAGAAGAGATGATCCCTTATGTGGCACAGGAAAAATTAGCAGATTTTATAGATGTTTTCTGTGAAAAGGGAGTTTTCACAAAAGATGAGGCAATCGAGATTCTTGAAAAGGGAATCGAATATGGATTGAAAGCAAGAGTTCATGCTGATGAGATAGAAAACTCCGGTGGTTCTTTTGTTGCAAGAAAAATTAAAGCAAAGTCAGTGGATCATTTTAACTATCCAGATGAAAACGATCTAAAATACCTAAAAGAGAACAATACGGTTATAACACTTTTGCCTGCTACAAATTTCTTTTTAAAATTAAAAGGTAAACCACCTGTTGAAAAGATGAGGGAGATAGGGAATATCGTATCTGTATCAACGGATTTCAATCCCGGTTCTTCTCCATGTTATTCGATACTTCTTTCAGCAACTATCGGTATGATAAACTATGGTTTAACATATGAAGAACTTATTTACGGAATAACTTTAAATCCTGCTTTTTCACTCGATCTAAACAATAAAGGTTCCATCCATGAGGGGCAGGATGCTGATATTTTGTTGTTTAAGAAAGATGATTATAGAGAACTTTTCTATTTCACGGGAGATGATCAACCTGATCTTATTATTTTAAAAGGGGAGATGTTGGATTTTGGAAAAATTTAAAGAACTTGTTTATGAAGGCAAAAATATTGAATCGTTAACACAGAGGAGTGAATTTTTTATAGACCTTTTCTCTAAGGTAAAATACAGAGATCTTTGTGGATCGATTATAGTGCTATACAACCTTTTCGATATTTTTGATGACAGATTTCAGGTTGTTTTTCATCTGTTCAACCATTTTTTATATTTAAAACTTTACGAAGAATGTTTAAATTTTGTGAAATATCTGGAGGAGAGAAAGAATGATTTTTTTTCACTATCTTTGAAGTATCGATTACCCGTGAATTTTACAGATAAAAATCTTGAAGAGATAAAACAAGATCTAGAACTGTTGAGTCAAAAAAAAGAGGTTATGAGTTCTTCTTACTATGAACTTGCTGTCAGATCGAGAGGTTTGATAGATGGTGATATAAACGATGTTTTTTTTAGAAAAGCGATAGATTGTTCATCAGGTGATGCTAAGATCAGAGTAATTTTAAGATATTCTGATATCCTTTTAAAAGAGGGGAAAGAGGAAAAATCGATAGAGGTTTTGACTTCTTATGTAAATGAACTTGATAGTGATTTCCTTAAACTTATGTATAAACTCGCTTCGATATATGAGATGAAAGATTGGATGAAAGCGTTGCAGATTTACGAAAAAATTTTGGAATATGATCCAGATTTTCTCGATGTTCAGGAAAAAATAAGTAAATTGACAAATCAAAGAAAAGAGTATAATATTAAAAATATTGAAGACAATTTTGATTTACAAAAAGAAGATCGAAATGAAAATCATATTCACTTTTTATAAGTGAGGATTTATGAATTATGAGTCATTCTTTCAAATGTCTTTCGAACCTTTTGCAAATATCCCGGATACAAGATTCTTTTTTGAAACCAATCAACACAGGATGGCTCTTTTAAGGTTAATGCATGCTGCTGATAAAATGAGAGGTTTTGCACTCCTTGTTGGAGATGTTGGAACAGGAAAAACAACGGTCGCAAGAAAACTTCTTGCATATCTTACCAGAAACCCAAAATTTCAAACAGGTCTTATCGTACTTACGCATGAAAATTTTTCTGAGGAGTGGCTTTTCACAAGGATAGCACAGATAATAGGGTTAAAGGATACCACCAACCTTATGAAGGATCCGATGAACATACTCACAAGACAGCTTATAAACCTCGATAGAGAAGGAAAAAAGACGGTGATCCTGATAGATGAAGCGAACAAACTTTCGGATAGTAGAATAGTCGAACAGATCAGAGGTTTTTTAAACCTTGAATTGAACGATAGAAGAATTATAACCTTTATACTTATAGGAGTCCCTGAACTTGAAAGACATATACTTCAGAACGAATCTTTACAGCAGAGGATTGCAGCGAGAACCTATCTGAAATCACTTTCAAGAGAAGAAACTTACGGTTATATAAAATACAGATTATCTGTTGTTGGAGCGAACATTTCTTCTATTTTTACACCTGACAGTATAGATCTTATTCATTCATACTCAAACGGACGGCCGAGGTTGATAAATACAATATGTGATAATGCTCTTCTTGAAGCTGCTTTTTTGCAGAGGGTTCCTGTTGATTCTATGATGATCGAAGAGGTATCAGAATCTCTTGGACTTAGAAAGCAATTTGGAAACTTTAAAAGGGAGTTATAAGAGGTAAAACCTATGGCAACATTAAGTGAAGCGAAGGAAAAAGCGTTACAACTTGAAAAGAGTGGAAGATATGAGGATGCTATAAAAATCTATATGAAAATAATTGCAGCGACAAAGGGACAACCTGATCCAGCAATCTATAATAAGATCGGTGATCTTTATATTAACAATTTAAAGAAAAAATCTGAAGCCATTGAAAACTACAGGATGGCAATGAACATTTATGTTCAACAGACATGGTTCCCTCTAGCGATAGCAATGGCAAAAAAGATAATTAAACTTGATCCCGATCAACTTGAAATGTATGAAACTGTTGCTGATTTGCAGAAAAAAGCAGGTTCAATTGGAGAAGCTTTGAATTCCTATATTCTTTTTGCGGAAAAAGCGATCCAGCAAAAAAATATAACGATGGCTATCGAAGGTTTCAAAAAGACACTTGAACTTGTTCCCGAGAAGGTTGAGATAAAAGAAAAACTGATAGATCTTTACATTCAGGAAAACAACCTTGAATTTGCTCTCGAATACTTAAAAGATGTTGAATCATTTTATTTAAAGAGAGGAGATTTACCTCAAGCATCGATGACAAGGAAAAGAATCTCTCAGATAGAATCTAAACTTGGAATCAAAAAAGAAGAAATAAAGGAACCAATAAAGGAACCTCCAAAATTTGAAGAGAAAAAGAAAGAAGTTGTTGAAGAAAATCTTGAATTGGATCTAACTGATCTTGTTGAGGATTTGAATAAACAAATCGACGAACAATTTTCAGGAAATGTTTTCGAGACAAAGGTTGAACAAAAGGAAGAGAAAAAGAATCTTGAAGAAGAAAAAGTTGAAGACATTTCCTCAATTTTCAAAGAGGATGCTACGAGTATAGAATCCTTTGTGGAACTTGGGAAACTCCAGGAGGATCTCGATATAAAGAGTGCTATAGAATACTATTATCAGGGTGCTGAAGCATACTATAACACTGGAAATTTTAAAAGAGCACTTGAAATTTATACAAGGATATTTGAACTCGATAATGAACAAAAAATAGCTTCTGAAAAAATCATTGAACTTTCAAACAGGACAGGTGATTTTAGAGGTGCTATAATGGTTTTTCTTTATTTTGCTAACAAGGTTAAAAATGAATCAAAGGAAAAAACGAAATATTACATAGATACTATCTTGAAAGTTGATCCAACCAATAAAGAAGCTCTAAAAATAAAAAGTGAAATCGAACAGGTAAGTCCAGTTTTTGAAAAACCTGTTTTTGAGGAACCCAAAAAACCTGTTGAAAAACCTCAACAGACGGTAACTCCAAAACAACAAAAAGAGGAAAAAGTTGAGGACTTTCTTGCATCCTTCAAAGAGGATGTTTTAAAAGAATCTGAAAGTTTGGATATTTTCAAAGAGAGTGAGCATTTAACAGCGGCTGATATTCTTAAAGGGAAGAATGAAGGCGGTAAACCAAAATTCAAAGTTGAAGAGGGGCAAAAAGAATCAAAAGATGAGTCCTTCTGGTCTTTACAGGAATTGCTCGATGAACTAAAAGATGGTCTCAATCAAAACATTTCAGAGGAGGATGTATCAAGCCATTATGATCTTGGCTTATCGTTTAAAGAGATGGGACTTTATGACATGGCTATCGAGGAATTCCAAAAATCTGTAAAGAATAAAGATTTTGAAATGAAATCACTTGAAATGCTTGGGCAATGTTTTCTTGAAAAAGGGGAACTTGATCTTGCAGAAGAGAGTTTGATAAAAGCACTTTCTATGAAAGGAAAAGCGGAGATTGAGTATCTGGGTATAAAATATACTCTTGGAAAACTTTATGAAAGAAAAAATATGTTCAAAGAAGCGCTAAAACTTTACAATGAAATCTATGCTGTTGATTCAAAGTTTGAAGATGTCGAAAAAAGGATAAACACTTTGAAAAATTTAACAAAACAGGTCGAAAAACCTAAAATGGAAGTATCAGGTAAAAAAGAGGAAACCAGAAAGGAAGAGTTTATCGATTTCTCCTCAATTTTAAAACAGGAAATAGGTGAAGATTTCAATCTTGATGATTTTAATGTTGACGAGTTCAACATCGATTCTTTCGATGATTCAAAAAGTGATAAAGGTAAAAATAACAAGATAAGTTATATGTGATATGGATTACAACAACTATTTTGGTTTTAATTTGGCTCCATTTTCAAGTTCTCCTGATGAAAGATTCTATTACAATTCACCTTACCATTCGAAAGCGATAATAAAACTTTTACATGTTGTTGAACAGAGAAGAGGTCTCGCTGTTTTGATAGGAGATATTGGAACTGGTAAAACAATGATATCTAGGAAACTTCTTGACTATTTTTCATCCAAGAGTGATATTTTTGAAGTTTCCCTTCTTGTGATAATACATTCAGAAATAACAGCAGGCTGGCTTTTGAAAAAAATTGCTATCCAACTTGGTGCAAAAGTTGAAACGGATAACAAGATAGATATAATAGGGCATGTTTACAAACAACTCTCCTATCTTAAAGAGAAAAGAAAAAGACCTGTTGTTATGATAGATGAAGCGAATATGCTGAAGAGTAAAGAGATAATGGAAGAGTTGAGAGGGCTTTTGAATATAGTTGACAATGATGGACATCTGATAACATTTCTTCTGTTTGGAATGCCTGAAACAGAAGAGAATTTGAAACTCGATCCACCACTTTATGAAAGGATAAGTGTTAAATTGACGTTGAATCCGCTTGATCTTGAATCAACGATAGGGTACATAAACCACAGGATCAAAATAGCTGGAAGAGAAGAACCTCTGTTTTCTGAAGGTGCTATGAGACTCATCCATACATTTTCAAAAGGTAAACCAAGGTTGATCAACACAATCTGTGATAATGCTCTACTTGAAGCGTTTATCGAAAAGAAAAAGTTCATCGATGAGGATATAATCAAACAGATATCTTCTGATATGGGCTTGAAATGAATAATATCGTTGCAGATTTACATATCCACTCAAATTATTCTGATGGGAACCTTTCTGTTGAAGATATATGTAAACTTTTAAAAATAAAAGGTATAAAATATTTTTCTATAACCGATCATGACTCAAACAGATCTTTTTATGATGCGGAGTTAAACTCAAAAAGATACGAACTGGAATATTTCCCTGGAATCGAATTCTCAACTGTACATAAAAAAAGGCAAGTTCATATACTCTTTTACGGAAAAAAGATGACCGAAATCGGAAAGGAACTTGAGTTGAGAAAAAATGATAGATTTTCAAGAATATTGAAAATGGTTGAACTTTTGAAAGGTTTCAACATACACATAGAGAAAGAGGATCTTTTTTTCGAAGCAAAGTATTCTGAATCGATCGGAAGACCTCACCTTGCAAGGGTTATGGTGAAAAGAGGTTTTGTGTCAAACCTGAAAGAAGCTTTTGAAAAATATATAGGAGATGATAAACCTTGTTATGTCCCCAAAAAAGAGTTCACAGTTAAAGAAACTGTTGATATGATACATAACTATAAAGGGTTGGCTGTTCTTGCACATCCTTATGAAAATAATATAGTGGAATTTATAGATGAGATTATAGGTTACGACATAGATGGTATAGAAGTTTTTTCACCAAAAAATAATCAGTTCAACATTGATTTTCTGCGGGAAAAAGCGTTTAAAAATTCTCTGTTGATAACCGGTGGAACAGATTTTCATGGTGACGGGGAATACCAGAAGTATGGTTTGAACAGTTTGAATTTTGAGGAGTTCTACAATGTATGGAGGAATTTATGAATATTGAACTTTTAAAGAGTTTGATTCAACAGAATGAAAAAAAAATGTTGCTTGTGATACTCGATGGAGTTGGAGGCATACCTGATGGTTCAAAAATGACTGAACTTGAGAAAGCGAACAAAAAAAATATGGATGAACTTGCAAAGAATAATGATCTTGGATATATGGTGCCGGTTGATATAGGGATAACACCTGGCAGTGGTCCTGGCCATCTCGCTGTATTTGGCTATGAACCGACTGAGTATCCTATTGGTAGGGGTATACTTGAAGCCCTGGGACTCGGTATAAAGATAGATGAAAAAACCGTTACTGCAAGATGCAATTTCGCTACAATAGACACAGAAGGCAAAATAATCGATAGAAGAGCCGGGAGGATATCAAGTGAAGAGAATATAAGGTTGGTAAAAAAATTGAACGAGAATTTTAAAGATTTCGGTAAATATGGAGTTGAATTCCATTCAGGGAAAGAACACAGGTTCGTCCTTGTAATAAGAGGGATTGAAAAGGATGCTTATGTTAACGATACTGATCCTCAGGTTGTTATGGAAAAACCTTTAAAAGCAAGATCGATTAAGGGGAACAGTGAAGAATGTGCCGGTATCATAAATGAAATCTTTGAAAAAAGTTTGAAGATTTTAAAGGATGAAAAAAAAGCCAACTGTATACTTTTTAGAGGGATTTCGAAGATGCCATCGATAGAACCATTTAAAGATCGTTATGGACTGAACGCAGCATGTATAGCGACATACCCTATGTATAAAGGTCTGGCATCACTGGTGAAAATGGAAATTTTGAAAACAGGTGAAAGTTTGAAAGATCAGGTTGAAACTTTAAAAGAAAATTATGATAAGTTTGATTTCTTCTTTTTTCATGTTAAAAAGACAGATTCCTATGGAGAGGATGGTGATTTCGAAAATAAGGTTAAGGTTATAGAAGAGTTCGATAAACTTCTCCCAGAAATACTATCTCTTGATTTTGAAGTTGTTGCGATAACTTCAGACCATTCAACTCCTTCGATGATGAAAGCACACTCATACCACTATGTTCCTCTGCTTTTCATCAACAGATACCCAAGACCTGTTGATGTTAAAGGTTTTTCAGAAAAGGAATGTTTGAAAGGATCGATTGGAAAAATCTATTCAAAAGAACTTATAGTTTTGATGCTCGCCGCTTCATCAAAATTGAAGAAGTTTGGTGCATGATGAAAAAGTCAGGATATGTGTCCATAGTCGGTAAACCTAATACAGGTAAATCAACACTTTTGAACAGAATTTTGAAAGTTAACGTTTCAGCTGTAAGCAAAAAAGCGCAGACGACGAGGGCTGCTGTTCTTGGGATATACAACGATGAAACTTCTCAGATAATCTTTTATGATACTCCTGGGATAATAAAGAGTAAAAATCTTTTAGAAGAAGAAATGATGAACGATATTGAAAAGGTGCTTAAAGGATCTGATATAATAATCTATATCCATGATAACAAAAACTGGGTAGATGATAGAATCGAGTTTAAAAAAAAGAAGGACGCTGTTGAACTCGTTGTTTTGAATAAAATTGACCTGTTAGATCAGGAAGAAGCAAACATGATTTTAGATAATCTAAGAAAAAAATATTCTCTTGATGTCATACCTGTTTCAGCTTTAACAGGATACAACATCGATAAGTTGTTAGATGAGATCAAATCTAAACTTCCCCATGATACCTTATTTTATCCTGAAGATATAATAAGTGAAAAACCTGAAAGGTTTTTTGTCGCTGAATTTGTAAGGCAGGTTGTTTTTGAAACATATGGACAGGAAATCCCCTATTCAACAGGTGTGATAGTTGATGAGTTCAAAGAAAGGGGAGATGGAAAGGATTACATAAGAATCATTCTTCTTGTAGAAAGAGAATCCCAGAAGAAAATACTCATCGGTGAGAAAGGAAGGATGATAAAAAAGGTTGGAATAGAATCGAGAAAACTTATAGAAAATTTTTTGGAAAGGTCTGTTTTTCTCGAACTTGTTGTTAAAGTTTCACCTGATTGGAAAAACAAAAAAAATATTATAAGAAAAATGTGGGATCAGATATAGAGAGGTTTTACACCTCTCTATATCATTTATGGGAATCATAATTATTTCACATAATCTGAAATAACGTCAGCAAGTCTTTTTACACCTTCAACTATCTCATCTTTTGTTGGATACGAGAAGTTCACTCTGAAAGAGTTCTTTTTATTTCCATGAGCATAGAAAGCACTTCCCACAACATATGCAACATTTTTTTCTATAGCAAATTTAAACATTTCATCACAATCGTAACCCTCAGGTAAGGAAACCCACAAAAACAATCCACCATCAGGTTTTGTCCATTTTATCCCTTTGTCTTTTGGCATATATTTTTCAAGTGATTCAAGCATAAGTTCATTCTTTTCCTTATAAATTGATATCGTCCTTTCAACTGTTTTTTTCAGAAGTCCCCTGTTCAAAAATAATGCTGCTATGAACTGGTTGAACGGAGGTGTGCAGAGATCGGTTGCTTGTTTTGCAACTATGAATTTATCTATTATCTCTTTCGGTGCAACAGCCCATCCCAACCTGAATCCCGGAACAAATATTTTACTGAATGTGAACAAAGCGATAACAAGGTTGTTTTTATCAAGTGAAAGAAGGGAAGGAATGTTTTCGTTTCTGTATCTTATCATCCTGTATGGGGAGTCCTCTATTATCATAATCTTTTCTCTTGTGGCTATTTCAAGTAACTCTTTTCTTCGTTTTAATGACATTGTTACACCTGCCGGGTTATGGAAATCGGGGATAACATAGATGAATTTTGGTTTTATTTTTTCTTTTTTAAGTTTGTTGATAGTTGATTCAAGAAGATCTGTTTTAATACCTTCATCATCAAGTTCAACGTCAACCATTCTGCTTCTATAACTGTTGAAAGCGCTTATTGCACCAACATAGGTTGGAGATTCAACTATGCAGGTATCCTGTGGATTCAGAAAGATTTTTCCGACAAGATCAAGTCCCTGTTGACTTGCGATCGTTATACTGATATTCTCCTCTTTTACAGATACGTTTTCACTCTCTTTCATAAGTTTTATCAGTTCTGTAAGAAGCATTGGAAGTCCTTCTGTTGAACCGTATTGCAATGCCTTTGCTCCATATTTGTCATAAACTTCCTGTGTTATTGTTTTTAGTTCTTCAACGGGAAATGACTCTGTTGATGGGAGTCCTCCAGCGAAAGATATGATCCCTTCCTTCTGGGTCAATTTCAGTAGTTCTCTTATGACCGATCTTTTCATCGATTTAATGTTATCTGAAAAAAGTTCTTCATAATTTATCATAAATAACTCCTTTTATTATAATAAAAAATTTTACCTTAAATTTTCTTAAATATCAAGAATTTTATTTTAGAAAATTTTGTAAGGAATCATACAGGAGCGAAGAGATGAGTTCGAATCCAAGATAATTGTTATGGCAATCATCTACAAAGTATCTGCTTCTATCATCCTTCTCGTTAAAAATTTTTTCGAGATCTATTAACTTTATTTTATATTCTTTTGAAATTTTTCTCAAAATATCGTTATAGATCGAGACATTCTTTCTAAAATCTTTTTCACTTTTGAATTGCTTTATATTATAGGGTCTTGTCAGTAGAACAAGTTCAAATTTCTTCTTTTGAGATAAGTTAACAAATTCACGAATGTTGTTTTCATAGTCCTGTAAGGATACTCTTGGAAGATCATCGAGGCCCTTTTGTGAAGATAATTTTATTTTCTGAGATACGATAAATTTTACAAAATAGTAGTTTTTTAAGTGATCATAAAGATGTAACAAAGCGGTTGGAAATTTTCTGTTTTTATCGTATCCGTAAAAAAATGTGGAAGCATCATTCCATCCAAATGAAACGACTAAAATATCGGGAGAAAATTTTAATATATAATTTTTAAACCTTAAAAGTCCCTGATAGGAAGTGTATCCTGTTACTCCAGCATTTATAACTTTAATGTTATTTCTCCCTGCATTTTCAAATCTTTCCTGAAGAAGATAGGGAAAAGAATGGACATCTTCACCTTCAGTGTTGGAATCACCAATGAAAAAGATTCTAACCTCATCTTTATCTTTCTTTATTTTTTGGAGTTCACCTTTAAACCCAAATCTGTTGTAAGGATATTCCCCCTTGATCGGTTCCCAGAAGAAAACTGGATTGAAAATCAGATGAGAATTATCCGTAACTTTGATCAGAAGGTCTATATCATTTGTTAAAAGTTTTGTATCAATATCTTTGAACCTTTCGTTTATAACCGATATATCCTCTATATCATCCGAAATTTTTAGAGTGTATATCGGAGAGTGGAGTTTTATTTTGTTAAAATAAATTAACCAGAAAAAAGAAAACTCCAGGGTTCCTAAAACAATCACAGTTGTTGTTATAGTTTGAAAAGAGAGAATAAAAAAATTCTTTTTATAAAATCTGGTAAAAAAAGTGTAAATTTTTTTTTGTGTGATAAAAATTAAAATCGAAAAAAAGATTATAATGATTGAAAAGAGTATCTTTAATTTTTCATTTATAAAAGGGTTTAAAATATATCTTAAGAAAAAAAGTGTGATCAAAAAAATTGTTACCAGGAATTTATAAACTTTATTCTGGGATTTTAAAATGAGAAAAGGAGAAAACAAAAAAAAGAATAATAGAGTGATTTCAACAATATGTAACATTAAGTTTATTATACAATTTCTATAAAAAAAATCAAACAGATTGAAAAATTTTTAATTCGAACTAAAATATTAAATATGAAGTATGTTTTGCTTGATGATACAGGTGATCTTGGCATAGAGGTCAGAGGACATTTTTTTTCAGATCTTTTTGAAAATCTCGGGAACTCAATTTTTGATCTTATCGTTGAAAACAAAAATGTAAACATTTCATTGGTTGAAAGAAATTTTTTGGATGAGGATTCTTTGGAAGATCTTATAATAAAATTCGCAAACAGTATAATTTGGGTTTTTGAATGTAAAAAAATCGTTGGGAAAATGTTAAAGGTGAATTTTAGTTTTAAAGATAACAGGTATAGAATGAATTATAAAATATTTGGTGAAAAATTTGATCCATCAAAACATTTGATCAGGAATGTTTTAAAATCAGCCACATACCATAATCTTGAATTTAAAGATCAAAAAAAATATAAAAAGATAAGGTTGTATTTTGACCTATGAGTTATAAAGAATTTTTTAAAAGGATTGATGAAAATAAGGTTATTATTCCAAAAGATTGTGTTGAAGGAATGAATGTTGACTGTGTAATTTTCGTTAACAGAGAACTTGAAAAGATAATTGAGGATGACTCGATAAAACAGATAGTTAATGTTTCAAAATTACCTGGAATAGTAAAGAAAAGTATTGCTATGCCTGATATACATTCAGGATATGGTTTCCCAATAGGTGGAGTAGCAGCATTTGATATAAGAGATGGGATCATTTCTCCTGGTGGTGTGGGCTATGATATTAATTGTGGTGTTAGATGTATTAAAACAAATTTAAAAAAGGATGATATAAAAGATTCTGTAAAAGAACTTTTAACGAAAATTTTTCTTGAAGTCCCGTCTGGTGTTGGGAGTGATGGGAATATAAAATTGAGTAAAAGTGATCTCAAAAAAATAGTTTTAAAAGGAGCAAAATGGGCTGTAGAAAATGGTTTTGGAGATGGAGGGGAGATTGATAGAATAGAATCTTTTGGATGTATAGAAGGTGGAAATCATGAAAGTATAAGTGAAGAAGCTTTTGAAAGGGGATTATCACAACAAGGCACTCTGGGTAGTGGTAACCATTTTCTTGAAATCGATTTTGTTTCAAAAATCTTTGACCAAAACATTGCTGAAAAATTTGGACTTTTTGAAAACCAGATCGTTATAATGTTACACACTGGATCAAGAGGTTTTGGACATCAGATATGTACAGATTATGTCCTTTCTTTTTCAAAAGAGTTCAGAAAGGAAAATAAAATTTTGCCTGACAAACAACTCGTTTATGCACCTTTTGGTTCAAATTCTGGTAAAATGTATTATCAGGCGATGGTTGGTGCAGCAAATTATGCATTTTGTAACAGACAGATAATTGGCCATCTGGTAAAGAAAACGATTTTAAAATTTCTTAAAAGTTCTGGAAAAGATTTAGAAGTGGAACTTCTGTACGATATAGCTCACAACATTGCCAAGATCGAGGAGTATGAGATAGATGGTAGAAAGAAAAAACTTGTTGTTCACAGGAAAGGTGCTACCAGGTCTTTCCCGAAAGGGCATGAACAACTTCCATCGATTTATAAAGAAACAGGACAACCTGTTCTAATTCCTGGAGATATGATCTCAGGTGGCTATATACTTGTCGGTGGGGAAAAGAGTGTTTATGAAAGTTTTTGTTCAACATGCCATGGAGCTGGAAGAACATTATCGAGAAAACAGGCGATCAAGTTCTCAAGGAAAACAGATGTGTTTAAACAGATAAATGAAAGTGGTGTTTTCGTTCTATCCCAGAGCAATAGAACGATTGTTGAAGAGATACCACAGGCGTATAAAAATGTTGACGATGTTATAGAGACTGTAAAAGGCGCAGAACTCTCTTTACCTGTTGTAAAACTTTTACCTCTTGGTGTTATAAAAGGTTAATTTATTGACATAATTATTTTTTTTGATAATATTTAATTCTAATTATAAATAGAGAAAGGAGTTAAAATGACTCTTGAAGAAAAACTGTTAAATCTTAAAAATAGAAGAGAAAAAGCTTTACTTGGTGGTGGTGAGGAAAGAATAAAAAAGCAACACGAGAAAGGTAAACTCACAGCAAGAGAAAGGATCAATCTTTTGCTTGATGAAGGATCGTTTGAAGAGTTTGACATGTTCGTTGAGCATAGATGTACAAATTTCGGAATAGACAAAACTAAAATACCAGGCGACGGAGTTGTTACAGGATACGGAACGATAGAAGGAAGACCTGTTTTTGTTTTTTCTCAGGATTTTACTGTTTTTGGTGGTTCACTATCCGAAACTTTTGCTGAAAAGATCTGTAAAATTATGGATATGGCTGCAAAAAATGGGGTTCCAGTTATTGGGCTCAACGATTCAGGTGGAGCAAGGATACAGGAGGGAATAGAATCTTTGGCAGGTTATGCTGAAATATTTTTAAGAAACGTCATGTATTCTGGAGTGATCCCCCAAATATCAGCAATAATGGGGCCATGTGCTGGTGGTGCAGTTTATTCCCCTGCGATCACAGATTTCATCTTTATGGTTAAAAAAACTTCCTATATGTTTTTAACTGGTCCCAAGGTTGTAAAAACTGTAACGAATGAAGATGTTGATGAGGAATCTCTTGGAGGTGCTTCAATACATTCAACTAAATCTGGTGTTGCACATTTTGTTTTCGATTCCGATGAAGAGGTTTTGAAGAATATTAGAAAACTTTTCTCGTTTCTACCTTTAAACAACAAAGAGAATCCACCTGTGATAAAAAATGATGACCCGATAAACAGAGAAGATATAAGATTGAATACGATTGTTCCTGATAATCCGAATAAACCTTATGATATTAAAGAGATCATTAACATCATAGTTGATAGTGGAGATTTCTTTGAAGTACAACCATATTTTGCGACAAACCTTGTGATAGGTTTTGCAAGGTTTAACGGAAGACCTGTTGGAATAGTTGCAAACCAACCGAAATCTCTTGCAGGAGTGCTTGATATCAATGCATCTGAAAAAGGAGCAAGATTTGTCAGGTTCTGTGATGCTTTCAACATACCACTTGTAATACTTGAAGATGTTCCTGGATTTTTACCCGGTACTCAACAGGAGTACGGTGGAATAATAAAGAGTGGAGCAAAACTTCTTTATGCTTTTGCAGAAGCAACAGTTCCAAAGATCACCATAATTTTAAGAAAAGCTTACGGTGGTGCATATTGTGTTATGTCTTCAAAACATATTAGAGGTGACATAAATTATGCCTGGCCAACAGCTGAGATCGCTGTTATGGGGCCTAAAGGTGCAGTAGAAATAATTTTTGCAAAAGAGATAATGAAAGCGGAAAACAAAGAGGAAGCTGAAGAAAAATTTGAAGCTGAATACAGAGAAAAATTTGCTAATCCTTATTCTGCAGCTGTCAGAGGTTACATAGAAGATGTTATTGAGCCAAAAACCACAAGGTTCAGGATAATCAGAGCGTTAGAACTCTGTAAAAACAAGATGGATACGAATCCACCAAGAAAACATGGAAACATACCTTTATAAAAACTATGAAAAAGTTTAAACTAAAATTCATTATTGTCGTAGTTGTTCTTAATCTGGTTTTTGTACTTTTTGGTTCACAGACAGGGGATATAGAAGTTAATCCATATTTTCTACCAGTTGTTGGGCTTGTAGCGGTTTTTATGGGACTTGTTCTTATACAGATTTTCATAAACATTTTAAAAAAGATTTTAAATCCCCCACAGAAAGGTTTTAAAGATAAAAAGGTAGAAGATTTCAACAAAAGTATTCTTGAAAAGATTGAACTTGATGAAGAGGAGTTGGTTGCAATATCAACAGCTCTTGTTCTAGAGTACAAACTACATCACACATTGTCAAAGGATAAACTAACAATAAAATGGGAGGATAAACCTCCATATTGGTTTTATGCAAGGAGTAAAAATGGGTGAATATGTTTTAAACATAAACGGTAAAGATTATAAAGTAAAGGTAAACTCTCTAGAAGAAAATGTTGCGGATATAGAAATAAATGGAAAAAATTATAAGGTGAATTTCAGACAGATAGGAAGTGTTGATCAAACTATAAAAAAAGTTTCACCTTCACAATCAACAGATAAACCTGTATTACAAACTGAGAAGAAAGGTGAAGGGGAATCTGTGAAAAAAGTTCTTGCTCCATTACCCGGAGTTGTTTTGAATGTTCTGGTAAAAGAAGGTGATCATGTCAAAGAGGGACAGGATCTTCTGATAATGGAAGCGATGAAAATGGAAAATGCTATACATTCTCCATATTCTGGAAAGATTTTAAAAATCAATGTAAAGAAGGATGATACTATAGCTGAAGGAGATATACTTGTTGAGATAGGAGAATAAAAATGGTTCATATCTTTAAAACTTTTTTTTCGATGACAGGTTTTGCGAATCTTGACTACAGATATCTCGTGATGATCTTTGTGGGAATTTTTTTCATATATCTTGCTGTTACCAAAGAGTATGAGCCATTACTCCTTCTACCTATAGGTTTTGGAATTCTCTTGGGCAATATCCCTATAATGTTGGGTTTAAAGATTGGAATCTATGAAAGTGGAAGTGTTTTGAATTATCTTTATTTTGGAGTATTGCAGGGGATTTATCCACCTTTGATTTTTCTTGGAATAGGAGCGATGACCGATTTTTCAAATCTTCTGTCGAATCCAAAAACTCTACTTCTCGGTGCAGCAGCACAACTTGGAATCTTTACCACTTTTATAGGTGCTTATCTTTTAGGATTTACCCTTCCAGAAGCAGGTTCAATTGGAATCATCGGTGGTGCTGATGGTCCAACAGCGATATTTTTGACTTCAAAACTTGCACCAAAACTTTTAGGACCGATTGCAATAGCTGCATACTCATATATGGCACTTGTTCCAGTTATACAACCACCAATCATGATGCTTTTGACAACAAAAAAGGAAAGGTTGATCAGGATGAAGAAACCAAGACCTGTTAAAAAAACTGAAAAGATAATTTTTCCGATTGCAGGTTTTATCATAACAGCAATGATAGTCCCTGCAGCGATACCTCTTTTGGGAATGCTGTTCTTTGGAAATCTTTTAAGAGAAAGTGGAGTAACAACAAGGTTAGCGAAAACTGCCTCATCTGCTCTTATAGATATATGTACCATTATGATAGGGATCTGTGTTGGTGCATCGACACAGGCTGATGTTTTTTTAACATCACAATCGATTAAGATTTTTATTCTTGGTGCTCTTGCTTTTGCGTTCTCTTCAGCAGGTGGAATACTTTTTGCAAAATTTCTGAATCTATTTTTGAAACCTGAAGATAAGATAAATCCCCTAATCGGTTCAGCCGGTGTATCAGCTGTTCCCGATTCTGCAAGAGTTTCAGAAATGATGGGACTGAAAGATGATCCTGAAAACCATCTGTTGATGCATGCGATGGGACCAAACGTTGCAGGTGTTATCGGTTCAGCAATAGCGGCAGGAATTTTACTCTCATTCTTTGTAAAATAAGTTATTGTCAACATCCATAATTTTTAATATAATTAAAAAATGGAATTTAAATCTATTTTAGGGAAAAGGGTCTTTCTTTCAATATTTTTAATCTTTTTGATTCTATCGGATATAATATTTTCGATATATCTTAACGTTATTATAAGTTATTATGAAAACGATTATCTAACCGACAATTATAAAAAAATAAGAGATTTTAAAAAAAGATACGATAAAGAGTTTTCCGATTTCAATTCTTTACAAGAATTTCTTTTGAAGAAACAGGATTTTTTTCAAAAGGATTTAAACTCTTTAAATCTTCACTCATATTTTATAACCGATTCTTCGCTCTATCCTTTTATAGTTTCAAAAAATTTTCTATTCAGGGAGAATCAGATAAGATATTTCTTACTTCCCCTTTTAAAAGAGAATATCAGTATGAGGTTCTTTTTTAAGGATCTCGATATTTATACTTCCAAGATCACCAATGGAAAAAATAAAGATTTTTTCATGATATTAAATTTTAGGAGTAACAATTATTTTTTGAAAAGAATCCTTTTTTATTTTTTGATCTATAAATCTGTGCTTCTTATTTTAACTGTCATAAGTATAGTATCGTTATTGAAGAGTATAGAACGACCAATAGAAAGAATGAAGGATATAGTTAAACTTGTGGGAATGGACCTTAACTATGATAATCCTGATAGTTTTGTAAAAGTTTTTAAGGACTCACTTGAAAATCTTGTTGAAACTCAAAAAATTGAAAAGGATGCTAACATAATTTTAAGAAACAAAATAAAAGAATTGGAAGAGAGTTACAGTTTAAAAAAAGGTTTGTTGAAACTATCCGAGATAACATCCGGAATTGCACACCAGTTAAACAATAACCTTGGATCCACGATAGGACTTTTACAGAAAGGTATAGAAAACAACGATATTGATCTTGTAAAAACTGTTGTTGAGGATTTGAAAAAACTTTCTTTGTTTACAAAAAAATTTATCGAATTTTCCAAGGATGAAAAACCATATTTTGTTGAAGTGGATTTAAAGGAAATTTTGAAAAATGTTATTGAAAGATTCCCACTTGAATATGTGGAAGATTTTTCTGAGGAAAGGGTTTTGATAAATACAGACCCAGTTCTGTTTGAACAGGTTCTCTTTAACATCTTTGACAACATCGATAAGTATTCTTACGGGAAGAAGGTCGAACTCGTGATAAAGAATATGATTGAAAAAATTGAACTGGAGATAAAAGATTCTGGTCCGGGTTTCCCAGACAATATTCTTGAAAAACTTTATAGTCCATTCAACGAGGATGCGAAAGGAACTGGACTTGGAATTCCGACGATAATAAAGATTTGCACAATACTTGATATAGATTATATTTTTTCAAATTTTAACAATAGGGGAAAGGTTGTCCTCATTTTCAAAAATGAAAAAAAGAATTCTGATAGTTGAAGATAATACATCCTTTAGAATTTTTCTTAAGGAAAGTTTAAAGGAGGATTACGATATAGATGAAGTAAAATCGATTTCTGAATTTGATCATACTTTTACAAAGTTTAAGTATTCACTTGTAATACTTGATATCAAATTGCCAGATGGGAGTGGGATTGATGTGTTGAGAAAAATAAAGAGTATAGATGATCAGGTTAAAGTGGTTATACTTACCGCGTATGGTGATATCCCTCTTGCGATTGAATGTATCAAAAAAGGAGCAAACGATTTCTGGCAGAAACCAATAGATTATGATGTTTTGAAGAAAAAAGTAAAAAATATTTTGAAGGATACTCTTTTTGGTGAAATTGAAAAAGAATATATTGGAATTTCAAAAAATAGTTGCAAGATAAGAGAAAACATAATGCAATGTGCTTCAAGTGATGTTAGTGTGATAATCGTTGGTCCTGTTGGTTCTGGAAAAACTCTTGTATCTGAACTTATACATAAGTATTCCAACAGAAATGAAAAAAATCTGATGGAGATAGATTTCGCTTCCTTTAACAGGAACCTTATCGAAAGTGAACTCTTTGGTGTTGCAAAGGGAGCATTTACAGGGGCTTACATATCAAGAGATGGTCTTTTAAAAAAATCGGATGGGGGAACGATTGTTTTAAAAAATGTTGAAGAAGTAGATTTTGTAATACAGGGAAAAATTTTGAGGTTTCTTGATACAAAATCTTTTTATCCTGTTGGGTCAAACAGGGAAGAAAAAATTGATGTAAGAATAATTTCGGTTTTTTCTGAAGAACCTGAAAACCTTGTTGAAAAGAACTTGTTAAGAAAAGATCTTTTGTTCAGATTGAACGTTTACAGAATAAAAATTTTGCCTTTAAAGGAGAGAAAAGAGGATATTCCTGTTTTGGCAGATTTTTTAACTGAAAAAGTTGGAAAAAGGTTATCTCTGGGGAAGAGAAGTGATTATGATTCTTTTGTTGAAAAAATATTGGGATTGGAGTTTGAAGGTAATGTTAAGGAACTTGAAAATCTTGTCGAAAATTATCTTTTAAAAAAGGATTTTGAGCTGAACATTAACGAAACAAAAATTGGATTAAAAGATCTTATCAAAGAAAAAACGGAGGAATTTGAGAAGGAAGAAATTTTGAAAACTTTAAAATTGGTCAACTGGAATAAAATGAAAGCAGCAAAAATTTTAAAGATAAGTTATAGAGGTTTACTTGAAAAAATCAAGGAGTATAAAATTGAGAAATAAAAATTTTATCCTTAAAAATGTAAAGTATTATGATACTTTCAAAAATAAAATCGTTTTCAAAGATAAGATTTTTATAAAGGATGGAAAATTTTCATTTAATGAGAATGAAGACGGATGTAAAGGTTTCACACTCTTTGATTGTTCAAAGTTTTTACTTTTCCCATCTTTTGTTCAACTCCATACACATATCTGTCAGAATCTTGCAAAAGGTTTTGCAGAAGAGATGGGACTTTATGAATGGTTACAAAAAAGGATAATACCTTATGAAAGAAAATTGAACAAGGATATACTATCCCTATCTTGTAGACTTTCCCTTTATGAACTTATAGATTCAGGAACAACAACGATATTAGATATGGGAACTTTTGAAAATCAGGAAACGATTTTTGATGAGATAGAAAATTCAAATATAAGGGGATTTTCAGGTAACGTTTTTATGGACAGAAAGTTTGGAGGTTTTAAAACTGATATAGAAAGATATGAAAGTTATACGAAAGATTTATTGGAAAGAATTAAGGATTACAGAAATGTAAAGTATGTTTTATGCCCCAGATTTGTTCCTGGTGTTACGAAAGAAGGTATAAAAACACTTTTAAAATTGAGAGATAAATATGATCTTTTTATTCATACACATTCTTCTGAAACTGTACAGGAGAATCTTTTTACATTAAAACGATACAGGATGTCAAATGTGGAATTCTTTGATAAAACAGGACTCTTTGAAGGCAACGTTATTCTTGCACACTGTATTTTTTTGAACAAGAAGGATATAGAAATTTTAAAGAAAAAAAAGGTTAACATTGCACATTGTCCTTCTGCAAATGGAAAATTGAAAAATGGAATCGCTGATGTTACGGGTTTTTATCAACAGAAGATCAATGTCGGGTTGGGATCTGATGGCGCTCCATGTAACAACAATATGAATCAAATGATCGAAATGAGGTTAGCAAAACTTTTCCAGAACATTAAATATGGAGAAAAAGGTTTATCATCCACAGTGATCTTTCAAATGGCAACGATTAATGGTGCAAAAGCACTTAAACTCGAAGATAATCTTGGGCTTATAGAAGATGGATTTGATGCTGATTTTATTTTGTTAGAAGATGGTGTGAACGTTTCCCCTTTTTTTATTGATGCAGCTTCATCGTTTATGTTTTCAATCTATCCTGAAAACATCAAATATGTTTTTTCAAAAGGAAAACCTTTAAAGTATAATGGCAAGGTTCTCATATACGATAAAGAGGACCTTTTAGAAGAAAGAAAAAGAATTTTAAAATACCTTTTTCTTGACAGGTTTTGATTCTTCGGTTATTCCAAAATCAACTGTGAAATCAGATTTGAGTTTATCAACGTTTATGTACATTATAAGGTTTGGAAAGACGAATTGATATCCTCTGGGTAGTTGTGGGACTTCAACTATGTAAGCACCCATTGGGAGATTTGATATTGTGTAGAATCCGTTAATATCTGTATAAGTGTATCTATCTGAATCTTTGATTTTAACAATTACACCGGCGACTCCTGCCTCGTTCTCATCCTTTACACCATCCTTGTTTAAATCTATAAATACATATCCCGATATTGAACCTAACTTGATAAGTGGTATGTCCACATTTTTTTTTGTAAAATTTTCAACCTGAACAAAATAGTACTCTTTTATATCAAAGTATGCAGGTAACTTTTTTTTATCTATTGAAATTTTATATCTACCTGGTTTTAAAAATTTAAAAGTATAAAAGCCATTATGATTGCTTTTTGATACTATTGAATCGTTTAAAACGATTGTTAAATTGTTTATCGGTTTATCATCACCATCGAATATTTCGTTATTATTTTTATCATAAAAAACTCTTCCATTTAGAATTCCAGTATAAATGTTGTCAAGAACCCCTGTGACATTAAGTTTTGTCTGGATTTCAAATTGAACTCTTTCAAAATATCTGATATTAAGTTTGTTGCTAAAATTATAGTTTTTATAATCAATCGAAAAATTAAAATGGTTCCCAAGATATGAGATTCGATCAATATTCCCAAAATCAACTCCATATTCGAATGAAAAAATTTTTTCCAACTTCCATCTTATATAGTTTGTTAGAAAATAATCGTTTATGCTATCCCTTTTTGTTAGTTTGAATGTTGAACCGATGTTTGTTCCGTTGTAAAAATTATAAGAAATGTTTGAATAGAAGGTTAAATTTTTATAGTTTACAAAATCATTTTTTGAAACATTTGAATTGAAATAAAAATTTCTATACCACCTTGAAATATTTAATGCTAAAACTTGTCCAAATGGATTTTTTTGACTCAGGTTTCTGTATATATCATAGGAGATATCTATCTTTGGTAAGAATAATAAACTCAAAGAATTTTTTATTCCAAATCTTTCATAAGAGGAATTATCAGATGTATTTATGTTGTATTTTGTATAGTTTAAAAAGAGTGATGTGAAATTTAAGATTCTTATTGACTGAAAAAAATTAAGGTATGTTCTTTTATTCTCTCTGTAAAACATAGAAAAATCAGAAAATTTTTCAGGATCATTCTGAAATGATAACGATGTTGAGAAATATTTTGTTGAAAGATAAGTTTTTATGGAATAGGATAGGTTTGAATGGGTTGAGTCCTGTACTGTATGGTTTATATGATTTTTGAGTGTAACATCAAAATTCAACCTGTCGAAAAGTTTTAAATACTGGTTTACTCCAAATATATTCTGTGAAATAAAAGGTGAATAGAAGGATTTGTCCTCTCTTGAAAAGATAAAAAATTTGGTTGTATCATTTTTTGTTATTGATAAAGGTAACATAGCACCAGCTAAAATCCTGTTTAAATTATTGTTCCCAGAACTTAAAAAGTTGTTCTCTTTACCTATTAAAAATTCAACCCCTGTAAACTTAAATCTTGATGAAAATCTGAAACCCCGGAAATCAAAATATAAAAACCTGTAAGGAGAAATATCTCCTGCTTCAAACATAAGAAAACCATTTTTTCTATCAAAAAAATTTAATGTTGAAAAGTAAAGATTTGAAGGAAAATATCTATAGAGCTGGATATAAAAATCGTTTTTAGAGTTTTCATCATCCGAAAAATATCGAACATTTATGTATGGGGAATAATATTCCGAGTTGGAATATAAATAGTTATCAACAGAAATGTTGTAATAGCTTTCAGTAAAAATGGTTATAGAAAGTAGAAGGACAAGAAAAGAAAAAAAATGTTTCATTCCCTAATTTATTTTGATCTTCTTTTCACCTTCAAGAAGTTCATTCCCCCCATAATCAAGGTTGACTCTTATCGTGTATTCTCCTTTTAAAAGCTGGGTTTCAACCGGGAACGAAATTGTTGTTCTTGTTTCTGGTAATGAAATTTTTTCGGGTATTTCCGATTGGTAAATCAATTTTTCATCTTTGAAGATTTTCATCGATCCTTTTATTCTCAGATGAACATTACCTGTATTTTCGAATATCGCTTTAACACTGTATTCTTGTTTATCAAATTCAAGTCCTATAAGGTCTCCATTTTTTACCGTTGTCCCAGCTATTGTAGAGTATATCGTGCAACCGACTCTTCCAGCAACAAGTAACATACTCGAACCAGAAGGGTTAAAAGGAGTTGATTCAAAAAATATCATCGACCAGTAATCTCCAAAAACATTTTTTGGAACCGTGAGTGTAAATCTTATATCTTCAGAGGAGTTGGGATTTATGTTGAACTCCTGTGGATTAACATAGATCCAGTTTGAACAGGAGTTTTTCAATTTACCTGCTGTAAAATATTTAACATTGTTATCAATATCCAGACTCCAGTCGACAGTATATATTTTAACATGAAGGATCGAATCTGTTGTGTTTTGAACGTTGATCGTAAAATTTTTGATCTCCTCAGGTCTTACGGTAAATTCATATTTGGGAGGTGAGATGTTAAAACCGATCTGGGGGAAAATGTTTATAAATAAAATTAAAATGAAAAATGTTTTAACAGATTTTAGCATCCCACCTCCACAAATTTTATAAACTTGTTATCGTATAGGTAAGTGTAACGGTTGATGCCGGGTCAATTTCAGGATCAGAATCTTCCCATTTGAACTGGATCGCCTGATTTTTTGCAGTCCAACCGTTTAGTTTCGATCCAGTTTCGATATTTACGGTTGATGTTGAAAATGGAGTCCATGGTGCTGCTGGATTTGCTGTTCCATCTGTTGTTTTGGGTGTTCCCGATGGTGCAAAGAAAAGTTGTGAAACTGGAACCTCTGTGTCAAAATCACCTGATGCCTGTACCTCAAGAGTGTACCCATTCTTAGCATTGCAGAAAATGTCCATGAGTATCTCTGTTTCTGATCCATTTGGGAAAAAGTAGCCAGGGAAAGTTGTTGGAATTGTAACTGAAGTCAGATCAAATAGCAAGGCACCTGTATTTTTTATGTTTATTCCAACTCTTGCTGGAATCAGAAGTTGAACATCAACATTGTCTGTTGCGGTTGCAGCAAAAATTGGTAAAACCAGCAGGGAAAGCACAAAAAGTGCTGTTAAAGTTGTTAAAAGTTTTTTCATAATACCTCCTTAGTATATTGAGTTTAAAGTAAATCTCAGTTTTGTGTTGTATCTTCCAGCTGGATCATCCCATTTTATTTTCATCCTAAAATCAAGATCTATATCAAAACCGCTGTCACCAGTTCTATCTCCTGATCCTATGGTTACAGGTTTTGAAAGTGATAGTGGAGTAAAGACTCCTTTCTTACCTCTTATTTCAAGTCGTTCAATATCTATCATATCTCCATCAGTTGAAACAAGATTATCTAATGGCTCAACAGTTAAAACCCATTTTACATTGCTTTTTACTTTAACAGTGATACCTTTAAGTTTAACTATTTCTTTCATATCAGGTTTAATTTCACCCAGATCTATGCTTGATGAAGAAAGTTCAAGAAGTAAAATTTCCTGATTTTCCAGATTAACATCTGTTTCAACACTGTAACCTGAAAATAAGAAAATAGGCAAAAAGATGAACATGAAAAAAACCAATCTATTCATATTCTAACCCCACTTTTTGATCATCTTTGACCATGTTTTCAATTACCTCGCATATCTGTAAAAATTCTGAAGGGTAATTGAAAGAATAAAATATATTGTTGTTTTTTCTTAACATCTTTAAAAACTCGATATCATCGGTATTTCTTAAAAGCACCATTATTTTTGATTGTGGAATCGTTTCATTTAAACATTTTATGATTTTGTTTTCGTTCATATAGGGAAGATCTGATGTATCTAAAATTATTATATCCGGTCTGTTCAGAAGAGCAAAAGTTAGAAGAGAAATTGAATCAACAAAATGGTTGAAACCATCAACCCTCTTCTTCATCTCCTCTATGAAAGATTTATCGGATGAAAGTACTGTTATTTTTTTCATACAGGGCATTAAACATAGCAACATTTATGCCAAAATGGTGATCTTTTAACTATATTTATTGTCTCAACTTAAACTCCATATAAAAATATATGATATAAAAAGTGTAGCAAAATGGGACATTTTTTTTAAATTCCCCAATTTTTCAATTTTCTATAAAGTGTTTTCCTATCGATTCCAAGAATTCTGGCTGCTTTGGTTTTGTTTCCACCAACAGAATTTAATGTTTTTAAAATTTCATCCTTTTCAAGATCTTTAAGTGATTCTTTTTTTGTGCTATTTTTTATTTTTAAAATAGAATAGGGAAGTGTATCGAGAAAGATTCCTTTCCCTTCAGTTAATATTATCGATCTATCTATAACATTTTCAAGTTCTCTTATATTTCCCGGCCATGAATAATTTTGAAAGAGAGTATAAATCTCTTTATCTATATAAAAATCTTCTGGGTTTATTTTTCTTTTTTTTAGTAAAGATTCTATTATTAACGGGATATCCTCAAGTCGATCTTTAAGATCAGGCAGTTCAATGTGTAATGTTTCCAATCTAAAGAAGAGATCCTCTCTTATTTTCCCCGATTTTAAAAGATCCTCGATTTTTTTGTTTGTTGCTGCGATTATTCTTGTGTCAACAAAAATATCGTTTACACCCCCAATCCTTCGAAAACTTTTGTTTTCTATAATATGTAGTATTTTTGCCTGGCTTGATAGAGGAAGTTCTCCTATCTCATTCAAAAAAATTGTTCCTTTGTTTGCGATTTCAAACAACCCAAATTTTCTTGTGTATGCTCCTGTAAAAGCACCTTTTTCGTATCCAAAAAGTTCACTTTCGATAAGAGTTTCAGGGAGAGAAGCACAGTTTTGCATGATAAAGATTTCGTTTTTTCGATCAGATTTTTGATGTATGTATTTTGCCATCGTATCCTTTCCTGTTCCAGTTGAACCAAGTAAAAGAACAGGTAGATCACTTTTTGCGTACTTTTCAGCTTTTCTTAAAATCTCTTTCATTTTCTTGTTGTTTGTTTTTATTTCAATTTGTTCCTCTTCCTCTTTTATCTTTTCGTAATCAGAATGTTCAATGTTTTTATTGATTTTTGACAAAATTGTTTTTATATCTTCAATTTTAAAAGGTTTCGGTAGAAAATAAGCTCCCTCTTTTAATGCGAGTTTGGTTTGTTCAAGTTCACCATATGCTGTCATGATTATTATCTCACAATCAGGTGAAGAGTTTTTGATTTTTTTTATCAGATCAAATCCATTTATGTCTGGCAGATGAATATCAAGAAAACATATATCTATATTCGTCTCTTCAACTATTTCGATCGCTTTGAATCCTGAGAATGCCTGTATTATGTTGAAATTGTAATGCGTTGAAAGTGCATCCTTCAATGTTGCTGAAAAAAGTGGTTCATCATCGATTATCAAGAGGTTAAGTTTCCTTCCCATAATGAGTATAATATAGTAAAAATTAAAATTTTCAATACCTTAATACTTTCAATCTATTGACAAAAAGGGTTAAAAGTATAATATATCAAAATATTATGGAGGAAAAAATTTTAGGAGAAGTTGTTGAGATAAAAGATGGTAAAATTTTTATAAAGATCGATATGCCATCTTCGTGTTCTTCTTGTTCTCACTCAGAAGAATGTTCAATATTTCAGAAAGATCAAAACAAAATTGTTGAATGCGATAATGTATCCTGTGAAGATGTTCATACAGGTGATATTGTTGAGTTAAAGATTGAACAGAAAAAGATTCTTATTCTTTCGATAGTTTTTTATCTTGTTCCAGCACTTTTGATATTCTTGTTTTCTTTGGGTGGGTATCTTCTTAACAAGGGAGAGGGATTTACTGCATTGTCTGGATTTTTTGGTTTTCTCCTTTCTCTGATTTTTATATTTTTATTCAGTAAAAAGAAAAAACATCAATTTAACCATAAAATAGTGAGGGTATTAAAATGATAAAAGAGATTTTGTTTCCAGTTTTAGTTATGGGGGGGTTATCCATCCTACTTGGAGTTTTGATTCTGATAACGATGAAAGTTTTTGAAGTTAAGAGGGATCCTGCTGTTGATGAGATTCTGTCAGTTCTCCCGGGTGTTAACTGTGGTGCATGTGGTTTTCCGGGATGTGAGAATTTTGCAGTTGAAATGGCAAAGAAGGGGGAACTTTACAAGATATGCCCGGTTGGTAAAGATGAGGTAGCAAACAAGATCAGGGAGATTTTGAAAAAGAAGAAAGAAGGAGTATCAAATGGTTAGACTTTATACTTTTGGAAAAAGTGGAGTTTTTCCTGAAGAGAGAAAGAAGTATACTGAAAATAAAAAAATAGAAAAGTTTGATGCTAAAGAATATCTATATCTTGCTGTGAACCAGCATATTGGTGCTCCGGCAAAAGTTTTAGTGAAGGAAGGTGATAGAGTTCTAAAAAATCAAATCGTTGCATTGGGAGAAGGTGGAGTTACATCGATTGTTCATTCTCCCGTTTCTGGAGAAGTAGTTCAGGTAAAAAGTATGGTTTTCCCTGGTGAAATCAAGAATGATGTTGTTGTAATAAAAAATGATTTTAAATATGAAAAAGTAGCAGGAACAGAGGAAAAAAGAGAGTTTAAAACTGATAAAGAAAATTTTATAAATGAAATAAAAAATGGAGGAATCATAGGAATGGGAGGTGCAGGGTTCCCTACCTATGTTAAGATGAATCCTCCGAAGGATAAAAAAATAGATCTTTTTATAGTAAACGCAGCTGAATGTGAACCATATCTTACAAACGATTACAGAGTGATGCTTGAGTATAAAAATGAGTTTTTAAATGGTATAAGTATAATTCTTGATAACCTTGGAATTCCAAAATCTTTAGTGGGCATAGAGGAAAACAAAGTGGAAGCGTTTGAAGAGTTAAAAAAGATTAACACTGATAAAAGGATTGAGTTTAAACTGTTAAAAACGAAATATCCACAGGGTGCTGAAAAACAATTGATATTCGCTTTAACCAGAAGGGTTGTTCCAATAAGGAAACTTCCTTTTGAAGTTGGTGTTATAGTTCAAAATGTTTCAACAGTTAAAGCAATATACGATCTTATCGTTTATAACAAACCCCTGACCGAAAGAGTTTTAACATGTTCCGGAAAAGGCATCGCTGAACCGAAAAATATTCTTGCTCCTGTTGGAGTAACTGTTTCACAGATCGCAGATTTTTGTGGTGGAATAAAGGATGATTGCAAATATCTTATAAATGGTGGACCTATGATGGGAAAACCCTTTACAGATATTCAACTCCCGATAACAAAAACAACATCGGGACTTTTGTTTTTGACAGAAGAAGAGGTAAGCATTGAAGATGAAAGTTCCTGTATCAGATGTTCAAAATGTCTATCTGTTTGTCCTATGGGTCTTAACCCCACATACTTGAAGGAGGCGTCTGATAGAAGAGAGTATGAAAAGATGGATGATGTTCTTGACTGTATAGAATGTGGTTCATGTTCATTTATATGTCCAGCATCAAGGGATCTTGCAGCAAGTATCGTTAAAGGTAAACAGAAATATACAAAATATTTGAAGAGAGGTAAATGATGCAAGAAAACAGATTTGTCATGAAGAGTGCTCCATTTCTCAGAGGGAAAGAGGATATAAAAAGCATCATGTGGACTGTGGTTGTTGCTCTCTTGCCAACTACTTTATGGGCGATCTATCTTTACAGATACAGAGCGTTAACAGTTATTCTGTCGTGTATAATTTTTACACAACTTTTTGAGATAATCTTTTTGAAGATAAGAGGGGTAAAAAATCTTTTTGAAAGGGCTTTTGATGGAAGTGCCTTTATTACAGGATTGCTTCTTGCTTTGAACCTTCCATCAACATCTCCATGGTGGATGTGTGCTGTTGGTTCTTTTGTCGCTATGCTTTTTGGAAAGCATGTTTTTGGTGGACTTGGGCACAATCCCTTCAATCCTGCCCTTGTTGCGAGAGTTTTTCTCCTTTTATCCTTTCCATCACTTATGACCAGATGGACTGTTGGCGTTAACCTGACGACTCAAACTTTTGCAACTCCACTTGGAATGTTGAAAACACAGGGGTTATCATCAGTTTCAAATCTTGATTACTGGAAACTATTTTTTGGTTTCCCGATAGATGGTGTTGGTGGTGGTTCGATCGGAGAGATTTCCGAATTCGCTATCCTTGTAGGTGGATTACTTTTGATATTCAGAAAGATTATACCATTTTTTATACCTTTGATCTACATTTCAACAGTTTTTGTTTTTACTGCGATTTTTAATATTATGGATCCAACAAAATATGCTTCTCCATTTTTCCATATGGTTACAGGTGGACTTTTCCTTGGAGCTTTCTTTATGGCTACAGATATGGTTACAACACCGATAACCAGAAAAGGAAAGATGATATTTGCTTTTGGGTGTGGCTTGATAACTTCTCTTATAAGACTTTTTGGTGCTTATCCTGAAGGTGTATCTTTCGCTATACTGATTATGGAAGCTTTATCGCCAACTATAGAGAAGTTTACAAAAAATAAAAAATTTGGAGAGTGATATGAAAGATAACATAGTTCAAATCGCGAAACTTTTTCTTGTTGCTGTTGTTTCAGCATTTTTACTCTCTTATGTATACTCTATAACAAAAGAGCCGATCGAGAAAGCAAAAAATGCTGAGATAATGGAAGCTATCAAGAGTATCGTTCCGGGAATATCTGAACAGATGATAATTAAGGATACCTTTCTTGTATCAGATGTTGAAACTATTCCGTTGAGGGTTTATCTCATTCTAAATCCAGACTCTTCGATTTATGCTTATTCAGTTCTTTCCTATACAAAAAAAGGTTACGGAGGAACTATAACGATAATGGTTGGTGTTGATAAAGATTTTAAAATTACCGGTATATACCCGCTCGAGTTTTCTGAAACCCCGGGACTTGGAACAAAGATGACTGAAAAGAGTTTTAAAGACCAATTCCTTTCAAAATCTTTATCGAACTTCAATTTCAAAGTTAAAAATGATGGAGGTGATATTCAGGCGATAACATCTGCAACTATAACCTCGAGGGCTGTGGGTGATTGTTTGGAAAGAGGGCTAAGAGTAATCGAATACAATTTCAGAAAAGAAGTTTCAGATTCCTCTAAAACAGGGGAGGTTATAAATGAATAGTTTGAAAAAAATATTCAATGGAATATGGACAAACAATCCAGTTCTGGTAGTTTTACTTGGTTTCTGTCCAACACTTGCTGTTTCTACAACGGTTAACAATGCAGTTGGAATGGCGTTTGCTGCGACCTTTGTTTTGATCTCTTCTAACATTGTGATCTCGTCGATAAGAAAATTTGTTCCAAACAAAATGAGGATTCCAGTTTTCATAATTGTGATTGCAACTTTTGTTACAATAGTTGATCTTGTGGTTTACGGTTATTTCCCAAAACTACATAAGTCCCTTGGAGTTTTTATACCTTTGATAGTTGTTAACTGTATAGTGTTTGGAAGAGCTGAAGCATTCGCATCCAAAAACAACGTTTTTGATTCTTTTCTTGATGGACTTGGAATGGGGATAGGATTTTTGCTTACGATTTCTGTTCTCGCTATAATAAGAGAAGTTATTGGAAATGGAACTTTTTGGGGGATTAAACTTTTTGGTTCATCCTACTCTCCAGCGATCGTTGCTGTTCTTCCTCCAGGAGCTTTTTTGACTATCGGATTGATGCTTGGAGGTATGAACTTTATAAATATCAAAAATAAAGAGAGAGAAAAGATGAAACAGAAACTTGAAAAAGAAAGATTAAAAACTCAAAAAGAGGTAAAGTAATATGTTAAAATTATTGATTATCGCAATCGATTCAATGTTGATCTCCAATATAGTTTTGATGAGGTTTTTGGGTATATGTCCTTACATTGGGGTTTCAAAAAAACAGGAAACAGCAGCCGGAATGGGTTTTGCGGTTATTTTTGTTATGGTGATGGCAACACTCATTTCTTACCTTTTACAGATATATGTTTTGAATCCTTTGAAACTTGAATATCTCCAAACGATAGTTTTTATTTTTGTTATCGCAGCTCTTGTTCAGATAGTAGAGATCACGATGAAAAAGATAGCACCTGCGCTTTTTGAAGCTTTGGGGATATATCTGCCACTCATAACAACGAACTGTACGATTCTTGGTGTTGCAATATTGAACATCCAGAAAAATTATAATCTTATCGAAACGATAGTGTTTTCACTTTCAACAGGTATAGGATATTTTATAGCGATATATCTCTTTGCAGGTATAAGAGAAAAACTTGAATGGGCTGACATTCCTGAACCTTTTAAAGGCCCTGCGATAGGTATCATAACTGCGGGTCTGATGTCTCTCGCTTTCTTCGGATTTACAGGTCTTGTAAAGATGTGATGAAAATAAAGACAGTATTTTTAATATTTTTTTTTCTTTTAATTATTAACTGTTCAACTGTGGTTGAAAAACGAAAGAATTTTCTTTTTTTTGGGAATGTCAATGTTGAAATAGTTCTTTATGGTGAAAGGGATTTTGATTTTGAACAAGTTTTTAAAGATCTGGAAGATACTTTAAAAAAGCTTGATGATTTCTTTTCAAAATACAACAAAGAATCTTATGTTTATAGGTTTAACAGTTGTGAAAATTCTATTGAAAAAAATGATGAGTTTTTAAGATTACTGATCATAAGTGATTCTTTGAAAAGTTTAACAGATGGTTACTTCAATGTTTTTATAGAACCTTTACTTTCATACTATAAAAGATGTGAGGAACTCGATGAAGAACCTATGAATGATTCGATAAAATTTTTTGTTGAACTCGTCAACGAAAATGATCAGATTACCGTAAAAGGAGATAAGATATATAAAAAGAACAGGTATGTATCGGTTGACTTTGGTGGAATAGCAAAAGGATACTTTGGGGATTTAGTAAAAGATCTTTTGATCAAAAGAGGTATAAAGAAAGGACTCATCAACCTTGGTGGAGATATAGTTTGTTTTAACTATCTTGACAACAGACCCTTCAAGGTAGGTGTGAGAAGTTTTGAAAGTGATAGTATTGTAAAAGTTGAAGAAATTTCCAATGGTTCAATCGTAACAAGTGGTGACTATTTTAGATATTATACTATAAAAGGTAAACAGTACTGCCATATCATTGATCCAAAAACCGGTAAACCAGCATCAAAAATACACTCTGTAACAGTGATAGCAGATAATGGGAGTTTGGCTGATTGTCTGGCAACAGTTTTTATGCTTGTTCCAGAGAGCAAAAGGGAAGAGATTTTAAAAACATTTTCTGATGTAAAAACATATATACAAAACTAATAAAGGAGTAAGAATGGATAAAATAATAATAATCGGTGGTGGAATAATCGGTGGTTCAATCCTATACCACCTCTATCGAGAAGGTTATGGTGGAAGAGTTGTTGTTCTTGAAAGAAAGAGTCAACTTTCTCAGGAATCGACATCACTTTCTGCAGGTGCTTTTCGAAATATATGGTCAACAAAAGTTAATTTAAAGTTGACAAACTATTCGATAAACGCTTACAAAAATTTTCACGAAGAGTTAGGAACTAATATCGGTTTTGAACAGATAGGATATCTGTTCACCTACTATGAAAAGGAATTTCAAGCGATCAAGGACTTCAAACATGTCTGGGATGAAAATGGTGTAAGAACTGAACTTTTGAAGCCAGAAGAAATAAAAAATTATGTTCCTGGTTTTATTCCAACAATCGATCACATAGATCCAGAGGTGAATGAAGTTTTGAATATGAAACCGATAGCGGGTGGACTTTTTGGTCCCGATTGCGGTATTTTCAATCCTACAACAGCATCCAACAGATATTTTGAATATACAAAAGAAAAGTATCCACAAAAAGTTGAAATAAAGTTGAACAGTGAAGTTAAAAAGATAATTTTCAGTGGAGAAAAAACGATAGGTGTTGAACTTATAGATGGAACAATTATAGAAGGTGATCTTGTTATTCTTGCTGCTGGGGCATTTTCGGGTGATCTTTTGAAAAGATCGGTTGATGATGAAAAATATCATATCCCTGTTGTTCCATGGAAAAGGATGCTTTTTACAGTTAAAATGCCGAATATTGAAGGTTTTGGAAAGATTCCTATGACGATAATCGATAACGGTGTATATTTCCATCCTGAAAAGGGGAATCTGATCGTTGGAAGAGCGGATCCAGATCAACCTTTTGGTTATGACTACTCTCCGGATCCAAAATATTACGAAGAACAGATGAACTATTATATGGCAGCAAGGATACCTGGAATGGAATATTGCAGGATAATTTCTCCGCAATCGATGTGGGGTGGATTGTATGAACATAACACGAAGGACAAAAATGGTATAATAGGTTTTCATTCAAAACTTAAAAATCTTTTTATAGCCACTGGATTTTCAGGACATGGTGTCATGGAAGCACCTGGAGTTGGATTATCTGTTGCTGAAAAGATTTTAACTGGAGAATTTAAAACGATTAAAGATGTTGAAGATTTAAAATTTGAAAGATTTGAAAATAACCAGTTGATTAAAGAAACAATTGTGATATAATTATACTCAAGGAAAATATGAGTAAAGCGGTTTCAAATTTTAATTATGATATAGATGCGATCACAAGGTATTATATACCTTTGCTTGAACTTGAAGATCGAAAGAATATTTTTAAAAGAAACTATGAGGATTGGTTTAATTTGATCACTTTACTTGTTGAAGCATTGAAAATTTATTCAGAGGACCCGAAAATCGACTTCAATAAAATATTCACTGAATTGACAGGAAAAATACCTTATACAAATTCAAGAAGAAAAAAACTGGAAAAAGAGGGTGGAGATTTGATTTTCACCCTCTTTTCTGATTCGATCGTTGATTATCTATTTAATTTGAAGATAGATGTGGGGAGAAGGAATCTTATCAAGCAGACAGTTATCAAATTTAAAGATGATGCGAAGAAGAATCTCTCGAAATTGAATTGATAATGTATGTTTTAAATATATTTTCGCTTTTTTCTTTTCTTTTATCAGTATTTTTTTCTTTTGTTATCTTTTTCAGGAAAGATATAGATTCTGATAAAAATAACCTTTTTATCTTTTTTACAACATACTCTTTCATTTCTTTAACAACATTCATAATCAACCTGACTTTTTTTGGACAGGGGTTTAAAGTAACATATTCTTTACTTTTTCTCTTTTTCCTTTTTTACAACTATTTTCTTTTTTTCTTCTATTTTGAAAAAAACATAAAAAATGTTGGGATTAAAATTTTCTATCCGATCTTTGCTTTTATAGTTGCAGCCTTCATATATATACTTTCACCTGTATTTCTTGATATTACCTGCCCTGAAAAAATCTTTTTTATCGATAAATTTTTAAATGAACTTGAATATTTTTCTTTTTTTATTTTCCCTTTTTATATAATAATTTTACTTTTTGCAATTTTTCAAAAAAGAATATTCTTCGTTTTTATCTCGTTGATCCACATTGTTTTTTATATTCTTATTACTTTTGGAATTTTAAATTTTTTGATTTTGATTCTTTTATGCCTGATTCTATTTTTAACTCCAATTTTTATATTTTTTGATTTTTTTCAATCAAAACAATTGAATTTGATAAAAACCTTTGATCCTGATGTGATAATTAACAATTTTGATTTTGGAATAGTAACACTTGATTCAAAAGGGAAATTGGATTGTAATAATTTTTTCAGACAACTTTTGTTGAACGAAGAAACATCTCTTGAAAAATGGTTTGGGCAAAACAAAGGACTTCTTGAAGAACTTGAATATAACAGTTTCTTTAATAGAGAGTTTTTGATAGGCAAAAGGGAATACAACCTGATCGTAGAGAAAAGAAGGGTCAGAAGTGGTTTTACAAATTTTGAAATGTTTATTCTATTCAATTATACAAACGTCAAAATACTTGAAAAGATGTCAAAAGAGTATACAAATTTTGTTTTCAACTCACTTCTCGATCGAATATACCAGTTCAACATACAGAACCAGTACAAAAAGATGTACGATTTTTTAAAAGGTTTTGCCCACAACTCTTTTTCTATGATTTCCGTCATAAGAGCCGGTTTCGATTATATACTCGATAATATTGATGAACTTGATAAATATATTCATACGAAAAAACAGATCCAGCTGAAAAATGTTTTTGAAGAAAAGATTAACCTTTTACAGAAAACTTTGAATCTGACCGATGTTGGTGTTGCTAAACTGATGGAATCTTTTAAAATTTTAAACAACAAGATAAAATACGAATATGAGGAAGGAAAAACGAATTTCTCTCTGAATGACTTTGTTAAACAGGAGCTTTTTTTCTATATCACAAATACCGAATACAAATATACGATAAACATAGAGTCAAAACTTAATGAAAATTTAAGGGATATTGTTTTCGAATACAGGGTTCTATCAACAATATTTCACAATATACTAAATTTCGTTATCTCTGAAATGAGTACCACCCATATAAAAAGGATTTTAGTTGAAACTTATGAAAATGATGGAAGAATGATACTTCGTATAGAATCAAGTGCAAAAAGTTTTGATAAGGACAAAATTGATGATATACTGAAAAAATCTATATATGTATCCGATGAAAGGTATGCCTCGTTTATAAACGCTTATCTCATGGTCAGGTCAACCGGATCAATTTTAAAAAGAGTTGATTCTGAATATCTTGTTTTTGAAATAATACTCAATGAGTAAAATTTCTTTTATAGTTTCAGGGGGCGTATCACTCTGTTCTTATGAGGTTGGAGTTTTAACTTCTTTTTACCAGTTGTTTCTTGAAAATGATGATATAAAATTTGAAGTTGTTGGTGGTTCTTCAGCAGGAGCGATTTCAACATTTCTTTTTGCATTTTCAGTTTTTAATGGAAAGAATCCATATTTCATGGCTGATACCATAATAAAAAATGCTGATATAAAAAATCTTCTATCAAAAGATGACAGATATGTTCTTGATTTTGATAATCTGGTTCATGTTTTTGAAAAAGCGGTGGATAACAAAGAAAGGTGTGAATTCTATTATGGTTGTGAAGGTTGTAAAAAATTTAGATCTTTAAAATTCTGTAAAGATAAAATCTGTGCAAAAAAAACCGATTCTGATATCAAAGTTGTTTTTAATGTTACAACTTTACAGCCTGTTTTTAAAGATCTTAAAGATACTGTGTTTTCCAGTGTTTTTACTTTAAGAACACACAATTTTTCTTTTGTTTTTGATCTGAAAAATTTTTCTGAAAAAAAACTTTATAAAGTTTTAAAATCATCCGCTTCATTTCCACTATTTTTCCCGCCAGTGAAATATGTTTTTAATGAAGAGGATCTTCGGGAGTTTTCGAATTTTTATGAAGGTAAAAAACTTGAAATAGAGTTAAGTGATGGTGGGGTTACACAGAATTTGCCGTTGAAAATTATTTTTGATAACATTAAAGATAGTGAAAAAATAATTTTGATAGTTCCTCATCCTGATGATCCGAAGTCAGTAATTGAAAGTTCACAATCAAATAAGGAGTTTGATTTTTTTGATTCAACCTTAAAACTTTTTGATGCAACTTTCTACCAATCCTATTATTCTGATCTAAAATTATCTTTTGAGTTTAACAGAATCGAAAAGAAACTTGCGGATCTCAGAAATAAAATAAAAGAATCTTTTGAAAATTTAAGTGAAAGCGAAAAAGATGTTGTGGAGAAATTTTTGAAAAATTCTTCCCTAGAAATAGGAAATCTTTCAAAAGGATTATCGACAGGAAAAAGGATCATGGAAATAGATATGATCTCTCCAAAAAAACCTACTGAAGAACTCGGTGGTGAAATACTGAAACATTTTGGAGGTTTTTTTGATACAAGAATAAGATATAATGACTTTCTTGTTGGTTATTTTGATGGAATCGAATATTGTAAAAGATTGGGTTATGAGATTGAGCCTCTTTTCGATCAAAAAGATATTGATCAGACGATCGGAAAGATCGAGTTTAAAAAGATCAAAAATAAAAAAATTCTAGTTATAATTTTTCTTAAAATTTTAGTATCCTTCTGTTATCCATATAGGAAAAACTTTTTTATCATTTTAATACTTGTTGTTTTAAAATCGATCATAAAAGTTCTTGAAAATTTTCATTGATTGAAACCATAAGAACATGCGTTTCCATTTTCATCTGAAATCACTGTGAAAATCGTTTTACCTCCAAGATCGTGAAAAATTTCATTTTTAAGTTTTATAGAATAGGTTTTCTTTTCTCCAAGCATTATATCGTATTCCTTTGTAAGATTATCACCTTGTTTTCTATCAATTATGTTTACTGAAATCTTTATTCTATTTTTAGAATCGGTTTTATTTTTTATTTTCAAATTTAAACCTTTTTCTATTTTAATATCAACCACCTCAAAATTTTGGGGGATATTTATGGAAGGGGTATAGGGGATGGAGGAGAGATGAAGGTTTGAGGTGGTTGATATATTTTTATCCAGTTTTGGTAATTTCAGAACTATTTGAATTGAAGCTGATGAGGTAGTTTTTTCTTTTGCAGAAATGATGCAAAAAATTAGCACAAGAAGAATCAGAATTATTTTTTTTATTTTTTTCATGGACACCTCACTTCTTTGATAAAGTGAAGTGCATCTATCGTGCCAAATTAAATTATCATTTTAGGGATAATTATAGATGTATGGATGTATTGGAAAAGTTACAGATGTCTTATTCTTTTTCTATTCTTTTTAAAACCTCATTTAAATTATCTTCAATGTTTTTATAATCTTTGTCCTTTAACCAATCTTTAACTTTTTCTAAAAGTTTTTTCCCTTCCTCAATATTTCCTGTTAATATGAGTGAACCAGCATAATAGGGGAGTGATTCATAATGGATTTCAAGAAGATTTTTATTTAAAGATTCATCAATAACCGGTTTTAAAACCTCTATACATTTTTCATATTCACCCTGTAAAAAGTAGCAGTTCCCTTCTATCTGATAAACATCGATCCATCTTTCTTCAAGTTTGTTCTTTTGGATCTCTTCTTTTGCCATATCTATATAAATTTTTGCTGTTTCAAAATCTCTATTTTCAGTTGAAAGAAGCGCAAGGTTGAGTATCCAGATAAACCTTGTGTTCGAATAAGGAACCTTTATTGATAAATCGAGTGCCTTTTCATAGAAATCGTAAGCTTTCTTGTAATCTTTAAGGACATGGTAACATACGCCGAGGTTTCCGGTTATCGTTTCAAGAAGTAAATTGGATTTACTCACCTGCGCGATTTCCATCCCTTTGTTGTAATAATCGATACTTTTTTCTATGTCGCCCTTGTTGAAAAATATTCTCCCAAGTATTATATAAATCGTTGCCCTTTCTGATGAGAGGTTTAAGAGTTCTGCCAGTTTTAATGCTTCAAGTTCAAATGAAAGAGAATCATCTATCTGTCCAAACTCTCTCAAGTTTGTTGCTATGGAATGCAGAACTCTGAATTTTTCAAGAGGCAGATTCAAGTTCTCTATCTCTTTGAGATATTTTTTCCCAACATCGATTGCTTCTAATATGTTGTATTTACCTAAAGGAAACAGGAAAAACATTTTAACAAGTATCGAATACCCATTTAATTTATCATTTTTTTTAAAATATTCATTCGCTATGTCTTTGAATATTTTTTCCGAATTTTTATAATCTCCGATTTGTATCAAAGTTGAGGGTAGTCGTAAAGAAACTTTTGTTTCGATATCCACATTTTGATATTCTCTTAAACTTTTTTCTATGTATTCTTTTGCTTTCTCGTCGTTTCTTAAAACCATAACATATGTTATAAGATCAAGAATTTTTATTCTTGTTTTTGAATCTTTAACTTTTTCAATGTCAAATGAAGAGATTTCTTCTTTGATTTTTTCAAACTTCCCCTCTTTGAAAAAAATTTCCATCGTAAAGTATCTGTAAGTATCTTCATCGAGAAGTTCTTTGTTTTCTTTTAAAACCTCTTTCATCTCATCGATTCTTCCTTCTTTCAGAAGAATATAAAAAATGGCTTTAACAATTTCAGGATCCTTTTTTAAACTGTTGAGTGTTTTAAAATAAACGACATGTGAATAGTTCAATTTGAAAGGTGGGATTTCTTTCACTGAACTTAAAAGTTCGAAAGCTTTGTGATAATCATTGGATTTATAGAAGTGCAAACCTGCCTCAAAATTTTCTCCAATTTTTAAATAGAATTCTCCTATCTTGTTATGAATATTTTTTCTTTCTTTTAAAGGTATTGAATGGTAAAGATGACTTTTTAATATTTTATTTTTGAAAGTTATATTGTCACCATTTTTTTCTATAAAGTTTCTGTCAATTAGATCGTTGATACTATTTTCTTCAAGTTTCCTGAAAATCTCGTGAAAATCTTTAATTTTTATGGGTTTTTCAAAAAAGGACAGGTATTTTAAAAAAATGAACTGATTTTGTTCAAGATCTGAAAATATTATCTGAGAAATTGAACTTATATCCTTTGATACAATATCAGTATCTGAAGAAAAATCCCACTCCCCAAAAAAATTTATTGTTATTTTGCCTTTTTCAACAAGTTCTTTGAATATGGTTGTAATTAAAAAGATGTTTCCTTTTGTTAGATCGAACAGATGTTCTACAACCTTTCTTGATGGTTTTATTCCGGTTCTAATGAACAACAGTTCAAACAGTTCCTCTTTTTCAGGAAAATCAAGAATGATATCTCCAACCTTTTTGTTAAAAAGAAAAATAATTTTTTTTGAAAAATTTGCTGTTTTTAAATTGTCTATCAGTTCAAGTGAATTAGAATCAAGGTATTCACAATTATCAAAAATAAAGATATCGTAATCAGAGTTTTTCAAGCTTTCTTTGAAAATTTGAATTCCAAGGTCTCTTTGTATATCCTCATCAATTTTTATCCGAGAGAAATTTTTTAAAAGTATATTTTTTTCTCCCTCAATATAATTGAATTGGAAATATTCAGCACTCAGGTTATTTTTAAAAATATAGGATGAAACCAAATGTGTTTTTCCTGTTCCTTCCTCTCCTCCTATTATCAATAGATCTTTTTCTTTTAAAATATTTTCAACCGATTCCAGGTAGGAGTTTCTATCGTAATACGGGTTATAAAGGGGAACTCTGTTTTTGTTATAACTTTTAGGAATATATAGATTTATTTTCCCTATACCTTTAAGATTTGAATTTTTTTGGAATTCAACATCTAAAAATCTGTTATCCTCCATGATGTTTTTATCTATCAAAATCTCTCCAAAATCTGCTTCTGTTGATATCCGTGCCGCTCTGTTGATCGTTTTTCCAATAAGATTATATTCCAATCTTTTTGTTCCGTCTGAAAACCCATTGAAGATATATCCCGAGGTGGCTCCACCTTTAACACTTTCTTTAAATTCACTTTTTAAAATATCAAATATGAAATCTCCCATGATCAGGGATGGAGAACTTTTAGCGAAAGGGATACCCGAAACACACATCGTTCTTATTCCATCTTCATACTGTTCGATTTTATTTATGTGAATCCTTCCATAGTTCAATTTCAGGATTTTCTCTGTAGTTTTTAAATCAGGAGTGTAGATGAATAGAACCGAAACATAGGAGAAGGATCCAAAATCTTTACCTTTTTCTATAAACAGTTTCTTTATGTCAGAATCAAGTTTTAAATTTTTTTCAATATGATTTTTATTTTTTTCATCTATGTTTTTTGTTTGTTTTAAGCTGTACTCAAAAATTTTTGCCTTTTTTTCTTCTTCGAGTGCTGATCTTATTGTTTCACCATAAAAGAGTGGAATAATACCGCCGTTGTTTTCAAAAAGGTGAATCTTTATTTCTCCATCTGCAATCCCTGCCCTAATACTCAAAACGTTTTCCTCTCTTTTTGTAAATTCAACCATCTTTTCAAAACTTCTTAAACCATCGTTTAGATTAGAAAAAAATGCAAGTATCGCATCACCGCTGTAGTTTAATATATCACCGTTAAAATTGTCAATTATATCTGTAAAATTTTTAAAATAAAATTGTATTATATCCCTTATCTTTTCTGCACCTTCGTAACCCTCAGCCATCAGATTTTCAGAAAGTTGTGTGAAACCTGAAATATCAGTGAATGTGACTATCCCTTCTATGGTATAATCGTTTGAACCTTGAGAATAAATCTCTCTTAAGATTTTTGGAAAAAACAAATTTTCAAAATTTTCCATAGGTCATTTCAACTTTATTCCCAAACTGATAGAAAATGTGTGTAACCAGTTTTTAACATATCCATCATATCTTGAATTGTCATCTTTATTTGTTCCTTCAGCACCACCACCCAGGTATCTGAAATTTAAGAATATTTTCGAGAAGGAGTTAACATTGTAAACGAATCTTGTAGACATATCAAATATTGCTCCAACAAAATCATATTTTGACCCTGTGATATATTTACCTGATGCATAGAAACCGTCGAACTCATTTTCAAGAAAAAATCTTGTGCCAAGTTCCGATTCGGTTTTGAACTTGAATATTGGAACCGGACCAATATTCGAGTTTGTAACAAGGTTCTTTTGATCCGAAAATGATATGAAAGCATTTCTTAATTGGAATGATAAACCAGCATATATTTTATTTCTGTTAAAAGTTAAAATGTTATATATGTATGAAATTCTATAGAAATCGAAACTGTAAACAAATTCCATATTTGAATTTTTGGGGAAGATAACAGAATCAACCAATATGGTATCGAATAGGAATGCTTCTGTTTTTAATGTCAATGGCTGATATAAAAATGTTAGAATATGTTTTTCATTTATTGAGATTTCAACTGAGAACCTTTCAAATGGATATAGATTGCTTTGATTCCCATCTTTTACATAGTCAAAATAAGTACAATCTTTTCCGAATTGGATTTTATGAAAGAAAACATTCAGAAAACCTTTTTCGTAAACAGGATAAATTTTTATTCTACTTTCATTTTCGTTGAAAGTAAAATTGATTTCCTGAGTAAATAAGAGAATAAAAGAAAAAAACAGAATGGTAAAGATAAAAAATTTTTTCATATAACCTTCAATTTAATAAATTATAAACCTAACGGATCCAAATTCAATGGATTTGAATGTTTACAAAAAATTTACACGTCAAAAAGTGGTAATATTTACTTTCTATAAACTTTTACAAAAGATTTATCATTTATTTGATTGAAATCAATTAACCTATTTAAAAGTATAGTAAAACTATTTACTCAATAAACAATAATTACTATTTATTATCATAAAAGGAATATTGACTTTTTTAAAAGTGTAATTTAAAATTTAAATTAATCATAAGGAGGTATTTTGAAAAAAATTTTTAAATGTGTAACTGTCGCCCCCCCCGATACTTACATTTTTTGTTGTTAATTTTGTTTATGTTTACATTTCAATTAAAAATGTTCTCTGACTTGCTTGTAACTGATGATTTTGAGGATGGTATAATTGATCCTAAATGGAATGTTCAAATTTTAGATGGACCAGGAACGGTGACCGAAACGAATGGATCATTGAATTTGACGCTTTATTTTGATTCTATCATTGATACAGGTTATATTAAAGTGACTCAGATAATGCCGGAGATAGTTCAGAATAGTTTTCACCAAAATGATGGGGATTATTTTACTTTAGGTTTAAAGAGTGTTCCGTTTTGGGACTCATTATTAAATGGATCCACAAGAGCCAAAGGTAATTTTAAAGTAGATTTTTCAACAGGTAACATACAAATTGTATTCTTTTTTGAAGATAAAGGTATTTATAGTGACGAGTTAAATATCATTGCGATTCTCAATGATAGTATTGTAGGAATCAGTAGTTATGCTTTTACCGATTTTACAGGACGAGAAATAAAAATTAAACATTTAAAAGATACAACCTATATATTAGATGATGGACAATCTATTTTAGCCACTGTTTATATCCCGGGAAAAGTGATGAATTGCAGTTTTTCCATTTATGGGGAAAATTATAGTGATAAAACACATAAAGTTGATCTTTCCATCAGTAGATTTGCTATAAACTATGATCTTGATGATTACTTTTACAACAAACTTACATTTAGTAGATTGAAATACGAAGAGCCCAATACCATAACAGTGAACTTGAAAAAATATAGTGATACACTGGAACCGTTTATCAATAATGCAATTATAAAACTGTTTGATCATAACTACAAATTTATTGATTCTGCTAAAATTGACAATTCAGGATCAGCAATTTTATCTGTTACCCCTGCAGATACTTTTCCACACAAACTGATAATAAGCAATTTGATAGCGAAAGGACAGATTGACACCTTCGAAATAAAAGTTGACTACAAAATGATTAAAAATGTTGTAAAACCAAAAGATATACCGGCATTAAAAGATAACGAAATTTATATAAGAGTATTAGATGGTATTGATACAATAAAAGCAGTTTCTGAACTCGAAGTTGTATTAACTGACAGTCAACCTGGTGGTTTTTATTTTAAAGGATTAACTAATAATTGGGGACAGGTTTTTATACCTGCATATTTAAGAAGTAACAGGCGTTTATTCTTAACAATAGATGGAATCGGTTATGTTCCATACACTTCAATAATAGATGTATACTTATGGAGCAATACACCAGATGCATTTGGTAGGAACAATCAGGAGCATATAGTGAGGAAGCCGAACACGGATGAGATGGAGATGGTATATTCAACAGGGGATAGTGTGGTATATGGCAGGAGTGGAGATTTTGGAAAGATATGGAAACTGGAGGTATTG
>JBDRZY010000008.1:0-58804 GCA_039804205.1 Caldifarciminota bacterium
GTGGGTGATAAGAAAAGAAGAGTATGAATTTTTTAATGATGATCTTTACATAAAAGGTGAATTCAGAGTCAACAATATTCATAAAACCCAGATAGAGTTTGAAGGAAGAATTGACTTTCAACTCGAACTTGTTTGTGATAGATGTCTTACAAGATTTAAAAAAAATTTTTCTGAAGAGGTTCTTTTTATTTTAAAGAAGGATTATCTCGGGGATGAACTTGATATAATAAACTTTACGGATTACCTTTGCGATATTACCGATTATATCAAGGATATAGTTGTAACATCACTCCCTGTAAAAACCCTTTGCAAAGAGGATTGTAAAGGTATATGCCCAAAATGTGGAGTGAATCTGAACGAAGAAAAATGTAAATGTAATATTTAGGAGGAAAAAATGGCTGTACCAAAAAGAAGAAATTCGAGAACAAGAGGAAGAAAAAGAAGAACTCACTGGAAACTTTTTAAACCATCTCTAACAGTTTGTTCACACTGTGGTGCACTTACCAAATCGCATTCGATCTGTCCATCCTGTGGATACTATAAAGGTAAAGAGTATATAACGATTAAAAAAGAGGTATAAGTGAAAATAGTTCTTGATGCTATGGGAGGGGATGTAGGAATTGAAGTTAACATGGCTGGTGCTTACATGGCATCAAAGAAACTGGGTGATGACGACACGATCGTTTTTGTTGGGGACAAAAAACTCATAGAAAAATATTTAAAAGAGAAATATAAAGATTTCTCTGTAAAATATGAAATAGTTGAATCGGAGAATGATGTCTCAATGGACGATACTCCAACATGGGCTTTGGAGAACAAAAAGAATTCTTCTATAGCAAAAGGTCTCGAACTTATAAAGGAAAAAAAGGCTGATGCGTTCTTCTCCCCTGGCAACACTGGTGTCATACTCGCTTTCTCGTTAACAAAGGTTGGGAGAATAAAAGGAGTTATAAGACCTGCATTAGGTTTCACATTCCCCATAGGAAAACATCCTTTGATACTTGATCTCGGGGCAACACCTGATCCAAAACCAGAAAATCTTTATCAGTTTGCTCTGCTTGGAAGTGAGTATATGAAGATTATGAGAGGTATTGAAAAACCTCTTGTTGGTCTGCTGTCAATAGGAGAAGAGGATTCGAAAGGATCTGTAATATACCAGAAAGCTTTTGAACTTATCAGTAAAGACAAAAATATAAATTTTTTTGGAAACATTGAAGGTGGGGACTTTTTCACTGATAAGGTTGATGTAATAGTTACGGATGGTTTCACAGGCAATATCGTTTTAAAATTTGCTGAAGGTATGATACACTGGGTTAAAGATAACCTTAAAACATCACTAAAACCTTTACCTGTTGCTATTCTTGGTTTAACACTTTCAGCACCTGGTTTTTTGGGATTACCTTTCTTTTATTTTTCAATAAAAAAATTCTTAAAGAAAGCAAGTTATGATGAATATGGTGGAGCACCTCTTCTCGGTGTAAACGGCATTGTGCTGATCGGTCATGGAAAATCCAATCCGAAAGCTGTAGCAAGTGGAATTATGAACGCGAAATATCTTGCTTCTAAAAATCTTGTTGAAAATTTAAAGGATATTTTTGAAAGGAGTGAAAGTGAAGAGAGTTAAAATAATAGCAACCGGATCATATCTTCCTGAAAAAGTTTTAACAAACGATGATCTTGCGAAAATTGTTGATACGAGTGATGAATGGATAACACAGAGAACAGGTATTAAGGAAAGACACATAGCATCTGATGACCAGGCAACGAGTGATCTTGGAGTTATTGCTGCAAGGAGATGTTTTGAAACTTTCAACATCGATCCAAAATCGATAGATTGTATAATATTTGGAACCGTGACACCAGATAAACTTTTTCCATCAACAGCGATATATGTTCAAAAAGCTTTGAATATACCGAATATCCCTGCATTTGATATTTCCGCTGCATGTTCAGGTTTTATTTATGGGCTCGCTGTTGCAAATGGGCTTATAAATTCAACTTCGATGAAAAGGATTCTTGTTCTTGGAGGTGAGACACTCTCAAAGGTTACAAACTGGAGTGATAGATCAACATGTGTGCTTTTTGGTGATGGTGTTGGATGTGCAGTTGTTGAAGAATCAAACGATGAATCTGGTCTTCTATCGATCTATATAGGTGCCGATGGGAATATGGAAAATCTTTTACATCAACCAGCAGGTGGTTCGAGAAATCCTGCAACTATGGAGACTGTGCAGAAAAAACTTCATACGATCCATATGGAAGGAAACGAAGTTTATAAATATGCTGTCAACACAATGCAGATGGCTGCTGAAAAGGCACTTATGATGGCAAATATAAACTCTGAGGAGATAAGATGGTTTATACCGCATCAGGCGAATATAAGGATTATAGATACAACAGCAAAATATCTCAAAGTTCCAAAAGAGAAGGTCTTTGTGAATATCGATAAAACAGCGAACACCTCAGCAGGTTCAATTCCGATCGCACTCGATCAGATGAACAGGACAGGTCTTTTAAAAAAAGGGGATATAATCTTGATAGATGCTTTTGGTGCAGGGTTTACATGGGGTGCATCCGTAATAAGGTGGTAATATGAAAAGTGTGTTGATGTTTCCAGGTCAAGGTTCCCAGTATGTTAAAATGGGATTTGATCTCTACCAGAATGTTGAAGTAAAAAAACTTTTTGATAAAACTTCTGAAATAATAAATGATGATATTTCAAAAATAATGTTTGATGGCCCTGAAAATGTTTTGACCGAATCGAAGAATGCTCAGGTCGCTATACTTTTACATTCTTATTCAGTTTTTTCACTTTTAAAAGATAGAATAAGTTTTGATGCTGTTTGTGGACATTCGCTTGGAGAGTACTCAGCACTACTTGTTGCAGGTGTATTCAATTTTGAGACGGCTGTAAAACTTGTGAGGAAAAGGGGAGAGTTGATGAGTCTGGCTGGTGAGAAAGCAAAAGGTAGCATGGCAGCTGTGATAGGTCTGACACCTGAAGAGATAGAAAAGATCGTATCAACAGTGGATGGAGTTGTTGTTGCAAACTACAACGGTGATATGCAAACCGTTATCTCTGGAACTGTTGATGGAGTTGAAATAGCATCAAAAAAACTGACAGAGAAGGGAGCAAAAAGGGTCATAAAACTTAATGTTTCGGGAGCGTTCCATTCACCATTGATGGATTATGCTTACAGAGAGTTTTCAGATTTTATAGAAAATTTTGAGTTCAGAAAACCTGACTGTTATATTTTAATGAATGTATCAGCAGAATTTGAAAACGATCCATCTAAAATAAAAGATCTTTTGAAACAACAGATAATAAGTCCGGTTAAATGGACACAGATTTTGAAGAATCTTTTTAATAACGGTTATGAAAACTTTTATGAAATCGGTCCTTCAAAAGTTTTAAGTGGTATAGCAAGAAAAATGTTTCCTGAAAAAAAGATCTACTCTTTTGAAAAAGAGGAAGAGATAAAAAATTTTTTTAAGGAGTGAGTATGGAGTTCAAAGGAAAAAATGTTATCGTAACAGGTGGTTTGAGAGGAATTGGAAAAAGTATATCTTTATCTTTCGCTTCTGAAGGTGCAAATGTTATCGTATTCGATCTTATAGATGATAATCTTCAAGAAACAAAAAACGAGATAGAAAAATTTGGAGTTTCTTTTGAATATTTCAAAGTTGATGTTTCGAGTTTTTCAAAAGTCGAACAGGTTGTTGAAGATGTTATAAAAAAATATGAAAATATAGATTTTTTGATCAACAATGCAGGAATAACAAAAGATAATCTTTTGATCAGTATGACTGAAGAAGAATGGGATAAAGTTATTGCAGTAAACCTGAAAGGAACTTTCAACTGTTCAAAAAGTGTTGTTAAATATATGATAAAAAAGAGAAAGGGAGTTATAACAAACATCTCATCAGTTATAGGGATTATGGGAAACAAAGGGCAGTCCAACTATGCGGCGAGTAAAGCGGGAATAATAGGTTTTACAAAATCACTTGCAAAAGAGGTTGGCTCAAGAAATGTCAGGGTAAACGCGATCGCTCCAGGATTCATAGAAACCGATATGACTAAAAAACTTCCAGAAGAAGTTATAAAGGAATATGCAAAACTTATCCCTCTCGGTAGAATGGGCAAACCTGAGGATGTTGCCAGCCTTTGTTTGTTTCTTTCTTCAGAAAAAGCGAGCTATATCACAGGGCAGGTTATACATTGTGATGGTGGAATGTTGATGTAAAAACAAGTAAGGAGGTATTAGATGTCACAGGTTTACGAAACAGTAAAAAAACTTTTGGTTGAAAACCTTTCAATCGATGAAGCAAAGATCAACGAAAACGCAAACATCATGCAGGATCTCGGAGCTGATTCTCTCGATCTTATGGATCTTGTAAACGAACTCGAAAAGATCTATTCGATTAAAATCCCACAGGAAGATTATGTGAATTTGAAAACTGTTGGAGATGTCGCGAAATATATAGAAAGCAAAATAGCAAAATAACAAAAGAAAGCGGGATTTCCCGCTTCTTTTTATTAAAAAGGAGATATTCTGATGAAGAGGGTTGTCATTACTGGAATCGGTATCATATCATCTATAGGAAACAATCTCGATGAGTTTGCCAGAAATCTTTTTGCCGGGAAAAGTGGAATCTCAACTATAACAAGATTTGACACAACAAATTTTGCCTCAAAGATAGCAGGTGAAGTGAAAAATTTTAATCCAGAATTTGTAATAAATAAAAAAGAGTTAAGAAGGATGGATAGGGTTACACAGTATGCGATATACACAACCGATGAAGCGCTTAAAAATTCGAAACTGGAACTCGATAAGATAGATCCTGATAGAGCGGGAGTGATAATCGCAACAGGCATAGGTGGAGTTGAAACATGGGAAAATCAACATTCCATCTTTTTGAAAGAAGGTGTTGAAAGGTTGAGCCCTTTCTTTGTTCCGATGATGATCGTTAACTCATCTTCTGGTAATGTCGCGATCAGATATAAATTAAAAGGTCCAAATTTTTCCGTTGTTTCAGCATGTGCTTCGAGTGGACATGCGATAGCTGATGCATACAATCAGATAATCCTTGATAATGCTGATATTATGGTGTGTGGTGGTGTTGAAGCGTCGATAACACCTCTTTCTGTTGGTGGTTTTATCGCTCTTCAGGCACTTTCGACAAGGAACGATCAGCCGGAAAAAGCTTCAAGACCTTTTGATGCTTTAAGGGATGGGTTCGTTATCGCCGAAGGTGGTGCTATTTTAATACTTGAATCTCTTGAACACGCTTTAAAAAGGAATGCTCCAATATTTGCGGAGATTACAGGATATGGTTATAACGATGATGCTTATCATATCACTGCTCCCGATGAGACAGGAGAAGGTCCTGCAAAATGTATGATGCTTGCTATAAAAAAGAGTGGAAAAACTGTTGAAGATGTTGATTATATAAATGCACATGGAACCTCAACAAAGTTAAACGATCAGACGGAGACACTAGCGATAAAAAAAGTGTTTAAAGATAGAGCATACGATATCAACATTTCAAGTACTAAATCCATGCATGGACATCTTTTGGGTGCAGCAAGTGCGGTTGAGGCGGTCGCAACAATACTTGCAATAAAAAATGGAATAATTCCACCAACGATAAACTATGAGAATAAGGATCCAAACTGTGATCTGAATTATACTCCAAATGTTGCTGTAAAAAAAGAGATAAAATTCGCCTTATCGAATTCGTTCGGTTTTGGTGGACACAATGTGACTCTTGGTTTTGCTAAATATGAATGATAAAGAATTGTTGAAAAAATTCAAAGATATAACTGGGATCGAATTTGAAAATGTTGAACTTTTAAAAGAATCTTTGACCCATAGTTCAAAAGGTTTGAATGTTTCATACGAAAGGCTTGAATTTTTAGGAGATTCGATTCTATCATTTTTAACATCAGAGCATCTTTTTAAAAAATTTAAAAATGTTGATGAGGGTGAGTTATCAAAGAAAAGGAGTGAGATAGTAAACAGGCAAAATTTATCTTTTATATTTTCAAAATTAGAATTCGAAGAACTGATATTTGTAGACAGGAAAGCTTTGAAGGTTATACCGGATTCGATCAAAGAGGATATAATAGAATCTCTTTTTGGTGCAATATACATTGAAAAAGGTATAAGGGGAGTTAAAAAATTTTTTCGATTGGTTTTAAAAAATTCAAAGGAGATGCCTGAAGATTTTTTTGCAAAGAACAGGTTGCAGGAGTTATCACTTTTAAAATATAAAAAACTTCCTGAATTTAGAACAGAACTTTACAAAGATGATAAGTTTAGATGTAAAGTTTATCTCGATGGTAAATATTATTCACAATCGGTTGGTAAAAGTAAAAAAGAGAGTGAAAAGAAAGCAGCAAAACTTGCTATAAAAAAAATAGAGAAGGAGAACATATGAATATCGTTGTGTGTGTAAAACAGGTTCCAGATACGAGTCAGATGAAATTTGATCCTGAAACGAAAACTATAAAAAGGGAAGGTGTAGAAAATATTGTGAACCCTTTTGATCTTTATGCTGTTGAAGAGGCCTTACGGATAAAGGAAAAATATTTTCCTGATTCAACTATAACCGCAATATCGATGGGACCAAAACAGGCCGAGAATGCTTTAAGGGAAGTTATATCTATGGGTGTTGATAAGGCGATTTTAATATCCGATAAATCTTTCGCTGCAAGTGATACACTCGCTACGAGTTATGTTCTTTCTGAAGCCATAAAAAAACTTGGTAAAATTGATCTTATCCTTTTTGGTAAGATGGCTATCGATGGAGATACGGCTCAGGTTGGACCAGAAGTTGCCTCTTTACTGGATATACCACAGATAACATTTGTAAGAAAAATAGTTGATGTAAAGGATGATCATCTTGTCGCTGAAAGAAGTATGGAAAATGGTTATGAAACTTTAAAGGTAAAATTACCTGCTGCTTTAACATGTATTAAAGAGTTGAACGAGCCACGACTTCCATCTTTGAGAGGAAAAATGAGAGCAAAGAAAGAAGAGATACCTGTTTGGGATGCTGATTTTTTGGGAATAGATATATCAAAATGTGGACTCAAGGGTTCCCCAACATGGGTGATAAAAGCGTTTACACCAACTATAGAAAAAGAGAATATAATATTTGCTGATGAGGATCAGGAGAAGAATGTTGACAATCTTATAAACGAGTTAAAGAAAAAATCTATCATCTAAGGAGTTAATATGGATTTGAAAGATTATAAAGGTGTGATGGTATTTATTGAAAACAGAGAAGGGAAGATAGAAGGAGTATCTTTTGAACTTTTGAATAAGGGAAGAGAACTCGCTGATAAAAGAAATGTTGAACTTATAAGTTTGATAGTTGGGTATGATGTTGAAAAATTTTCGGATCAACTCATAAAAAGAGGTTCAGATAGAGTTATCGTTGTCGATGATAAAAGGTTAAAAGATTTTGTTGATTCAACATATTCGAATGTCGTTGTTGAGGTGGTTAAAAAATATAAACCGGAAATTTTTCTTGCTGGATCAACGAATCTTGGTAGATCGCTTTTCCCAAGAGTTTCAGCAAAACTTGAAACAGGGCTTACAGCAGATTGCACGGAACTTGATATCGACCATGAGGATGGTAAACTTTTGCAAACAAGGCCGGCAGCTGGTGGATCGATTATGGCTACAATAATTACTCCAAACAGAAGGCCACAGATGGCAACCGTAAGGCATAAAGTTTTTAAAGAGGCACCGATAGATGAATCAAGAAAGGGAACTGTTGAAAAGTTTGATTTTAAAGAAGAGATGGTTGATAGTAGGGTTGAATATATTTCGTTTACAAAGGATGAAACACAAACTGTAAATCTTTCAGATGCCGATGTGATAGTTTCAGGTGGAAGAGGTTTGAAGAGTAAAGAAAATTTCAACCTTGTGTTTGAACTCGCAGAAATTTTAAATGGTGCTGTTGGTGCTTCAAGACCATGTATAGATGATGGGTGGCTTCCATTCTCACATCAGGTTGGACAGACAGGAAAAACCGTATCACCAAAACTTTATGTCGCCCTGGGAATATCTGGTGCTATACAGCATCTTGCAGGTATGAAATCTTCAGATGTGATAGTAGCGATCAACAAAGATCCGAATGCTCCAATTTTTCAGGTAGCAGATTATGGGATAGTTGGTGATCTTTTTGAAGTTGTGCCAATCCTTATAAAAAAATTGAAAGATAGATGAAAAAAGCTATAAAGATCTCAGCGATGTTTCCCTGTTATAACGACAGGGAAACGATAACAAAACTCATAGATAAAGTTGAAGAGAAATTAAAAAAGTATACACAGGATTATGAGATAATAGTTGTAGACGATTTTTCAATGGATGGAGCAAGGGAAATTCTCCTTGAAAGAGCAAAAGTGAATCCTAAACTCAGGGTAATATTACATGAAAAAAATATGGGATATGGAGCAACGATCGTTGATGGTTTAAAAAATGCGATGTTTGATTACTTTTTCTATACAGATGGAGATGGGCAGTACGATCCATCGGAGATTGAAAAACTTATAAGACTCTTGGATGATGATACTGATCTTGTAAATGGATACAAGATCACAAGAAACGATCCTTTCTATAGAATAGTTATTGGTAAAATGTACAACACTTTTATGAAATTTTTCTTCGGAATAAAATTGAAAGATATCGATTGTGATTTCAGAATAATAAGGAAAGATATTTTCAAGGATGAAAAATTTTTCTCAAAATCTGGTACCATATGTGTTGAGATGATAAAAAAAATTGAACTCAAAAATGGAAAAGTAAAACAGGTCGGTGTGAACCATTATGAAAGGGAATTTGGAACATCACAATTTTTTAATTTTAAAAGATTGTTTTTTGTATTTTTACATATAATAGTTTTATGGTATAATCTTATAGGTAAGAGGGTATAGGTGTATATGAAAAAAACAAAAATAAAATCTGTTGTTCTCTTAGGTGGATTAGGTTTTATAGGATTCAACCTTGCAAAACATCTTATTGAAAAGGGTCTGGACATCACCATAGTTGATTCCAAAAACACTTCATCTGGATACAACGAGTTCCACCTTTTGAGTTTAAAAAAGGAGAAAGTGAGTATAATAGAGGAATCGATAGGAAACGCAGAAAAGTTTAAAGAGATTATAAAAAATGCTGACTGTATTGTTGATCTTGCTGCTTTGATAAGTCATTCTGATTCGATGAAAAATCCTCTTTTTGATCTTGAAAACAACACTGTTGAACATATCAAGTTTCTGGAAGTTTTAAAAAATTATAAAAACAAGAAGGTTGTATATCTCTCGACACGACAGATCTATGGAAAACAGGATAAGTTCCCTGTTGATGAAAATTCTTCAATAAATCCGGTCGATGTTAATGGAATAAACAAATACACAACGGAGATGTACTATTCACTCTATTCGAAATATTATGGGTTCAACCTCACAATTTTAAGGTTGTCGAATATATATGGTGAAGGTATGCACATCAGGGATAAAAGGTTATCTTTTATCGGGTGGTTTATTAACAGGGTCATCACAAACAATCCTATAGAACTTTATGGAGATGGATCAACTTTAAGAGATCTTCTTTATGTGAAGGATCTTGTTAAAACTTTGTACAACGCCATGGTTTCTGATAGCAATGGAATTTTCAATGTTGGATCTGATAACTCTTATCCTTTGAAAGTGATAGCAGAAAAACTTGTTAAACTCAATCCAAAATCATCACTGATCTTTATACCTTTCCCTGAAGAGTTAAAAAATATTGATATAGGATCTTTTAGAACCGATAACAGTAAAGTTAAAGAGTTCTTAAACCATAGAGAGGAAACCTCAATCGATGAAGGTTTGAAAAATACTTATGAATATTTCCAGAAATATAAAGGATACTATCTATGATACCTTTTTGTCAGTTGAACAGGGATAAAGAAGAGTTTGAAAGAATAAAAAAGCGTCTCGATGAGTTTTACGAAAGAGGAAAATTTATTCTTGGACAGTACAACGAAGAGTTTGAAAAGTTATTTGGGAGTTTCATAGGGAAAAAATATGTTGTTGGAACCGGTAACGCGACAGATTCTTTATATTTGATTTTCAGAGCATTAAAGGCGAAAACGGTTGGGCTTGCGGCTTCCAACCCACTTCCGTGTGCTCAGGCGATAAAGATGGCTGGTTGTGAAATTGTGCTTTTTGATACTTACGATAATACAGGTCTTTTAAATATCGATCAGTTTAAAAAGAGTAGAAAAAAAATAGATGTTTTACTTGCTGTCCATCTTTATGGACAGGCGGAATATGTTGATATCTTAAAGGATCTATGTGACAAAAAAGGTATAACACTCGTTGAGGATTGTTCCCAATCGATAGATACCTATGTTGATGGTAAACACACAGGTAATTTTTCGATACTATCAGCGTTCTCTTTTTATCCAACAAAAAACCTTGGATGTTATGGTGATGGTGGGGCTATAGCAACTGATGATAAGAATCTTTATGAAATTTTGCAAAAGATGAGAAACTATGGACAGAAAGAGATCTACTCTGCACAGATGGAAGGAATAAACAGCAGACTGGATGAGTTGCAAGCACTTGTCCTTCTTGAAAAGATCAAAAATCTGAAAGAAAAAAATTCGCTTAGAAGAAAGATAATGAAAAAGTACAGGGATGGAATAAAAAATAAGAACATAGAACTCCCTTCTTCAAGATATTTTGAAACATCCAACGGTCATCTTTTCCCGATATTTTCAAAAAGACGAGACATGTTAAAAAAACATCTTGAAAAAAAAGGTATATTAACAGCGATCCACTATCCATATCCGATCCATAAACAAAAATATTTCTATAAAAATTATTCTTTCCCTCATTCTGAAACGTTATCTTCAACTGAACTTTCTTTACCCATTTTCCCTGAGATGGCGGAAGAGGAGATAGAAAAAGTTATTGATGGAGTGAACTCTTTTAAATGAGAGATAATGAATTCGATAATGTGAGTCAGGTTGAAGAGACACATTTCTGGTTCAAAAACAAGAGAAGATTGACACATCATTTTTTAAATAAGTATTACAACGGCGGGATCATCCTGGATTCAGCATGTGGAACAGGAAGGGATCTGAAGGAATTTGAAAACTGCATAGGTCTTGACTATAGTTTTTATGCCTTAAACTCTATAGCCAGAAGGTATTGTAAAATCCTTGTTAATGGGGATGCGAACAACCTTCCATTTAAAAGTAAGAGTTTTGAAATAATCTTTTCCTTTGACCTTTTACAGCATAAAGATGTTGATTTCGAAAAAGTTATGGTTGAGTACAACAGAGTTTTGAAAGATGGTGGTTATGTTTTTTTGAATCTACCGATGTTTAAATTTCTCTATTCAAAACATGATATCGCTGTCAACAACGATATAAGATTTGAAATAAAAGATTTCAAAAGATTCAAAAAATATGGATTTGCGATAAAAGAAAAAGTATATTGGAATTTTATCTTTTTACCTTTAATAATTTTTTTAAGGAAATTTGTTTTTGTATTTTTTTCATACGAGGAAAGTTCAGATGTTAAACAGATGAACAGGATAACCAACTTTTTACTTGATAAAATTTTTTTAATCGAGTTTTTTCTTTCAAAAAAACATATGATTCCTCTTGGGATTTCATCTTTTATAGTTTTAAGAAAAGAAGTTGACCTTTCTGATAAATAACCTATAATAAAAAAATGGATAGAAAATTAAAAGTATCAATTTTTGCTATCCTTTTTTTTATATTTTTTTATAAGATTTTTCTGGGATACGGGATTTTGGATGGGGATCTTTTTGATGAGTATGTACCGAAACTGGTTCTTATAAAAAATTCTTTTTCAAAATTTGTCTTCCCACTTTATGAAAAATCTTTTGGACTTGGATTTCCAATATACAAGGATATTCAGAATTGTTTTTACTATCCTTTGAACTGGCTTGTGCTTTTACCTTTTGATGTTTTTTTCATCGTTCAAATAATTACGCTTTTAAATGTGTTGATCTTTTTTACCGGGATATACATTCTTTTAAAAAAATTGAAAGTTGAGGATGAACTATCGTTCATCATCTCATTTCTTTCAACTTTTTCCTCTTTTTTCGTTTCACATATTCCTCATTACACGATGCTTTCCTCTTTATCGATTTCACCATATGTTATATTTTTTCTTGTTGGTTTTTATGAAAACAGTAATAGAAAAAATTTTATAATAACTGTTATTTTCTTTTTTCTTCTTTTACTTGCGGGTCATCCACAAATATTCTTTTACACTGTGATCTTATCTTTTATCATCGTGTTTCTAAAATACAGTAGTTTGAAAAATTTTGTTTATTTTTTTATGGCAATTTTTTTCTCAACATTTGTATCACTTTTTATTTTGATGCCAACTTTTAACGTTTTTAAATACTCTTACAGAAATGAACTCGATTACAATATTTTACCTTTAAAATATCTTATATTGACCATTTTCCCCGATCTTTTTGGTGGAGTGTCAAGAATTTTTAGAAGTGAATATCAAGGGACATTCAATATAAATGAAACATCTTTCTATTTCTCTTTGATCTTCTTTTTTACGATCAATTACTCTATGTATGTTACGATCTTAAAAAAAGAGTTTAAAAATTTTTCCAAGATGATAGTTCCTCTACTTTTTTTATCCCTCTCTTTTTTTAATTTTTTTGGATTTAAGATCTTCCTTTCTCCAACAAGATCGATCTATCTTTTTGTTATTTCTTTCATGTTTTTTTTTATGTTTGATATGTTGAAAAACCTCGATAAAAGGTTTCTTCTGTTTAACGTTTCTGTTTTTATTTTGCTTCTTGTTTTGATTATTGTAAAAGGGTTTTGTTTCGAAAGATTCATTTTGCAGATTCTTTTTTTTACCGTATACACTCTGTTCTTTTATTATGATTCAATAAAAAAATTTCAAAAAAAAATAAAATTTTCTGTTCTTGTTGTTATAATATTTTTTGATATTTTTTTATCAACTGGTGGAATTTTAAAATTTGAAAAGTTGAAAAATCTTAAAAACGAAAGTTATGATTTTCTAAAAGACAAATATATAATAACGTACATCCCTGAGGATGTTCTTTTCTACAAAGATTATATTAAAGATCATTTTAAAGTAGATAACCTTGAAATTTTGAAAAGGTATTCTTCTTTTGGAAACAGAGGTATATACTATGGCGCACACTCTTTCAATCTTTATCAAAATTTTACATTCAAGAAGTATGTTGATTTTTTTGATGATCCGATGATAATGCAGGGGGGATTTTCAAACATCAATTTTCTTTTCAACCCTTTATTTTTGAACTATGATTATGTTTTTGTTCCAGATATACCGATAATTTTGAATATAAAAAATTTTTTAACGATAAATTTCAGAGAAAATTTCTCCGATACATTTATCATCTTTTATACAGGTGAATTAAAAAATATTACCGAATATGATCGTAAGGAAGAATATTTGAAAGATGTTAAAGATCTAAAATGCGGATTACTGGTTGTGAAAGGATCGATGAGGATTTATGGAAATGGGAAAATATATATGATGAAAAAATTTTCAACAGGTAAAATCCTTCATTTCCCATACCTTTTTGAAAACTCAAATTTTCAAACCGTATCTAAAAAACCTTTTTATCTTTTTAAAAGGCACACTGATTTGATCTCTGAAAATTGTTTCGTAAACCCTATCGATGGTAGTTTAGAAAAATTAAGAAAAAGGTATTTACCCATGGATCTTGTTCTTGGTATATTTATCTCTTTGATTTCCTTTATCGCTTTGTTGTTTTATTCAAAAAAGGAGTTTGAAAATGTTTAAAAAAACTTTTTTGCTTTTATCAATTTTCTATTCAATTACAATTTTTGCCTTTAAAACCAATAGAAGCGATTATTTCTTCGATCTTGAACTTGATGATAAAAAAAGGGAAATACATGGCTATGCTTTGATCAGTTATAAAAATTTTTCTCAGGATACTTTGGACAAAATTGTTCTGCATCTTTATGCAAACTATTTTAAAAACGGGAGTCCATTTTTCAAAGAAAAAGTAAAACCTGAAAAAGAAGGGTTTACAGTTGTTGATTCAGTATTCGAGGATGGAGAAAGAAACGATTCGTTTCTTGTTGATGAAACGATAGGTTATTTGAAGCTAAAGAGAAAACTTCTTCCAAACGATTCTATAAGTTTAAAAGTATATTTTAGAAACAAAGTCCCCTATCCATTTTTACGTGAAGGTTATTTGAAAGGGAAATATGATATATCACAATGGTATCCAAAGGTTGCTGTTTATAAAGATAAAAAATGGGCAGATTTTAAAATCGGAAAAAACAGTGAATTCTTCAACGAATATGGTGATTATTCGATGAAGATAAGGATACCTAAAAAATATTTTCTTTTTTCAACGGGAAGGGTGAATTATGAAAAAAGTGATTCCTTGCTGTTGGATTCACTTCTTAAGGATAAAAATTTCAGATTCAAATTTGAAAAAAAAGATACAACAACAAAAATCGTAGAAGTAACAGCAAAAAATGTGAACGACCTTGCATTTTCATTACGAACCGATTTTTCGTATCTTAAAAAGAAAAAAGAGGGTGTTGAGGTTGAAATAGTTTGTGAAAGAAAAAATTATGATGTTTATAGTGATGTTATCGATGAAGTTTTTGAAATGATAGATTTCTATTCCAGATTATACTTCCCATATCCCTATGATAAGATAACAATAGTTGATGGATTGTTAAGGGCTGGTGGTGGAATGGAGTATCCACAGTTTATAGTTATGGGTCCAGTTATAAATGTTGACAAAAGATTAAAAAAAATCATTGATAACAGATATGTTCAGGATGTTTTATCACATGAGATAGCGCATCAATGGTTCTATCTTATCATAGGTTCAAATGAAGCCATGGAACCCTTTATAGATGAGGGATTTGCAACTTATTCAGAGGTCAGATATATGGAATACAAATATGGGAATAAAAATCAGGTTACTCTTTTTAACAGAAGAATATTTGATCTTTTTACACAACATTACTTAAACTTTTTAAATCTTCAAAAAAATAAAAAGAGTGTTCCGATGAACTATTCATCTTTTGATACAAAAGAATCAAACTACATCGTCTTTTATTCAAAAGGATACCTTGTTATAAAAAAATTGGAAAATCTTTTCGGAAAAAATGTTTTTGATACATATATTAAGGAGTTTTTTGAAGAATATAATTTTTCCCATCCCACAATAGATCAATTCTATGATTTTCTCAACGAAAAAAGTGAAGGGAAATACAAAACTTATCTGAAATATCTGTTGTATGAGAATATTTATACCGATTATTATCTTTCAAAAGTGTACGAGGATGGAGAAAAGATAAAATTTGTTGTAAAAAATAACTCTTTGCTTGATCTTCCTGTTGATGTCAGAATTGATCTTAAAGATAAAAGTTCAAAACTTTTTAAATTGGAAGTTGAAAATGATACTATAAATTTTGAAAAAAGGTCGATGAGTGGGATAACGATAGACCCCGAGTATTCTTCACTTGATATTAAATATACCAATAACCGTATGGAAAAAAAATTGAAGGTTCATCTTTTCCCTGAAATTTTTGATATAGACGCATACAACCTTTATGTTTTTCCTTTTTACAGGTATACGATCCTTGAGAAAACTTCTCTTGGAATAAATTTTATGTTGTTTGATCTTCCAAAGATTTCCTCTCCATATTTTTCGATCATAGGTGATTTTGAAAATAAACTCTTTCTGGGTTACAACATTAAAAATAGATCTTTATACCTTGATGGAGAAACAAATTTTTATCAGGATGATAAAGTTGGTAACGCTATAGGGTATAAGTTCACAGAAGAGTATTTCAAGGTTGAACCAAAATTTTTCTATTTTACAAACGAAAAAGATTTTGGTCAGATTTTTGAAATCTTTTATTCTTTTAGAAAAAGTTTATCACCTTCAGAATATTTCAAATACATCTTAGAAGAAGGTAATGTAGCTTCTTTTAATATGAACTATAAAGTTTACAAAAATCTATCAAATCTGGAATTTAAATTTAATGTTGATTCAAAAATCTATAACCCTGTTATATATTCAGATTTTAAATCCGCTAAGTTAAAGGTTCAACTCGAATCGAACTATAGTTTCAAATTCCTTAATGGAAGTATCATGTACGATGGAGAATTTTTAAAAGATCAGAGTAATAAAGAAACGTCGATTAACCTATTTTCAAAAAGAGGCGCTTTGTTTGATAGAATAAGTAAGAATATATCAAACTATAACATAGTTTTAACGGATATCTCTTCTGGCTTTGGTTATTTAATAGATTCAACCAGAACATACTATGCTTTTAACAGATTGAGATTTAAAATTAACTTTCTATATCAGGATTTTATATTGGCTGGTAGGGAACTCGATGTTTTCTATCAAACAGGTCTTATCTTCAATCTGGGAGATTATGGAAAAGTTGAGATTCCCATTTTTAACAAAGAAAAAGGTCTGATTGTGAAGGATAACCTGTATCTTCTGTTCACATTCAGAATTTTTAATATACTCTAAAACTATTGACATTTAAACAATATTTTAATATATTAAAAAAATACGATAAATAAGGAGTTTTTATGAAGAAATCAACTTTTATCATTTTGTTGATAATTTCGATTTTTATAATACTTTGTATAAACGCTGTGATAATTTTTATCTTTGCTCCAGCGAAATCAAGTGGAGAAAAAGTGAGCACAAAAGAACTCCTTCAAAACGAAAGAACAGAAATGGCGTTCAACATAGCCTCAGTTATAGCGGGAGCGGTTCTTGAGCCACTTCTTGATGAGGATGAAGCACCAATAATGGATGTTGCGATGAACACTGTAAAAAATTCGAATGGTCTTATAGATTATGTTATAGTTGTTAACACCGACGGGATTGTTTTCGGTGATTCAAAACAACCAACGAATGTTCTAAAACCTTTTAACTATCAGAACATCAAACTTTTAAAGAGTGAAAACAGATTGGTTCAGGATGTTGATCAAAATATTGCAGATATTGCTTTAGCGATTAAAACTGGAGATAAAAAAAGAGGTGAGGTTCATATAGGAATAAAAAAGGTCGCTTTTGAAGATAGGAGTGGAGATAAAAAACAATCTCCAGTTCTTGCTGTTGTTTTGAATGTTGTGATAGGACTTATTCTTTCTTTTGTATTTGCGATTGTTATATCTTCAAAATTATCTTCCGGTAGTGATTTCGTTAACCTGAGATCAGCGAAAATCGATGAACTGAGAAAACAGGAAGAGGAACTCCAAAAAACATTAGCATCGAAACAGAATGAGATAAAGAGTAAGGAACAGAAGATTGCTGAACTCGAAAAGAAGATTAAAGAAACAGGATCAAAGTATGATGAGGTTGATAGGATCATTAAAGAGAGTGAACAGGAGATAAACGAAAAGAGAAGGCAGATCGAATTCTATGAAAACAAGTTGAATGAACTCATTGAAAAGCATAAAAATCTAAAAGAAGAACTCGATAAAGTAAAAGAAAGTCAATCATCAGATCAGGAATTGAAAATGTTGAAAAACCAGATAGACACCTTCAAGATCCAGTTACAGCAGATAATGAATGATATAGAGATCAAAAGGAATGAGGAACAGAAATTGGTTGAAAGGATAAACCAGTTGAAACTCCAGGCATCTCAGATGCCACAGGGAGTTCAAGCGGGTGAAGGTTTAGGCAACATAGATCTTGAAAAGAAGAGAAAAGAGGAATTTGAAATAACACAGAGGATAGTTGCAAAAAGAAAGGAAGAGATAGCACTATCCCAGCGTCTTGAACTTAAAAGAAAGAAGGAACTTGAACTGACTGGAAGGATAGAGATGCTCGAAAAGAAACTCAAAGAGATGGGGAATGGTTGATATGGAGAGAGATTTAAAATCTATACAGGAAAAATGGAATAGAAGATGGAAAGAACTTTCACTTGAAAAATTCAAAAATGATCCTGGAAAAAAGAAATACTATTTACTTGAAATGTTTGCTTATCCATCCGGTGACCTTCATATGGGTCATTTAAGAAACTATGTTATAGGTGATGTCCTTTACAGATACAAAATAATGAACGGATATGATGTTTTACATCCGGTTGGATGGGATGCTTTTGGATTACCGGCCGAAGGTGCAGCGATCAAAAGAGGTGTTGCCCCTGATAAATGGACTTATAACAATATAGCTGTTTCCTCTTCGACTTTAAAAAAAATGGGACTGTTGTATGATTGGGATAGAGAAGTTATAACATGCAGAGAGGATTATTACAAATGGACACAATGGATATTCATAAAACTTTACGAGAATGGTTTGGCGTACAGAAAAAGATCTTATGTAAACTGGTGTCCATCATGTCAGACGGTTCTCGCGAACGAACAGGTTGAGCAGAATAAATGTTGGAGATGTGGAAGTGAGATAACCAAAAAGGAACTTGAACAATGGTATTTTAAAATAACATCTTATGCTCAAAGATTACTCGATGGATTGGATCTTTTAAAGGGTTGGCCTGAGAATATAAAGACCATGCAAAAAAACTGGATTGGTAGATCTGAGGGAGTAACTATAGAATTCAGGATAAAAAACACGGATAAAAGTATTAAAGTTTTCACAACAAGACCGGATACGATTTTTGGAGTAACATTTCTTGCGGTTGCTCCAGAAAATGAGGTTTTGAGAGAACTTGAATTTGATTCTGATAAAAGGGAAGAGATTGAAAGGTATATTGAACAATCTATAAAAAAGAGTGAAATCGAAAGGAGTTCTACAGAAAAAGAAAAGGATGGAGTTTATACAGGTTATAACTGTATCAATCCTTTAAACAACAGAGAGGTAAAACTTTTTGTTTGTGATTATGTGCTTTCAGGTTATGGAACAGGTGCGGTGATGGGAGTTCCCGCTCACGACCAAAGAGATTTTGAGTTCGCTAAAAAATATGGAATTGAAATAGTTCAGGTGATCAGACCTAAAGATTCCGTCTGGGATTTTTCAAATGGTGCTTTTGTTGATGAAGGTATAACTATAAATTCAGGAGAGTTCTCTGATATGGAATCTTCGGTTATGAAAGAGAAAGTAACAGATTTCATAGAACAGAAAGGTTTTGGGAAAAGAAGCGTTAACTATAGATTGAGAGATTGGCTCATTTCAAGGCAGAGATATTGGGGAGCACCTATTCCAATGATACATTGTAAGGATTGTGGAATAGTTCCTGTCCCTGAACAGGATCTTCCAGTTTTACTGCCTGATTCCTCAGAGGTTGATTTCACTCCAAAGGGTGAATCCCCTCTTGGGAGTCATAAAGGGTTTATGAATGTGAAATGTCCAAGATGTGGGAAAAGTGCTTTAAGAGATCCTGACACGATGGACACATTCGTGGATTCTTCCTGGTACCAGTTAAGATATGCGGACCCAAAGAACGATAAAAAAATATTTGAAAAAGAATTGGTCGATAAATTTCTGCCAGTTGATATGTATATTGGTGGTGCTGAACATGCAAATGGACATCTTATATATTTTCGATTCATTACAAAAGTTTTGAAAGATCTGGGTTATCTTTCATTCGAAGAACCTGCTATGGCTTTGTTCAATCAGGGTATGATAATGGATAAAAATGGAAAAGTTATGTCAAAGTCAGCTGGAAATGCTGTTCCCGTTGGCCCATTTGTTGACAAATATGGTTCAGATCTTGCAAGGGGAACGGAACTTTTCATAGGCCCCGCAGGTAAAGATGCTTTATGGTCTGAAGATGGAATAACGGGAATCTCAAGATTTTTGGATAGATTTGATAAATTCGCCTCAAAGTATAACAAAATTTTGATAAAGGAGTATGTCCCTAAAAATGAAATGGAAAAAAAGGTTTATGTAAAATTGAATAGAACGATTAAACAGGTCGGAGAGGATATTGAAAACTTCAACCATAATACTGCTATCGCTTCTCTGATGGAACTTTTGAATCTCCTATACAAAGAGGAACAGAACCTTTCCTTTGAATTTCTGAACTTTGTAATCTACAAATACACTCAGATAATCTCTCCTTTTATCCCACATCTATCAGAGGAAATATATCAGGGCTTCAACGAAAAGGATTCCATATTCCTTACACAATGGCCTGAATTTGATAAAAATAATCTTGAGGATGAAAAAGTAACGGTTGTGATTCAAATAAATGGTAAAGTTCGAGATAGAATTGAAATAGAAAAAGATTCCAGTTCTGAGGAAGTTTTAAAAGAAGCACTGTCCAATCCGATCGTTCGGAAATACCTTCAGGATGGACATCTTGAAAAACATATCTATGTTCCAAACAGATTGATAAATCTCATAGTCAAAAAGTGAACTATCTAATAATTTGTGAATTTGATGGAAGAGGTTTTGAAGGATGGCAGAGTCAACCTTCAAAAAATACTGTTCAGGATAAAATAGAGGAAGCTCTTTTTAAAATTTTAGGTGAGAGGATCAAAATCGTTGGTGCTGGAAGAACGGATGCTGGAGTTTCAGCTTTCAGGTACCCTTTCTCTTTTAAAACTGAAAAAAAAATTGATGATCAAAGGAAATTTTTGCACGGGTTGAATTCTATAGTTGATAAAAGGATCTTTTTTCACTCGATTAAAAAGGTGAACGATGATTTTTCTGCGAGATTTTCATGTAAAATGAGAGTTTACAAATATTTTGTGTACAACGGAAATAGTCCTTTGAAAAGACCTTTCCACTGGCAGATCGATTATATTCTCGATTTTGAAAGAATAAGGGAATTTATTTTATCGATAAAAGGGAAACATGATTTTTCTTCATTCTGTAGAAAAAAATCTCTACTGGAAAACAACTATGTTGACCTAAAAATTAGTGATCTCAAAGTAAAAGGTAAAGAGATCGTATTCACTTTTGGTGCTGATAGGTTTTTGCACAATATGGTAAGATTTATAGTGGGAACTGCTATAGGATATGGAAGAGGTAAAATAGAAATGAAACCATATGAACTTTTAAAAATTAAAGATGTAAAATATGCCGGGAAACTTGCTCCGCCTGAAGGGTTGATATTCTATAAAGCGTTTTATTAAGGAGGTTTTATGAAATTTTTTATAGATAGTGCCAACATAGATGAGATCAGAGATCTTGTAAAGAAGGGGATAGTTGATGGGGTTACAACAAATCCAACACTGATTTTGAAAGAAAAGGAGAGAACAGGCAAAAATTTTGAAGAGATAATTAAAGAGATAGCATCCGTTATATCAGGTCCAATTTCTGCTGAGGTCAACTCTCTTGAATACGAAGAGATGGTTGAAGAAGCGAAAAAACTCTCCTCGATTTCAAAAAATATTGTGGTGAAAATACCGATGACGGAGAATGGATTAAAGGCTGTAAAAACTTTAAAAGGACTTGGCATTGAAACAAATGTTACACTTGTTTTTACACCTGTTCAAGCGGTTCTTGCTGCAAAATCTGGAGCGACCTATGTTTCCCCGTTCATTGGTAGAATTGATGACATATCCGACGAAGGGATTAAAATAATAGAGAGTATCATGAAAATATTTAAAAATTATAATTTTCAAACTAAAGTGATAGTAGCTTCAGTTAGAAATCCAGTACATATTTTGAGGTCACTCGAGATGGGTGCTGATATCGCTACGATACCCTACAATGTTTTCATTCAACTTGTCAAACATCCTTTAACGGATATTGGTGTAAAGAAGTTTTTAGAAGATTATGAAAAAAGTAAAAGCTGAATTCATTTTTATTTTCGTCCTTGTTTTTGTGTTTACAGGTTGTCAACCTGCCTCAGTTGATCATGAACCTGACCAGAACACTGATAGTTTGAGTATGACCCCAACCAGAGCGAAGATGGTCTGTAACAGAGATTATTTCCCTTTGATGTATTCACTTTTTGAAAATTCGAAAAAAAGTATATTCTGTGTCATGTACAACATTAACAGTTATGATTATGAGAATGAGGTCACAAAACTTGTCGATAAACTTATAGTTGCACATGAAAGGGGTGTGGCTGTAAAAGTGTTACTTGAACAGTCGGATTGGAACAGTGATGTTACGAATTCAAACCATCAGGTCGGTGATTACCTGAAATCGTATGGTATTGATGTAAGATACGATCCTTTAACTGTAACAACACACTGTAAACTTTTTATAATAGATTCTCTGTATGTTATGGTAGGTTCAACGAACTGGACGATCAGTGCTGTAAATTCAAATAATGAAGCGAACGCTCTACTTGAAGGTGAAGAGATCGCACTCGATTTTATAGGTTATTTTGAAAATCTATGGAAAAACTCTTTTGATGGGAGATAGAATGATAAAAAGGTATTCAAGGGAAAAAATGTCTTTTATCTGGTCAGATGAGAACAGATATAACAAATATCTTGAAGTTGAACTCGCTGTTCTTTACGCTTATATGAAGCGGAACATTATAAGTGAAGAGGTATACTACGACATAAAAAAGAGAGCAAAATTTGATATAAAAAGAATCGAAGAGATAGAGAAAACCGTAAAACATGATGTGATAGCTTTTTTAACAGCTGTTGGAGAAAATGTTGGAGAGAATTCAAAATACATACATATGGGAATGACAAGTTCTGATATGCTTGATACAGCGAACGCATTGATCTTACGTGAATCACTCGATCAGATCGAAAAAGGGGTTTTACATTTAAGAGAAACCGTTTTTAAAAAAGCTTTTGAAACAAAAAATATTCCGATCGTTGGAAGGACACATGGAGTTCATGCTGAAACAACATCACTTGGTTTAAAATTTTTGATCTTCGTTGATGATCTCGATAGAATGATCGATATGATAAAACTTTTTAAAAAAAATATTCAGAGGGGAAAAATCTCGGGAGCGGTTGGTAACTATGCAAACATCCCTCCAGAGATAGAACGTATAGCTTTAAAAAAACTATCTTTGAATCTTTCAAGAATTTCATCACAGATAGTTTCAAGGGATGTTTACTCTGATTATCTTTTTATCCTTACAAGGATAGGTGCAATAATAGAAAAACTGGCATTACAGATACGGCTTCTTCAGAGAACTGAAACAAGGGAAGTTGAGGAACCTTTTTCTGAAGGACAAAAAGGATCCTCTGCGATGCCACATAAGAGAAACCCTGTTCTGTGTGAACAGATGTGTGGTTTATCAAGAGTATTAAGGGGTTATCTTGTCTCATCACTCGAAAACATAGCACTGTGGGATGAAAGGGATATAAGTCACTCCTCTGTTGAGAGAATAATATTACCCGATGCTTCGATTCTTGTTGATTATATGCTTGACAAAATGTCATACATAGTCGCGAACATGAAGATCTATGAAAAAAATATTGAGAGGAATTTCCTTGTCTCTAATAATCTCATCTTTTCACAGAGGGTTTTGCTTTTCCTTATCGAAAAGGGAATGAAACGCGAGGATGCGTATGCTTTAGTTCAAAAGAACGCCATGGAATCCTGGGAAAAAGGAAAAGATTTTAAAGAACTTATAAAAAATGATAAGGATATATTAAAACATTGCTCCTCTTTGGACCTTGATAAACTTTTTGATAAAAAATTTTACCTGAGGTATGTTGACGAAATATTTAAAAGGTTTTCCTGAAAAGTTTTTTTAAAAAATATATTTTCGATATGGATTCAAGAACCTCGATCCGATCATAGGTTTCAAGCAAGTTATTACCGTAAGAAAAGATTCCATGATCTTTTAAAATTATAGTATCAGAATCTGAAGATTTTTTTGCCACCTCTTTTGCCAGTTGTAAAGACCCGGGTTTGATCCTTTCGACAATTTCAACTCTTCTTTTAAAGATTATATCAAACTCTGTATGGGTTCTTTCAAGTGAAATGTTGAAAGAATTTGTGGAGAGAAATGATGCTAATACCAGTGTGTATTTTGAATGAACATGTAGGATACAGTTTATCTCTCGTCCGTTTTCAAATAGAGAATCGTAAATTGAAAGGTGTGTTAGAATTTCTGAAGAAGGTTTTCTGTCGTTCAAAAGTAAGATTTTTTTACCATTTTTATCTATTGAAAAAAATGAAACGAATTTTTCAGGGGCATCTTTTATCATATAAAATCTACTACCGGTCGATGTTATCATAAAACTTTTGTTTTTCAGATTGTTCAATTTTTCTGGCAGTTCGAGTTCACTGAAAATTTTCTTCTTTTTTGTATCAGGTAAAAAAAATGAAATATTACCTGAACCACCTTCTGAAAGATCCTTTACAAAAATGTTTTCACTTACAATTTTCAAAGATGATAAGATCTCTTTCATTTTTTAGTCCTTTAAAATTTTTTTCATCAGATCAAAGATCTGATCGTTACGATAAAATATTTTTTCAAGTTTGAAATTTCTGGAATAGAAGAATCCAAGAACATCGCTACCTGTATGATCACCTGCGTAAGAAATTTCCTCTTTTTCTCCGGGGAGTTCAGAGATATCCGTGAATTTTACTTTAAAACTATCGAGTGATTTGATTAAATTCTCTTTCGTTGAACTTTCAAAATTTTTAACAAAATATGAATCCATCGTATGGAGTGTGGAATCTGTGAAGGTTCCAACAAAAACAGGGTTTGCTGTTGAATGGTCTGAAACAAGTAATACGGTAGTATTAGTTTTCAAAGCGAAATCTAAAACAATTTTTACCATCTTTTCAGTTTCAAAAAGTTCAAAATAGAGTTCTTTGAAAAGTGTATAATGGGAGGTATGATCGATTCTGCCTGATTCTATCATCAGAAAAAAATCTTTTTTTTCTTTTTTTGATTTTTCATCAAGATATTTCAATCCATACTCAACCATCTCTGTCAGTGTCGGTTGTTCTGTTGTGTCCTTTTGGATTTCATAATCAAGATGTGAATCTGAGAAAAGGGCGATAACCTTTTTATCCGTAAACTTTTTTAATCCCGTTTTATTTTTTATCACAAGATATCCTTTCTTCTGGAATTCTTTTAAAAGATCAATTTTATCGAATCTGTTTTCCTTCTTGAAGTATTTTGTTCCTCCTCCCATTACAATATCTATATTTTTCTTACTCAACTGGTATGCTATTTCATATTCTTTATTTCTGTTATCTGTGTGAGCGTAGGTTGAAGCCGGTGTTGCGTGTGTCACTCTTGTATTTGTTATGATTCCTGTAAGAATAGAATTTTTTTCACAGAATTCAACAATATTTTCGACATCTACTTTATTACTGTTCAATCCTATGATTCCATTTTCAGTTTTTGTGCCGGTAAATATCGCTGTGCCAGCTGCTGCTGAGTCGGTGATATATGTTTTATCAGCGGTGGTCTCACAGTAAAAGATCTGGGAGAATCTATCAAAAGAGATCTCTTTTTGAGGGTTTTCAGAGATCTTCCTTATGATGGACAAACAGTCGAATGTCATTCCATCTGTTATGATAACTATTAGATTTTCAGAAAAAATAAAATTGAAAATGATAACAAAAAACAAATAGCTGTAGAATATTTTTGATTTCATCCTTTATCTCCTGTTAATTTATGATAGATTATATTTTCTTTCTTCTAACTTTTCAAGTATATTCCCCATCTTTAAATATATTGAATTTTAAAAATTATATTATATAATAATACTTTTAAAAAATATCGGAGCGTAGCGCAGCCCGGTTTAGCGCACCAGCATGGGGGGCTGGGGGTCGCTGGTTCAAATCCAGTCGCTCCGATATTGAAGAAGGAGAAAAGATGAATTTTCAGGACATATTTTTAAATTTGTCTCAATATTGGGCTTCAAATGGAGCTTTGATATACCAGCCATACAACAGTGAGGTTGGTGCTGGAACATTCAATCCGGCAACCTTTTTAAAAGTTCTTGATAATGATAGATGGAATGTTGCCTACCTTGAAATTTCCAAAAGACCAAAAGATGGTCGGTATGGTGAAAACCCGAACAGGTTTCAACAGTTTTATCAGTATCAGGTTATTCTGCAACCTGCACCGGAAAATGTTATAGATACATATGTTAAAAGTCTTGAATATATTGGAATAGAACTGAAAAAACATGATATCAGATTCGTAGAGGACGATTGGGAATCTCCGACTCTTGGTGCTAAAGGACTTGGATGGGAGGTATGGCTTGATGGTATGGAAATAACACAGTTTACATATTTTCAACAGGTTGGATCTTTGCAGTTGAAAGTTATTCCGGTTGAAATAACCTATGGACTTGAAAGGATCTCGATGTTTGTGCAGAAAAAAGATTCGATTCTTGATATGAAATGGAATGATGAGTTAACATGGAAAGATGTTATGCTTGAACAGGAAAAAGAGTTCTGTATTTTCAATTTCAAGAAATCGGATCCAGATTTCATAATGGATCAATTTTTGAGATCTGAAAAAGAAGTCGATAGATTACTTGAAGAAAATCTCATATATCCCGCTTACGATTATGTTATAAAATGTTCACATTTCTTCAATCTCCTTGATGCAAGAGGTGTGATCTCCCAAAAGGAGAGGGCAAACTATATTATGAGAATAAGAAATCTTGCTAAAAAAGTTGCAAAAAAATATATTGAGAGAAAAGGAAATTATGAGAAATAAAATATTTTTTGAAATAGGTTTTGAAGAGTTACCATTTTCAGCGTTGAAAAAAATTGAAAAAGATTTCCCGACCAAATTGAAAGAGTTTCTGATTTCAAAGGGTATAAAAGATTTTCAACTGAGATTGTATCTCACCCCAAGAAGGCTGGCATTTTTTATTGAGAATATTCCTGAAAAAACTGAAAAGAGTATTAAACTTTTAAAAGGCCCTCAGGAAAGGTTGTTCTATAAAGACGGTCATATAACTGAACTTGGAAAAGGTTTTTTAAATTCGAGAAACATTAAAGAAACTGATATTCAAATAAAGGATGGTTATGTATGGTACAAAAAGGAAGAGGAAGGGATTGAGGTCTGGAAACTTTTTTCTGAAAACATTTTTGAAATAATCGATTCTTTAGAATTTGAAAAAAGGATGAGATGGGACGATTCAAAAATAACCTTCCCGAGGCCTATCAGATGGGTCACCTCATTTTTCAACAATCAACAACTTGAAATAAAGATTGGGAATCTAACAAGTAGTAACTACAGTTTTGGTAACAGAAATACCGGGAATATAAAAATCCCGGTGTTCAACGGTGATGATTGGCTTGAAAAGATAAGAGAAAACTATGTTGAACCTTCTTATGAAAAAAGAAGGGAGATGATACTTGATGGTATAAACGATATAATTAAAAATGAGGATATGGTTTTAACTGAGGATGAAGAACTTCTCGATGAGGTATCTTATCTTGTTGAATATCCCGTAGTATTCAGGGGAGAGTTTGAAAAAGATTTTTTAAAACTCCCGAAAGAGATTATAATTGCAGCTTTAAAGCAACATCAAAGGTATTTTACACTACAAACAAAAGATGGTGACTTATCAAACTATTTTATATTCATCTCAAATTCTCCTTTTGCTCAAACCGAAGATATTGTTAACAACAACCAGAGAATTATAAGGTCAAGACTTGAGGATGCTCAATTTTATTTTGACAACGATGTTTCAAGGAGTATGGAAGATTATGAAACAAGATTGAAAGAAACACTCTTCTGTGAAGGACTTGGCTCATTCTATGATAAAATCGAAAGGGATGTTGAAATTTCCAGTTATCTTGTTGATCTACTTGGTTTTGATGATTTGAAAGGTATAGATCTTAAAAAGGTCGGAATAATAAGTAAGTTCGATATAACAACGGATATGATAAAGGATGGAAAGGAATTCACAAAATTACAGGGTATAATAGGTTACCATTATGCCAGATTGAAAGGTTTTCAAGAGGAACTCGCAAGGATTTCATACGAACACTACATGCCTGTTACAGTTCTGGATAAAAATCCAGCAACGAAACTCGGCAAAATTTTTTCGATTGCAGATAAAGTTGATAACATAACCTCAGCATTCGTTTCCGGTAATAAACCTACCGGAAGCAAAGATATAATGTATGTGAGAAGGGATACACTCTCCCTGATCTCATTTTTGGTAACTGATAATATTTCGATATCTCTGTATAAACTTTTCAAACTGTCAGCTTCCCTCCTTAAAGGTGAAAATTTTTTTGATGAGATAATCTCCTACATTAAAAAGAGAATAGAGATCTTCTTTAAAGATTATTACAATATCGATTATGATGTTTCGAGATCATTTTTACAGAATGAAAATATAGATCCATATGACATAAAGATAAGGAGCGAAAAAGTTTTATCTTTAAAAAACGATGAAAATTTCAGAATTATGGTTGAAGGTCAGAAAAGGGTAACAAATATTTTAAAGGGTCTGGAAAAAATCCAAATCACAGATTTTGATTTTGATAACGATTATGAAAAGAAACTTTATGAAAACGGTAAATCTGTTTTAGAAAAGAATAAGGTCCTTTTTGAAAAGAAAGATTACGATGCTATTTTAAATAATCTTTTGTCTTTAAGGGATCCTATAGATAAATTTTTCGATAATGTTCTTGTGAACGATAGTGATCAAAAAAAGAGAAAAAGAAGATTGTCACTACTTTTTTTCATTAGAGAAATATTTCTCGAGTTCTCTGATCTTTCGTATATAGTTTTTGAACAGGTTGAACAGAAAAAGGATGAAGTATGAGGTTTCCAAGAGGTAGGGCTCTTCTTGAAAATACGAATATCGAATTTATAAATTTTGATAATATACTTCATGCAGGTAAAAGGGAAAGGTCACACAGGATTCATGGTTACGTTTCTTTGATATACCCTTCAGATGTTGATCTGATCTTTTTATCCATGGGTGAACCTATAAATGCTGCAAGATTCTCCCAGAATTCAAGAAAACTTGTATCGATCAATGATGTTGTAAAAAGGGTTAAAGAAGCGAATGTAGGAATAATAAATATATATGAAGTTCCAGAAGAACTTGTTTTGCTGATGGTTTCAACTTTTACTCTATCTCCCATCCTAAAAGATAAAGATCATACTGAAATTTCTGTTGAGAAGATGATCGGACAACTCGGTATAGAAAAATTTTCCGGTTTCCTTGAGATCAAAAAAGGGAATGAATTCTTTTATTCGATCTTTGAAAACGGTTTACCAACGAGGGGATATTTTGGTGACAAACTAAACGTTACAATAACTCCATCGTTGTTACTCCAGATTTTAAAATCATCTTCAAAGGATGGAACGAATGTAAAATTTTCTCTGTTCGATAAACTCCCTGAAAAAATAGAACAAGCCACACCACCGACGATACAACTCCTTTTAAAAAGTGTTAACAACATAATAAAAGAGTTCGCGGTTTCCTATGGACCAACATTCGCAAAAAAAGGGGCACTCATAGCAAAGTCACATATAGATGAGGATTTCAAATTCATGAAGGATATAACCATATCCGGTATAGAACTTTCAGGTGATGTCCTCGCTTCAAAAGATGAGTTTGTCAAAGCGATGGCTGAATTCGTAAACAGGTTCATGAAAACTTATGATGTGATATGTAACGATAAAATCAAAGAGGAAATTTTTAGAAAATCTCTAAAGGATTTTAGATTCGCTTTAAAATCCCTTGGATTTTTTAACTATACGATGTTTAAAGATGAATAAACTTTATATTATTCCAAAAGATATAGGAAATATAGAAGATGTTTCTTTAAGGATTAAAAGGACGATAGAAGAATGCGATTTTATAGTTTGTGAGGATACAAGGGTTATTGGAACATTCATCAAAAAACTTGGTATAGAAAAAAAAGAGTATATCTCTTTTACTGAACACAATCAGATCAGAAAAACCCCGATCATAATAAATAAAATTCACCAAGGAAAAATATGTGGGCTTTTGAGTGATTCCGGAATGCCACTGATCTCCGACCCTGGATTCTATCTTGTTAGAGAAGCTATTAAAGAGAACATACAGATTGTTCCTTTGCCAGGCCCTGTTGCCTTCATAACAGCGCTTGTTGCTTCTGGACTTCCGACGGATTCTTTCACATTTTACGGTTTTCTTCCAAAAAAGAAAGGTAAAAAAGAAAAAAAATTAAAAGAAGCTCTGTACAGAAATGAGACATCGATATTTTATGAATCTCCATACAGAATAGATGAAACTTTAAAAAATATTTCAGATATTGATCCCAAAAGAAATATAGTTGTCGCAAGAGAGTTGACAAAAACTTTTGAGGAGTTCATAAGAGGAACAGTTGAAGATGTTTTAAAAAAAGATTGGGTTAGAAAAGGAGAAATAGTTTTGTTGATAGAGGGTAACAGAGATGATAAATGATAGAGTAAAAAATCTTTTCAGATCGTTTTTTGATCCTGTAGTAAATCTTTTCATTCTAATCAAGATACATCCGAACGTTTTAACGTTAACCGGTAGTTTGATATCTTTTTTAGCAGGTTTTTTATATGCTAAAGGATTTTTTATATATGGTGGTCTGGTTCTTGCGTTTGGCTCACTTTACGATACTTTTGATGGAATGGTTGCAAGAAAAAGGAAGATGGTGAGCACTTTTGGAGCGTTTCTCGATTCAACTCTTGACAGGTTTAACGAATTTTTTGTTTTAACCGGTATTGCAATTTTTTTCTATAAAAATCGAATGGAAATCTATGCTCTTGTTACAATCTTTGGAATGTTTTCATCGATTATGGTCAGTTATACAAGAGCAAGATCAGAGGGATTGGGGATCGAATGTAAAGAAGGGTTGATGGGAAGGGTTGAAAGAATGGTATTTTTGATACTGATATCTTTTTTACCATTGAATATTTATAAATTTATGGTATCATTATTTACATTCCTTACTTTTATAACTGTTATTCAAAGAATTTTTATCGTTAAAAATGGAATAAAAAAGAAGGAGGTTATAAAAAATGGCGAAGAAAAGTAAAAAGATAAGGGTTGGGATCATAGGTGTAGGAAACTGTGCTTCATCTCTTGTTCAGGGTGTTGAATTCTATAAGAATGCAAGAGAGAACGATATGATCCCTGGGTTGATGCATGTTAATCTTGGTGGATACCATATCTCTGACATCGAGTTTTCATGTGCTATCGATATCAACAAAACAAAAGTGGGTAAAGATCTTTCTGAAGCGATTTTTGCTTATCCAAACAACACTTTCAAATTTACAGATGTCCCGAAACTTGGAGTAAAAGTTGAAAGGGGAATGACACATGATGGTATCGGAAAATATTTGGCTGATATAATTGAAAAAGCACCCGGAAAAACTGCAGATATAGTTCAACTTTTGAAAGACACAAAAACCGATATGGTCATAAATTATCTTCCCGTTGGCAGTGAAGAAGCTACAAAATGGTATGTTGAACAGGCACTTCAGGCAAAAGTTGGTTTTATAAATGCTATTCCAGTTTTCATAGCGTCCTCTGATTATTGGGCAAAAAGATTTAAAGACGCGAATCTGCCGATAATAGGTGATGACATAAAATCACAGGTCGGAGCCACGATAACACACAGAGTTTTAACATCACTCTTTGTTGATAGGGGAGTTCGACTTGATAGAACTTACCAGTTGAACATAGGTGGAAATACCGATTTTCTGAACATGCTTGAAAGAGAACGACTTGAAAGTAAAAAGATTTCAAAAACTCAAGCTGTAACATCTATACTCCCTTATAAAATAGATGAAGAAAATATTCATATTGGACCATCAGATTACGTTGCATGGTTAAAAGATAGAAAGTGGTGTTTCCTTAGAATGGAAGGAACAACTTTTGGAGAGGTCCCGTTGAATCTTGAATTGAAACTTGAAGTATGGGATTCTCCAAACTCAGCAGGAGTTATAATAGATGCGATAAGATGTTTGAAACTTGCTCTTGACAATAAACTTTCTGGTCCACAGATCGAACCTGCATCATACTTCATGAAATCTCCTCCTGTTCAGTTCCCTGATTCGATATGTAGAAAAAAGACGGAAGAGTTTATCGCTAAATATTCTCAAAAATAGTATGGAAGGACTTTTTATCACCTTTGAAGGGATCGAAGGTTGTGGAAAAACAACTCAGGCAAAACTGCTTTATGAATTCTTTATAAAAAAAAATATAGAGTGCGTCCTGACCTATGAACCAGGCGGGACGCCTATATCTGAAAAGATAAGGGCAATTCTGCTTGATAAAGAGAATAGTGAAATGGTTTACCTGACAGAACTTTTCCTTTATCTTGCCAGCAGATCCCAGCATACATTTGAAAAAATAATACCTTCTCTAAAAAATGGAAAAGTTGTTATCTGTGACAGATACTTTGATTCAACCCTTGCCTATCAGGGTGAGGGCAGAAATATTCCAAAACAGAAGGTTATAGAGATAAACAATTTCGCAACAGGTGGTTTGATACCACATATCACTTTTTTGATAGATATTGATGTTGAAAAAGGTATTGAGAGGATCAAGGAAAGAAAAGGGATAGACAGAATGGAAAGTCAGGATATAGAGTTTCATAAAAGGGTCAGAGGTGCTTTTCTCTCACTGGCAAGAGAGAACAAAGAGAGGTTCAGAATAATCGATGGTTCAAAATCTATTGAACAGATTCACAAAGAGATAGTGAACATAGTTTTAAATTTTATTTAGGAGTTATTGATGAAAAAAAATATTGTTATAACTTTACTAATGATCTCCATGGCAGTTTCAGTTATCGGATGGTTTGTTGTTGCCTATGGACAGGATAATAAAAATACGACGTCTTTGAATATTTTTTTTAACCCTGAGATGAGAAAATTTGTTCAGATTCTTCAACTTCTCAGGGATTCGTATTATAGAGAAGTTTCCGATTCTGAACTCCTCGATGAGGCAATAAATGGTATGTTAAAAACTCTTGATCCTCATTCTGTTTATATTTACAAAGAGAAAGATCTTCAGAATTTTTATACACAAACAACTGGAACCTTCGGTGGTATAGGTTTCAGAGTTGGAGTTAAAGATGGATATATAACGGTTATCTCTCCGATAGAAAATACACCAGCTTCAAGAGCGGGAATAAAAGCTGGAGATATCATCATGATGATCGATACAATATCAACAGAAGGGATGGATGTTGATATGGCTGTTTCTCTGATGAGGGGTCAGCCGGGCACAAAAGTAAAACTAAAAGTGAACAGGTATGGAACGATAATCGATTTTGATATAACAAGGGAGATAATAGTTATAAAATCGATACCATATTACGGGATGATATCAGATTCTGTTGGATATATTAAACTCACACAGTTTACTGAAAATGTTGAAAAAGAATTCTTTTCCTGCGTTAAAGAGTTGTTCGAAAAAAAAGGTGCAAAAAAACTTATCATAGATCTCAGGCAGAATCCCGGAGGTCTACTCAACAGTGCTATATCAATATCTGATATATTTTTACCAAAAGGTGCAGATATAGTTTCAACAAGATCAAAAAATTCTGCAATGGATTATGTTTTTAAGGCAACTCAACCTATCTACAACGGTTTTTTCCCTTTAATAGTTCTCGTTGATGATGGTTCTGCAAGTGCTTCTGAAATAGTTGCTGGTGCTTTACAGGACTGGGATAGAGCTTTAATCTTGGGAGATACAACATATGGAAAGGGTTCTGTTCAATCGGTTATAGATTTTTCAAAGAATGATAAGAATGATAAAGGTATTTTAAAATTTACAACTGCAAGGTATTTCACTCCATCGGGAAGATCAATAGATAGAGAGTTGATCAAATATGAAAAATCACAGGTTGATACAAAAAAGTATTACACTCTTGGTGAATTGAAAAGGGTTGTTTCTGGATCGGGTGGAATAATACCCGATTATGTTTATCAGGAAAGAATTTTATCAAAAGTGGAAATAGATATTTTAACCAAACAGGCGTTGATGGAATTCGTTTCAAAATATTTGTCAAATAGAAAGGTTAATGAGAATTTTGTTTTACAATTCAACGATAAAGTTTTTGAAGAATACCTTGCTTTTCTTTCTCAAAAAAATATAAATGTAAATGAAATAAAAAGTGATTCTACCATCTTAAAAAATGTAAAAGACCAACTCGTATATGAGTTTGCCAGAGAAATAGGTGGAGAGAAACTTTTCTATGGAGTTTATCTCAAAAACGATTTTCTTATCAATAAAGCTTTAAAATTGCTTGATGGTTCAAAAGATATAAAAGATATGTTCTTTAAACTCAATAAAAATTGATGGGTATCAGAATAATCGGTGGTGATTTAAAAAATAGAGAATTACTGAGAAAAGGAATAAAAAAAGAGTTTGTTAGACCAACCACAGCGATAGTCAGAAAATCGATTTTCGATTCTCTTGGTGAAATAAAAGGTTTCACAGTTCTTGATCTATTTGCAGGTTCAGGAATTTTGGGAATAGAATCGATCTCAAGAGGTGCACTGAAAGTTATTTTCATTGAAAAGGATAGATATCTGATAGAAAATCTTAGAGAGAATCTTAAAAGATTGAACCTGCTCGAAAGAAGTTTTTTATACAATACAGATTTTGAAAAAGCTGTTAAAGTTCTTGATGAAAAAAAAGAAAAGTTTGATCTGATCTTTATCGACCCTCCATACAAACTGAACAGTGTTTATAAACCGCTAAAAGTGTTAAGTGAAAAAAATATTTTGAATGAGGATGGTTTAATCGTGCATCTGTCTTACATTTCAGAGAAGGTAGATTTTGAAAGGTTTAAAGTTTTTAAAGAAAAAAAGTTTGGAATCACAAAAATATCTTTTTTAAAGGAGTGAAAAAATGAAGATCATTTATCCGGGGACATTTGATCCAATAACCAACGGACATCTCGATGTTTTGAATAGGGGAATTAAACTTTTTGGTAGAATAACCATACTCGTTTCTTTTCACCCCTGGAAAAAAACTCTTTTTACTGTTGAAGAAAGACTGGACATTATAAAAGAGGTTGTTAAAGAGTATAAAAATGTTGATGTTGATTCTTATTCTGGCTTGCTTGTGGATTATATTAAAAAAAATAAAGTGGATGGTGTGATAAGGGGTTTAAGAGCGGTTTCAGATTTTGAATATGAGTTCCAGATGGCTCTGACAAACAGAGAGTTAAACAAAGATTTTGAAACAATATTCTTTATGACCGATATAAAGTATATGTATCTTTCAAGCAGTATGGTTAAAGAACTTGCAAAGTTGAAAGCGGATATAAAGGAAATGGTTCCACCATTTGTTGAATCTAAATTGAAGGAGAAGTTTGAAAATGTATTTTGATCCATATCGAAACGAACCGATAAGAATAGTTCCAACTTTGATATTTATAAATATACTTGTTTTTATAGCTCAACAGATTTTCCCTGATTTTTTCATATACTATTTTTCTTTGATTCCACTTTTCATAACTAAAAAGTTTTTTCTATGGCAATTTTTTACACACATGTTTTTACATGGAAATTTTTTTCATCTCTTTTTTAACATGTTCGCATTGTTTATTTTTGGAGTAAACCTTGAATCCATCTGGGGAAGTAAAAAGTTTATTTCCTATTATGTTGTTTCAGGTCTTGGGGGAGGTTTATTACATTACATAATTAATCCATCATCTCCCATACCTTCAATTGGAGCTTCTGGAGCCATATATGGAATTTTGCTGGCTTATGGTTTAACTTTCCCTGAATCGATCCTCTACATAAATTTTTTTATCCCTGTTAAAGCGAAATATGCTGTGATAATTTTTGGAGTTATGGAACTTCTATTTGGGTTGAGTGGAACATCTTCAGGTATAGCACATTTTGCTCATCTTGGAGGGCTTCTAACAGGTCTTGTTTATCTCAAATTTGAAAGGTTTATTTTAAGAAATATTTCCGGTTTGAAAAAAAGCAGGATCTATAAAAATTTTGAAGAGATGGAAAATGATAGAAGAAGGGAAAGGTTGAACGAACTTCTGGATAAAATATCTATATCCGGTTATAACTCTTTAACAGAAAAGGAGAAATTTGAATTAGATGATCTATCAAGATGGTTTCGGGATAAGGAGTAATTTTTATTACTCATATTCAAAATTTTTGAAAGAGGTATTTAAAGAGGAGATTTACAAGATCTCTCTTGCAACAGGGGGTACCTGTCCAAACAGGGATGGAACAAAAGGTTATGGTGGATGCATATACTGTTCATCATTCGGCAGTGGTAAGGAAACTTATAAAAGTGTTAAGGAACAGATCGAAAATTTTCTTTCAAATGTAAAAAAGGGAAACCGATTTATAGCATATTTCCAATCCTTTTCAAATATGTATAAAAATAAAGATTGGTTGATCGAACAGATCGAACTCATATCAAAATATGAAAGGATAGTCGGTATATCTATAGCAACAAGACCTGATACCGTTGATGATGAGATTTTGAAATACCTGAAAGAAAAAAGTTCAAGATTTTTTGTTCAGATAGAACTTGGTCTTGAAAGTTCAAACGATATCACACTTGAAAAGATAAACAGGAAAGATGAATCGAAAACGTTTTTAAAGAGCAGTGAAAAAATAAAAGAGTTACTGCCTGAAAGTCATCTGGTCGCTCATGTAATAATTGGACTTCCGGATGAAGATTTTTATGATTATGAAAATACAGTAAAGTTTTTTTTACTTTCCAGATGCGATGGGATAAAATTTCATCATCTGTACATAGTCAGAGATTCATTGATCTACAGACAGTTTGAAAATGGGAACGTAAAACTTTTATCTGAAATGGAGTATATAGATATTTTTCTTGAACTTTTAAAAATAATTCCCAAGGATAAAGTCATACATAGGGTTAAATCTTCTATGATTCCTGTCAATCTTGTGGCTCCTTTATGGACCATGGATAGATTCTTTTATGAAAAACTTTTTCAAAGAGCAAAAGAAAAGAAAATTTTTCAAGGTATGGTTTATGGCAATAACTGTTTTAACTGTTGGGAAGAATAAAAAAGATGTTTTTTCAGATATTTTTTATGATTATGTTGATCGAATTAAAAAGTATACAAAAATAGAAGTAAAATATATAAAGGATTATGGTGAGTTGAAAGAGGAGAAAAATAAAATAATGGAAAAAGAATCAAAAATTATTCTGGATAACCTCAAAGGTGTTGAAAGTTTTAAAATTCTTCTTGCGAAAGAAGGAAAAATGTTTGATTCGATTTCATTCTCGAAACTTCTTGAAAAAGAGAAGATCGCTTTTATAATCGGTGGTGTATTTGGAGTAACGGATGATGTTTACAACAATGTTGATCTCGTTCTTTCACTCTCGAAAATGACTTTTCCACATAAGATCGCGAGAATCGTTCTTCTGGAACAAATCTATAGAGGTTTAACAATACTAAACAAGGAGAGATACCATAAATGAATTTTGAGGAACTTGAAAAAATTTATGAAAAGGGAGAATACGAACTTTTTGTAAAATATTTCATTGAGAACTTTAAAGATGAAGAGGATATCCATCGGTTGAGATTGTTTTTTAGAGCAGCCAACCGAAAAAATCTGAAAGTTTTTGATATCATATCTCCAAAGAATAATGAAATAAAAAATGATATCGATTTCCTGTTCAACAGATTTCTTTTCGACGAGAATTTTGATCATGAAGAATACAGGAGAATTTTCAAAATGATAATCGCAAAAGAGAGAAAAGATCTTTATGACGATTTTATGATCATTTTTCTTGAAAGAAAGGGAACCATCTTTTCTGATGAAGGTCTTTTAGAGTTTCTTTTAAGAAACAGAAATAAAAGTATAGTTATTGATTATGTGAAAAATCTAACCGATGATAACAATCTTTTAATAAGTTTTATTTCAAGGTTGATTCTCGGAAAAGATTTCATTTCAAAATTGAAACAACTGAGCGATGTATTCCCAACTGCTGAAATCTCTTATGAAATATTTTTAAAGGATAAAGATGATGAGGAATCTTTTTCAAATTTTTTGAAAGGTTTAAATTTTAAAAAAAATACTTTTGTTATTTATAACAACGATATTAACAGAATAGAGAATTATGATCCATCTTTAAAGATTTTTACACTTAAAGATAAACTTGGTAGAGTAAAACGTATTGAAGCGAAAGAACTTATGCTTAAAACATCACCGATAGATGAAAACGATTTCAGGGTTCTGAAATTCTTTGACCCTGAAAAAGGAAAGAATCTCAATATCTGTGAGTTGATCGTCTCAATTTTAAAATACAAAAATAGTGGACTTACAAAAGAGCAGTTGAAAACCGAATTATCTTTTATTTATGGAAAAGATGCAGGTTCTGTTTTGAACAAAAAAAAGAAAGATATCGAAAGATGTGAACTCATCGAGATCATATATGAAGAACCAACAAGATATGTTCTAAAAACCATGCAGGACAACGATCTGGTAAGATTTGTAAGGAATTTGAAGGATGAACAATCTGTTCGACAGTATATTTTTAATATATTGAAAACAAGAAAGATAGATGAGGAAAAGTTAACAGAGGTTATAAATCTTGTGAATGAAAAGTGTGATATACTCAAAAATGAAATAAATTTTTTTATAACAGGTGATCAAAAATATTTGAATGTAAACGATTTCGAAAACTATGATAGATTTGAAAATCTTCAGTTCAAAGAATCCCTTTTGATAAAAGCAGTTAAAGATGGTAAAGATTTCGATCCGGAAAGGTATATGAAAGATTTTGAAAAGGATCGTATTGAAAATGTTTTCAGAAATTTAACAGATGGATTTAAAAGAAAAATCCTCGAGATAACAGAGAAGTCGATCAGACTGGGAAGACCCTTGAACTTTTTTGATTGGTATCTGAACCATCATCTTGATGAAAAATTGTTAAAATTTGATCTCGATTACATAATTTTCAGGTCACTTAATATCGCAAATGAAATCTATTCAAAGAAGGATAACGAATGGTTTGTTAACTCTGTAAAAAAATTGTTTTTCCAATCCAAAAACAAAGGTATAATTTATTATCTAAAAGAATTCAAAGAGGAATCTGCAAAGATAATTTTCGATGAGATAGAAAAGATATCCTATTTAACAGATCATCAGAAAGATCTTTTAAAAAGAGATATTTATGAACTTTATCCAGCGTTTTTAAAACTTGAAAAAAGTGATGTAGTTTATTCTACAAGAGAAGGTATAGAAAAGAAAAGGAAAGAGTTTGAAGAGATAGTAAATGTTAAATTACCTCAACTATCAAGAATGATAGGAGAAGCAGCAGCTCTTGGTGATCTTAGTGAGAATTCTGAATACAAATTCGCCAGAGAACAGTATTCATTTTTCTCAACAAAAGCCGAAGAATTGCGAAGAGAACTTGAAAAAACTTTCCCGATCAACTTTAAAAATGTCAGTGGAGAAAAAGTTGAGATTGGTGTGGTCGTCGAGTTCGAAGATACTACTGAGAAGGAAATAAAAAAGTATGCCATCCTGGGGCCATTCGACGCTGATCCTGATTGTGGTATAATCTCCTATCTTTCACCATTGGCACAAAAACTTTTGGGTAAAAGAGCTGGAGAAGAGGTGGATGGTAAAAAGATTTTAAAAATATCGAAATGGAGTGAAAAATGAAGAGATCAGTATTTTTATTCGTTTTTCTATGTTCTTTCATTTTTGTGAGCACTGAAAACTATTTTAAAAATGGCTCTTTTTTGAAAATAAAAAGTGAAAAGGACTCAATTTTTGTGATAAAAAATTTTGATTATTATTCAAAAGTTTCTCTAAAACATTCTAAAAATAAGGAATTTTTGATAAAAACGGAAAAAAATGATTCAGTGATAATAATCGAAGATGATTCTCAAAAACTTTTGAACTTTTATTTTTCTAAAAACATGAAGAACAAAGATCTGCTGGAATATAAGATAGGTATATTCCAAAATTACGATATGGATGATTCACTTTCGGTTTATCTCGAAAAAAACTACAGGTTGAAAAAAGATTATGACTCATATTCGAAACTCATAGATTTCCTGTATGAAAAAAAATTTCAAACTATAGATAGTTTGTTAAACTTTTACTATTTGAATGACAGTACCAATCTGAATGTGATTTATAAGAATAGTTTGGTTTTAAAAGATTTAAAAGAGAACGAAAAGTCCTTCAACATTTTAAAAAAAGCGATAGATATTCTCGATTCCTCATATATATCCTTCAACATAGCAGTTGAACTTATATTTGACTATGAAAAACTTGAACTCCCTTTACTGAAAAAGGTTCTTGATTTTACCCTCACAAATTTTTATAAAGATGAAGATTTTATATATATTTTGTATCAGTGTATGGATTTTTATGAAAAGGATATTTTGAAACAGGAGATACTATCAAAGATGGAAAAACTTTTAGATCAACAGATATCGGATGATATAAGGTTTTCTATTTCAGCATTTTTTATCGAAAAAGGATATTCTGTTGAAAAATCGATAAAGAATCTTTTAAATCTTTCTGAAAGTGAAATATATGATGATTATGGTGATTGGTTAAACTTCTATCTCGCAAAAGGGTATCTTATCCTAAAAGATTATGAACAGAGTTCTAAATACCTTGAAATTGCAGAAAAAGATTACAAGTTGGAAGATAGAGATGTTTTTCAAACAGGGTTTGATCTTGCGGTTGAAACCAACGATAAAAAAAAGATTGAAAATTATGGTATCAAACTTTTGAGTGAAAATCTGTATGATGAAAAAGTTTTGAAAATTGTAGAAAAAAATTCAGGTATCATGAAAAAAGATATTGAGAAAAAAGTTTACGCTTATCTTAAATCTAAAATGGATACTTTTAAACTTCCTGAATTCGAGGTTGAAAGAATGGATGGTCAGAAAATAGAACTCTCCAAAATTGTTAATGGAAAAATAACCATTTTAAACTTTTTTTCATCAACCTGTCCTTACTGTAAAAAGGAAATAAATATTTTAAATGAAATCAAAGAGACATACAGGAAGAATAAAAATTTTGAATTTTTAGCCATAGCTTCAGATGATGAAACAGAATCTTTGAATAGGTTTATCGGGGAAACAAAATTCTCTTACACTGTTTTCCCAAAGGGAAGTTTAGTGATGGATAGTTTGAAAATTGAAGGTGTTCCTACAATTTTCATAATCGATAGGAATCGTGTTGTTAGATTTGTGAAGGTGGGGTATTTTGATTATCTATATGGATATATAAAAACAAGGATTGAATTTTTAAGAAGTTTAGAATGATATTTTTAACGGTATTTTTCATCTATATTACTCTGGTTTTCTTTCTTTTTGTAAAAGTTAAGGAGTTTTATAAGTTTTTAACTTTTATTTCTTTCGTTAACGGAATTCTACAGAGTTTTGTTCTCTTTTTAATTTTTTTGAATCTTTTGATAAATGTAAAGTATGGGAAAGGAAATGTGAATTATGATACAATCAGAATAATCTATTTTTTTGAATTTTTAACGCTGAATTTTTCTAATTTGTTTTTGTTTATTGTTTACAAAAGATTTGATGAAAAAAAATTTAATATGATAACCATGGTGAAACAGCTGGTTCAGATTTTTTTACCCGTTATAATTCTGAACGCTCTTCTTATTCTGGTTACAAAGATGGATTTTTTTGAAAACGGATACGTTTTTTTTAAATTTTTGGAAAGAAACTTTTTTATAATATTTTTTAAATCAATATATTTCCTCTCTTTTTTACTTTTTCTCAAAGAATTTTTTAATGTTAGGGAACAGAAGTAACAGTTAGTTGATTGACTTGAAACTTTTTTAAATTATAATATTAAATCTAAAAGTTGAAAGGATGTGTTATGTTTAGAATCATGTTAAAATCAAAAATTCATAATGCAGTGGTTACAAAAGCGGAAGTAAACTATGAGGGAAGTATAGAGATAGATCCCAGTATAATGGAAAAAGTAAATATCCTTCCAAACGAAAAAGTTCTTGTAATAGATGTTGAGAATGGAGAAAGGTTTGAAACTTATGTCATTGAAGGTAAAAGAAACTCGAAAGTTATTGGGGTTAACGGAGGAGCGGCACGACTTGTTCAGAAAGGTGATAGATTGATAATCATGTCATTCGGTTTGTTCAATTCCGATGAATTGAAAGATTACAGTGCTAAAATAATTGTTCTTGATCAAAAAAATGAGATAAAAGATGAGTTTACCAAAGGAATATAAGGACTTTCTTTATACTAAAACGAAGGAAGATAGTGTAAAAAAATTTTTAAGAAACACTTCACACATACATACGGTTTGTGAAGAAGCAAAATGTCCAAACAGAGGACTATGTTTTTCCAAAAAGACAGCGACGTTTCTTATAATGGGTGATATATGTACAAGAAATTGTTCTTTTTGTGCTATAAAAAAGGGTAAACCTTTGCCTTTGAATGAAAATGAAATAGAAGAGATCATAAAAGCGATAGAGGAACTTAATTTAGATTATGTTGTTGTAACTTCGGTTACAAGAGATGATCTTGAAGATGGGGGGGCTTTTTATTTCAACACGGTTGTGGAGAGTATAAAGAGAACTTTTCCCGATATCAAGGTTGAGATCCTGGTGCCTGATTTTAAACAGGATTTGAAAAACCTCAAAAATTTAAACTTTTCAAAAATCGATGTTTTCAACCATAACCTTGAAACAGTTACAGAACTGTACAAAGAGGTTAGAATAAATGCTTCCTACGATTTTTCTTTAAAGATGCTTCTTGAAGTAAAAAAACTAGGGGTTACAATAAAAAGTGGGGTTATGGTTGGACTCGGAGAAAGTGAAGAGCAAATTGAGAAACTTTTTAAAGATCTTGGTGATATATCTCTTGATATACTCACGATAGGTCAGTATATTTCACCTTCTCCAAAACATCATAAAGTTGTAAAATATTATTCACAAAAGGAATTCGATAGGTTGAAAGAAAAAGCTGAGAACTATGGGATAAAAAAAGTTGTATCTGGAATATTTGTTAGATCGAGTTTTGAAGCGTACGAAACTTTTAAGAGGTTAATATGATTGAAGAAAAAACAAAAATAATACTTTTTTTGAGTAATAAAGGTGGAACAGGTAAATCAACAATGCTTGCAAACATCGCTTATCTTTTTTCAACACATTACAATACGAAGGTTGGAGTCATAGATATGGATTTTTACAATCCCGATCTACCATCGATTTTTGGTGTTGAAAATAGAAAAATGGGAATACAGAATAAAAAACTTTTACCTGTAAAAATACTTTCAAATCTATATCTTGCATCGTATGGGTTCTTCCTTACGGATAAAAAACTTCCTGTTATATTAAGAGGTGTCCAGGAAAGATTGATAACAGAGCAGTTTGTCGTTGATACAGATTGGTCAGATTTCGATTATATTTTTGTAGATTTCCCTGCAAGTTTTTCCGATGGTGGATTAACCCTTGTGGATAGAATCAAAAGGATCGACGGAGCATTGATAATTACAAGTAGTCAGGATATAACACTTATAGATACTGAAAGATCAATAATATTTGCGAACCAGTACAACATTCCGATAATAGGTGTCGTTGAGAATATGATAAACATAGTATGTCCCAACTGTAAATCTGTACTTGAACTTTACAGGAGGGAGAGTTTAGAGAACCTCCTTTCGATTTACAATGTTGAAATAATAGAAAGGATCCCTTTTGATAGAAACCTACTTGTTTCTGTTGATCTCGGGATCCCTTTCATAGAAAAATTCAAAGATTCTCAATTCGTTGAACATTTCAAGCGTATAGGTGAAAAAATCATTGAGAAGGTAAAAAGGTGATGAAATTTTTTATCTCACATATTTTCTTCAAAGAGAACGATTTTGATTTCGATTTTATTTCGAAGTACTTTGATGGAATTGAGTTACGAGGTGATCGATTGATAAAAGATTATGATATTTTTAATTTCAATCTATTCAAGGGAAAAAATCTCAATCTTTTGATCCATTCAACATTCGAAAACATAGATATCTCATCCATGAACGAATGGGAAAGAGTAAGATCTATAAGAGAGGTCGAAAAAACGATCCCTATAGCGAAAAAGTTGGACATCAGATATGCTATAGTTCATCCCTCTTCAAAACTTAAGGATGAAAATACAAGAATAGAAAGTTTAAAAAAATCACTTGAATCTTTACTCGAAATAAGAGAAACTGGAAAAATTTTTGGTGTGGAGGTTCTTGTTGAAAATTTACCATCAGGATATCTGTGTAGTTATGAAAAGGAAATGGGATTTTTTGTTGATAATGGGTTCGGTTTATGTTTTGATTTTGGTCATTCTTTGTTAACTTTCAAAGAACCTTTCAAGGTTGTTGAAAAATTCAAGGAACATATAAAAGTTTTACATCTACATTCGAACGATCGAATCGCTGACCAGCATAACTTTTTAAAAGAGGATTTTGAGATTTATAAAGATGTTTTAAATATAATTTCGAAGAATACGGTTGTTGTAATAGAGACAAAGAATGATAAAAAAAATATTGTTCTGGAGTTTTTGAGTGAATATTCCAATAAAAAGTGAAAAAGAAATTTTATTGATGAGAGATTCCGGGAAGATACTTTCAGAAATACTATGTGAAATTGAGGGGAAGATAGTGGTAGGGATAACAACATTTGAGATTGAAATGGAGTTAAGAAAACTTTTAAAAAAGTATAAAGTAAAATCTCCATTTCTCGGTTATAAAGGTTATCCTGCGGTGAGTTGTATTTCAGTAAATGAGGTTGTTGTGCATGGAATACCATCAGATTATTCTATCAAAAGCGGAGATATAGTTTCTGTGGACATGGGAGTGATCTACAGAGGATTTATAACCGATGCTGCTAGAACTTTTATTGTTGGAGAAGTTTCTCAAGAAGTGAAAAAACTTGTTGAGGTTACAAAAATGTCATTTTTTGAAGGTGCAAAAATGGCTGTTGAGGGAAACCATCTTTATGATATTTCTTATATGATACAAAAAACTGTTGAAAGTCAGGGATTTTCACTTGTTAGAGATTTTGTGAGTCATGGAGTTGGGAAAAGGTTGCATGAGGAACCATTTTTTCAGAATGTTGGAGAGTTTGGGAAAGGGCCCCTGTTGAAAAAGGGGATGTGCCTTGCCATAGAACCGATGGTAAACCAGGGAAGTTACAGGGTAAAAATTCTGGATGACGGATGGACCGCTGTTACAGAGGATGGAAAACTGTCAGCACATTATGAGAATACTGTGCTTGTTTGTAAAGAAGGTTTTGAAATTTTAACTGAAAATATTTAAAAAGGAGATAAAATGAAAGATGAAATTTTATATTCAAGAAAAAATGTATGGGAAAAGTATGATGAAAAAGGTGTGAAAGATGTTTTCGATTATGGGAAAAAATATGTTGAATTTTTGAAAAATTCAAAAACCGAGAGATTAACTTTAAAGTATATGAAAAATCTTGCTGAGAAAAAAAATTTTACACAGGATGGGAAAGAAAAGTTTTATATTGTCAACAAGAATAAAAACATCGCTTTTGTGAGTTTGGGAAAGGTTTCGCCATTAAAGGGTATCAAACTGATAGGTAGCCATGCTGATGTTCCAAGGATAGATTTGAAACAAAATCCCTTGTATGAAAAAGAGGAGATAGCACACTTTAAAACACATTATTATGGTGGAATAAAAAAATATCATTACCTCGCAAGACCGCTTTCCTTATATGGAGTTGTGATAAAAAAAGATGGTAAAACTGTAGAAATTTCGATAGGTGATAATGATGATGATCCGGTTTTTACAATAAATGATCTTTTACCACATCTTTCAAAAAACCAGTATGAAAAGAGTGTAAGGGATGCTTTTGAAGGGGAAAAATTAAACATAATAGTTGGTTCAATACCTTTGAAAGGCGAAAAAGAAAATCCTGTAAAAAAGATGGTCCTGAAAATTTTGAATGAAAAATATGGAATGGTTGAAGAGGATTTTATCTCGTCTGAACTTGAGATAGTTCCCCAAGGGAGTGTTTTCGATGTTGGTTTTGACAGGTCTTTTATTGGTGGTTATGGACATGATGATAGGATATGTTCCTATACTTCTACAACAGCTCTTTTTGATGCGAAAAACAAATTCACTGTATGTTCGATACTTTTCGATAAAGAGGAAGTTGGATCAAATGGTGCTACAGGTGCAAAATCCCTGTTTCTTGAGGATGTAGTGATAGAAATTTTAAAAAGATCGAAAATAGAACCAACCTATGAAAACATAAGAGAGGTTTTAAAAAATTCCGATTTTATATCTGCTGATGTTTCAGCAGGTATAGATCCTGATTTTCCTGAAGTTCATGAACAACAGAATGGAGCAAAGATCGGTTATGGTGTAGTTATTACAAAGTTCACGGGGTCGGGGGGAAAAGGCGGTGCAAACGATGCTAACGCTGAATACCTTTTTAAAATAAAAGATATCTTTAACAAAAACAATGTTTCATGGCAGATTGCTGAACTCGGTAAAGTTGATGCTGGTGGAGGTGGAACGATTGCGGGATTTCTCGCATTCTTTAATCCTAATGTGATCGACTGTGGGCCAGCACTTTTGGGTATGCATTCTCCATTTGAACTGGTTTCAAAGGTTGATCTGTATGAAACTTATAGAGCTTACAGAGCGTTTTTTGAAAGTTTTTAAGATTTTTGTTGAATTTGAATTTAATATATAATATAATAAAATTTTGTATTAGAAAAGGAGAATCAATGAAAAAGTTTTTAATAGTTTTTGTTTTGATCATTTTCTCCACCATTTTTTCTCAGGAGTTTAGAAGTTATTATTATTCCCCAAATGAGGAGAATGTTTTGATGATAAGGGTTAACATCTGGGGATACGTTAACAACCCTACGAGTGTCCTTGTTCCCGATGGAACAGATCTTATCACCGCAATATCATATGCTGGAGGTCCCAAAGAGAACGCTAATTTGAACAGTGTTGTTATAATACATTCTGATGGCTCAAGAGAGGTATGTGATCTTGCAAAATTCAAAAATGAAAAATCAAGAAAACATAATCCGATTCTAAAACCGGGAGATACGGTCAGGATAGGTGGTGATTTCATATACCACCTCACAAGGTATTTGAGAGATATTTACAATGTTGCGGTTATAGCGAATACAGTTTTTATCCTGTATACGTATATCACAAAATAAGGGGTTTTTATGTTAGAAGATCTTCAGGAACAGGAGAAACTATCGCTCAACGATTATTTAGCGATAGTATCAAAATACAGGTTATTGATAATAGTGATTGCAACCTTGATATTTTTGCTATCAGTTATTTTAACTTTACTTGAAAAACCGAAATATACTGCAAAAACCGTTTTAATGTTTGAAAGGGTAAATACAGGTTCAACTTTTTTCCCTGTTACAGATCCTCTTGGAATGGTTGCTTTGCTGAACAATCAGACCCAGATTCTTAAATCGAGGTCTTTGATGGAAAGAGTCAACCTTTCTTTAAAAGAGGATACGATACTGAAACGGAAAGGTTACACAAAGGTTTCTGCATCAAGACAGAATCTGTCAATAAATAAAATTCAGGATACCTATATAATTGAAGTGAGTTATAAAAGTACAGATCCTTTTCTTGCAGCATACATAACGAACAAGATAGCAAGAGAATATTACAGGATGAACCTTGATGCGATGAGGATGACCGTTTCACAGGTCAGGATATTCCTTGAGGAACAGTTGAAAAAAATTGAGAGTGAACTCAACCATTCAGAGATTCTTTTAAGGGATTATAAAAAATACAATAAGATTTCTAACCTTGAAGATGAAACAAGAATTTTAATCAATCAGGTCTCCCAGTTTGAAACTGAATATAAAGGAATACTTTTAAATATAGACAGTTATACGAAACAAAAGGAATATCTTTTAAAAGAACTTGATCAGACACAAAAGGATATGATAGAGAATATTTCAAGTTATAGATCAAATGTTATGGAGAACATTTTTGCTGAAATCTCAAAACTTGAAACTGATAGAGCATACTATCTTTCTCAAGGATATTCGAATGAACATCCAAAAATTCTTCAGATAAATTCAAAGATTGAGAATCTGAAAACACAGTTGAAAGTGGAAACGGAAAAGTCGTTTAAAGAAAAAACTGTCCAAAAAGATCCATTTAAGTACTCAGGTGAGATAGCACAGCAGATACTTGAGATAAACAATAATGTTTCCCTTTTGCAGGCGAAAGCGGAAGCGTTGAAAAAAATTATTGATGTTTACAACAATAAACTTGAGAATGTGCCAGATCAATCGATTCAACTTGTAAGACTTGAAAGAAATGCAAAAGTCAACGAAGATATTTATCTTATGCTTAAAAGAAGATATGAGGAAGCAAAACTCCAGGAAGTTGCAGAGGTTGGAAATGTTTCAATAATCGATACTGCTGTTGTATCAACTATACCTATAAGTCCAAACAAAGAAAAGAATTTCATGCTCGGTATAATCTTGGGAATATTTTTTGGAATAACCGTGGCTTTCATACTGTTCTTCCTTGATGAGTCGATAAGAACGACCGAAGAAGTGGAACATTACACAGGAGAACAGATACTCGGAATAATAACCTATATCGGTGGTAATGGGAAAAAGGAAAAGAATAAAGTTGATAGAAAACTTTCTGAGGATGAAATGGTAGATAAAATGAGAAAAAAATTGATAATAAATATGGAACCACATGCTCCGATAGCAGAAGCTTATAGAAGCATCAGAACCCAGATAAAATACAGAAGTAAAGAAGGTGAAAAACTCGTATACGTTTTTACATCATCGATTCCTGGTGAAGGGAAATCGACAACAATATCGAACCTTGGTATAACGATGGCCAACCTGGGTAAAAAAGTTGTTATTATAGATGCAGACATGAGAAAACCTGTGATACACAAAATTTTCAATGTAAAAAATGGAATAGGTCTTGCACATTACATAAATGGAAAAGCTACATATGATGAAATAAAAAGAAAAACTGAAGTTGAAAATCTTACTGTTATAACATATGGAACAAGACCAATAAATCCTTCAGAACTTCTCGAGAGTAGTAAAACAAAAGAGTTGCTTGAAATAGCAAAAAACGAATATGACTATGTTCTTATCGATGCCCCACCTGTGAATGTTGTAACAGATCCGATAATCCTTGCCAACTATGCTGATAAACTCTTATGGGTTGTTTCCCCTGGAAAAGTTAAAAGAAAAGATTTACGACATGCGAGAAAACTTCTGGTACCTGTAAAGAGAAAGATCCTTGGAGTTATACTTAACAGTTCAAAAACTGAGGTTTCCTCATACTATTCAGTTTATTATAAAAAATATTATGGAGAAGGTGAACTATGAAAAAAGCGATTATAACAGGAATAACAGGGCAGGATGGTTCATATCTTGCTGAATTTCTTCTCTCTTTGGGATATGAAGTTTATGGAATGGTCAGGAGATCTTCAACTGAAAATTTTGAAAGAATAGAACACATCAAAAATAGGATCAAATTTTATCATGCTGATCTGCTCGATTTCTCCTCTTTGATAGAGATGGTTGATGAGATCAGACCTGATGAAATCTATAATCTCGCTGCTCAATCGTTTGTTCCAACATCATGGAAACAACCGATTTTAACAGGAGAGTTTACAGCACTTGGGGTTACAAGATTACTGGAAGCGATAAAACTTGTTGATAAAAGGATAAGATTCTATCAGGCATCATCGAGTGAGATGTTTGGAAAAGTACTCGAAATACCACAAAAAGAAACGACTCCGTTTTATCCAAGATCTCCCTATGGAGTTGCAAAAGTTTATGGACATTTCATAACGGTCAACTACAGAGAAAGTTATGGCATCTTTGCATGTTCTGGAATACTTTTCAACCATGAGAGTCCAAGAAGGGGAAGAGAGTTTGTCACAAGGAAGATAAGTGAGGGTGTTGCAAAAATAAAACTTGGGTTACAGGATAAATTGTATCTGGGAAACCTCGAAGCGAAAAGGGATTGGGGTTTTGCAGGTGATTATGTTAAAGCGATGTATATGATGCTCCAGCAGGATAATCCTTCAGATTATGTTATCGCAACCGGAGAAACACACAGTGTAAGGGAGTTTGTAAAACTGGCTTTTGAAAGGGTTGGGCTTGATTACGAAAAATATGTGGTTATCGATAAAGATCTTTTTAGACCTGCTGAAGTTGACCAGCTTGTTGGAGATTATTCAAAAGCGAAAAAGATTCTTGGATGGGAACCGACTGTCACATTCAAAGAACTTGTCAATATGATGGTTGATAGTGATCTAGAAAACTTAAAAAATAATGTTTGATGAAGAAAGAAATCGCTATCGATTATGCTGTTAAAAACACTGTATTTTTATATATAGGTAATCTTTTTGTCTCACTGTCAAACCTTTTGATATCGATTTACATAATAAGAAAATTAACTATAGAAGAGTTCGGTTTGTACAGTTTTATTCTTGGATCCTTTTTTTTCGTTCAAATATTTTCACTTTCAAGTGTTTCAACTATACTCAACAGATTTATCCCTGAACTCATTGAAAAAAAAAGGTTTTCGATTTTAAGAAAACTTCTTGAATATTCTTTTATTATAGTTTTTGTTTCGCTGGTTTTGATCTCGATTCTCTTCTACACTTTTTCGAAGCAATTCTCAACTTTTTTTAATCTGCACGATATAATGAATTATAGAACACAGATAATCCTTTTTCTTTTTGGATATATAGTTTTACTTTATGTTAGAGCGATATCATCATCTACTCTTCTTCAAAAGGAAACTGCGGTGATGAACATAATCGCATCGATTGTTAGAGTTCTTGTTTATGGTATTTTTATTTTCAAAATAGATCTTAGAAAAATTTTTCTGATAGAATCCTTTACGAGTTTTTTTAACGCTTTCCAGATCTATTTTTTGGTGATATTAAAGTTCATCAAGAAAAATATATATAACGAATCAAAAGAAAAAATCGAAAATCTCAAGAAAAGAATATTAAGGTATGGTATCCTGTCGTTTTTTAATGAAGTTGGTGCTGGTATGATCAACAAGTCAACAAGTTATTATGTGATCTCCTCTATGTCGAATCCTGTTGAACTCGGGAAATACTCTTTCGCTTACAAGATCAACGATCTTTTTATGAAAATATTTCCAATAGATCAGATAGCGAACGTTTTAAAGCCAATTTTTTTTATGAAATATGTTAACAAACAGGATGATAAAGAGTATTTGAACAGGATGTATGTTTTCCTTTACAAATTTTTTTTCTGGGTTTTTTCATTTCTTTGTTTTTATTTTATTTCTGTATCGGATCTTGTTATCAAATTTGTTTTTGATCCCAAATATATTGATTCAAAAAGGATAACGGATATCATATTTATGTTCACTCTTTTCAACGCTTTTCAGGTTCCGCTCGCTTTTGTTGTTCTTTCCCTTGAAAAACTTGAAATAAATCTTATAAGTAAAATCTCATTGGTTTTTAACATAATCGGTTCTATTGTGATAATTAAATATTTTGGTATCATCGGTGTTGCTGTTATATTGGGAACTTCCATTCTGATGAAAAATTTGATAATAGTTGTCCTTTTGAGAAAATATGTAAAACTTTCGTTTCCGATTCGTTCGTTGTCGAAAACGACTTTTATTTCTTTGATAATATATTTTATAATCTCTTTTATAAAAAGGTTTTTTGTTTTCAGTATGTCTCTGGAAGCATACATTTTTATAATTTTAACATTTCTTTTCGGGATATTATCATTCTATTTTCTTTCGAAAATCTTTAATCCATTTGAAACCGATGAGAGAGATATAGTTAATCAGATGTTTAGAAAAATGAAACTTTTTTTTGTTAAACTATGATACTCACAAAAATAGTTCAAAATTACAGAAAATTTAAAAAGAACATTTTGTCTTACACATGTTCAAAATTCCTTTTAAAAACAAATGGTATTGTTACTTTTTATGGTATACCTTACCTTTCTCATCCACAGAATATTTTTATCGGTGCTAAAACTATAATCTATCATAATGTAACACTTAGTGCTTCAAAAGAGAAAAATTCTCTTGTGATAGGAGAAAACTGTCATATACAACCGTATACGATAATAAGAGTTTCTGGAGGAAAAATAACGATTGGAAAAAATTGTTCACTTAACAGTTTTTCGATGATCGTTTCAAAAGGTGATATCGTTATAAAAGATTTCGTTAGAATAGGTCCTCAAACACTCATAATTTCAGGGAACCATGTTTTTGAAGATCCCGAGCGAAAAATTTTCGAACAGGGAATTGAAGGTATAGGTATAACGATTGAAGAGGATGTCTGGATAGGGAGTGGTGTTAAAATTCTTGATGGTGTTAGAATAGGAAAAGGTTCGATTGTTGCAGCAGGGGCTGTTGTGACAAAAGATGTTCCCGAAAGAGTTGTTGTAGCAGGGGTTCCTGCAAGAATCATAAAGGAGCGTTTTTGAAAAATAAAAAAATTCTAATCGTTTCTAAATATTTTTATCCGTATGAGTCAGGATCGGAAAAAACATCAAGATATATAATAGATTATCTTGTGAATAGAGGCAATTCTGTTGTTCTTTTCTGTATTAAAGGAAACTCTGAAAGATTAAATAGTAAAACTGTTTTTTACAATATTGGAAGGTTTGAAAGAATATATGAGATTTTTGCTAAAAAGAAGATCTTGAAAGAACTGGTTGACATTGTTACAGGATTTCTTTTTATTTTTCAAATTATAAAAAGAGAGAAGGTTGATGTTATAAATATACATTATGCTGAAGCTGTTATGTTACCGGCTGTTTTACTCGGGAAAATCTTTTCAATAAAAACAGTTATCCTCTGGCCTACAAGTTCCGTTTATCATCTGAAAGAACATGAGAGTAAAATTGTGTACATTTATAGCAAAGTATCTTCAAAATTGACGGATAAATTTATTGCAAAAGGAATGGAGGAGAAACAGTTTATAAAACTTTTTAAAGTGAACCCAAAAAGATTGATTCCAACACCAAATCCGATCGAACAGAAAGATTATGATCTACCTTTACCTGAATCTAATAAAATATTGGGTATATATTATCTTGGTAAATACAATAGTTTCAAAAGACCCGATATACTTATCAAAGCTGTTCATAAGATGAAAAAGGAAAATAGGGAAAAGATTTTTGTTTCACTGTTTGGAGATGGAGATTTTAGAGAAAAAATCGAAAAACTTGTTGAGAGATTTGATCTTAAAAATACCATTAAAATAAATCAACCAACGAAAAATGTTAAGGATGTTATTTTAAAACATCATATATTTGTTTATCCTTCTCCCTATGAGCCAGCGTTTGCACAATCGATACTTGAAGCGTTTTCTTCAGCAAGGATAGTTGTTTGTAAAAAAACCTTCTCCATGGAAAGATATTTTGATGAGTATTCATATTTTGGATTGATGAAAATGGATTCCACTCAACTGGCAAAAACTCTTGATTTCATTGTCGAAAATTATGATCAGGTTAAGAAAAAAGGTGTTAAGGCAAAAAAAATAATAATTGAAAAATTTAACTTTGACAATTTTATTTCGATTTTGGAGGATTCTTTTCAATGAAAATAATTTATATAAGGTTTCAGGATTTTAAAAAAAGATTTTACATATCGAGTGAAAGAGAGATCGTGAGATCGTTCAACAGATTGAATATAGATTCTGAACTTGTGGCTTTTGGTAAGAAGGATGATGAACCGGAATTTGTAAAACTTTTCAATTCTTTCAAAAATATAAAAATACTGATAAAATTAAAAATTGCGTTTTATCTTTTTAAATTCAGAAAAGAAAAGGTGGTTTTAGTTTTTGATCCAAACTCTTTGATAATCTTTTTGCCAAATTATTTTTTCAGAAAGATTCTTGGAGGAAAACAGAAGTTTGTTTTGGATGTTAGATCAATACCTGTTGTTGACCCAACTAAAAGAGAGATGATTAAGTTTAAACATATCCTCTGGGCAGCATATTTTTTCTTTGATGGTTTATCTTTTATCACAGAAGAAACAAAAAATATATGTGAAAGTTATATAAAGAAAAAATTTAGAAACTATGTTGTTTACCCTTCAGGTGTAAACATTGAAATTTTTCAAAGTAAAGAAAAAAACTTTTCGATTTTGAAAAAATATGATCTTGAAAATAAAAAGATCATTTTTTATCATGGTTCGATTTCACAACAGAGAGGTCTTGAAGAGTTGATATCTGCTGTTGATAGATTGAAAAAAGAAAGGAGAGATATTGTTCTTTTTGTTGTAGGTTCGGGTGATAAGGAAATTGAAAAAGAGATCATCAGAACAGGTAACATTTTACTTCCACCTGTAAAATATGAGGAAGTTCCTGAATACATAAGTATTGCGGATGTTTGTGTTTCTCCATTACCTGATCTTATATGGTGGAAGGGAGCGAGTTCTTTAAAGGTGATGGAATATATGGCGATGGGTAAACCGATTGTGCTTTCGAAAATAAAACCACATGTTGATGTTTTACCTGTTAATGTAAAAGGATATGTTCTATATGATCCAGCATCTTGGGAAAATCTTTATCTTGCATTCAAGCTATTTTTCGAAAACGAAGAAGTTTATAAAAAAGAATCTTTAAAACTATCGGAGTATGTTAGAAACAATTTTTCTTATGACATTATAGCGAAAAATGTTTATAATTTTTATAGAGAAAAACTTTACTGTGAGGAAGAATGAATTTTGCAATAGAAAATAAATTTTTAAGAGTTGTTTTCATCTTAATCCTTCTTTTATTTATACTCTTTTTAGGAAAAGCGGATACTTTAAAGATCGCACTCGTTGGTGTTTTGCTTTTAAGTGTTGTAGTTGTTACAAACCTTGAACTTGCTCTTATGATCCTTATATTCTCAGGGTATACTTTCAATTTTGTTGTTGAAGTTTACCATTTACCTGGAAAGATCGTTTTTTTGTATGATCTTATCATATATATGCTGTTCTTATACAGTTTGTTGAGTGGTAAAAAGAAGATAAACAGGATAGAGATCCTGTTTATGTTTTATATTGTATTTTTAATAATTTCAACTGCTCTCGGTAGAGAATCTTTACCTTTGAAATTAAAAGGCCTTATCATGTATATAAGATATCCGATTCTGTTTATTGCTTTGATGAGGTTGAACATAAGAACTGAAAGTTACAAAAATTTGATAAAGTTTATAATCTTTATGTCATTTTTGCAGGTTCCAACTTCAATATTCCAGTTTTTGAATGGTAACAGACCTGACTGGTGTGGTGGTTTTCTTGCAAGGTATGGAAGTGGAATTAATGCTGTTTTGATGAGTTCGATGTTTTTGATAATCCTGGGTATGATGATAGTTGATAGGATAAGATTAAAGTATCTTGTGTACTCTGCCTTTTTTATGATTCCACTTGTTCTTTCATCAGCGCGAGCAGGGTTCATATTTTTTGGAATATCGATAATTTTCATGTTTCTTATCTATATGCTTCATGTGAAATACACTTCGGTCTATTCGATATTTTTTACGATCGTTGGAATAGTACTAATTTTTTTAATCTTTTATGTAACCTTGATCTATGTTGTTCCAATCTTTGAACCTGAAACTGCAAAAACATTGCAAACCATATCATCGACAGAAAATATTAAAAAAGATATGATTGGAACCTATAGTGAGGGGAAACTTAGAAGGTTGAGTAACCTTCTCTTTGCTTACCAGTATCTAACAAGGGATATTTTAACACTTACATTTGGGAATGGACCGGGCACGGTTGCAATATCGTCAAATTTTGGAACATCGAATTTTATGAAAGAGTATGAGATGGTTTTTGAGCCATCCGTTTCACTACCCACATTTATCCTTGAGATAGGAGTTGGAGGGGTTTTAATTCTTCTTCTGATCTACATCTATATTATATCTTTTTCACTTTCAAGGGCTATACATATAGAAGATAAATTTTTAAGAATAATATCCTTTGCTTTACCGGGGATATCTGTTATATACCTTATCGCTTCAATCTATACTGCAGTTTGGGCTCAGGAGGCATTGCAACTTGTTCTTCTTATACCTTTTGCTGCGATAATGGAACCAGCGTATAAAGCTATCAAAAGAGAAAAAAGTTTTGCGGTTCTTTTTTTAAAACATATAAGACCGGGGGAGAAGAACACTGTTTCAAATATTATAAAGATGCTTAACAAAAATGAGATCAAAACAGTTTTCGTTGTGTCTAAAGATGATAATGGAAATCTTATATGGATTCTTGATAATAGGAAAGTATTTGAAGGAATCAGATTCAGGTATATAAACATTCTTAACTATAGTCCACTCGATCAAATTTTTATTATCCAGTCACTCCTTGAAAAATATAAGGTCAATCTGTTATTCCTTTTTGGAGATGAATCTGACCTTGTCGAACATGAGTATATAAGAAAGATCTTGCTTTCAAAAAGATCTTATATGAAAATTTTTATTGAAGATCAAAAAATAAAATCTTACATCTTTAAAGTTGACAGAAGAGACATTGTAAAGTTGTTATACCTTATAAAGGATAAAGAACTGAATGAAAGTGAAAGATTTTTAGAAGATATTGAAATTGAATCCAAGAACTATAATTTATCTCTGAAGGTTAATAAAATCATTTTGAAAAATGAAAAGAGAGGTGAAGATGTATAATAGTATAGATGTTCCTTTATTCATCACTATTGAAAATGATGCTTTAAATAACATAAAAAAAATTCTTGAAAGAGCAAACATTTTTATCAACAATCCGGTTATCGTAACTGATAGGGGAAAATCTTACGACTATGCTTTAACAGTTGGGAAAAAATTAAAAATTAAGAAAGAAAGATTCATCTTTGTTAATGAAAATACTTATGAGGAAGTAAAAAGGGTAGAAAAATTTGCAAGAGGTTTAAAATCTGATTTTATAATAGGTATTGGTGGCGGAAAGGCACTTGATATTGGGAAATTTGCATCTTTCAGATATGGGGGATATTTTTTGAGTATTCCCACATTACCATCACATGATGGAATTGCATCACCTGTTGCATCGATCATGATTGATGGAAAAAGAATGTCAGTTGGAGCATCGATGCCTATCGGTATAGTGGTTGACATTGATGTTATCAAAAATGCTCCGAAGAGGTTTATCTTTTCTGGAATTATGGATTTGATTTCAAACATTTCAGCGATAAACGACTGGGAACTTGCTTACCGAAAAGGTTATGAGATAAAATATAATGGATTTTCCAAAGCGATTGCTTTCTCTGCTGCTGAAAGTGTTTTGAATTATGATGAAAAAAATGTGTACAAAGAGGAGTTTATAAAAATTCTTTTGAATGGTCTTGTTCTCTCTGGAATAGCGATGGAGATCGCAGGGTCATCAAGACCCGCATCGGGTGCTGAACATAATTTTTCCCATGCATACGATCTTTTATATCCAGATAATACTTTCTTGCATGGAGAAAAAGTTGGAGCTGGACATCTTCTGATTTCATTTTTAAGAGATAAGAAAGAATACAATAAAATATTTTCCTGTTTCAATTCTTTTGGTATAATTGAAGAGTTAAAAAATATTTTTAATGATGAAGAAAAAATTTTCGAATCTCTAAAAAAAGCAAAGGAAATTCGAAAAGATAGATATTCATTTTTAAATGAGATATCCTTTGATGAAAAAGTGTTTAGAAATGTTGTGAAAAAGGTTAAGAAAGAGATATTTTCATTTTAACTTTTTTATATTTTTGATTATTGGTTTTATCTCGTTTATGATATTATAAAGTTCTTTGATCCTGTTTTCGATTTTTTGAGTGTCAGAGTTTTCAATTATAGTTTTTATCTCATCGAGTTCAAAACCAATTCTTTGGAGATTATTGATAAATTTTATATGAATGATCAATGAGTCCTTGTAAAGACGTATACCTCCCTTTGACCTCACAGCAGGGAAAAATAAACCGAGTTCTTCCCAATATTTTATTCTCCTGGATGAAAGATTATATTTTTTACAGAACTCTCCAATAGAATACAATTTCTCACCACTTTCTTCTCTTTCCTGAGGAAAACCTACTTCCCTTGCGATCTTTGTAATTTCATATTCGGTAAAGCCCAGCTGTTTCAGTTCAACTATTTTTTTGATCTTTTGAATATCTTTACTGAAAAAAAAGAGTTCAGGGTTTTTTTGAGCTGGAAAGATAATTTTTTTTTGAATGAGTTTAAGTAAAAAATCCTTTGAAGTTTTTGTTTCCTCCTGCATTTCTACAAGTGAAATGATATTTTTTTTCTGCATAACGATATTATACATAATTGACAGTTAACTGTCAACATTTTTGTTTAAGTTAAATTTCTGCAAGAACTACATAAAATTTTTTTGCATCAGAATCTAAAAGCAATTTTTTGTTCCCAATTAAGATATCAAATTTTCGACACTTAAAAATAACTCCCCATAAATTTTTACTTTACCTCTTGACAAAATGAAAAAAAATGTATATATTTCAAATTCTAAAAATTTTTTGGTTTTAGTGTTTCTACAAGTTTTAAAAATAATTTAATCTTTTAAGGAGGATTAAATGGCGAAGGAGAAATTTGAAAGGACGAAGATTCATATGAACATAGGGACGATAGGGCATGTGGATCATGGGAAGACTACGTTGACAGCTGCTATCACGAAGGTGTTATCGTTGAAGAAGTATGCTGAGTTTACTGCGTACGATCAGATAGATAAGGCGCCGGAGGAGAAGGCGAGGGGTATAACGATAAATGTTGCACACATAGAGTATCAGACGGACAAGAGGCATTATGCGCATGTTGATTGTCCTGGGCATGCTGACTATATAAAGAACATGATAACGGGAGCGGCGCAGATGGATGGTGCGATACTTGTGGTGAGTGCGAATGATGGGACGATGCCACAGACGAGGGAGCATATATTGTTGGCGAGGCAGGTTAATGTGCCGAGTATAGTTGTG
>JBDRZY010000009.1:0-46611 GCA_039804205.1 Caldifarciminota bacterium
TTGTGGGTAGATGCTGGCTACAAGTTCTTTAACTTGAGGAAAGTCCGAACTCCACAGGGCAGGATGCCGGGTAACACCCGGAAAGCGAAAGCTTATGGAAAGTGCAACAGAAAATACACCGCCTACCTCTGGTAGGTAAGGGTGAAAAGGTGAGGTAAGAGCTCACCATCTGTTCAGGTAACTGAACAGATTGGCAAACCCCATCCGGAGCAAGATCAAACAGAGGTTAGCTTGCCCGGCTATAACCTCGGGTAGATCGCTTGAGATGGCTGGTAACAACCATCCAAGATAGATTGCCAGAAAACAGAATTCGGCTTACTATCTACCCACAAATTTTTATAGTTTTGGAGGTTCAATTGAAATATTTAACAGTTGATGAATTGAAAAATCATATTGGTGAAGAAGTTGAATTGAGAGGATGGGTATACAATACCCGTTCAAGTGGGAAAATCTCTTTTCTTTTGTTCAGAGATGGATCAGGTATAGTTCAAGCAGTACTGTATCATCCCAACCATAACGAGGAGATCATAAAAAGATTTGATGAATTGACACAGGAAACGAGTTTAGTATTGTATGGAAAAGTGAGAGAAGACAAAAGAGCACCATCTGGAGTTGAACTTGATATAATAGATTTTAAAATAATTTCAAAATCGATAGATTATCCGATTTCTCCAAAGGAACATGGTGTTGATTTTTTACAATCGAACAGGCACCTATGGCTCAGGTCAAAAAAACAGGCAGCTTTGATGAGAATAAGAAGTGATGTTGTTTTTTATGCGAGAGAATTTTTTAACAACAGAAAATTTTTGTGTGTTGATGCTCCAATATTCACCCCATCCGCTTGTGAGGGAACTACAACTCTTTTTGAGGTTAACTATTTTGATGAAAAAAAAGTTTACCTCTCCCAATCAGGTCAACTCTATATGGAAGCAGCAGCACTAGCTTATGGAAAAGTTTACTGTTTTGGTCCAGCTTTCAGAGCAGAAAAATCAAAAACGAGAAGACACCTGACAGAATTCTGGCAGATTGAACCTGAGGTTGCTTTCTTCGATATTGATGACGATATGGAACTTGCTGAAGATCTTGTTGTATATTTGGTTGAAAGAATACTTGAAAGAAGAGGTGAAGATTTGAAAACACTGGAAAGGGACATTAAACCACTTGAAAATGTAAAAAAACCTTTTTATAGAATAACTTATGAAGATGCTATAAAAATTTTGAACAAAAAAGGAATCGAAATAAAATTCGGGGATGATTTTGGTGCACCTGATGAGGCTGCTCTCTCTCTGGAGTTTGATAGACCTGTTTTTGTTCATAGATATCCTGCTGAAATAAAAGCGTTTTACATGAAAAGGGATAAGGACAGACCTGAGCTTGCACTCGGTTTTGATATGATTGCTGGTGAAGGATATGGAGAAACAATCGGTGGTGGACAGAGAGAGGATGATTATGATACACTTTTAAAAAGAATCGAAGAACATAAACTTCCAGTTGAAAATTTTAACTGGTATCTTGATTTAAGAAAATACGGTTCTGTTCCACATGCAGGTTTTGGACTTGGAATCGAAAGATTCGTTCAGTGGATTACAAAAACACAACATATAAGAGAAGTGATTCCATTTGCCAGAACACTTGACAGGACTGAACCTTAAAAGTTTATTAATAGTAATAGGAGGAAAAATGAAAAAATTTTATCTTTTAATTTTTACACTGCTTATATTTTTTAATCTATTTGCTTTGAAGATCAACGAGTTTATAGTAACACCAACGAGTGCTGAACAGATAGAACTTTATAACGATGGAACCAGTTCAATTGATGTTAACGGTTATAAACTTTACATAAAAGGTTCGACATCAACCAGTAGCACAACATTTAAATCATATACGATTCCAGCAGGTGGATATAAATCGTTTAATCTTGGAGCTGTAGAGTTTAACGATTCTTTGGGACTTCCTAACGATGGTGCGATAATAATCATAAAGGATGCTTCAGATAATCTTATAGATTCGGTTGGTTATGGGGATCTTGGAGGAGCACCTGCCCCGATATACAATTTTTCATGTGCGAGAGTCAACAACACCGGTGATAACGCTTTAGATTTCAATATGGATTTTACCCCAACGATGGGAAGTGCAAACGATTGTCCTGCGAACATGCTGGGTTCTGGAACAGTTTTTATTAATGAAGTATACCCATCAGATTCAAACGATAATTCAGCTGCTGTAACTGAATTTGTTGAACTTTACAACAATTCAAATACACCTGTTGATATATCAAACTGGATAATCGTATGTGATGATGATTATTATATACCTTCAGGAACAACGATTCCTGCATATGGATATTTTGTTTTGTATGATACCTCTTTCCCACAATATTTTTATCTTGATGCCTACAGAGATAATATATATCTTTACAGCAATGCAGGTAACAGGATAGATCAGGTTGGATGGCATAATATTCCTGCTGATACATCATTCTCGGTCATACCAAATGGGACAAGAACATTCTTTAAAGGTTATGATGAGATAACTTCTGTTGATTTTAAGAAAGAGATTCCAACACCTGCAGATTACAATAATCTTGATGAAATAATCAGGTCAAATGATAAACCTGTTTCAATTAAAGTTTACTCAATAAACAATGTTGGAATAAGAATTGAAACATCAACAGATTATTCTTCAAAAGTTTCGATTCTCGATATAACTGGAAGAACATTGTACAGTTCATTTTTAAAAAATATGATATTCTCTGCAAAATCTGGAGTTTATTTTGTAAAAATAGAAAGAGAAGGAAAAACTTTTATCTATAAAGTTAACCTTTTAAAGTAAGAGGTGTTTATGAAAAAGTTTTCAATTTTACTATTGTTACTTTTTATCTTTTCTTTTGTTTTTGCAGTGCCAACTCTTTACATAAACGAATTTTTTTATGATTCTCCTGGGGGTGATACAAGTTGTTATATAGAGATAAAAGGGATACCTGGGACATCTCTTGATTCAGTAAAAATTGTTGGTATCAATGGAAATGGTGGTGCAGTGTATGCAACGATAAATCTTTCTGGGAAAACAATTCCCGCTGATAGTTATTTTGTTGTAGCACAATCAACAAATGTTCCAAACTATGATATGGTTTCAAGTTTGACTGATTTTCAAAATGGTCCATCAGATAATATAGTTTTAAGATTCGATTCACTTGGTTCATCCACAACACTTGATGCTGTTTGTTATGGCCTTCCGTCTTCAGCAGATTCGGTATTCAGAGGAGAGACATGGCCAACTTATGATGTAGCAGCTGTGACATCATATTATGCTTATATGGGAAGACACACTGATCCTTTTACTTTTGAATTCAACAACAACTATTTAGATTTTGCACACTATATGGTAAGAACACCTGGAAGTGCCAATAAACCATTGTTGCTAAAGAGTATAGTTGAAATTCAGAATTCACCTGATTCTTTTTCACTTTTTAAAGATTCAACTGTGAAAGTTATAGATACCTGTATTGTGACAGCAGTTTTTACAGGTCAATATTATATAACATCAAAGACAGGTCCAAAAGAGTGGGATGGTATCTGTGTTTATGGTGACATTGGAAATCACACATACAATGTTGGAGATACTATAGTTTTTTATCATGGTCTTGTTACTGAATACTTTAACAAAACACAAATTGTCAGTGTTGGAACAGCACTTTATAAAGCTGGTGATGGGACTTCTCCTGCACCTTTTACTCTTTCGTTACCACAGATCGGGGAAAATTATGAGGGTGTTTTAATAAAAGTTGGACCAGTTACAGTTTTAACTGCACCTGATGTAAATGGTGAATGGCTGGTTTCTGATGGTGTTGATACTCTTATAATTGATAACCTTGCAACCTATACTGTTCCTTCAATAGGCCAAACAGTTTATATAACCGGAATCCTTGATTATACATATGGGAATTATAAATTACAACCAAGGAATAATTCTGATATTGAGATAGTTAATTTTTATAACATTTCAGGTGTAGTTACACTCGATGATAATTCAAACTCCTCGGGTATTTCGGTAATTCTTTATAATAACTTATTCAATGATACGATTGTAACAGATTCGGTTGGATCATTCAATTTTGGCCCCATATCTGAAGGAACTTACAATTTGATTTTCAAGAAGACATATTACGAAACTGACTCATCTGAAATAGTTTTACAATCAGATACTATTATAAATAAAACACTTTTAAGATTAAAAGGAACGATTTCGGGTTATGTTAATTTGAATGATTCTCCGTCAGATCTTTCAAATTCAATTGTAACAATCTTTTCAGATGTTGTAACAGTTGATACGACAGATGCAACAGGATATTATTCATTCTCAAATTTACCTCTTGGAAAATATTACAAACTGAAATTTGAACACAACGGCTATGCACCAGATTCTGTAACATTTACTCTTGAAGACACTTCTTATACTTATTCTGTCAATTTAACAAAACTCACAGGTCTTGATGAGAATTTAAAGGTTGAAAAGATTGTTGTTGAGGATAACGGTAATGGAATTTTCTCATTCATATACAATAAAGAGGTCGATAATCCAACAAACATTTTGATCTACGATCTAACTGGAAGAAATGTTGTTAATAAACCTGTGGAATCTGGAAAAGGAGTTTATAAGATAACACTTTCGAAAAAATTATCAAAAGGTGTTTATTTTATACAGATTACAGGGGAAGAAAAACCGTTTATTAAAAAATTCGTTATAGTTAACTGAATCTATAAAAGGGGCTTTTTAAAGCCCCTTTTTTTGTGCATCTCATATCTTATTATTGACTTTTGATAAATATTTGATATATTTATTATTTAATTTCCTTTAACTCAGGAGGTATGATGAATAATAAAATATATCCAAAAAATGTTCTTGAGACATTATCAAAATATATGCTTGTCGATGGTTTTGATCTTGTTTTTGATGCAGAAAAATCACATGGTTCCTATCTTTATGATTCAAAATACAACAAAGAGTATCTTGATTTTTTCACATTCTTTGCGTCCTCTCCGATCGGTTTTAACCATCCCAAAATGAACAACGATGAGTTTATCAAAAAGATCGGTAAAGTTTCAATACATAAACCATCCAATTCAGATATTTACACTATCGAGATGGCTGAATTCGTTGATACTTTTGGTCGTATAGCAAAACCAGATTTTATGAAATACCTGTTCTTTGTTTCAGGTGGTGCACTTGCGGTTGAGAACGCATTAAAAACTGCGTTCGATTGGAAGATAAGAAAAAATCTCAAAAAGGGAAAAGGAGAAATAGGAACAAAAATTATACATTTCAAACATGCTTTCCATGGTAGAAGCGGATACACTTTAAGCATGACAAACACTTTTGATCCAAGAAAAATAAAATATTTCCCGAAATTTGATTGGCCCCGCGTTGAGAGTCCAGCGTTGACATTCCCAGTTACTGATGAAGAGATCAAAAGGGTTGAGAAGGAAGAAGAGAAAATTATAAATGAAATCAAAAATATAATTTTAAAAGATGGTGACGATATAGCAGCATTGATAATAGAACCTATCCAAGCGGAAGGTGGAGACAGACATTTTAGAAAAGAATTTTTCAAAAAATTAAGAGATATTACTCTTGAGAGTGAGATCATGTTTATACTCGATGAGGTTCAAACAGGTATGGGTCTAACAGGAAAATTCTGGTGTTTTGAACATTTTGATATTAAACCAGATATTATTGCTTTCGGAAAAAAATCACAGATCTGTGGAATAATGTGTTCAGATAGAGTTGACGAAGTTGAAAACCATGTTTTTGCAGAATCATCAAGGATAAATTCAACATGGGGTGGAAGTTTGACAGATATGGTCAGAGCAACGAGAATTTTGCAGATAATTGATGAAGAAAAACTTGTTGAAAATGCAAAGAATGTTGGTGAATTTTTACTTGATGAATTGAAGAAGATCGAAAGTAAAAAAATTAGTAATATAAGGGGAAGGGGATTGATGATAGCATTTGATCTTGAGAATACTGAAAAAAGGGATAAGATGTTTGATAAACTTTTTGAGAATGGTTTATTCTCTATCAAATGTGGTGAAAAAAGTATAAGGTTCAGACCACCTCTCAATCTTTCAAAAGATGATGCTTTAAAAGGAGTAAAAATAGTTGAAAAATCTTTAAAGGAGATATGATAAAATGGGAACAATGAAAGCAGTAAGAAAACTTAAAAGAGAAAAAGGTGCAGACCTTGTTGATATAGAAATTCCAAAGATAAAGTCCGATGAAGTTCTAATAAAAGTTGTTGCGACAAGTATATGTGGAACAGATGTTCATATATACAAATGGGATAAATGGTCTGAAACAAGAATAAAAAATATTCCACAAACACTTGGACATGAGGTTTGTGGTGAAGTTGTTGAAGTTGGTTCATCTGTGAAAAAAATAAAAGTTGGGGATTTCATTTCAGCTGAAACACACATACCCTGTAAAAAATGTATAAACTGCTTAACTGGCAACGAGCATATATGTACAAACGGAGATATACTGGGTGTTGATAGAGATGGAGTTTTTGCTGAGTATGCTGTGGTTCCAGAATCAGTTGCATGGGTCAACGACAAAGGTATTCCACCAGAGATAGCATCAGTTCAGGAACCTCTTGGGAATGCCACCTATGCTGTTTTGGGTGAAGATTATAATTTGTATGGCAAAAGGGTTGCTATTTTTGGTGATGGACCAACTGCTTTGTTTGCAATAGGTGTTGCAAAACTTGCTGGAGCATCAAAAATTTTCCATGTTGGTGTCTTTGATTTCAACATGGAAATCGGTAAAAAGATGGGAGCAGATTTTTCCTTGAAAGCAACCGACAACCTTGACAGAATTCAATTTATAAAAGATAACACTGATGGTTATGGAGCAGATATAGTTGTTGAGATGGCAGGTGCCAAACAGGCAGTAGAAGAAGGGTTGAACTCTTTGAGAAAAGGTGGTAGATTTTCTGCTTTTGGAATAACACCCGAACAAAAGCTGGAAATAGATTACAACAACCAGATCGTCTTTAAGGGAATTCAGATACACGGTATCTCTGGACGGAGGATGTTCGATACTTGGTTGAGAGTAAAAAATATGCTTTCATCAAAAAAACTTGATATCAGACCTGTGATAACCAATCTTTTTTCTCTTGAAGATTTTGAAAAAGGTTTTGAAGAGATGATGAAAATTCCGAGAGTTTCAGCAAAGATAGTACTCTTTCCTGATAAGAAAATTTTAAATGAAAGATTAAAAGAGTTTAACAGATAATAAGGAGAAACTATGTACGGAAGAATGAAAGACGATTTAAGAAAAGAGATTGAAAAAATAAAAAACGATAATCTGTATAAAGAGGAAAGAATTATAACATCAAAACAGGGTGTTGAAATAACACTTAACGATGGAAGAAAAGTTCTGAATTTCTGTGCAAACAACTATCTTGGACTTGCTGGTAGTGAAAAACTTATTGAGATAGCAAAGAAAGGTATCGAAAGATATGGATACGGTTTAAGTTCTGTTAGATTCATCTGTGGCACATTCGATATCCATAAAAAACTTGAAGATAAGATTTCAGAATTTTTGCAGAAAGAGGATACGATACTTTATGCTGCGTGTTTTGATGCAAACGGTGGTGTTTTCGAACCACTTTTAAATGAACAGGATGCGATAATTTCAGATAAGTTGAACCATGCATCGATAATAGATGGAGTGAGATTGTGTAAAGCCCAAAGATTTGTTTACGATCATTCGAATATGGAACAACTTGAAGAGATTTTAAAAAATACACAGAACTTAAGATACAGAATTATAGCAACCGATGGTGTATTTTCAATGGATGGTGATATTGCAAAACTTGATAAAATAGTCGAACTCGCTGAAAAATATGATGCACTTGTGATGGTTGATGATTCCCATGCAACAGGATTTATTGGAAAAACTGGAAGGGGAACTGTTGAACTCATGAACGTGATCGATAAAGTTGATATAATAACTTCAACACTTGGTAAAGCGTTGGGTGGTGCAATGGGTGGGTTCATATCTGGTAGAAAAGAGATAATCGAAATTTTAAGACAGAGATCAAGACCATATCTTTTCTCAAACTCTCTATCACCGGTTATTGTTTATACAGCATACGAAATATTTAACATGCTTTCTGAAACAACTGAACTAAGAGACAAACTTGAAGAGAACACAAAATATTTCAGAGAAAAAATGACAGAGGTGGGTTTTGATATTAAACCCGGAATACATCCAATAGTTCCAATAATGTTTTCAAAATTTGAAAATGATGCTCAACTATCACAAATATTTGCTAAGGATCTTCTGGATGAAGGTATCTATGTGATCGGATTCTATTATCCTGTTGTTCCAAAGGGAAGTTCGAGGATCAGAGTTCAAATATCCGCAGCTCATACAAAGGATCATCTTGATAAAGCGATAGATGCTTTTGTAAAAGTAGGTAAAAAACATAAAGTTATATAAACTTATGAAACTAACAAATTTTCTATTTAACAGTTTAAAAGAGATCCCAAAAGATGCGGAGATAGCAAGCCATAAGTTGATGCTCAGAGGTTGTTTTATAAGACAAAACGCTGCAGGGATATATTCTTATTTACCATTAGGGCTCATGGTTATTGAGAACATTAGAAAGATAATAAAGGAAGAAATGGATAGAATAGGAGGGCAGGAACTTCTACTGCCAGTTTTAACTCCAAAAGAGATATGGGAAGAGAGTGGAAGATGGACAGATTTTGGTGACGAAATGTTTAGGGTCAAGGATCGAAAAGGAAGAGATTTTGCAATGTGTCCTACACATGAAGAGATAATTACCGATCTTGCAAGGCGTGAAATTAAATCGTATCGAGATCTTCCACAAATATGGTATCAGATTCAAACAAAGTTCAGAGATGAACCACGTCCAAGGAGTGGACTTTTAAGAGTCAGGCAGTTTGAGATGAAGGACTCATACTCGCTTGATAAAGATTATGAAGGACTCAATGTTTCCTATGAAAAGCACAGGGAAGCGTATACAAGAATCTTTAAAAGATGTGGGCTTAATTTTGTTGTAGTTGAAGCCGCAAGTGGATTGATGGGTGGGAAGAAATCCCAGGAGTTTATGGCGTTTTCCGATGCAGGAGAAAGCAACGTTGTGATATGTGAAAATTGTAACACAGCTTCAAACACAGAGGTAGCAAGACCTTTGATTGAAAACCCTGCTGATGTTGATGGAGATTTAAAAGAGGTTTTCACTCCAGTTGAAGGTAGTATTGAAAGTATAAGTGAATTTTTGAAGATTGATAAAAATAGATTGTTTAAATCGATACTTTTGATAGCAAACAGTCAACCAGTTTTTGTCATCCTGCCCGGTGATAGGGATATAGATGAAGATAAACTTATTTTAATTTTTGGAGAACTCTTCAGATATGCAACAGATGAAGAGATCGAAAAATATTGTAATGCTCCAAAAGGTTATGTTTCTCCTGTCAACCTCGAGATTCCAGTTTATGCGGATATTTCACTGAAAGGAAGAAAAGGTCTTGTTTCTGGTGCAAACAAAAAGGATTACCATTTCATTAACATAAATATCGAAAGGGATATAAAAAACATAAAATTTGTTGATATTATAAAATTAAAGGAAAATGATAGATGTGAAAAATGTGGCGGGAAATTAAAGATCAAAAAAACGATTGAAATAGGGCATATTTTCCAACTGGGAACAAAATATTCTGAATCGATGAAAGCAGAGTATTTAACACAGAATGGAGAAAGGAAACCTATAGTTATGGGGTCTTATGGGATAGGACTTGGAAGAATAGCATCAACGATAATTGAACAAAACAATGATGAGAATGGTATCATCTGGCCGATTTCCGTTGCGCCGTTTAAAGTTATCATTATTCCATTAAACGTTAGAGAAAAAATTGTTATGGATGAAGCACAAAATCTCTATAGCAGATTTTCAATCTACGATGCTTTGCTTGATGATAGAGATCTTTCTCCGGGAAATAAGTTTAAAGATGCTGATCTTATAGGCATTCCTTTTAAAATAATATATGGAAACAAGTTTTTGAATGAAGGTAAAGTAGAGATTGCCAGGAGAAGGGATAACCAGAGGATTATGGTTGATAAAGAACAGGTTTTTGATAAAATAAATCAACTGATAAAAGAGGAGATGGATAAATACAATGTATGAAGAAAGAGAAGAGAAGTTGAAAGCACTTGTAGAAAAACTGTTGAGTAGAGAGGATTATCTTGAACAAAAAATTAAACTCATAAAAGTTTTTGTTTCAATATCGATAAATCCTCATATAAGAATTTTTCTCGACAAAGAAGGTGGGATAACAGTTAAAGATCTTGAAAAATTTCACAAAGAGTTTGAAATTTTGCTCGATGTTGAAAAAATATTTGAAAAAAATTATGTTTTAGAGGTCTCTTCACCAGGAGAAGAAAAAGATAGGAGGTAAAGTGAACAAAGAAAGAGAAAGGGAAATTATTGAAGCTATAAAAGAAATTAGTGCTGTAAAGAATATTGATAAAGGTAAACTTTTAAAAATTGTTGAAGAATCACTTAAGTTTGCTGTTCAAAAGCATTATGGTGAGGATGGTGATTATAAAGTTACGATCAATGAGGCAACTGGAGAAATAAAAATTGAAAGGGGCCTTGTTATAGTTGAAAATGTTGAAGAGCCAAATCTTGAAATAAGTTTGGAAGATGCAATAGAAAGTACCCCTGATGAGAAATCAAAGAAAAATATAAAACTCGGTGATAAATTCTGGGAAGAACTTTCAGTTGAAGATGTTGGAAGAAGTGCTATAAACAGAATGAAACAACTCATTAACCAGAAGGTCCTTGCTGAAGAAAGGGAATCGTTGTTCAACGAGTTCTCAGCGAAAGTTGGAATGCTTGTCAACGGACACATAAAAAAGATTGATAAAGCAAAAGGGTTTGTTTATATAAACCTTGCGAGGCTGGATGCTAAAATGGCTTTCGATGAAGCGATTCCAGATGAGATAAAAAATTTCAGACAGGGAAAACTTCTAAAAGCTGTTGTTATAGAAGTTAAAAAGAATAACAACAAGGATCCTGAAATATTCCTGTCAAGAAAATCTGATGAATTTTTAAAAAAACTTTTAGAATTTGAAGTTCCAGAAATAGAAGAGGGCTCTGTTGTAATCAAAGGTATCGCAAGAGAACCTGGCAAAAGATCGAAGATCGCTGTTATGTCACTTGATGATAAAATAGACCCCGTTGGTGCCTGTGTTGGAGTTAAAGGTTCAAGAATCCATACAATAATCAGAGAGTTGAACAACGAACATATCGATATAATTCAATGGTCATCCGATCCAACACTGTATACACAAAGGGCAATATCACCTGGAACCATCATCAGAGCGTTTAAAAACGAAGAGATGAAAACAATGAAATTGGTTGTAAAGGATGACACAAAAGACAAAGCGATCGGTAAAGATGGAGTAAATCTAAAACTCGCATCAAGATTGACCGGCTGGAATTTACAGGTTATATCTGAAAGTGAATTCAAAGAGGAACTAGGAAAAAGTTCAGATATAAATCCAATTTATGAATTGAAGGATATCACAGAAAATCAAAAAGAAAATCTTGTGAAAGCAGGTTATAAAAGTGTCGAAGAGATAGTTGAAAAGGGAATAGAAGAACTTGAAAATATCCAGGGGTTTGGAAAGAAAACAGCGGAAAAAATTATGAAAAGTGCTCAGGAGTATTTAAAACAAAGGGAGTCAAATAATGTCTAAGAAAAAAGAGAAAGAGATTTTTCTAAAAGAACTCGCTGATCAGATAAAAGTTAGCAGCAAAGATATAATTGCATATCTTAAAAAGAAATATAAAAAAAATTATGAAGAACAAACTGTCCTTGATGTTGAACTTGTTAAAGAAATAACAGAACATTTCAAAGAACTGAAAAAGAGTAAAGCGAAAAAAAAGAAAAGTGAAGAAAAAGAAAAGAGCGAAAAAGAAAAAACAACAAAAACAAAAAGAACCTCTAAAAAATCCACAAAAGAAAAAGTAGTAAAAGAGATTGAAATACAAGAAGATGAAGAAGATGAAGAAGACGAGGAAAAGGCTCCTCCAAAACCCAAGAGAAAATTTTCGCGTATTGAAAGTGTGGCTGTAGAAGAAGAACCAAAAATCGAAAAACAAGAAGAACAAAAAGTTGAAGAGAAAAAAGAAGAAAAAAAGGAAGAGATAGAAAAACAGGAAATACAAAAAATTGAAAATAACAAAGAAAGTGAAAAGAATCCCGTATTAGAAAAAACTGAGGGGAAAGAGGAAAAGGTTGTTAAAGAAGAAGTGAAATCAGAAGACAGGAAAGGGACTTTTGAAGAGGTTGCAGTAGAAAAAAGAGAAACCATTGAAAAACAGAAACCAGTTGAACAGCATACCACAGAAAAGAAACAGTTCCCTGCTGAAAAAAAGTTTGATAGATATGAAAGGAAAGACAAAAGAGAAAACTTTTTTAAAGGAAAATCTTACCAACAACCTCCAAAATTTGAAGAGGTAAAGCCAATTTTCGAACCTGATAAAAAATTCATCACTTCCGAGGAGATAACAAAAGGTAAAAAAGGAAAAAAGAAAAAGGTAATTGATGAAAAAGTTATTGAAAAATCGATACAAAAAACCATTAAAGCGATAAGGGCTGGTGAATTATCGCATAAGAAAAAATATAAGGAAAAACCAAAAGAGGTTAAAGATGAAGGGGAAACAAAAAAAATTGCGATCTCCGACTTTATCGTTCTTTCAGATTTAGCTGATAGAATCAACATAGATCCCGTTGAGTTGATCGAAAAAGGGATAGAACTTGGTTTGATGGTTACGATAAACCAGAGAATAGATTTTGAAACAGCTTCATTACTTTTGATGGAGTTTGGATATGATGTTGAAAGAATAGCCCCCGAAATTGAAGAAACAGCGAAAAAAGAGGAAGAGGAAGAGAAAGAAAAATATGAACTTTTGAAAAGGCCTCCGGTTATAACAATAATGGGACATGTTGACCATGGTAAAACAACGTTGATAGATTATTTGAGAAAATCAAGAATAGCAGATTCTGAGTATGGAAAAATTACACAGGATCTTGGGGCGTATACTGTGAATACAAAACATGGTTTAATAACGATTCTGGATACCCCGGGTCATGAAGCGTTCACAGCAATGAGAGCAAGGGGAGCACAGATCACTGATATTGCTGTGATAGTTATTGCTGCAAACGATGGAGTTCAACCACAAACAATTGAAGCGATCAATCATTGTAAATTAGCGAATGTTCCAATTATAGTTGCAATAAACAAAATCGATCTTCCTGAAAGTGATATCAACAGGGTAAAAAGAGAACTTTTAAACATAAACGTTGTTCCAGATGAGTTCGGTGGTAATGTCCCAGTTGTTCCAATCTCTGCAAAAACCGGGAAAAATGTTGAAGAACTACTTGAAACGATTGCCATACAGGCCGAATTACTTGACCTTAAAGCACCTTACGAGGGAACGGTTAAAGGAACGGTAATCGAGATAAAACAGGATAAAGGTCTTGGGGCTATATTTAACTGCATTATACAAAAAGGAACTTTAAAAAAGGACGACTTTTTCGTTGTTGGAAAAGTTTATGGAAAAGTGAGAAAAATGTTGAATGAGTTCAAACAGGAAGTTCAAAAGGCAACCCCTGGAATTCCAATAATGATAGTTGGAGCAAATGAGTTACCAGAGGTCGGAGATATTTTAACAACAGTGGAAAATGAAAAGATCGCAAAAGAGATCGCAAGAGAAAGATATTTCGCCTACAGAGAACAACTTTTGAAGAAAAGAGAAATAACATCTCTTGATGGTTTTGAGAAACAACTTGAGATAATGAAAAAGAAAGAGTTAAACATAATCATAAAAGGAAAAGCTTACGGTTCAATCGAGGCACTCGCAGATTCATTACAGATGTTATCAAATGAAGATGCGATTGTCAATGTTGTGTTAAAAGATGTTGGAATTGTGACTGAAAACGATGTTAATGCTGCGATAGCATCAAAAGGAATGATTATAGCCTTTGATACATCTATAGATCCAAACGCAAGAACAAAAGCCAAAACTGAAGGTATCATAATAAAACAATACAATGTTATTTATGATGTTATAGATGATGTTAAAAACGCATTAAAATCGTTTAAAGAAGTTATTTATGAAAACAAGATAATAGGAACAGCAGAAGTGAGGGAACTGTTTAAAATTTCAAAACTGGGAACGATTGCAGGACTTTATGTGCTTGATGGGAAAATTGTCCGAAATTCTATGATAAACATTTTAAGAAATGGAAATGATATCGGGACATACCCTATAAAAACATTGAAAAGATTTAAAGATGATGTAAAAGAAGTTGAAGCGGGTTACGAATGTGCTGTTTTACTCGATGGCTTCGATGATATAGAAAAAGGTGATATTTTTAAATGTATCATAAAAGTTGAAAAGAAAGATTGATGAAGGTTACTGTTGTAAAAATAGAACTTTTTATGAGAGAATCACAAACTTTAAAGGATAAAAGAAGGGTGATAAAATCTTTGATCGAAAGGGTCAAAAATAGATACAATGTATCGATTGCAGAAGTTGATGATAATGACTCCTGTAAAAAATCAACAATTGGTATTGCGATATTATCTAATGATACCAAGTTCAACGATAAACAGTTAAAAGAGATTATAAATTTTATTGATTCGAATCCATTTGTTATGATCATAAAGAGTGAGATGGAAATATGGTGAGTGAACGAAGGCATAAAAGGATAGAATCCGAAATTTTGAAAGTTGCATCAATTTCTCTTGAGTATATAAAGGACCCAAAATTGAAATTGATCACTTTCACGAGAGTTGAAGTAACTGATGATTTAAAATATGCAACAATTTTTTATGTTGCACATAAAAAGAAAGATTATATACCTCTACACCTTGAAAAAGCCAAGGGGTTCTTCAGGAGTCATATCAGTGAAAAAATAAATTTAAGAAAAACCCCCGAAATTAAATTCAAATACGATGATGGACTCGAATATCAACTTCGAATCGAAAATCTACTTCAAGAGTTAAAAGATGAAGAAGATAATAGAGAAGATTAAATCAGCGAGAAGAATTCTGGTAGTTTCCCATAAAAGACCAGATGGTGATTCTATTGGTTCCCAGATAGGTCTCATACTCGCTTTAAAGAAGATCAAAAAAGATGTTTTCTGCTTGAATGAGGATGATGTTCCGGAAACTTTTCGTTTTCTGAAAGGTAGTGAGTTCATAAAAAGAGATATTCCGTTACAAAAAAAATTTAATCTCATTATTACACTCGATATGTCAGATCTTACCAGACCAGGAGAAAGGATAGAAAAGTATTTGGTCGATCTTTTTCAAAAAAATATTTGTCTTATCAATATAGATCATCATGATTCAAATAAAAATTTTGGACATGAAAATCTTGTGGATGTGTGTTCAAGTTCAACAGCAGAGATAGTTTTCAAACTTCTTAAAAAGATGAATATCAAGTTCGATACGAATATTTGTAACGCATTGTACACAGGCATCGTTTCTGATACAGGGAATTTTATGTTTGAAAACACAAACTCTGAAACATTTAAAATTGCATCGAAACTTATCGATCAAGGAGCTGAGAGACAGAGAATTTCAAACGAAGTTTTTATGTCCCGCCCTCTTGCAAAAGTGAAACTCATATCAAAGGTGATTGACAGAATAAAATTTATAGATGATAAAATTTATTCCTATATAAAAATATCCGATTTTGATGAGTTGAAAGCAAAAAAGGAATACACCGATGGAATAGTGAACGAACTTTTAAAGATTAAGGGTGTTGGTTTTGCTGTTTTGTTAACCGAAGAAGAAGGGAACATCAGAATTTCCTTCAGAAGTAAAAATGAAAAATATAACGCTGATCTTTTCGCAAGAAAGTTTGAAGGTGGTGGACATTATTATGCTGCTGGTGGGAAATCAAGTGATACACTTGAAAAAACCATCCAGAATCTTGAAAAAGAACTCTATTCACTATGAAAAAAATTGTAGTTCTTATAGGAGCAAGACCACAGTTTATAAAACATGCTCCCGTCAATAAACATTTAAAAAAATATTTTAAAATCGTTCTTGTTCATTCTGGTCAGCATTATGATTTCAATATGTCTGAAATATTTTTTAAATCTCTCAAACTCCCTGTTCCAGATTACAATCTTGGTGTTGGATCGAAAACACATTCACAACAAACGGGTGAAATAATGGAGAAGTTTGAGGAAGTTCTTCAGAAAGAAAAACCATTGGGAGTAATAGTTTATGGAGATACCAATACGACACTCGCCGGAGCCATCACAACTGCAAAACTCTCCATACCTCTTGTTCATATCGAAGCAGGGCTTAGAAGTGGAAACATCTATATGCCTGAAGAGATCAACAGGATCGTTACCGATAGATTGTCAGATTATCTTTTTGCACCATCTAAACTTGCTATTTCTAATTTGAAAAGGGAAGGGTTAAAAGGTATTTTTTCTGGTGATGTGATGTATGATCTTTTTTTAATGCTTGAAAAGGTTGTGGAAAAAAAAGTCAGTAAAGATTTGAAAAAAAAGATTGGTAATAAAGATTTTGCCCTTTTAACTGTGCACAGAGAATCGAACACAAAAAGAGATGTTCTAAAAAAAATCTTAAACAATGTTTCAAGGTTGAATTATAAAATAATTTTTCCTGTCCATCCGAGAACAAAAAATGTGCTTTCCGATGAAAGAATTTATAAAAATGTTGAATTTATTGATCCAATTGGTTATTTTGAAACATTGTTTTTGCTGAAAAAATGTAGAATCGTTTTAACTGATTCAGGAGGATTACAAAAAGAAGCATATTTTGCAAAAAAACCTTGCATAACTCTCAGAAATGAAACAGAATGGCAAGAGACGGTTGAGTCGGGTTATAACATTTTATCTCCATTGGGAGAAATAGTTGATGAAAATGTTGAAAAAAAGTTCAGGTTGAAAAAATATAAATTTTTCTATGGAAATGGAAACGCATCGATCAAAATAGCAGAAAAGTTGAAGGAGTCGTTATGAAGATAAAAAATGCTTTAATATCACTTTATAACAAAGATGGAATCGAAAATTTGCTCGATACCCTTAAAAAGTTCTCAGTAAAAATTTATGCTACAAGTTCAACGGCAAAACATATAAAGGCACTCGGTTATGATGTTTACGAAACTGAGGAAATCACAGGAATAAGCGAACTTCTTGGTGGAAGAGTTAAAACTCTAAACACTGATCTTTTCGCTGGAATCCTTGCGAGAAGAGATAAAGATGACATTTCTAAAATAAAAGTTCTTTTTGATCTTGTAATTGTCGATCTTTATCCATTTGAAGAAAGTTTTAAAACTTCAAAAAATCCAGTTGAAGATCTTGAAAATTTGATCGAAAAGATAGATATAGGTGGAATTTCCCTTATAAGAGCGGCAGCAAAAAACTATAAATTTGTCGGAGTGATCGTTGATAAAAATGACTATAAAAATATAGCAGAACATATCGAAGAAAACGATGGTTCAATTACAGAATCAACACTTTCCCTTCTTGCACAAAAGGCATTCAACAGGGTTGTGGAATACGACTCAACGATATTCAAATTTTTCAGTATCATAAATCAGAATGAATCGATGTTACCAAACAATTTGAACTTGATTTTAAAGAAAAAATCAGATTTGAGATATGGAGAAAATCCACATCAAAAAGGTTCTCTATACGTGGTGAGTGGTTCTAATAGAACCATTGCTGATTTAAGAGTGATCCATGGAAAAGAAATGTCATTTAACAATTATCTCGATCTTGATGCTGCGATAAACATTTCCCTGTCATTTGAACAACCTGCTTGTTCAATAATCAAACACTGTAATCCGTGTGGGGTTGGAGTTGGTGAAACGATTTCAGATGCTTTTCAGTATGCACACATTTCCGATCCAAAATCCGCTTTTGGTGGTATAATCGCTCTTAACAGAGAATGTGATGAAGAAACAGCAGAGATGATAAGCCCTCTTTTCATGGAGGTTCTCTATGCACCATCATTTTCAGAAAATTCTTTAAAAATTTTATCAAAAAAGAAAAATTTAAGAATAGTTGAAGGGGAGATAGATATAAAGAAAGAGATAGAATTAAGATCCTTAACAGGTTGCTATCTAGCTCAGAACAAGGATAACATTCAGGACAATTCATCTCTATTCCAGGTTGTTACAGATAAAAGACCAACCGAAAAAGAATGGGCTGCGATATATTTTGGATGGAAAGTGGTCAGATTTGTAAAATCAAATGCGATAGTTGTTGCTACACCAAATAGAACTATGGGTATATCGGGAGGTCAAACATCGAGAGTTGATGCTGTGGAAATTGCGCTGAAAAAGGCAGGTGGAATGGCAGCTTACACTGGTGGTTCTGCGCTCGCATCCGATGGATTTTTCCCGTTCAGAGATTCAATAGATCTGATAGCAAAAGAAGGGATATATGCGATAGTTCAACCAGGTGGTTCGATCAAGGATCAAGAGGTTATCGATGCGTGTAACGAGCATGGTATTTCTATGGTGTTTACAAATGTAAGACATTTTAAACATTGAGGTGAATATGGGGTTTATGGGATTCAAAAACAAAAAACCTAAAATTGGACTCGCTCTCGGTTCTGGTGCTGCAAAAGGTTATGCTCATATTGGTGTTCTAAAAGTTCTTGAAGAATTGAAAATCAAACCTGATGTTGTCGCAGGAACTTCAATGGGAGCACTCGTTGGAGTTTTATATGCTTCAGGTTATCTTGCAAAAGATATTGAAGATCTTGCAAACAGGATAGATAAAAAAGAGGTAAAAAAACTTTTTAAAATAACATTTGATGGAGCAGGACTTGTCAACGGAGAAATTTTAAACAGGTATATTGATTCGTTACTTCCAGTTGATACTTTTGATAAGTTAAAGATTCCATTTGGCTGTGTGGCATGTAACATTATCGATGGAAGAGAGTTGAATTTTACAAAGGGCTTTTTAAGGGACGCTGTGCGTGCATCGATTTCGATACCTGGGATCATAACTCCAAAAATGTTAAAAAATTATGCGCTTGTTGATGGAGGTTTAGTAAATCCTGTGCCTGTATCTTTATGTAGAAGGCTGGGTGCGGATATAGTTATCGCTGTGAACGTTTTACACACTCCCGTTTTAAAATGTAAATGTGCTGATTTCCCTATTGCTGAAAAAACTGAAAACTACGAGGTGCAAAAAGTGGATCATGCGACAAATTTTAATGAAAAATTAAAAATTTTTATAAAACAGGAAATCGAAACGATTGAGAAAAGAGCAAAAATTTTAGGATCACTTCTAAACCTTAACGACAAATTGAACATAATGGATGTTCTATCACAAACATTTATGATAGCAGAATCAAACCTTGCAAATTTTAGATTGAACTTCGACAAACCTGATTATTTGATTCAACCTGATATGACATCTATAAAACATTTCGATTTCTATAAATCAGAAGAAGCAATACTCTTAGGTGAAAAAGAGATGTGGAAATTCGCAGCAGAAAGTAAAATCGCGGATAGGTTGAAAAATTATGAACCGTTTAAAAAATTTTTACATCGATAGATGTTTCCTTTGTGGAAACATGTGTGGTGCTAAAAGATACCATGGAGAAACAGGTCTCTGTAATGCTGATGATAGGATAAAAATCGCTTCTAAAAGTCTCCATTTCGGAGAGGAACCACCAATTTCCGGAAACGATGGTTCTGGAACGATCTTTTTTTCTAATTGCTCGATGAAATGTATATATTGTCAGAATTATCCAATATCTCAACTTGGAGTTGGAAACATGACTGATGAACAGGGGTTAAAAGAGGCAATGCTTGATTTACAGAAAAAGGGAGCACGGAATATAAATTTTGTTACACCGACACACTACATTTATCATATATATAGTGTGGTAAAAGAAATAAAGTGCAAAGAATTGAAAATCCCTATCATTTGGAACACATCTTCCTATGAGAATCCTGATGTTGTTGATTTTTTAGATGAAATAGTTGATGTTTATCTTGCAGACATAAGATACTCAAACGATAACGATGCGAAAAAATATTCTTCTGTTGATAACTATGTTTCAATAGTTTTTAAAAACATCAAGAAATTTTTTAAACAGAAGGGATATTTAGAAGTCGATAAGGATGGATATGCACAAAAAGGATTGATCATAAGAATACTTTTGTTACCGGGTAAGGTAAAGGAGATGAAAGAGATTATCAAATTTTGTTTTGATAACTTCGGTAGAGAAATTTCTCTTTCTTTGATGTCACAGTATACACCATACTTTAAAGCACTTGATGATCTGTTGTTAAAAAGAAAAGTTTATGTTGAAGAATATGAAGAGATCGTGGATTATGCAAACATGCTGGGTCTTGAAAACTGTTTCATTCAGGAGTTTGATAATATGGAGGAAAAATGATATTAGAGATCATTCCCAAAAATGATAGTTACGATTCACTCGGTCTTATAATAAAGAATGAATTGAAAAAAAGACATTTTAAGATTGAAAAAGTTCGGGCTTCAAATCTCTATTTTTTTGACAGAGACATAGATATAAACTTTTTAAAAGATCTCCTTGTTGATTCGATAACAGACGATATTTATTTACATCCAGATCATCCATTCAAAAATTCTTTTTTTATCGATATATATTATAAAGATGGGGTAATGGATCCTGCTGGTGAAACTCTCAAAAATTACCTTTTGAAATCATCTTTTGAAGTAGAAAATGTAAAAACTATAAGAAGGTTTTACTTTTTTTCAGAAGAAAAAATTGATAAAGAAAACATTATAAGATTTTTAAAGAATAGATATTTTAATCCTCTTGTTGAACAGATTGGAGAGTTCAGTGAAAAGAAAAAAATCCAGAAAAAATTTCAAGATTTTGAAATAAAGTATATCGATCTTGATTGCGATCTTGAAAAATTATCAAAGGATATGTTTTTATCACTCAATTTAAAGGAAATGGAAATCATAAAGGATTACTTTTACAGAAAACTCAAAAGAAAACCAACGGATGTCGAACTTGAAACTATTGCTCAAACATGGTCTGAACATTGTGTTCATAAAACTTTTAAATCACCTTTCAAATATAAAAACAAGAAGATAAAAAATCTATTCAAAGAAACAATAATGAAAGCTAGTTACAGGATCGGTCATCCAGACACAGTTTCTCTTTTTTCTGATAACGCAGGCATAGTAAAATTTGACGAATATCACAATATATGTTTTAAAGTTGAAACCCACAATCATCCATCTGCACTTGAACCTTATGGTGGAGCGGGAACTGGAATCGGTGGAGTCATAAGAGACATAATTGGAACCGGCTTATCAGCAAAACCTATCGCAAATACTGATGTCTTTTGTATCGGTATTGATGAAGGGGAGTTAAAAGAGAATGAATCGATAATACCTCCGGATGAAATTTTGAAAGGTGTTGTTGCAGGGGTGAGAGATTATGGGAACAGAATGGGTATTCCCACTATAAACGGTGCCGTTTGTTATCATAAAAAATTTCTTGGCAATCCTCTTGTTTTTGCTGGCAGCATAGGAATAATGAAATCACGAAACAGTTTTAAAAAAGTGGTTGAAAACGATTATATAGTTTTAATCGGTGGTAAAACGGGAAGGGATGGAATCCACGGGGCAACTTTTTCCTCAACATCACTCACAGAAGATTCACAGGAGTTATCGAGTGGTGCTGTGCAAATCGGAAATCCTATAGAAGAAAAGAAGATGCTTGATGCTATCATGGAAATGGATGGGCTTTTCAATGCTATAACCGATTGTGGAGCAGGTGGACTGTCTTCTGCTGTTGGAGAGATGGGAGAGCAAACTGGAGCGGTTGTATTTCTGGAAAAGGTGCCGTTAAAATATGAGGGATTATCATACAGCGAAATCTGGATCTCTGAGAGTCAGGAGAGAATGGTTCTTTCTGTTCCACCGAAAAATTATGAAATGATTAAAAAGATTGCTGAAAAATATAACACTGAGGTTTCACATATAGGTTATTTTAAAGGCAAGAAACTTGAACTTTATTTTTACGATAAACTCGTTCTCTCTCTCGATATGGATTTTTTACACAAAGGTGTTCCTCTGTTTGAAAAAAAAGCTTTACCTTATATAAACTTCAAAGAATCAAAGAGAAAAGAGAAATACAAATTTTCTATCGATGATGCTGTTGAAAAAGTTATATCTTCAAAGGATGTTAAATCTAAAGAATGGATTGTCAGACAGTATGATCATGAGGTTCAATCACAAACATTGATAAAACCTCTCGGTGGGAAAACTCATAATTCACCAAACGATTCATCAGTTTTATTCCCGTTGTTTTCAAAAGAAAAATGTATTGTTGTTGGGTGTGGAATCAATCCAAGATATGGAGAGTTGAATGTCAAAAAAATGACATACTCCGTTATAGATGAGAGTATAAGAAATGTTCTTTCACAGGGTGGAGATCTTGATCACACATTTTTACTCGATAATTTTTGTTTCGGTGATGTAACAAACCCCCATACTCTTGGGGCTATAGTTGAATCAACATTCTCGTGTTATGATTATACTGTGAGATTGAAAACTCCCTTCATTTCAGGGAAAGATTCATTGAACAATTATTTCATAATGAAAGATAAGAAGATAGAAATTCCTCCAACTCTTTTGATCTCTGCCTTATCAATTTCTGATGTTGATAACATAAAAAGTTCATATTTTAAGATTACAAAGAAACCTTCATCAATTTTGATACTTGGAAAAGAGACAAAAGATGAATTAGCAGGTTCAATTCTTTACACTGAATTCAAATTAAAAGATGGTTTTGTTCCCGATATAGACATTGTTGAATCAACAAAAATCCATAGAAATTTTAACGAGATCAGTAAAAAAAGGATAATAATTTCAGCACATGATATTTCAGATGGTGGTCTTTTTGTTACCCTTTTCGAAAGTTGTATAGGAAACGATCTTGGTTGTGAGATAGAAATAAAAAGTAAACTTGATCCAATCGATTTTCTGTTTTCTGAAACACAAACAAGATATGTTGTTCAGGTTTATGATGATGATATTGAACACATTGAAAAAATAATTGGAAAAAAGTATGTAACAATTTTGGGAAGAGTTGTTAAAAAACCTTTAATAAAAATCAAATACAACAATAAAACTTATAAATTCGAAACAAGAAAACTCATGAAACTTTATAGGTGATATTATGAACAAATTTTTATCTCTCGTTATTAAAGCTGATGGAACCAACTGTGAGTTAGAGACATCTTTTATCCTTGAAAATGTCGGATTTAAAAATGAAATTTTAACTGTTGGAGAAATCATACAGGATCCTGAAGTAATACAAAAATTCTCTTTTATAGTTTTCCCTGGTGGTTTTTCTTATGGAGATTATACTGGAAGTGGTAGAATAGTATCTTCAATCATAAAACATCATCTGTTTGAAAATTTTAAAAAACATGTTGAAAACGGAAAACTTATTCTTGGTATCTGTAATGGATTTCAAATTCTTGTTAAATCCGGACTACTTCCAAATACTTATGGTAAATGGGAGCAGGAAGTTAGTTTAATATTTAATGATTCTTTCCATTATGAGGATCGCTGGGTAAAACTTCTTGTTAACAGAAACACGATCTTTACGAAAAACCTTCCAGATTATATTTATTTTCCTGTTGCTCATGGCGAAGGAAAATTCATCCATAGTTTTGAAAAAGATACGATAGAAAAACTTGGAGTTTTCTTTTATGTAGATAATAAAGGTAAAAAAACTTTAAAATATCCTGAAAACCCGAATGGATCTTTCGATTCTATAGCTGGAATAGTTGACAACACGGGAAGAATATTAGGAATGATGCCACATCCTGAAAGGTTCAGAGACGAAAAACAATTTTACTATGATGAAAAAAAAGACCCTTATGGTATAATAATATTTGAGAATGCTTACAGATATATAAAGGAGGAGTTATGAAGCAATCAATATTCAGAATGTATGATGTTAGAGGTATTGCCGAAACGGATTTAAATAGTGGTGATGTATATAAAATTGGAAAGGCGTTTGCGACATATATCAGAAGAAAAGGAGGGGAAAAAATTGTTGCTGGAATGGATGTAAGATTATCAAGCCCAAGGATCAAAGAAGCGTTTGTTAATGGAGTTCTTGATACTGGTCTTGATGTTATAGATGTTGGAGTTGTGACAACACCTATGCTTTATTTTTCCCAACACCACTTTAAAAGTGATGGAGGAATAATGGTCACAGGATCCCACAATCCTATAGAATACAATGGTCTGAAGATGGTTGATCCTGATGTTACAATATATGGTGATGTTATTCAAAATTTTTATAAAATGATCATCGAAAATGATCTTGATAAGGGTAATGGAAAACTGGTGAAGGAAAACATTGATGATATTTATATAGACATGTGTGTTGAAAAAATTAAAATAAAAAAGGAGTTAAAAGTTCTTGTGGATCCAGGGAACGGAACAGCAGGTCCAATCGCGAAAAAAATTTTTGAGAAATTGAATGTGAAAGCAGATTTCATAAACTTTGAAAGGGATGGGAATTTCCCGAACCATCTTCCAGACCCAACCGTGATGGAATTTATAGAAGAGTTAAGAGAAAAAACTGTTAAAGGTGGATATGATGTTGGTATCGGATATGATGGTGATTGTGATCGAGTTGGGATAATCGATGAAAAAGGGGATGTGGTTTTTGGAGATCAGATCCTTGGAATTCTTGCAAAAGATATGCTTTCAAGAAACAAAGGTGAAAAGGTTATCTTTGATGTAAAATGTTCACAGGGACTTGAGGAACTGATTCTCAAAGAAGGTGGAGTTCCAATTATGCATAAAACTGGTCATTCTCTTTTAAAAAGAAAAATGAAAGAGGAAAAGGCACTACTTGCGGGAGAGATGTCAGGGCATATGTTTTTTGCTGAAAATTATTTTGGTTTTGATGATGGGCTTTATGCATCTTTACTCATTTTAAGAATCATGTCTGAAAGGAATAGAAAAGTATCTGAACTGAAAAATGAAATGCCTTACTACATCTCAACACCTGAAATCAGAGTGGATACAACCGATGAAGATAAATTTAAAATTGTAGATGAAATCGTAAAGTACTATAAAGAAAAAAATTACAGAGTGGTCGATATCGATGGTGCGAGAGTTTATTTCGAACATGGATGGGCTCTTGTGAGAGCTTCGAACACACAACCGATTCTTGTTGTTAGATTTGAAGCAAAAGATCAGGATAGTATGGAGAAGATCAGGAAAAACATTAAAGAGACACTATCAAAATATAAATCTGTGGATATTAAAAATGTATAAGTTAATCGGTGTTATAGGTGGTTCATCGATTGATGAACCACTTTTTGAAGAAGTAGTTAAAATAGGGGAGATGCTTGCATCTTTCAAATTGCCTGTGATCTGTGGTGGCGGAAGTGGTGTAATGGAAGCAGTTTCAAAAGGTGTAAAAAATAAAGGTGGAACAACCATTGGAATACTTCCATTTGAAAAAGAAAATGCTAACCCTTATATAGATATTGCGATATCAACAGGCATAGGATACGCAAGAAACTATGTCATTGTTAACTCTTCAGATATTATAATAGTGATCGATGGTAAATATGGAACTTTGACTGAAATCGGTTATTCACTCCAGTTTGGGAAACCGATAATTAGTTATAAATCTGATTTTGCAAAAAAACTTGGGATTAAGGAAGCAAAAACTATAAACGATATAAAAAAGTTTGTTGAGAAAAACCTATGAAGACCTATGAAATTCTTGTAAAGGGTTATGTTCAGGGTGTTGGATTCAGATATTTTGTTCAGAGAACAGCGAAAAAAATTGGAGTTAAAGGATATGTAAAAAATCTCTATTCTGGAGATGTTTTAATAATAGCACAGGGGGAGAATTATCAACTTGAAGATTTTGTTAAAAGAGTAAAAACCGAACATCCTTATGCTGAAGTAAAAGATATGATAATAAAAGAAATAGAATCATCAGAATATGATGATTTTTCAATCGAATACTAAAGGAGGAAAAATGGAACTTAAAAGTTTTATAAGAGACATACCCGATTTCCCGGTGAAGGGAATAATCTTTAAAGATGTAACACCTGTAATACTTGATCCTTATGCGTTTAAATATGCTGTTGATAGAATGAGTGAACATTTTGATTTTTCAAAAATTGATAAAGTCGCAGGGATTGAGTCAAGAGGTTTTATATTCGGAATCGCTATTGCAAACAAGTATAACAAAGGATTTATACCTATAAGAAAGAAAGGGAAATTACCTTATAAAACTTTTGAGGAAACTTATACTCTTGAATATGGAACCGCCACTATAGAGATGCACACTGATGCTGTTTTAAAAGAAGAAAATATACTTCTCGTTGATGACCTGCTCGCAACAGGTGGCACGATGAAAGCAGCAACAAAACTTGTTGAAAAAGCTGGAGGAAAAGTTGCTGGAATCTCATTTTTAATTGAACTGGATTTTTTAAATGGTAGAAAGAATCTTGAAAATTGGGAAATATCAAGTATAATTCACTTTTAAAAAATGCCCCTGTAGCTCAGTGGATAGAGCATCTGTTTCCTAAACAGAGGGCCACAAGTTCGATTCTTGTCAGGGGCACTTATAAAAAAGGAGTATCAAATGGCAATCGTTAAAAAGGTCAAAGTAAAGAAATCTGAACTGAAAAAAGATAAGTTTGTTGAAACTGTTGGAGAGTTCATAAACTGGTCAAGAATGAATTGGAGATATCTATTTATTGGTGTTTCAGCATTTATCCTTGTTATCATTGTAGCAATTTCAATCAGATCAAGTTTTGTTTCAAAAGAAAAGAATTCATCATTAGAATTGACAGGTGCTATAGATATTTTTGTTTCTGGTGATTTCAAACAGGCACTCGAACTGTTTACAAATATTAAACAGTCATATTATGGAACAAATTCTGCCAAAAAAGCGACCTATTATATTGGAATGTGTAATTTGAACCTTGGAGCGATCGATCAACAGAATTCTCAAAAATACTACAATGATGCGATCAAAAATTTTAAACAGTTCATTAAATATAATTATGGACTTGACGAATTAAAATGTGCTGCTTATATTGGCATCGCAAAAGCGTTTGAGGGTTTAGTTCAGATAGATTCAGCTCTGGTTTATTATAAAGAAGCCATAAAAAAAGTTCCTGAAAACGCTTATACACCTGAAGCGTATTTAGGAATGGGAAGAGTTTATGAGATGAAATACGAAGTAGAAGATGCTATCAACAGTTACGAAGAAGTTATATATAGATTCCCAAATTCAAGTTTCGTTCAACAGGCGTATGTTTACAAAAATATGCTTGAAGGTGCTATAGATCCTTTAACTCAGCAATACAATGAGAAGAAAAAAGAGGGCACTATAAAATAAAAAATCTGATTTATTTCTTTAAAATTTATAGTATACATAATTCCCGATAATATATATTATGTAAAGTTTGATATGCTAAATCTTGTATTGACCACTTTAAAAGATATCTCCTGAAAACACTCAATAAACATTTTTAACTTAATGATTTATGTTGATTTGAAATGTTGGTGAGACAAAATTTTTTAGATTTTAATTGTTTTTTTGAATTTATCTTTTAGATTCAATATTAATATGTAAATTATCTCTATTCCTATGCAGATTAAGAGCGAAAAAATTATGTTCAAAACTAAAATACTCTTGTACACTTCTGGTTCTTTTTTAAACAATATCAATATAATTCCAAAAATCAAAGTTAAAACCTGTTCATGAAAACCTAAAATATAGAGTGTGCTTTTTGATACCAATTCAAAAACTTTTCTTCCTGAATTCAATTTTTCGACCATTAGCGAAAGAAAAATGACCATAAAACTTCCAGAAAAACCGTTTAAATAATAGATTATAAAGTTTTTTCCAAACAGATTTCCAACAAGATCAACAAATCCGTTGATTTTAGTAAAATATTGATTTAATACAAAAAATATTAAACATAAATATAATATTTTATATATACTTAATTTCTTTATATTAACCTGTAAATTGTTCTTTTTAATAATAAACCCTGAAAAATAAAAAACCTGTGCTATTAAAACTTTTTCAAAACCGTAGATTAACCTTAAATGTAATTTGTTTGTGACAACATAACCTATAAAACTCAAAATAATTGGAACAATGAAAAGTAAAACTTGATTTTTTATTCTGGAAATGTAAAAATAGATCAATTCTGTCAGAAATAAGACGTATAAAAACCATAAAGATATATTGTGAACAAGATAATCGTTGTGTGATAAACCTATCAAGGTTCCAATTACTGGTTTTAAGTATCCAATTTCAGATACAAGTCCTATTCCATGTCTCCCCGTTACAAAGATCCAGAACAGGTAAGTCAAAAAACTGAAAATAAAATAAGGAAGTATTAATCTTTTAAATCTTTTCAGAAAGAATTCTTTAAAATTCGATTCTATTTTTAACAGAAATCCAGATATTATAAAAAACAAAGGCATATGGAAAGAGTATATAAATGTTTTGAGATTCTGATCAATTTCTGTGTGGCCCAGAACAACTAAAAATATTCCTATCGATTTTGCAATATCAATAAAATTTTCTCTTCTATTCATTCTTTTCAGATTATATATTTTCTATAAAATATTTCAACACAGTTTAAAAATGTCAAAAAGTCAAGCACCGTCCCCAACCAGAATAAACTATCATATATTTGGTAGTTATTGACATAAAGAATTGTTTTGATAATATAAAACTTATGAAACTGAAAAAAATTTTTTTCATTTTTTTTCTATTATTTTTAATGAATTGTGCGCATCGTTATCAAAAACATGTTCTTGATCTAACAGAGGATGTTCAGATCCATAAAGGAAAAATTGATTGGTATTACACTTATATTTTAACCCAAAATGAGCAAAAAAAGTATGATTATTTCATCATTGTTTTTCAATATTATGATGCTACCTCATATTTCTCAAACATTTATATCAAAGACATTTTAAAGGATACCTTTTATTATTATGAAACTAATTCTCCAATATATTCAGGTATGAAAAATTTCAAAGACAGCGATGATTTTGAAAATCTCAGTTTTGATATTAATTTTTATTTTAATGATTTACAGTGTTCGATCAATTTTGATTATAGCGATAAAATCCTTATAAATGGAGACAGCGGATATATTGTTATGGGTCATATAAATGACACAGCAGGATATTATTCTCTGATTTCAAACAGATTAACAGGTTTGATAAAAACAAACAAAGTGTATATTGATTTAACAAAAGTATCTAAATTATATGGATGGTTTGATCACCAATGGGGAAAAATGAAACTTGATATCAAGAATAGATGGATTTGGAGTGGTATATTTCTTGGTGAAGATGAGTTTCTTGTAACCGGTCATTTCAAAAACGATGAATTCAATTTATTACAGTATCATAACCTTAAAGATAAAAAATCGATAATGTATAAAAACACATTCCTTGATCCAATTACATATAGAAAATCTCTTTTATCTCGAAATATTTATGAATACGGTTTTCTTATAAGAAGTAAAGATGATTCTATTTATTTTTTTTATGAACCGCTGTATGATGAATGTTATATCCCTGGCGTAATATTTACCGGTCCATGTAAAGTAAAAGGTTTTATCAATGAAAATTATTATGAAGGTATTGGAACTTTTGAGATCTCTGATCCTGTTGATGATTCGACTATGTTCTACCCTTACGACTTTTATAAGAGTATTTTTAACAATTCTAAAAAAATTATAGAACAAAATATTGAAAATCGAAAAAAATTAATAAAAAGTAACACAAAATGAAAATTTGCACTAACTCTATCTTATTAAATTTATCATACTTACAGAAAAATGTCAAAAAGTCAAGCACCGTCCCCGATTTTTATGTGGATAAATTTTGGGGGAAAATGTGGAAAAAGGATGTAAGTGTTGAGAAAATAATGAGAAACGATGTAAGCAAAATGTGGATAAATGGTTAGTTTTTTTTCTTTATCGAGTTGTTCTGATGGGAACTCTTTTGTGCTATATTCTAATCCTGAGGAACTTATACTTATTGATGCTGGGCTTTCACATCGAAAAACCAGAAAACTTTTGGAATCAAAATCACTCTCAATTGAAAATGTAAAAGCAATCGTTATAACCCATTTCCATAGGGATCATTTCATTGGACTTGAATCTATCCTGAAAAAGAATCCTTCAATAACTTTATATTTTAACAATAACTACAAAAATCATTACCAAAATCACCTTTTTAAGACACATTTTGAGTTTGGGAAAAGTTTTAATGTAAACGACTTTGAATTTTATCCCTTCGAAATTTCACACGATATGTTAAATACAGGTTTTATAATAAAATATCAGAACACAAAAATTGGATTTCTTTCTGATATGGGACAATTTGAAGACGATTTGATACCTCTGTTAAAAGATGTTAACATACTTGTTATAGAATCAAACCATTCAAAAGAAGGACTTCATAACTCAAAATATTCTGACTCTTTAAAAGAAAGAATACTTTCTGAAAATGGACACCTTTCAAATGAAGATACTGTTAAAGTTATCAAAAAACTTTATAACGATAACATAAAATACATATTTTTACATCATTTAAGTAAAAGAACAAATTCTCCTGAAATCGTCTATAATGAGGTTATTTCACTTTTTACTTTTGAGAAAACGAAATTTATCATCTCTCCTTACAATTCACCTTCTGAAACAATAACTATATAATTTACTTGGTTATACCCCAAATATAATAAAGTAAAAATGCATTATCAAACGCTATCTCTTCATACCAGTTATATTTACCAGAATTTCCACCATGCCCTGCATTCATTCTCATCTTTAAAAGTAAGAGGTTGTTATCAAGTTTGTTGTCTCTCATTTTGGCAACCCATTTTAAAGGTTCCCAGTACATTACCCTTGTATCATAAAAAGATGATTTAACAAGAATTATTGGATATTTTTTCGGTTGAATATTATCATAAGGGCTGTATTTTATCATATAGTCGAATTGCTCTTTTATTTGTGGATTGCCCCATTCTTCAAACTCCCCTACTGTCAGAGGTAAAGTTGTATCAAGCATGGTATTTATTAAATCCACAAATGGAACTCCGAGTATTGCCCCCTTAAAAAGATGGGGTTTCATGTTCAGGACAGAACCTATCAAAAGTCCTCCAGCACTTCCACCTTCTATTGCAAGTTTATCCTGAGAGGTATAACCTTTCTGAATAAGATATTCAGCACACGAAATAAAATCTATAAATGTGTTCATCTTTTTAAACATCTTTCCATCAAGATACCATTTTCTACCTTTATCTCCACCTCCCCTGATATGTGCTATTCCATATATGACTCCCCTATCGAGTAAAGATAATCTTGATGTTGAAAAGTATGGATCCGATGGTGCACCATAAGCGCCATATCCTGTTAAAAGTAAAGGACGATTTTCAGGTTTAAATTTTTTGTTATAGACAAGAGATATCGGGATCATCTCTCCATCAGGTGCTTGGGCATAGATATATTCAGTTACATAATTTTCTTTTTTATAACCTTTTATATCATCAACTTTTTTTACAACACTTTTTAAATTCCATACATCGATGTCAATAACAGTTGCAGGTGTTTTTAAAGACATATAAGAAACTCTCAAAGAATCCCTTTTAAAAGATGAATTTGAAAAAGGATAAAATGTGCAATTTTCTTCCCCAAAATCAAAATATTTAGATTCACCTGTATCAAGATAATAAAATTTTAATCTTTTTCGTCCATTAACCCTTTCATATACAGATAAAAATTTTTCAAATGCATCAAAACCTTCAACCATTAAAATATCAGATCCTTTGATGATCGTGGAAGAATTTTCAATTGTTGAATCGATTCTGAACCTTTTCAAATCAAAGTTGACACAATCTTTATTCGTCAAATAGTAGAAATATTTCCCTGATTGGTCAAACGAGTATTCAACTCCGTTTTCCCTTTTAACGAGAGGTTTCATAACTAATTCTCTATCACCACTTTCAATATAATAATATTCAGAAGTTGTCGAACTCGAAACGGAGACCAAAATGTAATCTTTATTTCTTGTTTTGTTTATATAAACTGAAAACCTTTCATCTTTTTCTTCATAAAGCAGAGTATCCTTTCCTGTTCTCATATCATAAAATTTCAAAGCGTATGACCTTGAAATATCATTTTGAATCGTATAGAAAAAACCATCATTGTATCTGTTGAAGGCAAATGAGGTTACATTATCAATGTTTGGCAGAGAAATATCTTTTTTTGTCTTTAAATCAAGTATTCTTAATGTATAATTTTCATTTCCCAAAGTATCGAACGAATAGGAAAGCATTTTATGGTCTGTTGAAATTTCTCCAAAATTCAAATCAAAAAATGGATAGTTTTTTGCATATTCGTTAACATCGATAATAATTTCCTCTTTTGCACCTTCTTTGTCTTTTTTACGACAAAAGATTGTATAGTCCTTTCCTTTCAAATCCTTGTAATAGTAAAGGAAAGAATCCCTTCTCTCGGGGACAGAAATATCATCCTTATCAACTTTTTTTAAAATCTCGTTAAAAAGTTTTTTCTGGAGATTTTTTGTTTTGGACATTATCTTTTCAGTATATTCGTTTTCCTGATCAATATATTCAAGAACCCTTTTATCATCACTATTCCTGAAATAAAAATAATCATCAACAAGAGTTGTATCATGTATTTTCAAATAATGTGGTTCCTTTATAGCATCAGGTGGAGTTAAAGATTTAAGTTGTTTTGAGAAACTCAAGCCAAAAACTAAAAGAACAATTAAAACAATTACACTTTTTGATTTTTTCATCACCACTCCTTTCATATTCAATATATGGTAATCATTTTAAAACAAGATTCAAGTGGGATAGGATTTTTAGATCAACTTGCTTTTTAGTTTTTTTAAACTTTTTATTTCATTAATAATTTTTTCCTTTTTCATCTTTTTTATATTTAAAATTTTCCATTCAATTCCAGGATACATAGAAATATCAATTTTTAATTTTTTAAAATCAGGATTCCCTTCTGCAAAAGATAAAAGAAAATCATAATATTTCAAGAAAACACTTTTTTGGACCCAGTCAATAATTTTTTGCATTGTGATATTTAGGTCTTTCAAAGAAACTTCTATCAACATAAGATCGGTTAAATTTTTCTTATAAGAATTTGAAATATCTTTCTTTTGGGGGTCAAAAATTTCACTCAATGGACGATTTGACTGTAAAATATAAAACAGAGTTTCAAAATCAATGTCATTAATATTTTCTTCTTTAAGCATTATAAAAATATCATATAGATCTCTAGGATGTTGTCTATCCAATGCTGCACATATTTTACTTGCGTAAAGTTCTTTTTTATTAAGACAATTAAAAGTAACATAAATGTTTGTCTTTTCATAAACAATGTTTGAAAGAGTTTTTTTTTCAAATCCATTTAATGTCCCTCTAACAATACAATTTGGTTCTATTTTAATTGGACCTTGTTTTGAATTGATTATAATTTTTGTTATAAAATTATTTGTATAATTTTTGGAAGTTATTTTATATTTCATAATTTCCCAAAGAGATTTTTCAAATTCATCAAAAAATTTATTATTTTTAATAACTGCCTGTTCTCTTTCAACAAGTGAATTAAAAACAAGATCAATATCTACAGATAAACGAGGCAAATCTCTGTAAAATAAATTTATGGCTGTTCCTCCCTTTAGCAAAAAATCATTATCAATTTTATCTATAATTTGCAAAATTTTAAGTAATTCAACTATTAGATTTATTTTTTTATAATCCATTAAAAATCTAAAATTTCAGGAACCATTAATTTATATTTTGAAATATACTTGTTATCTTTTGATTTAAAAACCTCCCTGACTCCGTTTCCAAGATTGTATTTCTTTAGATTCAATTTTTCAAAATAAGGTTTTTTATAATTTTCAGATAAAAAAAGAAATAACCTTTTAACTTTGACTGATTTACAATTGATTAATAACTCATCCAGATGTTGAGGATTTAAATTTATAATAGTTTCAAAAACCTGTAAAAACTCAATATAATCTTCATAATTTCTTATTTCATTTATTGCTTCCAGTACAGCTCTTTCAGGAATCGAAACAGGAACAGGTTTTTTTTCTACATAAACTTCTTTAATGAATTCATCTGTTTTGAGAAATGTTCTATAAACCAATTCTATTTTAAAATTTTTTTTCAGCTCAATTATTTTTAACCATTTAGGTTTAAAAATCCTTTTTTGAGAATATACCAATACATATTTACTTCTAAAATCAATTTGTTCATAATATCCAAAAATTTTAAGGGCACTAATCCCAGCGATATGTATTTTAAATCCCGCCTGTTCCACTAAAGCATGAATAACATCAAAAAGAGAAATATCTTCAGTTCCAGAATAATAAACACCTTTAGATATTTTTTTAGTCCAATTGTTTTGGTAATATTTTTGTAATAACTGATAACTATATCCTTTTGATTTTAAATAAGGAATGAGAAGTAAATTTTTTTTAGCAAGAAAATTCTGAAATTTTTTTAATTTTTTCGTCATAACTAAACCATTAGTTTAGTTATATCACATTTTTTAAAAAAAGCAAGAGAAAATCAAAAAAATCAATATAACTACAATTCTTGACTTTTGTTCCAGATATTTTTATTAATGATCTTTGTATATCCCTCTATAATTTTTGCAACTTTTTCAGAAACATCTTCGTCAATATAATTGTATGGTATATTGTTTGATCTTAAACTTGTAGCCATATTTATTGCTCTTAAAATGCCTTCTTTATCTATTCCACCTAAAATTATTGTTCCCTTATCAACCGCTTCCGGTCTTTCTGTGCTTGTTCTTATCAAAACAGCAGGAAATCCCAATATTGCTGATTCTTCACTTAAAGTCCCACTATCTGAAAGCACACAAAAACTATTCATTTCAAGATTTATATAATCAAAAAAACCAAATGGTTTATAAATTTTAACTAATTTGTGTAGTTTTCTTTTTTTACTATTCAATTTTTTTAAAGTTCTTGGATGTGTTGAAAATATTATTGGTAATCTATAGTTTTCAGCAACTGTATCTATAGAATCGGTCAAATAATCAAAATTTTTATCAATATCAATATTCTCTTCTCTGTGTGAACTTAAAAGAATATATTTTTTATTTTTAAGTTTTAACTCATTTAGAATCTTACTCTTTTTAATATTCTGTAAATTCTTCCATATCACCTCTGTCATCGGTGAACCTGTTACAAATATATATTCTTTTTTTATTCCTTCCATCAACAAATAATATCTACTGTTTTCAGTATAAGGTAAATTCACATCACTTATATGGTCAACAATTCTTCTATTTATTTCTTCGGGCACATTTTCATCAAAACATCTGTTTCCCGCTTCCATATGAAATATTGGTATTTTCAACCTTTTTGCAGGAATTGCTGAAAGTGCACTATTGGTATCACCTAAAATTAGAAGCGCATCAGGTTTTTCTTTTAAAAAAACATCATAAGATTTTGATAAAATATTTCCTAAAGTTTGTCCTAAATTTTTTCCTGCTGAGTTTAAAAAATAATCAGGTTTTCTGATTTTTAAATCTTTAAAAAAGATTTCATTGAGATTATAATTCCAATTTTGTCCTGTGTGAACGAGAATGTGATCGAAAAGTTTATCAAAAAGTTTAATCACTTCTGATAATCTGATTATTTCGGGTCTTGTCCCCACGATTGTCATAACTTTTAATTTTTTCATATTATACCTCTTCGTAAAAAGTATCTGGATTTGATTTATCAAATTTTTCTATAGACCAAAACAGTGTTATCAATTCACCTTTTCCTATATTTGTTATTGAATGTGTATAACCTGGAGGGATATCAACAACTTGTAAATCATTTCCGGAAACTTTGTATTCAACTTTTTCATTGGTTATTATATTTCGAAATTTTATAATAGCTTCACCTTTGATTACAAGAAATTTTTCTGTCTTTGACTGATGATAATGATTACCTCTTGTTATTCCGGGTTTAGTGTAAGAAATAAAAATTTGTCCAAAATTATCAGATTTTAAGATCTCACTTAAAGAACCTCTTTCATCTTCATTCGATTTTAATTTGTATGAAAAATTCTCAATCGGTAAATAAGAAATATAGGTTTCATAAAGATGTTTTGTAAATTCATCTTTAAAATCAAATATTGTTAAATCATCTCTACTATTTTTGAATTTATACAATAGATCAACAATTTCCCCTAAATTTTTTTCAAAAACTTTTTCAATATTATAAAAATAACCATTATACTTTTTTTCTCCTTTAACAATAGAATAAAATTCTTTCACCACATCATCAATATATAAAAGTTTTACAATATTTTCTCTATTTGAAATCTGAATTGGAAAATTCCTCGATATGTTATAACAAAAAGTTGCTATTACAGAGTTATAGTTGGGTTTACCCCATTTTCCAAATAGATTCTGTAATCTATAAATATATACCTTTGCTCCAGATTTTTTTGCGTAATCAATCAAAACATCCTCTGCTAATTTCTTACTTTTGCCATAATCATTATCAAGTTCAACCTGAATTGAAGAAGAGAAAACTATAGGTATATTTTTACTATATTTTAAAACTAAATCAACCAGTGTTTTTGTAAAATCAGAATTCCCTTTGTAGAATTCATCGTTTGTCTTAGGGCGATTTACTCCTGCAAGATGAAATATCAGTTCTACATTATTTTTTAGAATATTTTCAAGTTCATCAAATGAGTTTTCGATATCAAAGGAATAAATTTTAAGATTTTTATCCTGCTTTAAAAAAGATATCAAATTTTTCCCTAAAAACCCATTAGAACCTGTTACGAGAATATTCATTTTTTAAACTCCTTCAACTCATTTTTTATATAATCGAGTTTCAAAAGCAGTTCAACAATTTCATCAATATTCAATCTTTTTGTATTATCAGAATTGTATTCTTGATTTTGCATTGTTATTTTTTTCTCCCCTTCTGTAAAATATTTTTCATAGTTCAAATCTCGATCATCAGGTAAAATTTTATAAAAGTTTTCAAGGTCTAAAGTTCTCACCATCTCTTCTCTTGTAATCAGAGTTTCATATTTTTTTTCACCATGTCTTGTCCCTATTATTTTAATTTTAGTGTTTGTTTTAAAAATTTTTATTATCGCTTCTGCAAGATCTATAATTCTTGCAGCAGGTGATTTCTGAACGAAAATTTCTCCTGTTTTCCCTTTTTCAAAAGCAAAAAGAACAAGTTTTACAGCTTCTTCAAGGGACATTAAAAATCTTGTCATTTCAGGATCTGTTACCGTTAGAGATTTTCCGGACTTTATCTGTTCTACAAACAAGGGAATCACAGATCCTCTTGAAGCCATGACATTACCATACCTTGTAATGATAAATTCAGTTTTATTATGAACAAATTTCGATTTTGCTATAACAACTTTTTCCATCATCGCTTTTGAAATACCCATAGCATTTATAGGATAAACTGCTTTATCAGTGCTTAATACTATTACTTTTTTAACACCTTGTTTATTTGCGACATTCAATACATTTTCTGTCCCTAAAATATTTGTTTTTACAGCTTCAATAGGATAAAATTCACATGATGGGACTTGTTTTAATGCAGCAGCATGAAAAATATAATCCACTCCATTAAAAGCATCATATAACGAATTTTCATCTCTGACATCTCCAATATAAAATTTTAATTTATCGTTTTTGTAAAACTCTCTCATCTGGTGTTGTTTTAGTTCATCCCTTGAAAATATTCTTATCTCTTTAACAGAGGTGTTAAGAAACAAATCCAATACAGCGTTACCAAAAGAACCGGTTCCACCTGTAATCAACAAAACTTTATCCTTAAACATCTAACCCCCTAGTTTTGAAAAATATTTTTTATTAAAATAAATTGGTTGTATTATTGTATAGATTAAAAGTCCTAATATATTTGCCCACACTATAGTCATCCATGAATTAAAAATTCTAATAAATATTATAATTATAACAAACTTTAAAACAACACCGAATAAATAAGAGTATAATTGGACTTTTAAATCACTTAAACCGTTAGCAATAGATGATAAGATACCATTAAATATAAAAATATAATTAAAAATTATCATTGAAAATGAATAAAAGTAGTTAACTTTGAATGTATTTTTATTGAGCCAAATATTGACAATAAACTGGAAAAAAAATAACATTATTAAATAAAAAAGTAATAAAAAAAATGATATTTTTTTTAACCTTTTAAAAAGATTATAAATCCATTTAAAATCATTCTCAGTTTGTGCTTTAGTAACTGTTGACCATATAGGAGAAAGAGCTAAAACAAAAATGGAACTAACTAAGAAAAAAGGTTTATAATAAATTTGATATTCAAAAACTTTTTCAGGACTTATAAAGAAACTTATTAAATACTCATTTGTTGTGATTAATATTGTGTAAATTAATTGAATAATAAAAAATTTTAATCCTAAGTTAAATATTTTAATAGAAGAATTTTTATCGAAGTCCTTAAAAGATGGTAAAGAATTTTTTAAAACGGTTATATATAAAACAAAAATAGTAATTAAATATGGAATATTTATTGATAAGGCATAAACAATAGATATAATAATTAAACTATTTTGAGTATTTGTTGGTTTAAAAAGAAATAAAAAAATTACTAATAATAAACTCGCTATTAAGTTTAATAAGTTTCTTATAAAATGTTTCTGTATAGAAAAAAGAATTGTGTCTGAAATTTTAAGAACAAAATTTATTAAAAAGCCAACAATTAAAATAAATAAAATTTTCTTTAATATATAAGCATCAACTATATTAGAGGGTATGTTAAAAATATCATTAAATTTAACAATATAAGATACTGAAATAAAAATTAAAAAAAGTATGAATGAAATTGAAGATATTATTAAATAAGAAGAAGATAAAATTTTTTTTATCTTATCATTCTCTTTTTTTTCAAAAGCGATAGTCAAAAAATTTTTCAATCCATGGTTAAACCCTAAGTCAAAAGAAAAAATCCATGATGTTACAGAGATCAGAGTAAGCCAAAGTCCTATCAAAGTTTTATCTTTAAAATATTTTAAATAAAGTGGTACTGTTAGAAAAGATAAAAAAACCGAAAATCCTTTAATGATAATTGAATTCAAAAAATTAACTACAACTATTTTATTTTTATTATTCCAATTTTTATAATTTTTTAGTTTATTCAAATTCATTTATTAAATTTAATAATTCTTTTGTAAAATTTTTGTCTAAATTTTTTATTTTTTCTTTTTGTAAAATGACATTATCAAAATTTTTTATATTTCTTATTGTTTCAGCTATTACTGAAGGGTCATTCTTCTCATAAAAATAAATCAAATCAGCAAAAGGAGATGTTTTAACAGATTCTAAATCACTTGATACAACTATCAAATTATTACACAAATATGATAAAATTTTAGATGGAAAAACATAATCAATAAACTTATGTGTTTTGGGAATAGTTGATAAACCAATATGACATTTTTGAATAAAATTAATGTAATCATCACCTTTAAGACATCCATCATAAGTAATAATACATTTAGTTTCTTTTTTTATTCTTTCTATTAATCCAAGAACATTATTGGTTTCTTTTTCGTTTCCAAATCCAATTATATGAAGATGGTATTTTTCATCAAGAAATTTGGCTGAATTTATACTTTCAATTACTCCTTTTAAAGGATCAAATGTGCCTGCATATACAATATGAATTTTTCCATCATTAAATTTTTCAACTCTTTGCTCAATATAATTAAACTCTCCATAGGAAACAACATAAGGTTTTTTGTATTTAATTCTTTTTGCAAGAGTGTGTGTAGAGAAAATATAAGCATCTGCTATTTGTAAAAGTTTTTCTTCCATTTTTTTAAATATTTTCCTTTGTTTCCAAACTTCATAATAAATTTCTTCAACTTCAAGTATCAATTTTACTTTTTTTATCTTTTTTAGTAAAATTAAAGGAAAAAATAAAATAACCGAATGATAAATAAGAATTTCCTCATTTTTTTTCGTATTAAAATAAATGTGAAAATATAATTGGATTATACAAGATACTAAATTCATTAATTTTAATATTTTAATGGTAGAGCCCAAAGTCGAAAAATGAATAAAGGTATTATTCTTTTCATTAAATTTTTTATATAAATAAAATCCTTTATTTATTTTCAAAATTGATGGTGTTATAATTTCAATACTATAATCTAAATCATTCAAAACTTTAATTAAATATTTACTTTTATTTAAACTTGCTGGACTTGTAAGTAAATAATGCGTGTTTTCGTTAGAATAAAATGTGATATATTTAATCTTTTTCATAATTTATCATTTCTAACATTTTGTCATATAAATAAGGGAATATAAAAAAAAGTGGAATTGACATAGAAGGAGTTAGGTTATTAAATAAAAAGATAATCAAAAAAGAACATAAGAAAGTAAAAACAAGGTCATTAAAGGTTTTATCTTTTATATAAATAAAAAAAGGTCTAAATATTACATATAATTGTAATAGTGATAAAAATAAACCTAAATAAACTAAACTATCTAAAAAATGAGAATGTTGTCCACTACTTGTTGTTGTTCCAAAAATCAATTCTTTTTCTTTTCCAATAACTCCTAACAAGGGAGTTTCTAAAAAAGTATTAAAACTCACCTTATAAAGTTGCCACCTATTTGTCTCAAGATTAAATTCTTTACTTTCAAGATAAGAATCCTTTAATTCCTGTAACCTTGTTTTATTTAAGCCAGTTGTTTTATCTATAAAAAAGTCAAGTATTTTTTCAGTATAAAAATTATAAATTAAAATTATACTTAGAAAAAGGATGAATAATTTTAAATATGTATTTTTTTTAGATAATTTAAAAATCAAAACCAAAAATATGGAAATAACTAAAATAAGAAATGCTATAAAATAATTTGACATAACTACTAATAAAGGAATCAATATTATAATTATAGTTAAAACTACCAATTTTTTTTTATTGATTTTAGAATAAAAGTTAATTAAAAAATAAAAAAGTAAAATGAAAACTAAAACGCTATAATAAATAAATTCATATCCTCCAATATTGTTAGAAATAGCATATTCTTTTGTATAACCATAATTTTTTATAATTCTCGTTATAAAAGGGTTTTTTATTAAATTTAATAAAGTAGTAATTAAAGTTATTAATGAAAAAAAAGCAATAATGTACAAGATGATTTTCAATATGTAACTTTTATTTTTAGACAAATAATAGTTACTAATAATAAATGAATAAAATATTGGAGACAGGTCAAGATATCTATTTCCTATCGTATTACTACCGAATGAATAAGGCACTATAAATACAAGTATTAAAAAAAGGTACACTAAATAATTATATAAAGGCTGTTTTATAAATTTAGTTGTTTCTTTAAAAAAAATTAATAACATCCATAAAATAAAAAATAAATTGTAAATAATTAACGGTTTTACATTTATCTTTTGGATAAATGGAAAAATGGTAAATGATAAAATTGCACTTATTAAAAAAATTTCAATAATTTCAATAAATTTAATTTTTTTGGTTCTCATTTTTTTCGCTAAAAAGAAAATTTAATTTTTCTAAAATTTTATCCCTTTCAAATTTTGTTTGAGTATATTTTTTCGCTTTTAATCCAAAATTTCTTCGAATATCTTCATTATCAAGGAAAAAGTTGATTTTTTCAATATAAGTATCAATTTTATTTTTTTTTACTAAAAAACCTGTTTCTCCATGTTTTACTATTTCTCTCATACCTCCTACATCGTTAACAATTGAAGGAATGCCTATAATACTTGCTTCTAATAAAGTTCTATTAAAAGTTTCATGTAAAGAACAAGAGACATAAATATCTGTTATAGATAGAATTTTATATACATTTTTTAAATAACCTATCACAAATAAATTTTTTAAATTATATTCATTTCTAACTTTTGATAAATAGTTTTTATATTCTCCTTCCCCAACAATCACAAATTTTATTTCAGGTTTTTTAATATTGAAATATTTCACAATTTCAATAAAATTATCATATCCTTTTTCCTTAGTTAATCTTCCTATTGTAGTAATCAATTTAAATTTTTTATCTTGATAAAAAGTAATTTTTTTAGGTAAATCAGGATATAAATTATATATGATTCCTTTATTTTTTTTGTTATGTATTCTTACTTTCTCCCAACTATTCACATATTCACTTATACAGACAAACTGACTCACTAAGGTCAAACTAATATGTTCTATAATCTTTATAATTTTTTTCTTCCAGAAAGGAAAGAAAAAAGATTCCTCAGAACTTCCATGAATAAACATTATACTTTTTTTACCACTAAGAAATGAAACTACAGAAGATAAAAAACCCTCAAGTTGTAGACCAGAAAAACAAACAATATCTGCTTTTGATTTTTTTATTTTTTTTATCATTTCTAATATTAATTTTATGTCCAGTACAAATTTACTTTTAAAAGGTATAAATAATAGCACAAAACTGTATTTTTCTTTTAATTTACTTTCAACTACCATTTTTGAGAAAACAGAAGGCCCCCCATTGAAGTTATCATCCATAACTAAAAAAACTATCACCTTTTTATTTTTTTCTTTCATACAATTTTTTTTCGTGTTCTACGATTTGTTCATCAGTATACCTTTTTAATATTTTCAAAGGAGGAGATCCTAAATAAATTGTATAAGGAGGAATATCCTTGGTTACAATACTTCCAGCACCTATAATGCTCCCCTTTCCTATTTTAACACCATTTAAAATTATTGCATTTGCTCCAATCCAACAATCTTCTTCAATAATGACTGGCTTATCAATTTCATTTTCTCTTTTTATTTCGTTCATTAAAAAACCAATTTTTTTATATTCATGATTCCCACCATGAATATGAACCCCAGGGCCAATCATTACATTATCTTTTATTATAACTTCACCATGAGTTGATTGAATTACACAAAAATCAGCAATAAAAACATTATTCCCAATTGTTATGTTTTTAAAAGTAAAAATACAATGGTTACCAAAATAGAAATTTTTACCAACCTTTTTGAATTTAGTTGTCAAATATTTTTTTATACAATGATTAAAAATTCTTTTGAAATTATAAAAAAAGAATCCTAAAACTATTATAAAAGGTTTTAATAATTTCATAAATTTTCTATAACTCTTTTCATTTTGTTTATATAATTTTTATACCAAAATAAATCTCTTCTAACATTATTTTTTAGTTTTATTATATCATCTTTTTTTAAGTTTAAAATATAGTTGAGTTTAATTTCAAGTGAAGAATAATTAACTATAAAACCATTAAAACCATCTATTAGATAGTCTCCTATATTGCTTGTTATGTTAGTAATTACAGGGATTCCCATTGAAAAACTTTCTACAAATTTAGTTGGAAATCCAAAAGTATTTGTCACATTACTTTTTCTAATAAAAATTGAAAAATCAGAATTTTTCAAAAGTTCTAATGTTTTTTCATGAGTTAATCTTCCATGAAATTTAATGTTTTTCGTTTCAATGAAATTGTTTCCATTTTTTTTATTTAAAATCAAAAAATCTTCTTTAGTAATTCCAACAATGTTTAGCACAAAATTTTTATTATTCAATTTAGAAAATGTTTTTACCAAAAAATTCAAGTCATCTTTTCTACCTCTTCCAGGTTCTCCAAAATATATAAACTTAACAATTTCATCTTTATCATTTTTAGAAGCTTGAGAATTATTTTCCCATTTTTTTTCCTCTATATCAACCAATGGTGGAATGTATGCCTTGTTTTTATATCTTTTAAAGTATTTATAAAAATTTTTGCTTACTAATATTAATCCATCAACTTTTTTACACATTAACCTCAATACTAAATTTGAATCAATCCCTTTTATAATTTTAAACAAAATATTTTTCCCTTGAAAACCATACCACTCCGTTAAATCTAAAATTAACTTTATCTTATTTCTTTTACAATAAAAATAAAAATAAATAAATATAAAAAATATTGGATCATATAGAATTATTATATCCGCATTTTTAATGTAATTAGTTTTATCAAAAATTTTTTTTGTATTAAAAAAATATTTCAACCAGTTTAAAAAGTTTTTAGGATACAATATAAAATTTTCATCATTATTAAATTTAATTTGTTTAGGGTTTTCTTTCATAATTCCTATATATATAACTACATTTCCTAAACTATTAAAAATTTTCCCATTATTCCTAACTCTAAAATAAGCTGCATTTTTTTGTTTTAAATCAAAGTGTCCAATATAAACGATATTTTTATTCATATTTATTTAAAGTAAATTACAAATTATAAAAATGTCTTATTTATCCATTTTTGAAAAACATACAATATCCAGAGTTCACTGCTTCGGTCTCTTTTCATTGTCATATGTTCTTTAATTATAACATCGACATAATCATAATTAAATATACCACTTTCATCAATATTTTTTTTATTCAATTCTTTTAAGAGGTCATTTTTCAGTTCATTTCTGAACCATTTCCCTATGGGAACAGCGAATCCTTTTTTACTCGCTTTTAACAGTTTTGGGGGAATCAAATCAGAAAAAGTATCTTTTAGTATTATCTTTCTTTCTTTTCCGGATATTTTGTAATTTATGGGAATCCTTATAGAAAACTCTACAATATCTTTATGCAACATTGGAACTCTTGTTTCAAGAGAATTCATCATACTTGCTCTATCAACTTTTGTTAACATATCACCTTCTAAAACAATTTTGAAATCTGTATAAAAAGTTTGATTCTGTTCTTCTGTTTTGCTTTTGAATTTGTTATAATAACCGTCAATAATATTTAATGATTCTGGTATGTAATAATTTTTGTTTAATAACTTCAATAGTTCATTATTTTTAAACCCTAAACACATTAAATTTTTTCTCTGTGTAAATAAATCATAATCTGCATTATCAATTACTTTTCTTATCTTATGTGATAAATAGGTGTTGTCTGGTAAAGAATAAATTGCTTTTTTCAAAAGAGTTCTTAAAGGTAAAGGTATTTTTTTATATTTTTCAGTATAATAACCAATCAAATATTTGTTATATCCACAAAAAATCTCATCTCCGCCATCTCCAGTTAAAACAACTTTTACATATTTAGAAGCATATTTGGATATAATATAAGTAGGGATCAAAGATGAATCAGCAAATGGTTCATCAATGTAATCAAAAATCTTATTTATTTCATCTAAAAAGTCATTTACTTTCAAATATACAAGATGATGATTTACTCCATATTTTTCAGCAGATAATTTTGCCCTTTCACTTTCGTCAAACTCCTTTTCTTTATACCCAATTGTAAAAGAATCAATTTTTTTCTTGCTAATTTTAGAAGCGATTCCAGTAATGATACTTGAATCAATCCCTCCACTTAAAAAGGTTCCAACAGGAACATCAGAAACCATCGTTTCTTCAATTACTCTATAAAATATTTCTTTTAATTCTTTTTTACATTTTTCATAATCTTTAATTTCAGGTTCACTAAAATCTATATTCCAATATATATTATTTTTAATATCTCCTGACTCATTTACAACTAAATATGAACCAGGTAATAATTTTTTAACATTCACAAATATTGATTCAGGTGAAGGGATATAGGTTAATTGTAAATATTGATTTAATGCTTTTTTATCTATCTCTTTTTTTATCAGGTTTGATGCTAATAATCCTTTCATTTCGGATGAAAAAATAAAATATTTTTCATTTTTAAAATAGTATAATGGCTTTTCTCCTGCCCTATCCCTTGTGAGGACAAGTTGTCTATTTTTTAAGTCATAGATTGCGATTGCAAACATTCCATTTAATTTATTGAAAGCATTTACTCCATATTCTTCAAAAAGATGTAAAACAACTTCAGTGTCTGAATTTGTTGTAAATTTATGCCCTTTTGGTAAAAGATGTTCTTTTAAATTTTTATAATTATAGATTTCTCCATTCATTATAATCAAAAGAGTCCTATTCTCATTAAATATCGGCTGTTTCCCTTTCTGTAAATCAATTATCGACAATCTTCTCATTCCAAATGCAACATTCTTATCAACAAAAATTCCATCTTCATCAGGACCTCTTTTAATTATCGAATTGTTCATTACATTGATCAATTGCTCTAAACTATTACTATCTAATTTTTCAGAAAAATCTAAAATTCCATTAATTCCACACATTCTATATTCCCATTATTATTGTGATTTTTTCATTCACTTTCTTCACATCGAACTTTTTTTTAACTAATTTTTTACTTTCTTCTGCCATCTTGAATTTTAAATTTTTGTTATTAAGTAAAATCTCAATTTTTTCAACAATCTGTTTTACATTTTTTGGTTCAACTAAAAAACCATTCAAACCATCAATTACCGTCTCTTTACATCCTGGGACATTTGTAGTTATTAT
>JBDRZY010000010.1:0-35604 GCA_039804205.1 Caldifarciminota bacterium
GGTTGATCCCATGCTGACAAGAAAAGCCACGTAGGGAGAAACGATGGTGACCGTACCGTAAACCGACACAGGTGGATGAGGAGAGAATCCTAAGGTGCTCGAGTTATCTCTCGTCAAGGAACTCGGCAATTTACCCCCGTAACTTCGGGAAATGGGGGACCTGACTTGGTGAAGGATTTACTCCGTAAGCTAAGTTGGGTCGCAGAGAAATGGCTCATGCGACTGTTTATCAAAAACACAGGACTCTGCAAAGTCGTGAAGACGACGTATAGGGTCTGACACCTGCCCGGTGCCGGAAGGTTAAGGGAAGAGGTCAGGTCAAGCAATTGGCCAAAGCTTTGAACCGAAGCCCCGGTAAACGGCGGCCGTAACTATAGAATGGACCACTGTAGTTGTAAAATTTGGCTATATGCTGGAAAATCCGGTGTATCCCGACTTACTCGTCCTTTTTAGAGGGCAGTGACAATAGTTCGGGTGCGGACAATCAGCAGGAAAGACTTTCTGGAGGTCTCCTTGAAAAATGTTCCAAGAGATATTGGGTTCTATCTTGCAGGTTTTGCTGATGGAGAGGGTAGTTTTGATGTGAGTTTTAGAAAAAGAGACGATTTTAAACAGGGTTTTAAAGTTTCTCTGAGTTTTAATGTCTCACAAAAAGAAAAAGTAATTTTAGCCCTCTTCAAAAGGTATCTTGGATGTGGAACCCTGAGGCAGAGAAAAGATGGAATCTGGTATTACGAAGTGACAAACCTGAATGCGATAGAACAAAATGTGATACCATTTTTTAAAAAGTTCCATTTTCTCTCGCAAAAAAAGAAAAGAGATTTTTCTAAATTCTGTCAGATTTTTGAAATAATAAAAAAAGGAGAGCATCTGACAGATGAAGAAATAAAAAAAATCTTGGAAATAAGGAGACAGATGAATGATGGTGGAAAAAGAAAATACTCTGAAACTGATATCATTCAACAGAAAGAATCCTCAGAGACTACACGCCAAACAGTTGAAAAAACTGATGATATAGTCCGGTCTTCATAGCGATATGAAGTTAACATAAACGAACGGTCCTAAGGTAGCGAAATTCCTTGTCGGGTAAGTTCCGACCTGCACGAATGGTGTAACGATATGAGCAGTGTCTCGACGAGAGGCTCGACGAACATTGTAGTGGCGGTGAAGATGCCGCCTACCCGCAATCGGACAAAAAGACCCCGTGAACCTTTACTGCACCTTGATATTGGGTTTTGGTGAGGTATGTGTAGGATAGGTGGGAGGCTGTGAAGCCGGGGCGTCAGCTTCGGTGGAGCCAACGGTGAAATACCACCCTTATCTTATTGAAATTCTAACTTGCTCCTGTAAGCCAGGGCAAGGACAATGTCAGGCGGGCAGTTTGACTGGGGCGGTCTCCTCCTAAAAGGTAACGGAGGAGCACGAAGGTTCCCTCAATGCGGTTGGTAATCGCATGTAGAGCGCAAAGGTATAAGGGAGCTTAACTGTGAGATCGACGGATCGAGCAGGAACGAAAGTTGGTCTTAGTGATCCGGTGGTTCCGTGTGGAAGGGCCATCGCTCAACGGATAAAAGGTACTCCGGGGATAACAGGCTGATCTCCCCCAAGAGTCCACATCGACGGGGAGGTTTGGCACCTCGATGTCGGCTCGTCACATCCTGGGGCTGGAGAAGGTCCCAAGGGTTGGTCTGTTCGCCCATTAAAGTGGCACGCGAGCTGGGTTCAGAACGTCGTGAGACAGTTCGGTCTGTATCCATTGTGGGCGTATGAAATCTGAGGGTGTGCTGTCCCTAGTACGAAAGGACCGGGATGGGCAAACCTCCTGTGTACCAGTTGTCACGCCAGTGGCAGCGCTGGGTAGCAGTGTTTGTTCAGGATAACCGCTGAAAGCATCTAAGCGGGAAACCTACCCCAAGATAAGATTTCACTCCAGGTTTTCCTGGCGAAGGCTCCTGGGAGACTACCAGGTTGATAGGCTGCAAGTGTAAGTGCGGTAACGCATTCAGCTGAGCAGTACTAATAGGCCGAGAGTCTTAATCCTTAAGTTGTCTTTCTACAAATTCAAATGTCTTTAAATGTTATATAAATTTGCCGGTGGCTATAGAGAAGGGGTCACACCCGTTCCCATTCCGAACACGGAAGTTAAGCCCTTCATCGCTGATGGTACTGCGCGGGCAACTGCGTGGGAGAGTAGGTCGCTGCCGGCTTTTTTATTTTTTATATCCATTTTTATTAAATCAATACCCAAAATTTTATGTAAATAAGGAGAATATGAATGTCACCATTAAAATATGAAGCATTTTTTATTACTCCAGAAAATTTTCTTGTTCCTGTACAGAGAAATCATATAGATGTGATCTGTGACCATCCTGAAATTTTTGGGTTTACTTTTGAGTATGTAAAAAATATTTTTCAAAAATATAATGAACCTTTAAAAAGCGAATTTCAGGCAAGAAAAGAACTTTTGAAAGAAATATTCGAAAAAGGTTATATCAGATTAAGATTTAAAGTAAAGCAGGATTGTTATTGGGAAATAGAACTTTTGAGTATAGATTGTGAAAAACAGAAAGAACAGATAGTTGCCTGGGCAAAAAAAATGATCTCTGATAAAAATTTTGGTGCTGATATAAACACTCCTGTTAGGGTTATTGGGAATGAAAAATGTTGGAATGAGTTTGAAAATCTTACATTGTTTGAACTTTCCAGACAGGAAAGTAGAATGGAATTGAAAATTTTGGATATTTCTTGATCTGGAAAATTTTCTTATACTTTTAAAGTTTTCACATTATCTTTTTGTTTTCATAATAAAAATTATAGAAAATAAACTACCTGAAAGAGATGTTAAAATTGTAATTCCTCTGGAATTTATTCTTAAATTTGAAAAGATTACAACTGCGAAAATAAAAAAGGTAAAAAAGACAAAAAATAATAAAATTTTTAAATATCTAAAATTTAAAAATTTATCTGAAAAATGTAAAGGGATCAGAGAAGAAACAAGAAAAACAAAAAAAACATAATTTACAATAGTCAAAACAAATCTAAATTTTTCATAAAAGTTTATATTGTTTTCTGTAATTAAATAGAAGGAATGATACCCTGAGAAAGATGCCCAGAATTCAGGAATCAAACTTAATAAATATTGAAATTTTTTGTTTAGATTTAATGATTTTGAATCTAAAAGAATATTGCTTCCATAACTCAAAAATTCAATTTTTTTGTTACAACTTAAATCATTCAATAATTGTTCCATATTTTTGATATCTTCTAATTTTTCAAACTCATAAGAATGAATATTAACTACAATCATTACATTTTTTAATCTCACATTAAAATTTTTTTGAAAAATTTCCTTCACTTCTTTTATCGTTGTAGTAAGAGGAAGATATTTAATATCTGAATTGATAGAAAAACCTCTGATTCCCGCAGATATAGTTTTAAAACCTGTCTTCTCCATAGCAATGATCGTATTTGAATCATATCCATTCCATGGGGGAATAAAAATTTGAATTTTCCTTTCAGTTATAGATTCTAAAAAAATTTTCCCTTCATTTAACATTTTAATTTGTGTATCAAGAGGCAAATAGTTAAATTCATATTTAAATCTTCTATCAAAAGAATTATTTTTATGTGTATGTCCATGTAAAGCAAAAGTGAAAAAATCTACATTTTTGTATTCTGAAATCAAACTTATTTTTTTCTGATTGATTGGTTCAATTCTATTATTTTCGTCCATTGTGAAAGGAACTACTCCGACTATAAGAGGAATGGAAAGTTTTGAAAAAGTTTCAAATACTTTTTCTTCAACTCTTATATTGGAGTTATCGGAATAGTCATCCATTCTAAACACAAGATTTATCTTTTTATTGTTATTGGATGTGTTTATAAGAAATACCTGAATTAGAATCGAAAAAAACAATATTATAATAAAAACTTTTTTTAAAAAGAAATTTGACATTTTTTGATCATTTAACCTCAATTTTTATGAACTTAAGTTTTTATAAGATCTACAATTTGACAAAAATGTCAAAAAGTCAAGCACCGTCCCCATTATTGAATTTTCTGTCGAGGAGGAGGAGGAAGGTGTCGAAGACAGAGTCGTTAAAGTTGTCGTTTGTGATTCTTAATCGTTTACCTGAAAAAATTGTGATCTGTGAAAACAGGTACCTGTTTGCTTTTCCCCCAAGTAGAATGTTTACTATCTTTCTATTGATTTTTTCAAATCTGTCTATACCTGTTATTTCACTATAAGGGATAAACTCTTCTTTTAAATTTTTACCTCTTTTTAAGAAGATACCTTTATCTGTTAAAAAAACAACTCTTATACCCTTCGTTTCCCAGACGATTTGATCGATTATCATATAGATCACAAAAATTATAAAAATTACTGTGAGTGCGTGTTTTGTATACAACAATCTTATTTTCATCAGATTAAAGATGAAAAATCCAGCAATTATTGTTACAACAACCTTTACAAAAAGTTGCATCGGCAGAGAATCTGATCCCATCGCAAAAAAAGCACCTTCTGGAACATTATCTGTTAATACAGATCTTTTTCTACCTGAATAGTTATTTTCGTCTTTCAGTATATAACCGTTATTATCAGTAAAGATTATCATAAATAAATTTGTTTTTCATCATAAAAATTTATAAGTCAGGCCTATTCCTAAAATCTCCTTCATTCTTACTTTGCTGTCGATTTCTTTGTCGTAAAGCACCAAAAAGTTAAAGTTTACTGAAATGTATTGATATATTTTAACATTCACGATATTATCAAATGAAACATCTACCATTTTCCAGTAATCCTGCTGAGGTGTTCCAACAAGTTCATCCGCTTTTGAATTAAATAGTGCTTTATAAAGGTTTAATTTGAAAGTGTAATTTGCATACTCCTTTAAAGGAACAAATCCTTCTGTCACGAACTCAAAACCACCATCGACTCTTGTGTCAATACCTCTTGAAAGAGTTATACTATCTTTTATAGCATTTCGGTTGATACTCTGTTTAAAAGCACCACCAAATCTTGATGAGATTTCCAATTTTTCCTTTTTGTATAATACTCTTGCAACACCAAGTCCTTCTGTGAATTTTAAGGGATTTATAAAACATGTTTTTAAAGTATCTGATTCATCAATAAATTGGGATTCCATCCTCACAGAAACGAATGGATCAACAAGAAAGTTCAACAAGAATCTTTCTACAGATTCAATATCTATTATATCGGATGACTTGAAGAAATCACTCCATACAGTATCAATTTTTGTTGAACTCTGTCCAAACGAAAGTTTTACTTTGTTGGTGCTGTTTAAAAAAGTGTAGATATCTTTTGAGAATAAACCATTTCCATTTGCAGTCCAGTTAAGATTTGATGATTCTTTTCCGTCCCAATTATCGGAGTAATTATTAAAACTTAATATTAAAGAACCATCAAAAGATTTTTGCCATCCCTGAGAAAAGAGCATAGATGAAGCAACAAAAATTAAAATTATAAAAAATTTTTTCATTTTTTTCTCCTATTTTAACTCGGATGTGCAGTTTGGACATCTTGTTGCTTTGATGTTGATCTGAGAGAAGCAATACGGACATTCCTTTGTTGATACAGGTTTTGGTTCCTCTTTTTTTCTGTTGAGTTTGTTTATCTGTTTTATCAAAAGGAACATTACAAGAGAAACTATAACAAAATCTATCAAAACGTTTATGAAAACTCCATAATTTAAGGTTGCTGCACCAGCTGCTTTTGCCTCCTGTAAAGATTTATATCCTTTTCCGGAAAGGTCTATAAAAAGATTTGAAAAATCAACTTTTCCAAGTAAAAGCCCAAGAGGTGGCATCAGAATATCGTTTACAAGGGATGTAATTATTTTTCCAAAAGCGGATCCAAGAATAATACCAACTGCAAGATCGAGCATGTTTCCTTTTAAAGCAAACTCTTTGAACTCTTTGAACATTTTTCCCTCCTTACAATTTAAAAGTAAATGATGATATTGTTATTTTCATCGATTTTATAATTTTTAAAATAGTTCTGGTTTTCCTTCAAAAAACTTTTTACACTTTCAAAAAGAACAGGTTCTTCAAGAGAATGTTTTCCTTTACCACATATCAGTTTTAGTTTTTTTAAATTTTCTTTTTTTGCTGATTTCAATATTATTAAAACCTTTTCCAGAGCTTCATTTTTTGTATATTTATGTAGATCAACAGTTTTTGTTTTTCTATCATAATTATAATTTTCATCTTTATTTTTTACAGGATATCTGTTTAAAAGTTCCTCAAACTTTTTATAATTTTTTTCTTCTCCCATGAACTCGATTATACCTGGTTTCACTTTTTTTTCAACAAATTTTGCCATTCTGCTAACTTTTGTTTGAAGAGTTCTTCATCGGGTGAGAGTTCAACAGCCTTTTTTTCTGCCTCGATCGCTTTTTTGATATTTTTCATCCTGAAATATATCTCTCCAAGAGTGTCCCATATATTTGCATCATCATTTTTCAAACCTATCGCTTTTTTTGCGTATTCAAGCGCCTTTTCAAGTTTAAAATTATTTATAGCCATTTCCCATGCAACAGAGTTGAACATATCAGCACTTTGAGGATATTTTTCCAAAATTTTGGATACCCTTTTAAAACTCTCCTCTGCTTTTTGTTCTTTTTTCTCTTTCAAAGCATCTATCGTTATTCTTATGTATGAACTCACAAGAAATGTTTCCTCATTTAAGTAGTATAATCTTTCAAGTTCTTCAATTGGTTTTTCACTGTCATCAACTCTTATATCTATCATTCGATCATCGAATCCAGAGTACCCTCCATTTTTTGAAACAACGAGAAGTGCGGCACTCTGCATGCCTCTGCTATCACCACCCGCTTTTTGACCCGCCTTCAATGCCTCAATCAGTTTAATGGCAAGTGTGCCAGAACTGTTTTCAAAAGCAAAAGCCATACTTTTTAAAACATCTTCTGATGCGAGGATATTCCCCTGAACTGTAAAATTTTTTCCAACTATATGACCGGCATAATATGAACAGTTTTTTCCTGTATAAGCGTAAGCGTTTCCGTATTTATCGACAACTCCTATCTGTCTATATGCAGAATCAGGATCATCTTTGATCAAAAGTTCTATCACCTCTTTTGCACTATAACCTTCAGAAAAGAGTTTTATCGCTTTTTCTTTGAAAGTCGTATTTCCCCATGCCTGTGTTGCAATAGCACCGTAATATGCTTTTGCCTGAGGGACAACTGCTCCAACAGCGAAAAATTTTGACTGAACAGCAACACCCCATTCTTCCATCAAACTATCGTATGCAACGATAGAAAAAGTAGCAATATTTTGTGTTCTATCAAAAGCAAACAGGAGAAAAAAGATAAAAATAATGATCAAAACAAAAGAAATTTTTCTCATATCTCCTCCAGAATATTTTTTTTGATCCAGAAAATTATATCATCATAAACTTCGTATCTGTTGGTTTCATTTAAAAGTTCATGTCTTCTGTTTTCGTAAAATTTTATTGAAACATTTTTCAGTCCAGATTTCTTGTAAAGATTAAAACTTTCAAGAACCCCTTTTCCAAAATTTCCAACAGGATCATCTTTCCCCGAGATAAAAAGTACTGGAAGGTTTTTATCCGTTTTCTTAATATTTTCGAATTTACTCAATCTGAAGTACCCCAGAATCATGTCAAGAAAAAATGCTGATGAAACCGGGACTCCACAGTATGGATCATTTTTATAATCTAATACTTTTTCTTTATCTGAACTTAACCATGAAAACATTTTTTCCTCATCATTAAAACGAAGGTTGTAAGAACCAAATTGCAGATAAAACAAAGTTTTACTTAAATGTTTTTTACCAAAAAAAGATGTTTCAAAAAGCGATATTACGAGTGCAACGATCTCATTGATAAAAGGTTTACCGTTAGCACCCGATAGAATGAGCCCATCAATACCTTTATACTTTTGAACATATCTCCTTGCAAGCATAGATCCCATACTATGACCTAAAAGTACAACCTTTTTTGATCGATTCTCTTTTCGTATTATACCGTTCAAAAGAAAAATATCATCAACGAGTTTTTCCCATACTTTGAGATTGTCATAGCATCCAGTTACACCGTTTATACTGTTTTCTCCAAAACCATAATGATCGTTGATGTAAACTGCAAAATTGTTTTTTATAAGATAGTCGATAAATTCATAATATCTTCTTTTGTGCTCAACGAGTCCATGTGATATCTGGATGACAACATCATAACCTTTTTCAGGGATAAATTTTTCATAAAGTAAATTTTTTATTTTCATTTTCTTAATTATAATCTGTGAAATTTTTTTTTCAACAAATCAAAAGATTACAAAATTTTAACATCAAATTAACATTTTCTTAACATTTTCAAATTACATTAAGATAAATTAGATAAAAAGGAGAAAAAATGAAATTGTGTCATATATCGGATTTCCATTTTTCATCGAACTATTTGGTAAAATATGGCGAAAAAGTTCTCTACTATCTGGACAAGATTAGACCCGATTTTGTTGTTATCACTGGAGATCTAACAGACAATGGTTACTATGAAGAGTTTCTCGATGCAAAAAAGTATATAGATAAAATAAGCTGTGAAAATGTTTTGACTGTTATGGGAAACCATGATGCAAGAAATGGTGGTTATGAAATTTTTGAGGAAATTTTTAAGACAAGATACCCTGTTGTGGAGAGTAGAAATTTGATAATACTTGGAATCGATTCATCTGAACCAGATATCGATGAAGGGCATATCGGTAGAGCAAACTATTCTTACATTGAAGAGAAACTAAAAAAAGAGAAAAATTGTAAAATAATCGCTTTACATCATCACCTGATACCGATACCAAAGACCGGAAGGGAGAGACATATCCCTGTTGATAGTGGGGATTTCTTGAAACTTATCGATGATCTTCAAGTCGATATTGTTCTTTCGGGACATAAACATAACCAGTGGATCTGGAGGTTAAACAATACGATATTTGTCACATGTGGAACATCAACTTCAAAAAAACTGAAAGGAAAAGGTTATCAGAGTTTTAATCTAATAGAAGTCGAAAAAGAGTTTATTTCAATAGATGAAATAAATCTTACAAACGATGAGAAAAGATCTATAAGTTACAACAGAAAAAATAAAGTTGATTACCTTTATATCAAATATAAAGTGTTTTAAATTGACATAGTTTTAAAATCCTCTATCATATCCTTTATATGAAATTGATAGAAGACAAAGTTTTTTTTGCAGATCTGATGCTTTTGTTTACAACTTTGATGTGGGGCTTAACTTTTGTTACAGTAAAAGATGGGACAAAATATTCCTCTTTTTCGGTTTTTATCTTTGTAAGATTTTTTGTATCATCTATTCTTATTTTTCCCTTTACAATCAAAAAATTAAAATCTTTAAGTTCTAAAAATATTTTTGATGGATTTGTTCTTGGCGTTTTTGTTTTCCTTGGTTTTTTACTTCAAACTGCAGGTCTTAAATACACAACACCTTCAAGATCAGCATTCATTACTGGGTTATCCGTTATTATAGTCCCATTTCTTTCATTTTTCTTTTTTAAGAAAAAAGTTTCGCTTACAATTTTTTTCGCTCTGTTATTATCAGTTACAGGACTTCTTTTCATGTTTAATCCTTCTTTTTCAACAGGAATCAACAGAGGAGATGTTTATACATTTTTCTGTGCTTTTGTTTTCGCTTTTGTTATAATATTTGTTCAAATATTCAACAAAAGGAATGACAGTTTTTTACTTGTTTTTATACAATTTCTGACGGTTTCGTTTTTTTCTTTGATTTTTATATTTCTTGACGATTTTTATATTTCTTTTAATAAAAATTTTTTTGTTGGTATGTTTTATACTTCAGTATTCGCAACATTTCTTGCACTCTTGATACAAAATAGATTTCAAAAGGATACAGATGAAATAAGAGCAGGGATAATCTATACACTTGAACCTGTTTTTGCTTCAATTTTTTCATATTTTATATTCAAAGAGCACTTTACAATAGGATTTTTAATCGGGAGTTTCTTGATTTTTTCTGGATTTTTGATTTCAAAAATTTTTGTCAAATAATTGCCAGCTTATTGATTTTTACAAAAAATAATATACAATAAATAAGTTTTAATAATTTTTAGGAGGTTTTTAAATGGTGAAAGTTCCTTTTCTTGATCTTAAAATTCAATATCATTCGATAAAGAATGAAGTTGACAAAAAACTTGTTGAAGTTTGTGAAAACACCGCTTTTTCTATGGGTCCTTTTGTTGAAGAGTTTGAAAAAAACTTTGCTGAATATTTAGGTGTAAAACATTTTGTTGCCACAAGTACGGGAACGAGTGCTCTACATTCTGCACTTCTGGCTTTTGGAATAGGTAATGGTGATGAGGTTCTTGTTCCAGTTAACACTTTCACAGCGACAGCTGAAGCGGTTGTTATGGTTGGTGCAAAACCTGTTTTTGTTGACAACGATCCTTTGACATACAATATGGATATATCAAAAATAGAAAAACTTATAACCCATAAGACAAGAGCAATAATTCCTGTTCATCTTTATGGTCAACCGATAGATATGGAAAAGATAGTTGAAATCGCATCTAAACACAATCTTATCGTAATTGAAGATTGTGCACAGGCACATGGAGCAAAATTTAAGGGAAAAATGGTTGGAACTTTTGGACATGCTGCATGTTTTTCTTTTTACCCTGGAAAAAATCTTGGATCCTATGGTGAAGGTGGAGGAGTAGCAACAAATTCAGATGAGGTTGCTGAAAAGATAGATAAAATCAGAAACCATGGATCGAAGATAAAATATGTGCATGAATTTGTTGGATATAACTACCATATGCATGGTTTTCAGGGTGCTGTTTTAACTATCAAATTGAAATACCTTGATGGCTGGAACAAAAAAAGAAGGGAGATTGCGGAGAAATATACTCAAAAACTTAAAGAGATAAAAGATCTTGCATTGCCCTATGTTCAAAAGGAATGTGAACATGTTTTTCATCTTTATGTTATAAGAACAAGTTATAGAGAAGAATTGAAACAGTTTTTGAACGATAATGGAGTTGGAACAAATATACATTATCCATATCCATTACATCTTCAGGAATCATACAAGTTTCTCGGATACAAACAGGGAGATTTTCCTGTTGCTGAAGATTATGCACCGAAACTTCTTTCTTTGCCAATGTTCCCCGAGATGACGGATGAACAGATCGATTATGTGGTTGAAAAGATAAAAGAATTTTACAGAGGAAAATAGATGAAAACAGTTGCTGTGGTTGGTTATGGTTATTGGGGACCGAATCTTTTGAGAGTTCTCGATTCTTTAAAAAAGACGAAAGTAAAGTATGTCTGTGATCTGAATGAAAGAAGGTTACATGAAGCAAAAGAGAAATATCCAAACTATATCTATACAACGAATGTTGAAAACATATTTAACGATAAAGAAGTCGATGGAATAATAATAGCAACTCCAATAGAATCACATTATACTCTTGCAAAAAAAGGTTTTGAGAGCGGAAAAGATGTTTTTGTTGAAAAACCTCTCACAGGTTCTTCAAAAGAATCTCTTGAACTGGTGGATTTGAGTAGAAAACATGGAAAAATTTTGATGGTTGGGCATACATTTGTCTACTCTCCACCGGTAAGGAAGATGAAAAGTTTAATGGATTCTGGGGAACTTGGGGAAATATATTTTATGACAAGTTCAAGAGTCAATCTTGGATTACACAGAAAATCGATTTCAGTTGTATGGGATCTTGCACCACATGATCTTTCAATAATCTTTTATTGTCTTGGAGAGTTTCCAACATTTATTGATGCTATAGGAAGAGATTCAATAATAAAAGGAGTTCCAGATGTCTCCTTTATAAATTTAAAATTCCCCTCAAACATAGTTGCCAATATTGAACTATCATGGCTTGCTCCAACAAAGATGAGAAGAACAGTTGTTGTCGGTTCAAAAAAGATGCTTGTTTATGATGATGGTGAACCAAATGAAAAGGTAAGGGTTTACGATAAAGGTATAGAGATAAAAGAACCAGAATCTTTTGGAGAATATCAACTGACATATAGAACTGGTGATATGTATGTTCCAAGGATAGAAAATGTTGAACCTTTGAAAATCGAAATGGAAGAGTTTATTGAATCTATGGAAACAAGAAATAAACCTCTTTCAGATGGAGAGTTTGGTTTAAAAATTGTTGAAACAATAGAAAAGGCGGATAAGATTCTTTATGAATCTCTATGATAGCAAAAAGTTCAAAGATTGAAAAAACTATAATAATCTTTACAGATATCTTAATAATTGTTCTTTCCTATCTTTTTGCTTTATGGTTTCGAATGCACTCTGGACTTTTTCCCAGTTCAACTCCAATAACACTGACTTTTCAACATCTTTTAACTTTGTTTGGAGTCACATTTTTTCAAATATATATTTTCTACGAAAAAGGTTTATACTCTGAGAAGAATTTTTTAAGAAGAGTAAAACAGGTTCCGATAATAATTCAATCCGCTTTAATTACAATAATTTTTCTACTTTTTTTTTCATACCTTACAAAAGGAAATCCTTTTCTTGAAAGAAGATCTGTTATAGTTATTGCTTTTATAGTAGAAGTTTTTCTTTTGATAATTTTTCGTCTTGTTATCTTTAGAAACTTTTTTCATACACTTTTGAAAAAAGGTATTGGAAGAGAAAATATTTTGATCGTTGGAAACAAAAATATCTCTGAAAGGCTGGAACTTGCATTATACGATTTTGATAGGTTTAGATTTGTAATAAAAGGAAAAGTTTCAGAAAATATAACTGTTGAAAATATCCAGAAGTTTATTGAAAAAAAGGATATAGATACAGTTTTTTTAATTGAAGAAGGTATAGAAAAAAATCTTCTCATAAATCTTGTTGCACTTTGTAAAAATAAAAATCTTCAAGTTTTTTTACTTTCAAATATGTTTGATCTTGCAGTTTCAAATGTTGATATGACAACATTTGAAGGTATACCTGTTATTGAGTTGACCCAAAAGAATAAATTTTTCAATATATTTTTTAAAAGAATTGTTGATATAATCGTTTCCTTTCTATTAATCCTGATCCTTTTACCTATATTTTTAATAATCGGAATAATTATAAAAATTGATTCAGACGGACCTGTATTTTTCCTTCAAGAAAGAGTTGGGAAAAATGGTAAAAAATTCAAAATGTTCAAGTTCAGAACAATGTATAAAGATAACGATCAAAATCTTCATAAAGAGTATGTTACAAAATTGATAAAAGAGGGAAAAAAGGATGAATCAGGTATCTATAAAATTAAAAATGATCCGAGAATAACAAAAATCGGAAAATTTTTAAGAGCGTTCTCTCTCGATGAGTTTCCACAGTTGATAAATGTTTTAAAGGGCGATATGTCTCTTGTTGGTCCAAGACCTCCAATAGAATATGAAGTTGAACATTATGATGAATGGCATAAAAGAAGATTGTCTGTAAAACCTGGGATGACAGGTATGTGGCAGGTATCAGGAAGAAACAGAATAGGTTTTGACGATATGGTTTTACTTGATATTTATTATGTTGAAAATTTTAATCTCTGGCTTGATATAATAATTCTTTTAAAAACCATCCCTGCAATCATTAAAAGGGAAGGGGAATGAATCCAGTTTTGAGTGTAAAAAATCTGAAAAAAGTTTATGGGAAGTTTTTACTGGATAATTTATCTTTTGATATTTTTGAAAAACAGATGGTTGGTTTTCTTGGTCCAAACGGTTCAGGTAAAACCACAACGATAAAACTTATAATGAACAGTATTCCAAAAGATGGGGGAGAGATAATCTTTGATGGGAAAAAAATAGAAAAGGATGATGTTGTTTTTAGAAAAAATATTGGATATATGCCTGAAAGTGGAACACCTTATGAATTTTTGACAGGAAAAGAATATATTGATTTTATTCTTGGTTTGTTCAAAGTTAAAAAAGATCAAAAAAAGATTGATGAACTTTTTAAAATTTTCAACCTGAAAGATGAGAAAAAAAAGATAGGGAAATACTCAAAAGGGATGAAACAAAAACTCCTTTTTATCTCTGCAATAATACATAATCCAAAACTCTTGATACTGGATGAGCCATTTAACGCTATTGAACCACAAACAGCATTTTTGATGAAAAACATATTAAACAATTTGAAAAGTGATGGAACCTCAATACTCTTTTCAACACATATACTTGAAATCGTTGAAAAATTGTCTGATAAAGTTATTCTTATGAATGATGGAAAAAAGGTTGGAGAGGGAGAAATCGAACAGATAAAAAGATCTGGGGGAGTTGAACAATTTTTTAACAGTTTAATAGTATCCTCAGAAAACGATGATAATTTGAAGAAAATAATTGAAATAATAAAAGAATGATAAAAACTATATTTCCGGTTGTTTTTAAAGAATATTTTAGAACTGATAATATAAAAAGAGTTTTTCAGTTTATATTTTTTTTAATAGTTCCAGTTCTTCTTTTTCTATCTTTAACTTTTACAAATACAACTGTATTTAAAAACAGGGATAGTGTTCTTCTTTCAATAGATTTTTTAGTCACAATCCTTGTGTTCTCTTTTTCGTTTCTCTATTTTTCAGATCCAGAAGATAGAATATTTGAAGATTATCCTGTTAACTATTTACCACTTAAAAAATTTTATATCTTTATTGTTATCTTTATATTTCTTTTTATTTTCCTTTTGTTTACCTTTTATACTACCTTTATTTCAATCTCTTTCTTTTTATCGTTGATCAAAATCAATGGGAACAAACTTTTTTCGTTTTCAGATATTCTATCGTTTCTTTTCCCTTCTTTTTTGTCTTTACCTTTTAACATATTGTTTTCAATTGTTTTTGGTGGATTTTTTGGACTTTTGGTTAAAAAGGCTTCAGAAATTTTTGAAGCAGGTTTTAAAAAATTCATACTTTTTCTTTCATATTTTTTAATACTTCTTATTTTTAGGAAATATTTTTCTTTTGTTTATTCATTCATTCAAGAAAGTGATACAAAAAATTTCTGGTTTTTATTTTCAATAATAGGTTTTTCTTCCAATATTCTCCTTCTGATTTTAAAACAGAGTGGACTTTTGCATTCAATTGTTTCAATTTTTGTATTTTTTGGATTGTTTTTTATTTTCGGATTCCTGTCATCGAAAGAATTTTTTTTACCTTTTCAGAAAAATATTGAATTTGAATTTAAAACAAAAAGTTTATATAATATTTCATCCATTTTTTTTCTTGTTCTAAAAAGAATTTTTACCACCACAACGGTAATTTTTTTTTCAGTATGGCTTATATTTTTGGTTTTAAACATTATATTTCCACAAAAGTTATTCTTTATTACATTATTAACTTTGATTCTATATATTTATCTTTTTACTTTTTTTGATAAGATTCTTCCTTCAAGAGATGAAAATTATATATCAATACTTGAAACTATTCCTGTTGATTATCAAAAGTTTGAAGGAGTAGTTTATTTTTTCTACTATATTTTTGCTGTTCTTCCAGTTTTTTTAACGGGTTTAGTTTCGCTTCTAAAAACGAACTTCTTTTTAAATTTTCATCTGATAAAAACTTTTGATTTTTATATATTTTTACTTTTTTTCCCTCTAACGATGTCAGCAGTTTTTCCTCTATATTATTCTTTTTTTCCCTATTTTCTTTCGGAAAATAGAAAGGGTAAAAAACTTACAAAAGGAAATTTGCTCCTTGTTTTCATAATCTATTATTTTTTATTTTCAACAATTACATCAATAATTTCTGCTTACTATTCTTCACCTGATTTAAGGATTTTTATTAACAATCTTTTTTGGAGAAAAGGTTATTTTGTGGGAAAGACAGTTTTTTATCTTATTATTTCTTTATCAATATTTGTTCATTTGAAATCTATTGCTAAAATTTTAAAATTTTTAAGGTAATATTTGATTTTTTTTATAAATTTCTTATAATCATATTATCTTGAAACAGGAGGAAAAATGCTTTTAGGTGTTAATATAGATCATGTTGCAACTTTGAGAGAAGCAAGAAAATCTTTTGAACCTGACATAATGACAGCAGCCATTCTTGCACAACTTGGTGGTGCTGATGGGATAACGGTTCATTTGAGGCAGGATAGAAGGCATATACAGGAAGAGGATATTGTTGTTTTGAAAAGTGGAATATCTGTGCCTTTAAATGTTGAAATCTCTCTTGACAACTCAATAGTCGAATTTATAAGAACTATAAAACCTGACAAAGTGTGTCTTGTGCCTGAAAATCCAGAAGAAATAACAACCGAAGGTGGATTGAATCTTCTTTCAAAAAGTGTTTATGAAAAAACAAAAAAGGTTGTAAAAAAATTACATTCAAGAGATATTGAGGTTTCAATTTTTGTTGAACCAGAATTTAAGATGGTTGACCTTGCAAAAAATCTTGATGCTGATGCTGTGGAACTCAACACGAAAGCATATTCTGAATGCGAAAATCTCAAACAGGTAGAAAAAGAGTTTGAAAGGTTATCAGAATGTGCAAATTATGCTGTTTATAAGAAAAAACTGATAGTGAATGCAGGGCATGGCTTGAATTATGAAAATGTATCTCCAATAGTTGAAATTGAAGAGATAAACGAGTTAAACATAGGACACTCAATAGTAGCGAAATCTGTTTTTTATGGAATTGAAAAAGCGGTCAGAATGATGAGGGATTTAATTGAAAAAAGATAAATTTTTCGTTAACTTGATTTTTATTTCTCTGTTTTTTTTAATTTTTTGTAAGAAAAACTATCTTGAAGAAAAAAAACAACAGGAAACAGAAAAGCCACAAGAAAAATATTCATATTTTGCTGTTACTGAAAAAAATTTTAAAATTTATGATGAAAATTTCAACTTAAAAAAAGATTTTTCATTTCAAACTCCAATAATTAATTTTTCTGAATTTCAGGGAAAAATATATGTTATGACTCAAGATTTAAAAGTTTTAATTTTTAACAAAAAAACATTTTCTTTTGATTATACTTTTTCTTTTATTCAAAACCCCACACTTACAAAAATATTTTCAACAGAAAGGGGATTTTTTTATGTATCGAAAAACAGATTGTTGTATAAAGATAAGGATAAAGAGGAAACTATAATTTCCGTTGATACAAATTTTGTGAACATTTTTAAAAATCCATTTCAGAATTTTTTATATATTGTTGATGAAAAGGGCTTTTTGTATTCAATAGATTCTTCAAAAAGGATTTTAAAAAGAAGATTGTTTGTTGGAACAATTCTTGAAATAAATTTTGAAAAATATGGAACAAGACTTATTGTTGTTTCACCAAAATCAACTCTAATACTTGATTATGAAACTTTAAATATAATAGAGGAGATAAAAGATTATTTCACCAATTGTTTCACATTCGATAAAAATCCAGAGTTTTTCCTTTATTCTTCTGCTGATGGAAGATTGTTTTTATATGATGGGATAGATTATTCTCCCAAAGAAAAGATAGAGGTTAAAGATAAAGAGAGTGATATAAAAAGTTTCAACGATTCGATACTTGTTATACAATCAAAAAAAAGAAACACTTTTGATGTTTTTGTTAAAGGAAAGAGAATAAAAAAATTTCGTTTGAATATAGATCAAAAAGTTGAAATGACCAATTTAATCTTTGATAGAAGTTTTTATCTTTCAAGTGATTCTGCTATTATAGTTTATGACATCATTACGGATAGTTTTAAAACTTATCCTGTTAAAGAAAAAATAAAAAATCTTGAAATGTTTGTCCACGAGTATGAAGAAAAAATTGAAGAACAGAAGATAAAAGAACTTTATACTATTCAGATATATTCACTTTCAAATGAAATTTCAGCAAAGAGTGAGAGTGAAAGGTTAAAAACAAAAAATCCAAAAGATACTGTTTTTGTAAATGATACAACGATACTTGATAAAAAAATATACAGGGTCTATCTTGGTATCTTTGACAATATTGATGATGCTTCAATTAAAAGGGATGAATTGATTAAAATAGGATATGGAAGAGATATTGTTATCAAAAAGATAAAAGTAAATGATTGAACCGAAACTTTTCAAAAATCTTTACAACCTTGAACACAGACCTGTCAAAACATACAATTTTGATCTTAAAAAATTCAAAAATTTTTTGAAAGAATTTTCTTCCCCTGAAAATGATATTGGAGAAATAATACATGTTGCTGGAACAAATGGTAAAGGAAGTGTTGTTGGAATAATTTCTCAAATCTTAATCGAAAGTTCGTATAAAGTTGGAACATACACATCACCACATATTAAATATGTAAATGAAAGGATAAAGGTAAACAATAGGATGATTTCAGATAAAGATTTTAAGAAATATGAAAAACTGATTTATGAAAAGATAAAAAATAAATGTAAAGATTATAGAACATTTTTTGAAGCGATAACAACTCTTGCTTTTTTATATTTTAAAGATAAAAAGGTTGACTATTCTGTTTTAGAAGTAGGACTCGGGGGAAGATTGGATTCAACGAATGTTGTTGAAAAATCTCTTTCCGTTATTACAAAAATAGATTATGATCACACTCACTTATTAGGTGACACCATTGAAAAAATAACTTTTGAAAAAGGTGGAATAATCAAAAAAAATAGTGTTGTTTTTACTTTTAAACAGAGTAAAAATGTTCTAGATGTTTTAAGAAATATTGCTGACAAAAGAAAAAGTAAACTTATTGTTGTTGATACAAACGATTATATAAGGAAAACTAACGGTTTTTTTTACAATGATGAATTTTATAGATTTCTGTATCCCTACTCCTATCAGATAGAAAATGCAATATTATCTTTAAATATTGCAAAGTTTCTTGGAATCAGTGAAAAATATATTAAAAAAGGAATTGAAAATTTTAAAATTGAAGGACGAGGTGAAATAATTAGTGAAAATCCACTTATTATTGTTGATGGAAGTCATAATCCTGCGGCTGTTGAAAGAACGCTAAGGGAATTGAAAGAATTGTATCCAGAAAGAAAAATAAATTCGATTTCAGTTTTTATGTCCGATAAGGATTATAAAAAATCTATAGAGATTTTAAAAAAATATGCTTCAAAAATTTTTTTAACAGAGATAAATTTTTTTAGATGTGCAAAAATAAAGGATTATGAAAAAATAAAAGGAGTGAACCTTTTTGAAAGCCCTGAAGATGCTCTTAAAAATGCTATGGAGAAAAACAGTATAATACTTTTTATCGGTTCATTCTATTTGATCGAGAAAGCAAAGAGAATTGTAAAAAATTATGGATTCTGATTTAAAACTTCTTGTTGAATTTGATAACAAAATAGAAGCAGAGATAGTAAAATCTCTGCTTGAAAGCAACGGAATGAAAATTTACCTTTCAACGGATGATGCTTATGGATACTATCCGTCATTTGATTTTGAAAGGAAAATAAAACTTTTTGTTTTAAAAGAAGATTATGAAATAGCAAAAAATATTATTTCAAAAGATTATGAAAACAAAGATTAGATTTTTTATAATTTTTATTTTTATTTTGAGTGTTTCGTGTTCCAATATTCCCAAAGACGATCTTTTTAAAGAGTATATGTATATAAAAACACACAAAAATTTTGAAAACACGACGATAAACGAAGAGATACAAAAAGATATATCTTTAGTGTTGAAAAATCACAAAGTCCCCTATGGAGTTGTAATAGTGTCTGATGCAAGAGATGGAAGAATACTTGCTATAGATGAATATTCTCAGAGAGGATATGATTTTGGGAAGTATATAAACAAGCCAGTTCAGGCAGCATCGATATTTAAAATAGTTACTTTTTTTGCTTCGTTAAACTCAAATGTTTACAACAGTAGAGATACAATCAAATATTATGATAGAATGTATTCTGAATTAAGAAACTATCTTGCAAAAAGAAAGAGTACAAAAATATATAACAAAACTTCTGTTAAAGATGCTATGGCTTTTTCAAACAATTCTGCCTTTGCAGAAATTTCTTTAAGATTGAAAAAGGAGAAAATAATAGATGCTGCTGAGAAACTATTTTTTACAAATGAAAAAATAAGAGGGATAACCACCGGATATATTGAAATTCCAAAAGATTCAAACTCTCTAATAAAACTTGCATCAGGACTTGATTATTCATATATGTCACCTCTTCATGCTCTTCTTATAATTATGGCTGTTGGCAACGATGGTAAACTCGCATTACCTTATATAAACAAAAATGATACAAAAAAAAGTATAAATGTTATGAACAACAGTTTTGCAAATGAAATTTTAAATTCGTTGTCTATGACAACGAAAATTGGAACAGCAAGAAAACAATTTTCAAAGAATCATGAAATAGCATCAAAAACCTATGCAAAAACTGGCTCGCTTTATGCTAATGACCCTGATGGTTATTATAACTGGTTTGTTGGAATATATGATGGAAAGAAAAGCAGATACGGTATTGTTGTGCTTACTGTCAATGATCCAGAATGGTCTGTTAAAGCCAATTATGTAGCGTTTAAAGCGATAGAGTTTTTAAGAAAATATGAGGAAGATTGATTTTTCTTCTTTAAACATAAAAAAATTTTTGAACGATGAGATCGTTGATCTTTTGCCTTCAAGGATAGAAAAAGTTTACTTTCAAAAATTCCTTAACGAGAGATTTTTAACTTTTGAAACGGAAAATTTCAATTTGACCGTTCTTTGTAACAAAAATTTTTCAATTTTATTTAAAGATGTAATTAATGGGGAAAATTTAAAAATAAATTTTTCAGAACCTTTAAAAAATTTTTGCAAAGGTGTCAGAATAAAAAAAATCTTTCAATTCGGATTCGAAAGGATAATAAATTTTGAACTCTCTAATGGAAAAAATCTAATTTTTATTCTTATTCCTTCAAAGTTCAACATAGTTATAACAGATGAGAATTTTAAAATTTTGAACCTTTACTCGTTTCCTAAAAATAAAGAAGGGGAACTTTTATATAGAATAGGAGATGAATTCAAGATTCAAATACAAAACGATTATCTTTTATATATTGATAACAAGACTAAAAAATTTTTATCTGAAAGCGATCTTGATATACAAACCATTTTAAAAATGGAAAATTATCTTCTTGAAAACAAAGGAAAGTTTGTTATTTTACCTTTTGTTGATAATGGATCTGTTGTAATAAAGAAAAGTTTCCTAATAACAGATCTTGTGAAAGAATATTTAATGTTTGAAGAAGAAAGTTTAAAAAAGAAAACAAAAGATTTAATTTTAAAACAGATTGAAAAAGAGATAGAAAATATAAAAGAAAAACTTGATAAAATTGAAGAAGAAAAGTTAAACCTGCTGTTAAACGATTTGAATGAGAAAATAGAAACATTGAAGGCAAACGCTTCAAATATAAATGGAAATGGAATTGTTGAAATTCCATCTGTGTTTGATTATAAAAAGAAGTTGGAAATTTTTATCGAAAAAAGTCCTTTTTATACTCTTGATAAATTTTATAAAAAAATAAAAGAGATAAAAAAAGATCTTGAAAATATTGAAATTTACAAAAAAAATCTATTAAAGAAGTTATCAGATCTTGAACAAAAAAAAGTAAATATAGATAAGATTCCTTTAAAGGAGAATAAAGAAAAAGAGCAGAAAAAGATAGGAAAGGTTTTTTATTCTCCTAATGGATTTACAATTATATGTGGTAGAAACAGTGAAGAGAACGATTTTATTACTTTGAAGATGGCATCAAAAGAGGATCTTTTTTTTCATGCAAGAGAAGCAAAAGGTGCTCATGTGATTTTAAAAAAGGGCGGCAAAGAACCAAAAAAAGAAGATATTTATTATGCTGCTTCTATAGCAGCATACAATTCAAAAGGAAAACATTCCAGAATTGTTCCAATTTCATACACTGAAAGAAGATATGTAACAAAAAGGAAAAATAGTCCAAAGGGAGAGGTTATTCTTTTAAGGGAAAAGGTAATTTTTGTTGAACCAAAAGAAAGATAATTGAATTAAAAGAAAAAATAAGTTAAAATTTATAAATAAATTGGAGGTTTTTATGAAAGAGTTGCTATCAGGAAACGAAGCGGTTGCAAGAGGTGCTTTTGAAGGTGGAGTTCATTTTGCATCAGCATATCCTGGAACCCCATCCACTGAGATACTTGAAAATATGGCAAAATATAAAGAGATTCATTCACAATGGTCTGTTAATGAGAAAACAGCACTTGAAACTGCAATAGGTGCTTCATTTGGAGGGATGAGAGCTCTTGTTGCGATGAAACATGTTGGACTCAATGTTGCTGCTGATCCTTTATTTTCTGTTGGATATATAGGAGCAAAAGGAGGTCTTGTTATAGTGAGTGCCGATGATCCTGGGATGCATTCTTCGCAAAATGAGCAGGACAACAGAAACTATGCAAGATCTGCAAAGATTCCAATGCTTGAACCATCCGATTCTCAGGAAGCAAAAGACTTTACGAAAATGGCTTTTGTTATAAGTGAAGAGTTTGATACTCCTGTTTTGCTCAGGTTAACAACGAGAATTTCACATTCAAAAAGTGTCGTTCAACTTGGAGACAGAGATGTTGTTGCTGTTAAAGGATATGAAAAGGATATAAAAAAGAACCTTATTCTTCCTGCACATGCAAGATTACTTCACAAAAAGGTTGAGGAAAGATTCAAAAAGTTGAAAGAACTTTCAAACGATTTTAAGTATAATTTTATTGAATATAAAGATAAAAAAGTTGGAATAATAACATCTGGAATATCATACCAGTATGCTAAAGAAGCGATGCCTGATGCTTCATTTTTAAAAATATCTTTAACATGGCCTTTACCTGAAGAGTTGATAAGAGAATTTGCAAAAAATGTTCAGGTGTTGTATGTTGTTGAGGAAAATGATCCCTTCCTTGAAACAGAAATAAAAGCGATGGGCATAGATGTTGTTGGAAAAGAGTTGATTCCGGAAGTTGGAGAACTCAATCCTTACATAGTAAAAGTTTCTCTTGGTGTAATTAAACCTTATATTCCAAAAAGTATTGAATTTAAAGCCCCTCCAAGACCACCAGCACTTTGTCCTGGTTGTCCACATACAGCAGTTTTTTATGCTATAAACAAAAATAAACTTATTGCGACAGGTGATATTGGATGTTATACACTTGGAGCACTTCCACCTCTTAACGCTATGGATACATGTGTTGATATGGGTGCTTCAATAACAAACGCAATAGGGCTTGAATACGCTTTGAAAAAGGCAAATGATAACAGAAAAATTGTTGCGGTTATCGGTGATTCAACATTTTATCATTCAGGGATAACCGGTCTTATAGATATGATATATAACGGTTCAAAAGGAACAGTTATAATTCTTGACAACTCTATAACAGCAATGACAGGTCATCAGGATAATCCGGGAACAGGAAAAACATTGATGGGAGATGAATCACCAATAGTAGATATTGAAAAACTTGTGAAAGGGCTTGGGGTAAAGAATGTAAAAGTTATAGATACTTATAATCTTGAAGAAGTTGTTAAAACAATAAAAGAGGAAACTGAAAAGGATGAACTTTCAGTTATAATTGCAAAAAGACCATGTATGCTTTTACCTGATATGAAGAAGAAAAAGTTTGACAAATATGAAGTTGATGAAACAAAATGTACAGGTTGTCAGATGTGTGTTAAAATCGGATGTCCCGCAATTTCATTTGATAAAGGAAAAAAGAAAGCAAAGATCAATTATGATCTCTGTGTTGGTTGTTCACTATGTTTTCAGGTTTGCAAATTCAATGCTATCAAAAAGGTGTAAGGAGTTATTATGGAAAATAAAAGAATAATAATCGCTGGTGTTGGTGGACAGGGAATCTTGCTTGCTTCTGATCTATTATCTGATGCTGCAATGAGAGCAGGTTTTGATGTCAAAAAATCTGAAGTTCATGGAATGAGCCAAAGAGGTGGAGATGTAGTAAGTCACATAGTTTTTGGTGAAAAAGTATATTCTCCTTTGATTTCCTACAGTGAAGCAGATGTTATCCTCTCATTTGAGCAGATTGAAGCATTGCGTAATATTGATTTTTTAAAGGATGATGGAGTTATGATAATAAACACAACAAAGATTTTACCATTACCAGTTGCTGCAGGATTAATGGATTATCCAGAAGATCCTATTGGAGAGGTAAAAAAATTTGTAAAGAAAACTTATATTGTTGATGCTGAAAAAATCGCAAAAGAAATAGGAAACATAAAGGTGATGAATGTTGTATTACTTGGTTTCCTTGCAAAGAATATAAAAGAGATTGAAAAAAAATATTGGGAAGAATCTTTGAAAGAAAGGCTGCCAGAAAAGATTTTTGAAATAAATTTACAAGCGTTCAATAAAGGATACAATTTAGAAGAAAAATGAAAATAATCTATGGTGTTGCTGGACATGGAAATGGACATATCACAAGAAGTACTTATGTGATAAATTTTCTTGAGCAACATGGGTGTAAAGTAAAGATACTTACCTACGGACAGGGAATAAAATATTTGAATATTGTTAAAAAGGATGCTGATTTTCATGATATTTCTGGATTTGATATTGTTTATAAAGATGGAGTTGTAAGAAACTACAGAACATTTTATGAATTTTTAAAAAAACTCCCTTTGAACACAACTAAGCAGTTCATATATTTTTTTAAAATGCTTTACCAATATAAGCCAGATCTTGTGATTTCCGATTTTGAGCCATTTTCACAAATTTTTGCAAAAACTGTTGGAATACCTTTGATAAATATTGATAACAATATAACAGTGAACATTTTAAAAGAGATACCTGATAAAACCTCTTTTACAGAAAAATATTTTACACAACTTGTGATAAATCTTTTTGAAAGAAAAGCAAATTACCATTTCATTTTATCATTTGCAGACAAATTTATTGAACTTCCCAAAGAATCAAAATATAAGATAATAATTGTTCCACCTATCATAAGAAAAGAAGTAATTGAAATAGAGAAAGAAAAAAAGGATGGGGATTTTATTTTGATCTATCAAACATCAAAGAGTATGGTTGAGCAGATAAATAAAATTGTTTGGACTTTTCCAGATATTAAATTTGTTTCTTTCGGTTTAGATCTTGACGATAGTAAAAATTTAAGAAAGGAAGGTTTTTCAAAAGATGGATTTTTAAAAGCACTATCAGAATGTAAAGGGGTTATAACAAATGGTGGTTTTTCGTTGATCACAGAAGCGATATATTTAAAAAAACCAATTTTTACAGTTCCAATCAAAGGGCAGTATGAACAGCGAGTGAACAGTTTTCTCGTTGAAAAAATGGGATATGGACTTTCATCATTGAACTTTTCAATAGAAGATTTTAAAAAGTTTTTAAAAAATCTCGATGAATATAAAAAGAATCTTGAACAATATAAACAGGATGAAAACAAAGTTTTTGAATCAAAACTTTTAAAAATAATTTCTAAAATAGAACCAGGATCTTTAAACAGATTCTATGAAACAATATTTATTACTGTGATTCCTGTGATCCAGTTAAACCTGTTGAAATTTTTCTTTGCGAAAATTTTCCCGATATACAAAAAACAGATCAGAAGGTTAAGAAATTTAATTTAATCTTTCAACAAATCTTTCAATTTTTCTATTTTTTTGTTATACCATAAAATTGCATTTTCATAATCTTCAAGCATCTCATAGACCTTTGCTATTTCATCTTCGGTGTATTCGATGATCTTTTCACTTTTTTTTTCATCATCTTTATTTTTTATTCTATCAAGAATTTTTTTTACTTCATCTGTTGCAAAATTTTTTTCTAACAATAGATAACACAAATCCTTTGCTCTTCTGTAAAAACCAAGACCTTCGAATGCAATTATTTTGTAAAATGTTATATTGGGATCGTTTTTTTCTTTTTCGAGTTCTTCCAGTATTTCAAGTGCTTCTTTGAAAAGTCCCTGTTGCAAATAAATTTTTGCAGCAGTTAAAGTTTTGAACATTATTATAGTTCTCTTTGTTTTTCTTCTGTTCCATTATAGCAATAGGAATGAAATTTATATTTTTTTTCACTATGATATTTACATTTTATGCATAAGCATTTTTCTAAATTAATGTTCTCAAAGATGTCAGAAAATTCTTCACAGAAAAATTTTGTATTTGACTCTTTTTTATAATTTTCACATTTGATGCATAGACATTCTATTTTTTTATTCATAAGTAAACTCCTTTTTAAAATTATAAAATCTAATAAAAAAAATACAATATAAAAAAAATAAAAAAACTCTTGAAAAAAATTTTTTTTATGATATAAATTTTTTAGAAACCTTTAACAAGTAGGAGGGACGATGCCAGCAAAGAAAACTGCAAAGAAGCCAGCGAAAAAGGCAGCAAAAAAGACAACAAAGAAGTAAGCAGCGGGAAAGAGTAGAGCCGGTCGATGACCGGCTCTTTTTTTTGAGGGAGGTTTTTGTGAAAGAGATTGTTGTTCTTCATAACAAAAAAAGAATTGAAAAATTTTTCGGAAAAAATTCTTTAACAAAAATTCAGGATACTCTTGTTTCGCTTCTTGATAATCTTACTTTTATAGATGTTGAAGATGGAAATGAAAGGAAAGTGAAAAAGTATATTTTTGAAGAGTTGAAGGATTCTATACTGATTGTAATTGGAAACGATAATCTTTTTCCCTTTCACAGAATAAAATCTCCAATAGATGATGGAGATGGAATGATCTTAACTGACAATTTTTTTGTTTGTGATGATAAAGATTTGCTTCTACCTGAAATCGAAATCACAAGAGTTCCAAATTCGATGGATGAAAAGATAGATTCGTTCCTAACAAAAATTGAAAAAATTTTTTCAACGAAAAACATTAGAGTTTGTGAGAAAAATGGAATAACTGCTGAAATTTGGAAAAAAGCATCATTTGAAGTTTTTAATAAAATAAAAGGTCAGGGAGAGATTTTGATTTCACCACCTTTTGAAGTTTCTCAAAAGTACGAGTTTAAAAATTTTTCCGGTTCATTTTATTTTAACCTACATGGAAGCGATCAACTTCCTGGATGGTATGGACAGAGAGCAAGAAACTCTGATTATAAAGAGGAATATCCTTTAGCACTACTTCCAAAAAGTTTAGAAAGTGGAATTAAAAATTCTTTTTTCTTTTCTGAAGCGTGTTTTGGTGGTTATGTTTACAACAAGAAAGAAAAAGATTCTATTGTTTTATCAGCGTTAAAAAATTCATTTTTGTTCTGTGCATGTTCGACAGCAACCGCTTATGGACCACTCTATCCCCCTTCAAGTGAGGCGGATCTTTTAGCAAAATTATTTTTTGAAAATCTACAAAGAGGTCAGAGATCATCACTTGCTTTCTTAAATGCTAAGAAAGATTTTATCCGATTGAATATTGAAAAAAATAAATATCTTGATGATGATGATAAAAAAACGATAATCGAATTTACTCTCTATGGTAATCCTTTAGTGGAGGTCTCTTATGAATAAGAAAGAGTTAAAAAATATTGTTAATGAATATGTTGAGAAAAACTATAAAGAATTTTTTGAACTGAAACCAAAAATAAAAGAGATTGATACAGATATAGAATCTTTTCAAAAGAGATTGAAAATAAAAGCAAAACCTGTAAAACAGAAACTCTATTCGTTTGTCTATGTTAAGGATGAGAAGCCATTCAAGAAAATATTAAAACTAACTGTTGATGAGAATGGATCAATAATAAAAGTGGTAGCAAGCAGATAAAGATTTTGCAAATTTTAATACCTTTTTTAATAAGATCTAAAAATTATTATTTTTTTGTATTATGAATATATCTTCTATCTTATTAATTTTTTATATGTTGCAAAAAAAAGTCAAAAAGTCAAGCACCGTCCCCAAATTTAAAAAAAATTTTATTGTAAAATTTTTTGATTATCCATTTTGCTCGATTTTTAATTATGTAGAGTTAATAATTGGTATGAAAAGAAATTTGTCAGTTGACTCAATTGAATAGCGAGTTATAATATTTAAATTATGATAAAAAACAAAGAAAAATTCTTTAAATTTGAAAAAAAATTAATTAAAAAAACAAAATATAATGTAAAAAAAAATTTTGAAATTTTTGAAACACTAAAAAGATACTATATTTTATTAGGGAGAAAACAATCGAATAAAGTAAATAGCATTGAACCAAAAATCAGAATCGCCAGAGTATTAAATGAAAAAAAATAAAAATCTCCTCTCCAGAATTGGAAAAGCACTCGATAAATTCGGAATAGATTATATGGTTATTGGTGGACAAGCGGTATTGTTATATGGAGAACCTCGTTTTACAAGAGATATTGATATTGTTATAGGAATTACCCCATCAAAAAAAGAAAAAATATTTGATTTGGTTAAAGAATTGAAATTAAAAATTATAGTAAAAAATCCAGAGAAGTTTATAAAAGAAACCTATGTTTTACCTTGTGAATCTTCTTTAGATGTTATGAGAGTTGATTTTATTTTTTCAGATTCCGAGTTTGAAAAGAATGCTTTAAAAAGGGTAAGAGTAAAAAAAATTGATGATTGCAAAGTAAAATTTGCTTCTATTGAAGACATTATAATTTTAAAAATAGTTGCTGGCAGAGAAAGGGATCTTGAAGATGTTTACAACATTTTGTTAAAAAATAAAACAGTTGATTACAATTATATTTATAAATCTTTGAAGTTTTTTGAAACTATATTAAATACAGATTTATCATCAATTTTTAAAAATATCGTCTCCCGTACTTAATACTCATAATTTTATATTTTCCTAAGAAATAATGAAGTATTTTTCTTTAATAAATTACATAAAAAAATTTATTTTTTTATATGTTGCAAAAAAAGTCAAAAAGTCAAGCACCGTCCCTAAAAATTTAACAAGCACCTTTCCTGAAAATTTAAATAATCGGTAGGCGCAACCTTCAGGTTGCGCAAATTCTGTATGCTAAAGCCTGAGCCTACCATTTTTTGTTTTTTATAGATTTTTACAAACAAGAATTCAAATCTAAAAAATTTCCAAATGTCATATTCTTCTTAGTGATTATGAATTATTATTGGTTAATTTTTTTAAGAAATAATTGTTTTGAGTGATTTTAAATAAGAGTGAAGTGAAAACTGGTGAAAAAAAGAGTTATTTTTGTTAATAATGTGAAGTTAGAAGAGGAATTGAAGAATAAAAACTAGCAATAAAATATAGAGATAAGGGTATTGACATAAAAGAAAGAAGTTGCTAATATAAATTTAAATAGTTGACATTAAATAGAAAGGGGAAATAGAAATAATAGAAGGGAAGAATTTTGGATAGTAGATATATAGAGAGAAGTGGAAAGATGGATAGAGAGAAAAAGGATAAAAATAAATGGGGGGTTAGATGAAAAGAGTGGTGCTGTTTTTTGTTTTAATTTTTGTTGGAGTGATGATATTTGCAATTGAGAGTGGGAAACTGAATGGAGATTATTTGATGATGAGTGAGAGTGAAGATGAGGGCACATGGGGAGATATACCGAAGTGGGCAACAGATAGTTTGAATGTTAGGGGAATAGGAAGGGTACCATATTTTGGAGATGCTTATGATGTATTTATTGTTGACACATTTGCGTATGTTTGTATGGGGAAAAACCTTGTAATACTCAATATTTCAAACAAAACAAACCCACAACTAATAGGTTATATTGATTTGCCTAACACAGCAAATGGTGTCTATGTCTCAGGCAGTTATGCATATGTTGTTGATTATGATTATGGCTTACGAATAATCAACATAAGTAATCCTTCAAGTCCAACAGAAGTAGGCTATTATGATACACCTGGGTATGCATATGGTGTCTATGTCTCAGGCAGTTATGCATATGTTGCTGATTATGATTATGGCTTACGAATAATCAACATAAGTAATCCTTCAAGTCCAAAAGAAGTAGGATATTATGATACACCTGGGTATGCATATGGGGTTTATGTCTCAGGCAGTTATGCATATGTTGCTGATGGAAGTTCTGGCTTACGAATAATTGACATAAGTAATCCTTCAAGTCCAACAGAAGTGGGCTATTATGATACACCTGGGATTGCATATGATGTCTATGTATCAGGTAGTTATGCATATGTTGCTGATGGAAGTTCTGGCTTACGAATAATTGACATAAGTAATCCTTCAAATCCAACAGAAGTGGGATATTATGATACAGCTGGGGGTGCATATGGGGTTTATGTCTCAGGCAGTTATGCATATGTTGCTGATGAAGATTATGGCTTACGAATAATCAACATAGGAAACCCTTCAAGTCCAACAGAAGTGGGATATTATAATACACCTGGGGATGCATGGGATGTTTATGTATCAGGCAGTTATGCATATGTTGCTGATGAAGATTATGGCTTACGAATAATCAACATAAGTAATCCTTCAAGTCCAACACAAGTAGGATATTATGATACACCTGGGTGGGCATTAGGGGTTTATGTATCAGGCAGTTATGCATATCTTGCTGATTGGGATTATGGCTTACGAATAATCAACATAAGTAACCCATCTAGTCCAACAGAAGTAGGATATTATAATACACCTGGGTATGCATGGGATGTTTATGTCTCAGGCAGTTATGCATATGTTGCTGATGAAGATTATGGCTTACGAATAATCAACATAAGTAATCCTTCAAGTCCAACAGAAGTAGGCTATTATGATACACCTGGGTGGGCATTAGGGGTTTATGTATCAGGCAGTTATGCATATGTTGCTGATGAAGATTATGGCTTACGAATAATCAACATAAGTAATCCTTCAAGTCCAACGAGTGTAGGCTATTATGATACACCAGGGTATGCATATGATGTTTATGTCTCAGGCAGTTATGCATATGTTGCTGATGATTATGACTTACGAATAATTGATATAAGTAACCCTTCAAGTCCAACAGAAGTAGGCTATTATGATACACCTGGGTATGCATGTGGGGTCTATGTCTCAGGCAGTTATGCATATGTTGCTGATTATGATTATGGCTTACGAATAATCAATATAAGTAACCCAACAAGTCCAACAGAAGTAGGCTATTATGATACACCTGGGTATGCATGTGGGGTCTATGTCTCAGGCAGTTATGCATATGTTGCTGATGAAGATTATGGCTTACGAATAATCAATATAAGTAATCCAACAAATCCAACAGAAGTAGGATATTATAATACACCTGGGAGTGCATTAGGGGTTTATGTATCAAACAGTTATATATATCTTGCTGATGGAAATAGTGGTTTTTACATTTTACAAAATTTGTTATTAGATACAATACCTCCTTCAGCATTTAACTTAATATCTCCAAGTGGTAATATAACAGATAATACCCCGACATATACATGGAATAAGTCGTATGATACTAATTTTAAGGAATATAGGTTATATGTTAATGGAAGTTTAAAATCAACTACAACAGATACTACATATACAGAGCCAACACCGATATCAGATGGACAGTATATATGGTATGTAACGGCGGTTGATAGTGCAGGCAATGTAAGACAATCAAGCCAAGTTGATACATTCATACTTGATGTAACAAAACCACCAATACCAATATTGGTAAGTCCTGGAAATAACAGCATAAGTTCCACTAACACAATCCATTTTACATGGAGGAGTGTTGTAGACAACTATAGTGGGATAAAGAGGTATGAATTGATGTATGATGAAGATTCATTGTTTGGAAGTCCAGTGATACAGAGCGTTACAGATACGACATATACAGCAGTGTTATCAGAGGGCAGGTACTATTGGAAAGTAAGGGCAGTAGATAATTTTGATAATGTAGGGGATTGGAGTTTGAGGTGGAGTTTTGAGTATGATGGGACAGCGCCTGTGGCACCTGTTTTGATAAGTCCGAAGTGGGGCGTGGAGGTAGAGGATTCGTTAGTGTTATTTGATTGGGGGGTATTGGTAAAGGGGATAACGATAGGTATTAAGGAAAGGGAAGTGGAGAAGGAGAAGGATGGGCTAAAGGGTACGAAGGTGTATTATGAGATAGAGGTGGATACGAGCAGGAGTTTTGGTAGTGTGCTATATAGAGACACTGTGGATGTAGATAGTGTAAGAGTGAAGATAGTGAGAGATGATGTATATTATTGGAGAGTGAGGGGTTACGATGAGGCGGGGAATGTTGGTAGTTGGGGGATTGATTCATTTGAGTTAGATATAAAGATACCAGTATTGAGTTTGAGCAAAAAGGTATATGAATTTGGAGATTTGGACACAAACAGAGTGTATAATTGGAGAGATTTATATATAAAAAATATTGGAGATGCGACATTAACAGTAGATTCAGTGAAATATAGTGATACTAAATTTTTTGCTGATACAACATACATATATCCTCTTACAATAAATCCTGGAGATAGTGTTAGATATGGGACAAAGGCATTTTCATTGGATACAGGAGTAGTAGAAGGTAACTTGAGGGTGTATACGAGTATATACAGTGTGAAAGCGGATACAGTGATATTGAGAGCGCATTTTGGGAAGCCATTGAGGATAGATTCAGCGATAGCATTTGATGGAAGTGTATATGGAGGTGGGATAGATGAAGATGATTATGTGGTGTTATATTTTAATCAATCTACGAATGGATATAATATAAGTTCATTAAACATAGACGATGTATTGAGATTATCGAATGGACACAAATGGACAGATGGAATTGGTATGATTGATACAGCATATTGGGATCCATCGAAAACGACATTAATGGTACAACTAAGTACAACGATAACACCACCGACTATAAGTGTAGGAGATACAATATATCCTGACTCTATGAGTATAATAGGAACGTTGAACTCATTTAGATGTCATTATCCAATGGTGATAAGAGGGTCATTTGTATCGGGGTTAGAAGGGAAAGATATACTTGGAGTGAAGGGAGAGGAATACAAGACATATTTAGAGGTAAAACGAAATGAGATAATTTATAGTTTTAAGAATGAGGAGAATGAATTTGTGATATATGATATTTTAGGGAAGGTTATGTATAAAGAGAGATTTGTGAAGAGAGGATTACACAGATATAGTATAAAGAATATAGCAACTGGGATATATTTTGTGAAGATGAGGGATAAAGACAAAGAGATAAACAAGAAGATAGTGATAATGAAGTGATAACAAGAGGGGTGTTAAAAACACCCCTTTTTTAAGATTTTTCTTTTGTTTCCTAAAAACTAAGACTCCTTTATTGATGAACAGAGTCAAATGTTCACATTCAAAAAAGTCAAAAAGTCAAGCACCGTCCCCAAATGAAAAAATGATTGAAAATTTTTTAATTTTTTGGTAAAATCAAAAAAATTTTGATGAGGGTTGATGGGGAAAATTTTAAAAAAGTGTAGAAATTCCTTGTATTTAACAAATATTATTATTGAAATTCTTTTTTACTGTTTTTCAAAAAATTTGTTTCTATTTTTGAAAAAAGTCAAAAAGTCAAGCACCGTCCCCAAATTTAGTAACTTTTAAAATAAAGTGAGTTAGGAGAAGGAGTATGAAAAATTTTATTACAAATAGTGGTGCAGAGAATTTAGAAAAGAGATTATCGGAACTAATTATAAGTAGTGAAGAGTTGAAATTTCTTGTTGGGTTTTTCTATTTTTCGGGATTGAAGGAACTTTATAATTCTCTTGTGAAAAATCAAAATGTAAATTTAAAAGTTCTTGTAGGACTCAATGTTGATAAGTTGAACGAAGAGATTATTGAATTTGCTGATCTTGAAGATAAAAAAGGTGGTTGTTCAAATGATGAAATTGTTAATAAATTTCTGTTATCTTTGAAAAAATCGATTAATACTGACAGGTTTGATAATAAAGAGTTTTATCAGCAGGTGAAATTTTTTATTGAACTTATAAAAAACGGAAATCTAAAGATCAGAAAAACAACAAAACCTAACCATTCAAAACTTTACATTTTTAAACTCAACAATTTACAGGTCGGAAGAAAAACTCTGTTTATTACTGGAAGCAGTAATCTGACAGGTTCTGGACTTTTAACACAGGAAGAGTTCAACATCGAAGTTTCTGATTATGGTTTCAAAGAGGCAGAAAAATACTTTGATGATTTATGGGATAAAGCGATTCCAATAACTGAAAATACTGTTAATAAAAATAGAATGTTAAAAATTCTTGAAAAAGAAACTTTTATAAAAGAGATAACACCTTTTGAAGCGTATCTTCTGGTTTTAAAATTCTATCTTGATTCATTTGAAATGAAGAATATTGGAAAATCTCTTGTTAGAATTATGGAAAAAAATAATTATACACCATACAAGTATCAACTTGATGCTATACAACAGGCAATTTCAATAATTGAAAAAAATAATGGTGTGATTCTTGCCGATGTTGTTGGTCTTGGAAAAAGTGTCATAGCATCTTTAATAGCAAGAGAACTCAACAAAAGGGGAGTTATAATCTGTCCACCTGCTCTTATGGGTGATAGTCGTTTGAAAAACACTGGCTGGTATATGTATAGGGAACAATTTGAACTATACGATTGGGATGTCTGGTCTATTGGAGATATTGAAAAACTTGAAAAATTTCTAAAAAATAAACAGGATATAGAGGTTGTGATAATTGACGAAGCACACAGGTTTCGAAATCAGGATACGAAAGGATATGAGTGTTTAAAAAATATTTGCAGAGGGAGAAATGTTATACTTTTAACTGCAACTCCTTTCAACAACAGACCTGAAGACATTTTATCACTTTTAAAACTTTTTGTTATTCCCAAAAAATCATCGATTACACTTGAAAACAATCTTGTTGAAAGATTCAGAAAATTCAAAAGTGTTTTTGAGGATCTTGCTTTGATAAAGAAAAATTATAAATCAACAGATAATAAAAAAAGAAAGAAAGCACTTGATACCTATAAATCACTTTTCGGGAAAGAGTTTTCAGGTGAAGAATCATTAAAAGATGTTAAAAAGCGTGCTCAATACCTTTCAAAACAGATTAGAGATGTTATTGAACCAGTTGTGATAAGAAGGAATAGGTTGGATTTACAAAATAATCCATTATATAAAGATGAGATAAAACACCTTTCAAAAGTTGCTGATCCACAGGAATGGTTTTATGAGTTAACAAAAGAACAATCTGAATTTTACGATTCAATAGTTGAACATTATTTTGCTGATCCTGATGATGGTGGAGAGTTTAAAGGAGCGATATATAGACCTTTTGAATACGAAAAGGGAAAAGCAACAATAAAAGAACTCGAAAAGTTGTCTGATAAAGAAAATTTTGAATATAACCAGCAAAAGAACCTGTGTGATTTTATGAGAAGATTGCTTGTTAAAAGGTTTGAAAGTTCGTTTGGTTCATTTGAACAGAGTTTGAAAAATTTTAAAGAGACAACCGAGACAGTTAAAAGTTTTATTGATAAAACTGGAAAATATATTCTTGATAGGGATTTGCTTGAACGGATTTATGAGATGGATATAGAAGAGATAGAAGAGAGATTAAAAGAGTATGCTGAAACGATGAAAAGAGAGAATTTCCCCCAATATTATAAGGTCTATGATGTTAAGAAGTTTCAGGACAAAGAAAATTTTCTTGCAGATATAGATAACGATTTAAAAATCTTTGATGAGATACTTTCAAAACTGAAAAAGTTG
>JBDRZY010000011.1:0-31541 GCA_039804205.1 Caldifarciminota bacterium
AAGGATATCCACTGTTCAAATAGAGATTCAATATTTCCTCAATTCCCTGTTTTAGGCCTTGATCTTTAAAAATCGAATCTATTATTTCATTTGATACAAAATTGTTACCACTAAAAAAAACCCTGCTTTCATTTGAATAAAGCAGGGTTATAAAATTTAAACAGAATAAGAAAAATAAAATTTTCTTATTGAGGTGTAACAGTTGTATTTATCTCCTTATTAAAATAGAAAGATTTGTTGATAACTGGAATGGTTATGGAATCAACATAAGAGAATTGAACATTGCATGATACATTACCTTGTTTAGTTACAATTATATCATCATAGGTAAGATTTATACCTTTTTCTGAAAGTTTTTCCATAACCTTATCTTTTACGATATACTCATCACTTCTGATTTCACCATACAAGATTTTGTTTATCTGTTCAACCAACTGGTAATTTTTGATTTCCATCGAAAGGTATTGCCAACCCATATAACCAAGAAGAACAAGGATGAGTAAAAAAATTCCAAGTTTTATAAACCCAATGATTTTATCAACCATTTTACCACCTTGTTGGATCTATCTCCTTTTTCCTTTTTTCTATATTTTCAAGACCTGTTTGGGCTTCTTTTACATATTTACCTTTCATCTCAATTATCTTGTTGAAATATGATGCTGACTTTTCAAGTATTTTAAGTGCTTCCTGATAATTTTCATCACTCTTCTTTGCTTTTACTGGATCAACTTTCAAAAAGTATGCCTGCGCTATCAATAACAACGCGTTAGCATCATTTGGACTTTTTGCAAGTGCTTTATCAAGATAATTGATCGCTTTATCATAGTCCTTTATCTCCATATACATCTGACCTAAATAAAGATATGGCACTGTTGAATAAGGCATCAAGGTTATCATCTTGTTATAATTTTTCTCTGCTGATGAATAATCCTTAAGCCCCTGATAAGCTCTTGCAAGACCAAGATAAGTGTTAACTATAGTTGAATCGAGTTGATTGACTTTGTTGTATGTTTCTATTGCCTTTTGATACTGCTTTGTCTCAAGATATGCTTCAGCAAGGTTTGAAAGAGGTTCTACAAATGTTGGATGGTTATCAGAAATCTTTTTCAGAAGATCCACTGCCTTTTGATACTGCTCAACTTTTATCAAAGCTTTTGCATAAGCATAAGCGGCTGCTAAATTTTCTGGATCGAAATTACACGCTTTTTCATAGCATGAGAGTTTATTAAACTCTTTTTTGGATGGAGAAATATTTTCATAAAGTTGAGCAAGTCCATAATAGGCCTTTGAACTCGTTGAATCGATTTTCAAAGCATCAAAGAAAAATTTTTCTGCATCGTTATATTTTTTTAGTTTTATATACAGATTTCCCATATTTACAAAACCTTCAGGATTGGATGGAAATTTTGTCATCATAAAATTGTATAGCGATTCTGCTCTTGTATAATCCATCTTTCCTTCAAAACTTTTTCCAAGTCCATTGTATGCTTCTATAAAATCTAAACTCTCTTCTATAGATTTTTGAAAATTTTTGATCGCTGAATCGTATATCTTATTTTTTAAATATTCTTTTCCAAAATCAAAATATTTTATCGCATTTGAAACCTGTTGATTTGGTTGCGTTGTTTTATTAGATGTCTGAGTTGTTGCCTGACAACCAAATATCAGGATAAAAATTGCAAGAAATATGAACAAAACTTTTTTCATTTGAGCACCTCATTTGTTTTTTGTTTTTGTTTTTGTTTTATCAACAACTTTCGTTGTATCTATATGTTGAATTGGTGGTCTACAGAAAACGACAGTTTTGTTTGAGTCTTTTGCCCTACCGTAAGCAAAATATGTTTTCTTTGGATCGGTGGTCTGATAGAAGATCGTTTTATCAGCAAAAACATGTTCAACCATCTCTGGCCATTTATCAACATCCTGTCCTTCTGCATTTTTAACAATAAAATATGGTCTCAGTTTTTCTTCAAATTCCTGTTGTGTTGATGGATATGATTCATGTTCAACATAATATTGTTCCATAAGGTTTGTCAATTTTGTCATCGTTCTCTGTGCATCTTTGATTGCAGCAAAATCCATAAATGAGCCCTTAGTTTTTGAACATGAAGTTATAACCATAATCGTTAACAAAAAAATCAATGTTAGAAAAAATAACTTTTTCATTTAACTAACCTCCTGATGTTAAAATGGAGCTAACGGGAGTCGAACCCGTGACCTTTTGACTGCCAGTCAAACGCGCTCCCAACTGCGCTATAGCCCCATACTAATTTTTTATTTTAATTCTTTTTTTTTTAATGTCAATTATTTTCAAAAGAACAAATTTTATCCAACCTTTTTTGGTGTCTTCCACCTTCAAACTTTTCTTCAGAAAAAACTTTTACTATTTTACAAAGATCTTTGCCTTCAATAACCTTTGCACCAAGTACAAGTATGTTTGCATCGTTATGTTTTCTTGCAAGTGATGCAAATTCTTGATCTATAACATAGGCAGCCCTTATTCCCTTTATTTTGTTTGCTGCAATCGACATTCCGATTCCCGAATAACAGATTAAAATTCCAAAATCAACTCTCTTTTCAAGAACATCCTGTGCAACCGCTTTCACATAGTCAGGATAATCGACACTCTCTTCAGAAAATGTCCCTCTATCAATAAACTCAAACTCAGTGCACTTTTTTATCTCTTCTTTTACTTTGAATCCTCTATGATCACTTCCTATAGAGATTTTCAATTTCTCTCCTATTTTTTAAGCATCATAAGCGCAAGCACCAAAGACCAGTATTTGATTTCAGCTGTGTCTCCCCTCGATGTTAAAACAACAGGAGCCATAGTTCCGACCAAAATTGCTGCAAGATCAGCTTTTGCAAGTTTTGTTAAAGATTTATACAGAACATTTCCTGCATCGATTTCAGGTGCAACCACTATATCAGCATCTGCACCGACAGGGCTGTGGAAATTCTTTTCTTCACATGCTTCTTTTGAGACTGCAAGATCGAGTGCCATCGGGCCTTCAACAATTGCATCCCCAAAATCACCTCTATCTCCCATTTTGGAGATTATTGCTGCATCAACAGATGATTGCATCTTTAAATTAACCGTTTCAGCAGCAGCAAGAATTGCAACTTTTGGTTGTTTTATATCAAGATTTCTTGCAAGTTCTATCGCATTTTTTATTATCTTAACCTTTTCTTCAAGTGTTGGAGCAATATTTATTGCAACATCAGTCACTATCAAAAACTTATGATATGTTTCAATAGAAAAAACTGAAACATGAGAAACGAGAGACCCTGGTTTTACTATTCCATTTTCTTTACTTAAAATTGGTCTCATAAAATTTGATGTTGTTATTGAACCTTTCAATATAACATCCGCTTTTCCTTCTTTCACAAGGTTGACCGCTATTTTTGCTGATTCAACTTCATTTGGTGAATCAACAATTTCATACTCCCCGTTGAAGTTGACCTTTTTAAGCAATTCCTCTATTTTTTGTTTTTGCCCAATAAGAATTGGATAAGCAAAACCTTTGTTCGCCGCTTCAACAGCAGCATCTATCGCTGACTCGATCGTTGCGTTCACAACAGCAACTCTTGCTTTTATTTTTCTTTCTTTTAATTTTTCCTCAAAAATTTTAAATTTACTCATTTTTCTTCTCCTCTTTTTCTTCAACAAATTCTATTAAAATCCCATCTGAAGATTTTGGATGCATAAATGCAATCGGATGTCCTTCAGCTCCTATTCTTGGTTTCTGATCGATCATTCTATAACCTTTTGCTATAAAATCTTCGATTGTTTTCTGTATATCATCAACTGAAAAAGCGATATGGTGTAAGGCGTTTCCTCTGTTATCAACAAACTGTGCTATTGAAGATTCCATATCTAATGGCTGAATTATTTCAAAAAGGACTCCACCGATATTAAACATGGCAACTTTTACTTTTTGATCTGGAACATCAACTTCCATATCACATTTTTTATTGAAAATCTCTTCAAAAATTTTTTTGCTCTTTTCAAGATTTGAAACAGCAATCGAAATGTGGTTAAATTTTTTAATCATTATCGAATAACCCCCACTTATTTTTCATTACATTTATAATTTCCCCCATAGTCGCTTTGTTCTCAACTGCTTCAATCACATAAGGGAAAAGATTTTCATTCGTATCACACACCTGTGAAATCTTCTCAAGAATTTTTTTCACTTTTTCGTTATCTCTGTTCTTTCTGAATTCTTTTAAAATCTCTTTCCTTTTCAACTCAACACTTTCATCAATCTTCATAAGATTTGATTTGATATTTTCTTCAATTTTAAACTTATTTAATCCAACTATAATCTTTTCACCTGATTCAACTTCTTTCTGGAATTTGTATGAAGAATTATGAATCTCATTTTTGAAGTATCCAGTTTCAACACATCTTACAGCACCACCCATCTTTTCAATCTTATCAAGATATTCCCAGACAAGTTTTTCTATCTCATCGGTTAATGTTTCAATGTAATAACTTCCTCCAAGTGGATCAACAACATCACAAACCCCTGTTTCATAAGCAATGATCTGTTGGGTTCTGAGTGCTATTCTAACTGATTCTTCGGTTGGAAGAGCAAGCGCTTCATCATAGGAGTTTGTGTGTAAAGATTGTGTGCCGCCTAATACTGCTGATAATGCCTGAAGAGCAACTCTTACAATATTGTTCATAGGTTGCTGGGCTGTTAACATTGAACCTGCTGTTTGAGTATGGAATCTGAGCATCATACTTTTTGGATCTTTTGCTTTAAACTTTTCTTTCATTATTTTTGCCCATATCCTTCTTGCTGCTCTGAATTTTGCGATCTCTTCAAAGAAATTGTTGTGTGCGTTGAAAAAGAAGGATAACCTTGGAGCGAAAGAATCAACATCAAGTCCTTTTTTCAAAGCGTATTCAACATAGGCGATAGCATCAGCAAAAGTGAAAGCAAGTTCCTGAACCGCTGTTGATCCAGCTTCTCTGATATGATAACCAGAGATAGAAATTGTGTTCCATTTTGGAAGATTTTTTGAACAGAATTCAAAAATATCTGCTGTTAACCTCATTGAAGGTTCTGGTGGAAAAATATAGTTTCCCCTTGCGGTATACTCTTTTAAAATATCGTTCTGTATAGTTCCAGAGAGTTTGTCCATATTAACTCCCTGCTTTTTTGCGACTATGATATACATCGCAAGTATAATCATTGATGAAGCATTGATAGTCATCGAAGTGGAGACCTGATCAAGAGGAATTCCATCAAAAAGAACCATCATATCATCAACTGTTGAAATCGCAACACCAACTTTTCCAACCTCTCCTGATGAAAGTGGATCATCAGAGTCGAGCCCAAGTTGTGTTGGGAGATCAAAAGCAACAGAAAGTCCTGTTTGACCATTTTTCAAAAGATATTTGAATCTTTCGTTAGTTTCCTCTGCTGTTCCAAAACCAGCATACTGTCTCATCGTCCATGGTTTTCCACGATACATCGTTGAGTATACACCTCTTGTAAAAGGATACTCTCCAGGTTTACCAAGTTCTGGCTCACCCTTCAAATCGTTCTTATCATAGAAAACTTTCAACTCGATTCCAGATGAATTGAATTTTTTATCTTCCATATATCCTCACATTTTTAAACATAAATTTTTATTTTATTTAATATTTTTTCTAAGTCAACAAAATTATATCTTAACATTACCTTCATCGTCAATATACATACTTAAAGCCGCTGGTTCTTCGGGTAATCCAGGCATCGTCATAATGTTTCCAAGATAAACTACTATGAAACCAGCTCCACTTGAAACTTTTAAATCTTTTATCTCTATGTTAAAATTCTTTGGCCTTCCAAGTAATTTTTCATTATCAGAAAAAGAATACTGGGTTTTTGCTATACATATTGGTAAATCTGAAAAACCCCAGTCCTCGATCATCTTTATTTTATCTTTAACCTTTTTGTTAACAACTATACCATAAGCGCCGTAAATTCTATACGCTATCTTTTTAATTTTTTCTTCAATAGATTCTTTGAAATCATACACATAGTTAATTTTTTCTTTAATTGGCTTTGATTTTATAATATATTCAGCAAGAGGTAATGCTGTTTGGTATCCTTTGTTGTAAACATCGATTTGAAATACTTCGCAACCTTTTGCTTTAACAAGATCCTCAAGAAGTTTTAATTCTTCTTCATCATCTTCAGAAAATCTATTTAATGCAACAACTGTATTTATATTAAACGATTTCATGTTTTCAATATGTTTTTCAAGGTTGGAAAATCCGATTTTTACTGCATCAAAATTTTTCGCATTTATATCTTTCAGTTTAACTCCACCATGATGTTTTATCGCTCTTAATGTTGCTACGATAACCACATAGTCAGGTGGAACCATATTTTTGTTTCTACTAACTATATCGATAAATTTTTCAGCACCAAGATCACTACCGAATCCTGCTTCAACAACAGTGTATTCAGCAAACCGCATAGACAAATCAATAGAAGTAATTGAACATGTTCCATGTGCAATATTTGCGAAAGGGCCTGTGTGAACAAAAGCGGGATTATTATTCAAGGTTTGAACAATATTTGGATTTATAGCATCCTTCAAAATTATCGCCATTCCATTTTCAGCACCAATATCTTTTGCAAAAACTGGTTTGTTATCATATGATATTCCGATCATTATATTAGATAGTTTTTCTTTCAATTCTTTTAAATCGTATGAAAGACCAAGTATAGCCATAACTTCTGATGCTGCTGTTATCTCAAACTTTGATTCCCTTATCTGTCCACTATCATCACCAACACCTATAATTATTTTTCGTAGTGCTCGATCATTCATATCAAGAACTCTATGGAAAAAAATATCTTTGGGCTGAAAATGTGAAATATTTTTTCTCGAATAAACATTATCAAGAAGTGCTGCAAGAAGATTGTGTGCTGCTGTTACTGCATGAATATCACCGGTAAAATGTAAGTTAATCTCATTTGAGGGTTCTATTTTTGATAAACCACCACCAGTCGCACCACCTTTTACTCCAAAAACAGGTCCAAGAGATGGCTCTCTTAAACAAACAATACTTTTTTTACCACTGGCATTCAAAGCATCAGAAAGACCTATTGAAACTGTTGTTTTCCCTTCACCATATGGAGTCGGGTTTATCGCTGTAACAAGTATAAGTTTCCCTTTCTTTTCTCTATTCTTTCTCTCTACTAAATTGATTTTTGCAATGAATTTTCCATAAGGGATAATGTTTTCTTTGTCGATTCCAAGTTTTTCACAGATCTCCTCAATTCTTTTTAGTTGCATCATGTATTCTCCTTTAAGATTTTAATTTTAGATTAAATTCACTTTTTTTCAAGTGGTTAAAAAATTTGTAAAGCAATCAATTTTGTTGAAAAAAAATTTTAAAAATATATAATAAAATTACAAAATTAAGGAGGTTTGATGGATAAAATTAATCTTTCCGATTTAAAAATAGTAAATTACAGAAATATTTACAGAAACCTTCCTCCTGCAAAACTTTTAGAGATAGCGATCGAAAGAAAGGAAGGGATATTTACAAATACCGGTGCTTTTGTTGTTAACACTGGTAAATATAATGGAAGAAGCCCTGATGATAGATTCATCGTTGATACTCCATCTGTACACGATGATATTGCATGGGGAAAAGTGAATAAACCAATATCAGAAGAAGTTTATGAAAACCTTTATCAAAAGATGAGAGCATATATACAAGGTAAAGATCTTTTTGTTTTTGATGGATATGTTGGTGCTGATAGAAGATATGGATATTCACTCCGAATCACCTGTGAACTCGCAAATCAGGCGCTTGCATCTTCTTCACTTTTTATAAGACCAACTGAAAATGAATTAAAAAATTTTAAACCTGACATAAATGTAATCTGCCTTCCAAATTTCAAGGCGATCCCTGAACTCGATAAAACAAATTCCGAATGTTTTATAATCATCAATTATGACAAAATGACAGTTCTAATCGGCGGGACACAATATTTTGGTGAGATAAAAAAATCGATATTCACAATGATGAACTATCTTCTACCAAAAAAGAATGTTTTTCCAATGCATTGCTCAGCGAATACAGATGATAAAGGAAATTCAGCAATATTTTTTGGACTCTCTGGAACCGGGAAAACAACTCTTTCCGCTGATATCGAAAGAAGATTGATCGGAGATGATGAACATGGCTGGTCTGATGATGGTGTTTTTAATTTTGAAGGTGGATGTTATGCAAAAACGATAAATTTAAAAAGAGAGACAGAACCACAAATATACGATTCTTTAAAATTTGGTGCAGTCATGGAAAATGTTATAGTCAAAGATAACGGAGAACCTGATTATGCTGATGGTTCCCTAACTGAAAACACAAGAGCAGCGTATCCAATACATTTCATTCCAAACGCTGACCTGTCAGGGAAATGCTCACATCCGAAATATATAATTTTTTTAACCGCAGATGCTTTTGGTGTTCTTCCACCAGTATCCTTGCTTTCTGTTGAGGAAGCAATGTTCCATTTCGTTTCCGGATACACAAGTAAACTCGCTGGAACAGAAAGAGGAATAGTAGAACCACAGGCAACATTCTCAACATGTTTTGGAGCACCATTTATGCCATTGAGTCCTGATAAATATGCAAAGATGTTAAAAGAAAAAATTTTGAAACACAAAACAAAAGTTTATCTTTTAAACACAGGATGGACAGGTGGACCTTATGGTGTTGGAAAAAGATTCAATCTCCCCTACACAAGAAGAATGGTGAAAGCAATATTAACGGATGAGTTTGGTAAAATAAAATTTGAAAAGGAAGAATTTTTTGGACTTATGATACCGACAGAATGTCCTGATGTTCCAAGGGAAGTTTTGAACCCTATCAACACCTGGATAAACAAAGAGGAATACAAAAAAGCAGCACTCAACCTCAAAGCAAGATTCGAAGAGAACTTCAAAAAGATGAACATTTCTTTAAACTGATAAATGTTTTTTATTGTTTCCTTAACTTTAACCCTTCTTGCAATATTTCTTTTAGCAAGAAGGGTTTCAAAAAATAAATTTATTCTTTCGATTATTATTTTTCTGCTTTCCTTTCTTGTAATGTTTCTATCATATTTTCTACCAGATAAACAAAGGTTCATTATCATCAATAGAGAAGATGAAAATTTTCTGATTATTAATGGACAAAGAAAATACGATGTGATAAAAGATTTTTTTAGTTCTTTAAACCCCTATTATATTGCAGAAACAGGTTCAAAAAATGATATTTTGATCAGTTCAAAAACAAAAAGTTTTAATCTAAATGGAAAAGTTGATTTCGGAATCGATTCTGTTATTCAAGATGATATTTTAAAAAAAGTTATATTTAAAAATTTCACACTATTTGATACAACATGTTCAGCAAAAATCTTTGTAAAAGATAAGATTTATAATATCGAGTTTAAAAGGGATACAATCTTTGAGATAGAAGTGAAAAACAATATAGATTCAGTAAAAATTATCAGCAATGATGATAATGAATACAACAATTACTATCTTCATAAAACAAAGTTTCAAATTTTACTACTCGACGATAATTATACAAAAACACTTCAAAACCTGTCTTTGAAAATCTCTTCCCTTTATGATTCTGTAACATTCAATACAGGAATTTTAAAAGAAAACAAAATTCTAAGTTTAAAAAAAGATTATGACGGTATAATTTACATTGGAAAAACTCCCTCAAATATCATAAACATTCAAAAAATAAAATATGATGGGATAAATGTGAATTTTTTTCAAAATCTTGAAGAGATTATATCAAGAATCAAAGAAAAAAATAAAAGTGTAAAAAATCCATTCAACGATAAAAAAAATTACAAAAACAACATTTTTACAAAATTTTTATTTTTCTTAAAAGGATATTTTATTTTGATTTTTTTGTTTGTACTTTTTTTCCTTATCCTTGCGTTTTTATTTTAAAAATACTATTTTTTTCCTGGCAATTACTTTACCTGAAATATCTTTTACTACGACAAATTTAATACCTTCACTCTCTATATCCATGAAAAGTTTATGGATATTTTTTGATAAAAGTTTCTGATGAACAATATCTTTCTTTCTTCCAAGTATATCATATACTTCAACAGAGTAGATCCCATTCTCTTTTATATTTATATAAAAATATTTATTTGAAGATAAAGGTTCAACATCTATTGAAACCTTTTCCTTTTCTTCTTTTACCTCATATAAAAATTTACTTTTCAATTTTGGTTTTTCTTTAGTGAATTTCAAAGCAACACCATTTTTAATCAAACCCTGTCCATTTATATCTGTAAAAGAATCTCCTGAAAAAGAAAGTGATGTGAAATCTGAGAACTGGATACCTGATATGAATCTGTTTGCATCTGAAACATTTTTGAAATAAACCGTAACAGATGAAGTGTCTATCGCTACCACAAAAGTATTTTCAAGATAATCGGTTGTTTTAACCTTATTGAAATATATTAAATAAGAGAAGTTTGTTGTATCAAAATATGTAAAGATGTTATTGTATGTCTCACTATTTTTAGAGTAAGTATCATAATAATATGAAGGTCTGAAATCAGCCCAACAGAAAACAATTGAATTCAATGAGGAAAGGTAATTTGATGGTAAAACTGTTGGAGTGAACAAAAGATTATCAAGTTTTGTAAACGAAATTATTCCATTTGTGTTAAAGTATATAGAATCTCTTTCGAGTCCAAAAAACTTAAATTTAAAAGGAAGTTTTATCAAAAATGTTGTATCATCTTTGGTATCGATTTGTTTGAACTTCAAGGAATCAAGATTGTAATCTATAAAATCTGGTGAGTTTTCAAGGTAATCCATATTGTTAGTGTAAATATAGTAACCTTTATAAGGACCATAGTATTGTGGCTTTTTTATGTAAATTAAAGGTAATGTTTGTTCAACAACCTTTTCCCAATCACCCATTTTTATTCTAAAGGATATCTTACAAACTTTTGAAAGGTTTGATGGAGAAAAAACATCAAAACTAACAACAGTTGAAGTTTTTGGCATAAATGATTCGATGATGTATTCTTGATTTTCTATATAAAGATCAGACGAGGAAATTAAAATTTTTAAATCTTTCACCTGAAGAAGTGAATTGTTATCAATTTTGAAAAATACTTTTGAATACAGATTTTTAGGAATACCTTTTAAAGTATCATTTTCATACACTGAATAAAGAAAACTGATCGAGAAATCTGGAGTCATAATACTCAAAGGTATACTACTTATAATTGTATCGTTTGCTGAAATTGTAAAAACTGAACAGATATCGCTTATCAAAGAATCTGTAAAATCTTTTATTTTTAGAATCAATCCTTTCTCAAATTTATACAGTGATTCACTTTCAAGTGGTGGTATCTTCAATGTATCAGTTAATATCTCTATATTCGATGATCCGCTTCTGAAAAATACCTTTGAGGAATCTGATGGTGTATCTCCAAAGTTTTTAAATGTTAAATCAAAAAAGAAAGAATCAAGATAGTAATCTGTTAAAAAATACTCCTTCAAGGTTACAAAAGGACCAGTATCGATTAAAATAATCGTATCGCAGAAAAGTTTTCTTCCTTCAATGAATGTATACAATGTGAGTGTATCCCCTGCAATTGAGGTTGTGTTGAGGTAAAGAGTTGAAGGTGAACTTAAAAAGTTTGAATCGATTAAAAGTGCACTATTTTTAAAAAGCCCAATGAAAATAGGTGAATTCAAACTTCCATTAAAATCGATATTCACCTCAAAAGTTTTGTTAAATGTTGTGTACCTATCAAAAACTTTTGAAAAATTGTAAATCGATCTATTTCCCAAAAATCTTTCAGGTGTTGAGAAAAAGTTGTATCTTTCAAAATAACCCCTCGTTAATGAGTTTTCCCCAAAATAGTTGAAATAAGATTTTTTTGCTTTGTTGTAAATATCAAAAATGTACCCAAAATTTTTTAAAGAATCGACAAAATATCTCTGTAAAACATCATCTTCAATCCAATAAGTTTCAACTGATGAACCAACAAAGGAAATTGAACCTTTGGAATTTTTTGAAAGCCAACTGTTACCAAAAAAGTTTACATAAGAAAAATTACCAGTCAGACATGCAAATGAAAATATATCTGGGAAAATCGAATTCTGTAAATTCTCAATATCTGAATCATAAAAACTCGGTCCAGCCCAGTAATATGTGGCTCCATGTCCTGAATAAACAACTATATCTTTCCCTCTATTTATAGCAGTATCTATTCTGGTACCGGTTTGATAATAAGCGAAAAATGAGTCAGTGAGAAAATTAACATTTCTTAAAATATTCATCGAATAGATGTGTGTTGATTCAACGAGTTGATGATAACCTCCATCATCAGTTGCGATAAAATATGAAGAAGGGGTTCTATAAAGATCATCGTTTAAAAGAAAGTTTTTGTAGTTGTTCAAATAATTTTTTAAAGATGTTGTATCAGAAAATGGTAACCGAGAAACCACTATATCAGGGAAATAATCGATAGTATCAAGAAGAGAATAGTAAAGATCCGTAGGAGAAGCGTTATCCCCTGTTCCATATTCAAAAGGAATCATCATTGAATTGCCAAGAAGAAGTAAAAATGAAAATGGTTCAAGGTTATATTTTGATTTTATAAAGTTTTTTATATCAAATGCAGTTGAACCAATATTTATTTTATTTTCAAGTATTGGTTGATAACCACGTATCAGATAAAAACTTTTTAAATTTAAGGTATCATTTTTAAAAATTGAATCATATATTATCAAAACTTTTCTGTTTATTGTTTTATCCAACTTTTTTTTTGAATAATCGATCTTTATAGTTTTTACAATCAAAATGTTTCTTGAAGGTATATAATCAAAAGGATATATTTCCAGAACATTATTTTTATATGAAAAATCTTTTTCAATAAGTTTTTTGTTATAATTATAAATATTTTCGTCAGGTTTAATATTAGTTTCAAAAATTTTGTTTTTGCTAACTGGTTCAAATATTGGAAGTAATCTTTTATTTAATTGTAAACTTTCCTCTTTTATAACTTTGATTTCATATATTCTATCAACATCAAGTTCCCTGATAACAGGGATCTGGGGGAAACCTGGTTTTTCAGAAACCAATTGATAGTTTGAAACAATTTTTATATAACCATACTCATCCTTTAAAGAGTATATCGGTTTCATCTCTCTACTCTCTATAAAAGAAAATAGAAAGATAAATAATGTTAAAAATCTGACCCAAATGAAAGATGATAATAGGTTTCTTTTGAAATTCTCCATAAATCTGTATTCTTTGCTATATCAAATTTTAAAATTGCAAGGTAGAGGTTCATCCTTACTCCTATTCCAAATCCTAATTTTAGATCATCAAGAAGAAAATCTGATGTTATCAACCTTAACTTTTTTAAATCATCCTTTGCAAATCCTAAATCAGTAAAGACAACCCCTCTTATGTTGTAAAGTCCAATGTTAAAAAATGAAAATTTGATCGCATCTATTAAAGGGAATCTCCATTCATTATTAGAATAACCAACAATTTTACCAAAGAACTGATTATCAGAGTAACCTCTTAAACTGCCTGCACCTCCAAGATAAGAGTACATGGGATATGGACCAAAATTTTGAGAGTAGTAGAATTTAGTTGCGAACTGAGTTCTGGGAGTTGTTACAAAATATTTTCTCAAATCGAATGAATAGAACCCACCGTTATAAGATAAATTTGAACTATCTGTTAAAAGATCAAGAGAAAAACCAAGATCAAACCTTGCGAGTTCTCCGTTAACAGGTCCATACTCTCCCCATATCGCATTATCATAAATAAATGAAAGAATGTGATTGGTAAACAGAGATGAATAAATGTTTGTAACAACGGTCGTATCAATATAATATTCGTTAAAATCTAAAGAATACTTGAAAATGTCATTCTCAAAGTCGATTCTTTTGTATCTATCTATAGGATATCTTAAAAGTATTCCACCACCATTATAAGATTGTGAGACGGTTGAATAAAAGTTGTAAAGATATTCCTCTTTGAGGTTGAAATAGAGAAAAGCAAAATCCAACCTATTTTTCAAATACCAGTACTGTAATGAAAAATAACCTGTTCCTGTAATCGAAAGTTTTTGCATCTGAATATATATTCTGTTGTCACCCATGATATCGCTGATACCAATATCCAAGAGTCCTAAAAATCCAGAGATTGGTGAGTATGAAAAGGCACCCGCTGCCCAATCAACTGAAAATGTCAAGGGTATGTTTTTCGATTGATAAACAGTTTTTTTGTTTTCAAAATTAACACTTTTTAAAACATAATCGTTAAAACTTTTTTCATTTTTTATTTCATATTTTTTTTCAACTGGATTCTGTATTAAAATAACATCCATTGAAAATCTTCTAAAATAGGATACTGTCATCTTTGAGAGATCTGATGTGATTGTAGGGTTGAATAATCCGGTTACACTATTTGTTAACCTTCTTATTTCCTTTGTTTTTAGATTGTAAAGATAAACATCCGATACAAAATCGATGTAAGAGGAAAAAATAATCAATGAATCATTCACAGGGTAAAACCTTTTTCCGAGTTTATAACCAATTTCAACTTTTTCGACCCTTTTCGAATGCAAATATAATTTGTAAAGTTTATAATCACCATAGTTCCAGACACCTTCAAGAAATTCTCTATCACTTAAAAAAATGATCGTCGAATCGTTATAAAAGAAAGGAGAAATATCATCAAAAATATCTTCGGTTAACACCTCTTCTTTCGCTTTTTTCAGGTCATATATACATATATCGTTTCTTCCATCAATCTGTTTTGTATAAACTATTCTCTTGTTATCAGGATCAAGGGATGGAGAATAAACTCCGTCAGCGTTGATTTTGATTTTTTGGGAAATCTTTTCTTTTTCAACATCATACAAAAATATTATTTCATCCTTCCCTGCTCTTACAGAAAAAACAAGATATTTACTATCTTTTGACCAGTTGAGATTCCCATAATCGAGATGAAACGACTCATAGTTTCTCACAAAATTTCTTGGTAAAATTTTCTTTTTTTTATCGGGATTAAAAACTGGAAGGATATATATATCAAAATAACCATATTTCTCACTTATGAAAGCAACATAGTTACCATCTGGAGATATCGAAGGTGAAACATTGTAGTTGGAAGTTTTAATAAAATCACCAAGAACCGATTTTCCACCAGATACAACAAGTTCTCTTTCTTTGACGAGTGGGAAATATCTTTCTTTTAAATAAACTTTAAAATCAGAATCAAGTTTTTCAATATTTATTCCACACTTTTTTTCGAGTGATCTATAAAATGATTTTGTATTCTTTATATCCTTATAGATTTCAGGTATTTTTTCTCTACCATATTTTTCTGAAATGTATTTTAAAACCATCTGTCCAGCTTTATATATATAATACCCCCCATAATAAGAAGAAAGTGTAACAAGATCAATATAACCATCATTCAATATCGCGTCCCTCATATACATATCACTCTCTTCATCAAATTCAACAGAATAGAACTCAGCGGAACCTTCAATAAACCACAAAGGAATATCGTAAACAACTGATCCAATTATCGCTGATGTCCCACTCCCCTCATACAGAAGTTGAAATTGTAGAGCATGAACCAACTCATGGTTTACAACATGTCTTAAATCTTCATAAGACCCTGTAAAAGGTAAAACTACTCTGTTTTTAACAGATTCTGTAAAACCACCAACAAATTCATCAAGAATTTCAACTGTTATGTTTGTTTCTTCAAAATCTTTATGTGAATTGTAAAGAACGATAGGTATTTTATTTTTTATTTTGTAGTTGAACTCTTCTTGCAATCCTGCTATCGATGATTCAGCAACTATTGAAACAAAATTGAACAAAGATTCTGCACCCTGGTAGTAGTAAATGTTGAAATGCTCAGTATATCCCACTTTCCAATTATAATCTTTATATTGGATTTTATTTTTTCCAAAATTGGTTGTTTGAGAAAATGTTGAAAGAGAAATTACAAAAAGAAAAAGAAAGATCATTTTTTTCATATTATTTTCCCCAAAATGTACCCTATAAGGATACCCAGAAGAAGAGTTGTTGTAAAAGATCTTGATTTTAACATTTCCATTTTATAACCTTTTTTCAAAGCAAAGAAACTCACAAGGTATGTTATTCCATTTAAAAGGATTATAAAAGGTAAAGATATAATTTTAACAAGAACAGGACCAATAACAGGAACAAGAGCAAGAAGCGCTAAGAGTTCAGTAAACATATGGGTTATCATTCCAACAAGGAGTATTAAAAGTGCTGCGATCGGTTTGTTCAAATTGAATTTAAAAACTATAAAAACAAGTAAAAGGAGTGATAAAAATATAAGAATAAGGAGTTTATTCCTTTTATAGTAATCTTTAAAAAATTCAATTTTTTCTCCTTTTGATTTTACAAAAAGAATATCAAAATATTTAAAAACTCCCATTATTGAAAGTGTGTCATAAACATTCTGGAAAAAACCTTTAAAAAAATTTTTTATTATTCCTATCAAAATTTCACTCCAATACTAAATTTTAAACTATTAAAATCAACTTCACTTTCAAAATTAACTCTTCTTTTTTCACTTGATACAAAGTAAGTGTATATTCCACTGATTATATGGTTAAGTGAAATTGCTACAAGAGTGTAGTAAGATAATTGTTTCAACTCTCTTGAATTTTTTCTGAGATCAGAATAGAACAATCTCGTGGAATCTGAAGAAAATTCCCATCCAAGAGAATCAGGAACAATATTTTTGTTTATATAATCGAGTTGTTTTTCATAATCATCAGGATAGAGTGTTCTTGCTTTTGTAATGACTTTTGTGTTGTATTCTTTATACGAAGTGTAAAATTCCATCTTTGTTAAAAGATTTTGAGGATAATTTGAAACATTCTTTGAAAGGATATAGGATGCAAAGTTTAAAGCATCTTCATTTGTTTGTTTTGAATTTATTGTCAAATAGGAAAATAAGGGTAAAAGTATTACTTCAGAAGCAATAAAGGGAATGGAATTTATTTTCTTATCTATACTCCACAACCCATAACCAGGGATGATCAGCGATTTCCCTGCATCGAATATAACTTCTTTTTGAACCTGTGAAAATATCAAAAATGGAAAAATGATTATCAGTAATAATTTTTTCATCTTATAACTCCAAAATTAAAATTTCTATAAAGATTTTTCTCTCCATCGGTGAGCATTAATCTGAGTTTGTAAAAACCCGGGGCAAGAAAATCTAAAGAAAGATCCACTTCATTAACTCCTACTTTTGCTTTATAGGTAGGAGAGGAATATTTCAATGTTTTACTTTGATCAAATACCATAAAAGAATATTCTTTTGCTGTTTGAGTTGAAAATCTTAATTTTATTTTACCTTTTGTTGGATTAGGATACATATAATTGTTTCCATCTTCAACTAAAAGCAGATCTCCTGAAATTTTGTTAGACGAATATTTAAAATATCTATTGTTTGAATCAGAATAATGTAAACTGTTCCAATTTTTACCATTAATTTTAGATTTTAACTCATAAGCAATAATTGTTGAATCAGCACAAGCAATTATGTCAACAAGTGAATCGTTGTCGAGATCACAAACAAGTGGTGTTGAATTAGAATATTGGCCAGTTTCTAAAGGAAATCCTGGTGTTTGGGTTTTATTTGAAAATGAAACAAGGAGTCCATTTTTTGTATGTACAAGAATCTCGTTTATACCATCATCATCAAGGTCAACAGATAAAGGTGAAGATTGGATTTCATCAGAAAATCGTTTGGGAAAACCGTTCACAATGTTTCCATTACAATCAAGAAGATATAGATTTTTTTGTGCTATCAATGCGATTTCAAAAAGTCCATCGTTGTTATAATCTATTGGAACAGGAGAAGAATAAAAGTTATCAAAAGGAAGTTTCTTCGAACTTTTTATCTCTCCTGAAAGTGAAGAAACCACAAAGAAAGTCCCATCTCCTCTTATGAAAACAATTTCAATTGTAGAATCTCCATCAATATCAATAGCAATAGGCGATGATGTTGTCGGATATGGATATTCAGTTTTTGAATAATAGAGTTCTTTCAGATCAAAATCAAAAAATCTTACAACACCATCAAAGCCAAGAGTTACTATTTTGTCTTCAAGAACAACAGGTAAAGACCAGGATGAGGAATTTAAAAATGTTGAATCTTTTTTATAAAATCCTAATGATGAGTCATAATCGAGTAGATAAAGATACATGTTTTCAGAGGTTATCAAAACTTCTTCAAAACCATCTTTATCTATATCATAAAGTACAGGTGAAGAAACAATTTTACCATCAAGATTAACCGGAGAGTTTTTTAATGGTAAGAAATATCCTGCTGGATTTAAAGTGTCTGTTCTAAGAAGGTAAACATTTCCATCATAGTCGGTAAATGATATTTCATCACCATTAGTGTTTGCAATATTTCCGATTGCAATCGTTGAATATGAAAAAGAATTTACATTAAAATTCCCTATAATACCTGTTGAACCAGAGAGTGGTTTCCCATCTTTATCAAGTGCGTATAACTCTCCATTTTCAGTTTGAATTAGGATGTAATATTTCCCATCTTTTTTTAGAACTTTTGGACTATTCACATCAGGAGCTGATTTTAACTTAAACGGAAACCCTTCTCTTCTTAAATCAAACAAAACAGAAAAAGACATAACAGTATCTGAACTCGATATGTTGTATATATAAATATGTGTTTTTCCGAAATTATTTGCATCTGTGTTTGGATATGTTTTGGGTGTAAACTGATTTGATACACCACCAGATCTGAAAAGATCTTCATATGTTCCATAAAATGTTTTATCCCAATCAACAACATCATAAAATGAGAGTTCAAAATCCTGAACTCTATCTGCTTCTTCCATATCAACACCGAGTATAGGACCAGCATTGATCATATTATATCCAGAATCGTTTACGATGATCGTTTCGTCGACATGATAAATCGCAAGGCCACCTGAATCTATTGGACATGGTAATGATATATCGTAATCGTTAATCTTTACAAGAACTCCATCTTTCCAAACTCTAAATCCATTAGAATCTGGAACATTTGATAAAGTATCCTTTGAAGAGTAAGCGTATCTATTTTCGATCAAGAAATATTCATGTGAATTTAATGGAATTTTATAAAATTTGATTGAAGTGTCCTCATCAGAACCAAGATATTTGATTCTTAGACCTGTTGTATCTTTAAATACAGTTTTCGTCTGGTTAAAATAGATCCAATTAAAATAATCATTGTTAGGTTTTGTATTGAATCTACTCACACTATTATAACCACCCTGATGTGGTGGCACGAGGCCTGCAAGATTCCAGTTACCTGTCCCCTGTAAATTCCATCCACCCATACCCATCCTTCTGTTTGAAGTATCATACATATCAAATATACCAAGTTGATGGGCGAATTCATGAACAAGTCCACCTTGAATAAATGCATAACCGCCGTCTTGTATAGCAGTTTCAGAATAAATTATACCATCCTCAAAACTTTTACCACCAACAGTTATAGGTTCACCAAAAATGTAGGAAGCACCCTGAATATAAACAGCAGGTAGATCAAAAGGAGAATCTCCATAGTAATCTGTTTGCCACATACTTCCTGCATGGAAAACGATAACAGCATCAAATTTGTTAAAATCTATTCCACCAGAAATTTCGGCTTCTTTTAAAGCATCTCTTAAAAGATAAAACATTCCATATACGATATTAAGAGTATCACCATAAAACTGCATCTGATGTTTTACAGTATAACAATCATAAAGCCCTTTGGGGTATATTTCAAAATCAATATAGAGTTTACCCCTTGAATCATCAAGATAATAGTTTCTCAAAGCTTCCATCTGTCGGTAAAAATATAATGAATCGTGTGGTGGTTTATAGTAGATATTCATACTCGTATCGATGAGAGTATCACTTCCCTGAATGATCGTATCTATTACATAAATGCTTTCGATTGATCTTCTTAAATCCATTTTCCCGTTACCAGTTGTTAAAGATGTGGTATCCTCAATAAATTCAACTTTCAAAACAAGAACTCTTATTGTATCCTGGCCCTTTTTTTGAAAATCTATAATACTTCTTTTTGATGGCTGGAAAAAGATAGGGTTACTTTTTTTTAAATCATATATTTTCTGATTTGCCTTTATGAAAAAATCTACATTCTTTTTTGAATATTTTTTAAAAAACTCAATATCTTTTAGTTCAAGAGAATTGAGTAATGTAAAAAACAAGAAAATCGATAGATAAAAACAAAAAATCTTTTTCAAAAAACCTCCATTTATATAAATATATATTTATAATAGTGATTGTCAATAGAAAGATGTTGACTAATCGATTTAAAAAGGTAAAATCAATGGAAAAAGAGGAGTTCGATGGAAAAACTTATAAAAATTTTTATTGCTTTATCTGATGAGATAAGTATAAGAACTGTTAAACTTTTAATCAAAAAAATGTGCACCATTTTTGAACTTTCTGAAATATTTTCCACAGATGAAAAAATTTTAAAGGAAAAAATCGATAAACTCATGGAAGTTGGAATCGTTTCAAAAATAAACGACGGCAAATATGAGGTATACTTCGTAAAAAATTCAGGTTCTATTTTTGATAAGTATGCAAAAGATATGGTAAATTTGATTACAGGATATTTCAATTCAGATAAGGTTATACTTGATGATTATCAAAAAGCAAGAACCTTAAACAGAGATGAAATTTTCAAAAAAAGAAACGGTCACTGATTTAAGACAAAATTAACTATTTTCTTTCTATAAATATTTTCAATCAAATAGTAAAGACGAGTAAGATATTTCTTTTGTATTTCCTCATTCTTTTTTTCAGCAAGTTTATAAGCATTGTTTTTTGAACCATTTTGAAACCTTGTCACAAGAGATGAATATATAAAAAGTGTTAAAAAATAATCTCTACTTTTAAAAAATTCTTTTGAAAACTCAAACCTATCAATATAAAAACTTTGCGGGTTTTTTAAAAAAGAATAAACAAGTAAAATGTTGGAAAAAGTCGTTATGGTAAAATCCCTAAAAGCCATCGAAACATTACCGGAATACAATTCTCCAAGGCCTGGAACAAGTGAAGATAAAATCATTGAAAGTTCGGGTGATTTCAACCTCATCTTTTCATAAGATTTTAGATCATTTTTTATCGAATCATCCAAAAAATCTGGAATCTCTAATTTTTCCTTTTTAACACTTTTGTTTATGAGTTCAAGTAAAATTTTTAAAGTATCAAGCCCCTGATCTTGAAAGTCCTCGATTTCAAAAATTGCAGAATAAAAATCCCCTCTTTTAAAACTTAAAAATGACCTGACAAGTCCATCGTAAAGAAAACATTCCTCTGAAAGATCAACTTCAGAAAGAAGGTCCAGATATTTAAATGAGAAAGTATCATATCCTGATAAAGCATAAAGGGAACCAATTTTTAGATAATATCTGCAATCTTTTTCATCACCACTTATAAAATAAACCCTTTTAAACTCTTCTACCGCTCTGTAATAATCTCCCTCTAAAACGAGTTTTTCTAAATAGGTCTCATTAGAAAGAATAGTGAGGGAGAAAAACAGAATTAGAATAACTATCTTTGATTTCATAAAAATACCTGTTAACCTTTTTTTCATAATATATATTGGCAGAATTAAAAGAACCGTAAAGTTCACCTAAATAAAAGATAGCAGCAATAGATGTTGAAATTATAAAAAAAGTTTTATTTTCATTGATAAACTTATAGTAGATTGATCCAAGAAGTGGAGTGATTATCGTCATTATTGAGAAAAGCCCATCTCCTCCTCTTTCGGAATAGAATCTGCCACTTCCTGGTAAAAAGATTGATAGAGTTAATGCGATGAATGGGTTCTTTTTCTTTATCTTGAAAAAGTTTTCTGCGATAGTTTTTATCTCATCTTTTGAATTAATAAAAGATTCAATATTTGCTTCACCTAAAAAGAGTTTTGAGAGCAAAACATAATCGTAATTTTTTTCAAAAAGAACTTGTGTCCGTTTTATATCTTTAAATTTTTTTAAAAAGAATAATGTTATAAGATAGTTTTTTTCATACTCCTCAGAAGAGTTTTTAATTGCATAAAAACTTTCTTCAGCCATCTTTAAATCACCCATAAAAAGATAGTTCACACCTATTAGATTGATGATCTTATCTCTCATCTGAGAGTCCTGACACAGATAGAGTTCTCTTTTCAACTCAGTTATGGATCTGAAGTAATCACCATCTTCAAAAAGAAATTTTGCAAAATCAAGATTCTGGGAAAAGATAAATACTGAAAGTGAAAGAATAAGAATTAATAAGAAAAATTTTTTCATAAATATTTCCCTTTACGGTTTATCTATGATTTTATAACCTCTACTTTGAATAAGAACTATCGAATCATAGAAAAGGTTTACATATTCTCTTACGGAAAAATTACATCTTTGCAAACGATCAACTCCTTTTAAAAATCCAAGAAATAAACCATATTTTCTTAACGATTGGAACATATAATTAGAACATGAGGGTGTAAAATTACACACTTCACCCTGAGCTGGTGAAATGAATATCTGATAAAATCTTAAACCAAGAAGCGGTATTATATTTATAGAATTATCGGTTAACCTTTTGTCATAACTTTCATCATAATATATTTTTTGTGTATCACCTTTTTCAAATGGGACCTCATATGAAAAATCAGTTAAGAGAGTTGAGGCGATTATTAAACTCAGAAACAAATTCATCAATCTTCTCCTTTTTTATCTCAAATCCTGCAGCTTTTTTATGTCCACCATATCCTTCAAAAAATTTTTCAAAAAGTTTTAAAATTTCAAGCCAGTTGAAATTTTCTCCATCATATCTGCATTCAGCACTATAAACTTTTCTTTTTTTACCGATTACACAAACAGGTCTGTTATACTTTTTTGATAAAATTGAAGATAAAACTCCAACATATTTATAGTCAATATCGGAGATGATTATTATAAATTTTTTATCTTCATAAGATTTTTTATCAAGTTCTTGAGTATATTTTTCGATTTTCTTTTTGAAATTTTCAATTCTTTTCTTAGTGTTTTTCAAAAAAATGTAAAAATTTTGTTTTGTATTTTCATTTAAAAAGAATTCAACCATTGGATTTTTCAATCTTATGGTTTTTGAGTTTGCAAAGATTCCACATATATTTGTTTCATCAAAATCGAATTCTTTTATCAAAGGTATAAAATAAAAAATTCCATCGTGGTATTTTAAAATCTGTTCATTTGTTTTGTCGACTTTTACTTTATCACATTTTGTTCCCACAGCTGCCAGGGAGATGTTTAAGGGGTCAAATAAAAATGCGTCATAATAGGTTTTAACCTTTTTAAACTTTTTAAGTAAATAGATAGAGAAAATAAAAGAAACCCCACTACCAGAAAGGTTTTTGAATTTTTTTGATTTCATGAAATATGGATTGATGTATGGTACTTTATTTATTCGCTCTTTATACGGAATGTGATGATCAGTTATTATTACATTTTTCCCTGAAAGTTTGATCTTTTTTATGATTTCATAATTAACGGATCCACAATCGACGGTTATGAATGTATCAAAATCTTTTTTCAAAAAATAGTTTACCTTTTTTTCTACGAGTCCAATTCCATCTTTTAACCTTGAAGGGATAAAATACTCAACACTCTTTCCAAGCGATTTTAAGGTTCTTGCGAGAATTATAGTTGCTGTAATTCCATCTGCATCCTCATCACCCCACACAAGAATCTTTCTTGAATTTTTTATTATCAGGAGAGATTTTTTAAAATCAATATAGGAAAAATCTTTTTCTTTTATTTTAAACATATTTTTATATCGTCGAATTGAGTTTTTTGTTCAACATGTAAAAAACCTTTTAAAGCAAGATCAAGTATTGCTATGAAAGTTAATATAACTTCAAAAAGATTATCAAAATTGCTGACATATTCAAAAAATTTAAACTCTTTATTTTCGTTCAAGTACTGTAAAATCTCTTTCGTTTTTTCTACTATAGTTTTTTTGACTTTTGGATCTCTGTAAAGTTTAAGAGATTCCCCTTTTTTTAAAAGAGGTATGAAAACATCCATCAGATCAACAAGTGTATATGGACTCTCTTCCTCAACCGATTTACTCTCATATATAACATTTCTTGAAAAAAGTTTTGAGGATTCGTGTTCAATATTTCTTAATATTTCTGTTATTTTTTTAAACTTCTGATATTCGATCAATCTTTCGACAAGAGGTTTTCTTGGATCTTCGATTTCTTCTCCATCACACGGATTCGAGGGTATCAACATATCCGATTTTATCTTTATCAATGTTGCGGCCATCACAATATAATCACTCGCAATATCTATATTGAGTTCCTTCATCCTATCAAGAATCTCAAGATATTGAAGTGTTATCTTTTGAATTGGAATATCATAAATATTTATCTCATTCTTCTTGATAAGATATAATAAAAGATCAAGAGGTCCTTCAAACTGATCAAGACGAACATTTAAAATATCGTTTAACATTTAAAAACTCATCTTTATTCCTATTGACTGAGAAACACCAAGTTCACCCCAGAATTTACTTGACCATAAAACGGATACATTTTTGTAACTCAGTTTGAACCCTGCTGTTAAAGCAGCTGAAATATCGGTTGCATATCCAAGTTGTAGTTCATTCCTATCTGATGAAACACCAAAAATCAAATCAAGAGCAAGTGGAGAAAATATATTTTTCTTTTCCGAAATTTTTATGTTTTCCTTTGTTTCAACAGATTTTTTTTCACTTAAATTATCCAGAGTATCCTTCTTTTCTTCGTCTAAAAAATCAGCATAAGATTCCAAACCTTTATTCTGATCTGTTGTCAGGGTATCAAGCAAAGAATCATTGTTCGATGTGTTGAAAATATCCGACGGTAAACTATCCTGAAAGATATTTGAAGTATCATCGTTTAAAACAACATCATCCTTAACAGTTGTTTGCTCAAAATAGTGTTGTGTGTTAGATTGCTGGGTTAGTTTTTTTTCTAGTGGGGGTCTTATCAATGAAAATTTTAAAGCAAAAGAGTAAAAATATTTTCTATCAACTATTTTGCCAAGATCCATATTAGCTGAGAATGGCATCTCATCCTTCCCAAGAGAGAAGCCTAAGACAACCTTTAGAGGGGTTATAGATGGTTTTTCAAAATCATATCCTCCACCAAGATTCAAAATTTGAAAACCAACATTTAAAAAGTCAAAGTATAATCTTTCATATATCAGTCCTAAATTCAAAGTCGAAAAGATATTATTGTAATCAAGAACCTTTTCCAAACCAGCATTCAATCCACCACCAACATAAAGATTTTGGTTTAACCTAAAACTTTTTGAAAATTCTATCAAAAGATCTGATGAAAAAAATTCACCAAGATCGTTGTTGAGAGAATCCCTTCTTTCCATCATACCTGAATTAAAATATTTCAAAAGTATCTGTGAAGAGTTGAAATTGTATGTGAACAAACCAAAATGTGAAGAAATAAGAAAAGGCATATATGTGAAAGAAAAAGTTTTTTCATCTTTCTCCATATAAAGTGATGCTGGATTTATTAGATCTCCATTTCTTCCTATAATAGCAGCTGAAGTTGTTGAGTATGCCTGACTTAAAGGATCAACAGGGATATTCAAAAAATAGTATCCAATATCACCACTAAAATAACCTGGGAATATGAGAGTGGATAAAAATAGTATAAGTGGAACATAAAAAAATTTTTTCATTTTTCCTCCGAGTTGATAAAACTCATCGCTTCTTCTACAAAGGATTTCGTCCCGATGTAAAGTGGAACTCTCTGATGGAGTTCTTCAGGTTTTATTTCAAGTATCTCGTTTTTACCGTCTGTTGCAAGACCACCAGCATTTTTCGTTATCAAAGCGAGCGGATTTGCTTCATACATCAATCTTAATTTTCCTTTAGGTTTTTCTTTGTTTTTATAATCGAGAGGATAAAGGAAAATTCCACCATATATCAAATTTCTATGAAAATCGGAAACGAGTGAACCGATATATCTTAGTGTAAATGGTTTTTCGTTGTTTTTCAAATAATCAACATATTTTTTTACTCTATCATCCCAGTATTTGTAATTACCCTCATTAATGGAATAATATCTTTTTGATGGTTCCGGGAATTTCATGTTTGGATGGGACAACAAAAATTCACCAAGAGATGGATCAAGAGTGAAACCGTGAACACCTTCACCAGTTGTGAAAACAAGCATCGTTGAGGAACCATAGATTATATATCCTGCTGCCAGTTGCTCACTCCCCTTTCTTAAAAAATCGTTTTCAGCACATTCTCCCTCATTTAAAAGTTTATAGATTGAAAATATTGTTCCAATGCTAACATTTACATCAATGTTTGAGGAGCCATCAAGAGGATCAAATATTACACAGTATTTAGCATTCGAATGGTTATGGAAAAATACAGGATCTGCCATCTCTTCTGAAGCACATCCACCAACCGTATCATTTCTTGAAAGAATATTAACAAGCGTTGAATTAGAGAATTCATCAAGTTTTTGAACCTGTTCACCTTGAATATTATCTTTCCCTGTCAATCCTAAAATTTCAACAAGACCTGCCTTGTTAACCTCTCTTGAAATGATTTTCCCAGCAAGAGCTATATCGAGTAAAAGAAGTGTAAAATCACCTTTAGCGTAAGGGAATTTTTTTTGTTCATTAAGAATAAAATGTTGCAACTGTAAATTTCCGTTCATATTTCCTCCTATGAATTTCTGATGAATTTTTCAATCTCAAGAGGATCATCTGTAACAAGATCTGGCTTAAACTTTTCTATATCTTTAAAAAGGTATGTCTCTCTGTTAAAATGTATAACCTTCATTCCAGCATCAAGTGCTCCTTTTATATCCGTTGCTGGTATATCACCTATATGGACAACCTCTTCAGGTTTACAGTCAAAATATTTTATCACAAATTCAAAAATCCTTCTGTCAGGTTTAGAAACTCCAATTTCATCAGAAAATATGAAAAGTGAAAAATCCTGATATATACCAACTTTTTTTAAAACTTCTCTCAAATATTTACCAGGCGTAAAACCTGTATCAGAGATAAGCGTTAATTTAAACTCAGGGGATAACCTTTTTATGAGTAAATCCATATTCTCTATAAATAATACCTCTGAATCGAGAAATGACCTTTCCATAAAGTTAACGAGTTCAACAAAAAATTCCTCAGGATAGTTATCAATCGAAAGGTATGAAAGAAAAGTTCTAACAGATGAACTTGTCGTTGGAGTATATTTTTTTTCAAGCCATTCACCGTTGAAAAAAACGTCCCATGTTTTATCGATAGCAAAATAATAGTCATCCTTTTTTAGTTCATACCCATATTTTGAAAATATTTTTTCGAGTTTTGTGAATCTGTATTCTTTGAAATTTTTTGAATCCTTCCCTGAAAGTATCGTATTCCAAAGATCAAAAGAAACAACTTTTATCATCAAAAATCCTTAAATCCATCTTTGTTTGATTTCGCATAGTTTATCATTCTGTTAACAGTTTTATAAACATTTTCTTCAATATTTTTTAATCTTTCATTTCTTCCATCCGATTCATTTTTGATTATTGTGAGAAGTTTCAGTTCGTTACTTTCGATCATCTGGATATTTTTTTGTGCAAATGTATAGTAAATACTGTATTTATCAACAAGTTTAAATGAACAGAGTGCATGGAAATATGATTTTTTCATCAAAAAATAGAATCCAACAAAATATGCAATATCTGCATCGGAAGTTGTATTTGAACCATATAATCTCAAAAGATTTATATACTTTTCGCTATCATTGCTTTTATACATATATTCCATCAATTTTGTGACTATCTCTTTATCAGAAAATCCACTCTTGATCGTATACAGATAAATTTCAAAAATCTCTTTTCTGTTTTCATTTAATAGTGCTTTTTTCAATCTACTAAAAATTTCAATTTTTTCCATAATATTATTTTATTTTAAATAAATCAAAAGTCAATATAATCTTGACCCCTCAGGAGAGTCCCCTCTCAATTTTAATATTGTTGTAAGCTTCGTTTATTTCTTTAAATCTATTTTCAGCATCTTTTATCACATTCTCAGGCATATTTCTTAATTTATCGGGATGTGTTTTTTTGACTAGTTCCCTGTATGCTCTCTTCACCTCTTCATCGGAAGAGTCCTCTGAAACACCAAGGATCGAATACCACCTTTTTCTTTGATCGATACCTTTTTTAAAATGACTATCGTAATAATTGAGAATCGAGTTGATGTCATAGGTGTTTAGTTTCAGTTTGCTGCCGATTTGAAAAAGGGTACTCCTTATGGTATCACTTCTTTTACTTTTCAAAGAGAGATCGACGATCAATGAAAAAATTGATAATTTTTCTTCATATCCTGCAGACCTATTTATATTTCCAATTGATAAATCTATGTTTATTAGTTCAGGATTTTCATTGAATTTTTTATATTGGTTCATCAGATATTGAACCCTTTGTAAATTGTTTGGATAGAGAGATAACAGAAAACTTTTAACATAATCAACTTCATCTTTTGAAACAACTCCATCAAGTAAAGATATGTAAGAAAATATACTCAAAATATCTATGAAGGGATCATAGAAGGAGTTTTGATTTGTGTTTTTGTTTCTAATACTAAGGTTATCAAGACCGTTTAAAAGAGATGAGATTGTAAAAATTATTACAAAAATGATCGATCCAGCGGGACCAAAAATAAAAGAAATTATTATAAAAAGAATTATAAAACCTAAACAGGACATTTTATTTAAAGATTGAACTTGAATTCGATTATATCCCCATCTTTAACGATGTAATCTTTGCCTTCAAGTCGCAGGACACCATTTTTTGCACATTCTTTTAAACTTCCATATTTTTGAAAATCATCAAAAGATACAACCTGTGCTTTTATAAAACCCTTTTCAAAATCTGTATGAATCTTTCCCGCTGCTTTCACAGCATTTGTTTTATCCTTTATAGTCCAACCCCTTACCTCATCCTCTCCAACAGTAAGAAAAGTAATGAGATTCAAAATTTTATAGAATTTAGATATGACTTTTTCGATAGCAAACTCTTTTATCTTCATTTCCGATGCAAACTCTTTTTTTGTGTTCTCATCAAACTCGTTTAATTCTTTTTCATTTAAGGCAGAAACTATAAAATAATCTCTTTTTTCTTTTTCGAGATATTCTATAAGTTCTCCATTTATTTTTTCATCCATTGAAGAAACATTTATTAAAATAATCTCCTTTTTTGCAGATATCAAGGAATAGTTTTTTATCAACTTTTCTTCGTCAGGGGAAAAATCATATCTGTTTAATGGTTTCCCTTCAGAAAGAATGTTTTTAAATTTTTCAAGAGAGTTCAATTCTGAAACTTCGTTTGTAGAAAGTTTGTATTTTGCGTTTTTCAATTTTTCATACCTTTTTTCAACGATTTCAAGATCTGTCAATATTATATGATCATCAAGTTCAACAAGTTCCTTCTTGGGATCAAGAGTGCCAAAATGTGGAGGAAAAATATCATTTTCAAAATTTCTAATTACTTTTAAAATCCCATCACATTCTTTTAGTTTTCCAAAATATTCCTGATCGATGAACTTTTCTTCCTTCTCTCCTAACCTGTTGTAATCTAAAAAATCTATAGTTGGATATGTGGTCTTTTTCGGATTAAAAACTTTTGATAGGAAATCTATCCTTCTATCAGGAACTTTTACTGAAGAAATATGAAATTTATCTTTTAAATTAGAACTTAAATTTAAACCAGTTAAAGCCTCAAAAACTGTTGTTTTACCTGACTTTGATAAACCTAAAATTCCAACTTTCATAATTTTTATAAAAAGGGGGTTATAAAACCCCCTTCATTTTAAATTTTTATACTCCTGCTAACCTTTTTAGTTTTTCCCATCTTCTATTTACATTTTCCTGTATCTCTTTGATATCATTTTCTTTTAGATGTCTGAACCTTCCCTGTTTAAGTAAATATTCGTTCACAGGTTTTAGTTCTTTTTTAGGAGAAGGCATATTTATAGTATATTTTTCTCCGTTTTCAATTTCATAGAGTGGAAAAATTCCACTTTCAACAGCCATTCTGCCTAATTTTATAGTATCTTCAGGATTTGTTTTCCATCCAGGAGGACAAGGAGCAAGTATATGGAAAAATTTAAAACCTCTAATTTTAACCGCTTTTTCAAGTTTTTTAGTTAAGTCCTCAGGATATGAAACACATGCTGTTGCTTGGTATGGAACATTGTGTGCAGCAACAATTGCATCAAGATCTTTTTTGTTTTCAGCTTTTGGAAAGGTTGTTGGAGTTGTTGTTGTCCATGCACCTTTTGGAGTTGCAGAGGATCTTTGAACACCGGTGTTCATATACGCCTCATTGTCATAAACAAAATAAAATATATCATCATTTCTTTCTGCAGCACCTGATAATGCCTGGATTCCTATATCGTATGTTCCTCCATCACCAGCCCATGCTACTGCGTTTACATACTCTTTTTCAACTTTCTTTACACCTGCCTTTATTCCAGCAGCTGTAATTGCTGCTGTCTCAAACGCTGTGTGGAAAAGAGGCACCTTTACTGAAGAATATGGAAATGGCCCATCTATCACAGACCAGCAACAAGCAGGGAATGTCAGAATCGTGTTTTCACCAAGTGTTTTCAAAACTAATCTTAAAGCCAAAGCACCACCACATCCCTGACATGCAAGATGCCCTGGATTTAAAAGTTCTTTTTGTGGTATTGAATATTTCATATTTTCACCTCCATCCACTTGATATCAGCAGGTTCACTTTTCTTGGCATCTTCAAAAAGTTTATGTATTGTATCAACAGTAATATCTCTTCCGCCAAGACCAGCTATATATCCATAAATTTTTGGTTTAACAGGTTCATTATAAAGTGCCGACTTAACTTCTTGAAAAACTATTCCACCAGCACCAGGTGAAAGGTTTCTATCAAGAACAATCGTTTTTTTGGCATTCTTAAGATATTTTTTAACATCTTCATAAGGGAAAGGTCTGAAGAACCTTATTCTTAAAAGTCCTACCTTTTCTCCCTTTTCTCTGAGTTCATCTATAACCTGTTTTGCTGTTGATGCTGCTGTTGCCACTGCAACAAGTATTGTATCAGCATCTTCACATTTGTATGTTTCAACAAGTCCATACTCTCTTCCAAACATATCTTTAAATTCTTTCTGTGCATCTTTGATAACTTCAATAGAATCTTCCATCGCCTTTTGGATTTTATATCTAAGTTCCATATACCAGTCAGGAGTTGTTAATCCACCAAAAGTGTGTGGATCCTTTATGTTGAGTTTATATTTGGGATTGTATGGTTTCAGATATCTATCAGCATCTTTTTGATCAATAAGAGTTACATTTTCAGAAGTATGTGATAAAAAGAATGCATCAAGAACTATCATCACAGGCAAAGA
>JBDRZY010000012.1:0-21963 GCA_039804205.1 Caldifarciminota bacterium
GAGGGGTATAGATAAGGATGAAGTAGAGAGGGGGATGGTGTTGGCTAAGCCTGGGACGGTTACACCGCATAAGAAGTTTAAATGTCAGGTGTACGTATTGACGAAAGAGGAAGGTGGGAGGAGTACATCGTTTAAGAGTGGATACAGGCCACAATTTTTCTTCAGGACGACGGATGTTACAGGGTCAATAGAGCTGGCACCTGGACAGGAGTTTGTGAAGCCAGGAGAGAATACAGAGTTTATAGTTGAGTTGATAACACCGATAGCGATGGAGAAGGAGCTCAGGTTTGCTATAAGAGAAGGTGGAAGAACTGTTGGCGCCGGTGTTGTAACTGAAATATTAGAATAAGGTGGAATAATGGTTGCAAAAAAAATTGATTACAAAATAAAACTGAAATCATACGATCATCAACTTCTCGATCAGGCAGCAAAAGATATTGTGAAGACAGCCAAAAAAACGAATGCAGAGATAATTGGACCTATACCATTACCAACCAAAAGAACAGTTTATACGGTGAACAGAGCAAGTAACATTGATAAAAAATCAAGAGAACAGTTTGAGATAAGAGTTCATAAAAGAGCAATATTCGTTTCAAGATCAACACCACAGACGATGGAAGCGTTAACAAGACTTGATATCCCAGCTGGAGTTGATATTGAGATAGTCACATTTGAAAATTAGAAGAGAGGATAAGATGAAAGGTTTGCTTGGAAAAAAAGTAGGAATGACACAGGTTTTCGATGATTCAGGTAATGTTGTGCCGGTGACTTTGATCTATGTAGAACCAAACACTGTGCTTGAAAAGAAAACAGAAGATAAATTTGGTTACAACGCTTTAAAACTTGGAATAGAGGAAAAAAAAGAGAGCAGAATGAACAAACCTGATCTTGGACAGTTCAAAAAAATTGGTGTTAATCCATTAAGGATAATAAAAGAAATAAGATTTGATAAGAATATAATCGATAGTGTGAATGTGGGTGAAAAAATAGATCTTTCAATTCTTGATCCCTCAAAAAAGATAAATGTTACAGGTAAAAGTAAGGGTAGAGGTTTTGCAGGGTGGATGAAAAGGCACGGTTTTTCAGGTGCGCCTGATTCACATGGTGCACATGAGGTTCATAGACATCCTGGTTCTATAGGTTCAAATACATTTCCTGGAAGAGTGTACAAGGGAAAAAGAATGGCAGGACATTTTGGAAATGAAACTGTAACAGTACTGAATCTAAACATAGTAAAAATAGATAGAGATAAAAATTTACTCGCAGTGAAAGGTGCTGTACCCGGTCATATGAATTCACTTGTTATAATAAAGCAGGCATAAGGAGATAAGATGCAAGTAGTTGTTTATTCGTTGAAAGGTGAAGAGAAAGGAAAAATTGAACTTCCAGAAAATATTTTTAATGTAGAAGTTAACGAACATGCTCTCTATGAAGCTGTTAGAGAGTACCTCAACAACCAGAGACAGGGAACCGTTAAAACGAAAACAAGAGGCGATGTTTCGGGTGGAGGTAAAAAACCTTGGAGACAGAAAGGAACAGGTAGAGCGAGAGCTGGAAGTATAAGATCACCTCTGTGGGTAGGTGGAGGAACAACTTTTGGTCCACAGCCGAAAGATTGGTATTATAAAACAAACAAAAAAGTCAAAAGGTTAGCATTAAAATCAGCTTTAACTTTGAAAGCAAAAGAAAACAGAATATTTGTGATAGAAAATGTTGATATCGATAAACCTAAAACAAAAACTTTCTCAGAACTCACAAAGAAGTTGAATATCGAAAAAACTGATAAAAAACTTTTTGTTAACGAAAAATTTAACAAAAACTTCTACTATTCAGTAAGAAATATGGATGGGACTTTTGTTATCATGTCACACGAGATAAATCCATATTTTGTTATGAACTCAGATTACCTTATTTTTACTGAGAGTGGATTAAAAAAATTAGAAGAGGTGTTTTCATTATGAAAGATCCAAGAAAAATAATTATTTCTCCACTCATCACAGAAAAAGCTGTGTTTGTGGAAGGACAGAAAAGAACATACGTTTTTGAAGTTGATAAAAAGGCAAACAAAAAAGAAATAAAAAGTGCAGTTGAAAAACTTTTCAATGTTAAAGTTGAAAATGTAAACACTCTCATAGAAAAGGGAAAAGTGAAAAGAACAAGAATGGTGTTAGGTAAACAGAAGGATATCAAGAAAGCATATGTTACTTTAAAAGAAAATCAAAGAATAGAAATATTTGAAGGAGCTTGATAATTATGGGACTCAAAAGTTACAAACCGATCACACCGGGATTCAGATTTAAAAAGAATCTTTCGTATGAAGAGATAACGAAAAAAGAACCTGAAAAATCTTTAACCGTGCATCTCAAAAAAACGGGTGGAAGAAACAATCTCGGAAGAGTAACGAACAAATTCATCGGTGGAGGTTCAAAACAGAGGTACAGATTGATAGATTTCAAAAGGGACAAATACGATATTCCAGGAAAGGTAGAAGCGATCGAATACGATCCCAACAGAACATCCTTCATCGCACTTATCGTTTATCCTGATGGTGAAAAGAGATATATAATCGCACCTGAAGGATTGAAGGTTGGTGATGAGATTATTTCAGGACCCAATGTTCCAGCAAAACTTGGAAACGCTCTTCCGTTAAAAAATATTCCCGTTGGACTTGACATTCATAACATCGAATTGAACAGAGGAAAAGGAGGACAGATAGTCCGTTCAGCAGGTTCTGCTGCACAGATACTTGCAAAGGAAGGTGATTGGTGCCATGTTAAACTCCCATCTGGAGAGGTTCGTCTGATCAGAGGAGATAATTTTGCAACAGTTGGAAAGGTGGGTAACTCTGAATGGTCATCTGTCGTAATAGGAAAAGCAGGTTCATCAAGACATAGAGGTATAAGACCGAGGGTAAGGGCTGTTGCGAAGAACCCTGTGGATCATCCGATGGGTGGTGGAGAAGGAAGAACAAGTGGTGGAAGACATCCCTGCAGTGAAAATGGTCTTCCAGCAAAAGGTTATAAAACAAGAAAGAAAAAGAAATATTCTGATAAATATATTATAGCAAGAAGAAAAAAATAGGAGGATAACCTTGACACGTTCATTAAAAAAAGGTCCTTATATCGATGAAAAATTAAGAAAAAAAATAATTATGATGAATGAAAAGAATGAGAAAAAAGTTATTAAAACATATAAAAGAGCTTCCATGATTTCTCCTGAATTTGTTGGACATACGATTGCAATACATAATGGGAAAAAGTTTATACCGGTTTTTATAACAGAGAATATGGTTGGACATCGACTCGGTGAATTCGCACCGACAAGAACTTTTAGACAGCATTCGGGAGATAGAAAAGAAGGAAAGGTAACAGCTTCATAAAGGAGTAAAAATGCAGGCGATAGCACAAGCAAAATATATCAGAATATCCTCAAAAAAAGCGGTTCTTGCTGCTGATCTTGTGAGAGGAATGAATGTTACCCAGGCACTTTACACATTACAGTTTACACCTAAAAAGAGCGCAAGGATCCTTTATAAACTTATACATTCTGCTGCGGCAAACGCTTTGAGTCAGAAAGGCGCAGAAAATCTGACTGAAGATGATCTCTATATCAAAGAGATCAGAGTCAACTGTGGACCTATGATGAAAAGAAATATGCCCAGAGCAAGAGGAAGGGCTTTTCTTATCAGAAAAAGAACTAGTCATATAACTGTAATAGTAGAAAACAAATAAACGGAGGTTATTTTTGGGACAGAAAGTTCATCCTTATGGTTTTAGAGTTGGAATAAACAAAAACTGGCATTCGAGATGGTTTAATCTTAGAGATTATCCTCAACTTTTAAAAGAGGATAATGAGATAAGGAAATATGTGCGATCCAAAGCTGAACAGGAAGCTTTAAAACTTGAGAAAAAAGGTTATACAACAGGTATTTCAAGGATCGTTATTGAAAGGAAATCGAAAAAAGTAAAAATCATAATTTTCACCTCCAAACCAGGGTTAATCATTGGAAACAAGGGAGAGGTTGTTGATACTTTAAAAGAGGAAATCAAAAAATATTTCAATAAAGAAGAGGTTGACATTAACATAAACGAAATAGAAAACTCAGCATTAGATGCACAACTTGTTGCTGAGAATATTGCAAGACAGATAGAAAAAAGGGTTGCTTACAAAAGGGCAATGAAAAAAGCTGTTCAGAATGCCTTGAAGGCAGGTGCTGAAGGAATAAAGGTCTCCTGTGGTGGCAGGTTGAATGGAGCAGAAATCGCAAGAACAGAATGGTATAGAGAAGGAAGAGTTCCATTACAGACATTGAGATCAGATATAGATTATGGCTATGAAATATCAAGAACCACAGCGGGAGCTATCGGTGTTAAAGTATGGATCTATAGAGGAGAGATTCCAACCGATAGGATTCAGAGTGATGAAGTGAATGTTAAGATCAAAAAGAAAAATAAATAAGGAGAATATTTTATGTTGATGCCAAAAAGGGTCAAATTTAGAAAACAGCAGAGAGGAAGAATGAAAGGAGCCGCAAAGGGTGGTTATACAGTTGCTTTTGGTGATTATGGAGTTCAGGCAACTGATTGCGGTTGGGTCACAGCAAGGCAGATAGAAGCAGCGAGAGTAGCTATACAGAGAGTTTTACAGAAAGATGGAAAATTATGGATAAGAATATTCCCCGATAAACCTGTAACAAAAAAACCTGCAGAAACAAGAATGGGTAAAGGAAAAGGCGCTCCGGAATTCTGGGTTGCTGTTGTTAAACCTGGTAAAGTTATGTTTGAAATGGCAGGTATTTCTGAAGATATGGCCAAAAAGGCTGCAGAGTTGTGTTCCCACAAACTACCTGTCAGAATAAGATTTGTTAAAAGAGAAGGAGTTTTGTGATGAAAATTAAAGATATAAGAGAGATGAACGTTAAAGAACTTGATTCAAAATTACATGAACTTCAGGAACAACTTTTTCTATTAAGAATAAAAGCGAAAACGACTGAAATCACAAACAACGCGCAGTTTAGAAATCTAAGAAAAGATATAGCAAGGATCCTTACAGTCAAAAGAGAGAGAGAAAATAGGAGTTAAAATGGAAAATGTAAAAAGAAAAGTTTATACAGGAGAGGTTGTTTCCAACAGGATGAACAAATCAATAGTTGTTCTTGTGAACAGAAAAAAAATGCATCCTTTATATAAAAAGTATATCAACAGAAAATACAAACTCATGGCACATGATGAAAAAAATGAAGCTCAGATTGGAGACATAGTTAGAGTGCAGGAAACAAGGCCTTTATCAAAAAGAAAAAGATTCCGTTTGATAGAGATAGTGAAAAAGGCTCAAACAGTTGATTAAAAAGTGAGGAACAATGATACAGGAATATTCTCGTCTTAATATCGCTGATAACACTGGAGTGAAAAGGGTTAAATGTATAAAAGTTTTAGGTGGAACAAGAAAAAAATATGGATTTTTAGGTGATGTTATCATCGCATCCGTTGTTGATGCTATACCTGAATCACAGATAAAAAAGGGTGATAAGGTCAGAGCTGTGATCGTAAGAGTTCATAAAGAGCATAGAAGAAAAGATGGATCATACATAAGATTTGATGATAACGCCTGTGTGATAATCGATAATGCTGGTGAACCAAAAGGCACTAGAATATTTGGCCCAGTTGCAAGAGAGTTGAGAGAGAAAAAGTTTATGAAAATCGTCTCACTCGCACCGGAGGTAGTATAAATGGAAAAATTTAATATCAGAAAAGATGATCTTGTTATAGTTATCAAAGGTGAAGATAAAGGTAAAAAAGGAAAAGTTTTAAAGGTATTAAGAGAGAAAAGAAAAGCGATAGTTGAAGGAGTCAATATTGTAAAGAAACATCAGAGAGCAAGAAAACAGGGTGAAAAGAGTGGAATCATCGAAAAGGAAGCACCTGTGAGTTTATCGAATCTGATGCTTGTTTGTCCAAAATGTAATACTCCAACGAAAGTTGGACATACGAAAAGTGAAAATAAAAGTGTAAGATACTGTAAAAATTGCAGAGAGATGATAGTGAGGTAAATATGTCGGAATTAAAAAAACTTTATGACAGCAAGATCAAAAAAGAGTTGATGAAAGAGTTGAAATTGAAAAATATAAATGAGGTTCCAAAGATTGAAAAGATCGTTATTTCAATGGGACTTGGAAAAGCGATAGCCGATAAGGCGATGCTTGATGAAGCGATAAAAGATCTTTCAGCAATATGTGGGCAGAAACCACTTGTCACAACTGCAAGGAAATCGATATCGAATTTTAAATTGAGAAAGGGTGCAAAAGTCGGTTTAAAAGTTACTCTCAGAAGAAACAGAATGTATGAATTTATGGAAAGATTTTTCAATGCTGCGATCCCAAGGATTAGAGATTTTAGAGGTATTTCGAACGATTCTTTTGATGGAAGAGGAAATTTTAACCTTGGAATCACCGACCATGTGATATTCCCAGAAATAGAGTATGATAAGATAAAATACTCTTTTGGAATGAACATAACTTTCGTTATAAAATCAAAAAATGACCAACATTCATACGCTTTACTTAAAAAACTTGGTATGCCTTTTAAAAAGTGATGGAGGAATTTGATGGCGAAAAAAAGTTTAATCATTAAAAATGAAAGGGATAGAAAATTTAAGATCAGGAAGAGAAATAGATGTCAGGTTTGCGGAAGACCAAGAGGATATTACAGAGATTTTGGTTTGTGCAGGATATGTTTAAGGGAGATGGCGCACAAAGGTCTGCTTCCCGGAGTTAAAAAGTCAAGTTGGTAAGGAGGATTTAGATGACGATTACTGATCCAATTGCTGATATGCTAACTATAATAAGAAATGCGCAGAGAGCAAAATTAGATAAAGTTATAGTTAATAGCTCTAAAATAAAAAAATCGATACTTGAAATCGTTAAGAGAGAAGGTTATATAAAGGATTTTAAAGAGATCGAAAAGGAAGATGGAAAAAGAAAATTTTTGGAAATATTTTTGAAATATGATAAAAACGGATATCCGGTTATCCATTCTATAGAGAAGATTTCAAAACCTGGTATTAGAATCTATAGATCCTATAAAGAGTTAAAACCTGTTATGGGTGGAATGGGGATTTCGATCGTATCAACTAATCAGGGATTGATAACTGATAAAGAAGCAAGAAGAAAAAAAGTTGGTGGTGAAGTTATTTGCAGGATCTGGTAACAGGAGGAAAAATGTCAAGATTAGGAAAATTACCTATAAATAAACCACAGGATGTCACGGTAGAAGTAAAAGATAATGTTGTTATAGTAAAAGGTAAACTGGGAACATTGAAGAAAAATATTCTACCCGGTCTTAAAGTTAAAGTCGAAAATGATAATATAATCGTTGAGGATGTTGAGAAAACCAAAACATCGAATATGTATCAGGGAACGATGAGATCTCTTATCAACAATATGGTTTTAGGTGTAACAAATGGTTTTTCAAAAGAACTCATACTTGAAGCGAGAGAGTATAAAGCACAACTTGAAGGAAAAAATCTAAAACTTTCTTTAGGGTTTTCACATCCGATAACGATCCAGGCTGTTGATGGTATTAAATTTGAAGTTCCAGAAGAGAAGAGGGTAATAGTTTCAGGGATAGATAAACAGGTTGTCGGGCTTATTTCAGATAAAATTAAAAAATTGAGAAAATGGGAACCCTATATAAGTAAAGGTATAAAATATAAAGGTGAAAAAGTTAGAAAGAAAGAGAGAAAGACTGGAGTATAAAAATGGATAAGAACATTGAAAAAAGAATCAAGAAAGAGAAAAGACACAGAAGGATAAAAGGAAAAATTCTTGTTTATTCAAAAAGACCAAGGTTGGTTGTTTTTAGAAGTTTGAAACATATATACGCTCAGATAATCGATGATTCGAAAGGTATAACTCTATGTTCTGCTTCAACACTTGATAAAGATTTTCCAAAGGTCGAAGGTGACAAAAAAGCGAAAGCTTTTAAAGTAGGTGAAATTCTTGCGAAGAGAGCTCTTGAAAAGGGTATAAAGCAGATCGTTTTTGATAGAAATGGTTACAGATATCATGGAAGAGTTAAGAATTTAGCTGATGGTGCAAGAAAAAGTGGACTCGATTTTTAAAAAACTGGAGGAAAAGTGAAAAAGAATTTAAGAACTAAAATCGATCTAACAACTTTAGATTTAACAGAATCGGTTCTGGATATAAAAAGGGTTGCGAAAGTTGTAAAGGGTGGAAGGAGATTTAAACTGAGAGCACTAGTGGCTGTTGGTAATAAAAATGGTTATGTTGGAATAGGAATTGGAAAAGCAACAGAAACAGCCGATGCTATAAAAAAAGCAACCGAAGCAGCAAGAAAAAATATTGTTAAAGTTTATATAAACAGTGAAAATGGAAGTATACCTTATGAGGTTATAGGTAAACATGGTGCATCAAAAATTCTTTTGAAACCTGCTGTTGAGGGAACCGGAATAATTGCAACTGAGATAGTAAGAAATATCCTTGAGCTTGCTGGTATAAGAAATATATTGACGAAATCTCTTGGTTCAAACACAACCGTCAATTTAGCAAAAGCAACTTTAAACGCTATAACGTCTGTGCTCTCACCTGAGGAGATTTACAGTATGAAAAAAGGTAAAGTTTCAGATGTTGAGAAGGAGGTTGTAAATGGCTAAATTGAAAATAACTCAGATAAGAAGTGAAATCGATTATGATATAACACAGAAAAGAACTATAAAAGCTTTAGGTCTTAAAAAACTTCATCATTCTGTGATCAAAGATGATACACCATCGATAAGAGGAATGATAGAGAAGGTGAAACATCTCGTAAAAGTTGAAGAAATTAAAGATGGAGTTTAAAATGAAGTTGAACGAATTACATCCACCAAAAGGTGCAGTTAAAGATAGAAAAAGAAAAGGGCAGGGGCCAGGAAGTGGTAATGGAAAGACTGCCGGAAGAGGAGAAAAAGGACAAAAAGCGAGAAGTGGTTATTCTGCGAAATGGGGTTTTGAAGGTGGTCAGATGCCACTCATCAGAAGAATACCAAAAAGAGGTTTTAAAAATTTTAACAAAAAAATTTATCAGGTCGTTAACGTTGAAGATTTAAACATATTCAACGATGGTGATGTTATAAGGAAAGAAAATCTTAAAGAGAACAATTTGATATCCTCTCTTGAAAAACCTGTGAAACTTTTAGGTGATGGTAAGCTTGAAAAGAAGTTGGAAATATATGTGGAGAAATGTTCTCAAAAGGCAAAGGAAGTTGTAGAACATAAAGGTGGAAAGGTTCATGTTTCTGAAAATAAGAAAAGTTTTGGAGGTGAAGGTTGATAAATCTTATATCCACATTTCAAAACACCTTTAAAATTCCTGAACTGAGAAAGAAAATAATCTATACTTTGATTCTACTTGGAGTTTATAGAATCGGTAGTCATATTCCTTTGCCAGGAATCGATATCACAACGCTTTCCAACTGGTTCACATCTCAAGCTGGTGGTATCCTTGGATTGTATGACGTTTTTGCAGGTGGAAACCTTCAAAGAGCAACAATTTTTGCCCTGGGAATCATGCCTTATATTTCTGCTTCGATCATCCTGCAACTTCTTGGAGCGATCTGGCCATATTTGCAGAAACTACAGCAGGAAGGTGAAGAAGGTAGAAAGAAGATAACACAGTATACAAGATATCTGACAATTTTTATAGCGATGATAGAATCTTATGGTATCTCTATTTTTCTTGAGGGACTTGCACTCTCAGGTTATAGGATAGTTCCAAATCCCGGGTTCGGTTTCAGGATGCTCACCCTCATAACTCTCACATCTGGAACGATGTTTGTTATGTGGCTTGGGGAAAGAATAACTGAAAAAGGAATAGGAAACGGTATTTCAATAATAATCCTTGTTGGTATTGTTGCAAGGATGCCAAGAGAGATAATGGATGTTGCCCGACTTGTTTTTGCAGGAACTCTTAACATAGTTTTTGTGATAATATTTCTTGCACTGGCTGTGGGGATAACCGCTGCTGTTGTTCTTGTAACACAGGCACAGAGAAGGATACCAGTTCAGTATGCAAAAAGAGTCGTTGGAAGAAAAGTTTACGGTGGACAGGCAACATATATCCCGTTGAATGTTAACGCTGCAGGTGTTATTCCAATAATTTTTGCACAATCGATCATAATGTTTCCTTCAACACTCGCAAACTTTTTTAAAAACAGTTCAGTATCAAATTTCATCCTTGATATATTCAAACCATCACATCCAGTTTATTTAACTTTGTATGGACTTTTGATAATATTCTTTGGATTCTTTTACACTTCAGTTGTCATAAATCCGCAGGATATGTCTGAGAATATGAAAAAATATGGTGGTTTTATTCCCGGGATAAGGCCGGGAAAACCTACACGGGATTATATAGATAGAGTTGTTACAAGGATAACTTTACCGGGTGCAATCTTTTTTGCTCTGATAGCAATACTTCCGATCATCGTGATAGATAGAATGAGAATACCTGTATATTTTGGTGGAACATCGATACTCATAGTCGTTGGAGTTATACTTGAAACAGTTTCACAGATTGAATCATATCTGATGATGAGAAGTTATGAAGGGTTTTTAAAGAAAGGAAAAATAAAAGGAAGATTTTGATGAAGAAAATAGTTTTGCTTGGGCCTCCCGGTTCAGGAAAAGGAACACAGGCAGAACTTTTAAGTTTAAAAGAAAATTTTGTACATCTTGCAACAGGTGATCTTTTAAGGAATGAGATATCAAACAGGACCGAATTTGGAAAAGAGATAAAAAATTATATCGATAAGGGTTTGCTTGTACCTGATAATTTGATAGTGGATTTTATTCTTGACTATATTAAGAAAAACGATCTTTACAGAAAAAATGTTGTGTTTGATGGTTTCCCGAGAAGAAATTTTCAGGCAGAGAAACTCGAGGAAGAACTTTCGAAGAACGAAAGTGGAATCGATTATGCAATTCTGATAGATGTTGATGAACAAACGATAATAGAAAGGTTATCAAACAGACTCGTCTGCTCAGGTTGCAAAAAGATTTATCCTGGAACCTATGATGATGATGAGTGTATTGTTTGTCATAACAAACTTATAAAAAGAACGGATGATAATATCGACGTGATAAAAAACAGGATCAAAGTTTATAAAGAGGAAACCATGGAACTTCTCGATTATTACACAAAAAAAGGAAAACTTATCAGAATAGATGGAAAAAGAAAACCTGAAGAGATTTTCGAAAAAATAAAAGAGGTGGTTCTTTAAATATGGCAAAAAAGGGTATTCTTGTTGAAGGAACAATCATAGATCTTTTACCTGATGCTTGTTTTAAAGTTCAACTCGATAACAACCATATAGTCATTGGACACATCTCAGGTAAGATGAGGATGAACTATATTAAGATAGCAAAAGGTGATAGGGTGACAGTTGAACTTTCTCCCTATGATCTGTCAAAAGGAAGAATAATTTATAGATTCAAATGATGGAGGAAAAATGAAAGTAAGATCTTCTGTTAAGAAAATATGTAATAAATGTAAGGTGATAAAAAGAAAAGGTGTTGTAAAAGTTATTTGTGAAAATCCAAAACACAAGCAAAGACAAGGTTAAAGGAGGTTAATTTGGCTCGTATAGCAGGTGTTGATTTGCCTAAAAATAAAAGGATCGAGATAGCTTTGACTTATATTTACGGTATTGGGCTATCATCCTCTTTAAAAATTTTGAAAGAGGCTAACGTTGATCCTTCGATCAAAGTTAAAGATCTGAAAGATGAAGATGTTGAAAAGATAAGAAAGATAATTGAGAAGGATTACAAAGTCGAAGGAATGCTTAAAGCTGAAATTGCAGAAAATATAAAGAGGTTGAAAGAGATACAATGTTACAGGGGTATAAGACATATAAAAGGACTTCCTGTAAGAGGACAGAGAACAAGAACGAACGCAAGAACGAGAAAGGGCCCATCTAAAGGTAGTATCGCTTTGAAGAAAAAAGCACCTAAGAAATAAAAGGAGGATATAGTGGCTGCGGAAAAGAAAACTCGTAAAAGAGTTAAAAAGAAAGTTAAAAGTGTAGAATCCCAAGGTATATGTCATGTTCACTCTTCATTCAACAACACGATAGTTACGATAACCGATTCTAAAGGAAATGTTGTTACATGGTCCTCCGCGGGAAATGTAGGATATAAAGGAACAAAAAAATCCACTCCATTTGCAGCACAGGTAGCTGCTGAAAAAGCAGGGAAAAATGCTTTGAATCTTGGAATAAAAAAACTTGAAGTATGGATAAAAGGCCCTGGTGGAGGAAGAGAAACAGCTATAAGAGCTTTACATAATTTAGGATTCAAAATAACAGCGATAAAGGATGTAACACCTATTCCACATAATGGATGCAGACCACCAAAAAGAAGAAGAGTTTAAGGAGGAGCTAAATGTCAAGATATATAGAGGCAAAATGTAAACTTTGCAGAAGGGAAAGAGTAAAACTTTTTTTGAAAGGTGATAGATGTTTAACAGATAAATGTTCTCTTGAGAGGAAAAAGAATACACCAGGAGAAGTAGCTAAAAAGATCAGGAAAAAACTATCAGGTTATGCCATACAGTTAAGAGAAAAACAGAAAGTTAAAAGGATGTATGGGGTCAATGAAAGGCAGTTCAAAAGGTATTACCTTATAGCATCAAGAAAGAAAGGTGTTACAGGTGAGATACTTTTGCAGTTACTTGAGAGAAGATTGGATAATGTTGTTTATAGATTGAAATTCGCTCCATCAAGAGCAGCAGCAAGACAACTTGTGAATCATGGACATATTCTTGTGAATGGAAAGAGTGTTAATATCCCGAGTTATCTTGTTAACGAAAATGATGAGATTTCTGTAAGAGAAAAATCAAGAACTCTTGATATGATAAACGAAACTATAACTAAGAGTAAAGCTCAGACACCTGATTGGTTGTCACTCGATCTTCCAAAAATGAGTGCAAAAGTTGTTCAATTGCCTCAGAGATATCATATTGATGCTGATATCAAAGAGCAGTTGATAATAGAGCTCTATTCAAAATAACAATTAACGGAAGGGGTTAACAAATGAAGATAAAACCTTTTCAGATTCCACAAAAAATTGAGGTTGTGGAGGAAAAAGAAAATTACGCAAAATACATCATTGGTCCTTTTGAAAGAGGTTTTGGAATAACCATGGGTAATGTTTTTAGAAGAATACTCCTTTCGAGTATCCATGGAGTTGGCGTCACAAAACTTGTTTTTGAAAACGCAAACCATGAGTTTACAACGATAGATGGAGTTAAAGAGAATGTCGCTGATATCGTTCTGAACATAAAAAAGATCAGGTTTAAAATGGATGAGGATCTTGATGATGTGAAGATCACGTTTCAGATAAAAGGTCCAAAAGAGGTTGTTTCGGGTGATATAATAACTCCGCCTGGTGTTGAAATTGTTAATAAAGATCTTTACCTTTTCACAATAACAAAAAATGTTGGAGTCAAGATAGATATATACCTTGAATGGGGAAGAGGTTATCTACAATCTCAATACATAGTTCCAGATAAGAGTATAAAAACTATACAACTTGATGCTTTCTTCTCTCCAATCAAAAGAGTTGTTACTTCTGTGGAGAATATGAGAGTTGGACAGAGAACTGACTATGATAAACTTGTTCTAGAGATTTTCACAGATGGAACGATAACCCCTCGTGATGCTTTGAAACAGTCAGCGATAATTTTAAAGGGACACCTGCAGGTTTTTGAAATCGAGGATAAAAAGTTGCCCGTTATAACAGAAGAATTCGAAGATGATAATGTTTTAAAGATGAGAGAACTTCTTATGAAAAAGGTAACGGATCTTGAACTTAAAGTTAGAGCAAAGAATTGTCTTGAAGCGAACAACATTCAGACATTAAAGGATCTTGTATCAAAAAGAAAAGATGAAATGCTAAAATATAAAAATTTTGGAAAACAATCTTTGACTGAACTTGAAGAAAAATTGAAAGAACTTGGACTTCATTTTGGAATGGATGTTTCAAAATATTTTAAGGATGATAACAGTTAAGGGGGAAAAATGCGTCATAATGATAAAGTAAAGAAACTTTCAAGAACAGCCGAGCATAGAAATGCTATGCTTAACAATCTTGTAACCTCACTTTTTGAAAAGAATGTTGTAATAACTACAACAGCAAAAGCAAAAGAGGCAAGAAGGCTTGCAGAAAAACTTATAACTTTTGCAAAAAATGATGACTCAGTATCCTCGAGAAGGGAAGTTGCAAAAAGGTTGAAATCAAGAAAAATTGTTCAAAAACTTTTTGAAGAGATAGCCCCTAAGTATAAGATGAGAAAAGGTGGTTACACAAGAGTCATCAATCTTGGAGTTAGAAGGGGAGATGGGGCATCAACAGCGATTCTTGAACTTGTTGAAAAACCTGAAAAGAAAGAAAAAGAGAAAAAAGAGAAAAAGAAATAAGAATATGTTTTTTTTAAAAAAAAGCCCATTTTTATGGGCTTTTTTGTTATCTATTCTTTCGTTTTTAACTCTCAACTCTTTTGAAATAAAAGGTGTCTGGATCACGAGATGGGACTTATATTCTCCGGAAAGGATTAAAAGTATAGTTGATTCTTTATCGATTGCCAATGTGAGTGATGCTTATGTTCAGGTATATGGATCTGGCTATGCTTTTTTTAATTCAAAGATAGCTCCGGTTAAATATAAAGATTTTGATCCACTTGAAATATTCATACAGAAAGCACACTCAAAGAATATAAAAGTTCATGCATGGATAAACCTTCTTTACATGTGGGATAGAAGGGAGATGGTGGATGACGAAAAACATATTCTGAAAAGATATCCGACTTCTGTCCTTGTTGATGACAAAAAAGTTTCTTTGCTTGATTATTCGATCGAAAAGATGAAAATAAGGAATATAGAAGGATTTTTTGTTTCACCTTCCTCAGACATAGTTAAAGATTACATACTCTTTTTGATCGATGAGGTATTGATGAATTACAATATCGATGGAATTCATCTTGATTATTCAAGGTTCCCCGGACGGGAATTCGTTTACGATGTTTTTTTAAGATCCAATTTCATTGAAAAATATTTTATCGATCCTTTTGAGATAAAGAGTGATCTATCTTTAAAACTTTTTGGTGAAAAGGGAGTCAGTGCACTTTTGAATGAATGGCAAAATTTTCCAAAAGAGGAACTCAACAAACTGATAAAAGACATCTATTTTCTTGTTAAGAATCATAATCCGAGTATCCAGCTGTCATCTGCAGTTTTTGCTGATGTTGATATAGCAAGTATGAATTTTTATCAGAATTGGTGGGAATGGTTGAATGAAGGTTATATCGATTATGTGAACATAATGGCCTATTCACCATCTCTCTCTGTTATAAAAAAACAACTCGATAAGATACAATCAAAAACTGTACTCTCAAAAATCGTTGTTGGAGTTGCATCCTACAATCAAACAATTTATAACATGGTAAACAACGTCAAAGAATTGTACGGTTATCCTGTTTTAGGTTTCTGTATATTTTCGAACCAATCTTTATCCGATCAAAAAGGGAGTTATTCCTATGTTGGAAAAACAATCTTTAAATAGGTTGAAAGAAAAAATAAAAAAACTTTATGAGGATATTGAACAGTATGCTGTTAACAAACCTGTTGAAATCGTTGTTGTTTCGAAAAAGCAGAGTTTGGAGAAGATAAATATTCTTTATGAAGAAGGTTTTAGACATTTTGCCGAAAACATCGCTCAGGAAGTTAGAGATAAAAATTTATTCTATTCAAAGGAAGATATAAAATTATCTTTTATTGGAAATATTCAGAGTAATAAATTGAAATATCTTTTTGAAAATGTTGATCTGATACAATCGATAGATTCTTACGAAAAAGCGGGTGCTGTCAACGATTTTTATAAAAGGAGAAATAAAGTTATAAATGTTCTCGTCGAAATAAAAATTTCAGATGAGCAGACAAAACATGGTTTTGATTTTTCAGAGTTGAAATATTTGAAAGAAAATTTTGCAGAATTTGAGTTTTTAAATTTAAAGGGTATGATGTGTATTGGGCCAAATACTCGAGATGAAAAAAAAATTGAGTTATCTTTTAAAAAAGGTAATGAAATTTTTTCGATGTTAAAGGAATCTTTTGAAAATTTTAACATACTCTCGATGGGAATGAGTGATGATTATATTTTGGCACTAAAAAATAATGCAAACATGTTAAGGTTGGGGAGGTTTTTTTATGAAGAGATTTGAGAACCTTATGATCTTTTTTGTTTTCTTAACAATATTCACGCTCCTGGAATTGCCTTTTCTGGACAGGATTCCAAAAGTTTGGGTTGATGAGGTCTGGTATGCTGGAACAGCTTACAATTTCTCAAAAGGGTTAGGTTTTACAAATCAAAATGTGATTGGTCTTTATGGGGGAGATTATCTTTTCGGTTACACTTTATTTCTGGGAGCTTTTTATAAAATTTTTGGATGTAATCTCTTTGTCTCAAAAATCTTTTCATATTTACTTGGAGTTTTATTTTTAATCTTTTTCTTTTTTCTTGCTAATGAACTATCTTTTGCGAAAAAAGAGAAGATTATTTTTTTAACATTTTTTCTTTTCTCCTCAACAGTGTTCCTTGTGTATAGAACGGTAAGACCTGAAGCATTAAAGATTCTATTTTCGTTGCTCTCATTAATCTTTCTCTTGAAAGGTTTAAAAGGGGATGAAAAATATTTCATTTTTTCAACTTTCTTTTCTTTATGTGGAGTTCTCACACATCCTGATGAAGTATTTTTTACTTTGATATTTTTTCTTGTGATTATAACCTATTCAATAAAAAGGAAGAATTTTAGACCTGTGTTCTATTTCTTATCGGTTGTACTTTTGTGTTCTCTTTTTTATCTTTACTTTTTATATTTCACAAAAAAATCTTCTCCGGGAGAATTTTATTTTCTTTATGGTAGAAGACTTTCAGCATACCAGGGATCTTTGTTTGGTGAAATACTTTTCAAAATGAAAAATCTTTATAACGATTATGTTTTAGGATTTAAAAGGTTGTACATATTTTTGTTTGAAATTCTAATTTTCCCTGTCGGTTTAATGCTCTTTAAAAAAGATAGAATGTTAAAAATCGTTTCCCTTATTGGATTTTTGTATTTTATTCTTGGTTTTTTGTTTATGGAAAGGTTTGTCACAAGAGGTTTCATCTCTATAATACTTTATTCGATTCTTGTGTTAACCTTGATCTATAAAAATTTACAGAATCAAAAAATAAAAACTGTTTTTATTCTTCTCTCATCTGTTTATCTTGTTAACAATTTTCTTGCGATATCTTATCTTATATACAGAGATAGAAATCTTACATCTTATTCTCTGATCGAAAAATATTGTGAAAAAAATGTTGAAAAGGGTAAAGTGGTTCTTTCAAATATAGTTTTTTATTTCCCATTTAAGGATAACAAATTCTATAATGATTATACCTATTACAAATTAACAGAGTTCAAAACTCTGGATTCTTTGATAGTGTCAGATAAAGTTGATTATATTGTGATCAGTGATTATTTAACTGAAGGAGTTACAGGTGTATCCAACAAAAAAGAAAAAGAAGGATCCTTAAACATCTTTAAAACTTTTTATGTGAAAGTAAAAAATTATGCTGATAGCAATTTTCTTGAATTCGATTCTTTAAAAACCAATGGCTATGGTGTAATAAAATTCTATCGAAAATATTGACGTAATAAAAATATTAAGTAAACTTTAACATTATGAAAAAAATTGTGGTAACTGGTGGAGCGGGATTTATCGGGTCAAATTTCATAAGATATATTTTGAAAAATAGAGATTATTTCGTAATAAATGTTGACCTTTTACTTCTTTCAGGTAGTAAAGAAAACATAAAAGAGTTTTCGAAAGAAAAAGGATACAGTTTCGTAAAAGGTGATATTAGAGATTTTAAGTTTTTATTGAATTTTTTTAAGAATGAAAAAGATGTTTATGGAGTGATAAACTTTGCAGCACAGTCACATGTTGATAGAAGTATAATATCTCCAAGAGATTTTATTGAAACAAATATTTCTGGAGTTGTTAATCTTTTAGAAATTTTCAGAATGGGATTTTTTAAAAGATTTTTACAGATTTCAACTGATGAGGTTTACGGTGATCTTCAACTTGATTCAAAGCAAAAATTTAAAGAAACCTCGATTTTAAAGCCGAACTCTCCATACTCTTCTTCAAAAGCTTCCGCTGATCTTATAGCACTTTCCTACAATAAAACATATGGACTTGATATAGTGATAACCAGATCATCAAACAACTTTGGTCCATACCAGTTCCCTGAAAAATTGATTCCACTCACGATTTTAAAAGCATTAAAAAACGAAAGGATACCAGTATATGGTGATGGGAAAAATGTGAGGGACTGGATCTATGTTGAGGATAATGTTAGAGGGATTTTGAATGTTTTTGAAAATGGGAAAACAGGAAATATTTACAACATTGGTGGCAACAATGAGATAGAGAATATAAAACTTGTTAAAATGATTCTCAAAATTTTAAAAAAGGATGAAAAACTTATAACTTTTGTTAAAGATAGGCCAGCACATGATAGAAGATATTCACTCGACTGTTCAAAGATTGAAAAAGAGTTGAAACACAAAAACATTTTTGATTTTTATCGATCACTTGAAAGAACCGTTAAGTGGTATCAAAAAAATCTAAAATGGGTTGAAAAATGTCTTGATCAGGATTTTAAAAAATATTATGTGAAAAATTATAGGGAGAAATTCGATGAAAAGAACTAAGGGAATAGTTCTTGCTGGTGGTGAGGGAACAAGGTTGTTTCCAACTACAAGTATATACACAAAACAACTCATAACGATTTATGATAAACCTCTGATATACTATCCTTTGTCAACACTGATTTTATCAGGTATCAATGAGATTTTGATGATCTCAAAAGCAAAAAGTATTCCGCTTTTCAAAAATCTTTTTCATGATGGAAAAGATTTTGGTTTAAATATAGAATACGCTGTTCAGGAAAAACCGAAAGGGATAGCGGAATCTTTGATCATTGGAGAGAGATTTATCGGTAAAGATGATGTCATGCTGATACTTGGTGACAACATTTTTTATGGAGATATGGATTTTTTAAGAAAGGCAAGAGTGGAGAATGAACACGCAACGATTTTTGGATACTATGTTTCCGATCCAGAAAGGTATGGAGTGATAGAATTTGATGGTAACAAAAATGTAATATCTATTGAAGAAAAACCGAAAAAACCAAAAAGTAACTATGCGGTTTGTGGCCTTTATATATATGACTCAAATTGTTCAAAGTATGCAAAAAGATTAAAACCCTCGAATAGGGGAGAACTTGAAATAACTGATCTTAACAGAGTTTATCTTGAGAGAAAAGAGTTGAAACTGGAGATAATGGGTAGAGGGATAGCGTGGCTGGATACAGGAACTCCGCGTTCGATGCTTGAAGCGAGTTCTTTCATTGGAACTATCGAACAGAGACAGAATCTCAAGATTGGTTGTATTGAAGAGGTGTGTTTGAGGATGGGATTTTTGAGTAGAAAAAAATTTTTAAAGTTGGTCAGTAGATATCCCAACTCGGAATACAAGGATTACCTTTTAAAAATTTTTGAAGAAATTTAAAAAGGAGTTAAAATGCCAGGATTTTGGGGAGTGTGGTCATCTGGAAAAAATTTTAAAAAGGTTGAACTGGAAGAGTTGATTTCAACTGATATTGTTAAAAGAAGAAAAGAGTTTCAAAAAGGTTTCATATTCCAAAACAGTTTAAATAAGTTTTTAGATGATAAAGTTTTTTTTGAGGATGAGGATATTTTTATATGCTTTGAAGGATTATTTTTTAACCATAACGATCTGAGAAAAGAGAATTCCGTAAACGACAACTTTTCTTTATTGAAAAAACTTTTTTATGAATCAAAAAATTCTTTTCTATCAAAAGTTTTTGGGAATTACACAGGTTTTATCTATGATAAAAAAGAAAACAGTGTATATCTTTTTACCTGTCAAAACGGAACAAAAACATTGTTTTATTTTTATGATGAAAAAGAAAAAATTTTGATTTTTGGAAACAGTTTAAGATATGTTATAGAGGTGATGAGAGAAAATGGATATGGGGTAGAACTCGATCAGGATGGTGCTTACTGTTTGATAACTGTTGGGTTTATGATCGGGGAAAGAACTTTAGTTAAAAATATAAAAAAGATTAAACCTGCAACAGTATTAAAATTTGATGGGAAAAATCTTGAAGAGAATATTTTCTTCAAAATATCTTCTTATCCTCTTGGGAAAAAGGAAGAAAAAGTTATCATCGAGGAACTAGACAACCTTTTCGTTGAAGGTGTGAAAGCGGAATATAACAAAGATGTTGAGTATGGGTACAGACATGTTGCAACACTTTCTGGTGGACTCGATTCAAGAACAAATCTTTTAACAGCACATCGTCTCGGATACAAAGATGTTTTATGTTTATGTTTTTCAGAAAACGATTACCTTGATGAAAAGATCTCCAAAAAAATTGCTTCAGATTTTTTAGATTACTATATGTTCTATTCTCTGAACAATGGCAAATACCTTATGGATATTGAAAATCCAGTAAAAGCAAACGATGGTCTCATATTTTATTCTGGTTCATCTTATATGTATGAAATGTTTTCATTACTGAATTTCGATAAGTATGGTTTACTTCACACAGGTGTTGCTGGAAACGAAGTTCTCTACACTTCTTTGAAATATGATTACCATGAAAAACCATCAAAGGAAAAAATAGATAGAATATTTTACTCTTCAAAATTGATCAAAAAAGTGGATCATATTTTAGAAGAACTTTCACAAAGATATGAGACGATGGAGGAACTTGCCTTCTATGAAAAATGCGTGAATGGGATGTACAACGCTTTCAGAAATATTGAACATTTCACAGAATTCTCTTCACCTTCTCTTTATGCCCCAACACTTGAATACATAATGAAGATAGATCCAAAATTAAAGTATAACGCTTACATATACAGAAAATGGGTGTTGAAAAAAATTCCAAACATTAATTATCCATGGGAACATATCGCTGGTGCGAGAGTTAACGGTTCAGATTTTGAAATATTTTTGAGAAAAGCAAGAAAGAAATTGGCTTCGATTTTGATCGGTTATAGACCTTCAAAAAATCCATGGGAAAAATGGAGAAAGAATAATCCTTTACTGATGGAAACAATCGATAAATACTTTTTCGATAACATAGAACTTTTATCCGGTGAGTTAAAAGAAGATGTTTTGAATCTTTATAAAATCGGAAACTTAAAAGAGAAAACACAACCTTTAACTCTTCTGTCTTTTATAAAAATAAACGAGATAAAGGTAAATACTTGACAAATTTAAAAAAAAATATATACTAAAAAATTCAAGACAGCTTGCTGGTGTAGCTCAGGGGTAGAGCAGTGGTTTTGTAAACCACTGGTCGGGGGTTCAAATCCCTCCACCAGCTATGTGGAGAGATTCCCGAGCGGTCAAAGGGGGCAGACTGTAAATCTGCTGGCTGATGTCTTCGTAGGTTCGAATCCTACTCTCTCCACTCTAAAATCGCGGGAGTAGCTCAGTTGGTAGAGCTTCTGCCTTCCAAGCAGAATGTCGCGGGTTCGAATCCCGTCTCCCGCTCTTTTAAAAACCTCAAAAAGGTTGAACGATTTGAGGAATGTTTTTTTTTATATAAATAAAAAAACTAAAAACATGCCCATGTAGCTCAGTTGGTAGAGCACATCCTTGGTAAGGATGAGGTCACCAGTTCAATCCTGGTCATGGGCTTAAAAAAGGAGGATTAAATGGCGAAGGAGAAATTTGAAAGGACGAAGATTCATATGAACATAGGGACGATAGGGCATGTGGATCATGGGAAGACTACGTTGACAGCTGCTATCACGAAGGTGTTATCGTTGA
>JBDRZY010000013.1:0-17439 GCA_039804205.1 Caldifarciminota bacterium
CCTTGTTTTTATTTATTATCATTCACTCTTAATCGCACCATTTCTGGTATGGAAACTGTGAAATTTCTTCTTTTAAAATTTCTTCTTCTTCTTTGACTCTTAATCGCACCATTTCTGGTATGGAAACGAGTTATAAATTAATTTCCTTTTTTCCTAAAAAATTAAAATATTATTGACAATTTGGACAAGAAACATTATACTATTCCAAATTTTATGTTTGAATTATTAAAAAAAATAATCGAAGATAAAGAAACACCCCAGAAAAATAAATTAAATGAACAATTTATAACAAGTTTAACAAATCGTCTTTTACAAAAGTTTTATCACAACCCCGAATACTACATCATCTTTGAAATATATAATAAAGAAAAGGAAGAAAATGAAAATCTTGTTAAGTCAGAGATATATAATTTTATTTCTGAAAAAATATATAAAAATCTAAATTATTTCAGTGAAAGGATTGAAAAAGGTGATCTTTGTGATGAAATAGGTTTTGAAAAGTTGATAAATAGAATGTTTGAAAATTATGTCGAAGATATTACTTCTAAAAATCCAGAAAAAAAACTTTTTTTTGCTATAAGAAAAATTTTAATAGGTTGTTATGGGATAAAAAAGAATATTAAAATTGATGATGAAATTTTAATTGATAAAAATAAAATTAAAAACTTCGAAAACGACAGAATTCCACAAAAACCACAATTAAGAGGAAGTAAACAACTATTTAAAACAAAAGATTTACAAAATTATATTGATTATTTGATATATAAAGAAAAAGGTAGAGTTTCAATAAGAAAAATAATGAATGAATTAAATTATGCTTTTAGTCATGTTGTAAATATTATTGACAATGAACAGGAAAAAGGAAAGTATGATATAAGTGAACATGAGATTATTAAAATAACGGAAGAAATGGATTGGAATTTTTATTGCAAAGAATTTGAATCTATATTTAATGAGTATGAAAAAAAGATTTTATCTAAATTTTTACAGGATATAACAATTGTAAAAATTGCAGAGGAATTAAAAACGTCTCCACAGAATATACAATTTTATGTAAAAAAAATTGAAAAAAAAATAAAAGAATTTGTTACAAAAAATTCTCTCTCTTGTGACGATTTTAAAAATATTTTAAAAAATTGCAAGATTAAATAAAATTTTTGTTTTTTGAAAATTTTTTAGTTTATATTTATTAAGGAAAGAATTGAGGAGTTTATGAAAAATAAAATTGAATTTAATGATTTTGAAAAATATATATTATTTAGATCAGGTGAAAAGAGTTTATTTGATAAAAAGAAAGAAAAAATATACTTAAAGAACTTAAATAACCTGCTTGAAAATATTTTAATTGAACAAATTCCCCCAGAGATTTTTCCTCAGGAAGTATACTTACTTTATAACCCGATTTTAAAATCAATTCCCGAAAAACTTGTTTATGTAAAAGAAATTTTAGATGACGATGTTATAGTCATCCCAGAATATGAAGGAAAAACTGAGTTGTGTTATGACTCCCCAAAATTAAATCGAAGAATATGTTTTGCACCAGTGCAAATTTCTTTACCTAAAGAGGCATTTGTTTTTTCAAAATACATTGAAGATACAAATTTAAAAGATCTGAATTTGAATATAATTTTAAATGATGTTTTTAAAATAATAAATGAAGATGAATTTAAATATATTTCTCCATATATCCATTTGAAAGCATACATTGAGGAATATAAGAAAGACAGAATTTTTGTTTGGGAAATCCCTGTTGATTTTCTAAAACCTGTATTGGTAGCAAAAAAGAAACAACCCGAAATGGATCAAATTATTAATAACATTGAAAAATTACAGAAAATGAGAGAAATAAAGTTTAAGGATGGTAATATTTTATTTCTGAAATTTCAAGATAAAAAAATTGTATGCAAAAGTATAGAAGGCAAATTTTTAATAAACAATAAAAAAGTAGAGGATAAAGAACTTGTGTTAACTCCATCTTTTGAAAGAGAAAGTATTATCAAAGTAAAATCTTTAAAAAGTGGGGAGATGATTGAGATCAGATTTAAGATCGTTTGAGTATTTAAATTTGCTTTTGAAATTTCAAAATTATAATCATTCAAGGTTGATAATAGATGAACTTTTAAACAAAGTAAAAACATATGATCTGAAGATAATTTTGAAAAATTTAAGTAAAAGTGTTGATATTTTGAATCCTCACTCTGAATACAATGTTTTTGCACCAGTAGTGATAATAAATAAAAATCAGAACTACCCGGTTCTTATTCCCTTAAAAGTTGATTTTGCCGAAAATGAAACAATCATCTATAAGGAAAATGTAGCAAATGTTATAAGAAAAGCAGTTGTTGTTGTCGAAAAATATTTTGCCGAGAAAAAAATGATCATTGATTTGAATCCTAACAAAATAATATTGGAAAATTTTAATGAAATAGAAAAGAATTTTTCACTTGATTGTGAGTCTCTTGAACTTCCGATTGCAGTGCTTTTATATTTAACAGTCACCAATAGATATGTGGAAGATAAATTTTGTTTTACGGGAGCACTTGACTTTGAAGGTAACCTGCTTGAAGTTGATTTTATAAAAGAAAAAAAATATTGTTTTGACAAGGAAATAAAAAATGGAATCTTTGTTTATCCTGATCGAAAACTGAAAAATTTTAAAGAAGTGATTAAAAATGTTTTTGGGGATTACACTGAAACAATAGATAAAAAATTTCTATCCAGTATTGAAAGAATGTTCAATATTGCAGAAAATTACCTTTTGAAGAGTGAAAAAAATTCATATCTTCCAATTTACCATAACCTTGAATCATATCTTAAAAATAGAGAAGATATAAAGTCGAAGAACTACTATTTTCTTGTATTATCAAGATTGGCATTACATTATAATCAGTCAGGAGATATTTTAACTGCTGAGGATTATTTTAAAAGAGCAAATGGTGCAAAAAATGAACTCATCAAAGAAAAATTATTTGAATATAATAATATTTCTATCGAATTTAATAACATTTATGCTGTATTTTTAAAAGATATTTACAGATTTAAAGAAGGATTAAAACTTTTGAAATTGAACCTGGAAGAAAAAAAATATACAGGAAAGCATCTTTCTGTATCAACCTATGGAACTTTATCTCAATACTTAATACATAAAAAAGATTTTGAAGAAGCAGAAAAATATCTTTTAAATAATCTCGAGTTTTGTAAAAAGTATCTTACTTCTGATGTATCAAGAATTTGCTGCTATCTTGCAAAGTTGAACACTTTAAAAGGGAATTACGATAATTCTAAAAAATATATCGGTTTTGCAGAAGAGTATTTAAAAAAGGCAACTCCTGAAAATATTCAGAAAGTATTTATCCAGTTTGAGAAGATAAGATTGAATGCATATCTTGGAAAGTCGGAAGAAGTAAAATTCTTGTGGGAAGATTTTTTAGAGTTAGTTAGAGACACAAGATTTTATTACATGTATTACCTTGCAATTGAATATTATGCATTTTCTTTTCTTGAAACTGATCAGGAAATGTCGAAAAAACTTTATTACTACTTTTTTAAAAAAATGAAAGAGTTTGAAAAAGAAGATTATTTACTTTTTGGAATAAGAGGACTTTTGACTTATTATATTAGATTTAAAGATGAGCAGGTTATAGAAGATATAATAAAAAGTTTAAAAGAATTGAAACTATTTAAAAAAACTTTCTTAAAATATTTAAAGTTTTTAAATGACAGAAATATAAAAAAAATAAAAGAATTGAGGGATTTTATAAACCTGATATAAGGGGAGAAATTGAGAATAGAAATTGTTTGTTGTAATGACCAGTTAAGGTCTATTCCACTCAACTATAACTATTATCTGACTTCTGCGATTTATAAATCAATAAATGTTGTTGATAAAGATCTTGCCAAAAAAATACATGATGATGGTTTTTACGATGAAAACGAAGAACATAAGAATATCAAACTTTTTACATATTCATTTTTAAAAGGGAATATTTTCAAAGTTAACGATCTTGACCTGAAACTATCGAATGGTTGTTTCAAATGGTTTATATCATCTCCTTTAAACAGATTGCTGGAAATAATTGCTTTAGGTTTTCAGGAATTGGGCTATTTAGAAATAAAACACCAGTATTTTAAAATAAAGGAAATAAAAATAAGAGGAAACCCTAAATTGAAATCGAAAGAAAATTTTGTATGTAATTCTCCGATAGTAGTTTCAAAATTTTATGAAAATGGAAGAGTTGAGTATCTTACGAAGATTGATGAAGAGTTTAATATAAGAGTAAACAATAATCTTGCAAAAAAATATGAGATTCTTTTTGGTGAAAAGTATACCGGCAATGGAGTAAATGTTTATGCACCCAAAAAATATCCTTACACAAAGTTAATAAAATTCAAAGATATTAAATTGAAAGGGATTTTTGATGAAATAACACTTGAAGGAGATACAGACCTTATAAACATTGCTTACGATTCTGGTTTAGGAGAAAAGAATTCGATGGGTTTTGGTATGATAGAAAAAAAGGAGTGAGTGTGGATGAAAATTTTGAAAAATTAACGGATGAGATGAATAAAAAATATAATGAAATCAAAGATTTTAAAGAAAGAGATAGATTCTATTTTGACGAATTTTTACCTTTATATCTTAAGAAATTTATAGAGGAAAATAAACAAGAACTAAAAAAAGAATATGATATTTTAATTTCTTTAGTTGGACTTTCTCCTGCAACTTCGATTCTTTCTGGCTCATTGGTAAAACCTAAGAAAGGAATTTGTTTAATTTTTACTGAGGAAAGTTCAAAATATATGAATATTATTCTTGAAAAAATTGAATATGAAAAAGAAAAAATATCTTTTCATGAGGTGGACGAAAAGAATATAAATGACTTATATAATAAAATTATCGACATATACCTTTCAAATAAAGAAAAAAGGATTTTAATTGATTTAACAGGTGGAAAGAAAACAATGAGTGCTATAGCTGGAATGATCAGTGCTGTTTTTAATATTGATGCATGTTATATAGATTATAGAAGATACGTAAGAGAAAGCAATAAACCTTATTTTTCTTCAGAATTTTTAAAAATTATTAATAATCCTTTTTATTTCTCAGGGGATAAGGTTTTGTTGGATGTTTTAAATTATTTTAATTCAGGCAATTACAATGAGGCTTGTAAATTGATAGAAGAGTATGAAGAAAAGACCACTTTTAAAAAACAGTATAATATCGAATTAATCAGGTTATTATCTCAAGCACAAAAAAACTGGATTGATTTTAATTTTGAAGAAGCAAAAAAATTATATGAGAAAATATTAAATAAATTTCAAGAATTAGATAATAATCTAAGAAGCAAATTAGAAATTAATGTAAATTTACTGAAAAAAATTAAAGAAACTGAAGAATATAAAATTTTCAATCATTATTTTTTAGGGATTTTTTATGAAAATAAAGAAAGGTATGAAATTTCAACATTTTTGTTATACAGAACAATAGAAATGATCTTTCAATCAGTTTTAAAGAAAGATTATAATTTTAATACATCTAAGCCGGATTATTCAAAGATAGAGATAAATTTTGAAAAGTTTAAAGAAATTGCTGAAGAAGTTTTTGGTGAAGAATATAAAGGAACGGGTTTACCACCTAAAACAGCTTTAATGGATGATGTTTTTATATTAAAACTTTTGCGAAACGATATTTTGAGAAAAGAAAAAAATGTAGATATTAACTGGATTTTTAATTGTTCAAAAATAAGAAACTATTCAAATATGGCTCATGGAGATAAAATTATTAAGAAAAATGAGCAAGAAGAGATAAAAAGATTAGCAAAGTTTTTGATACTCAATTACTTAAAAAAGTATGATTTAAAGATATTATACGAAGAATTGGAAAAATCTTTTGAATTGTTAAAATTGAACATTGAGGGGTTGCTTTGATAAAAATTATGCCACTTGGCGGGGCACAGGAGATTGGTGCAAATTCTTATTATATTGATTGGGAAGGAATTAAAATTATGCTTGATTGTGGTATGGATCCTAATAAATTTGGATACAACAAATTACCATTACTTCATAAAATTGAAGAAGAAAGAATTGACCTTTTATTTGTATCTCATCCCCATCTTGATCATCTTGGATCTTTGCCAGTGGTTGAAAAAATTTTTGATGTGAAAAGAATTGTGATGAGCCAGAATTCGAAAGAAATCTATAAAATTATGCTTCTTGATAGTGCAAAGGTTTTAATGATGAATGATTACAATAAAAGATTTTATGAAATCTATTTTAATAAATCAAATCTTTTTGAACTTGATAGAAAAATAGATTGTGTTGAGTTAAATAAAACTAACCAGTTAAGCTCTAATATAAATTTTAAACTTTTTAAGTCAGGGCATGTTATCGGGAGCTGTGGAATACACATTTTTGATGATAAAGGAAACTCTTTAGTTTATACAGGAGATTTTTCTGTTTCGGACAATATTATGACGGGAAAACTTAATTATTACAAGAAAAATGTTGACATCATGATTATAGAAACAACGAACGGGAACTCTGAATATGAAGAAAAAATGAGAGAAAGATATGAAGACAGATTTATCGAATCGATAAATAAAACACTGGAAAAAAATGGAATTGTTTTAATACCTGCTTTTGCACTTGGAAAAACACAGGAAATTCTTTTTCTTTTTGAAAGAAGAAGTAAAGATTTATTATCAAAAAGAATCTACACTGTTGGTATGGCTGATAGAATAACACCAATTTACAGAGAATGTCACTCAAAGTCACTAAAATCAATGAATTTAAAAAAACTTAACTCTATCCCACGCAAATCGATAGTTGTTGCTTCAAGTGGAATGCTAAATCCTCATACTCCTTCTTATTTAATTTTAAAAAATCTTATCGAAGATGAGACATCTTCGGTGCTTTTTACAGGTTATCTTGCAAAAGGAACTTTAGGATATGAACTTTTAAAAACTGAAAAAAATGGAGTTATATATATAGATGAAAAGGAGTATGTGAAAAAAGTGGATGTTGAGCATTTTCCTTTATCACTTCATTCAAGTTTGAGAGGTATAATTTCATATATTAACAGAACTGCCCCGAAAAATGTTTTACTTGTTCATGGAGATTTGGATGCAATAAAAAATGTCAAGCAAAAATTAAAAAAGGAAGTGAAACCGATAATCGGAGAGAATGGGAAAGAATTGATTTTAAAAAAAGGAAAACTCTTAAGGAGAAAAGATATGAAAAGTTATATCGTAACAGTTGGGACAGCAGTTTTTGGAAATTTTAGAAAGATGTGTTCTGGCACAGAGGAAACCTTTGAAAACATTCTTGATTTTATGTTGACAAATCCACCTGAAAAAGTATCTGCTGAAACAAATACAATCCATAAATTGAAAAAAGAAGTGAATAAAAACTCCTGGTTTTACTTAATAGAAAGCGATACTGAAGAAGGAGAAAAGTCTTGTAAACTGCTTGAAAAGTATATTATTGAAAAATATAAAGCAAATGTTGAAAGGGTCAAAATTGAAGGTTTAAAATATGATGCAAATGAGTTTGAAACAAGAGGACTGATAAATTTTATCAAAAAGGTTACAAACATAATTGATAATACAGGAAGAAACATAGAAATTCTTGCAACTGGTGGATTCAAAGCGGAGATCGCTTATGCGACAATACTTGCAGTATTGTACAAGGTTCCAGTTTACTATGTTTTTGAAGATTTTAATTCTATAGTAAAACTTCCCGAAATTCCAATTGAGTTTGATTTCAAACTTTATGAGAAGTATTATGAATTGATACAGGAAATCAAAAATGAAACCGATTATGAAAGAGCAAAGAATTTGTTTAAAAACAATCTTCCTCAAAATTTCCGAATATTACTTAACAACGATAAAAACATAAAAAGTTTTACAGATTCACCTGTTGGTAAAATGATTTCTGACTACTATAAAAGTTATATCGTTGATCAAGAAGAAGTTCCGATAATGATTGGAGAGAAAAAAAGCCATTCAACTTTATGGGGAGATGGTTTCAGTGGAATCAACGATGTAAAAGATAAAGATATCAGAGAGATCATTAAAAGAATATACAGAGTTGGAAGAAACCTGATTACAGAATTTATCCTTGATGAAATGAGAAAATGTAAAGTAGATGAAAATCATCTTGAATTTGAAAAAATGATCGGAGAAAGAGGAGTTTCCTATTGGATAGTAACAAAAAATGGTAAACAGAGATTGAATATATATACAAAAACAGGAATGAATGATCTGCTGGTAAAATTGATTGGGAAAAAGATTTATGAATAAGGAGGAGAGATGGTTGAAAAAATTATAAAAATTAAAACTGTTACTCCGATGTTTTTAGGTAATGTAAATAAGAAAGCAGAAATGAAAGTTACTTCTTTAAAAGGTGTTTTGAGATACTGGTGGAGAGCATCAACTCCTAACGAAAAAATTGAAAAGTTGTTTGAAAAGGAAATGGAAATTTTTGGAGGAATAAAAGGTGAAAAAGGTCAAAAAAGTAAATTATCCATTATTCTTCTCTCAAAATCTGTTCCAGATGGTAGTATTTCAAAAGAAAAATTCTACGAACCAGCATATAAATGGAGAATACATACCTACGGTGGAAATAAAGACACCAATGTTCTTTCATATCTATCCTATGGAGCTGTTTCATGGGATAAAAATATCAAACAAACAATAGTGACACAAGAATATTTTAAATCAAACACCACATTTGAATTCAAATTGGTTTGTGATAACGATAAAATATGGAATGAAACAGAGAAAGCATTAAAATGTATTCATTTATTCGGAGGACTTGGAGCAAAGAGCAGAAATGGTTTTGGTTCAGTGGAAGTTTGGTTGGATAATAAACCAATAATTGGAAACGATAATAAAGAGATTTCAAATTTTATAGATAACATAAAAGGAAATAACGAATATAAATATCCAACATTTAGCAAACAAACGATTGTATGGAAAACAAAAAAAGCATTTCTATCGTGGGAAGATGCATTAAAAGAAATAGGAGAAGTTTATATAAAAGCAAAATTAGGATTGGATGACCATTATAATTATACTAATAGACGGCAAATAGCTCTACCTATTTCAGCTTTAAAAAATAAAAATGATAGCGAAAGTAGAGATGCGAAAGTTTATTTTTTAAAGGTGATAAAAAAAGAAAATGGGTTTGTAGGCCAAATACTCTTTCTTCCTTATATTGAGAAATCAGTATACAAAGAGTTTAATAACAATATAAATAGTATGAATAAAATGGAGGTAGTTTATGGAAGATAAAAATCTGGAAATTTTTGAAAGAAAAATGTTTTATTTTTTTCATGATCCAATAAATAAACCGATAATTCTGATGCAAACAGAACAAAGACATGAAGAGATAGCGAAAAATTTTAGTCAGTATTTGAATATAAAATTTTACAATGAAGATAATACTCCAGACCACATTGCTTCTGCTCTCGAGCGACTAACCATTCCTAAAAATTATAAAAAAGAAATAAGATTTTTGAATAACCCTGAGGTTATCCATACTTTGAGTGGAATTAAATTAGAAAGAATAAAAGAATTAAAATCTGAAGATAATGATAAAAAACTTGTAGAAGAAAGTAATAAAATAGTAGAAAGTGTTTTTAAGGAAATACAAGAAAAAACAAAAAAATACAATGCAAAACAGAAATATTTTTATATATGGAGAAATCTCTTACCTTTGTTAAGAGAAAAATCAGAGAATAGTTTGTTAAAAAAATATTGGGAAGTGATTCCTGCTGATACGAGGGTCCCTGACCATTCAATATTTCAACATTTGAAAACAAGTGCAATGTGTTCTTTTTCAAGTGAAATTGATAATCGAATCAATAATAAGTTATCTTTGTTTTTATTTTCAATAACACCAGTTCAGTCATTTATACAGGACTCAAGAAAATTAAGTGATTTAAAGTGGGGAAGTTACATTTTATCTTACCTTTGCTGGAAAGCAATAGAGATTGTTATAGATAATTATGGCCCTGATACTGTTATATTCCCTGATTTGTTAGAACAACCTCTTGTAGATTACTGGCTTGAAAATACATTGAAAATAGAAGTAAAAGAAAGTAAAAAGAAAGAGGTCTTATCTCCATCTATTCCTAATAGATTTTTTGCAATGATACCGGAAAATGATAAAAAGACATTGTTGGATTTAGGAATAAAAATTGAGAATGCAATAAAGGAAGAAATCAAGAATTTTATTCTAACAATTGAGAAAAATTTAAATGTTTCATTAAATGAAAATCAGAAGAAACACTTAATAGATTATTTTAATTTCTACTGGGTATTTTTACCGATTGAAAGTTCAAGTGGCACAAAATTCCATGAAAAAGATTTTTATTTGACTATTGAGAAGTATAAAGAATTTATAAATGAAAAGACCCTAAAAGAAACTTTAAAAGAACTTGAAAGTATTTTTAATGATGGCAATAAATATTACTCACCAAATATTGGAAATATTTATGGTGTTTTATACAAAACAATAGAAACGATAAATGGTTCATTAAAAAATGTAAAAAATTTTAATAGTTTTGAAGAAGAAGGAAATAAATGTGATATCTGTGGAGAAAGGGTAATTGTATTTCACAATAACAAAAAACATTCATCAAAAGAATCTATCGATTTATCAAAAAATAAAACAATGGATTTATATCTCAAAAAATTGTTGAAAGAAAATGAAGGACTATGTATAACCTGTTTCTTTAAAAGAGTTGCAGATATTTATTTTAAAGAAAGATTCAATAAAGATCTTGAGAATCAACAAATACCATCTGTATCCTATGTAGCATTAGTAAAATTTTTGGAAAAAATAAAAAATGATGAATCTTTTAAAAAACTTAAAGATTTACTTGGTTCTGACTATGATCCTCAAATTTTCTATGATGAAAATAGGAAAGAATATTTTAAGGAAATTGGAATTGACGATAATAAATTTAATAATGCTGAAACTCTGATTAAGCAAATCGTAGATAAAAAAACTAAATTACCTAAATACTATGCTGTTATTGTTATGGATGGAGATTTTATGGGGAAATGGCTGAGTGGCGAGAATTCTCCAGATTTAACAAATTTCTTCCATTCTTTATTAAAAGAAGATTTTAAGGGAATTTTTAAAGATAAAAAAAGACCGCTAACTCCTGCTATACATAATGAGATAAGCAATGCTTTAAAAAACTTTTCGTTACTTTTAGTAAAAAAAATCGTTGAAAAATACAAAGGAACACTGGTTTATTCTGGTGGAGACGATGTGCTTGCTTTGGTTAATTTAGACGATGTATTAGATATGATATATGACATAAGGAAAGTATTTAGTGGTAATGAAACAGAATATTATAAATCTCTTGGAGGAGGTTTTGTTGAAATTGAAGATAGAATTTTGAAATTAATGGGTCCTAAAGCGAGTATCTCTGGTGGAGTTTGTATTGCTTATTATAAAGAACCACTGAACATTGTATTAAAAGAAGCCAGAGAAATGGAAAAAGAAGCAAAAAAAGGTGTTAAAAATTCTTTTGCAATAAAAGTTATAAAACATTCTGGACAGAAAGAACTTTGTAAATTCAATTGGGATAAAGAGAATATAAATTCAATAGAACTTATAAAAAGATTAATTGACTATATTAAAAATGATAAATTGTCAAGTTCTTTTATATATGAATTGAGAGATATTTTCAACAAGATTAAAATGAATAAAGAAGATGAAATTTTTAAAGAAATGGTGAAATCTGAATTGAATCGAATAATTCCAAGAAAGATTAAAAATAAGAAAGAAGAAAGATTTCAACAGGAAGTAATTGATACAATCTACAGTTTGTATGAGATTTCTTCATCGTTTGATAACTTTATAAATTCTTTAAAAATTGTAAGATTTTTCGCTACAAAGGAGGAATAATGATAAAAATAAAAGCAAAAGATGTTTTGTTTTTTAGAACAGGAAGAAGTTTTAATAGAAAATATGATATAAATGCTGAAACTTTTTTTCCTCCATATCCTTCAACAATATATGGTGCATTAAGAACTGCCTATTTTATGCAAAGAGGTAGTTTTGAAGATTTTAAAAATGGAAAATTTAAAGATATGATAGGTCTACCTCGAGAAAATGGAACTGACGAGAAGGGTAGTTTCAAAATAAAAGGGATTTTTCTAAAAAATGGTGACAAGATTTTTTTACCGATGCCAATAGATCTTGTGAAAACAAAAGAAGGAGAAGGAAAAAAAGTTTATAGATTAAGAATAATAAAAAATGAAGTAATTTCTAATAATAAATTTGGATATTTACTTGTATCTCCTTATGATAAAGAAAATGTTAAAAACTTAACTAATTGCTTTTTAGATCTGGACAATTTAAAAAAATATTTGAATGACGAAAAGATAAGTGAGTTTGAATTTCAAAATTTAGAAGAGTTAATAATAAAAGAACCAAAGATCGGTATTAAATTAAATAAAAATTCCAAAACAACGGAGAAAAGTTATCTTTATAGATACGATTTTATAAGACCTGTTAAAGGAAAGTTAGATGACAAAAATATAGAAGAAACTTTTATTCTGGTTGATTATGAAGGACTAAACGATTTTGATGAAGGTTTTTATTGCAAAGTTGGAGGAGAAGGCAAAATTTCAAAAGTAGAAAAAGTTTCACAAAAAGTAGATTCGTTATTAACAAATGAAACAAAAGAAATGATAAAAAATAAAAAAGAATTTAAAATTTATCTGGCAACTCCTTCAATTTTTAAAAATGGTTCCATTCCTTTTGAAAAAATAGATGAAAATATTCTTAGATATAAAGATTTAAAATTGGAACTTCTAACTTTTTCAACTACAAAAAATCTCATATTTTCAGGATGGGATATAAATCTTGGTAGACCCAAAAAATCGATGAAAATGATTGCTGCTGGGACAGTTTACTATTTTAAATTGATCGAAGGAGCCCCAGAAAGAATTTTTGAATATTTTGATTATAAAAACATTTCAGATATTTTGCCAGAAGAAGGTTTTGGATTGAGTTTTGTAGGAATAATATAAAAATAGGAGGTAAAATGTATAAAAACAGATTGGATGTCTTTTATCATGTTAAAAGTTCCCTACATGTTGGAACTGGTGATGTATTGGGTTTAGTAGATTTGCCAATTCAGAGAGAGAAACATACTTCTTTTCCTAAAATCGAATCTTCAAGTTTGAAAGGAGCAATAAGAAACCATTTTGAATCAGTTTTAAAAGAAGACAAAAAAACAGTAGATGATCTTTTTGGGCCGGAAGATGCTGATCAGGAAAATGCAAAAATGGGATTAGTTGCTTTTACGGATGCTAAAATATTGTTGTTCCCGGTTAAGTCAATAAAAGGTGTTTTTGCGTTAATAACATGTCCTTTTATTTTAAAAAGGTATTATGAAGACACCGAAGAAAACATACCCGATTTTCTAAAAGGAATGAATGTGGAAGATGGTAAATTTATTTCTTTTGTTAACAATAGTGAAATTATAATAAATAACGATAAAGTTGTGTTAGAAGAATTCACTTTTGTAAAGTCATCTCAAAATATTGATTTATCAAAAATAAAACTCAATAGTGTAAAATCTGACAAGATTCTGATTCTTTCTGATAACGATTTCAAATATTTTGTTAACAATTCCACTGAAGTTATAACAAGGATAAAAATAAATAATGAAACAGGAACAGTCGATAAAGGAGCTTTGTTCAACGAAGAATTTTTACCTGCAGAAAGTGTCTTGTATAATCAACTTTATTGTGATGAGAAAGATATTAAAGGAAAAAGTTTAAAGGATTTTATGAAAGAGAAAATGAACAGCGTGATGCAGATTGGAGGAGATGAAACAATTGGAAAAGGTATTGTAAAAGTTATTTGTTAGGAGGTAAAAATGACAAATAGATATGGTATTGTTGAAACCGAAAATGCAAAATGGGCATTTGAAAAGGTTAAATCTGTAAGCAATGAAAGTTATTCTGGTAAATATAAATCATATATAAAAAAGATGCCTATGCTTATAAAGGTGAATGGACTTGCTGCAACTCTGGCTTTTATTCTTTCAAAGAGTCTTTCAAAGAATGGAGAGGATAGTGATGAGAAAAAGGCATACAAGAAAATCGGTGACCAAATAATTGAATTTATAAATAAAAACAACAATTGGAATTGTAGAGAATTAAAAGAGGTTGTAGAGAGAATAGTTTCTTTGAATTCATTAGAATATAGGGAAAATGTTGAAAAGATAAACAACATTTTGTATTGGATGAAAAGATTTGTGGATGGTTTAATTAAAAAGGAAGGTGATTGATGCAAAATTATAATAACAATAATAGACGAAACAATTTAAACAGACCGAATCAGGGTAATAATAAAAACCAAAATAATCAACACCAAATACCCATAATAAAATGTTATCCTAAAGACACTTCTAATTTGATCAAAAGTGAGCAGGTAAAAAATTTAAATATAAAATATCAAAAATTAATAGAATTCAAAATAAATAATAAGATGGAAATGGAAATAGAGAAAAAAATACTAAAAGAAAATAACATAACAAAATTCGATAATAAACTGGAATTACCAAATCTTGACAAAATAGAATTGATTGCAGAAACAAGGCCTAAATTGATCATTGGATTTGGTAGTGAATCTGTTTATGAAACAAGTTTAACACTCCATCATGTATATGGTGTCCCGTATATTCCTGGAAGTGCTCTGAAAGGAAGTTTTAGAAGTTTTATTATAAGAAAATTTTTTGAAAATAATGAAAAAGAAGCACTAAAAGATGCAAACTTTAGAAATATTTTTGGAGGAAATGAACAACAGGAAAGACAAGAATCTAATTCAGAAAAAGGAAATGTTGTCTTTTTTGATTCTTTTCCAGAAGATTCAGTTGCAGTAGTTGCTGATATATTAACTCCTCATTTTAATAATTATTACCAGCATCAAAATCCCCCAACAGATACAGAAAATCCCAATCCAAAATCGTTTTTGAGTGTAGAAGGTAAATTTAGAATTGTAATAGGTATAAAAGAAAATTGTGAAGAGATTCTTTTTGATAAACCAAAAAAGGAATTTCTAAAAAAAGAATTAAAAGATATGCTTGAAAATTTTGGGGTAGGTGCAAAAACATCTGTTGGGTATGGTTATTTTAAGATAGTTGGCTAATTCTTGATGGACTTTTTTTATACAGGGAGTTTGGTTGGAGATTATCTTTTTTGTAAGAGGAAGTTTTATCTTATTACAAAAGGGATTTCTCCTGACGGAAAAAATGAGGATTTGATCATAGGGCAAATGATTGATAGAATAAGTTATCCAAGAGAGGAAAGAAATATACTTCTTGGGAAAAATATTATTGATTTTGTTGGACCTGATGGAAAAATACATGAGATTAAAAAATCATCTGCTTTTATAGAAAACCATATAATTCAACTAAAATTTTACCTTTTGATTTATAAAAAAATTTATAACAGAGAAATCGAAGGTGTTTTAAATTTTCCAGAAGAGAAAAAGGTTGTAGATGTGAAACTTGAAGAAGGTGATGAAGAAAAAATAAAAAATTTGACAGATGAAATGAAAAAGGTTGAAGAAGATCCAAATCCACCAGAACTTTCAGAGATATATAAGTGTAAAAAATGTTCTTACCTTCTGATATGCAGGAGTTGATTGAATGGATAAAAATTATTTTATCATTTCAAATGGACGATTAAAAAGAAAAGATAATACTGTATATTTTGAATGTGAAGGAAAAGAAGAGGCAATTCCAATAGAAAGTATTGAGAATTTATATCTTTTCGGAAGTATCGATTTAAATACTCATTTTGTTAATCTTTTGGCAGGACATCAAATACCGATACATTTTTTCAGTTACTATGGTTATTACACAGGAAGTTTTTTTCCAATGGATAGAACCGTTTCTGGCAAAACACTTTTGTGTCAGATTGAACATTATAAAAACATTGAACAGAGATTATATCTTGCAAAAAATATTGTTAAAGGAAGTGCTGAAAACATATTGAGCATTATGCAGTATTATAACAGAAGAGATATTGATTTAAAAAATGAAATTGAAAACATAAAAATTTTTGTTGAAAAACTTGACACAAAACAGAGTATAAATGAGATTATGGGAACGGAAGCAAACATAAGGAAAATTTATTATGAGTCATGGAAAAAATGGTTGAGTCAAGAGTTCGAATTTGAGAAAAGAATAAAAAATCCACCTGATAATATTGTAAACACTTTGATTTCTTTTCTCAATTCTGTATTATACTCAACAGTGCTTTCAGAAATTTACATCACTCAACTTGATCCAACGATAAGTTTTTTACATGAACCCGGGGAGAGGAGATACTCTCTTTCACTTGATATTGCAGATATTTTTAAACCGATAGTTGTTGATAGAATAATTTTTTACATTTTGAATAAAAATATGATTGACGACTCTGATTTTGAAAATGAACAAGAAATCTGTTTCCTCAATGATAAAGGGAAAAGAATTGTTTTGAAGGAGTATGATAAAAGATTAAGTCAGACAATATATTATAAAAAGATGGAAAAATACATTTCATATAGAATGCTTATAAGGACCGAATGTTATAAAATTTTAAAACATATAATTGGACTTGAAAAATATACACCTTTTAAAATGGAATATTAGATGTATGTGATTGTAGTTTATGATGTTGGAGAAAAGAGAGTTAATAAGTTCCATAAATTTTTGAAAAGATATTTAAAATGGGTCCAGAGATCTGTTTTTGAAGGTGAACTGACAGAATCGGAAATCAAAGAAATAAAATATTATTTTTCTCAAAATTGTGATCAAAATGAAGATGGATTAATAATTTATTATTTGAGAGACAAAAGATGGCTTTACAGAGAATTACATGGAGTAGGGATAACTTCTGAAGAAATGGATAATTTTCTCTAAATTTATTAATTATAATTTTTTTTATTTTAATTATTAAATATGCAATTTATTATTTTTTCTGTCGATCCCCCGTATTTTTTGCACTACCTCCGATCGACAGAAAAATCTTGACAAATTTAAAAATAAGTATATAATAAAACTAAATTTATGATCCTCTCTTAATCGCACCATTTCTGGTATGGAAACCCGAAGAAATCCATGGAGGAAATTCCGAAACGGACGACCTCTTAATCGCACCATTTCTGGTATGGAAACATAAAATAACGATAATAAGTAAAACTTGCATTATATACCTCTTAATCGCACCATTTCTGGTATGGAAACTCTAATATATCACCTAATTCAAAAATAATATTATCCAATTCTCTTAATCGCACCATTTCTGGTATGGAAACTCTACCAGCACTGAGTGCTGGTATTGCACCTTATTCTCTACGACTACCTCTTAATCGCACCATTTCTGGTATGGAAACATTTCCACCGCGATGCGGTAT
>JBDRZY010000014.1:0-16818 GCA_039804205.1 Caldifarciminota bacterium
TATTTAGATACATGCAGATGGGAGATAGAGGGTGGTAAGAGTGTATTGTATATAGAGTTAACGGAGATAATAGAGAAGCCGACGGTGATGGTGGGTGATACGATATATCCTGATGGAGTGACGATAAGGAGTTTTGAATATCCAATGTATGTGGTAAGTGAACCGATAGTGATAGAGGGTAGTTTTGGGCCGACGGGGATAGGAGAGGAAGAATTAATGGTAAGGAATGTAGACATAGAGATTGAAATATTGAAGCAGAATGTGATATGGAATACCAAAGGGAGAGGTGAATTGGTTATATATGATATAAGTGGAAGGGAGATAATAAGAGAGGAGAGGGAAAAGTGGGGTGTCTATAAAACGGATATAAGTCGATTAAAGAATGGGATATATTTTATAAAGTTGCAAACAGGAAATAGAACGATGACCAAAAAGATAGTGCATGTAAAATAATTGGGAGACAAATTTTAAGGGGATGGTTTTAAATAAATGGACTATTATATTATTCAAAGAGAGTTTGGTATTTATAAAACAAGAATTATGTTATAAATTTAGTTTTAAAAAGTCTGGAAAATGCAACAATTTCAGATATGTTATAAAATAAATATGTAAGATACTGATAAAATTTGAAATGGGCGGATTTATATTCCAACATGTAGTTGGAAAGAATAGATAGTTAGAAAGGAAAGCAAAAAGAAAAATTAAAATTTATGAATAATAAATTAAAACTTAAGTGTTTTAATGGGATGTTTAACAGTTAAAAGAATGAATAAAATTTGTATGAAGAAATGAGTAAATTATTAATACCAATCATCAAAATATTTGCTTGTGTAGATATAAGATTAAATTTTAAGTTAGAATTATATTTTGTGAGGTTTGATAAAAATAAAGAAATAAAAAAAGAGTCACAATAGAATAACTTAAAAAAACTTTGCAGAGTTAAAGGAATATGATAATGAATATAAAAATGTCAAAAAGTCAAGCACCGTCCCCGGCATAGAAATTTAAAATTTTATTGACACTGAAAAATATTTTAATAAAATTTAAAAAAAGGGAGATTGTATGAAAAGAAAAATTATCTTTTTCCCCATAATTTTTGTTTTATTTTTACTATCCTGTTCGGGTCCTTATAATCCTTTCTCCGATAGTGCAGGAAAGGAGGTTATGCCTGTTGATCCAGAAAAAATCTATGTTTATTCTGTTTTGAACAATGGAACCAGCACATATTACAATGTTTCAAAACTTGAATATTTTTATAATGAAAACCAGATAGAAATTTCTACCGGTGATAAATTGTGGGTCTTAAATAAATATGCATACGATCAGAATGGATATTTACTCTGGTACTATGATAACATTTATTATTCGATCAATGATTTTGGATTTTTTTCCTATGGAACCAGTTTGTTTACAGATTATCCGATAAAATTTTTAGATTTTCCTCTTTATGAAGGCAAAAAATGGGAAGGCCACTCTGGGAATTATTATTTTTTCTCTTCGTATGATACACTTGTTGCATCCGTTGAAGGTAGAGAGGATGTCAACGGTTATGACAGGTGCTGGAGAGTGAAAGTAAAATTTTTTGAAAGAGAATTTTACTATGGATATGTTTATGAATATATAAGATGGTATAAAGAAGGTGTTGGGATGGTAAAGGACTCAGAATATATATACGATGTGTATGGAATTTATGTCCCTGTTAGTGTTGTGATAAATCTTGACACTATAATTGAGAGGTAACTATGAAAAATTTGATTTTTATAGTTTTGGTTTTGGTATCCATTAATATTTTTTCTTTATCAGATCTAACAAAAGCAGAAGAATCAATTTTAGCACTTGATTCTTTAACATTTTTTTATTCAAAGTCGTATGATGATATTATTGAAGTACTCGAACCCACTATCAACGATGATTATTTATTTAGTATTTATTCAGAAAATTTTAAATTTGGTGCTCTTTTTTATGTTGGTGCATCATATTTTGAGAAAGGAAACTATGAAAAAGCGAAGAAATATTTGAATCAGGCAAAAAAATATGAGGATACGACAAGTTTTCTTATCAGTCATTATTACTATTATCTCGGGAATCTAGAAGAGATGGATAAAAATTATTATCAGGCGTTAGATTATTATAAAAAATCGAAAAAATACTTTTATAAATTTGATTATCAAAATGTGAAGGTATCATTCGTTTTATATTATACTGGCCAGATTTATTTGTACAATGTGAACAACTATGATAGTGCTATCGTTTATTTTGAAAACAGTTTAGAGTTTGATAAAAACATGATATCCAAAAACTACAAAAAGGATCCAAGAAAAGATTTTGAATATCTCGCCTATGATTATTCACGGCTCGGAGAATCATATTATTACAAAAGATCTTATGAGAAAGCCAAGAAAAATCTTTTTTCAGCAATGCAGATTGGTGAAAAATTCCCACAGGAATATTCGTTTAATGCGTTTAACTATTATCTTATCGCAAAGGTCTTTTACGATGAATATAATTATGACTCAGCGTTGGTTTATTTTAAAAAATCTCTTAATAACTATAAATCAGCAGATTCAAAAAAAGATATAATCAATCTTTACGATTGGATTGGATTCACTTATGAACAAAAAAATGATAACAAACAGGCAGGTGAGAATTATTATCAGGCATATATCAATGCAAAAGATTTTTATGGTGAATATAATGATAAAACATTAAATTTGAAGAAAAAATATGAGGAAAATTCTGGATATTCTTCAGGTTACTCATATCAGGATTATAGTTCAGATGATGGTTTTAGAATAAAAGAGGAAGGTTTTTTTGTAAATCTCGATTATATGAGATCTGTTGGCAGGAACTATTTTGGTGGTGGACTTGGTGTTCTTGAAGAAGGTGGAGGTTTATATATTGGTTACTATTTTTCTCCTGCAAAAGAGGGAGAAACTTTTGGAAAATATTTACCTGTTGTTCTGTTAAGTGGATTTCAATCTTTTTCACTTGAATTTTCTTGTGATCTGATATCACTTTTTGATTTTTCAAACACTGTGAACAAATCTATGTCAAAACCAAGATGTTTTGGTTTTGGATTTTCATTTGGATTTTTAAAATTTCTAAATGTGAAAACACAATATTTCTGGAGTGGTGGAGGAGGATATTCTCCAAAAGGGTTATCAATAAATTGTGGATTTAGATTTTTTATGTAAACTTTTAAACCTTGAATTATTGATTTTTTTGTATTGGGGTATATAATAATTTTTTATATCAGGAGGAAAAATGGATATAACTCCTTTGGAGATAAAAAAACAGGAATTCAAAAAATCTTTGAAAGGTTATGATATACATGAGGTAACAACTTTTTTGAATACAGTTTCAGAGCAGTTTGAAGAACTTTTGAAAGAGAATTATAGTTTAAAGGAACAGGTTGAAAACCTATCAAAGGAACTCGAAAGGTATAAAAATCTTGAAAAAACATTACAGGAAACTTTAACATCCGCAACGAAGAGTTCATCTGAACTACGTGCAAACGCTTTAAAAGAGGCAGAAATCATCAAAAAGAATGCACAACTTGAGGCTGAAGCATACCTCGCGAGTTCAAGGGCTGAACTCAACAATTTGAAAAATGAGATCAAAAGTTTGATCACATTGAAAAACAATTTCTTATCAAGGTTCAGAGGAATCCTTGAATCATATTTCAAAACACTTGATCAGGAAGTCGTTGAACATAAGATAGAGGTTAACGAGATAAACAAGGTCTTAAGAGAACATCCAGAAAAGATAATAAACCTTGGTTCATTATTCAGTCAAATTAAAAAGGAAGGTGAAAATGATGGAGAAGATAAAAAAGACATCTGAATTTTTAAAAGAAAAAGGTTTTGTGGATCCAGAAGTTGCAATCATCCTTGGAACAGGAATGTCTGAACTTGGGAAAATAATAAATGTTAAGGCAAAACTTTCGTATAAAGATATTCCAGATTTCCCAATATCAACTGTTGAAAGTCATGCTGGAGAACTTATTTTCGGTGAACTTGCTGGAAAAAAGGTTATAGCGATGGCTGGTAGATTCCATTATTATGAAGGTTATGATTTCCAGACGATAACATTCCCTGTAAGGGTTATGCTTTATCTTGGTGCAAAACTTTTAATAGTTTCAAATGCAGCAGGTGGTGTTAATCCACTTTTTAAAGCAGGTGAGATAATGCTTATAACCGATCATATAAACTTTTTACCTGGTAATCCATTAAGAGGAAAAAATCTTGATGAACTCGGGCCAAGATTCCCCGATGGTTACGAAGTATATCCAAAAAAATATCAGGAGATCGCTGAGGAAGCAGCTCTTGAAGTTAAAATACCTCTGAGAAAAGGGGTTTATCTTGCGATACAGGGGCCAAATCTTGAAACAGGTGCTGAATACAGAATGATAAGGATACTTGGTGCTGATGCTGTTGGGATGTCAACAGTTCCAGAAGCACTCGTAGCGAAACATATGAGTATCCCTGTTGTTGGTTTTTCGGTGATAACAGATATGGGACTCCCTGATCATATGGAACCTGTATCTTTTGAATATGTTGTCAACAATGCAAAAAGGGCTGAGGAAAACCTGAAAAAACTGATAACAAAATTTTTAGAAAAGGTAACTTTTTAAATGAAATTTCTATACAATGTAGTTCTTGTTTTATTTTTTTCTTCCCTGTTGACAACATCATGTTCAAATCGTGACAGTGATAAAATTGAAAAGATGTTGTCAGAAAAGAAGTATTTTGAAGTGATAAATATACTTGAAAATAAAGGGAAAAAAACAGGTAAGGATTATTTCAATCTCGCTGAGGCGTATAAGGATTTAAGAAAACTATCTGTTGCCGACTCTCTTTATTCTCTTGCCCTTGAAACCGATCCATCTTTAAAAGGTAAAATTTTAAAATCTTATTCGAATATTGCGATGACCGATTTTATGAAAGGTTATACTGCAAACTCAGTAAAATACTGGTTGAAAATAATAGAACTGAGTCCAACCTATGATATTAACATAGGATTTTATCATCTTGGTAAATACTTCTATGATGGTGGAGATTTCCAGAAGGCAAAACTGATGTTGAATAATTCTCTGAATATCTCTTTAACCTCATCCGAAAAGGTTAATGTTTATAAAATGTTGATAGAGATATACAAAACGGAAGAAAAATTTGATACAGCACTTATAATCGCTAAAAAAGCTTCGGATGAATTTTCGGTTGAGGGAACGAGTGGTGATGTGGATTTTAAAGTGATCGCTGGTGAACTCAAGTTTTATATTGCTAAGGAAAAATATGAGAAAAAAAATTATGATGATGCTTTGAATCTGTTTCTTGATTTCATAAACAAACCTGTTCCTCTTTCATTACTTGATGATGCTCATCTTTATGTTGGAAACATTTATTTCGAACTGAACGATTTTGAAAAGGCGATCTTTCATTACAACAAAGTCAAGGAATATTCAGATGTAAAGGTTTACGGTTCGTCTGATAACCTTGATGAAGCGAATGAAAAATTGAAAGAGATACTTAGAAGGAATATGAAATGAGAAAAAATCATTTTATTATGATTTTATTTTTATCGTTTGTTTTCATGATATCATGTGCAAAAAAGGAAAAGTTGACTCAACTTGATATTTCAGATGAAGAACTTTTTAACAGAGCATTAAATTTTTATGAACAGAAAAAGTGGGATAAATCTATAGATCTTTTTCAGAAGTATATCTTTACTTATCCAGCAAACAAAAAGACTGAACTTGCCCAGTATTATCTTGGTGATTCATATTTCAACAAAAGATCCTATACCGAATCCATAGTTGAATTTGAATATTTTATAAAAAATTATAAAAGTTATAATCTGAAAAAGGATGCTCTTTACAAATTATCAATATCCTATTTTAAGATTGCTCCACCATATCAGTTCGATCAGAGTTTAACCGTATCAGCAATAGGTGTGATGAGGGAATTTTTAATGAGTTATTATGATGATGACAGAAGCAAAGAGGTTGATTCGTTGTTGAATTTACTCCTTTCGCGGATCGAGGAAAAAAAATTGCATACAGGTGATTTCTATTACAGAGGGAAAAAATACAGATCAGCAGAGATATACTATGAGTTGATCGATGAAAACAATCTTAGAGATGATCTAAAAGACAGATACTATTTTTCTTATGGAAGAGCACTTTTTATGAACAAAAACTATCAGAAATCTCTTGAAGTATTACAAAAGGTTGGTGAGAATAGTAAGTATTTTAAAGAGAGTAAGAAGATAATCGATAGAATCTCAAAATTGCTATGAAAATTGGAATTTTTGGTGGAGGGTTTGATCCTGTTCATATAGGACATATTTTTTCTGTCCAGTATATTTTAGATAAAAAATTAGTTGAAAAAATTATAGTTATTCCAACCTATAGACAACCTTTGAAAGAGGAGTACTCTACACCTTTTGGAATCCGTCTTGCTATGGCAACAGAAGCATTCAGAAACTTTTCAGAGGTTGTTGTTTCAGATATTGAAAGTTCACTTCCATTACCCTCATATACAATCTATACCCTGAAAAGATTGAGACAGGACTATAAGAACGATGAACTCTTTTTAGTTATAGGTGATGATGAAGCATCAAATATAATAAAATGGCATAGGTACGATGAACTGAAAAAGTATGCCAATTTTATTATAACAAGAAGGTATTGTGAGAGAACGGATTTCGACAAAAAATTTTTTGAAGATGCTATTATAATCGATAATCCTGTAATTCAAATCTCATCCTCATTGATAAGAGAACTTATAAAGGAAGGAATCAGAGTCAACGGTCTTGTCCCTGACAACGTTTTAAAGATAATAGTAAATGAAAGGTTGTACAGGTGAAAAAAGAACTTTTTCTTGTTGACCTTACAAACATCATCTATAGAAATTTTTTTGCTTTTATGAAAAACCCTTTGAGAAACTCAAAGGGAGTAAACACTTCAGCAATCTTTGGAACAACAAGTTTTTTACTTGATCTTCTGGATTCAAACAGAATCGAATATATCGCATGCACTGTGGACCTTAAAGAACCAACATTCAGACACAATATTTATGCTGAATACAAAGCTGAGAGGGAAAAAGCCCCTGATGAGTTGATCTCTCAGATACCTGTTATATATGAAATTGTAAAAAGTTTTGGAATAAATATACTCTCACTGCAGGGGTTTGAATCCGATGATCTGATAGCAAGTTTATGTAAAAGATTTTACAAAAGTTTTGACTATATTTACATTGTTACAAGTGATAAGGATATGGGACAACTCGTTGATCATAAAGTAAAAATTATCTATCCTAAGAAGGAGAATGGAGAGTATCCTGTTCTTGATGAAAAAGGTATTGAAAAGAAACTGAACATAAAAAAAGAACAGATAATTGATTATTTTTCTCTTGTTGGAGATAGTATAGACAACGTTCCAGGAATAGAGGGAATAGGACCCAAAACTGCTGAAAAGATTTTACAGGAGATAGATTCTCTCGATGAGTTCTTCAAAAATCCAGATGTTCTAAAAAATGAGAAGATTAAAGAAAAACTGATTAAAAATATTGATAATCTGAAAAAATATAGAGAATTGATAAAATTGAAACAGGATATAGATCTGGATATTGAAACGGATGATCTTAAAATAAAAGAGAGGGATACGAAAAAGATAAGTAACATTTTAAAAGAATATGAAATTTTCTCCATTTTAAAAACATTTGATGAAAAGGTTGAAGTGGAAGATATAAAAATAAACGAACTGCTCTTTATCGATGAGGTTTTAAAGGATGATTCTATTGTTATATTTGAAGATCATGACAGGATTCTTTTTGGATCGAGTAAAGGCATCTTTGAATGTGTTAGACAGGAAGGGCTAAAAGAACTTCATAAGATTTCAAACAGAGTACTTATTTTTGATAATCTAAAAAATTTCTCTGAGTTTTTAAATTTTGAGAGCAACAATGAGATTATTGATATAAACACACTCAGACAGACACAGATGAAAAGTACAAATATAAACAGAGTTGTTGAAGAGTACTATGGTAAAAATTTTGAAGGATTTTCGAAAAAGGATCTACTGTTAAAGTTTGTGGGGATAAAGGATAAATTTATAACCGATTCAAAAAATGATATAAATTATGAAGTATACAAAAAGATAGAGATTCCGATTATCCCTGCAATTGTTGAGATGGAAAAAAATGGAATAAAAGTTGATATAAATTTTTTTAAAAAAGAAAATGAAAAGATAGAGGATGAAATATATAAAATCGAGAAAAAAATTTTTGAGGTCACAGGGACAAGTTTCAATGTTAATTCATCAAAACAGGTTTCTGAAATACTCTTTGAAAAATTGAATTTAAAACCTGTTAAGAAAGGTAAAACAGGATTTTCAACAGATTATGAAACACTGGTTCAACTCAAAGGTATACACCCTGTTGTCGATCTCTTGATCAGACATCGAGAACTTTCAAAACTTCTTAAAGGTTATATTTTACCTATAATATCCCTGACAGAAGAGAGTGATATTGTTCATACAACTTTTGAACAATCCTATGCGGCAACCGGAAGATTTTCTTCAAGAAATCCAAACCTGCAGAATGTTCCTCCAGAAATCAGAGGCGGCTTTATTGTTAGAGACAAAGACAACATACTCGTTTCGTTTGACTATTCACAGATAGAATTAAGAGTCCTTGCATTTCTTTCGAAAGATAAAAATCTCAATAGAGCTTTTCAGGAAGGTGTAGACATACACAATGAAACCGCAAGATACATTTTCAATGTTGATTATAAAAGTATAGACGAGAAAAAAAGAAGTATAGCCAAAATTGTGAACTTTTCGGTTCTGTATGGAAAAACCTCATACGGTTTAAGTCAGGAGTTAGGTATTTCAAAAAAAGAAGCTGAGAATTTTATCAACAGATATTTTGAAGAGTATAGTGGAGTAAAAGAATGGATTGAAAAAACCATAAAGGAAGCATCAAAGGATGGTTATGTAAAAACATATTTTGGAAGATACAGGTATATACCCGAAATACTTTCTCAGAATAAAACTGTAAAGATGAGTGGAGAGAGGATGGCTATAAATACTCCAATTCAAGGAACCGCAGCGGATATTATGAAGATAGCGATAAAAAATGTATTTCAAAAGATTAAAGATAAAAAAGATATAATGTTAATACTAACCGTTCACGATGAACTCATATTTGAGATGAGGGAAAATATGTTTGAAAAATATTCTCAGATATGTGAAAAATCTATGGTTGATATAGAACCTTTTGATCGAATACTTAAGGTTAATATAAAAAAAGGCAAAAACTGGGGAGAGATTTAAAATTGACTTTTTTTTATAATATTTTATAATATCATACATGGGAGTGGAAGAGAAATTAAAGGGATTAGAACTTGTTTATTATGATGATTTAACGGGTATTTTCAATAAAAGGTTTTTTAACAATTTAAAAAATTTCCTTTCAGATAAAATCGTTTTAACCATATTTGATATAGATGATTTTAAAAGTATCAATGATATTTATGGACATCAGGCGGGAGATTTTGTTATCAAAAAAGTTTCAGAGATTCTTACAGAATTTTCATCACGAGGAGATTTCCCTATAAGGTATGGTGGTGATGAATTTATACTCATATCCTCTTTAAAAACAAAAGAAGATTTTATAAGGGTTCTTGAAAGTTTTAAGGAAAGAATTGAAAAGAATCCTATAATTTTTAACAACAATATGATAAGGATAACACTCTCGTTTGGAGTTGCAGAGGGTGATGTTGAAAATATTGAAAGTGTACTCGAAAATGCTGATAACGCCTTATACTCATCAAAGGAAAAAGGAAAAAATTGTATAACGGTATTTGAAAAGAACAGGGTTGGAGAAATAAAAATCCCATTTGTGTGCGAAAGGGAAATAAGAAAATGTTTGAATGAAGGTAAAAATGTAATAATAAGAGGTGGGTTCAGATCTGGAAAAACATATTTAAAGAATAGTTTAGAAAGAGAATATAAGGATTTTTGTTTTCTTGATCATGAAAGTTATTTTGATAGTATATCAGATAAGAAGATCTGCTTTTTCTATAATCCATTGTTAATCGAGGAATATAGAGATTTGAGTAGATTTTTAAACATTTTGAAAAAAACGGATTACAGAGAGTTTACTATAGAAAATCTCTATCTTGAAGAAATTTCAAGAAATTTGGAACTGTTTTTAAAAGAAAAATCGATTTTCTTGATGAATTTTTTATTTGATATTACAAGCGGAAACAGATTCCTTGTATCAAAATTCATAAGAGAAAAGAAAGAATTGTTCGATTTTGATCTTTATGAATTTTTGAATGATGATTTTGAGTTGACTCAAAATTTAGAGTCAAAATTTGAAAACATTTTAAAATATGGACTCGTTATAGATGCTGGTAAAATAAATAGTAAAAATGATTTTAAAATTTTAGAATACCTTTCAAACAGGTTGATTTTAAAAAATATCAAAGGTTATTACAGATACCTGTATCCTCCGCTATATTTCTATCTAGCAAAAAAATTTGGAATAAAATTAAAATACCCTGAAACTTTAAAAACTTTTGAAGATTTAAAATTTGGACTCTTAAAAGGTGAGGATAAAAACCTTATAAAAGTTTCTGAACACTTATATTATTATGGAGACAACATTCTGTCTAAAAAGATGGTTGAGCGTATTAAAAGTGAAAACGAAAAAAAACTTGTGATTATGTCGAAAATTTTTATTTCTGAAGGGAATATTAATGGAGCTGAGATCTATTCTCAAAAAATTAAAGATAAAGAGGAAAAGACGAACATTAAAATAATGCTTGATCTGATCAGAGGAAAAAAGATCAATTCAAAGATTTGTAAATCGAATACACAGAAGTTATTTTATTTAAGTTTTCTCTATAACAATCTTGAATTGAAACAGTTTAAGAATTTTGTTAAAAGGATAGATTATGAAACTCTCGATAACAGGCAAAAGATGACATACGATTTTCTTATGGGTAACTTCAACATTATAGTTGAGGATTATAAAGCAGCCGAATATTATCTCGAAAGGTGTAAAAAAAGTTGTAAAAATAACAATTTTATAGGAGATTTAGGTAAAGTTTATATGAGTTTAGGTATACTATATGATGATATGGAAAATTTTGAACTCTCCTTGGAAAATTATAATAGGGCACTTGAAATTTTCAAATATTCGAATATGGAAAACGCTTTACAGAGTTTATATCTTAATCTTGCTGTTCTCTATTCAAAAGTTGGGGATTTTTCTACATCTCTTGATATCTTTTCTTCACTGCTGGCAGGAACATTGGTTCAGACGAATATTGGGTTGAAGAGAAGAATTCTTAACAATCTGTCGCATCTTTATTTTAATCTTTTTGATTTTGAAAAATCTAAGTACTATCTGAATGAACTCCTAAAAACCTTTTCTGAAAAAGATAAAATCCCAGACCATGTGGTGTTTCATAAGGTTAAACTTGATATTTTATCAGGTTTTTGGCCTTCTACGAAACTTGATTATTTAAATAAAAATGATATAATAAACAGGTTAGAAAATTTAACTATAAATCTGGTAGTTAGATACAAACAGGAACTTAGTGCGGAAACATTGAAAAAGTTTTTAGAAAAATTATCGGGGATCAGTCCCGGTAAAAATATTTTAACAAAAACTGAACTGTTAATTTTTATGATAATTTTTTATAAAGAAAGGAAGGATCTCGTTGAGATTTTGAAGAAAAGAATTTTTGAAAATTTTTCTTTTTTAAAATTACAAACAAGGATTGATTCTTTGAACAACTATCTGGAGTAACCAATGTTAAGATCAACAACGATACTTGGATTAAGAAAAGATGGTGTTACAGTGATGGGTGGGGATGGACAGGTCACACTTGGTGAAACGATCGTGAAAAAAGGTGCAAGAAAAGTAAAAAAACTTTATGAAGGTAAGGTCCTTGCAGGGTTTGCGGGTTCGGTTGCTGATGCGTTAACACTTTTTGATAAATTTGAAAGATATCTTATGAACTCGAAAGGAGATATAATAAAAGCTGCGACGGATCTTACAAAAGAATGGAGACAGGATAAAATTTTAAGACAACTTGAAGCGATGCTTGTCGTTATGGATAAAGAACATTCACTTATAATATCTGGGAAAGGAGATGTGATAGAACCTGATGATGGCATAGTTTCAATAGGTTCTGGAAGTGCTTATGCATATGCTGCAGCAAGAGCACTTTTAAGATATTCAAATCTTTCAGCCGAAGATATAGTTACAAATTCATTGAAGATAGTTTCAGAAATCTGTATCTATACAAATGACAGCTTAACCGTTGAGGTTTTAAAATGATCAAAGATTCTGAATTGAATCCCAAGGAGATTGTTAAGGAGTTGAACAAATATATAGTTGGACAGGATGAAGCAAAAAAACAGGTTGCCATTGCTGTTAGAAACCGAATAAGAAGAAAACTTGTTGATGAAAAGTTGAGAGAGGACATTTTTTTGAGTAACATTATCATGATTGGGCCAACCGGAGTTGGAAAGACAGAGATCGCGAGAAGATTATCGATGATCTTGAAAGCCCCTTTCATAAAAGTTGAAGCAACAAAGTTCACAGAAGTAGGATATGTTGGAAAAGATGTTGAGTCGATCATAAGGGATCTGATGAATATAGGTTATGATATGGTTTTTAAAGAGATGTACAATGATCTTGAAAAGGAAGTTGAAAAAACTGTTGAAAACGAAATACTTGATCTTGTTTTCCCTGGTATTGAGGCTTATGAAGAGAGTTCAAGGAAAAAGTTTCAACAGATGTATAGAGATGGAATACTTGATGATCGTGAAATCGAATTGAATGTACAGGAAAGTGATCGACCTATGTTTGATATTTTTGCTGTTCCAGGACTCGAATCTCTTGAATCTTTTCAGGAATTCATAAGGGATATTTCACCCAAAAAAACAAGAAGAAGAAAAGTAAAGGTAAAGAATGCGAAAGAGATAATAAAAGAAAGGGAAATAAACAAGAAGATAGATAAAGATAAAGTGGTAGATATTGCAAAAGATAGAGTTGAAAATTTTGGTATAGTTTTTATCGATGAAATAGATAAGATCATTGCTCCCGAACGGGGAGCAGGGATTGATGTTTCAAGGAGTGGTGTTCAGAGGGATTTACTTCCTATAGTTGAGGGAACAACGGTTATGACAAAATTTGGTTCAGTTAAAACTGACCACATCCTTTTTATCGCAGCGGGAGCATTTTCAAACAACTCTGTATCAGATCTTATGCCTGAACTTCAAGGAAGATTCCCTGTTAGAGTTGAACTTGATAGGTTGGGGAAAAACGATTTTATCAGAATTCTTAAAGAACCGGATAACTCTGTTTTGAAACAATATAAAAATCTCTTGAAAGTTGATGGGATTAATATAGAGTTTTCGGATGATGCGATCGAATTGATCTCATCCATTGCGGAAGAGTATAACCAAAAACTTGAGGACATAGGAGCAAGACGCTTGAGAACGATAGTTAACAAAGTTCTTGAAGATATAATGTTTGAGGGAAAGGATTACAGCCCTAAAAATGTTTTGATCGATTCCGATTTTGTTAAAAATAAGGTCAGAGAAATAAGTATAACAGGTGATAGGAAAAAATATATATTATGATCGAAAATAGAACAAACTGGATTGAAATTTTTGTTAAAAAGATTGAAAATGAGGATATGGGAGAATTTCCAGAAACTATATTAAAAAAATTTTTTGATGACAAAATTTTAGATGAAAAAAAGAGAAAAATTTTTGATGACCAGATTTTTTCATTTTCTTTTGTATTCGATGAAACACTTTTTTTAAAAGATCAGGATGAGAAAGTAGAGAATATAAAAATTTTTATAGGATTTTCTGAAAAAGAGATCAATTTAAACAAAAATGATACCATAAAGTTTTTGTTTATCATTTCATTCCCCTCGAATCAGAAGACAAGATATCTTGAACTGCTGGGATATTTAAAAAGATTGTTATCATCAAAAAATTTTAAACAAAAGATTTTTGGTGCAAAGGATGAATTTGAGATAAAAGAAATTTTTGAAAAGGAATTGAACGATCTTGAAACATAAAAGAATTCTGCACTGGTTACCTCCCTCATTGTGGACAATCTTTATATTCATTGTTGGATCTATGAATTTTAACGAAGAATATGATAAGGGAAATTTTTTAAAGAGGATATTTTATAATTTGAGGAAATTTTTTATTGCAAAGGAAGGAGTTTTTTATAAAATAGTTGGATTGAATCTTGACAAAATCTATCATTTTCTTCAATATTTTATTTTAGCGGCTCTGGTTTTTTGGGCTGCAAAAAAAGATTTAAAGAAAAATTTTAACTTCAACATCAGATTAACTTTTTTGGTGGTATTTTTGATTGGGATGTTTGATGAACTACATCAGATATTTTTGAAAAACAGAGGTTGCTCTCTGTTCGATCTGTTTGCAAATATATCCGGAGTTCTTTTGTTATATATAATTTTAAAAGATAGAAAGATGAGGCCAGATGGGATTTGAAAAGATTAAGGGAACTTACGATGTTTTACCTGAAGATTCTCTCCTTTTTTATGGTTTAAGAAAAAGAATAGAAAAGGTATTTGAGTACGCAGGTTATACATTCGTTGAATCATCCATACTTCAACCTGAAGAGATATTTAGAAGAACGATAGGTGTTGAAAGTGATATAGTTAAAAAAGAGATGTTTGAAGTCGCTTCATCTTCGCAGAAAATAGTTTTAAAGGCTGAAGAAACAGCACCACTTATCGCTGGACTTTGTGAAAAGAATATTTTGGATTCATCCCTTTTTACAAAATTTTTCTATTTTACAAAAATCTTCAGACATGAAAGACCTCAAAAGGGAAGGTTGAGGGAATTTTATCAATATGGATGTGAATCTATCGGTGATTTTAAAAGTGAGATGGATGGTGAGGTTATTTCTATAGCTAAAAGTATTTTAATGAGTTTTAAGGTTGAACATTCTCTTCATCTGAACAACATCGGGTGTGAAGTATGTAGAAAACCTTATCTTGAAATTTTAAAAAATTTTTTAAGAGAAAAAAAAGATAATCTCTGTGATGATTGTAAAAGGAGAATCGAAACAAACCCGTTAAGAGTTTTCGATTGTAAAAATGAAAAATGTAAAAATGTGATAACGGGAGGTCCCAGGATTATAGATAATTTATGTGAAGATTGTAAAAAGGATTTTCAAGAACTAAAAAATTATCTCACGAAAAATGGAATTGAATTTGTTGTTGATTCCAACATTGTCAGAGGACTTGACTATTACGAAAAAAATGTATTCGAGTTTATTGAGACAGGTGGAAAATTGGGTTCCCAGTCAACGTTGATAGGTGGGGGAAGATACAGGTACAAAAAAGATGAAATATTTAAAAAGGAAGTTGTCGGTGTTGGTTTTGCAGGAGGAGTTGAAAGGTTGTTACTCTCAATTCCAGAAGAAGTGAAACAAAAAATAATGGAAGAAAATTCAGTAGAAGTATTTATCATTCATTTTGGAAAAGAGACATATGAAAAAGGGTTGAATGTTTTAAAAAGTTTGAGAGAAAAAGGTATAAGATCAGAAATATCTTTTAATGTGGGAAGAATAAGCAAACTTATTGGTCTGGCTTCAAAAAAGAAAGCAAAATACGTTTTAATTTTTGGAGAGGAAGAGATGTCAAGGGGAAAAGTATCTTTGAAAAACATGAAAAATGGTGTTCAAAAGGAGATCACATTGAATTTGGACGATCTCTTAAATGAGATTAAAAATGGAGAATAAATGTACAATACTTCATTAAGAACCTCGATGTGTGGTTTTGTGAATTCAGAGTTTTTAGAAAAAGAGATTAAATTGATCGGTTGGGTCAACAGAGTAAGGGATCATGGTAACATAGTTTTCATAGATCTCAGGGATAGGAGTGGAGTTGTTCAAATCTTCACGGATAAAAAAGATCTCATATTAAAAGTGAAAGATCTGAGAAATGAAGATGTCATTCAGATAACAGGTGTTGTAAAGAAAAGACCTGACAATATGATCAACAAAGAAATGAAAACTGGAGAGATAGAGGTTGACTTGAAGGATTTAAAAGTGATCAACAAATCTGAAATTTTACCTTTCGTTTTAGATGATGATGTCAAAGCTGGAGAAGAACTCAGGTTAAAATATAGATATCTTGATCTGAGAAGAAACTGTATGAAAGAAACGATCATAAAAAGATCAGAAATTATAAAAACAATCCGAAATTTTTTGTTTGAGGAAGGTTTTGTGGAGATCGAAACACCCATTATGTCAAAATCAACACCTGAAGGTGCAAGGGATTTTCTTGTACCATCAAGGATCCATAAGGGAAAGTTTTATGCTCTTGTTCAATCACCTCAGATATATAAACAACTTTTAATGGTTGCTGGATTTGATAGATATTTTCAGATTGCAAGATGTTTTAGGGATGAGGATCAGAGAGCGGATAGACAGCCAGAGTTTACACAACTTGATATAGAAATGTCTTTTATCGATAGGGAGGATATACTTTCATTGATAGAAAGGTTGATGCAAAAGGTATTTAAAGAGATTTTCAACACGGAGCTTACAATACCTTTTAAAAGGTTAACATATGATGAAGTTTTTGAAAGATATGGAACCGATAAGCCTGATCTTAGATTCGATCTTTCCATAAAAGATTTTACTGATATAGTCAAAAAAACAGATTTTAAAGTTTTTACTGATTCTGAATTTACTGGTGGAATAGTTTTTGATGATGAGATCACAAGGAAAGAGATAGACA
>JBDRZY010000015.1:0-10901 GCA_039804205.1 Caldifarciminota bacterium
ACTGGACCAATGACAAATGGGTTTTTTGACGGTAACTCAACAACGGTAGTGAAAATTCAAAAATATGATGGTGCAAACTGGACGGTTGGTTCGTCAAGAAACGCTCAAATAATAGGGTTTTATCAATTTGGGGTTTAAGATGAACGGCAATAATTTTGAAACCATTTTAACGCAAAATTTGGCTGCCTTATCGATGGCGGTAGTTTTTATTTTGTATTTGGTTAGAAAAGACAAACAAAACAAAGAAACTTTTGATAGCTTTAACCAGACAATTAAAAACCATTTGGCTCACGCTAATAAAACGGAAGCAAGTTTAGCCAGAAGCTTACAGAAATTATCTGATTGTATTAGTGATTTAAAAGAAGAAGTCTGTAAACAAAAATGATTTTACCGATTAAACCAATTTCGCAAAGGGATTTAAAATGGAAAGATAAGAAATTGGGGACTTCTACGGTTAATACCATTGGCTCTCACGGATGTTTACTTACCTGTTGTGCTATGGTTTGCAATTACTTCGGCAAAAATACTGACCCTGCAAGGCTTAATGATGATATGGTTAGGGTTAAAGGCTTTTACAGTGGCTCTTTGTGGGTTTGGGGAAAATTGTCTGAAGTTTATCCTGATATTTTGTTTGATTGGCAGGTTTATAATGAGGGGCAGTGTGCTGATAAACCTGCTCCCCTTTCTTTAATTGACAGGCTTTTGGATGAGAAACTTCCTGTAATTGTTAAAGTTGATTTCAATCCTGGCGGGGCTTTGGATGAGCATTGGGTTCTAATCATCGGAAAAGATGAGGCGGGAAGCTATTTAATCAATGACCCGTGGACAGGAGAGACTTACTTTTTTCAAGCAAAATATCAAGACCCTGCCAGATATATTTATCAGATTTGTGCTTATCGGGGAAAAATTCCTGAAGAAAAATATCAACTGCTCAAAGGAGGTGTTTTATTAAAAGAATATGAAACTAATCCCGAAGATAAAATTTTGGATTTGGAAAATAAAGTTTCATCCCTCAATGAAGAATTGGCTAAAACCAGACTGGAAGTCAATAGCCTCCGAGAGGCTTTGTCAGCTCAGGAAACAGACAATAAAGACTTGGCAAGCCAACTGCAGACGGCAAGACAAGAAAGGGACAACGCTTTAATTTTGGCAAACCAAAGACTTCTATTATTGGAGAAGGCTTCAAAGATGATTAATATGTCGTCTTTTGACGAAAACGGCCTTTTCACGGGCTTACAGGGCTTAGTTGAGGCTAAAAATAAAGTGGAAAATTTAGAGGAAACAATAAAAACTCGTGAAAATGAGATAGAAAGATTAAAAGAAGAGATTAAAAAACTGGAAAAACAAAAAATTGAGGACTTTAGCGGGTGGGAATTGGTTTTAAAGGGGATTTTAAAAATTGTTAGGGGATAGCTCTTTGAAAGCTGGGAAAAGTCCGAATTCGCCTGTAGGACGGCGATCCGTCGATTAGACGACAAGTTCCCGCTGTTACCGACAATAACGGAAAATGGCGATAGGCCGTCGGGCAGGTCGCCCTCAGCTTTGAAAGAATTATGAAGAAGAAAAGAAGAAAACTTTTGAGGTCAAGATTAAGAAGGCTGAAGAAAGGGGGTGATTATTTATGGTTAAAAGATTAAATAGTTTATGGGAATTTTTAAAAGGGAAGAAAACTTATGTCATTGGTCTTTGCGGGCTGGTATGGGGTCTTTACCAAAATGATAAAGAAATTATTTTGGTTGCTTTAGGGTTAATGGGTTTAAGACACGGATTAGAAAGTGAAGTTGATGAAATTTTGAAAAGATTAAAAAGGAGGTGAAAATGCGAGAAATCCTGTCTTTTCTTGTTTTGATTTTACAATGGTTGACTCTTTTTCTTTTCGGAGTTGCTTTTGGAGTTTATTGGGAAGGAATGAAAGGATTTGAAAATGAAAGAAAGAGAAGAAAACAAAAAAAGAATAACTGAGATTTATGAGGGTGAGTGTGCCAATAGGGAAGATGAAAGATTTTTTCACGATGGCAAAATGACAGTCCATCATATTGTTTTTAAAAGAGATGGAGGAACAGACGAAAAAGGAAATTTAATTTTACTTTGTAAGGAATGCCATAATTATGTTCATTTTTTGGCAGAGGAGAAAGAAAATGGAAAGGGAACAGGAAATAAAAATAGAAGAAATTTCTAAAGAACAGTTTTTGAATTTTTTGGATTATCAACAAAAGCGATGGGAGGATATTCTTATGCAGGCACAAACAAGACTTTTTGAATTGGCAAGAATAGAAAGACAAATGGAGAAACTTGAAGAAAGGGGATATTTGCTTACTTTTTTTAGCGATGGGGAAAATTGTTTTTATGAGGCAAGTCTAAAACCGCCGATTGGATTTACAGATAATAGAAAGGAGGGGGAAAAATGAAGGAAAGATTGACTGATTTAGAGCAATTTCTTTTTTCCCTTCAAAGATTGGAGGGAGAGGGGAAAAATACGCAGGCTATTCAGGAGGAAACTTGGGAAGAAATTAAAAGGGAAATAGAGGAAAAAGTTGATAAAGAAAATGAACGAAATTCTAATCGCCGATAAATCAGGAAGAGAAGTTGAAAGAAAGGTTGTCCAACCTCAAGAGGTAGTTATTTTTGAAGATAAAAAGGAAGCGATTGTAAATGAGGAGACAATTCTCCAACATCTCCAAAAAGCAAGAGAATTAGCCAAACAAATGGAGGTTGGACAAAGAGAGGCAACGGTGAATGTTGAGGCAAAATATCCTGATTTACCGATTTTTATTTGGCTTTTGTGTGATGCTCATTACGGTTCAATTCACACTGATTATGAGGCTTTAATAAGAGATTATCAAATAGTTCGGGACACTCCGAACTTTTTTGTAATTTCAAATGGAGATGAGGTAGATAATTTCTTGGCAGATATGGGGAAATGGTCAACGGGAGCTTATGAAACACCGATTACTCCTGAACAGCAGGCGTTGCTTATAAGAAGTTTGTTTAAGAAACTTGATGAGCAAAAAAAGTGCCTTTGTTTTAGCTTCGGAAACCACAACGACTGGATTAAAAGAGGCGGGCTTTCTTTTGAAGGAACTTGGTTAAGGGATTTTTCCTGTCCTGTTTTAAATTGCGGGGGGCTTTTGAGATTAAGATATGGTAGTCAAGAGTATAAAATTGCTATTACCCACCGATATTGGGGTTCGTCAAAACTAAATCCCACTTTAATGGCTAAAAGGTATATGGAATACGAATATCCTAATGCTGATGTTTTTTTTCTTGGACATACTCATCAGGCAGAATATCTTTGCTTCAGAAGAGATAGGGAAACGGAGTATAGATGGGCTATAATAGGGGGAACCTATAAGGCAGATGACGAATATGCCGCCAAACACGGAATTGGCGGAAGAGGGCAATTAGGCGGTTTTTGTTTAGTTTTAAATCCTTATAAAAGAGATATTTTTGTAATGAGGAATTTAGAAGAGGCTAAAGAATATTTTGAGGTTTTAAGGGAGATTAAAAATACTTCAAGATAATTTTAACGCCGTGGCTTTCTTCAATTAGTTGATAAAAGAATCTTTTATCCTTTTCTAAATGATAATTGGCAATTTCATTTTTTATCTTTTCCACTATTTCTTGAGGAGAAATGTTTTCTTTTACTAACGGATGATAAAGGATGGCCTTTTTCATATCTTCCACGACTAAATGCTGATAGGTTGTTAGGGTCATTAAAGGATTGCTATGGCCGACAATTTTTGAAACAACGGCTACTCCCCCCGGCGGATTTGCTCTTAACATTTCGGTAATAAAAGAATGGCGAAAAGCATAAAGATTTATTTTTCTGATTTTTAGGATTTGACATCTTTTTTCCAATTCTTTATAAACAGCATATTTTTTAAGTTGTTTTTTATAACGATTGGTAAAGACAAAGTCTTCAGGATTTTTATTTTTAATATAATTTTTTAGTTTTTGCTCTAAGGAAGGAGAAAGAGGACAATATCTGTCTTCCTGTGTTTTTGTTTGCCGAAAAATCACAATTCCATCTTTGATATCTTTTACTTTTAAATTAAAAGCTTCAGTGGGACGGCAGCCGGTAATGGCTAAAAATTCAAAGAGAAGGTCATAAGTTTTTTTAATTCCCCTCCAACGTTCTTCTCTTGGGCAGGCGATTATTTGCCCAATTTCTTCTGTAGAAAGAATATTGGGAATAGGTTGATATTTTTTCTTAAAATGAGGTAATTTATCGGCAAAATTTTTTTTAAGAAAAAAACAGAGATAACGGAGTAATTGATTAAGTTTAGCTAAATAAGTAGTTTTATATCCTTTGTTTTTTTTGGAAAGAAGATAAAGGCGACAATTTTCAAGCGTAAAAGGTCTATTTCCTAACCAATCGGTAAAATTCTTAAATTCTGATTTAATAACCTCAAGAGTGGCAGGAGCAAGATTGAATTCAAGGGACAGGAAGGTTAAAAAATTTTCTTCCTTATTCTTGAGCATTAAATTTTGGTAATATTATACTACCAAATAAAAAGGACAGGAATTTTCAATTAAAAATGGTATATGAAAAAAATATCTATAAATCAATCTTTTTTACTACTTGACAAAACTTTTAAATTATGTTATTGTAGGGTTAGCTTCTGAAGTTAACTATCTCCCAAGGATAGTGAACTTCAAGAAAGCTACCTAAATGACTGAGGCTAAAATAACACAAAAAAAGAAAGAAATCAAGAATGTAGCTAACCTCAAAAGGAAAGTAGAACTTTTGATTATCAAACATCTTCGGGAAGCAGTGGGTCTTACCTTTAGCGAAATTGGTCAAGAATTTACTAAATCTCGTGCTTGGGCACATTCCCAATATTTAAAAGCAATAAAGGAGTTTCAAAACTCAAAAGATGAATAGTCTATTAATTGCTATTTTTACATTTTTCCTCTTTTTCCTTATTTGGAAAATCCAAAAGGAACTGGAAGTTTACCGGCAAAGAAAATATTGGCGGGAATATGCCCGACTTTATCGGGAGAGAAAAAGAGAAAAGGAATTAAGAGAACTGAGGGAATGGAGAAAACAAGCAATTGTTGTTAATGATTATCAAACTGGTAGGTTTTTCTTAACAAGAAATGTTAATTAAAGAAGAAAAAGAAAAAATTGAAGAATTTATCAGGTGGTTAGACCAAGAAGGTTTTAATTTTTCAATTATTGACAAGATTAGGGAGTTGTTTTACGGAACTGAAAAAAGAAAGGGGGTGAAAAACGAGGAATGGTTGACCCAGATATGAAAGAAGTTGCTGACGAAATCTGGGTTGAAGTTAATAAACCTATGTTGAAACTAATTTTATCAACTGACGGCAAACATAGTGTTTGGGTAGAGGTTCCTAAAGTTTTAGGAGAAGAAGAATTGGAGGAAATGTATAACTATGCCAAAAAAATTTATGACTGGATTGTTAGAGACTATGGAACGAAGCCCGAAATGTGGGAAGAAGTGATGACCAATGGTAAAGAGAAAGGCCCGAGTTGTCCAGTTTGCGGAGGAGAAATGGTGAAAAGAAAAGGGAAAACAGGTCTTTTCTGGGGATGTAAAAAATACCCCCAATGTCGAGGGACAAGGCCAATTGATGCTTGAGGGCTGGGGCCAGCCCCCATTTTCGGGGGTTGGCCGGAGAACTCAAGATGAAAAAATTAGGATTTTGTAAAAAATGCGGAAAAAAGTTTACTTGGGATGATGAGATGGCTTCTATGGCCTGTAGAAATGAAGATTTGATTAATTTGTGCCGAAATTGCCGACGGATTGAAAGTTGGAAAAATTTACAAAAGTTAAAAGAAAGGAAAAATTAGAAAGGAGAAAAAATGAAAAATATTTATAAATTAATTTCTGGAAGGGCGAAAAGATTAAATAAGGTTGCCAAAGAATTAAAAAGGGAAAAAATATGGACCGAAGAATTAATGAATGTTTTTTTGGAAAACACAACTGATGATTTAAGGGTTTTTTCTTATCTTTTAAGCAAAAAATAGCAAAAATGAAAAAATACCAATGCTATATCAAATCTCATTGTGAATTGCCTGATTTTGAGGTTGAAGTTGAGGCAAAAAATAAAAAAGAAGCGATAGACAAAATCAGGGGAATGTTAAAGGGAGAATGGGAAGAAGATTTTTTAAAAGAATTTATTAAAGAAAAAAAGGAGTAAAAAATGCCTGCTGACCTGCCTTTAGCCGAAAAACTTAAAAATGCAGAACAATTTGTAGCTTATTGTCTTAAAAATTTCCCAGAGACAAGAGGAGATGATAGGGCATTAATGATTAAGGTTTGGGATTTGCAAGGCTTCCGTTTCCCCAAAAAATTAATTCCTTTCTTTTATAAAGTTTTTAGTCCCGAAACAATCCAGCGTTGTCGGCAGAAAATCCAATCTGAAGGTTTATTTTTGCCGGAAAAACAAAAAATTGCCGAAAGGTCATTATTTGCAATGGAAAGCAGAGAATATTGGAGGAAAAATGGAGGAAAATAAAGATAAAAATCAAATTTTAGGTTGGTGTTTAATTCCGCCTTATATTTTATCTCGTGAAGATCTTTCTTTATCGGAAAAAGTTTTATACGGTAGAATTTTAGGTTTAGCTGATAAAGATGGCTATTGTTTTGCTTCTAATGCTTGGTTAGGAAAACAAATTAATCTTTCAAAAACAAGAGTTGCTCATTTGATTTCTCGTTTAAAAGAGTTGGGTTTAATTAAAGTTGAGGTAATAAAAGATGCAGATGGGAAAATTCTCCAAAGAAGAATTTACCCCCTATTGTCGGAAATGACAATACCCATGTCAAAAATAGCAATACCTATTGTCGGAAATGACAATAGGGGTATTGTCAAAAATAGCAAGTATAGTAATAGAGATAAGAGTAATAGAGAAGAGTATATATCCTCTCTCTATAGTCTCTCTCCTTCTAATCCAAGAGCTATTGGAACAAATCCTAGAGCATTAATGGACAATCCAAGAGCTAATCCTAAAAAATTATATTCTTCTTTAAAAGATATTAAAGACCAAGACTTAGAAGAGATTGCCCACAAATATCGGGTTTCCGTTGCTTTTGTGAAACTGGCGCTGGAGAAAATGACGAATTGGCTGGAGGCTAAAGGCAAGCGTTACAAAAACTATAAACGGGCTTTAATGAATTGGGTGTTATCAGAGGCTCAAAAATTTGCTGAAAGGAGGTATCAAGATGACCGAAAACGGGGCATCGACGCCTCAAACCTATATTGAGGAAACCTGGGAGGCGATTGTCGGAAACGAAAAGATTTATTTAACGAAAGAAGAGGTAGAGGTAATTAAGAAAGCGGATTTAGAAGGAAGAAGGGGTTTAGTGTGGTTGAGGGGAAAAGCAATTGCTATTCCTTTTATTCAGGCAATTGTTTTGGTGGAAAAGAAGAAGGTTTTAAAACAATCATCTTTGCCTTTTCCCTCTGCTTCACCCGGCGAGGAGGAAAAAGAAAGATGGGAAAAATGGAAAAAAATTTTGAAAGAAAAAATTGATAAAGGAGGTTTAAATGAAGTATCAGCCAATTATTACTAAAAAAATGGTGATTTTCGACCTTTACAGGCCAATTTTCGGCTCTTTTTACGGAATTTGGGATAAATGGTTAAAAATTGCCAAAAAAAGGAATTTAGGGCTTGTAGTCAATACTAAAGAGGGGACAGCTACCTATAAAAGTGTCGAAGAATTTTTAAAAGGAGCTAAAAAAATGGAAAGGTTTTTTAAAAATCCTGATGAACCGATGATTTTTTGGGGAAAAGATTTTTTACCGGATATTAGAAAAAGAGAAGAAAGAAAAAAATTAGAAAAAAAGGTTGGAGAAACAAACGGAGAAGCGATTTTGAAAGTTTTAGAAAAAATGAGGGAAAAACAACCTGATTTGTTTGAAAAGATTAAAAGGGAGATTTTTAAAAATCCTTCTTTTCAGGAGGGGCGGGGCGGTGAACTTTTTGGGCAGGTGTAGGAGATTATTATTTTCCCCTCCTTATAAAAACTGCCCCGTGCCTTTTGGGAAGAAGGAGGAAAAAAATGAAAAAAATTTTGTTAGAAAAAAGAAGGAAAAATAGATTAAAAATAGTTTTAGGATTTATTTGCTTTTTGATTGTTTTGGCTTTTGGTATTTTCTTTTTGAAAAAAATTGATGCTTTCTTTGATGAAAATACTTTACAATTTCAATCTCCAGTGATTTTGCGAGTTCAGAAACCTATTTGGACAGAGAAAAGACAAGAGAAAATTGAGTATATTATCAAATACGCTGAAGGTTTGCCTAAACCAGAAACACCGTTTGAGGAGTATATTTTTGACAAATGGGGTCCTGTAGATGGAAAAATTGCCATTGCCATTGCGAGGGCGGAAAGTGGAATGAGGGAAGAGGCAATAAATGTAAACCATAATGGAAGTTTAGATATTGGTATCTTTCAAATAAATTCTGTTCACTGGAAAAAAGAAGGTTGTTCACCAAAAGAGTTGTTTGATGCCTATAAAAACGTTGATTGTGCCTATAAGATTTGGCAGGCAAGCGGTTGGAGTGCTTGGACGGTTGCCAAAAATGGTAGTTTCTTAAGGTTTTTGAAATAAAAAAATGATTAGAAGGATAATTCATTATTTTATGATTTTTTTAAACAGAACTCTTTTAAGAGGAAAAATTTGGGAAATTGGCGAAGAGCCAGAGATAAGATGAGTAAATACCAACCTTTTAAAGAATTAGAACAAACGATTGCACGAGAATTGAGGCTTTTAGGTTTTGATGCCAAAAGAAATTGGGCTGAACAATTTGAGGAAAAATCAGGAAGGGATATAACTGCCAATAAACCAGAAAATGCATTATATTTTTGTATTCAGTGTAAATATGGCTTGAAACCAAATCTAAAAGAAGCGTGGATTGAGGCTAATTCCTCTAAAGAAAGGGAAGAAATTCCGCTGGGGATTTGTAGATTTAAAGAAGACAAAAATACTTTAGTTGTTTTATCCTGGAGGGATTTTAAAAAATTAATTGAGAAAGGGGGTAGCCTCAAAAACAAGCAGTAAATCTTGGGCGGGTAGGCTACCCCCGCAAGTAAAAAGGAGGAAAAATGAAAAAGGTTAAATGTAAAATTTGCCAAAAAAGATATGTTTATCAACAGGAGTGGAAAACAGAAGAGGAGAAGCAGGTTTGTTTGACTTGCGGTGTTTTTTTGAAAAAAATTAAAGAAATTTCAATGGTGATTGAAGCTTTAAAGGAAGTAGCAAAGAAAAAGGGTTTGGATATAGAATATAAGTTGAGATTGGTTTCGTTGAAAGGAAAAGAAGAGGGAGAGGAGGTGAAAAAATGAATTGGCGGGATAAAATTCTTAAAAAAATTTCTGAAGCTGGTCTTGGTTTTGCCAATATAGTTTATGTTGCTTGTAAAAAGAAAAATGGGGAAATTGTAATTAAGAAAGCAAAAAAGAAAAAGAGTGGATGTTTAAAGATTGAAAATTTTAAAAGTGAGAAAGATTTTAAAATAAATAAAAAATGAAAATAAAAGCGATTTTGAGTAGAACAACAACCGATAAAATAAAATCAAAATTGTTAAGTGATGAATTGGCAGAGTTAGTTTTTGATTGCTATTTAAAACCAGAAGAATTTGCCGAGATTATTAGAAAATATTATCAAAAGGAGTTTGTAATTGAAATAAAAGATGAATAAAAAAGATTTGTCAAAACCAATGAAAATAGCAGCAACAAAAACATTAAAAGAATTGGGGTTTAGTGTAAGAAAGATAGCGGAGATAATGGGGGTAGACAAGAACACAATTTTACGTTATCAGAAAAAGGAGTTAGAGCCAGAGTTTAGACAATTTGCCGACACCATAAAAAAAATTTATCTTGAACATGATTTTGAGTTGGCAGAATTAGCCTATCAAAAAATGAAATTAAAAATTGACAGAGCGAGGTTTTTTGAATTGGTGGGACTTTACAAAACGGTTAGGGAGCTTCAGCAGCCGAAAGAAGCAGGTGGAGTAAATGTTTCAGGTGAAAAAGTTATTGTTTTTCAGGTAGTGAAAGATGATGGTAAAGGAACTTAAACTCCATTCAACTCAATTTGAAGTTTTTGAAGATAATCATCGATTTAAGGTGGTTTGTGCGGGGAGAAGGTGGGGAAAATCTACTTTGGCTTTGGTTTGCTGTTTGGCTCAAATGAGCCAAAAAGATAATGCAATTTGTGCGATTGTTTCTCCTACTTATCAGCAGGTAAAAGATATTTACTGGCGGGATCCTTTAAAAATCCCCTCTTTAATCCCTCAAGAGGCGATTTTAAAGAAAAATGACAGCGAGCTGTTTTTACAATTGGCAGGAACTAAAAGCTATCTTTTTTTGAGAGGAAGCGACAGGGTGGATACTTTGAGAGGTTTAAGATATGACTTTGTGGTTTTGGACGAATATGCCTCAATGAAAGAAAATGTTTGGGAAGAGATTATTCAGCCTACACTGCTGGACAGCGGAGGAGGAGCAATTTTTATTTCTACCCCCAAAGGTTATGACAAGTTTTATAAATTGTGGTTAAAAGGGCAGGGAGAAGACCCCAACTGGAAGTCTTGGCGATTTACGAGTTATGATAATCCTTATTTGGATAAAGAATATCTTAAGCAGGCTAAAAAGGATATGGACGAGGATACTTTTGGGCAGGAGATTTTGGCAGAATTTAAGAAATATACGGGTTTAGTTTATAAGGATTTTGACAGGAGCGTTCATGTAATTGAGCCGGTGGAACTTCAGCCCCAATGGACTTATTATCGGGCGGTTGATTTTGGATTCGTCAATCCTACTGCGGTTTTGTTTGTGGCGGTTACTCCTGAGGGGAAAATTTATGTTTTTGACGAGATTTACCAAAGCGGGCTTCAAACCCCAGATTTAGCAGAATTGATAAAACAAAAAAGCGGGG